>NZ_JBFUJY010000025.1:0-515 GCF_056401155.1 Sphingomonas sp. P4_G2 | reverse complement strand
ATGAAGTCGCCTGAGTGGAGTTGCGCGGTAGTGACCCCGGTCAAGGTCAGCTGGTCGCCATTGCCGAGGTCGATCACCGCGTTGCCGCCGACATCGTGGGTAGCGTTGATCACGTCCTGGTAGCTGGCAAAGCCGATCGCGGTGAGGTCGATCTTGTCGGTCCCTGCCACGAAGTCGCCGATACTGTCCTGGCCGGTGCCGTGCGCGAACACGAACTTGTCGGCACCACCGCCGCCGAACAGCGTGTCGTTGCCGCCATAGCCCATCAGCGTGTCGGCACCGCTGCCGCCGGTCAGCGTGTTGGCGCCGTTATTGCCCTGGAGCAGGTGCGACCAGGCGTTGCCGGTCAGGTTGATCGCCGTCGTCGCATTGGCGTCCGATGCCGCCAGCCGCTCGACCTGGGCATTGGCGTTGAGCGTATAGCTGACCGTCGCCAGCACGGTGTCGGCAGTGCCTTCATTGGCATTCTCGACGATCACGTCGCCGGCGTTACGGACGTAATAGACGTCGTTGCC
>NZ_JBFUJY010000024.1:0-578 GCF_056401155.1 Sphingomonas sp. P4_G2 | reverse complement strand
CGGGGTTGAGACCGACACGCTCGATGGTGAGGGTATTGCGATCGCGGAGAGCGATGCGCGGCCAACGCTGGCCGAGGTGGAAGCGGTGCTGCCGCGCTTCACCGGACCGATCGAGCAGGTACCGCCGGCCTATTCGGCGCTGAAGGTGGATGGCGAGCGGGCGTATGATCTGGCGCGGGCGGGGGAAGAGGTGGTGCTCGCGACGAGGAGCGTGACGGTGCATTCTCTTGCCGTCGCCCCGGCGGAGGCCGGGGCCGCTGGAGTTGGGGCACTGCCATCGCCAAGTAGCCCAGCGGCCCCGGCCTCCGCCGGGGCGACGGCTGATGCCGTCACCCTCACCGCCCACGTCTCCAAGGGCACCTATATCCGCAGCCTTGCCCGCGACATCGCACACGCCCTTGGCACTGTCGGCCACGTCACTTATCTCAGACGGGTCAAGGCAGGCCCGTTCGACCTCTCCCACGCGATATCGCTGGACAAATTGACCGAATCCGCTAATGCGCGGCGCCTTGAACAGATTCTCCTGCCATTGAGGGCGGGGCTGGACGACATCCCGGCTCTCTCCCTCTCTCTCCCTC
>NZ_JBFUJY010000023.1:0-655 GCF_056401155.1 Sphingomonas sp. P4_G2 | reverse complement strand
GCGATTGATCGCCATCGGCGAGAAGGTGATGCCGTCGAACCTGGCCGAGTTCCTGCCCACGCATCCCAATCTCGGGCTGTCGCCGGGCACCAGCCAGTCGATGAAGCAGGCCGGCCTGTCACTGCGGGAAATCGAAATTCTCGCCTGTCTGGTGAGCGGGCACCCCAACAAGATCATCTCGCGCCAGCTCGAGATCAGCGAGGCGACGGTGAAGGTCCATGTGAAGGCCATTCTTCGCAAGGTCGGCGTCCAGAACAGGACTCAGGCCGCCATCTGGGCGGTCGGCGAGCGATTGAACGAGACGCTTTCATCGCACCCTCCCTGTGGCAAGATACGCAACGGCGCCGGTCAGGCTTCGCCCCAACTCGGCTGACCTGCCGCTCGCCATTTCGTTCTTCACTTTCCGGCAAATCGCCTATCTGGTCGACGCCTATGGTGGCCGGGTCAGCGAGCGCGATCCGCTCAACTACGCGCTGTTCATCACCTTTTTCCCGCACCTGATCGCCGGGCCGATCACGCATCATCGCGAGATGCTCGCGCAATTCAGCGCGCCCGACCGCTTCCGGCCGCGCTGGGACCTGGTCGCGATCGGACTCACCTTGTTCCTCATCGGATTGTTCAAGAAGGTGATGGTCGCCGATCCGCTCGGCGTCGC
>NZ_JBFUJY010000022.1:0-2180 GCF_056401155.1 Sphingomonas sp. P4_G2 | reverse complement strand
GCGACGCCGAGCGGATCGGCGACCATCACCTTCTTGAACAATCCGATGAGGAACAAGGTGAGTCCGATCGCGACCAGGTCCCAGCGCGGCCGGAAGCGGTCGGGCGCGCTGAATTGCGCGAGCATCTCGCGATGATGCGTGATCGGCCCGGCGATCAGGTGCGGGAAAAAGGTGATGAACAGCGCGTAGTTGAGCGGATCGCGCTCGCTGACCCGGCCACCATAGGCGTCGACCAGATAGGCGATTTGCTGGAAAGTGAAGAACGAAATGGCGAGCGGGAGGATGACGTGCGGCACCTGCCAGTCGCCGCCGAACAATTCCCGCGTCGTTTCCAGGGCGAACATCGTGTATTTGAAATAGCCGAGCAGGCAGACGTTAAAACCGATGCCAAGCGCGAGCGTAAGCTTGCTCTGCCGCCGTATGAGTAGGCCGCCGAGCCAGTAATTTACCCCCATGCTGGTCAACAGCAGCGGCAGGTTCTGCCAGCGCCACCAGCTGTAGAACACCAATGACGCAACGGTAAGCCAGGCCGCGGCGAGGCGCGGTTGATTGAATCGGGCGATGACGATGAAACCGACGAAGACGACGGGCAGGAACAGCGATATGAACTCGCTGGAATTGAACAGCATGGTCCAAATTCCCCCGTTTTGCTTGCCCCGATCGAATGACCCGAGTTTGTTGACTCGATCTGATCGCTGCGATCGCGACGAAGTCTAGCATCGCCGGTGCGACGCCCGCAGCGTTTAGGACGAATTAACCCGTAATTCCCCGCGCGCCGCCCTCGGCGGCGCGGTGCCTGTCAGTCGAGCTACGGTAAAGCCCGATCGGCGCCGTTGCGGATCTTGCCACAGGGAGGATGCGATGAAAGTGTCTCGTTCAATCGCTCGCCGATCGCCCAGATGGCGGCCTGGGTCCTGTTCTGGACGCCGACCTTGCGAAGAATGGCCTTCACATGGATCTTCACCGTCGCCTCGCTGATCTCGAGCTGGCGCGAGATGATCTTGTTGGGGTGCCCGCTCACCAGACAGGCGAGAATTTCGATTTCCCGCAGTGACAGGCCGGCCTGCTTCATCGACTGGCTGGTGCCCGGCGACAGCCCGAGATTGGGATGCGTGGGCAGGAACTCGGCCAGGTTCGACGGCATCACCTTCTCGCCGATGGCGATCAATCGCAGCGAGATCACTAGAGATTCGGACGATGCCGCGATGATGTAGCCGTAAACGCCTTCGCGGAAGCAGCTGACCATTTCGTCGAAATCGAACACATCGGCCATTACTGCCAGCCGATAGCCGGGGAACCGCTCGGCAAGTTCSGCGGGMTSGTACSCCGTCTTGGCGTCCGCGAGGCCGTCCATCAGCAGAATGTGGACGACGTCGCTGCCGTCGTCATCGACCGCTTCGACGTCGCTGAGYTGGCTCGCGTCGACCGCGGCTTCCAGTACGTCAAATCCGTTTTCGGTCAGTATCCTCTGTAACCCGTCCAGAGCTATTCGATTGGGCCCGAGCAAGGCAATCTTGATGCGAGGTGTCATTAGATAGCCTCCAGAATCACGAGTTTATTGCTATAATGATCCTCATGAAAGGCCTCTGCTCTCGGATGTTGATAAATAGTAGCAAAACTCAATTTCCTTATTATGGGCACTAAGTGTGATAATAAGCTAAATTAGTCAAAAAGTATTATTGATATTAAGCGAATTTACTTACGTATATGTACTTATATATTTCGAGCATCGTGGTTGACGCCCTGGAGTTTCCGGTATCGGGTTGTCCGGCGCCCTCGTCGTCTCAGCCTCGATGGCTAACGCTCTGAATTCTACGCGACGTCCCGAATGGGGCGGGATCAATCGTCTCGTGAATGATTCCGGTGGTGAGGTCGCGGCGCCCGGATTTGGGGGAGGCTGTCGATGTGTGTTCTGATCATCGGCAACACGCGCGGCAGCGAAATGCCGAAGAGCAGCCCGAGGCCGATCGCCATGTCGGTATAGCCGGAAAAGTCGAAATAGATTTGCAGCGCGTAGGATAATGCGCCGGTCCATGCCTGGATGAATTGTACGCCGCCGATCTCTGCCTGCACGAAGATCGGCCGCACCGCGACGCCGAGCGGATCGGCGACCATCACCTTCTTGAACAATCCGATGAGGAACAAGGTGAGTCCGATCGCGACCAGGTCCCAGCGCGGCC
>NZ_JBFUJY010000021.1:0-9155 GCF_056401155.1 Sphingomonas sp. P4_G2 | reverse complement strand
CCCCCCCCCCCCCCCCCCCGCGACCGCTACGCGGTCGCTCCCCTCATCCTCCCATTGCTGACGCAATGGGCCCCTCCTTCTCCCACAAGGGGAGAAGGGATTCTCGCCTTCCCGCGCTGCCGTCCCGAGACGAAATGTATCGCCGGTCAGTTCGGCAAGGGTGCGTCGGCAAGCAGCACCAGCGCCCGCGTCATCAGCATGATGAGCCGGTTCTCCTCGACACCGGCGTCGTTGCGATGCCAGCCGGCGGCGATCGCCAGCCAGCGCCCGTCCTTGCGCCTGACCAGGAAATTGAGCGTGACGACGCCCGGTTCCGACCCGCCCTTGAACCCGATATAATCGAACTTGCCGCGCGTTGTGGGATCGATCCCGGGATTGATCGCCAGCAGCGACAAGGGTGTCTCGCCACCCTGCTTGCGGAGCCAATCCAGGATTCCGGCAGTCTCGGCGGGACTGGCGAACCATTCGAGTGTATCGATCTTGGTCGGCCTGCCGGCGAACATCATCGGATCGACTGGCGTCGTCCGTAACCGCGCCGCGTTCCTGTCGAGCAGCGTGCGCCTTGCCGACGGCATCAACGACGTCGCCCATTGTGCCGCGAGATCGGCATTGGCGGGACTTTTCAGGGCAAACATCTGTCGCGTCGTCAGCATCGGCGCTAGGCCGGGCGCGCCCGCCTTGGTCACGAAGTCATCGAGCCGATCGCCTTCGAGCGACACCAACGTGTCCGTCGCGGTATTGTCGCTGATCGAGATCATCAGGGTGGCGAGCGTCTGGACCGTCACCGGGCTGCCCGCCGGCCAGTTCTGCGTAATGCCAGAGGGCAGCGAGGCGGGCCCGATCGGCACCACATCGCTCCATTTGCGCTCGCCCGCACCCACCTCGCGCGCCACTTCGCCAAGCACCCACAGCTTGAACGCCGAGCCGAGCGGCATCGCCTTGTCGGGCGCGATCCCGGCCACCAGACGCGGCGCGCCTTCGCCGAGCGCATAGATGCCGAGGCCGGTCGTCCCGGGCAGCGCGCGGATATCGGCGGCAAGCTTGTCGAGCGTATCCCCCGCCATTTCTGGGCCGGTGAACAACAACCCCACGACCTGATGCGGCGGCGCCGGGTCGATCGCGATCTGGGCATTGACCACGCCACGCTCGAACCGGACGCGCAGATTGGCCGAGAACGGCGTGACCGCGGTCAGTCTGTCGATCGCCAGCGGCTTGCCCATCTGCGCGGTCATCGACGCGACCACTGCGTCCCACTTTGCCCTGGCTAGCGCCGCCCGGAAACTCGGCGCGAAATAACTGTCGTAGCTTTGCGCTCCCGTGATCGCGGCGATCAATTCCGCGGTCCGCGCGTTGAGCGCGGGATCGGCAGTCACGGCGTTGGTAGCAGGCGACTGGGCGGATGCGGGCGCGGTTGGTGCCAGGAAGGCGAGCGCGACGAGCGCGCGGATCATCCACACGCGTTTCGCCAAATTTCAGCTCGCTTTCGGACCGGCCGGCGGATCGACCGACAGATCGAGCATCTCGATCTGCGGCCTAGCCTCCCGGACCAGCAACCGCGAGCCCGTATTGGTCGTGAGTCGCGCGGTCAGCGTATAGCGTTCAATGCGCATTATCCCCGGCTGCGACGGATCTATTTTGAGCGGGGCATAACGCCGAGCGCTTATCCCTGCCAGGATCGGCTTTATCCAATAGGGCTCATCGGCCGGTTTGCCCGACCGCAACACGCCGGCATCGCTGACCCGGCCGTCAGGGGTTACCCAAAAGCCGATATCGACCCATTCGCCATCATAATTGGTCCGCGACAATTTGGTCAGCGTCTCTCCCGAATTTGCTCCGCGGTCGGTGTCGTCGGTCGATTTGAGCGGTGGAGCATAAAGCAGTACCGGTGCACTGCCCTGATCGGTGGCGCGATAATCGGCGATCAGCTTGTCGACTGCACTGGGGTCGCCGGTCTTGGCATCCAGGCGCGCCATTAGCACGCGTGCGGCCTGGCCGAACGGCTTCATGTGCGGATCGGGATTGTTGATCAGCCAGTCCGCCGCCTTGCGCGCTTCGCCCTTATATTCGAACGGCAGCGCTATCGCGAGCTGGCTGTACAGCCCGACGATACGCAGGCGTGCCATGCCCTGGATATTGTACAGGCCGAGCTTCACCGCCTGGCGCTCGACGCTCGAATATTTGTCGACTGCCTCGTCAACACGGTTGAACCGCGCATACATGTCGCCGACTTCGACCTCCCCGCCCAGCACGCGCGGATCTTTCTCGGGCAGACCGGCCTTGAGTGCGCTCACCATATCGAACGTGCCGACGCGGAACGCCTCTCCGTCGCCCAGATGCGCGGCGATCCGGTAATTGGCGCGGAGCAGGTCGGCTACCGGTTCGGGATAGTCGTGCGCGAAGCGCTTGTTGCGGCCGATCGACTTTAACAGCGTGGAACGCGCATCCTCATATTTGCCGTCGACGAACTGGTGTTCGGCGACCTTCAGCGTGGCATTGATGTCCTGATCGGGCGGACATTTCCGCTCGACACAGGCATTCAGCGCTTTTTGCAGGTCGGGAAGGCGCTCGCCGATAATGATGATGTCGGCCTTGGAAGCGTCGGCCACCTTATCCTGCGCAACAACGGCGGCCGGAGCAGAGACGAGCAATGAAGCGAACAGGATTAAACTACGCGACATGACGTGAATCCTCCAAGACGCGGCGGCTATTCGTACCATTCTGCTTCGAATAGCGGAAGCCTCGCGCGATCAGGCGTCGATGGCTTCTTCGTCCAATCTGGCGGCATTTTCCTGGATGAAGGCGAAGCGGTGCGCCGGGTTGGTGCCCATCAGCCGATCGACCAGGTCCTTCACCCCCGCGCGCTCCTCATATTCCTGCGGCAAGGTGATGCGGATCAGTCCGCGCGAGCCGGGATGCATCGTCGTTTCCTTGAGCTGGTTGGGGTTCATCTCGCCCAACCCCTTGAACCGGCTAACTTCGACCTTCTTGCCCTTGAATTCCTTCGCCTCGAGCTCGGCGCGATGCGCGTCGTCGCGCGCGTACAGGCTCTTGGTGCCAGAAGTCAGACGATAGAGCGGAGGTTGCGCCAGATAGAGATGTCCGCGCCGGACGATGTCGGGCATCTCCTGGAAAAAGAAGGTCATCAGCAACGTCGCGATATGCGCGCCATCCACATCGGCGTCGGTCATGATGATCACGCGTTCGTAGCGCAGATTGTCCGGCTCGCAGTCCTTGCGCGTGCCGCACCCCAGTGCCAGCGTCAGGTCGGCAATCTCCTGATTGGCGAAGATCTTGGCGCTGGTCGCCGAGGCGACGTTGAGGATCTTGCCGCGGATAGGCAGGATCGCCTGGGTCTTGCGGTCGCGCGCCTGCTTGGCCGATCCGCCGGCCGAATCGCCTTCGACGATGAAAATCTCGGTACCGGCGGGATCGTCGGCCGAGCAATCGGTCAGTTTGCCCGGCAGGCGCAGCTTGCGCCCCGACGTCGCCGACTTGCGCTTGACCTCGCGCTCCTGCTTGCGGCGCAGGCGCTCGTCCATCCGCTCGACGACATAGCCGAGCAGCGCCTTGCCGCGATCCATATTGTCGGAGAGGAAATGGTCGAAATGGTCGCGCACCGCGCGCTCGACCATGGTCGCCGCTTCGGGACTGGTGAGACGGTCCTTGGTCTGGCTCTGGAATTGCGGCTCGCGAATGAAAACCGAAAGCATCAACTCGCATCCGACCATCACGTCGTCGGCGGTGATGTCCTTGGCGCGTTTCTGCCCGACCAATTCGCCGAACGCACGGATGCCGCGGACGAGCGCGGCGCGCAGACCCGCTTCGTGGGTGCCGCCGTCAGGGGTCGGGATGGTGTTGCAATACCAGCTATAGCTGCCGTCGGACCATAACGGCCAGGCCACCGCCCATTCGACGCGGCCCTGTTGCTCGCCGGGGAAGTCCTGGCTGCCCGCGAAGAAATTGGCGGTGGCGCATTCGCGGTCGCCGATCTGTTCCTTCAGATGATCAGCCAGGCCGCCGGGGAATTGGAACACCGCTTCCGCCGGAGTGTCGTCGGTGATGAGCTCGGGCGCGCATTTCCAGCGGATCTCGACGCCGGCAAACAGATACGCCTTCGAGCGCGCCAATTTGTACAGCCGCGCCGGCTTGAAGTGCAATTCGGGTCCGAAAATCTCGGGGTCGGGCGTGAACGCGACCGAGGTGCCGCGGCGATTGGGAGTCGGCCCCAATTTCTCGATCGGCCCGAGCGTCAGTCCCTTGGAGAAACGCTGGCGGAACAATTCGCGATTGCGCGCGACCTCGATCACGGTGTCCTCGCTCAGCGCGTTGACCACGCTGATGCCGACGCCGTGCAGCCCGCCCGAGGTCGCATAGGCCTTGCCGTCGAACTTGCCGCCCGAATGCAGCATCGAGAGAATCACTTCGAGCGCCGATTTGTCGGGGAATTTGGGATGCGGGTCGACCGGCATGCCCCGGCCATTGTCGACGACGGTCAGCCGGTTGCCGACCTCAAGCGTGACCTCGATCCGGGTGGCGTGCCCGGCCACCGCCTCATCCATCGAATTGTCGAGCACTTCGGCGGCGAGGTGATGCATCGCGCGCTCGTCGGTGCCACCGACATACATTCCGGGGCGGCGGCGGACGGGTTCGAGCCCCTCGAGCACTTCAATCGAGGAGGCGTCATAGTCGGTGCCGGGCTTACCGGAGGAAGCGAACAAATCGTCGGACATGTATCACGTATAGGAGGGGCGGAATCCGCCGCAAGGGCCGCGCGCAAGACGGCGTCGGCTATCCACAGCAAATCGCGCGCCCGAATGCTGTTCGGACGCGCGATTTGCGTTCATCGATGATCCCGGATCAGCGGACGCGCGGGCCGCCAAACGGCAGCGGCGGCGGCGGACGGCGATCGCGGCGCGGCAGCTGTGCCTGATAGGCGTGGCCGCAATGCGCGACGCAATAGGGGAAACCCGGGTTCACCTTGTCGCCGCAGAAATGGAAATCGGGTTCGCCGGGGTGGCCGAGCGGCCATTTGCAGATCTTGTCGTTGAGATCGAGCAGGCTGGTCTTGCCGGCAATCTCGGGCGACGGCTTGGCCGGGACCAGGCGGCGCGGCGGTGCGGGGGCGATTGGCGGCTGCTGCTCGCCCGGTGCCTGGCGCACGAAGCCGCCGGGACCGACCGAGCGCAGGATCGGCTGCGGCGGGGCGTCGGGGGCAGGGGTAGCAGGCGTAGTGGGTATCGCCGCGGCCGACGACGCCGCTGGGGCCGCGGCGGGTGCGGGGGCAGGAGCGGGCGCGGGGCGTGGTGCCTCGGTCACGGGCGGCGCCGCCTTCTTGACCGGCGCTGGGGAGGGCGCCGCCGACGCGCTGTCGTCATTCGGCTTCACCGGCGACGGGCGCGATTGCAGGCCCAGGCGATGGGCCTTGCCGATCACCGCGTTGCGGCTGACATCGCCCAGCGCCTCGGCGATCTGGCTCGCCGTCATGCCCTTTTCCCACATCGTCCTCAGCGTATCGATGCGGTCGTCGGTCCAGCTCATTCACATTCCTTCCAAAACGTCACCGGACGGTTGCGGGGCATCGCGTCAGCGCCTACCTGCGTGGCCGATGGACGCGCCCACCACTTCCGGTGAGAAAATCACTGTTATGGCACCCCCCGGCGTTCCGGTGATCCGGAGCGTGAACTGGGGTGGCCTGAGAACCCTCTATGTGAAGGAGGTGCGCCGTTTCTTCAAGGTGCACCTGCAGACGATCTGGGCGCCGGCCGCCACGACCTTGCTATTTCTGGTCGTTTTCACCGTCGCGACGGGCGCCAAACGGCCGGTGACGGTCGGCGGCGTCGACATTCCGTTCGGCGATTTCATCGCGCCGGGGCTGATCATCAGCCAGGGAATGATGGGCCCGGCCTTCGCCAATGCCAGCTTCTCGCTGCTGGTCGGCAAGATCCAGGGGACGATCGTCGACTATCTGATGCCGCCCTTGTCGACGATGGAATTGCTCGCGGCGTTGGTCGGCGGGGCGATGACGCGCGCGTTCATCGTCGGCTTCATCGTCTGGGCAGCGATGGCGCTTTACGGCATCGGCGTCTGGCCGCAGCATCTCTGGGCGGTGATCTGGTTCGGGTTCCTGGGGGCAGCGTTCCTGTCGCTACTCGGCGTGCTGACCTCGATCTGGGCGGACAAGTTCGACCATGCCGCGGCGGTGACCAATTTCGTCATCGTGCCGCTCGGGCTGTTGTCGGGCACTTTCTATTCGGTCGATCGCCTGGCGCCTGCGTTCCGCGCGTTCAGCCATGCCAACCCGTTCTTCTACATCATCTCGGGCTTTCGCTACGGCTTCCTCGGCACCGCCGATTCGCCGGTACTGATCGGCAGCGCGGTGGTGTTTGGCCTGGACGTGGTCCTCGCGCTGACCTGTTACTGGCTGCTCAACAAGGGCTGGAAGATCAAGTCCTGACCGGTCCCCGTCGTGGCGCTTGGCCGGTGTGCGTGAACGCCGGCTGACGCGGCCATTCAGCCTGCACGCAACATCCCACTGCTACCGCGCGTTATGATCCCACCCAGTGGAGTTCCGGTAATGCGCATTCTGTTGATATCGGCGGCGAGTCTCGCCGTCCTGAGCGCCGCGCCTGCGACGGCGCAATCCTATAATCCCGATTATTCTGGCAGTTACGGTAACGGCTATGCCCGTCGCTCGGTGCCGACGCCGTATCAGGTCCGCTCGATGATCGATACCGCCCAGGGCCGCGGCGAGATTTCCGACGATCAGGCGAGCAATTTGCGCGAACAAGCCGACGAGCTGGTGCGGCTGGACCGCCGCGCCCAGCGCGACGACGATGGCGATGTGCGCCGCGATCTCACGCGCCGGACCTTTGCGCTGCTGCGCGATCTGCGCGAGGCGCGCGGCGACTCGGGCAATGACTATGCCTATCGCGGCCGATCGACGGACTATCCGCCCGCTTATGGGTCGACGCCTCAGGGCGGTTATGACAGTGCCCGGCGCGCGCCCGGCGACGATGACGACCAGGGGCAACCGTATTCGTCCGCGCCGGACGACGCCTATAATACCGCGCCGCGCACGAACGATCCGTACCGTACGGCGCCGTCATACGATCCCAGCCGTACTGCGCCGCAGAATTACGATTCCTACCGCGCGACGCCTCCGGCCGGCGACTCTTATGGCGCGGCGCCCCCGCCCAATGACGATCAGCGCTATGACGATCCCAACGGGCAGGACGAAGACAATATGCCGCCGCCCGACGACGGCATCTACCAGCCGCGCAACAACTGATCAGCAGCGGGTGGCGGAGTGTCCCGCCACCCGTCGCCCGCGCCATCCGGACGAGCCCACGACCGCGGTCGGCAGCGCTTGTCGATCGTTTCGACCGGCTCGTGCGGCAAAGCGGTCCGGGTATCATGCACCCTGGGCATGACCCACCAAACCCCTGTCATGGCCGATTCGACCCCATGGTGTTGACGCTCCGTGGCCGGACCAAGTAAATGCCCGCTCCGGGCGGTCCGGATGGGCCGCCCTTTTTGCTTTTTCGCAACTGAAGGAGGCCATCGCCGTGACTATCACTCCGCTCATGCCCGTCTATCCGCGGTGCGGGGTGCGTCCGGTCCGAGGTGAGGGCTGCTTCCTGATTGGTGAGCGCGGCGAGCGTTATCTCGATTTCGCCGCCGGCATTGCGGTCAATGCGCTCGGCCATGGCCATCCCAAGCTGACCAAGGCGATCGCCGACCAGGCCGCGACCCTGATGCACGTGTCGAACCTGTACGGCTCGCCGCAGGGCGAGAGCCTGGCGCAGCGCATTGTCGACATCAGCTTCGCCGACACGGTGTTCTTCACCAATTCGGGCGTCGAGGCGATCGAGTGCGCGATCAAGACCGCGCGCCGCTATCACGACGTCAACGGCAATCCCGAACGCTACAAACTGATTACCTTCAAGAACGCTTTCCACGGCCGCTCGCTCGGCGCGATCAGCGCGACCGATCAGCCCAAAATGCGCGACGGGTTCGAACCGCTGCTGCCAGGCTTCGACTATGCCAGGTTCAACGACCTCGAAGGTGCGCTGGCGCTGATCGATGACGAGACCGCCGGCTTCCTGGTCGAGACGGTGCAGGGCGAGGGCGGGATGACCGCCGGCACGCCCGAGTTCATCCGGGGCCTGCGCAAGGCGTGCGACGAGCACGGCCTGTTGCTCATCCTCGACGAAATCCAGTGCGGCTATGGGCGTACCGGCAAGATGTGGGCCTATGAACATTACGGCATCACGCCCGACATCATGACCGTGGCCAAGGGCATCGGCGGCGGCTTCCCGCTCGGCGCGTGCCTCGCCACCGAGGAAGCGGCCAAGGGGATGGTAATCGGCACGCATGGCTCGACCTATGGCGGCAATCCGCTGGCGATGGCGGCGGGCGAAGCGGTGCTCGACGTGATGCTCGAGCCGGGCTTTCTCGAGCACGTCACCGCGATGGGCGACCGCCTGCGTGCAGCGTTCGAACAGCTCATTCCGAACCATGACGATCTGTTCGAGGAAATCCGCGGCAAGGGTCTGATGCTCGGTATCAAGATGAAGGAGCCGGCGGTCAGCCGCGATTTCGTCGCCCATCTGCGTGACAATCACGGATTGCTGACGGTCGCCGCGGGCGAGAATGTGTTCCGCGTGCTGCCGCCCTTGGTGATCGAGGAAAACCATATCGCCGAATGTATCGAGCGGCTGAGCGAAGGCGCGCGGACCTATGCCGCCGCCACCGTGGCGGCGTGAACGGTACCGTCCAAATCCTCCCCGGCACGGGGAGGGGGACCGGCCGCGAAGCGGACGGTGGAGGGGGCCCTCCGCACCTACATCGCTTGGGGCTCGCCCCCTCCACCACGCCGCTTCGCGTCGCGGTCCCCCTCCCCGTAAACGGGGAGGAATTTTAGTTTTGCGCCACTTCCTCAACCTGTCCGACGCCGGGCCTGACGGCGTTGCCGCGATGCTGGCGGATGCGCTCGACCGCAAGGCGGCGCGCGCGGGCTGGCCCAAGGGCAAAATAGACGCCGATGCGCCGCTCGCCGGGCATGTGCTGGCGATGGTGTTCGAGAAGAACTCGACCCGCACCCGCTTCAGCTTCGACATGGCGATCCGCCAATTGGGCGGCACCAGCATCGTGAC
>NZ_JBFUJY010000020.1:0-12013 GCF_056401155.1 Sphingomonas sp. P4_G2 | reverse complement strand
CTGTTGGGCGGCCGGGTGGGGGAGCGGGCCGGCACCGCAACCATTAAACGCAGCGCCCGATCAATGCTTCACGTCGCGCCAGATGTTCCGGTACGCGCCGAACGCCAGCAGGCTCGAGAACAGCAGGAAGATCACTGCCATGAAGCCATATTGGTGACGCGTTTCCAGATTGGGATCGGCGGTCCACACCAGGAAAGCAGCCACGTCGCGCGCCATATTGTCGACCGTCGGCTTGGTGCCATCGGAATATTGCACCTGGCCTTCGGACCTGAGCGGCGGCGGCATCGCGATATTGAGGTTGGCGAAATACGGGTTGAAGTGCAGCCCGGTCGGCGTCTTCGCCTCGGGGAATTCCTTCAACAGCGCCGCGGGCTGATCCTGATAGCCGGTCAGCAGCGAATAGACATAGTCGGCGCCGCCGTGGCGGGCGCGAGTCATGTAGCTGAGGTCGGGCGGGATCGCGTTGTTGTTGGCCGCACGCGCCGCAATGTCGTTGGCGAACGCCAGCGGGAAGCGGTCGGCCGGCACGCCCTTGCGGGTCGCCGCCTCACCCGTGTCCGGGTTGATCGACGGGATATTGTCGAAGCCGGCGGCAATCGCCTTCACCTGGCCTTCGCTATAGCCGAGCCCGGTGAGGTCGCGGAACGCGACATATTTGAGCGAGTGGCACGCCGCGCAGACTTCCTTATAGACCTGGAAGCCGCGCTGCAGCTGCTGCTTGTCGAACTTGCCGAACACACCCGCCGAACTCAGCCCCGCATCGCGCGGATGCTTGTGGAACTCGGTCTCGGCGGACTTGGGCGCACCCGTCCAGATCTTGGGCGTGCTGTCGGTCGCGACGCCCCACACGGTGATGACCAGTGCGATCGCGAGCACGCCCGCAAACGCCAACCCGACCAAAGCTGCAATCCAGCGAACCATCTGTCGTATATCCCCTATAGCTCGCTCAGCGCGCCAGCGCGGTTTCGGCCGGGCTCGTCCCGCCCTTGCCGGCCAGCACTGCCTCGGTGATCGAATTCGGCAGCGCCACCGGGCGTTCCGTCCGCGCAATCCACGGCAGGATCACCAGGAAGTGCAGGAAGTAATATGCCGAGCAGACCTGCGCCACGATCACGTACACCGGGTCAGCGGGCGAACCGCCACAATAGCCCAGGATCAGCACGTCAAGGACCAGTACCCAGAAAGCGATCCGTGCCTTGGGCCGGTAATTGTTCGAGCGGATCGGCGACGAATCGAGCCACGGCAGGAAGAACAGCAGCAGGATCGACCCGAACATCGCGAGCACGCCCCACAGCTTGGCCGGCAGGATGAAGTCCGAGGTGAACGAGCGCAGGATCGCGTAGAACGGCCAGAAATACCATTCAGGGACGATGTGCGCCGGCGTCTGCAACGGATTGGCCGCGATGTAATTGTCCGGGTGGCCGAGCATATCCGGGAAGAAGAACACCAACGCCGCGAACAGCAGCAGGAAGACGCCCAGTCCGAAGCCGTCCTTCGCGGTGTAGTACGGATGGAACGGCACCGTGTCCTGCTCACCCTTGACGTCGACCCCGGTCGGGTTGCCCGACCCCGGAATGTGCAGCGCCCAGATGTGCAGGATGATGACCGCCGCGATCACGAACGGCAGCAGATAATGGAGCGAGAAGAAGCGGTTGAGCGCGGCGTCGTCCGGCGCGTAACCGCCAAGCAACCATACGCGGATCGTCTCGCCGATCCCCGGGATCGCGGAGAAGAAGCCGGTGATGACCTGCGCGCCCCAGAAGCTCATCTGGCCCCAGGGAAGCACGTAGCCCATGAACGCGGTCGCCATCATCAGCAGGAAGATGACCACGCCGAGCAGCCACACCATCTCGCGCGGTGCCTTGTACGACCCGTAATAGAGCCCACGGAAGATGTGCGTGTAGACGACGATGAAGAACATGGACGCGCCGTTGGCGTGCGCATAGCGCAGGAACCAGCCGGCATTGACGTCCCGCATGATCGTGCCGTTGATCGACGAGAAAGCGGTCGCGGCGTCCGAGTGATAATGCATCGCCAGCACAATGCCGGTGACGATCTGGATCGCCAGCGCCGCGCCGGCGAGCACGCCAAAATTCCAGAAATAATTGAGGTTGCGCGGCACCGGATAGCCGGCGCCCACCGCATTGTACGCCAGGCGCGGCAGCGGCAGCTTCTCATCGAGCCAGCGCATGAACGGCTGTTTCGGCTCGTAGTGATTGGCCCAGGGGAAACTCATCTTCTTCTACCCCCTTAACCGACCAGAACCGCGGTCGGTGACGTGAACTTGTACGGCGGCACGGCGAGATTCTTCGGCGCCGGCCCCTGACGGATGCGCCCGGCCGTGTCGTATTGCGAGCCGTGGCACGGGCAGAAATATCCGCCGAACTTGCCGCGATTGTCGCCCTCGTTGATGCCGAGCGGGATGCAGCCCAGATGGGTGCAGACGCCGAGCGTGATCAGCCAGTTCTCATGCCCCGGCTGAGTCCGCTTCTCGAGCGTTTCGGGATCGCGCAGATCCGACAGCGGCACCGCATTGGCCTCGGCGACTTCCTTCGGCGTCAGGTTGCGCACGAACAACGGCTGTTTGCGGAACGTCGTGATGACGCCCTGACCCGGCTGGATCTTCGACAAGTCGACCGTGGTGGTCGATTCCGCGAGAACGTCGGCCGACGGGCTCATCTGGTTGATCAGCGGATAGAGCACCGCGACCGCGCCGGCGGCGGCGGGAAACGCCACGGCGGCAATGTTCAGGAAGTCGCGGCGACGCGGATCGCTCACGCTATCGGGCGACTCACCCTCCGGAATCACATCGTCAACGGTCGCCATTCACCTGCCCTTGCACTTCAAATCCGGCGGCGGAACGCTCGGGGAACTAGCCTTTAGGAGGCCGCGCGCCCGCCAGAACCCTTCCGTCCCCACGGAAGTTGGGCGCCTGATAGACACGGGCATGCCGCTTTGCCAACGGGTTTTTATGCGCATCGCCCTTCACCAGCCCGACATCGCCGGAAACGTCGGCACCATCTTGCGACTGGCGGCCTGTCTTGGCGTGCCGGTTGATCTGATCGAACCGATGGGATTCGCCTTTTCCGACCGCGCCTTGGCGCGCGCCGGGATGGACTATGCGGCGCAGGCCGAAGTGACGCGCCACGCCGACTGGCCGGCCTTCGAAGCGGGCGTCACGGGGAGGATCGTCCTTTTATCCACCCTGGGCGCGGTGCGGCTCGACGCGGCAGAATTCGAACCCCACGACATCTTGCTGCTGGGAGCGGAGAGCGCGGGCGTGCCGCAATCGGTCCATGATCGGGCCGATCTTAGAGTCATGATTCCGATGCGGCCGGGCTTTCGGTCCTTGAACGTTGCGGTTTCCGCCGCCATCGCGCTGGGCGAAGCATTACGACAGACGAAGGGATGGCCCGAATGAAGGAGCTGGACGTCGAACAGGCGACCGCGAAACAGTGGTTCGAGCAGCTCCGCGACCTGATCTGCGCCGAATTCGAATCGATCGAGCGCGAAGCGGGGTCCGACGCACGGTTCGACTATATCGCCTGGAACCGGGTCGATCCGTCAGGCGCCGATGGTGGTGGCGGCGTGCGCGGCGTGATGAAAGGCAAGGTGTTCGAGAAAGTCGGCGTCAACGTCTCGACCGTCGGTGGCGCGTTCGACGGCGAGTTCGGCAAGACGATCCATGGCGCGGCCGACGATCCGACCTTCTTCGCGACCGGAATCAGCCTGGTCGCGCATATGGCCAATCCGCACGTCCCTGCGGTGCACATGAATACGCGCTTCCTGGTCACGACCAAGCGCTGGTTCGGCGGCGGCGCCGATCTCAACCCGCCCTTGCCGGTGGCGGCAGACACCGCCGATTTCCACGAGACGCTCAAGGCGGCATGCGATCGCCATGATCCGGCGCATTATCCGCGCTTCAAGCAATGGGCCGACGATTATTTCTATATCCCGCATCGCAAGGTGCATCGCGGCGTCGGCGGGATCTTTTACGATCATCTCGAGGGCGATTTCGCCGCCAATTTCGCCTTCACCCAGGAAGTCGGCCGAGCATTTCTCGACGCGTTCCCGCGGATCGTGCGGCGGCGGATGGGCGATACTTTCACCGATAACGACATCGCCGCGATGCGCGAATGGCGCGGCCGCTATGCCGAATTCAACCTGGTCTATGATCGCGGGACGCTGTTCGGGCTCAAGACCGGCGGCAATATCGATGCCATTTTGATGAGCTTACCGCCGGTCGCTACCTGGTCCTAAGCCGGCGATACGCCGCGACCTGGACCAGCGCCATGGCGATCCCGCCCAGGCCGGTGATCGCCGCTGCGATCACGTCGACGATCGTGCGTGCGATCGGATTGGGCGCGTGAGCCACCATCCAGGCGTCGACTTGCTCGAACGGCCAGGTCGCGATCGTCATCGCCAGGATCACCGTCATCACCGCCGCGGCGAGCGCAAGCGTGTTGCCGCGCGTCAAATGCAGGCTGCGGGTGATTGCCCTCAAGGCACCGACGGGGGCTTCGGCCAACAAGGTCGGCGCCAGCGCGATCGTTCGCGCCAATACCCAGAAGACGATCACGAAGAACGCGGCCATCAGCAGCGGCACCGCCTGCGCCAGCAACAGGGCTGCCGCGATCGGCACGGCGATGATCAGTCCCGCGAGCAGCAACAGCGGATAACGCCGCGCCGCGGCCATCAATGCCTTGCCCGCCGGCGGGTGGTCGCCCGCCAGGTATAAAGCGACGATCGCGAACTGGCCGAACAGCACGACCGCCTGCGCCGCGATCTGCCAGCCGCCGTAATTGACCATCCATTGGGTGAGGCCCTGTTCATAGGCTGCCATCGTCACCGATCCCGGCACGGCTTCGCCTGCCGCGGGCGGCGCGGGCATGTTGGGGATGAACATCGCCATCGCCAGCGCGGGCAGGAAAACGAACAGACCTCCCACCGCCGTCAGCACTTCCCAATCGCGCCGCCACAATCGCCAGGCATCGCGCATCAAAGCCGGAAAAGTGACCCTCACACGCCCTCGCGTGCCGACGTCGCCGCCAGATAGACTTTAGCCATGAAGCTCGACTGGATGACATAATAAGCCGTCGTCACTAGCCCGCCCAGAATCGCGACAATGATCGAGCCGATCGCGAATGGCCCGGCGGTGGGATCGAGAAATCGGAACAAGGCCCCGAATACCGAGGTCACCGCAATCGACGCGACGCCGACGACCAGCCCGAACAGCAGCACGACACCGAGCAGCTTCCAGGCGATCCCCCGGCTCAGCGCGAACGAGCGACGCAAGGCAGACACCACCCCGCCTTCCGCCGCCACTACGGGAACGAGCAGCGTGCTGAACCTGACCGAAACGAAGATGGCGACGATCAGCCAGACCAGGCCGTAAAGACCGATGAACCCGGCCAGGGCCGGCGAAATATCGGGCTTCGGGCCGGGGGAGGCACTGGTCAGCGCGGTCAGATCGACCCCGCTTGCGACCAGCGCGAGGATGATCGGCAGGAACAATAGGACGAGCACGGTGAACAGGATCAGCAGGGCCAACAGATAGTGCAGGAAACCACGTGTCGCGATCGATTGCGCCACGCCGCGTCCGGCATCGGGCCGCAGCGCCAGTGCGGTGATGGCGAGCTGGCCCCACAACATCGGCAGCAGCAGCGCGAGCACGATAGCTTGCCCCAGCCCCGGTGCGACTGCGGTGCCGGCAAGCTTGATCGCGCCCGATATCGATTGCGGCACGAAGATCGTCAGCAACGCGACCGGCACCACCGCGCCCAGATTATCGCTGAGGAACTCGGTGGTACGATCCCAGACGTTTCCCATATTGACCATATGCGGCCCCCGATTTCCCACATGCCGACCCAGTCGCCGGCCCGAGGACGCTTGACTAGGGCGTGTGCTCACGACTGGCAACGCCCTCACCCAAGCATCTTGTGGCGGTCGGTGACTTGCGCCCCGTCCCCGCGCGGGAGTAGCCCAGCGCGATGATCCCCGCCGATATCGAATGGCGCGTCTCGACCGAGCAAGTGCCTTATGCCGAAAGCCTGGCGGCGATGGAGGCCCGCGCCGCCGCGGTTTCTGCCGGCGATGCGCGCGAGCTCGTCTGGCTGCTCGAACACCCGCCGGTCTATACCGGAGGCACCAGCGCCGATCCTGCCGAACTGATTGATCCACGCTTTCCCGTCGTCCAAACCGGGCGTGGCGGGCGCTACACCTATCACGGCCCCGGCCAGCGCGTCGGCTATCTGGTGCTCGACCTCAACCGCCGCGGACGCGACGTGCGCTGCTTCATCCATGAGCTCGAACACTGGCTGATCGCGACGCTGGGCGATTTCGGGATCGAGGCGCGGACCGAATCGGGGCGCGTCGGAATCTGGACCGGGCACGGCGCCGAGGAGGCGAAAATCGGCGCGATCGGGGTGCGCGTGAAACGGTGGGTGACCCTGCATGGCTTCGCCATCAACCTCGACCCCGATCTCGCACATTTTGGCGGAATCGTGCCGTGCGGCCTGGCCGACTATGCCGTGACCAGCGCGACCGCGTTGGGGAAAACCGTTGCAGTTGAGGCATTTGACGCCGCATTGGCGCGTCATCTACCCGACTTTCTCGACGCGCTTTCCGCGCACGAAAAGCGGCTTGAGCAACTTCGGATTAGTGTCTAATGTCCCCCTTGATTTGGGTGATAAGGCCGGAAAAGCCGACCAAATCCACTATCTAGGGAGCTTCCAAATGCGTTCTTTCATCTCGAAGGCCGTGATCGGCACCATGATCGCGGGCGCCGCCCTGGCGGTTTCGGCCTGCACCAAGACCGAAACGACCACCAATGTCACCGACATGAACGTCACTGACGAAACCACCACCGACAACATGACTGCGGTCGATGGCGGCGCCATGAACGGCACCGACATGATGTCGAACGACACCACGACCACCACGACCAACACGACGATGTAATTCGTCTGGTCGTCCGCCTTCGGGCGGATGGTTAGGTTTCGAGGGGCCGTCCGTTCGTCGGGCGGCCCCTTTCGATTCGTGGCGCGGAGTCAGTAGACTTAAACACACCGAAACCTCTTGGGCGCGCAGGAAAATCACCGTAGGAAAGTGCCTGCGCAGGGGGCGCGAGAAGGGACGAGGATGAAAATCGTGCGTATCATGGCGAGCCTTTCGCTTGCCGCCGGCCTGTTCGCCGGATCACCGGCATCGGCGCAGTTTTTCCTGAAATCCTATGATTTCAGCGGAGCTGCGGTGACCGGTGCCGAGCCCGAAATGGGCATGCCGATGCCCGGTGCGACACCGGCGGAAGTGCGCGCGGGCCTGGTGTGGAACATGCGCGCCGCGCTCAACGTCGCGGCGCTGCAATGCGATTTCGCGCCGATGTTGCTGACGGTCGACAATTACAACGCGATGCTGCGCGACCATTCGGCCGAGCTCAAAGCCTCGCTCGAAGCGATCAACGGCTATTTCGTCCGAACTTCCAAGACCAAGGCCGCAGGCCAGGCCGCATTCGACCGCTTCGGCACGCGCACTTATTCCGCCTTCGCCACCGTCGCCGCGCAATATGGTTTCTGCCAGACCGCCAGCAAGATCGGTCGCGAAGTGATCTTCACGCCACGCGGCCAATTAGGCGACGCCGCGGCCACCTATATGCGCGAACTGCGCAACAGCCTGATCCCCTATGGCGAACAGCAATTCCCGCGCGCCTTCTACGCCCGGACTTATCTGTTCCTGCCGGATTTCCAGCCCGATTGCTGGCGCAAGGGACGCTATAGCGCGACCTATTGCGGCAGCAGCGCCAAGAAAAAGAAGCGCTAAGGAAGCCTACCGCAAGCCAAGCCGCTTGTGCGCCTGAAGCGTCAGGCGCCAGCGCGGCCGGGCCATGACCAAGGCAATCGCCTCGGCCTCGCTCGCGGCGTTACCCTCGGCCGATCCGGTGTCGAGCGGCTGCGCGAGCAGGTGGGCGAAGTCCCAGCGCTCCAGCACGTCGACATCGGTACCGGGCTGCGGCCAGACCAATTTCAGCTCGTCGCCCGATCGCTGGACGACCTCGCTCCCAGCCTTGGGGCTGATGCAGACCCAGTCGATGCCGGGGTGGACGGCCAGCGTGCCGTTGCTTTCGATCGCGATGGTGAACCCGGCCGCGTGCAGCGCTTCGACCAAAGCGTCGTCGACCTGGAGCATCGGCTCGCCGCCGGTGAGGACGCAAAAGCGCTCCTCGCGCCCCTCGCCCCAGAAACCCGCCGCTGCCTCGGCCAGCGCGGCGGCGTCGGCGAAACGGCCGCCGCCCTCGCCATCGGTGCCGACGAAGTCGGTGTCGCAGAACCGGCAGACCGCGGTCGCGCGATCCTGTTCGCGCCCCGACCATAGATTGCATCCCGCGAAGCGGATGAACACCGCGCGCCGGCCGGCATTCACGCCCTCTCCCTGGAGCGTGAGGAACATCTCCTTGACCGCGTAGCTCATCGTCAGCCGGCGTAACGCGTCGGGTCGGGAATGCCGGCTTCCTCGAACCCCTTGGCGCGCAACCGACAGCTGTCGCACAATCCGCAATGCACGCCGCCGGGCGCCGGATCGTAGCACGACCAGCTCATCCCGAGATCGAGCCCGAGCCGCGTCCCTTCGCGCACGATATCCGCCTTGGTCATGTGCTGGAGCGGCGCGTGGATACGGAACCGGTCGCCCTCCACCCCTGCCTTGGTCGCGAGCGCCGCCATGTCCTCGAACGCGGCGACGAATTCGGGGCGGCAATCGGGATAGCCCGAATAATCGAGCGCATTGACTCCGATCACCAGGTCGCGCGCGCCCGCCGCCTCCGCCCAACCCAGCGACAAACTGAGAAAGATCGTGTTGCGCGCGGGCACGTAGGTGACCGGGATGTCGCTGCCCACGCCGTCTTTGGGCACAGCGATCTCCGCGGTCAGCGCCGAGCCGCCGAACGCGCGCAGATCGAGCGGCAGTACGACATGACGTTCGGCGCCCAGCGTGCCGGCGATTCGCCGCGCCGCTGCAAGTTCGATCTGGTGGCGCTGGTTATAGTCGACCGAAAGCGCGAGCAGGCGATAGCCCGCGGCCTTCATCGAGGCCGCGGCAACCATCGAATCGAGGCCGCCCGAGATCAGCGCGACCGCCAAAGGCGATGTAGTTTCCATGATCGAGCGGGAGCTAGGAGGTTAGAGCGGCCATCGCAAGTCGGGACGCCGTTAGCCCTCTCCCGCTTGCGGGTGCGCCGGGTCGGTCATGCCCCCGGCATGACCTGAACAGCGCGGAGCGCTGTTCACCCGGTGCAGGTTGGGTGAGGGTCTTCTTTCTCCCAAGCGAACAGTGCGACAAAAGAAGAAGTAAGAAGACCCTCACCTTCCCACCGCCTTCGGCGGCGGGCCCCTACCTCTCCCGCAAGCGGGAGAGGTGTAAAAACGGGAGAGGGGCGCCACAAAAGAAGAGGGCCGCCTTGCGGCGGCCCAGTCTTGACGCTTCCAAGCGTCTTTCCAGGGAGGAAACGTGCCCGAAAGCACTTATCCTCTATAGCCGACCGACCCTAAACGCGGCCTTAACGGGCCGGCGGCGGCGCGCAAGCGCCTGTCCGGCGCCCTTCGTACACGATGTCGAACGGCTGCCCCAGCGGATCGATCCCTTGCGTATCGAGGCGAATCAAGGTGGGACTTTCGAGCGTGATCGTGGTGCGGCCATAACCGCGACCCTGGCAGGTATAGTGGATCGTGGTGTGATCGGGCGCATCGTCGATGGTGAAGCGCGTGCACTGGACGCCGGGATGGAACAGCTGAACCATCTGCAGCGGATTGTGCATGCACATCTGCCGCGGCGTGTCTGCGCTGCCGATCTCGTGCAACTGCCATTGCCCCAGGCCGAGCCGATCGAGCGCAATCGGCCCTGCCGCGACCGCCACGCCCGCGCCAAGACCCGCCATGGCCGCAAACGCGGCTAAGATGATCGTCCCCTTCCCCATGCGCACTCCTCTGCCATCCAAATGTGGCGATGGGCGGGCAGTGTTACAATCGTTAGAGTCTGGCTCAGCGAAGCTGAAAACGACCCTAGGGCGCGGCTAATTCCGCAGGCACCGGAAACGACTTCGCGCAGAACGCGCAATCGACGTTGATCATGCCATGCTCGTCGGCCATCTCGCGCCGGTCCTCGGGCGTGAATTTGGCGAGCACGCCGGCAATATACGCGGCGTCGCAGCGGCATCCCTTGCGGAAATCCGACCGCGCCTGCACGCGCACTTCCTCTTCTTCGTTGAACAGGCGCCAGATCAGGGTTTCCAACGGGATCGCGGCATCGGTGAGTTCGTCCGCCCCCATCGTCCGCCCCAGGATCGCGACATGCTCCCATTCGGGATGGTCGTGCCGCACATGCAGCCGCTCGCGCCCGATCTCGCCTTCCGGCAGATGTTGCAGCAACAGCCCGCCGGCGACGTGATGGCCGGTGCGATCGCGCGCGACCCCGAAATTGATCAGCGTCGGAATCTGTTCCGACTGGGCGAAATAGCTTTCCGCGGCCTCGGCCAGCGTTTCGCCGTCGAGTGGAACGATGCCCTGATAGCGTTCGCCGGTTCCCGCCAGATCGAAGGTGATCGCCAGATACCCTTCGCCGAACAAGGCGAACAGAGTCGGTTCCTCTGGCGCCTCGGCCAGGCGATCGGCATCGAACTGGACATAGCCGCGCAATTCGCCGCCACGATAATCGCACACCAGCAGCTTCACCACGCCGGCCTGGGTCTGCGCCTGAATGGTGAGCTGCCCCAATGGATCCTTGAGCGTCGAGCCGATCAACGCGGTCAAGGTCAGCGCCTCGGCGAGCAACCGTTCGATCGCCGGCGGATAGGCATGCGCCGCCAGGATCTCATCGAGCACTGGCCCCAGCCGCACCAGCCGACCGCGCGCGTGGCGGGCGGGAATGGTGAAGCCGATCGTCTGGTCGAGGTCGGTAACGTCCGCGGTCATAACAATCCTTCGTCACCCCAGCGAAGCCGGAGCCTCTGGCGTCAGCGCTGCGCCAAATTGCGTGAGATGCCGGCCTGCGCCGGCGGGACGAATGTGGGGAGAGCGCCGCCCGCGATCAACCGATCTGCCCGAAGCACCAGCGCAGGATCGATTTCTGGGCGTGCAACCGGTTCTCCGCTTCGGGCCAGATCAGCGATTGCGGCCCGTCGAGCACCTCGGCAGTCACTTCCTCGCCGCGATGCGCGGGCAGGCAATGGAGGAATTTGGCACCAGGCTTCGCGCCCGCCATCAACTCGCCGGTCACCTGGAACGGCATCATCGCCGCGAGCTTGGTATCGGCATGCTCCTGCCCCATCGAGATCCAGGTGTCGGTGACGACGATGTCCGCGCCCTCCACCGCCTCGCGCGCGGTTCCAACCACCCGGGCGCGCCCGTTGCCCAGCGCGACGTCCGCTTCGGACGGCTGGAATCCCTGCGGGCAGGCGGCGATCACGTCGAACTGCATCAGCCCGGCCGCTTCCATCATCGAGGTGAGCACGTTGTTGCCGTCGCCCAGCCACGCGACCTTGAGCCCCGGCAGCGAATAGCCAGCCTCGATCACCGTCTGCAGGTCGGCGATGATCTGGCACGGATGTGAATAGTCGGTCAGGCCATTGATCACCGGCACGCTGGCATAGGCCGCGAGTTCCTCGACCTTGGCGTGATCGTCGGTGCGGATCATGATCGCGTCGACATAGCCCGACAGGATGCGCGCGGTGTCGGCGACCGTCTCGCCGCGGCCAAGCTGCATCTGGCCGGCATCCGTCACGATGCTGGTGCCGCCCAATTGGCGGATCGCCATGTCGAAGCTGAAGCGGGTGCGGGTCGAGTTCTTCTCGAACACCATCGCCAGCACATGCCCGGCGAGCGGCGCATCGGCGTCTATTTTGCCCTTGGGCCAGCCCGCGCGCGCCGCCTTGCGGTCGAGCGCATCCGCCAGCATCGCGGCAACGCCGTCAGGCCCGGCGTCGGACAGGTTGAGGAAGTGGCGCAAAACTAAAATTCCTCCCCGT
>NZ_JBFUJY010000019.1:0-15263 GCF_056401155.1 Sphingomonas sp. P4_G2 | reverse complement strand
GCGCCGCCCTGGCCGTCGCCGGTCGGTGCGGCCCGGTGCAGCGTCGCGCGGGCCGGCGCAGGCGCGGGTGCGGGACCCGAGCCCTCGACCGGCTCGATCCGCACGCCGCTATCGTCCTCGCCGTCCGCGCCGGCGCTCTTGAGTACGGCGGCGGCGAACCGCGCCGCGATGCCGCGCGGGATCTGGAAGCCGGTCTCGTTGGCCTGGATGCGGATCGCGCCGACCTCGTTCTTGGTGATCCCGCCGCGGCGGCAGATCAGCGGCAGGATCCAGCGCGGATCAGCATTCTGGCGGCGGCCGATATTCATGCGGAACCACACGGTGTCGTCGAAGCCCTGGCGGTGATGCGCCTTGGGACCCTCGGGCACGCGGTCGATCATTTCCTCGGGCGCGGGCATCGCGGCCCGGTGAGCGTGGACCAAGGCCGCGGCGATTTCCTGCGGCGATTTGTTCTTGAGCAACTCCTCGCCGATCACCCAATCGTCGGGATCGGGCTCGACCGGCTGGCTCAGCGCCTCGATCAGGCGGTCGCGATCCTTGGTGCGGATGTCGTCGACGGTCGGCACCGGCACCCATTCGGCGGCGATGCGCGCCGAGCGCAGCATCATCTCGACACGCCGGCGGCGCGGATAGGGGACGATCAGCACCGCGGTGCCCTTCTTGCCGGCACGGCCGGTGCGGCCCGAACGATGCTGGAGGACTTCGGCGTCGCGCGGCATCTCGACATGGACGACGAGGCTGAGCGTGGGGAGATCGATGCCGCGCGCTGCGACGTCGGTCGCGACGCAGACGCGCGCGCGGCGATCGCGCAGCGCCTGGAGCGCGTGGTTGCGCTCGTTCTGCGAATGCTCACCCGACAAGGCAACCGCCGCGAAGCCGCGTTCGACCAGGCTGGCATGGAGATGCCGGACATTGTCGCGCGTCGCGCAGAACAGCATCGCCGTCTCCGCCTCGTAGAAACGGAGCAGGTTGATCACCGCATGTTCGATATCCGCCGGCGCGACCGCCACAGCCTGGTAGGAGATGTCGCCATGCCCGCGCTCTTCGCCGACGGTCGAGATGCGCAGCGCATCGCGCTGATACTTCTTGGCGAGCGCGACGATCTGACGCGGCAACGTCGCCGAGAACAGCAAGGTGCGGCGTTCGGCGGGGGCGGCGTCGAGCAAGGTCTCGAGGTCCTCGCGAAAGCCCATGTCGAGCATCTCGTCGGCCTCATCGAGCACGGCGACGCGCAAGCTCGACAGATCGAGCGCACCGCGCTCGCCGTGATCGCGCAAGCGGCCCGGCGTGCCGACGACGACGTGCACGCCCTGCGCCAGCACGCGGCGCTCGCGCGAGGGATCCATGCCGCCGACGCAGGTGGCGATGCGCGCACCGGTCTTGGCGTAGAGCCACGACAATTCCTTGGCGACCTGAAGCGCGAGCTCGCGGGTCGGGGCGATCACCAACGCGAGCGGCGCGCCGGCGGGCGGGGTCTGGCCTTTGTGGAGCAGCTCCTCGGCCATGGCGAGGCCGAACGCGACGGTCTTGCCCGACCCGGTCTGCGCGGACACCAGCAGGTCGCGGCCATTGGACTCAGGCTTGCTGACTTCGGCCTGGACGGGAGTGAGTGCTTCGTAACCGCGCGCGGTCAGCGCCTCGGCAAGCAACGGGGGAAGGTGGGAAAAGGGCATTCTGTCTCGATGGCAATAACGGCGTCGGCCCGGAGCGACTGGCGCCGGGCAGGTAACGCGGTACGGATGTGGATTGGTCAGGGCCTCTACCCGCTTTTTGGCGATTTGGCAAAAGCGGGAGTGGAGGCATAGACTTGGGTTATGGGCGAGCGCACAAAAGAGCGCGCTCACCCTCTTTGCAATCAAACTGACCCGGTGACGTCACAGCGCTGACACCGGCGCGTCACCGCTCTGCAAAAACCCATCCCTAGGCGCGGCGCGACAGCAGAATCGCTGCACCAGCAAAAGGGATAAAAGGGTGGCCAACCGAGCACTTACCGTGCGCTGCGGAATCGTAGCGTTTCTCTTGACTGCGAGCCCCGCGGCACTTGCCCAGAGCGCACCGGTAGCTGTCGACAGCGATGCGGCGCCCGACGCGCAGACCGACCAGGACATTGTCGTCACCGGCCGTGCCGGCGCGGGCGAGCGCACCAAGCTCGATACCAGCTATGCGATCACCACGCTCAACAACGATGCGCTGCGCTCGCGGGCTGCGTCCAGCGTCACCGAGACGCTGAAGTCGGTCCCCGGCTTCTGGGTCGAGGCATCGGGCGGCGAAGGATCGGGCAACGTCCGCGCGCGCGGCATCCCGGTCGACGGGTTTGGATCGATCAACCTGCTCGAGGACGGCCTGCCGGTGCAGCACGATCCGGCGCTGGGCTATCTCAACGCCGACCAGGCATTCCGAATGGATGAGTCGATCGACCGCGTCGAAGTGGTGCGCGGCGGTCCCTCGTCGGTCTTCTATTCGAACGCGCCGGGCGGCGTGGTCAATTTCATCACCCGCAAGCCGGGCGACGAATTGTCGGGCCGCGCGCGCGTGCTTTATGGGCCGACCGCGGACCTGTTCCGCTTCGATGGCTGGGTCGGCACGCCGCTGGCCGACGGCTGGAAGTTCGATGTGGGCGGTTTCTACCGCAACGAGCGCGGGGTTCGCGATCCCGGCTATACCGGCAACAAAGGCGGCCAGATCCGCGCCGATCTGTCGAAGGATTTCGGCAATGCGCAGATCGCGCTCAGCTACAAGCATCTGGCGGATGACGCGATCTTCTACACCGGCATCCCGCTGACCAAGGATTCGGACGGCAATATCGTCAGCCTGCCTGGATTCAACGCCAATTACGACACCACCGCCAGCCGCGAGACCGCGTTCCTGACGCTCAAAAGCGCCAACGGCCCGGTGTTCTTCGACAATACCCAGGGGACGCGCATCCGGCTCAACCAATATTCGGCGATGGCGGATTGGGAATTCGCGCCGGGCTGGAAATTGTCGAACAAGGCGCGCTATCGTGACAGCAACACGGTGCGCAACGGCGTCTATCCCGCCTCGATCAGCACAGCGGCGGCGCTGCTGACGCAATATGGATCGTCGCTGCTCAAGGCTTATCCTGGCGCGACCAATGTCCAGCTCCGCTATGTCGATACCGGCCAGGCGTTCGACGTGGCCAACCAGAACGGCAATGGCGACGTGTTCATCAACGCGGCGCGCCCGGTAACGGTCGACGAGAGCGAGTTCGTCGATGACCTCCATCTCGCCCACCGTTTCCAGATGGGCAGCATGACGCACGATTTCGCGTTGGGCTTCTATTACGCGCATATCCGCGAGACCTTCAAACGCTACTCGGCCTCGACCGTGCAGGACGTGTCGGGCAATTCGCGGCTGCTCGATCTTGTCGCGCTCAACGCGGCGGGTCAGGTGGTCGGCGCGCTGACCCAGAACGGCGTCAGCCGCTACGGATCGGAATTCGCCAACGGCTATGGCAAGTCGGACGTCTTCGCCCTCTACGGCTCGGACGAGTGGCAGATCACGCCGCAATTGCGCCTCGACGGCGGCATCCGCTGGGAAAAGGTCACCGCCAAGGGCGCGCAGGAAGGCCAGAAGACCGTCAATCTCGGCGACCCGACCACTCTCGCGGACGATCAGGTGCTGACCGGCAACGGCGTCTTCACGCCCTATGACCGCAATTTCGACCATGTCGGCTACACGATCGGCGCCGATTGGCAGTTCAGCCACAGCGCGGGGGTGTTCGCGCGCTATACCTCGGCATTCCGCATGCCGAGCGTGGGCAGCTTCATCACCTCCGCCAACGCGCAGCCGGTGACGCAGGGGATCAAGATGTGGGAAGCAGGGTTCAAGCTCTCGACCCCGTTGGTCAGCTTTTACGCGACCGGGTTCCTGACGGATTTCGATGCCTATTCGATCGGCAACACCCAGTTCGACCCGAAGACGTTGGGCTATATCACCCAGACCGTCTACACCGACACCCGCGATTATGGCGTCGAGCTCGAAGGCACGATCCGGCCGGTGTCGTGGTTCGACCTCACGATCAACGCGACGATCCAGAACCCGACCTTCCACAATCTCAAGTATAACGAACTGTCTGGCACGACGTTGATCCCGCGCGATTATTCGGGTCACCAGCTGCTCCGCGTCCCCAAACTCGGGCTGCGCGCCACCCCGGCGGTGACCCTGCTCGACGGGCGTTTCCGCGCGCAAATGGACGTGGAGCATTATTCGAAACGCTATGCCGATGCCGCCAACATTTCGAAGTTGCCGGCCTATACCGTGCTCAACGCCAGCGTGCGGTTCAAGCTGACCGACCGCATCTCGTTCTGGGCCTATGGCGACAATCTGACCAACGCGATCGGGCTAACCGAAGGCAATCCGCGCGCGGGTGAGCTGACCAGCGGTCAGGCCAACGACCAATTGTTCATCGGCCGGCCGATCTTCGGCCGCAATTTCCGCTTCGCCGTCGACTTCGCCTTCTGATGCGCAGATTTCATCTTTTCGTCGCGCTGATCCTGGCCGCCCTCGCCGCTCCGGCGGCGATGGCCGGCCAAGATCAGGCGCAGCCCGACGTGACCGTCGCCGGCGTCATCGCCGGCAAGGATGCGCAGACCTATCGCGAGATTCCGTTCGACGTCCCCGCGGGCGTCGAGCGGATCACGGTCGCTTTGTCCTATGACAAGACCAACAAGACGGTGATCGACCTCGGCGTGTGGGATTCGAAGCAGTTTCGCGGCTGGAGCGGCGGCTCGTACGACAAAGTGACGATCGCGCCGAGCGACGCGACGCCGGGCTACCTGCCGGGACCGATCCCGACCGGCCGTTGGCACGTCCAGTTCGGGGTGCCCAATGCTCGCCCGAACAGCAGCGCCGCCTATACGGTGAGGGTCTATTTCGACCGCGGCAGCTCGGCGCGCGCGAGCGCCGCGATTGCCAACCCGCCGCTCGTCGACAGACCCGATTGGTATCGCGGCGACCTTCATATGCACGACGCCAACAGCGACGGCAGTTGCAAGAGCCAGCTTGGGCGCAAGGTGCCGTGTCCGCTGTTCCGGACGGTCGAGGCGGCGAGCGCGTTGGGGCTCGATTTCATCGCGGTGACCGACCACAATACCGTCGCGCATTTCGATGATCTGCGCGAGTTGCAGCCCTGGTTCGACAAGATGCTGCTGATCCCCGGGGTCGAGGTCACCACCTTTCGCGGCCACATTAACATCTTCGGACCGTCGCGCTTCGTCGATTTCCGCGTCGGCACGCCCGGCGTTCCCAATCTTCCCGCGCTTCAGAAGAGTATCGCCGCTGCCGGCGCGATCATGTCGATCAACCATCCGGCGTCGCCGAGTGGCGAAATCTGCATGGGCTGCGGCTGGCTGTGGACCGACACCGATTGGAGCCAAGTGACCGCGGTCGAGGCGGTCAACGGCGTCAATGTCGAGGGCCCCTATGCCGGGCTCGGTTTCTGGTACGCCCGGCTCAACGAAGGCAAGCGCCTGACCGGGATCGGCGGCAGCGATACGCACGACCCCGACGGCCCGTCGCGGATCGGACGGCCAACCACGGTGGTCTATGCCGACAGCTTGTCGGTCCCCGGCATCACCGCGGGGATCAAGCGCGGCAACGTGTTCATCGACACCGAGGGGACGCGCGACCGTTTGCTCGAAATGGCGGTCGTATCCGGCGGGCGTCGTGCGGTAATGGGCGAACGGCTGCGTCCCAACGCGACGCTGTCGATGGAACTGCACCTGGTCGCCGTACGCGGCGCGGCGGTCGAGGTCATCGCCAATGGCAAGGCGTTGGCCGGCCTGGGCTCGACGATCGACAGCGACGATGCGCGCATGAAGGTATCGCTCGATCGTGCACGAGCGTGTGGCTGGATCAGCGCCAATGTGCGCGGCAAGACCGGGCTGCTGCTGATCGGCAACCCCGTCTATATCGACTGCCGCTGAGGCGTTGGTTCTCGCAGTCCGGTGACGGGCGTCCGGCGGTTGTCGCCGGGCGCCCGCGATCCCATCTCTCTTGGTGCGATCTTCCCCAATAAGAGGTGCCCTGATGACGCTCCCCGCCGATCCCGTCTGGTTCATCACTGGCTGCTCGACCGGCTTCGGCCGTGAGCTCGCCAAACTCGTGCTCGATCGCGGCTGGCGCGTGGTGGCGACCGCGCGCGGCAAGGATCGCGTTGCCGATATCGTCGAGATCGCGCCCGATCGCGCCCTGGCGATCGACCTGGACGTCACCGATAAAGCGCAGATCGACGCGGCGGTGGCGGCGACGAAGGACAGGTTCGGCCGGATCGACGTGCTCGTGAACAATGCCGGCTATGGGTATCAAAGCGCGATCGAAGAAGGCGAGGAACAGGAAATCCGCGACCAGTTCGATGCCAATGTCTTCGGCCTGTTCGCGGTGACGCGCGCGGTGCTGCCGGTGATGCGCGAGCAGGGCAGCGGCAATATCGTCAATATCAGTTCGGTCGGCGGTCTGCTCGGCTTCCCTGCCTCGGGCTATTATTCCGCGACCAAGCACGCGGTCGAGGGTTTCACCGATTCCCTCCGCGCCGAGGTCGGGCCGCTCGGCATCGCCGCGATGTGCGTCGAGCCGGGGCCGTTCCGCACCGACTGGGCGGGCCGATCGCTGCGCCAGACCAAGAACCGGATCGCGGCTTATGCCGAGACCGCGGGCAAGCGCATGGCGACGACCAGCGGCTATAGCGGCGAACAGCCGGGCGACCCGGTCCGCGCCGGCGAGGCGATCATCGAGGTAGTGTCGCGCGCCGATGTGCCACGCCATCTGGTGCTCGGCAGGTTCGCGTATGAGACGGCGGTGGCCAAGCTGAAGGAGCGTCTGGCGATCATCGAGGGTGACCGCGACCTCAGCCTGGGCGCCGATTATCCGGAGATGGCGGAAGCATAAACCGGCTGGCGGCCAGGAACGTGGTGATCAACAACCCCGCCGCGATGAGAGTCGCGACGAGCCGGTCGATCAGCAGCCCCTGACCGATCGTTTCGCCGCCGCTGGTCAGCAGCATGATCAGCGGCGTGGTTGCCGCGGTATAAGCGGCATAGCTGCGGTTCCTGAGCCACGGGCTCAGCGCCGCGAGCGTCGCGATGATCGCGACGAGCGCCCAGCCCGGTAGCGGATGGATAGCGATCGCTTCGGTCGCCACCACGCCCGCCGCCACGCCAAGCGCACGCTGCGAGACCTTGGCGATGAGATTGTCGCTTTGCCGTTGCGTGAGCAAGGCGACGGCAACCGCGATCCAGCTGTAGTGATGCTGCGGGAACGCGCCCCGAATCGCGGCGGCGCAGGCGAGGCAGGCCGTCAACCGGACCGGGTAACTCCATGCCGCCCAAGTCCGGAGCATCGTCCGCCAGTGACGGAACTTCTGCTCGAAGCTCGCGGTCGATTCGCGTTCGCTCGCCACGATCGAGCCGATGTCGAATCGCCGCGCCGCCACACCGATCGCCAACCCGCAGAGCGCCGCCCATAATGCCCCCTCGGCGATGAGAACCACCAGGGCGATCCGGTTGGGCGTGTGCGCCGCGACACCGAGTCCGATCGTTGCAAAGATGATGAAGCGCTGGCTCGCGACCGCCATCGGCCGGCTGAATCCGCCGAGCAGCGCCGCGGCACCGGCGGCAAGCACCAGCCCCACGTCGCTCCGCGGTCCGTGCTGGGCGATGATCGCGGCCGCCACCGCGGCGGCGATCGCCGCGACGACGATGTCACGGACGATCCGCCAATGCTCTTTCAGACTTGCGCCGCGCGGCGCGGCGCCGACCCACATCGCGCCGAGCGAAGCGGCCAGGCCGATATTGGGCCGCCCGATCAACACGCCGATCAGGATCGGCACGCCCATGCCGAGCGCGGTGACCGCCATCGCCGAGGGATCGAGCGCATCCGCGCCGTCCCATTCCAACGCCCCGCCGAACACCGCGCGGGTGCCGTGGACAGCTCGAGAAAAAGCAGGGCTCATGCTCGCGCGGCTAGGGCTGGCCTCCATGATGAGGCAAGGAGACGATGAGCCAAGCTTAGGAAAGCAGTCGCCGGATCGCGTCGCGCAAGCCGGTTGCGTCGCAGGGTTCGATCAGCGTCAGGCCCGGTTGCGGCGGCAGGCCGCATGCTTCGGTGGCGATCACCGGCAAGTCAGCGGCAAGCGCGCGGAGCAAGGTCGCAGGGCGATGCTCGACGATCGCGGGCAGGATCACGCCGGCGAGTTCGCCCGGCACTCCCTGGGCCAGGCGAACGTCGCGATCGCCCCAGAAATCCGGTTGCTCTTCGCCTGGGCGCTCGATCAACAACGCGATGTCGAGTTGCTCCATTGCCTCGCGCATCGCATGCGCACCTTTGCGCGCGAGGGCAGGGCCCGCGAACAGGAAAGTACGGCCGCCGCGCGTAACGGGCAGGGGCGTCGCTGCCTGCCAGTCGATCAGGTCGACACGTGCCGACGGAAAACGGGCGGCAATCGCGCGATGTGGCGTGATCAGCCGAACCGCTTCGCCCAGCGCCGCACGCTCTGCCGCGGCGATCGCCTCCGGCGCGCGGAAATCGCCGAGCGTCGCGCTATCGGGATAAAGATCGCGCGCGGCGTCCAGCACGCGATGCATCGCGTCGATCGGCAAGCGGTCGAGCAACACCTCGAAGCTGCGACCCCGTAACGCCCCCACCCGCCAGAGATGCGGCAGCAGCGCCTGCGCGATGACGAGATGCGTGTGCGTCGCGCCGAGCTTGCGCGCATAGGCGGCCGCCAGCCGCGCATCGGCGTCGAGCAGCACGCGCGCTCGCGGCGTGCCCGGTCCCATGCCACGCAAGGCAAGCGAGCGGCGCAGCGCGGCGAGGTCGGCGCTATATTCGCGCGCGATGACGGGCCAGCCCGCCGCGGCTTTGCCAACCCGGCGCGACGGCAGCATCAGCAGGTCGTCCGGCCCGGCTCGGTCGCGCAGCAACGCGGCGAATTCGGGGCTCGCGCCATCGACCAGCCAAGCGGTGGGCGTGCTGGTATCGATGTCGTCGGGATCGTGGCGATGGCAAGTCGTCTGGCCGCAGGTCAGGCAATCGTGCGCGATCGCACCGGTCAGGACATCGGGAGTGGGTACGGAAGCGCCGGGGATGTCGCCACGGATCGTCAGTTCGAGCTCGTCGGCGCTCAGCCGCGCCTCGATGCGGAACGGCCGCGGCGAACGGATGCGGAAATCGAGGTAATTCCAGAATACCGTGGCGTCGCGCCCCACTTCGGCGCGCGATCCGGGAACCACGCGCGTGTGGGCATGGCGCTCGACCACGTCCAGCCCGGCGTCGAGCACCGCTTCGTGGAGCGCGTTGGACAATTGGCAGAGGCCACCGCCGACGGTCGCGATCATGCAGCCTTCGCGCAGCTCGCGTCCTTCGACGAAGCCGCGGCGGCGCAGCGGTTTGCCGACCTGGCGCCAGAAGCTGAGCACTTCACCCGCGCCGACCTCGATCCCGTCGAGCCCCGAAATCGCCGCGCGCAAATTCTGGATCTTGCCGGCGTTGAGCGCGCGGTCCTTGGCACCCCCGCGCGTGGTCCAGAGCGGCGAGCGGATCGTCGCGAGCACGGGAGCGGTCGTCAGTGTCTCGCCTCGGCGATGACGTTTTGGGGCGTCGAGCGTGAGATCGGCGCCTGCACGGCGCAGGCGCAGCAATGCGGCCTTGGTCTCGAACACCAGATTGCCGACACGCGTTGGTACCGCGCGGTCGGGCAGGGCGGTGACGTTTGCCAGCCGATCACTCATTGCACGCCGCACCTCTCGCCGAGACTATCGCGCGCGAAGGCGCTATCAGGCAAGACCAAGATAGCTGGCGGGGGAAAGCGCATGATGTTGAGGCGGATCGTCATCGGATTGGTCGCGCTCGCCGCACCTGCTACCGCATTGTCCGGACAGTCGGTTCCCCCGGCGATCTACACCGATCCCGCGCCCGACCCGAAGCACCCCGCGCGGATGGACGTGTTGCACATCCCGAGCAGCGGCGTGGCGATCAATGGTGTCGCCTATGTCCCCGCGGGCGCAGGGCCGCATCCCGTCGTGGTGCTGTGTCATGGCTTGCCCGGCAATGAGAAGAATCTGGACCTGGCACAGGCATTGCGGCGAGCGGGCTGGACCGTGGTCACGTTCAACTATCGCGGGTCATGGGGCAGTCCTGGCCAATATAGCTTCGCCAACGATCTGGCCGACGCCGACGCGGTGCTGGCCTATCTGCGCACGCCCGCGTCGGTCGCGGCGCTCGGCAGCGATACCAAGCGGATGGTGTTGATCGGCCATAGCCTGGGGGGCTGGGTCACGCTGATGACGGCGGCGCACGACAAGGGGCTGATCGGCGCGGCGGCGATATCGGCGGCCGATGTCGGCTTGATCGGAAAGCTGCCGCGCGATGCGGCGATCAAGCGGCTCGAGGGCGCCGGGCTGGAGACGCTCACAACAACTAGCGCGAGCGAAGCCGACGAAGCGATCGCCAGGAGCGATGCCTATGATTTCATCAACGCGGCCCCGGGTCTCAAGCGACTGCCGTTGCTGTTGCTGACATCCGACGACGGGCTGCGCGGTCCCGCCGAAGCGCTGGGCGCATCAATCCGCAGGCAGGGTGGGGACAAGGTCGCGGCGGTCCATGTCGCGACCGATCACAGCTGGTCCGACGCGCGAATCCGGCTCGAGAGCGAGATCATCCGCTGGCTCGACACGCTGCCCAAATAAGCTGGTCGGCGGCGCCTCAACCCAGGAAGTTACTGAGGACGTCGGGGTGGAACCCGAACTTGGCGAAACCGCAAATGCCCATGAATATTCCGAACGCGCCAAAGAACCACGATCCGAACAGGAGCATCGGACTTTCGGAGAGCGCCGCCACCGCCGCCATCGCGATCGCGGTCGAAATGGCCGCCTCGCTCGCGTCGAATTGATCGTCATGCACATTGAGCGCGTCGTAATTATCGGCTTGCGCCTGGGCCTGCGCCTTAAGCTTGGGCGTCTCGATGCGATATTTGGCGATGTCCGCGTCGAGCCGGGCGAGCGTCGCCTTCGACGATTGGATGGTCGCGGGCGTGGTTGCCAGCACGGCAATCTCGTTTCGGGCGGTTTCCGAGATGTGCAGCTTGGTGCGGGTCGCCTGATATTCGTTCCAGCTGTCGACCGAATCCGCCTTTGCCTGCTGCATCGTCTGGACGAGGTTGCCGTCCTTGATGTTGCAGAGGCCGGTAAAGATCGACAGGATCACCACCGTGAGCGCGACCGCGCGGTTGAGCCTCTTGTCCTTCGCTTCGGCGCTGACTTCGACTTCCACGGCTCGACTCCTGCTCGCGAACGGCGCCTCTTTCGGCCGGTTTTGGCAGTTCGTAAATCGGGAATGAGGCGGGCTGATAATCCCCCTCCCGCCTGCGGGAGGGGTTAGGGGAGGGCGTGTCTATCTCCGTGTGCCGTGACAAGCCCCCCCCCGGCCCCTCCCGCGAGCGGGAGGGGAGTGTGAGCTCAGCCTCGGATGCGGATCGCGGCGTCGATCAACGTCACCAGCCCGGCCGCGAGGGCGAACGCGATCAACAGCCAGTAGCCCGGGCCGAACGCGGTGGCGTTGTCGGGATTGGCGGTGTCGTACCAGATCGTATGCGCTCCCGCCGGTCGCCAGCCCGCGCGGACATAGCGTTTGACCTCGGCAGAATGCCGATCGCCATGCTCGTCGACGTAATGGACCGTCTCTTCGATCAGACGCTGATGGTCGCGTCGGTGAGCCGCCAGCCGCGCGGGGTACCGAAGCCCCAGAAGTCGTCGCGTCGCTCGGCATCGCTATAGTCGGTCGCCCACGCCGCCGCCGCCGCCGGCCGCCAGGCGGTGAACAGCGTGACCGCACGGTACACGCAATAGAGCAGCCCGAGCATCAGCGCCGGCGCGGCCAGGGTGATGAAGTCCCGCATCGGTGCTGGGTTAGCGGGGAAATCTGCCGATACGGTAAAACGAAGGGGAGAGGCGTGATGACCGCTAACGACCCAGTTGCGGACATCGCATGCTGCCCCCTAAGCGTAGCTCAACAACAGGAGCAACGAATGCCGAACGGGAAGGCGGGCGATCACCCGCTCACGGATATACTGCACTACGGCTCTTCGGAGTTTGGCGAGCCTGTCGACAGCTTGGTCAAGGAAATGGCGCAGTCTGAACGATTTTTTCAGGTGCGCGATGATGTTGCCAAGGTGTTGTGGGATTGCTCCCCCGCGTGGAGACAGTCCGAAAAGGAAACGCTTATCGCTACTGCGATCGACGAGCTCCGCGCTCTGCAACAGAAACTCGCCGAGGGCAGCTAACCACCCAATAACGATCCTCGGACCAACGCTTCGGGAAATGGTCTAAACACGAAACGAAAGGGGCCGGGAGATCGCTCTCCCAGCCCCATCCACTCGTTTAAGCTTCAGTCGATCGCTTACGCGCCCGCAACCTCGGCTACGTCGATCTTGATGCCCGGGCCCATCGTCGAGCTGACCGCGAGCTTGCGAACGTACTTGCCCTTGGCGCCCGACGGCTTGGCCTTGACGATCGCGTCGACCAGCGCGTCGAAATTCGCGCGCAGGTCGGCGGCCGGGAACGATGCCTTGCCGATGCCCGAATGGATGATGCCGGCCTTTTCGACGCGATATTCGACCTGGCCGCCCTTGGCCGCCTTGACCGCCGCGGCGACGTCCATCGTCACGGTGCCCAGCTTCGGGTTCGGCATCAGGCCCTTGGGACCCAGCACCTTACCCAGGCGACCGACGATGCCCATCATGTCCGGGGTCGCGATGCAGCGATCGAAATCGATCGTGCCGCCCTGTACGATTTCCATCAGGTCCTCGGCACCGACCACGTCGGCACCAGCGGCCTTCGCTTCGTCGGCCTTGGCGCCCTTGGCGAACACGCCGACGCGGACGTCCTTGCCGGTGCCCTTGGGCAGGGTCACGACGCCACGGACCATCTGGTCGGCGTGGCGCGGATCGACGCCCAGGTTGATCGCGACTTCAATCGTCTCGTCGAACTTGCTGGTCGCATTGGCCTTGGCCAGGCCGATCGCCTCGTCAACGCCGTGCAGCTTCTCGCGGTCGATCGTGATCGCCTTGTTCTTCTTGCTCACGAAAGTCATCGGTTCAGCCCTCCACCACTTCGAGGCCCATCGCGCGGGCGGAGCCTTCGATGATGCGGGTCGCCGCGTCGATATCGTTGGCGTTCAGGTCCTTCATCTTCACTTCGGCGATCTTCGACAGCTCGGAGCGCTTGATCTTGCCCGCGGAGACCTTGCCCGGCTCCTTCGAGCCCGACTTGAGGTTCGCGGCCTTCTTGATCAGGAACGTCGCCGGCGGGGTCTTGGTCTCGAACGAGAACGACCGGTCGGCATAGACGGTGATGATCGTCGGGATCGGCGTGCTCTTCTCGAGGTCGCCGGTCGCGGCGTTGAACGCCTTGCAGAATTCCATGATGTTGACGCCGCGCTGACCCAGCGCCGGGCCGATCGGCGGCGACGGATTGGCAGCACCCGCGGGCACCTGTAGCTTGATATAGCCTGTGATCTTCTTTGCCATTTTACTCACTCTGTAGTGGGCGATGGGGGTGAACCCGCCGCCCAGGTCAAGTTTAGCGGTCAGACGGGCGCGCGACGCGAACCCTCCCGCAATTCCACAGCTGTAGCTTAGGAAGGGCGGGCCGATAGCGGAAAGTGGGCCGGGAAGCAACAGCGTCGCAGCCGCACAGGATTAGCGTGAGCTAATCCTGAGACGGCGCCCGTCCGGCCGGCCTCGCGAAGCGAGGTCCGACGACGCGGAATTCACTTCCGCGTCGGATGCTGGGGGTGCGGGGAAACCGGGAAACAAATCCACTTCGGGAGCCCGACGCGGGAGTAAATCCCGCGTCGTCGGTCGGGTTCGGCTCCGCCGACCCGCCGGCCGGTCGAACGCCGTCTCGTGAATTAGCGCCGCTAATTCACGTGCGGTCGCTGCGTAAGGCTACGCCTTACTTGCTGCGCTCGACCTGCTCGAAATCCAGCTCGACCGGCGTCGCACGCCCGAAGATCGACACCGAGACCTTGACCTTCGACTTGTCGAAATCGAGCTCCTCGACGATGCCGTTGAACGACGCGAACGGGCCGTCGAGCACCTTGACCGAATCGCCGATCTCGTAATCGACCTTGACCTGCTGGCGCGGGGCGGAGGCGGCAGCCTCTTCCTTGCTGTTGAGCATGCGCGCGGCTTCGGCGTCGCTGATCGCCTGGGGCTTGCCGTTGGGGCCGAGGAAGCCGGTCACCTTGGGCGTGTTCTTGACCAGGTGATAGACGTCGTCGTTCATCGCGAGCTTGGCCAGCACATAGCCGGGCATAAATTTGCGCTCGACCTGGATCTTCTTGCCGCGGCGCGCCTCGGTGATCGTCTCGGTCGGAACCTCGATCTGTTCGACCAGTTGCTCGAGACCCATGCGGTTTGCTTCCGACAGGATCGCGTCGCGAACCTTGCCCTCAAAGCCCGAATAAGCGTGGATGATGTACCAGCGTGCCATGGGAAACCTTATTTCGCGAGGCTCAGCAGGTACTCGACGCCCGTGTCGAACACCTTGTCGATGGCGAAGAAGAACACCGCCAGGATGACCGTCATGATCATCACCATCACCCCGGTCATGACCGTCTCGCGACGCGTCGGCCATACGACCTTGCGCGTCTCGGCCTGGACCTGCCGGATGAATTCCATGGGGGACGTTTTCGCCACGTGCCTGAACCTATGTAATCGTTGCCGAGTTTGGGGACATAGGACCGCCGCCCGGTCCCTCAAGGGGCACGGACGACAATCAATCCCGATTTCGGATTGAGGCGGAAATAGCGCTGCACCGATCGGAAGGCAAGCGTTCGCGCTAGATCAAGGATCAGCGCGTCGCCGCAATCGACCGTTCGTCGCGATTAACCATTTTCCGAGGGATCGCGACGGTTCCACCTGCGTTCGCCGCCCAACGTACCAGATCAGAGAGGCTCCATGGAACTCGACCATGCCACTATCCGGATTCTCGCCGCGATCGAACGCGAGCGGGACTATCCGGTCGAAGAGGAAGAGTGGCAGGGGAGCTCGGATTCGAACCGAGGGCCTTCGGTTTTGGAGACCGACGCTCTAACCAGCTGAGCTACACCCCTGTGCGGCGGATGCCTGTAGCGCCACCGCGCGCGGGCGGCAATAGTTAGACTCGTTTTCAGCTTCGCTGAGACGGTGCCGGCCCGCTCCCCCACCCGACCTCCCATAGAATACCCTGATTGGGAGGTCGGGTGGG
>NZ_JBFUJY010000018.1:0-23006 GCF_056401155.1 Sphingomonas sp. P4_G2 | reverse complement strand
GGCCAGGGCGGCGCCCCGCGCCGTCAGGGCCCGCCCGCCGGCCGCGGCCGTCCGCCGCATGCGCATCGCAAGGGTGGCGCTCCGAACAAGGGACCGCGCCCGCCGCGTGCTTGACGCTACCGTCCGGCGAAGCATTCGCCCCTGTCCGTTCGTGTCGAGCGAACGGGAGTTGAGAACCCATGACATCTGACGTGACGGCCAATCCCGCTGGTACTGGGCGCCGCATCCTGGTCGATGCCGATGCCTGCCCGGTCAAGGACGAGATCTACAAAGTCGCCTGGCGGCTCGAGGTCCCGGTCTGGGTGGTCAGCAACAGCCATCTCCGCGTCCCCGCGCACCCACTCATCACGCGCATCGTCGTTAGCGACGGGTTCGACGCCGCCGACGACTGGATCGCCGAGGTCGCCGGCCCGAGTGCTGTCGTGATCACTGCCGACATCCTTCTCGCCGACCGCGCGCTCAAGGCGGGCGCGCAAGTGCTCTCCCCCACCGGCAAACCGTTCACGACGAGCTCGATCGGTGCGGCGATCGCGACGCGGGCGATCATGGCCGATCTGCGCGCGGGCGGCGATCAGATCGGCGGGCCGGCCGCATTCACCAAGGCCGATCGCTCGCGCTTCCTGCAGGCGCTTGACGCCGCGCTGGTCCGGGCGCGTTAATCGAGCCATGGATCTCGACGACCGCCTGCGCCATTATTTCGGCACCGCCGACATGGCCACGCTGACCCCTGCTTCGTTCGAGGCGGGGACCGAGCGGATGCGGGTCGAGCTGGGCCTGGAAAAGGACCGCCCGCGGCGCTTCGCCTTGTGGACCTTGATGTACATGCTCGGCGTCGCGCCCGACCTCGATGTCGCGTTCAAGGACGAGGCGGATCGCAACGCCGCGCGCAATTTCATGGATATGGCCGACAAGGCCGAAGGCTGACCAACTATTCTCCCCTCCCGCTTGCGGGAGGGATTTAGCACCTCGCGCGTGCCCGCGAGGAGCGGTCCGCAGAAAGCATCTTGATCGGCGCACCCTTCGGGAGCCTTTTGTCGACCATGGATCAACCGCGCGAAATCGAGTTGAAGCTCGAATTCGATCCAGCCGACCGCGATCGACTGGATGCGTCGACGGCGTTCGCCGGCGCGGATGCCAACGTCGAGTATCTCGTGGCAACCTATTTCGACACGCCGGACCGCGAGGTGCGCGAGGCCGGCTATGCGCTGCGCATCCGACGCGAAGGCGGGACGCAGGTTCAGACAGTCAAGAGCGAGGGCGCCGCGGCCGGACTGTTCGTGCGCGGGGAATGGGAGCACGACGTGCGCGGCGACCGGCCGGTACTCGATGCTCGCAGCGGCCCGTTGGCGCAGATCATCGGGCGCGACGCGGCGGCGCGCCTCGAGCGGGTGTTCGTGACCGACGTCCGGCGCGCGACCCGTGCACTCGATGCTGGCGGCGCGCGTTTCGCCTGTGCGATCGACCAAGGCGAGGTCCGCGCGGGCGATCGGCGCCTGTCGCTGTGCGAAGTTGAATTGGAGCTGGAGAGTGGTTCGGCGCAGGCATTGTTCGACGTCGCGCGCCGCTTGGACGAGGCGGCACCACTCCGCCTCTCCGCTTTGTCGAAGGCCGAGCGCGGCTATCTGCTGGCCGAAGGCGAAGTCGACCTTCCGGCCAGGAGCGAACCGATCACGATCGACCCGAACTGCACGCCGTCTGAGGCTTTTCGGGTCATCGCCCGATCCTGCCTGAAGCAGTTCCGCTGCAACGAGGACATCGTGTTGCGAACCGGCGCGCCCGAGCCGCTGCATCAGGCGCGAGTCGGGTTGCGCCGGTTGCGTACCGCGTTCTCGCTGTTCAAGCCGCTGATCGCCGGCGACGATCGGGGCGACCTGCTGCGCGTCGAGCTGCGCTGGCTTGCCGTCGAACTCGGGGAGGTGCGCAATCTCGACGCGCTGATCGAGCGCGGGAGCCATAAATTGCGCGAGCGGTTGGTCGTCGCGCGCGATTCGTGTTTCGACCATGTCCGGACTGAGCTCGCGTCAGCGCGAGCCCGCCTGCTGATGCTCGACCTGACCGAATGGCTGTCGTTCGGCGACTGGTGTTCGGCTCCGGCGGACACCGCGATACTGCACGGCGATATCGAGCCGTTCGCGGCCGATCTGCTCGAGCAGCGGCGGCGCCAGCTCAAGCGGCGCGGCAAGGGGCTGGCCGGACTCGATGACCAACATCGCCACAAGGCGCGGATCGCCACCAAGAAGCTGCGCTATGCGACGCAGTTCTTCGCCTCGCTCTATCGCACCGGCAAGGCGCGGCGCCGCTACGAGCCGTTTCTGGAAGCACTGGAGACGTTGCAGGACAAGCTCGGCGAGCTCAACGACCTGGTCGTCGCGCCCCGAATCCTGGCGTCGCTCGGGATCGACGCCAAACCGCCGGGGAGCGGTAAGCGCGAGCAGCTGCTCCGCCAGGCCGAGCAAGCCTATGACGCCCTGATTGACGCCAAACGTTTCTGGCGCTGAGCGCCGACGGTGGGCCAAAGCGGGCGAGAACGACACGATCGCCGGCAAGACGACATGCATGATCACGTGGTCTCTGGCGAAGGGCTGACCTAAGCTCCCCTCCCGCTTGCGGGAGGGGATGAGGGAGGGCATGTCGAAGGCGGCGCTAGAGAAACACGCCCTCCCCTAGCCCCTCCCGCAAGCGGGAGGGGAATCTGGCATGGCGCCCCCTACCCCGCTACAGCACCGCCGATGATCCGCCTGACCGACCTTGCACTGCCGCTCGACCATCCCGCCGAAGCGCTTCCCGCCGCGATCTGCGCGCGGCTGGGGATCAATGCGGACGAGCTACTGAGCTTCGAGATCGCCCGGCGCGGCAACGATGCGCGGCGCAAGAATGCGATCATGCTGATCTATGCGATCGACCTGACCGTGCACGACGAAGCGGCATTGCTCGCGCGCTTCGCCGACGATCGCAATGTCCGGCCCAGCCCCGATACGGCCTATCGCCCGATCGCCCGCGCCACCGGCAGGGGCCTGCGCCCCGTCGTCATCGGCACCGGCCCGTGCGGTCTGCTCGCCGCGCTCATCCTGGCGCAGATGGGCTTCCGCCCGATCATCCTCGAGCGCGGCAAGGTCGTACGCGAGCGGACAAAGGACACCTGGGGCCTGTGGCGCAGATCCGTGCTCAACCCCGAAAGCAACGTCCAGTTCGGCGAAGGCGGCGCGGGCACCTTTTCCGACGGCAAGCTCTACAGCCGGATCAAGGACCGCCGCCATCTCGACCGCAAGGTGCTGACCGAGTTCGTCAAGGCCGGGGCTCCGGAGGAAATCCTGACCGAGGCGCACCCGCATATCGGCACCTTCCGGCTGGTGACGATGGTCGAGAGCATCCGCGCGACGATCGAGCAGCTAGGCGGCGAATACCGCTTCGGCACTCGCGTCGACGGTGTCGATATCTCCACCGACGCGGCCGGACAGCGCCAAATCCGCGGCCTTCACCTCCATGACGGCGAATATCTCGAGGCCGACCGCGTCGTGCTGGCGATCGGTCACAGCGCGCGCGACACGTTCGCGATGCTGCAGGCGGCGGGCGTGTTCGTCGAGGCCAAACCCTTCTCGCTCGGCGTGCGCATCGAGCATCCGCAATCGTGGATCGACAAAGCGCGCTTCGGTCCCAGCGCGGGCAATCCGATCCTCGGCGCGGCCGAATATCATATCTCGCACCACGCCTCGAACGGGCGTGCAGTCTACAGTTTCTGCATGTGCCCGGGCGGCACCGTGGTGGCGGCGACATCCGAAATCGGCCGCGTCGCGACCAACGGCATGAGCCAATATTCGCGCAACGAGCGCAACGCCAATTCGGGTCTGGTCGTCGCGATCGATCCGGAGCGCGACTATCCCGGCGATCCGCTCGCGGGGATCGCGCTGCAACGCCATTGGGAAGAGCGCGCATTCGTCGCGGGCGGCTCCAACTACAAGGCACCGGCGCAGAAGCTCGGCGACTTCCTGGCCGGGCGGCCGTCGCAGGAACTGGGCGAGGTCGTCCCCTCCTATCGCCCCGGCGTGCAGCTCACCGACCTCAGCCAATGCCTGCCCGATTTCGCGGTGAGCGCGATGCGCGAGGCGCTGCCGGTATTCGGCCGCCAGATCCCGGGATACGACCATCCCGACGTGCTGATGACCGGGGTGGAGACGCGGACGTCGTCGCCGGTGCGCTTCACCCGCGGCAAGGACTTTCAGAGCCTGAACACCGCCGGCCTGTTCCCGGCGGGCGAAGGCGCGGGCTATGCCGGCGGCATCCTGTCGGCGGCGGTCGACGGCATCAAGGTCGCTGAGGCTGTGGCGCTGAGCTTGGGTGGCGAGCGGGCGGATGTTGTGGGGGCGGCCGTGGCTTAGGCACTTTAGTCATGCCGGGCTCGTCCCGGCATCCACTGCGCTGCTAAGCTCCGCCCTAGGGCTTCTTCTCCCACGCTTGCGGCACGGTGGACCCCGGCACAAGGCCGGGGTGACGATGGGAATTGGGCGAAAACCTGGACTACGCACTCAACTCGCCGCTCCCGAATATTGTAAATCGGACCGCTGTGGACCAAAGGCGCCCAATGCCGCGCCTGATCCTGTTCAACAAACCCTATGGCGTACTGTGCCAGTTCACCGATCGCGGTACCGAGGGATCGACGCGCCCTACCCTCTCCGCGTTCATCGACGTGGCGGGAGTCTATCCTGCCGGGCGGCTCGACCTCGACAGCGAGGGGCTGTTGCTGCTGACCGATGACGGCCGGCTGCAATCGCGGATCGCCGACCCGAAATTCAAGACGGCCAAGACCTATCTCGCCCAGCTCGAAGGCGACGTGACCGACGGCGCGCTGGCGACCTTGGGGAGCGGCGTGCGGCTGAAGGACGGCATCACGCGCCCGGCCGAGGCCGAACGCATCCCGGCCCCCGATCTATGGCTGCGCGACCCCCCGATCCGTTTCCGCAAGAACATACCCGATGGCTGGATTCGCCTGACGATCCGCGAAGGCCGCAACCGCCAGGTCCGCCGCATGACCGCGGCGGTTGGCCACCCGACGCTCCGGCTGGTGCGGTGGAGCATCGGCGACTGGTCGCTCGACGGCATCGCGCCGGGGGAATGGCGATCGCTGGACGTGTGAAGCTATTCTTCGACGGCGGCTGGCGGCCGGCGTCGGGGATGGAAACCGCGGTGGTCGTGCAAGGGCGCGACTATGTGCGACAGGGTCTCGGGCCTGGGTCGGCGATGGACGCGGAATGGTTGGCGTTGTTGCACGCGGTGGAGCTGGCCGGGGAACTTGGCTTGCACGAAGCGGTGTTCCTGGGGGATTCGCTGGCGGTCGTCGGTCAGGCCAATGGCACGGTCAGATGCCCGCGCGATCACATCCATCACCTCCAGGCCCTGGCCTCGTCGCAATCGCGGCTGGGCAAGCTGCAGATTCGTCACGTGAAGCGATCGCAGAACCTGGCCGGCGTCGCGCTTGCCCGGCTGCACGGACGGTAATCGGCGACCAATATCCCTTTATTTAAGTAAATTAGTTACGAAAAAAGCCATCGTCCTATTTTCTTGTTGCAAATGGTCGATCGCTTGCGCAGCTTACGAATCGACAGGGCGGCGACAAGCCCCGTCTCGCAGGAGAGGCCTCACCTAAAAGGGAGGGTCGCTCTTGACTGCTTCACAAGGCGTTTGGCTGATTCCGTTGCTCGCGCTGTTATGCGCCGGACTGATCGCGGGTTTTGCCGCCGGCATTTTTGGTATTGGTGGGGGGTTCATCGTCGTTCCGGCGCTGATGCTGGTCCTGCCGTTATTGGGCGGCGACAAGCATCAATATGCGCACGTCGCGATCGGCACGTCAGCCGCGACGATCATTCTCACATCGCTCAGATCCTTGCGATCGCATGCCAAGCGCGGCGCAGTCGAATTCGAGATTCTGCGCGCCTGGGCGCCATGGCTGATCTTCGGCGATGCCGTCGGGGTCGTCCTTGCCAGCCATGTCGATGGGCATGTCCTGCTGATGATCTTCGCCATCGGCGTGCTGCTGATGTCGCTCAACTTTCTGGTGCCGCGCTTCAGCGATCACGTCATCTCGGATTCGATGCCTGGCCTGGCGCCGCGCGTCGCGATTGCCGGCGGGCTCGGCACCTTTTCCTCGCTGCTCGGGATTGGCGGCGGCACGATCGCGATCATGGTGATGACGCTGCATGGCCGCTCGATCCATCGCGCGATCGCGACCGCGTCGGGCATTGGCGCGCTGATCGCGATCCCCAGCGCGATCGGCTTCGCGATCATCGGCTTTCGCGAGCATGGCCTGCCCTGGGGATCGCTCGGCTATGTCAACCTGCCGGCGACGGTGGTGATCGCCTCGATGTCGGTGCTGACGGCGCCGCTTGGCGTGGCCGCGGCGCACAGCCTGCCGGCCGGACCGCTCAAGCGCGTATTCGGCCTCTATCTCATCTTCATTTCGATCGTGATGCTGAGGAACGCGATAAAATTCTGACAACGGCGACTGGTCGATGGGACCGACCAACGCGAACAGGGAGACAGACAAGATGATCGACAAAGAAACCGTCATTGACACCGTTCTGAACGAGGAATCGGCCGATGACCTGCTCAGCCGCGGTTATGCCCGCCGCGACCTTGCCCGCATCGCCGCGATCTTCGGCGTCGGCGCAATGGCGGCGGCGAGCGGCCGGCCCGCCTGGGCATCGGCCGGCGTGCCCGATCCCGCCCCGACGGCAAAGACGCGGATCGGCGCCAACGAATGCTGGACCGGGCCGCTCGCCCCCGGCCAGGCGGCGGCGGCGAAGATGATCGCGCAAGGCAATCGCTATTCCCCGCACGCCGAGCGCAACGATTTCATCAAGGCGGTGATGTCGGTCGAGGGCGTGCCGTTCGACCATGTCGCCCCCTGGCCCGGATCGAGCGACCCCCTGTCGCGCGCGGTGGTGACCTATTGCTCGCCGACCAAGGGTCTGGTCACCGCCGATCCGACCTTCGAGCTCGCCGGGCGCACCGCGGCGTGGCTCGGCGCACCGGTCAAGGCGGTGCCGCTGACCCCCGATTTCCGCCACGACGTGAAGGCGATGCTGGCCGCGGACCCCAATGCCGGGCTTTATTATATCTGCACGCCCAACAACCCGACCGGGACGATCACGCCGCTCGCCGATATCGAATGGCTGATCCAGAACAAGCCGGCCGGATCGATGGTGTTGATCGACGAGGCCTATACGCATTTCGCCGGCGTGCCGGTGGCGTCACCCTTCGCGGTCAAATATCCCGACGTCATCGTCATGCGGACCTTTTCGAAGATCTTCGGCATGGCCGGAATGCGGATGGGCTATATCATGACCCAGCCCGCCAATATCACCAAGATGATGCGCTATGACGGCGGCATGCAGTCGGGCGCATTGCCGCTCCCCTCTCTGGTCTGCGCGACCGCCAGCCTCACCGCCGCGCCGCTGATCGCGCAACGCCGCGCCCAGATGCAGGCGGCGCGCGCCTTCGCCGTCGATCATGTCAAGAAACGCGGGTTGAAGGTCATCCCGACCGAGGCGAACATGTTCATGATCGACTGGAAGACCAAGCCGGCCAAGGACATGCAGGCCGCGTTCAGGACGCAGAGCGTGGAGATCGGCCGATCCTGGCCGATCTGGCCCAGCGTGTCGCGCGTCACCGTCGGATCGATGGCCGAGATGGCCGCTTTCTGCACCGCTTTGGACAAGGTCTGGACCGCCTGACGATGCGGCTCACGCCGTTCCTTACACTGTTTACACGACTGGGCAGCGGCTCCCCCGCGTCCAACGCGGCCGCGCGCCCAGTCGCATTTTCCATATCCACCGCTGCCGCGCCCCGTTGGGCCAGGCGGCCAATCCGTTCGCGTCGCGGCGATCCAGGACAAGCAACGTCCGCCGGCGCTTCACGAACGGCACTGAGCGGGAGGGGTGTCTGAAGGCTTTCTGTTGAAAGGGGCCTTCAATGAAAAGATCGGTATCTATTACGGCACTGGCACTCGGCATCTTGTGGGCGGCCGGGGCACAGGCCAGAACAGCTGACACTCCCGCCGACAAGACGGCGGATGTGACGGCTGACAAGGCGGCAACCGCGCCGCCCGCGGACGCACCTGGCGATCCCCAGGCAGCCACGCTTCCCGCGGCAACGGCGGTGAGTGGCCAAGCCAGCGACGAGATCATCGTCACCGGCACCCGCGTCGTCGGCACTACGGCGGCGGAAAGCTCCGCGCCGATCAAGGTCCTGGACGCGGCGACGCTGAGCCGCGTCGGTCAGCCCAATCTCAACCAGGTGCTGACCCAGCTCGTCCCGTCGTTCAACGCCCAGGCGTTCGGCGGCGACACCGCGAATCTGACGCTGTCGGCGCGACTTCGCGGCCTCAGCCCCAATCACACATTGGTACTGGTCAACGGCAAGCGGCGGCATGGCACCGCCAACCTCGCCGTCCTCGGCGGCCCCTATCAGGGCGCGGCGGCGGCCGATCTCGACCTCATCACTCCCGCCTCGGTCAAGCGCATCGAAGTGCTCGAACAGGGCGCCGCCGCGCAATATGGCTCGGACGCGATCGCCGGCGTCATCAACATCATCCTGAAGGACGATACCAGCGGCGGCGAAGCGATCGCCACTGGCGGTTCCTATTACGATACCGGCGGCGAGACCTGGGCCGGCAGTTTCACCATGGGCACCAAGATCGGCGAGAACGGGTTCCTCGACCTCACCTTCTTCCACCGCTTCCACGCGTTCAGCCAGGTCGGCGGCCTGGATCGCCGCGTGACCGATTCCAACGGCGTGCTGCGCACCAACCTCTCGGCGGCGCAACAGGCTCTCTACGCCGGGATTCCCGGCTTTCCCTATGTCAACCGGATCAACGGCGATGCGCGCTCGCACCTGACCAATTTGCAGTACAATGCCGGCTACGATTTCGGCGACGTCCAGGTCTACAGCTTCGGCAGCTATTCGAAGCGCATTGCGTCGGCGTATGAGAATCTGCGCGTGCCCGACCGCATCATCGCCTCGCCGGTGCTCGGCGTCGGCGGAACGCTCGGCGCGCCGGGCTCGATCGTCTACGATCCCGATGGCGACACCCCGCCCAACGGCTTCAACCCGCGCGAGGGCATTCGCGAGGACGATTATTCGGTGACCGGCGGCATCAAGGGCGACCTGAACGGCTTCCGATGGGATCTCAGCGCGACTTATGGGCAGGACAAGAACCTGATCTACACGCTCGATTCGGCCAACCGCTCGCTGTTCATCGACACCCATTTCACGCCCACCGATTTCTATGACGGGCTGTTCAAGGCGACCGAATGGACGATCAACGCGGATTTCTCGAAGGAAGTCGATCTCGGCCTCGCCCATCCGCTCAACATCGCGTTCGGCGGCGAATATCGGCGCAATATCTATGAGATCGGATCGGGCGATCCGGGCTCGATCTACAAGGAGGGCGGACAATCCTATCCCGGCTTCCGGCCGTCCGATGCGGGCAAGCATAGCCGGCACAATTGGGCCGGCTATCTCGATTTGTCGGCCGAGCCGGTCGACGGGCTGAAGCTCGATGCCGCGCTGCGCTACGAGGATTATTCGGACTTCGGCTCGACCTGGACCTGGAAAGCGACCGGCCGCTACGATTTCAGCCCGGCGGTGGCGATCCGCGGCACGGTCTCGACCGGCTTCCGCGCGCCGACTTTGGCCGAAAGCTATTATTCGGCGACCAACGTTTCGCCGACCTCGGCCTTCGTCCAGCTTCCGGCCAACTCGGCCGCGGCCAAATTGCTCGGCTTCAGCAACCTCGGTCCGGAAAAGTCGACCAACTATAGCGCCGGATTCGTGTTCAGGCCGGCATCGCGGCTGGTGATCACGCTCGATGCCTATCAGGTGAAGATCCGCAACCGCATTCTCGGCACCGGATCGATCTTCGGCAGCGGCGGCGCGATCAATTTCCCGGTGGTGACGCAGGCGATCGTCGCCAACGGCAACGTGCTCGACCCGACCGTCAGCCAGACCGGCATCAACATCTTCACCAACGGCGCGGACACGCGGACGCGCGGCGTCGATGTCGTGCTGACCTATTTCAGCGACTTCGGCGATGCCGGCAAGGTCGATTGGACGATTTCGGGGACCTATAACGAGACCAAGGCGACACGGATCGGGCTCGCCCCGACCCAGCTCACGCCCTCCGGTGGCACGACGCCGATCGCCTTGTTCGACAAATCGGCGATCTCCAATCTGGAAACCGCATCGCCCAAGGTGAAGATCGTCGGGTCGGCAGCCTATAAGCTCGGCGCCTTCTCCTCGACCCTGCGCGGGACATTGTTCGGCAAGAGCTCGTCCTATGCCTCGCCCGATGGCGGCACCTATTACAAACAGGACATCGGCACCGCGTTTATCGTTGATCTCGACGCCAGCTATACGATCGCCCACACGGTCACGCTGACGATCGGCGCCAACAATCTGTTCAACAAGAAGCCGCCGACGGTCGCGCTGGTACCGGGCACGACCAACTTCACCCTGGTGAATGGCGGCAACGTCATCGACTCGCCGCTGACCTTCTCGCCCTACGGGATCAATGGCGGCTATTATTACGGCAAGATCTCTGTGAAGTTCTGATGTGAAGACGAGCCGTCCGGGGCGCCGGGCGGCTCGTCGAGTTTGGCGGCGCAGCTGCCAGTCCCTCAATTGGACAGGGCAATCGCATATGGAGCGGGAAGGTATAATCGACGGCCCGAACCGTCATGCCGGCCTCGTGCCGGCATCCACCAGGCCTCTTGACGCGAAGCTTGAGCATCGAGCCCTCAGCCTGCCTCCCGGTGGACCCCGGCACAAGGCCGGGGTGACGTAGGGAAAAAATCGCCTGAAGCTCTTCAAGCGCGGTATTTTCTGGCCAGTTATGGCAATGGGACGAAGCGAAGACCGCTCCCCTCCTGACCAAATACCCCATATATGCGATTGCCCTGCCCAATTGGGCAACAGAGTCGCAATTCAGCCCCGCCGACCTATCTCCAGGCCATGGAGATCACCGAAGACGACATCGCCAAACTCGTTCCCGCTTTCTATGCGCGCGTCCGGGAGGATGCGGTGCTCGGCCCGATCTTCAACGGCGCGATCGAGGACTGGCCGCGTCACCTCGCCAAGCTCCAGGCATTCTGGTCGTCGGTGCTGCTGACCAGCGGCCGCTACAAGGGCCAGCCCATGGTCGCCCATGTCCGCCATGAGCCGCATATGACCGCAGACAATTTCGCGCGCTGGCTCGCTTTGTGGCGCCAGACGAGCACCGAGGTGCTCGCGCCCGAGGCGGCCGCCCTTTTCCAGGAAAAGGCGGACCGGATTGCCGAAAGCCTGCAATTGGGCGTCCAGTTCTACCGGGACCGAAACGCCGCGTGATCGCTGCGCTTTAGGAACAGGATCGCTGCGGAAATGGCGAAGTAGAAGGCGCCGAACGCCGCGTAGGGCGCGACATCGGCGACGGTCAGGCTCGCGGTCGCATCGGTCGCTTTCTTCACGAACACTACGCCGGCCAAGGCGGATTGCCCGCCGCTCAGGATCATCGGCCATTGTGCGCCCGAGCTGCGCCAGCGACGAACGGCAGTGGTCAATTGAAGAATACCGGCAAGCCCGGCCCAAATGCCGATGATGGCGATCACGATATGGAAATCGCGCGTGGCCGCAACCGCGACCGCGAGCGTGACGATCGCGCTCACGATGACATTCAGCATCTGGGTAGGATTGGCGCGAAGGCCGCCATTGCCCTTCGCATCGATATAATTGGCGAGGCTGTCCCATGCGGGATAGGCGATGATCAGCCCGATGCCGAGCGGCGGATGCGCCTTGCCAATGGTAAACGCCAGGGCGACCCATAAGGTCGATACGAGAGCTCGGATGGCATAATAGCCCGTGAGCCCGTTACGGTTGGAGGTCGAGATATCGGCAGTCATGGTCATGACAGGTTTCTTTCCATGCGAATGGTGAATGGGCACGCGGCCGGCCCCGGAGCCTCGGAGCTCCGACGGTGTGTGTTCCGCGCCTCGCGAGGAGGGTCGCCTTAGGGAGTTGAAGGGCTCGCGGCGGAGGTGAAGCTGGTCGAGCGCGAGAGCGCATCCCAGGCGGTGATTTCGGCCTTCATCTGATCGAGCTTCTGGTCGACCAGCCCCAGTGCATCTTCGCCCAGGAACAGCCGCACCGGCGGGCTCGGCGCGTCGGTCAAGGCAAGCAGCGCTTGCGCCGCCTTGGCCGGATCGCCCGGCTGATTTCCGCTCTTGGCGTGCCGTGCGGCGCGGATCGGATCCATGACGGCGTCATACTCCGCGATGCTGCGGGGAGTGCGATCCATTGACCGGCCGGCCCAGTCGGTACGGAATTGACCGGGAGCGAGCGCCGTCACCCGGATCCCGAAATCCGCCACTTCCTTGCCCAGCGCTTCGGAGATACCTTCAAGCGCGAACTTGCTGCCGCAATAGAAGCTGATGCCGGGCAAGGTGATGAAGCCGCCCATCGACGTAACGTTGACGATATGGCCGCGACGCCGTGCGCGCATGCCCGGCAGCACCGCCTTCATCATCGCGACCGGACCGAACACATTGGCCGCGAACTGGCGCTGGAGGTCGTCCATGGAGGATTCCTCCAACACCCCTTCGTGACCATAGCCGGCATTGTTCACCAACACGTCGATCGGACCGACAATCCGCTCGGCATCGGTCACCGCCGCCGGGATCACGTCGAAGCTGGTCACGTCGAGCACGAGCGGATGCGCGCGACCGGGCGCAAGCGCGGCAAAGGCTTCGGCGTCGCTGTCCCGCCGCACGGTGCCGATCACGCGATGCCCCGCGTCGAGCGCGCCCGCGGCGAAGGCACGCCCGAGGCCCGAGCTGACACCGGTGATGAGGAAAGTCTTGGGCAAGGCAGCCGCCATGGTCTAACTCCAGGCTGAGTTGATAACTATATCATGATATAGATAGTGAGATGGCAAGCGACAAGCCCCAACCTTCTTCAACCGCCGCCAGGGGGGAGCCGCTGCGTCAGCGCGTGATCGACGCGGCGGAGCGCCTGCTCCGCGAGGGCAAGGCCGAGTTCTCGATGCGCGACCTTGCGGCCGAGACCGGAGTCAGCTTCGCAACGCCGTTCAACCAGTTCGGGAGCAAGGCGGCGATCATGCACGCCCTGGCCGAACGGCGCATCGACACGATGGCGAAGCGTTTCGCCGAACAACCACCGCTCCCCAACGCAGCAGACCGCGTGCTGCTCGCCATCGGCATCGCGGCAGCGGGAATGCTGGAGGAGCCGAGGATCAATCGGGCAGTGATGGGCTGGATCGGTACCGCGGGCCCCGTCCCCGGAAAGGCCCTGGCCCATTCCACGGCCTTGTGGCGGCTGGCGCTGGGCGACGGCGAGGGCTTGATCGCAAGCCGACAGGAAGAAGCGCTACGCTGTTTGCCGCGGCAACTCGCCTTCGCCTTTCGCGGCGTGCTGTCCTTCTGGACGTCCGGCGAACTTGCCGATGAAGCGCTCGCCTCGGAAGCGCGACAGGTCGCGAGCGCCTTGTTGCTCGGCTTTACCGACCGGCAGCTATCGGGTGGCCAGGACGCCTGAACCGCGGATCGGGCAGGTCCCGGACCACGAAGACCCGGTCGGTCGTGCCGTCCGAGGAAGCGCTCAGTCCGCCGCGTCGAAGAAGAAATAGTGTTCGATGACTTTCCCGTCCGCAATCCGCGCGACGTCGGCGCCGCTGACGATGACCTGATCGCCGGGACCGCCCGTCCATTGCGCGGTGGCGATGCCATGATGGCCATGGCCACCCGGCAGCACCTTGAAGCTGAAGCCCGGAGGCATGTCGGCAAGGACGCCCTTCACCACGTCTGAGATTGCCTGATGGCCTGTCACCGCGCGCGCCGGCTCAAAGATCTGCGCGTCGCGATGATACAGATCCTCGATCGCCGCGAGCCTCTTCGCCTCGTCATGTTCGCTCCAGACGCGTTCGATCGTGGCATGGAGGATTTCAAGTTCAGGCGATTCCGACATGTCGATCCCCATTCGCTACCAATGCTGACGCACGCCCGCGCAGCCTCAACGTCACCGTGAGGTACGCGACCCGCCATCGCCGCTCAAGTCGACGCGGGGCGTTAGGTGATGATGTGGCCGGCGCTCTGATGGCGGTTGATGCGGGTGGCCCCGATGCCAAGGCCGGCGATGAGCGCGAGGGAGTTTGGTGCATTTGGTAAACTGGCACCGTAATCTACTTCTGTATTCCCTCGGCAGCGTCCATCCTCAGCTTCGGCATACCCGGTACGACGACGTGCTCTGATGCCATCAATTCCTTGATGCGCGAGCCTTCGTACCAAACGACTACGCTTAGTTCCGGAGAATCGCGGAAGGTAAGGATACGGCTCAATGGCGTTGATTTATTGACGTGGCACACCCAAGAAAACTCTAACCAGGTCTTGCCTTCATCATATAGATAAGGCCCGAAACAGCTCTGCATCGCTGCTTTGATCGTCGCAGTGGTGAATGGCGATGGAGAATCGTCGCCGGTGTGAATCACTACCTTGGCGCCCGGTAAAAGCAGCCCCTTGAACGCCGCGCCATTATCGCTTTGCGAGGCGATGAGCGCTTTCTTGAGCTTGTTCCACAGCGGAGTGTTCGGTCCCTCAACAGTGGAAGTCGGAACGCCAATCGTAAACCCGATCGACGGTTTGGATGCATCGGATTGAGCAATCGCTGTCGCCGCAACCAGCAAAGTTCCCAAGCTTAAAACAAATTTGATGGTCTTTGCCACGCTCACTTGCCGCGCTCCCCAAACACGATATCCATCAGCATCTTCTCCAAATTTACGTGTTTGACCATGACGTAGCAGCAGCTTATTCGCAAAAAAATCGTTTCTCAACGTCTGCAACTTGGGCGCTTCCAGGCTGTCCGCTTTTATGAATCTACAGCCTAGAAAAAGGGCGCTCGGCCCGTCGGGCGCGCAGCGCGCGGGCAAGCTCGGTGACGCGGCTCACCAGCAAACGAGCGCGGCGAAAGACCTTGCGGTCTACTGCGTGAAAATCCGGATCGGACGCGACGAACCTGAAACCGCCGGGCACGCGAACCGCGATCCCCACCACTCGTCTTTCTGCTTCGACCACGAAACGGTCCATGGTGCACCTCCTCGATGCGCGCGCGCTCGCGGCCCTTGGGCCGTCGGGAACGTCGCTTCTGTTCAGGGAGCCGGCACAGTCGCCGGCGCGAGGGGGGCCCTAGGTCAGGCGCCTAAAAGGCTGCGCGCCCGCCCAGGGCTGGGAGGCGCTCGGTGCTGCTGCCCGGATGCACTTCGACGTGATGAAGGGAGATCGTCGGGTTCATAGTAGGGATGTGGGGCTTTGGGGGCGTTGGGCAAGGCGCGGGATCGCGCCCTTTTTACGCGCGATCAGCGCGACAAGTTTGGTGCATTTAGTAAACTGGCACCGTAATCCTAGTAAACTGGCACCCTAATCCAAAGCATTTTAATACTAAGCATCCTGGATAAATGATCCCGTACGTAAGTCGTCCCTTATTTTCTTCTCTGCACTACTCAGTGCTTCGTGAAATTGATCGACAATCTTACAAACTCTATCGCTCGGATAGCATCCAAGCTCATACTCCCCTTCGACGGTCTCTTGGGCCACCTCGAATCCCCCCTCATTGGCTCGAGATTTCGCCGACTCAAGTAACCGACGAGCTTCCCCACTTAGACAAGCCGAATACTTCCCTAAAAAGATTCTCAGGTTTTTCTCGTGAGAAAAAAAGCTCTCCGCAATCCTCATTTGTGCATCAGCCCAATCAAGATCAGGTGCCCAAGGCTCCGGAATGATATCGGAGAATAGTCGAAAGAAATCCGCTGCTGCCGTATATTCCCGCTCGAACAACATCTCCTGACGTTTCAAAATGAGCCGATTGCGATCCGCCTCCCGAACGAGGGCGTCCTTATGAGTTTCAAGTTGCTCATCAAACTTTGCTTTTTGTGCTTGGACGATTCTGGAGGAAACAAGGTTACCTACGAAAGCTGCGACTCCAGCCGACACCGTAGCGATTCCGCCAAGCGCTCCGATAACCTTTAGGACATCCGACCAGTCCATCGAAAATCCTCCAAGAACTCACACCACACACCGAGACAATAGCCCTGAGGTTGCTGTACTCGACGACCTAGATTATAATATGAATCTTATCCGGCGTCGTGCAAGCGCTCTACTCCTTTAACTCCTACGAACATCGCTCTAGGAGCAGTTTGGCACCACTACCGCTCAATGTATCCTATCGGCGTTTCGCCGATATACGATGAAAAATCCTTTTCGGTGTTCGGCACGATCACATAGCGCATGGTAAGGGTGTCGCTCGGCGCACCTCGACTGTCGTCCTCAATCCTCAGGACCTGCACCCCGGCATAAAAATCGTTCACGTTGCGGAGGACTGCAATCTCGCCGGTTTTCACTGTGCGAACGCGAGACGTGAAATCGTAAATTGATGCGTCGCTGATCTGCTCGAACTCAGTCGCGCCACGCGCAATCGCAATGCCGTGGATCGAGGGTGGGTCGTTCATCAGATAGATGCCCGCGTTGCTCGCCTTCGACCAATAGGTTTCAAAGGAGGCGGCTCCGCTTCCAATGACGTACCGGCCGTTGAACGCGCTGTAGTCGAAAGTCACCTCGCCTGACATTGCACCGGACGTTGGTGGCGGAACATCGGACGCTTTGCCAGATGTGGACGAAATCCCGATCTTCTCGGCGATCGCGACGGCCAACTCTGTCGGCGTGAAACGGTCAGCGACGAGATATTGCAGCGTGTCGGGCAAGCCAGGGACCTCGGTATAATCGAATCGCACAGGAAGAATGTATTCCCCATCATCCTTCATCTGTCGACTAATGGCCGATCGGCGCTCCCAACGAGTCCAAGCCTTTTCGACATACTCTACCGATATAAACATCACCACAAAATTAGAATCTCGTGAGTAAATCTGGTGGAAATGCTCAGCTCCGTCTTTACCCCACAGCGAGTTAGCTTGAAACTCGTCGTAAAATACCGCAATATGTCTTGCCGAGAGCGCCTTCGCGACTTCGCGCACGTAGGCCCGCTGCTCACCGGCGAAAGACAGCGCGACTTGAAACGGACGCCCTTCGCGATTGGAATGATAAACAAGCCCGGCCGACGGGGAGTTGGATTGCGCGGTAGGATTTGCGGGAAACAGCGCAGCCTTCAGGGCTTCTGCCTGATCGCGAATCTCTTGATCACTCGCCCCGTCCCAGCGCCCAAGGTCCTGTTCGGGAGGAAAATTGGTGCCGTCTCCACGCAGAATGCGGTCCTTCACGACTGCCTCCCGTCGGATAATGCGAGCGAAGCTCGTTAAGAGGCCAGCGCATTGGTCAATGGCCTGAGTGGCCACACTTCGATCATAGCCTTTAACGGCATCCTCTACCCAAACGAACTGGTCGACGATTTCCTTGCGTAAACCTAGCGCAATCGATTGCCAGTAGATGTCGCGGCGGCTGCCCGAGAACCCGATGCGGGCATAACGCGAGTACCGTCCATTGAATTGATCAATCTCGACCGCCTGATCTCCACCGATATGGTGCCATTTGAAGAACCATTCATTTTGGAACCAAGCGCGCCGATCGTTGAGGCGTTGCTGAAAACGCGTTCCGGCGGGTGTCATCACACCCTCGCTCGCTGCGTTTGGTTGCGGTAGTCCGACATCGAATTGACGAAATCGATAGTCGATCTTTTGATAGAGGCTATCGACACGCTTATCGATGACGTCAGTGGCGGTGCCACGCCCGATCAAGCCGAACCATTTCTCGAGATCACACGCCCCTCGCAGGACCGGAATGAGGTCTCGAGTGCGCAAGAGCGCTTGGTCTCGGCACACCTGATAGTCGATCCCTGGCACCGATTTCATGTGCTGCAAGACGGTCAGCGTGTCTGTCAGCGCTCTGTTGAACTCACTCTCGATCAGCGACGCTAGCGCTTTCAACGTCGCGCCAGACCGGAGCAAACCCTTCGCTGCGTTGCGCGCGGTGATCTCTTTCGATTCGTCTCGCGCGCGTGCTGCGGATTCGTCTCGGATAGAATAAAGCCGCGAGAGGAAATCGTTAATCGTCGGAAGTTCGTTGTTGGCCATGCCGACGATATAAACGATCACCAAATGCGAAACACTATATTGAACGCTTCTTTTGACTTAATCCGACGCGGCGTCCCCCAGCTCATGCTGGCCGAGTTGGCACGTAGCGGAGCAACGGGAGTCCGAAGCGATCGGTCCTAGGCATAGAGCCGCGCCATGCCCCAACGACCGGGGCAACAATGTCAAACTAAGGCTTGGAAATAGGCTCCCACCCCGTAACTAATCACTAAATTAGTGCGATCCAATTATCCCTTTCGGACCTTTATTTCCGTCGCGCGCGCAGCTCTAACGCTACAACCAAGACCAACCAAATAGCTACGCACACACAGAAAATCGTCAGCAGCTTCCAATATTGCGCCGACACAGCCGCGGCGGGATCGTCGAGCCAATGGAGGAGAGCCACGTCTTTTACCGAGGTCAGATGATAAGCCTGTTCGGCGCGTGCGATCGCTTTGCGGATATCCTCGTCCGACGATGACACGACGCGCACGCCAGCGCGGGAAGGGCTAGACCAGTCGGAACGGGGCATGTCGGAATTCGGGCCGCTGGTGACCGCCCAGGCCGTGATCGGCCGATCCGATGTCCAGCCGTCTCCGACGATCGGCGCGATGCCTAGTCTGTAGAGTTCGTGGTTGATGCCCTTGGAACCGCCATAAACCGGCAGATCCCAGTCGGCCTGGGTCAATACTCGCCCGTCGGTAAAATAGAAGATAGTGGCTGCCGGATAGTCGGCCGCCTGATCCACGCGGATGCCGCGAACCGTCGAACCGAACAGCGGTGTCTCGATGGAGGTCGCGCCAATCCCTGCGATCGCGCATAACACCAGTCCGCTGAACGCCAGGAAAAAGCTGTCCCGCAACAGCAGCAGAAAACCCAATCCGGCGATCACCGACACGATCATCGCCGGCATCCAACCGCCCGCATTTGTCAGGATCGCGCTCGTCGCGATGGTGATAGCGAACAGCGGAACCGCGATGATGACCGGGCGCAAGTTTGCGAAGCCTATTCGACTTTGATGGCTGGTCGAAGTGGAGGCGCGTGGCATGGTCGCCGGATAGACTAGCAGTCCTGGCCCCGTCCGAAAGACAGCTTTCGCGTTTTACATGCCGGCCCCGAATGCCATAATCGGGATGCATGGCAGTCGCCCGGCGGCGCCCCAGTCGCCGCTGGCCCGATTGACTTCCCCGCAAATCCCCGTATAGGCGCGCCCTCGCAGGCGGGCTTTGGCCCTCCCCTGCGTTACCGTCCGAGACAGCAGGTGCGGGTTTCCCGCTTAATGTCCTGCCTAGACGGGGAATGGAATTTTGCCCGCTCGCGGTTCGCCGTGTCGGGACTGCCGCTCTCCATGAAGACAGCGGCCGGCGCCATGCCCCATCGACGGAGAATTGGCCATGCGGGTCCGCCCGCAGGGTCGCTTTGAACCGGGCCGTTCGCCGTCAGGCGTGCGGTCCACAACGTGGAGAATGGCATGGATCGTGGTCAAAAGGCCGCAGCCGTCGCCGAGCTCAAGCAGACCTTCTCCGAGGTCGGCGTGGTGGTCGTCACCCGCAACCTCGGCCTGACCGTCGCCCAGTCGACGCAGCTCAGGACGAAGATGCGTGAGGCCGGTGCCAGCTATAAGGTCTCGAAGAACAAGCTTGCCAAGATCGCGCTGGATGGCACCGACTATCTCTCGCTGGGCGATATGCTCACGGGTCCGGTCGGTCTCGCCACTTCCATCGACCCGGTCGCCGCCGCCAAGGTGGTTGTCGACTTCGCCAAGACGACCGACAAGATCGAGATCGTTGGTGGCGCGATGGGCGCGACGGCTCTCAACGTCGAAGGCGTGAAGGCTCTGGCCACATTGCCGTCGCTGGATGAACTGCGTGCGAAGATCGTCGGCCTGGTCCAGGCTCCGGCGCAAAAGCTCGCCAGCATCACCCAGGCGCCGGCCGGCCAGCTGGCTCGCGTGTTTGGCGCCTATGGGGCCAAGGAAGCCGCTTGACGACTTTGGTCGTCACCCCGGCGCAGGCCGGGGTCGCCGGCCGCAAACGTACACTTGTTGATAACGGCCCCGGCCTCCGCCGGGGCGACGTAAATTTTGGAGAATATACATGGCAGACCTGAACGCGCTGGTTGACCAGCTGAGCGAACTGACCGTCCTCGAGGCCGCTGAGCTCTCGAAGCTGCTCGAAGAGAAGTGGGGCGTTTCCGCCGCCGCCGCGGTTGCGGTTGCGGCTCCGGGTGGTGGCGGTGCCGCTGCTCCGGCCGAAGAAGCCAAGACCGAATTCGACGTCATCCTGACCGGCGACGGTGGCAAGAAGATCAACGTCATCAAGGAGGTCCGCGCGATCACCGGTCTCGGCCTGACCGAGGCGAAGACGCTGGTCGAGTCGGCTCCGAAGGCCGTCAAGGAAGGCGTGAGCAAGGACGAGGCCGAGAAGGTCAAGAAGCAGCTTGAAGAAGCCGGCGCGACCGTCGAGCTGAAGTAAGCCGCAGCGGGGAAGACGGGACGCCTCCGGCGGCCCGCATCCCCGCAAGGCCGGCCGGCGTGGCTAAAAGCCACGTCCGACGTCATGGGATTTACTCCCATGACGGCCAGCAGAAAAGAAAGGGCGGTCCCAGCGATGGGGCCGCCCTTTTCTTTTTGACTTAGCCCCTCCCCTTCAGGGGAGGGGTTGGGGTGGGGCCTGTCCACTGGCGATGCGCTCGGTGAGACGGATATGCCCCACCCCAACCCCTCCCCTGAAGGGGAGGGGCTTATTTGCCATCGCCAGCCGCTTCGCAAACGCGCTTCACCTAAAGTCTGGATGCGCTTCGCCAGTCGGTGAGCTAGAACTGCCCCCCCGGACGCTCGGAGAGGCGTTCAGCCAGGAGCCCGACCATGATCAAGATGAGCGTCTATTATCCGGCCGATGGCGGCTCGAAGTTCGATCACGATTATTACCGCACCCACCACATGCCGCTGATCCAGGAACGGCTCGGCGATGCCTGCCTGCGCTACGAGATCGAAAAGGGCCTTGCCGGTGGCGAACCTGGAAGCGCGCCCAAGTTCGTCGCGGCATGCCACATCTACTCGCCGACCCTGGTGGCATTCCAGCAGGCGTTCGGCCCCCACCGCGCGGAGATCGTCGCGGACGTCGCCAATTATACGGACATCGCGCCCATCGTGCAGCTCAGCGAAGTCGTTGCCGAGTAGCGAGCTTCGGCGCGTCAGGCGCAGCCGTTGAACCTTGCTCTAGCCGCGGAGCCGCCCGGATGCCCAGCCTGCTCGTGAATATCGACGTCCCGGATATCGACCGAGGCGCGGCTTTCTATACCCAGGCGCTGGGCCTGCGCGTCGGCAGGCGGCTGGGCGCCGGATGCATGGAATTGCTCGGCGCCGAGGTGCCGATCTACCTGCTGGAAAAAAGCGCGGGGACTCGCATCGGCCCGGCCGGCGGCGACACGCGGCGCTATGACAGGCATTGGTCGCCGGTCCATCTCGACCTGGTCGTGAACGACCTGGAAGACGCCGTCATGCGGGCGAAAGCGGCAGGCGCCATCCAGGAAGCCGATATCATCGACGCGCCCTATGGCAGGTTGGCGATGTTCGCCGACCCCTTCGGCCACGGTTTCTGCCTGATCGAATTCAGCGGGCAGGGTTATGACGCCATCGCGGGATCCGACTAGCGCATCAGGGTCCGATTCTGGACCGGGCCGAAGTCGCTGCAATGACGTGCGACGACGTTGCCGCGCAACCTGCGGCTATCGCGTGACTTGCTCGTGTTCCTGCGAAAGCAGGAACCCAGGACCCCAGGCGATTCCCTTCACCATCCTGGGCTCCTGCTTTCGCAGGAGCGCGGTTCACCAGTTTCGGTTCACGCCACGCGGCGCTCAGCCACCTTCGGGTGCATGCGTGGTTCGCCGTCGAGGCGGAATGGGGCGAGCTTGGCCCCTTCCCCGCGGTTGATGCCGATCATGTGCGCTGCGGTGGCGGTGCCGGGGGCGCCGACATTCTCTCCCCAGCGATATTCGGCCTTCATCGCCAGCACCGGCACGAACCAGGGTTTGCCGTCGATCGTCATGACGTTGAGGTTGGCGCGCGGCAGCATCGCGGTGCCCGACAGCTCGACCTGGCCGCCGGCATGGATCTCGAACGGCGCGACTACCGGCTGCTCGACCGGATTGGTGAAGATCGTCTGCAGATCGGCGGCCTGGCGCGCGCTGGCGCTGGTCATATAGATGCCGAAGCGGACGTCGCGGGCATCGCCGCCACCAGTATTGCGGATGACGATACGATATTCGATCGCCGCGCTCATCGACGGATCGGTGCCGGCGCGCTGCGGGATCAGGACGATTTCGAGCTCCGGCTGCAAAGCCTCGAGCGAGCGCGCGGGCGATTGCGGCGCGCGGACGGTGACCAGGCCGGCGGGGAGCGGCGGCGCGGGCGGCTGCGGCGGCGCCTGGAGCCCTTCGGCGATCCGCCGCAGCGGAACCGTGAGCAGGCCGGACGGTGCCGCGGGCGCAGGCTCGGGTATCGGCGCCGGCGCTGGGGCCGGGACCGGCGCGCGGGCAATTGGTGGACGCGGCGGCGCGACGGGCGGCGCCACAGGTGCGGCGACCTCTTCCTCGTAATACTCCTCCTCGCGGCGACGGCGGCCGAACAGGAACCAGCCACCGGCGAGCAAGGCCAGGACCGCCACGCCGATCGCGATCAGCGTGCTGGAAGACCAACCGCCTGAAGGCTGCTCGGCGGGTGCCGCGGCGGTAGCGGTCGGTACCGGGCTGGGCACCGGCTCGGGCGTCGCGGTGGCGGTGGGGGCCGGCGCTCCAGTGGCGGCGGGCGGCGTTGCGGTGGTCGGCGCGGGCGCTGGTTGCGGCGCGGCCGTGCCGGCACGCGGCGTCGTGCGCGGGGTCGGGGTGGCCG
>NZ_JBFUJY010000017.1:0-26830 GCF_056401155.1 Sphingomonas sp. P4_G2 | reverse complement strand
AGTATCGGCGACTTCGTGGCAGGGACCGACAAGATCGACCTCACCGCGATCGGCTTTGCCAGCTACCAGGACGTGATCAACGCTACCCACGATGTCGGCGGCAACGCGGTGATCGACCTCGGCAATGGCGACCAGCTGACCTTGACCGGGGTCACTACCGCGCAACTCCACTCAGGCGACTTCATCGGGGTCGGCAACAGCGCCGCCGCGGTGCAGATGCAGCCGTTCATGGCCGACCTCGGCACCGACAGCACCTGGCATGGTGGGATCGCCGCAATCTCGGTCCTGCATGGCTGAGCGCCCGCTCGTCACCGATGAGGTATTCGCCCACGGCCACTAGCCCATTAACGGGTCGGTGCGTGGGCGTTTCAACCATCGCTCTATCCCCGGCGGCTCACAGGTTCGACGACTCGGTATCCCGGTCGCATAGCATAACGGCTATCATTTCCTTTTGCTGGTATCCTGTCTGCCCACTTGCTACCGCCCGATCATGGCAACCAATCGCACGCCCGACGCCGCGTTCGTCGCCGACGAGAGCTTCGTTCCCACCAGCCATAAGGGCCTGACCTATCCGTTCGGCGGCAAGGAGCCGGGCGAGGGCGGCGCGATGCAGGTCGCGCCCGGCGTGCGCTGGGTGCGGCTCAATGTTCCCGGGCCGCTCAAGCATGTCAATTGCTGGCTGATCGATGACGGCGACGGCGTGGCATTGGTCGATGCCGGGATGAATCGGACCGAGACGCGAGAGGCGTGGAAAGCCGTGTTCAAGGGGCCGCTTGCCGGCGTCCGCGTCACACGGATGATCGGCACGCATTTCCATCCCGATCATATCGGCCTCGCCGGCTGGATGTGCGATCACCACCAGGCGCCCTTGTGGATGACGCGCGGCGAGTGGCTGACCGCGCAGATGCTGGTTGCCGACGCCCGGCCGGAAACGCCGCAAGAGGTCAGCGACTTCCGCCGCGCCTGCGGCTGGGGCGACGAGCAGATCGAGCTGGCGGCAGCGCGCGGCTGGTCCAATTTCGGGCGGATCGTGCGGCCAATGCCGCTGTCGTACCGGCGGCTGGTCGATGGCGAGACGATCGCGATCGGCGGGACGGCGTGGCGGATCGTCGTCGGGTCCGGCCACAGCCCGGAACATGCCTGCCTGCTCGATGAAGCGAATGGCATATTCATCGCCGGCGATCAGGTGTTGCCGCGGATCAGCCCGAACGTTTCGCTCGGCATCACCGAGCCCGACTCCGATCCGCTCGGCGAATGGTTCGACTCGATCGCGAAATTGAAGCGCGAAGTGCCCGCCGACGTACTGACCTTGCCGGGCCACGGCGACCCGTTCCTCAACCTCCACGTCCGGCTCGATGCCATGGATCGCGAGCATCGCGAGCGGCTCGACGAGCTCGAAGCCTTTCTCGATGAACCACGCCGCGTGGTCGATTGTTTCGGCCGGCTGTTCCGGCGCGCCATTGGCCAGGAGGTGCTCGGCATGGCGACCGGCGAGGCGATGGCGCATTTGAAACGGCTCGAAGTCGAAGGACGCGCGGTGCGCGAAACCCATGGCGACGGGACATGGCGCTGGCGGGCGATCTGAACCGCGTCAGGGCTCGCGCGGATCGGCGCATCGCCATAGAATAAGGTCGAGTCGAGCCACCCCAGGGAGAGACCCATGTGCGACGAACATACCGTTGAGGACAATGATCGCTTCCTGGGCATTGCCCATCCGTCGCGCCGCCAGTTCGGCATGATGACCGGCGTCGCGGGGCTGATGGCCGTGCTGCCGGTTCCGGCCAATGCCGCGGCGATCAAGGGGCGCGATGTCGTGATCGACACACCCGAGGGGAAGGCGGACGCCTATTTCGTCGCGCCGGCGACCGGAAAGCATCCCGGCGTCCTGATCTGGCCCGATATCATGGGCCTGCGCCCGGCTTTCCGGCAGATGGCCGAGCGGTTGGCGCAATCGGGCTATGCCGTTTTGGTGGTCAATCAATTCTACCGTTCGACCAAGACGCCGTTCCTCAAGCCCGGCCAATCGTTCGACCAGCCCGACGTGCGCGCCAAGATCATGCCGTTCGTCGAGAAGCTCACCCCCGCCGGGACGGTCAGCGACGCCAAGGCGTTCACCAGTTTCCTCGACGCGCAGAAGGAAGTCGATACCAAGCGCGGGCTCGCCAGTACCGGCTATTGCATGGGCGGGCCGATGGTGTTCCGCACCGTCGCCGCGCGCGCCGACCGCTATCGCGCGGGCGGCACCTTTCATGGCGGCGGGCTGGTCGGCGACAAGCCCGACAGCCCGAACGCGCTGATCCCGCAGATGAAGGCGAGCTTCCTGATCGCGATCGCCGAGAATGACGATCAGCGCGCGCCGACCGACAAGGACGTGCTGAAGAAAGCGTTCGCCGACGCCAAGCTGCTCGCCGAGATCGAAGTCTATAAAGGTACGATGCACGGCTGGTGCCCGCCCGACAGCAGGGTGTACAACCAGGCGCAGGCGGACCGCGCCTGGGAGCGCATGTTGGCGCTGTTCCAGAAGGCGCTCTGACTCGGCGGACGCGTGACACACGGATTCCTAGGGAGAGAATAATGAGCGACCTGATCTTGTACACGAACCCGCAGTCGCGCGGCCGGATCGCACGCTGGGCGCTCGAGGAAGTCGGCGCCCACTACGAAGTCCGCGTGATGAATTACGCCGACACGATGAAAAGCGATGACTATCTGTCGGTCAATCCGATGGGCAAGGTCCCGGCGATCGAGCACAAGGGCAAGGTCATCACCGAATGCGCGGCGATCTGCGCCTATCTCGGCGACGCATTTCCCGATGCCGGCCTGGCGCCACCGACCGCCGATCGCGCCGATTATTACCGCTGGCTGTTCTTCGCTGCCGGGCCGGTCGAGCAAGCCGTGACCAACAATAATGCCGGCTTCATCCCCCAGCCCGAGCAGGGCAGGATGTTCGGCTATGGCAGTTACGACCGGACGATCGACGTGCTCGAACGCGCGGTGTCGCAGCATGACTACGTCGCCGGCGACGCCTTCACGATGGCCGATGTCTATGTCGGCGCCCAGGTGATCTGGGGGACGCAATTCGGCACGATCCCCAAGCGCGACGCCTTTACCGCTTATGCAGAGCGGTTGAGCGGGCGAGAGGGCTATAAGCGGGCCTCGGCGCTCGACGATGCGCTGATGGAGACCAACCAGCTGGCGTGACGCGCGGCGCTTCAGGTCGCGTTCAGCTGCTCGAGCATTGAATGAAGGCGCGGTTCGCTGGGGGAGTGTCGCGATGAAGTTTGTGGTCGCCTCGATCATCCTGTCGCTCGCCGCGCCGGTCGCGGCGCAAAGCGGCTACGGCATCCGTCGCGATCCATCGCCAGTGCCGCGCTCGCGGGTTCCCGAACCTTCGGTGCCAGCGCCGCATCCCGGCGGGGACGAATCCTATGTCGACCGCAAGGCGGATTGGGATCGTCGGCTTCGCGCCTGTCTCAACGATCGCCATCAGACGCGTCGCGAGCGGCGGCAATGCGCAAACATGGGCTTCCCGGTGAACGGGCGGCGGTGATCTTGGGCGTGTCGTTTCAGGGCTGACTCGACGCGATCTGGCGCGATGGCAGTTCGGCCATGATGCGGTCACGCTCCGCTGGAGTCATGCTCGTCCAGCGCGCGACTTCGTCGATCGTGCGGCGGCATCCCTCGCACAACCGATCCTTGCCGATCCGGCAGATATTGACGCACGGGCTGACGATCGGTTCGACCGGCACCACGCTAATGAAATCGGGCAGGCTCACGCGTGCCTCAATCGTGGGTCAGGACCGCGTTCAGGAAGTCGGGAATCGGTCCGTTCCAGCCCTCGTCCGGACCGTCGTCCTGCTCCCGGCCGCGGCGCGGGCGGCGGTCGTCGTTGCGCACACGCGGCTCGTCGCGGGGCGGGCGAGGATCGTCGCGGCGCGGGTGTGCTTCTTCCCGCGGCGCGCGCGGCTCTTCGCGTCGAGCGGGTTTGTCCGCGCGCGGCGCCGGTGCTTCGGGCGTCTCGTCGGCGGCAGCTTTCTCGCGCGGCGCGGCGCGCGTGCGTTTCGGCTTTTCGTCACGGGCAGCGCGGGCGCGGGGCTTTTCCTCGGCTTCGGGCGGTGGGCCGCCTTCGAGCCGTGGAATCTTCATACCGGTCAGCTTCTCGATATTCTCGATATTCTCGGCATCCGCGCTCGAGGCGAGCGTATAGGCGATCCCCGTCGCACCGGCGCGGCCGGTGCGGCCGATGCGGTGAATGTAATCGTCCGGATGCCACGGCGCGTCGAAATTGAAGACGTGGCTGACGCCCTTGATGTCGAGCCCGCGCGCGGCGACGTCGGACGCGACCAGGATGTTGATCTCACCCTTCTTGAACCGCTCGAGTTCGGCGATGCGCTGCGGCTGCTCCATGTCGCCATGGATCTCACCGCTCGAAAAGCCATAGCCTCTCAGGCTCTTGTTGAGCTCGCGCACCGTCGTCTTGCGGTTGCAGAAGATGATCGCGTTCTTGACCTCTTCCTGGCCGAGCAACTGACGCAGCGCCGCGCGCTTGGCGTGGCTCGTGCTGCTGACCGGCACCACATATTGGGTGATGTTGATATTGGCGGTGGCGGGACGCGCGACCTCGATCGTTTTCGGGTTCGACAGGAACTTGTCGGCCAGCTTCTTGATCGGCGGCGGCATCGTCGCCGAGAACAACAGCGTCTGGCGATTGGCCGGCAGCTTGGTGCAGATATTCTCGATATCGGGGATGAACCCCATATCGAGCATGCGGTCGGCCTCGTCGATCACCAGCAGGTTGCACTGGGTCAGCAGGATCTTGCCGCGCTCGAACAGGTCCATCAGCCGGCCTGGAGTCGCGATCAGCACGTCGACGCCCTTTTCCAGCGCCTTGACCTGGTCGCCCATCTGCACGCCGCCGATGAGGAGCGCCATCGAGAGCTTGTGATACTTGCCGTATTTCTCGAAATTCTCGGCGACCTGCGCGGCGAGCTCGCGCGTCGGCTCGAGAATCAGGCTGCGCGGCATCAGCGCGCGGCTGCGGCCATGACCGAGAATATCGATCATCGGCAGCACGAACGCGGCGGTCTTGCCCGTGCCGGTCTGGGCGATACCAATGATGTCGCGCATCATCAGCACGCTGGGAATGGTCGCGGCCTGGATCGGAGTCGGTTCGGTATAGCCCGATTCGCCTACGGCGCGGAGCAATTCGTCTGAAAGGCCGAGGTCGGCAAAAGGCATCCAAGAATCCGGAAAAATGGTTAGCGCGCAGATGCGCCATCCAACAACGTGCGCGCTTGCCGATCAGTTGCCGAAAGTCAAGCTTTCTGGCTTGATGAGAGTGCGGAAGAGCGAGTTATGTTTGCGACATCGGACGGATCGACGAAGGCGAACCTGGCCAGACTGTCGCCCTTGGTTCGCCCTTCCTCAGTTTGCCTTTCGACAAGTTCAGGCGAAGCGGTATGGTGTGTGCGGGGCGGGGATGGGGATGCTCGAGCCAGTTTCGACCGGCGCATCAAGGCCTATTTTTTGGCGACCAGTTTCTTGAACTTCCTGATCGTGCATTGGTCGCCCGAGCGGGTGCGGATCGAATCGCGTCCGGCGCAGACCTGGCCGTCGGCCGACGGCTTCACGTAGAAACCGCCATAATAGCCGAGGCCCGAACAATCGCCGTCCAGCTCGGCGCGGACGCGGTCACCGCCGCGCAGGACCAGGTCGACATAATCGCCCGCGACGATCGCTCCGCCCAATTGGTCGGCGGCGATGCATTTGGGACCTTTTTTCTCGGCCCATTTGATCGGTCGCGCCGGTGTAAGCTGCGGCGCGGGCGCGACCCTGTCCCGCAATGTGCTGGGAACGCGGATGACGATTCGCCCGCGGATCGTCACTTGCGCCAGTTCGATGCCCGTCACCTGACCGGCAGGCGCGGGCGTGCTGACCGCGGCGACGGAGGCAATCAGGGCAAAGGCGGCAAGGGGTGGACTCGGCATGAAGCGCGCCTTGGTAAAGCCATAATTTGAACACGCAATGAATTGGATACGCATCCTCCGCCATGCTAGCGCGACTGCCATGACACCCGCACAGACCGAGTTGACCGCCGCCGCCCGCGCCGCGCTGGGCGACAAGGCGGTCGTGACCGATCCCGCGGACATTGCGCCCTGGCTGACCGACTGGCGCGGGCGGTTTCATGGCAGCAGCCCGGCGATCCTTGCGCCCGACACCGTCGCGGGAGTGCAATTGGTCGTCGCCAAGGCACGCGACCTCGGCGTCGCCTTGGTACCGCAGGGGGGCAATACCTCGATGGTCGCCGGCGCCACTCCGCCCGCGGATGGCTCGGCGCTGATCCTGTCGACGCGACGACTGAACCGCATCCGCTCGCTGCGGCCGGCCGACGCTTTGGCGGTGGCCGAGGCAGGGGTGATCCTGTCCAGCCTCCACGACGCCGCCTTGGCCGAGGGGATGCGCTTTCCGCTGACCCTGGGGGCAAAGGGCAGCGCGACGATCGGCGGGCTGGCCTCGACCAACGCCGGAGGCACGCAAGTGCTGCGATTCGGAACGATGCGCGGGTTGGTCGCCGGCGTCGAGGCGGTGCTGCCCGACGGATCGCTCCATGACGGCCTCGCCGCGCTCAAGAAGGACAATCGCGGCTACGATCTCAACCAGTTGCTGATAGGGGCGGAGGGCACGATCGGGGTGATCACCGCGGCCACGTTGCGGCTGGTTCCGGCGATCCTCGACCGCGCAGTGGCCTGGGTTGGGCTCGCCGATCCCGAGCGCGCGCTGGCGCTGTTGCGGCGGCTGCAGGGCGCGACGCAGGCGGTCGAGAGCTTCGAGATCATTCCGCAAAGCTTCCTAGACGCGGTGATCCGCCATTTCCCCGGCACGCGCGCGCCGTTGGGCGGTAATCATGGCTGGCAGGTCCTGATCGAGGCGACGCGCGCGGCGCCAGCCGACGAATCACCGGCCGCTTTGCTCGAACGGCTGATCGGCGACGCGCTCGCGGCGGGTGAGGTCGAGGATGCGGTCGTCGCGGCGAGCGAGGCGCAGGCCGACGCCTTGTGGAAAATCCGCGAAACCATTCCGGAGGCGTCGCGTGCCGAGGGGCCCGCGCTGCAGCACGACATCTCGGTGCCCGTCGCCGGCATGCCGCGCTTCCTTACCGAAGGTGCGAGAACGGTGGAAGCGCGCTTCCCCGGAACGCACGCGGCCGGGTTCGGCCATCTCGGCGATGGCAACGTCCATTTCCACGTGCGGGCGCCGGTCGGCACCGATGGCCCGAGCTGGTATGAGGGAGAGGGCCATGTCATCTCGGCCTTCGTCCACGATCTCGTCGTCGCCGCGGGCGGATCGATTTCGGCCGAGCACGGCATCGGCCAGTTGAAACGCGACGAGCTGGCGCGGCTGTCCTCGCCGGCGCGGATGATGGCGCTGCGGGCGATCAAAAGCGCGTTCGATCCGCGCGAATTGATGAATCCGGGGAAGCTCGTTACCCTTGCGCCCGACGGCGCCACCCCTTAGGGCGCACGGCCACGTGCGGCTTCTTGGGGGAGCCGCGTTCAAGAGATTCGATTGGAGTAGGGTAATGGCCAGCGCGCCGCAGTCGCTTCCGCTTTTTTATAATTCGCTCGAACCACTGTCGAGCGAGCAGCACGGCAATTTCCGCATCCGCCCGTCCAACGGCGCGCCGTTCCTGGCCAGCCAGCACGCGATCCCGCTGACGGTCGACGAATTCCCGATGGCGCAGCGCAACCTGCCGATCGTCTTCTCGCAAGGCGACGATGGCGTGCCGCTGGCGCTGATGGGCCTCAACGAAGGGGTCAACGTCTTCATCGACGAAAAGGGTCAGCTGCGCGAGCCCTATACCTATGTCCCGGCCTATATCCGGCGCTATCCGTATCTGCTCGCGCGCCTGCGCCCGGAAGCCGAAGAGCTGACCTTGTGCTTCGATCCGAGTTCGGAAACGATCGGCGCGTTCGACGACGGCGAGCCGCTGTTCGCCGATGGCGCCCCGACCGAGGTGACCAAGAACATCCTCGAGTTCAACCAGCAGTTCGAAGAAGCCGGCGCACGTACCGCGGCGTTCATGAACGAGCTTCGCGAGCTCGATCTGCTGATGGACGGCGAAGTGACGATCCAGCCGGATGGCGCCGACAAGCCGTTCGTCTATTCGGGCTTCCGCATGGTCAATGAAGAGAAGCTCAACGAGCTGCGCGGCGACCAGCTGCGCAAGATGACCCAGTCGGGTCTGCTGCCGCTGATCTATGCGCATATGTTCTCGCTGTCGGTGATGCGCGAGATCTTCACGCGTCAGATGCAATTGGGACTGATGCCGGCGCCGCAGCTGGTTGCCTGACACCTCCTTCATGACGAGGACCGCGTTGGTCCTCGTCACCCTGGTGCGCGGCGAGGCCGGCACAGGCGGCAGGGCCTCGGCCATGCCTTTCTGCGGCATGTCGCCGCGGCATATGCCGTCGCGCACGCCGTGCCTGGCGGGATGGCACCGGAATCGGTCCGAAATGGTTGAAATTCTTCGGTGAGAACGTTCAAGTCCGAGTCTTGAAACGGTAATCTCATCGACCTATGTTGCTGGAGTACGGCTTCGTGTCCCCCCTTTCGCGAGGTCGTGCAGACACGCTTTCGAGCGTGTCTCCTCCCTGAACCTTGGCCACCTCGGGCGTTTGCCCGAGGTGGTTTTTTTATGGGGTGGGCGAGATCGGTCGGGCTGCTGGCATGAGGCCGCTATTGGGTGGGCAGCGGATTAAATCAACATGCGGCCGCCCCACACAAGGGGGACGGCGTAAAAGCCCACTGCAAGCAGTACGAATCCAACCCCGTGCAAGAAAATCGGTCTACTTCCGGCTCGTACTGCCTTCCAACAGAACGCAACTCCCAAGGCCAATGGGATCCAGGCGGCGGCAAGAGCAGCAGCGGCAACTTGGGTGCGCCAGCCTCGCTCATAGGCATCCATCCAGCCTATGCCGATGTAAGCAAGGAACGAGCCCGGCACGATCGCAACGACATAGAATGAGTAGATGGCAAGTGACCACAGTCGCGTCGGCTGCCTTAAGTCGGCGTCATACATAGCGAGACTATGCGCGATATGGCCGATGTCCGCTACTGGTCGCTAGCGACCAATCCGGGGCTGTCGTTTCCCCCGCCCACTCACTCCGCCGCCAGCGCCAGCCCGCCGGTCAGCAATTCATCGGTGGCGGCATCGATCATCCGGCGCAGCAGAGCGGCGGTACCGGCAAAACCCTTGCCCGGTGCGGTCAAACCGGCATCGAGATAGAGCCGCCGGTCGATCTCGATCTGGATCGCATGGATATGCTGGTCGGGCCGGCCATGGCGCGACAGGATATAGCCGCCGGGATAGGGCGTGTTGAGCGCCGCGCGATGCCCGGCGGCGATGACTTCGCCTTCCAGCCGATGGACCAGCCGCCCGCCCGCGCTGCGGCCGAAGCGATCGCCGATCACCACGCGCGCCGCGGCACCGCCCGGCAATGGCGGCATCGAATGCACGTCGAGCAACAAAGCGGCCCCGAACCGCTCGCGCGCGGCCGCCAGCGCGTCGGCGAGCGCCGAATGATAGGGGCGGTGATCCTGAGTAATGCGCTGCCGCACTTCGTCGTCGCCCAGGCGCCGGTTCCAGATCGCGACGCCGGGCGCCGACCGCCGCGGCACCAGGCCCAGCCCGCTGCGCAATTTTGTCGCCGCGGCACCGGCCGGGATCGGCCGCGCACCGTCGTCGATCAGCGGGTCGCGCTCGTCCTCGCCGCGGTTGAGGTCGATCCAGGCGCGCGCGCGGCGCTGGACGAACACAGTCTCGTCGATCCGCGCGGTGAGCGCGACGTCGTCGGCATGGCGATCCTCTAGCGCCAGCATCGACGCCACCGGCACGGCGGCGGCGGCGCGCAGCTGGAGTGGATAATCGCGCCCGGCATGCGGCACCGACAGGATTACCGGGCTGTCCGGCGGGATTGGTCCGACGCGGTCGAACGAGGGAGCGGCCATAGGTGCAAATCTACTCGTCGTGCCGTCTTGGGGCAATCGCCGCGCGACGCTGGAAAATCTTAAACCCTTAGGGCATAAAAGACCTTGGCGGGACACAGGGCAACGGACGGGCATGATCAGGATTCTACTGGCCGAGGACGATTCGGTGATGCGCGAATATCTGACGCGCGCACTGGAACGGTCGGGCTATGCCGTCACCGCCGTCGATCGCGGCACCGCCGCGCTGCCGCTGATCGAAACCGAGCATTTCGACCTGCTGCTGACCGACATCGTCATGCCCGAGATGGACGGAATCGAACTGGCGCAGAAAGTGTCGGAGATCGCGCCCGATATGCGCGTCATGTTCATCACCGGCTTCGCCGCCGTGACCCTGCGCGCCGGCAAGCAGATGCCCAATGCCCGCGTGCTGTCCAAACCGTTCCATCTTAGGGATCTGGTGCTGGAGGTAGACCGCTTGTTCGAGGTCGAAAGCGCCAACGGCGGATTGTAGAGTTTCGGCGCTTGCACAGCGGCGGAAGCGCCGCTACAGGGCCCCCTCCCCGTGGGCGTGTAGCTCAGTGGTAGAGCACTGTGTTGACATCGCAGGGGTCGCAAGTTCAATCCTTGCCACGCCCACCATCGAAAGCCGCGGACGTCGCTGACGTCCGCGGCTTTTGTGATTCTCGGCCAATCGATTCGGCGGCGATGGGCAGAGCGTATCGGTCGATTCAGCACGACAAACGATCGACCGGCTTGGCCGGCCCCGCCCGTTTTCACGCTAAAGCATCGTTATTCACTATTGTGTGAATTAGTATTGCTAGTAGCCGCGCTTTGCGGCAGTTTCCCGTCATCGGCGCCGGAGAGCGTGATTGATTGGTGGGAGGATTGAATGAAGGCTCGTGCATTGTGGCTCGGTGCATCCGCGCTCGCTTTTGCCTGGGGTGGCAGCGCTGCTGCCCAAACGGCTCCCCAGTCGACACCCGCGGCGGCGGCGCAGGACGATAGCCAGGCCGCCACCGACAATAGCAACCTGCCCGGCGACATCGTCATCACCGCGCAGCGCCGCAGCGAAGACCTGATGACCACCGCGGTATCGGCGTCGGTGCTGAGCGGCACCGATCTGGGCAATAAGGGCGTCGCCAATGTCGATGCGCTGCAGTTCGCGATGCCGAGCGTGGTGGTGAACAATTTCGGCCAGGGCAACGACTTCAACATCCGCGGCATCGGCAAGGCCGAGCACAACACCCAGACGACGACCGGCGTGATCACCTATCGCGACGGCGTGCCGACCTTCCCGGGCTATTTCCAGATGGAGCCCTATTTCGACGTCGCCAATATCCAGGTGCTGCGCGGCCCGCAGGGGACGATCGTCGGCCAGAATTCGACCGGCGGCGCGGTGTTCGTCAACACCAACGATCCGATCGTCGGGGGCGAGATCCACGGCTATTTCAACGCCAATTACGGCAATTACAACGACGCCGGCATGCAGGGCGCGATCAACCTGCCGATCAGCGACACCTTCGCTGCGCGGGTCGCGTTATTCGCCGAGCGCCGCGACAGCTTCTTCAATGTGCATGGCGCGGGCGGCAGCGCCTACCCCTATGACAGCGGCAAGATGGGCTATCTCGCCGGGCGCGTGAGCTTCCTGTGGAAACCGAGCAGCCAATTCTCCGCATTATGGAAGACCGATTTCGACGCGCTCGATTCGGGCGCCTATCCCGCTTCTCCCTTCTGGCAGCACAGCAACGCCTATCCCGCGTACAAGCGCGATCTCTACGACATCCAGCTCAACGCGCCGCAGGATGCGCGCGACACGTTCGTGCGATCGGTGCTGAAACTGGAATATGACACGACCGGCGGCGTGAAATTCAGGTCGGTCACCGGATTCCAGAACGGCACCACTCTCTACCGCGCCGACCTCGACGGCACGGCATCGAACATCGTCGATCCGACTACCGGCACGATCAAGAACTGGAGCTTCTTCGACAAGGTGGAGGAGACCCAATTCAGCCAGGAATTCAACATCATCTCGCCGGACAATCAGCGCTTTACGTGGCTGATCGGCGGGTTTGGGATGTGGAACGCCTATTTCTTCCCGAAGCCGTTCAGCAATTTCACGATCAACCTTTGCTATCCCGTCACCACGGTCAATGCGTGCCTCTACCAGCTGACCGGCCGCAATCCGGAGCGCAACCTTGCCGCGTTCGGCCAGGTCGGCTTCCAGATCACGCCGAGCCTGAAGCTCGAACTCGGTGGCCGCTATACCGCCAGTCGGTCGACCAATTATGTCAACGTCCAGCAATATGGCCTGCCGATCAGCCAGGTGCAGACCGTGTCGTCGGACAATTTCTCCTACAAGGCATCGCTCGGCTGGAAAGTGAATGCCGACCAGTTCCTCTATGGCTTCGTCGCCACCGGCTTCCGTCCTGGTGGGCTCAACGTGCCGGTCGGGCTGGGCGCGCCCGCTCCGTTCAAGCCGGAGAAGATCACCTCCTACGAAGCCGGCTGGAAGGCCAATTGGGCGGGCGGGCATGTCCGCACCACGGTCACCGGCTTCTACAACGACTATAAGAACTTCCAGGTCATCATCGGTTACCCGACCTTCCCCACGTTCGGAATCGAGCTGAACGTTCCCGACAGCACCAAGATCTATGGGTTCGAGGCGGAGGCGGAAGTTACCGTCGGCGGCTTCAAGTTCGATGCCGGTGTCAACGTCCTGCACAGCGAACTCGGCTCGTTCTACGCAAGCGATCCGCGCATCGCCGCCACCGGGGCGTGCGACCCGATCACGGGTGGCACGGCCGCAGCCACCAACTGCATCAACCTGGCCGGCCGGCGCCAGACCTATGCGCCCAACGTCACGTTCAACGTCAGCGGCGAATATACCTTCAAGCTGCCCGACGGCAGCTCGATCACACCGCGCGCCAATTTTGGCTATGTCGGCAGCCAATGGGCGACCCTGTTCCAGAACACGAACCGTGGCGACCTGCTCGACGCACGCAAGATCCTCAATGCCCAGCTCGCTTACGCCAAGGGCAGCTGGACGATCACGGCCTATGGCACCAACCTGACCAACCAGCATTATGTCGCCGCGCTCAATAGCGGGCTCTATTTCGCCGGAGCCCCGCGCCAATACGGGCTCAAGGTGCTCAAGACTTTCTGATTCCCAGCCTGGCCGGACGTGCGCGCGCGATCGCGGCGCCCGGCCTTTCTTTCCCCGCTTTCTCTCCAGGTGTCATGCAATCCTACGGCCTGACGGTAGACAAGTTCCTCGATCACGCCGCCAAGTGGTTCCATGATCGTGAGGTCGTTGGCGCTGAAGCGGGCCATGTGCTCGCGCGCGAGACCTATGCCGGGCTCAGGGCGCGCAGCAACCGGATGTCGGGCGCACTTGCGGCGATCGGCCTGAACCAGGGCGACCGCGTCGCGACGCTCGCCTGGAACACGCCGCATCATCTCGAACTCTATTATGCCGCGATGGGGATCGGGCTGGTCTGCCACACGCTCAATCCGCGGCTGACCGCCGCGCATCTTGCCGCGATGATCGATGACGCCGAGGATCGCGTGCTGGCGGTAGCGGCCGACCTGCTACCGCTTGCGAGCGAGCTGGTCGCACGGTGCCGATCGATCGAGCATGTCGTCGTGCTCGACAGCCCGGCCTTCGACATCGACGCTGTTGGCCGGGCGGACGTAAGCGTCTGGGGCCACGACGCGCTGCTCGAAGCGCACGGCGTCGAGGTGGCGTGGGGAGGGTTCGACGAGACTCTGCCAGCGGGGCTCTGCTACACGTCCGGCACGACCGGCAGTCCCAAGGGTGTGGTCTATACCCACCGCTCGAATTATCTCCACACACTCCGCGCGCTTCAAGCCGATGCGATCGCACTGACGGCACGCGATGTTCTGCTGCTCGCGGTGCCGATGTTCCACGCTAATGGCTGGGGACTACCGTTCGCGGCGCCCGCGGCGGGTACCAAGCTGGTCCTGCCGGGGCGGGTGATCGACGGCGCGAGCCTGGCGCGATTGATCCGCGACGAGGAGGTGACCGTGGCCGTCGGCGTTCAGACGGTATGGCTCGCACTCGCCGACCATGTCGAGGCGACCGGGATCGATTTGCCCAGCCTGAAGCGCGTGGTGATTGGTGGGTCGACCTGTCCCGAGGCGCTGATCCGGCGGCTCGAGGACAAGCTCGGTGCCGAAGTGCAGACGAGCTGGGGGATGACCGAATTGTCGCCGGTAGGGACGATCGCGGCGCCCGGCACGACTGACCCCGCCCGTGACTCGGGGCGGCCGCCGATCGGGCTCGATCTCAAGCTGACCGATGCCGACGGCGCGACCTTGCCCGAGCAGCGCGGCGTACAGGGACATCTCAAGGTCAAGGGCGCGAGCGTGATCGACCGTTATTTCCGTGCCGACAGCGACGCCCTCGATGCCGAGGGGTATTTCGACACCGGCGACCTCGCGACGATCGACGCTGGGGGCAATCTCACGATCTGCGGACGCGGCAAGGATCTGATCAAGTCTGGCGGCGAGTGGATCAACCCCAATGAGATCGAAGCGATCGTCGGCACGCATCCGGCAGTGCGCCATGTCGCGGTGATCGGAAGGCTCGACGCCAAATGGGGTGAGCGCCCGGTGTTGATCGTCGAGAGCGACGGCAAGGCCGATGCGCGCGTGTTGCTCGACCTGCTGCGCGGCAAGGTCGCCGATTGGTGGATCCCCGACCGCGTCGCCGAGATCGCGGCGATGCCGCTCGCCGCCTCGGGCAAGATCGACAAAAATCGGCTGCGCGCGGATTACGAGGCGGGGAAGATCGCGGCTGTGGCGATGGGGCGGTGACCGTAGGTCGAATGGTATTCCAATCTCCCCTCCCTGCAAGGGAGGGGATCAAGGGGTGGGTTGAGCGACGGGCGAGGCTCGATGCCTCGCCCGTCGCTGTTTTGGCGGTCGGGTGAAGAGTCTTTGTGAGCGCGCAGACGCGCGCGCACCCACCCCAACCCCTCCCTAAAAGGGAGAGGCGTAATGCTTTATCCGATCAATCGCACCCGGCGGTCCGTGGCGGAATCTTCGGCACGGCCAGGCCGACATTCCAGTTCCAGCCGATCTTGCCGGTCGCCTTCTTGCGGCACATCACCGCCTCGTTGAGCGCGAACATGCCGGGCATCAGATCCTTGCTCGGCTCGGGCTTCGCTGTGAAGTGCATATAGTTGCCGGCGGTGCCGTAGGCCGGCCAGGCCGGCGCCTTGGCCGCGACTGGATTTCCGTTCCGCGCGAAGCTGGTCCAGTAATCGAGCATCGCATCGGACAGCGCTTGCTCCTCGGGCGTGGCGGGGATCTTCGGCCAATTGGGGCCGAGCGTGTCGATCGTGCCGAACACATAAGGCAATTCGCTGGCGTGGAAGGCGTGCAGCCCCGCCGCTTCCATCGCCGGATAGCCGTGATCGAACATATAGAGATAGGCACGCTGACCAAGCCCGGTCTGCTTGCGCACCATGCGTTCGGCGGTCCAGCCGTAGAGCCCGTCGCGCGTTGTGGCGATGATGCTCTCTTTGTAGTCGGCCGCCGGATAGAGTTTGAGGAACGCGTCGGCGAGGTCGCCATAACGGTCGCGGATCGTCGCTTCATAGTCGGCCGCGGTCGCGGGCGGCTTGGGCGCGAGCATCATCAGCGATCGGATCTCGCCCTGGTTGAACCCGGCGAGCAGCGGCACCGGCGCCTGCTTTCCCTGGTCGAACGCCTCGACCATCTGCTGCGGCAGGACGAGGCCGTCGACTGTGCCCCAGGGCCCATAGCCGAGCTTGGCGGCGCTATCGGTGATCGTCTGCGCGTCGATCACGCGCAGCGCCGCGATGTCGGGCGCCTGGAGCGCGCCACCGAGCATCTGGCCGGCCGCTTCGCCCGACGGTGCGCCATAGACCGCTTTCTTCAGCTCGGGCATCGAGATCATGTACCCGCTCTCGGCAACCGCCTTGCTGTAGAGCCCGCGAGCGAGCGGCGATTCGAGCAAATACATGACGCTGAGCGCACCGGCGGACTCGCCAGCGATCGTCACGTTCTTGGCATCGCCGCCGAACGCCGCGATATTGTGTTTGACCCAGCCCAGCGCCGCAATCTGGTCGAGCAGTCCGTAATTGCCCGACACGTGCTGCGGCGATTCCGCTGTAAGCCCCGGATGCGCGAGCCAGCCAAGCACGCCGAGGCGATAATTGATCGACACGACAATGATACCGCGTTCGGCCATCCTGCGGCCGTCATAGGTCGCCTCGCGGCTCGACCCGCTGACCAGCGCGCCGCCGTGAATCCAGAAGAAGACCGGCGCGTTCTTCGCATTCTTCGGCGCCCAGATGTTGAGCGTCAGACAATCCTCGCTGACCGGCAGGGGCGCGGCGGGCGAATAGACCGAGGCCGATTTGCCCTGCGGCTGGACGCAGGCGGGACCGAAGGCGGTCGCCTCTCGCACCCCTTTCCAGCGCTGCATCGGCGCCGGCGGACGCCAGCGCATCGCGCCGACCGGGGGAACGGCATAGGGAATACCCTTGAACGCCTGGATGTCGCCATCGGTCGTGCCGCGCACGGCGCCCGACGGTGCATCGACCACCGGTCCCGATTGCGCGGAAACCGGAGCAGCCACGAGCATTGCGCCGAGTGAGAGCAGCGAAGGGAAACGGGTCATGCCGATATCCTTTGTTCGTGCGCCCGGATCACGCGGGCGAGGCAGAGGAAGAGCAGGATCGCGACCGGATAGACCGGCACGAGCGTGTAGAGCGCGGTGCGCAGCGAATGCGCATCGCCCGCGGCCTTGAACCAGTCGCTCGCCGCGCCGACCCAGGTCGGCCCGAGCCCGAGTCCGATGAAGTTCATTACCAGCAGCAAGAGGGCGCCCGCGAGCACGCGCTGGTCGGGCCGTACTTCCTCCTGCACCAGCGCGACCGAACAGGAGAGGTACACATAGTTGAACAGCATGGTGATGGTCAGCAGCACGAGCGCCAGCGGCCAGCCGGGCGCCCATACGAAGGCGGCGTAGAAGGGCATGGCGACGACCAGCGACAGTACCGGCGCGATGGCATAGACGCGGCGCGAATGGCGCGTGAAGCGGTCTATCACCCGCCCCGACACCAGCATCCCCGAGCACATGCCGACCAGCACGACGATCGCGTACCACACCGCGATCTGCTGCAAGCTCATGCCCTTTTCGCGGATCAGGAACAGCACCGCGAAATTGCCCAGGCCGTAGGTGACGAATTGTGTCGCGCCGCTGCCCAGCGCGGCGAGCATCAATATCGGATGGGTGAAGAACATGCCGATGGTCGGCCAGAAACGCGCCTTGGCCGAGACCTCCTGCACCACAGGATCGGTCGCGCCGCGCGCCGGCTCGCGCAGGAACAGCCGGACCAGGATGGCGGTGACGACGCCGATCGCGCCGATCGCGATGAACGCGTCGCGCCAATGGAAGAAGGCAGCGATCGACGCGCCGAACGCGATCCCCAGGGCCGCGCCGATCGGCGGTCCGAGATTGTAGATGCCGAAGGCGATGCCGCGGCGTCCGGGCGGGAAAGTGTCGGTGATCAGCGCGTAGGAAGGCGGTACGCCGCCCGCTTCCCCGAATCCCACCGTCATCCGCGCGGCGACCAGTTGCGGATAGGTGGCCGCGAGCCCACAAGCGGTGGTCGCTCCGCTCCAGATCGCGCAGGCGAGCGCGACGATTGTGATGCGGTTTGACCGGTCGGCAAGCCAGCCGACCGGGATGGCGATGAAGCAATAGAAGAAGGCGAAATAGAGCCCACCGATCAGCCCGAGCTGGCCGTCGGTGATGTGCAGATCGTCCTGGATCGGCTTGGCTAGAATGCCGAGCAACTGGCGATCGAGGAAATTGAGCACATAGACGAAGGTCAGCGTGCCGAGCATGAGCCACGCCCGGGCCGATGTGGCGGGGGCAGGGGAGGGCGCCGTCGCGATCGTCGTGGCCATTACCGAACCCGCCGGAGAGGTGCGCGATAGCGGGCGCGGGCGCGCGGCCGACCGAGTGCCGTCAGAAAGTCCAATTTCCTCTCCCCGGCTTTTGCCCGTTGTCCCGCATGATGGTGGGAAGCAGCGACGGGAGTCAACATATACATTATCAAGAGGGTGAATATTATTGGATGCTGCGAAGTGCTTGACGCTGGTGGATGAGGCTGGAAGGACCATGATCGTGACCAAGACCACCCCACCACCGCGCCGGTCGCGCAAGGCCGAGCAACGCGCGGAGACGATGGAGCAGATTTTCGACGCCGCCGAGGGGCTGTTCGCGCAGCACGGGCTCTACGGCACCACGCTGAAAGACGTCGCCAAGCAGGTCGGCGTCCACCACACGTTGCTCAATTACTATTTCGCGGACAAGAAGGCGCTGTTCGATGCGGTGTTTGCGCGCCGGGCGGTCGTGACGCGCGACCTCAGGATGAAAGTGCTCGACGATTACGAAGCGTCATGCGGCGGTAAGCCTACCGTGGAAGGCGCGCTGCACGCCTTTCTCGACACCGATCTCGACCTTTACAGCAATGGCGGGGAGGGGTGGCGGAACTATGCCAAGCTGGGCGCCCAGGTCGCCAATACACCCGAATGGGGTGCCGAATTGATGGACAAGCATTTCGATCCCGTCGTGCTGCGACTGATCGATCTGCTCAAGAAGGCGCTTCCCGATTGCGCCGAGGCCGACATCTTCTGGGGATACCATTTCGTGACCGGCGCGCTGATGCTCACGCTCGCGCGCACCGGCCGGATCGACAAATTGTCCGGCGGCGTGGCGCGGTCGGATGACTTCGCGGCGATCAAGGACCGCATGGCGAAATTCATGGCTGCCGGTTTCCGCGCGATCTGCGGCTAATTCCCTGGGGTCTTATGTTTAGCCAGAAGCGCGCATTCCCGGCGGCTTCTTTCACCCGTCGTGGTCGGCAAGCCATTCGCGCATCGCGCCGGTGATCTTCTCGGGCGCTTCCCAGGGGGCGAAATGTCCCACGCCCTCCAGTTTCTCGAGCGTCAGATCGGGGACCAGCGCCTCGAGGCCCTCCAGCTGCACCGGCAACAACGCTTTGTCGCCTAGCCCCCAGATCACCAATGTCGGTACCTTGAGCGGCGGGAAGGGTCCGTCGAGGAACGCTGGCCGCTCGGGCGTTTCGTCCATCGCCGGCACGAGCAGCGTGCTCGCTCGGTACCAGTTGAGCATCGCGGTCATCGCGCCGGGCTGGCCCCATTGCTCGAGATAGATGGGCTTTTCGTCCTTCACTTTCTCGAAGTCGGTGTGGCGCATGAAGCTGCCGTCGAAGAACGCCGACAGGCCGATCGAGTCGATATGCTTTTCGAGATCGGTGTTGCGAAACGCGCGGATATATTGGCTCGCCTCGCGCTGCGCCATGTCGTCGAACATCGACTTCTGGAAGATGAAGGGATGCGGCGCGTTGATGATGATCAGCCGTGCGACGCGATCGGGATGGTTGAGCGCCGCCATCCACGCGATCGCCCCACCCCAATCGTGCCCGACCAGCGTGAAGCGCTTGAGATCGAACCGGTCGGCCAGCGCGATCATGTCCGCGACCGGCTTGTCGGGGGTGTAATTCGTGACGCCCTCGGGCTTGGACGATCTGGCGAAGCCGCGCTGGTCGGGCGCGAGGACGAAATGGTCTTCGGCCAAGTCGGCGATCTGATGCCGCCAGGTGCGATGCGACTCGGGGAAGCCGTGGAGCAGAATGATCGGCGGATTGGTCGGCAGGCCCGCTACCGCTACGTCAAGCTCGACTCCCGTGGGTAGTGCCACGCGTTGCAGCTCGAGATTCGCCATCACTCTCTCCTCTTGTCGAGGAAACCCTGCCTCCATACCGCATATTCGACAAGGGCAGGAACGCTGTGCCCGGTTCTGCCGCCTAAAGGGATGAGCGAATTCTCCGCAAGGTCAGCCAGCATTCCGGCGATACGCTTTCGCGATCCACCACGCCGCCAAACCTACGACGACGGCAATACCGACCGATGGGAGCAACACGTTCAAGAGGAAGCCGTGGTGACACGGGCCATCAGGCACACAATCTCCAAGCGCGTCGACCAACAGCAGGCATATGCCCCGTGGGGACGCCGATCAGCGAGCCAATGAGGCAGCCGAACTTTCCTTCAGGTGTTGGCCCGCCTTTATAGCCGCCGCCCGCCATCCCATCCTTTCAAATGCGAACCAGGTAAATCCGACGCTCGCCTGCGCTGCTCACGGGTACGTCGCCGTCTTGGGAATCTCCGGAATCGGGATAAATTCCTTCTCGTCGCCTGGAACCTTGGCGAAGCGGCCGGCTTTCCAGTCCTCCTTGGCCTGCTGGATGCGGTCCTTGCGCGAGCTGACGAAATTCCACCAGACGTGGCGCTCGGTCGTGAAGGCCTCGCCGCCGCACAGCATCACGCGGCCGCCGCCGGCCGAGCGCAGGGTCATCGCGACGCCGGGCTTGAGCACATAGAGCGTGTTGATCGCCATCGGCATCCCGTCGATCTCGGCCTCGCCGATCGCCAGATAGACCGCGCGTTCGTCGGCGCCGGCGTCGATCGGCATGCTGGCGCCCGGCGCGAGCAGGATATCGGCATAGATCGTCTCGGCATAGGTCGTGGTCGGCGCGCGCTGGCCCCATAATTCGCCCATGATGATCCGCGCGGTGGCGCCATGCGCTTCGATCAGCGGAAGCTCGGCCTTGGCGACATGTTCGAAGGCCGGGTCGATCTCTTCCTTGTCCTCGGGCATCGCGATCCAGGTCTGGATGCCCGACAATTCGGGGCCATGCGCACGCTCGTCGCCGGGGGAGCGCTCCGAATGCGCGATACCGTGCCCCGCGGTCATCAGATTGACCGCGCCGGGCTCGATCCGCGCGAAGGTCCCGAGCGAATCGCGATGGTCGATCGCACCGGCGAACAGATAGGTGACGGTCGACAGGTTGATGTGCGGGTGCGGGCGCACGTCGATGCCGGTGCCGATATCGAGATGCGCCGGACCCATCTGGTCGAAGAAGATGAACGGGCCGACCATCTGGTGCGGCTTGGACGGCAGCGTCCGATGCACCTTGAACCCGCCCAGGTCGTGCGTCGTGGGCGTAATGATGCGGTCGATCAGGTCGTCGTTGGTCATGCCGTCACCTCTGCCAGGATATCGATCAAATCTTCGGGAAAATATTGCTCGCTGAGCGCGGAAAGTTCGTGCGGCGCGACCCAGCGCCAGTGCTGCATCACGCGTTGCTCCAGCTCGGTATGACCGGCGGGATCGATCTCGCGCGCGTCAGTCCGCACCAGAAAATAGCGCTCGTCGGCGGTCACCTCGACGCCCTCGATCGTCAGGAAGTCGGCGGTTCGCTGCAGGATCTCGGGGCCAGGTTCGGCGATGATGCCGGTCTCCTCGTACAATTCGCGCCGCGCCGCTTCTTCATAACTCTCGCCCGGATCGACCGCGCCGCCCGGCGTGCACCAGAAGGGCGGGCGTCCGTCCTCGGGCGTGAAGCGGAACATCAGCAGCCGGCCCTGCTGGTCGACCAGCAGGATGCGCGCGGCGGGGCGGGGAATACGTTGGGCCATCGCGGCGATCCTTAACCGCTCCCGACGTCGAGCGGGAGAGTCCTCACGGAAACGCTGCGTTTGCCTTAGGGTCCGTACCCTACGCCGCGTCGAGTTCAGGATAATAGCGGAAGATGCCGTCGGTGTTGAAGGCGATGCGGCGCTCGCTTTTGAGGTATGCCGCGACCCCCGGCAGCTCGGCGACGCGGTCGTGGAGCGCGATAAGCGCAGGATAGTCGCCTTCGACCGCCGTCATCCTTTTGGGGAACATGTAGCGCAGTCCCTCGATCAGCTGGAACAGCGAGGTGTCGACATGGCTCCAGCGCGTGCCCACCGCCCAGTCGCCCTCATTGTGGCGTACGGCCTTGTCGAAATAGCCCAGGAATTTGGGGATGCGCTGGTCGCGGAATCCCTTGGCCGCGCGCGCCGCTTCGTCCTTCTGGTCGTCGTAATAATCGTCGAGCGCGACGGGGTGATGGACGTTGTGCACCTCGGCGACGATGTCGGTGACGGTCAGCTGGAGTTGCTGTGCCCAGAAGCGATCCGCCTCATTCGTGGGACCGACAGAATCGTGGCGGCTGGCGAGGAAGAACAAGATGTCGGCGACCTGCGCGACGGTGAAGCCGGGCATCGACAGATAGGGCGGGGCGAAGGGGCCGCGGCGATCGTGCCCCTTCATGTCGTCGATCAACGCATCGACACCCTCGTCGCGCGCACAGTCGATATAGGGGATGTGCGCCGCTTCCATTGCCAGCCGCACGAACTCGCCCCGCCCCTGGATCGAGGGCCAATACCATAAACGATAAGGCTCCATGTCATTCTCCCGGTGCGCGCGCCCTGATCGCGAGCGCGTGGATACGCGAGGATAACAGATCGGCGAGCGCCTGGTTCACCAGCCGTTGCCGCGCGACTCGGTTCAGGCCGACGAAGCGATCGCTTTCGACGATGACGGTGAAGTGCGATTCGCCGGTGCCGTCGTCGCCCATATGGCCGGCATGGTGATGGCTGTCGTTGATCACCTCGAGCCGCGATGGGGTGAGGTTTTCGCTCAGACGAGCGGCGATGATTTCGGCCAGCGGGCCGGTAGCGGTGTCGGTCATCGTTCTTATATAGGACCCTTTTTCCGCCGGAGACACCGTGGCTCGCACGCCCCCGCACGACCGACCCAACACCCGCTTCCACGGCCGTGTGGCGGGGACGGGAAGGCTGTGCGCGGAGCCGGGATGCGACCAGGCGGGCGAGTTCCGCGCGCCGCCGCTGGAGGGCGCGCCGCCGGGGCGCGACGGGCCGGCCGAGTATCGCTGGCTATGCCTCGACCATGTCCGCGCCTTCAATTCGCGGTACAATTTCTTCAACGGCATGAGCCCCGACGAGATCCACGAGGCGCAGCGGCCTTATGCCGGCTGGGAACGCGAGACGCGCGCCTTTGCCGCCAATGGCGCCGACCGTCCGCCGCGCTGGGCCGATTTCAGCGACCCGCTCGACGCGATCGGCGCGCGCTTCCGCGAGCGAATGGCGAACGAGCGCCAGCGCCAGGACGGCAAGCCTTTGTCCGGCGCCGATCGCCGAGCGTTGAGCGTGTTGGGGCTGGATCAGGACACCGATCGCCGCGGGCTGCGGCAGCGCTATTCGGAGCTGGTGCGCAAATTCCATCCCGACCGCAACGGCGGCGATCGCAGCATGGAAAAGGCGCTGCAGGAAGTGATCGCGGCGTACCAGCATTTGAAGTCGGCGCCGGCGTTCGCGTGAAAACCCTCTCCCAATGGGAGAGGGTCGAGCCGCGTAGCGGCGAGGGGTGAGGGCAGGGGCAAGTCGCTGCCCTCACCCTCCCGGCGCTTCGCGCTTCCTTCCCTCTCCCAACGGGAGAGGGACTGTTACCCTTGACCTGCGCCCCCCGCTCGCCGCAAAGCCCGCAACGATGAAACGCCGTACCGGACAAGACCGCTCGATCACGCAAAACTGGCGCCCCGCCACCCAGGCGGTGCGCGGCGGAACGGCGCGGTCGGAATTCGGGGAGACGTCCGAAGCGCTCTTCCTGACCTCGGGCTATGCCTATGATTGCGCGGGCGATGCCGCCGCGCGGTTCGCCGGCGAGCAGCAGGGCATGACCTATTCGCGCCTGCAGAACCCGACGGTGCAGATGCTCGAAGAGCGCATCGCCCTGCTCGAAGGGGCCGAGGCGTGCCGGACGATGGCGACGGGCATGGCTGCGATGACGGCCGCTTTGCTGTGCCAGCTGCAGACCGGCGACCATGTCGTCGCCGGCCGCGCAGCCTTTGGGTCGTGCCGCTGGCTGGTCGATACCTTACTGCCCAAATTCGGCATCCAGACGACGGTGATCGACGCGCGCGATCCGCAGCAATTCATCGATGCGACCCGGCCCGAGACCAAGGTCTATTTCTTCGAAACGCCGGCCAACCCGACGATGGATGTGGTCGACCTGGAGGCGGTGTGCGGCATCGCCCGGGAACGCGGCATCGTCTCGGTGGTCGATAACGCCTTCGCCACCCCGGTGCTGCAGCGCCCGCTCGATTTCGGTGCCGATGTCGTCGCGTATTCGGCGACCAAGCTGATGGACGGGCAGGGCAGGGTGCTCGCCGGCGCGGTGTGCGGCAGCGAGGAGTTCATCGAGAACACCTTGCTCGCCTTCACCCGCAATACCGGGCCGACGCTGTCGCCGTTCAATGCCTGGGTCGTGCTGAAGGGGCTCGAGACGCTCGATCTGCGCGCGCGCCGGCAAAGCGAAAATTCGCTCAAGATCGGGCGTTTCCTCGAAGGCCGTGTGCCGCGTATCCTTCACCCCGGCCTGCCGAGCCACCCGCAGCACAATCTGGCGATGCGGCAAATGGACGCCGCCGGCCCGATCTTCGCGTTCGAGCTCGACGGCGGGCGCACCCAGGCGCATGGCCTGCTCGACGCGCTCGAACTGATCGACATCTCGAACAATATCGGCGATTCTCGCTCGCTGATGACGCATCCTGCCTCAACCACGCATGCCGGCGTGAGCGAGGAACGGCGGCTGGAAATGGGCGTGACCGAGGGGATGTTGCGGCTGAACGTCGGGCTGGAAGATCCCGACGATGTGATCGACGACCTTGACCGGGCGCTGAAGGCGGTCAGTTTGTGAGGAACAAGCGGTGAGCGACGTGATGAAGGCACTGTTCCCCAATGTCGCGGAAACGCGCGGGGTGATCGTGCGCGTCTCGGTCAGCTTCCTGCCCGAACAATCCGAACCCGATCGCGGTCGCTGGTTCTGGGCCTATCATGTGCGGATCGAGAATGAATCGCCGGCGACGGTCCAGTTGCTGACACGGCATTGGGTGATCACTGACGGCCGCGGCGCGCGGCATTCGGTCGAAGGCGAGGGCGTGGTCGGCGAACAGCCGGTGATCGCGCCTGGCGCGAGCTTCGATTACGTCTCGGGCTGCCCGCTGGCGACCCCGACCGGGGCGATGCAAGGCAGTTATCACATGATCGCCGAGGACGGCTCGGCGTTCGACGTCGACATCCCCCGCTTCGCGCTGCTCGCACCGGCGGTGGGGGCATGATGAAGGTGGTGATCGACCTCGTCGCCCCGGCGAAGGCCGGGGCCGCCATGTTGTCGGGGGAGTCGCGTGCCGCCGGCGGCCCCGGCCTTCGCCGGGGCGACGCGAGATGAAGCGCACTCATCTCCCCCTTAACGGCCTGCGCGTGCTCGACGCCGCGGCCCGGCATCTGTCCTTCACCCGCGCTGCCGACGAGCTCGCGGTGACCCCGGCTGCGGTCGGGCAGCAGATCCGCGCGCTCGAGGACACACTCGGCGTGGTGCTGTTCCGCCGCACGACCAAGGGCCTGGAATTGACGCCCGAAGGCGAAGCTGGGCTCGACGCGCTGCGCCAGGGTTTCCTGCAATTCGAGGAAGCGGTCCGCGCGATGCAGGCCGGCCAGTCGTCCAAGTCGCTGACCATCGCCGCACCGCGCGATGTGCTGCATTGCTGGCTGATGCCGCGGCTCGCCGAGATCAGCGCGGCCGATGGCGAGATGCGCTTCATGCTGATCGCCGCCGACGAGGAACTCGATTTCACCCAGGCCAATCTCGACCTCGCGATCCGCTGGGGCGAGGGGCCGGGCGAACATGAGGGCGAAGCGCTCGAATCCGAAGGTATGATCACGGTGCAGCGGCCGGGCGGCGGTGCCGATACACGGATCTCCTGGCCGGGGTGCCTCAACGACGATGCGGTGTCGCTGGTCCGCGTCGCCGATGCCGGATTGGCGATCGACGCCGCTGCTGAAGGACTGGGCCGGGCAACGGTGCCGGAATTGCTCGCGCGGCGCGACATCGCGGCGGGCCGGATCGTCGCGATCGGCGAGGCCAAGCCCTATCGCCTGGGCTATTGGCTGGTCGCTCCCTTGCCGCAATGGCGGCAGAAGAAGGTCAAGGCGCTGGTGGAGGCGCTGGGCGCGTGATGCTGCCGGTCATGGTGACCGAGCGGCTGGTGCTGCGTCCGCTGCGCATCGAAGACGCCGAGGCACTGCATCCGATGTATTCGGACGTCGAGGCCAATACCTACGGCTCGCATCCAGCGACCACGACCTTGGACGAAAGCCGCGCGCGGCTGGAAAAAAGCATTGCCGATCCGACCTGGCGCGCCTGGGCTGTCACGCTGAAGGGCGACGACACCGCGATCGGCACCGTCGCCTGCTATGAAAAGCGGCAGGGCAAGGTGACCGAGATCGGCTATGTGCTGAAGCGCGCTTTCTGGGGTCGCGGCATCGTCACCGAAGCGGTTGCGGCGATGATCGACCTGTTGTTCGCGGAAGGGCAAAGGCGCGTGTTCGCCGACACCGACCCCGACAACAAGACGTCGATCGCGGTGCTCGAACGGCTCGGTTTCACGCGCGAAGCCCGGCTGCGTGCCGAATGGGAAACGCATATCGGCGTGCGCGACAGCCTGATCTGGGGGTTGCTGGAGGACGAATGGAAAGCCGCCCGCCGCCCAACCTGAAAGACCCGCTCGAGTTGGCGGCGTATCGTCGCGAACTGCGTGGCGTCGCCAGCGGCGTGCGCTGGGGCGGGATCGGGATCACCTTGATCGGCGCCATGGTCGCCGGGTTGCGCGCCTGGGCCTGGCCGGCGATCCCTGCGCTGATCCCGATGATCGTCGTCGCCTGGGGAATGCTGCTGATGCTGACCGCGATCGCACTGCGAATGGCTTATCACGCGCGCCGGATGCGCGGGGGGTAGCCCGGCGAATTGCGCCCAGGCGCTGAAGATGGGCGCGTCCCAACCTTCTCCCCTTGTGGGAGAAGGATACCGCAGCTTGGC
>NZ_JBFUJY010000016.1:0-27015 GCF_056401155.1 Sphingomonas sp. P4_G2 | reverse complement strand
CCCGAGCGGCTCGAGATCGGCAAGGGTCGCATCGTCCGCGAAGGCAAGAAGGTAGCGATATTGTCGCTCGGCACGCGCTTGCAGGAAGCCTTGAAGGCAGCCGATGCGCTCGATGCCAAGGGACTGTCGACCACGGTCGCCGACCTGCGCTTCGCCAAGCCGCTCGACGAGGAACTGATCCGCCGGCTGCTCACCACGCACGAAGTCGCGGTGACGATCGAGGAAGGGTCGATCGGCGGACTTGGCGCCCACGTGCTGACGATGGCGAGCGATACCGGGCTGATCGATGGCGGATTGAAGCTGCGCACCATGCGCTTGCCCGACCTCTTCCAGGACCAGGACAAGCCCGAGCTGCAATATGCCCAGGCCGGGCTCGATGCCGACGCCATCGTCGACACCGTGCTCAAGGCGCTGCGCTATAACGACTCGATCGTGGCTGATGGAGCAAGAGCCTGACGCTAGGCAGCCCCCTCCCGGCGGAGAGGGGGCATTGCCGGCTCAGTTCGTATCGGAGGGTGTAGCTTTGCGTGCGGCCCTGATCGCTTCGACTTGCGTCATCACTTCCTCGATATAGGCGGCAGCGCGTCCGCGGGTCTTGATCGCCCGGAATTCCGCGTAGAGCGCCGCCTTGGTCGCTTCTGACCTGTCGGACAGTTCGTATTTGGTCTTGAGCATGATCGCCAGCAGCCCCTGCAGATTGTCGCGTTCGGGGATCAGGGCTGTGGCGTCGAGCGCTTCCGCGCCGGCCGCCAAGTCTGCGGCAGCGGGGGCGGGCGGCGGCGCCGGGTCGTTGAGCGTGGTCGGGCAATCGGTCCGCGCGCTGCTCTGAAGCAGCGGCAGGACGCTGTTGGCGGCCTTGTCGCGCGCGGTCAGCGGCAGGACACCGAACACCTGTTCGATCGTCGCGAGCGCGGAACTGTGATCGTAGATCGTGTGGTCGACGCCTCCGGCCTGTACCCAGGGCGAGACGATGATAGCCGGTACCCGCACGCCATAAGTGTTAAAGGTGAAGCCAAATTCGCTCAGGCTGTCCTTCGCCCCCGGCGTGTTCGAACTGCCGTCGTCGGGCAGCGGAGCGGCGCCGGGCGGCACCGAGTCGTAAAACCCGCCATGCTCGTCATAAGTGATGATCAGCAGGCTCTCGTTCCACAGCGGCGAGTTGCGGATCGCTTCGTAGACGGTCTTGATCAGTGCCTCGCCGCCGGTGACGCCATCCATCGGGTGCTGCGACGATCCGCCCTCGTACGATCCGTTGACGATGTTGCCGTAATTGGGCTCGATGAACGTGTATTGGTATGGATAATCGCCGGTCAGGTCTTCCGCCAGGTCGTTCACTGAATGCATCTCGGTCAGGAAGATATTCTTGAGCGACGCGACCTGCGCGACCGACCCGGCGATCGGTCCGTTGGGATCGTAATAGAGTCGGTAGGTGACGCTATCATTATTCAGCGCGTCGAAAATCGATCCGTGCGGATAGGTGAAGCCCGAGACACTCTCCCATTTGGCCATCTCTCCCTTGCTCGGACTATGATCGAGTCCATTGGACGACGCGCCATGGAGGAAGAAGCGGTTCGGCCAGGTCGGCCCCGGCAGCGACGAGAACCATTGGTCACACAGCACGAAATTGGTCGCGAGCTGGTAGGCCACCGGCAAGTCGGCCGCGGTATCGAAACACAGCATGATGTCGCCGATCTTATCCGGCGCCGGCGGTGACCCCTCGCTGTCCGTGGTGGCGTAATTCGCGGCAAAACCCGAATTGTTGATGGTGGGATAAGGGCCGTTGACCGGATAGATGGCGCCGACGCCGCCCAATTGCTCGACCACGTCGGGGAATTCGTGTCCAGGGTCGGTGGGCATGCTCGACGGCGCACCGCCGCCTACATAATAGGTCGTGCCGTTATAGCTGTTGCTGTCGCTGGTCGTCGCGGCGATGATTCCGGGGATCCCGGACAGGGCGAACATGTTGTCGAACGAATGGTTCTCCAGCATCAGCACGAAGATGCGGCTGATCGGATAAGAGGGCCTCACTGTGCCCGCCGCGATCACGAAGCTGCTGTTGGTGCCCGACAGCGGCAGATTCAGCTGCGACGCGCCGTTGTTGACCGGTATGTTGAGGCCGGGCTGGCTGCTACTGACGATAGGCCCGCCGAGCCACCAATTGTTGGTCAGGGCATAGCTGCCCTGACCGATATTGAGGATCGCGCTACCCGATCCGCTGGCGGTGGTGACCTGGAGCTCCAACTGGAAGAAGAAATTGAGCTCTTCGGGTAGGCCGCCGCCGCCTGACGCGGCATAGGCGTTGAGGCTGTTATTGTTGCAATTGTTGTTGAAGGCCGTCGCCACAGGAGCGGATTTCTTGCGGTCGCAGACGAAGGTGATCGTGAAGACGCTGCCGTTCTTCTGGACCGTCGGCGGGGGCGCGCTGTCTTCTCCCGACGTGACATTCGCCGAATTGGCGACGTAGGTCATCGAGGTGATCGTTCCCGAATTGTCGGTGATCGTGAGGACGTTGGTGGAAATCGACATACGAATTCCTTTGCCTGGATGGGGAGCTATTCGAGTGGCGGCGCGCGCCGTTCAGGCGATCGTGCCTGGTCCGAACGTGTAGCTGCTGGTCGATCCCGACAGCGGCAGCTCCAGCGTATCGGCCGTGCCGGCAATGGGGATGGTGAGACAAGGCACGCTGCTGGTCACGATCGATCCGCCGAGCCACCAATTGTTACTGAGCGCGAAATGGCCCTGGCCAGTGTTGAGCGAGACGGTTGCGTTGCCCTGTGCCGTGGAGAAGGTCAGCTCGAGCGTGAAATAGAAGTTCAACTCGTCCGGCGTGCCGCCGCCGCCCGAGGCGGCATATACGTACGCGGTCCCGCCGCTGGCGTTGTTGAATGAGGTCGCGACATCGCTCGACCCCTTGCGGTCGGCGGCGAAAGTGATCGTCCAGACGTTGCCGCTGACGCCAATCGTTGCGGAATCGATGTAGCTCTCGCCCGATGTGACTACCGCCGAGCCGGAAATATAGGTTGCGCCGATCAGTGTTCGGGAGTTGTCGACGATCTGCAGCGCGTTGCTTGTAATAGAAGACATGTAGTCCCTCGCTATAGAATAGTTCTGGGCATGCGCGACAGTAATCCGCTGAATAAATCCAGCGAATACGATAAGGTTTACAAGAAGTTTACCGGCGGCCTTGGATACGACTCACGTCTATATTGAAGCGTTTGGTGTGCCAGAAGTCAATGATTCGGCGACAATAAATATAGATCAGATCGGACTTATTGTGGTTGCCAACAAGTTAAAGTCCTGCACGGCAATCGACGTGCGGACAGGCCGAGCTGACGGTTCGACATGAGCAAACGAGCGCCGGCAGGCGGCGCTCGTTCCTAACGATCGGTATCGGCATTCCCCCCGCGCCCGACAAGCGCGGGGGGAATGGGTCATTTGTGCAGATAATATTCCTGTGCCGCATCGGTCGCGTTGATCGCCAGGATCGAGCGCGCCTCGCCGGGCTTCAACGGATGGCCCGATCGGTCGGCCGATGCCGCGATGACACGGTCGAGCAGCCTGCGGCCTTCTTCCCACCAGCCGATCCCGCTGGCGGCATTGAGGTGGCCTTGAGCGCCGGCGTCGACGAAATGGCTGCCCCAGAACGAGGCCATGCTGCGCGCCTGCCCAATGTCGATCCAGGGGTCGTCGGTCGAGGCGACCAGGATCGAGGGGAAGGGGAGCGCCTTGCGCGGCGTAGGCGCGAAACCCTTGAGTTCCTGGGCGGTGTCGGGGCGGTCGGGATCGGCGGGGGCGACCAGCAAGGCGCCGGCGACCGGCCAGCCATAAGGCTGTGGGCTCATCTCCGCCCACCAGGCGACCGCGAGGCAGCCGAGCGAATGCGCGGCGAGGATCACCGGCGCCTTGGCCTGGCGCACCGCCTGGTCGATCTTGGTCACCCAGGTGTTGCGGTGCGGCTGGTCCCACATGCCGAGCTCGATACGATGCGTGTCGGGGCGCGACGTCTCCCACAGGCTCTGCCAGTGTGAGGGGCCGGAACCGCCCAGACCGGGGACGGTTAATATGGTCGGAAGTGTGCCGTCGGGATGCGTGAACTGTCCCATCGTTTCTCTCCAAGAGAGGGTGGGAAGAAGACGGCGTGGGCGCTCTAGGGGGACGACCGCGCTGCTATCTTCATCTTCTTCCCAACGCCCAATCTAATTCCTAGTTTCTTGATGGGAATAAGCTTGCGCCCAATTGCCGCCGGATTGCGACGGACGGAAATCGCGGTCATGGGAGAGGAATGGCAAAGGTTCGCGCCGACCAACTCATCACCGACCGCGGGCTCGCGGAAAGCCGTACGCGCGCGCAGGCGCTGATCATGGCGGGACTGGCGTTCGCCGGCGACAAGCGAATCGACAAACCGGGGCAGATGCTCGCCGCGGATGCCGCGATCGAGGTCAAGGGACGCGATCACCCCTGGGTATCGCGCGGCGGGATCAAGCTGGCGCATGCGCTCGACCATGCGGGCTGGGACGTGACGGGCGCGGTGGCGATCGACGTCGGGTCGTCGACCGGCGGGTTCACCGACGTGCTGCTGACCAAGGGCGCGGCGCGGGTCTATGCGGTTGATAGCGGCACGAACCAACTTGCCTGGAAGCTCAGGCAGGACGAGCGCGTCATCGTCCACGAACAGACCAGCGCGCGGATCCTGACTGCCGCGCATATCCCCGAGCCGGTCGACCTGGTCGTCTGCGATGCGAGCTTTATCGGCCTGGCCAAGGTGCTTGAGGTACCACTGCGCTTCGCGAAACCGGGCGCGCGGCTGGCGGCGCTGATCAAGCCGCAGTTCGAGGCCGGGCGAGGGGAAGTCGGCAAGGGCGGGGTGGTGCGCGATCCGGCGGTCCATCAACGGGTTTGCGACGAAGTCGCGGTGTGGCTGACCGGGAGCGGCTGGGTGGTCGAGGATATCGTCCAGAGTCCGATCACCGGGCCCGAAGGGAATGTCGAATTCGTTATCCTGGCGCGTCTGCCCGCCTAGGCCGTCCATTTCCAAGACGGTAAGCCTGCCCAGAATGCAGGTCACCGCTTGTCATCATGCTGCGACGCGGCAACACTAGCAAAGCCGCGTGCCGAGCGCGCAAGAGGACTGCTGATGGAAATCGCGACCAAGGAACAATTACGCGGGGTGTTTCTGCGCTGGGCGGTAGTGACGGTGCCACTGATCCTGCTGTTGGGTTTCGCGTCCAGCCGGATCGCGCCGGCGGGAGCGCAGAACCGCTGGTATGCCGCGCTTGTCCGCCCCGGGATCACGCCGCCCGATTGGGTGTTTCCGGTCGCCTGGAGCGCGCTCTACATCCTGATGGGGCTGGCGCTGGCGATGATCATCAACGCGCGCGGATCGCGGTTGCGGGGGCTGGCGATCGCCTTGTTCACGCTTCAGCTGGTGCTCAACCTCGCCTGGTCGCCGCTATTTTTCGGCATGCATCAAGTGTCGTCCGCGTTGTTCCTGCTGGTCGCGATCTTCGTCGCGGCGCTGGCGACGACGCTGATGTTCGGCCGGATTCGCCCCGCGGCAGCATGGCTGATGGTGCCGTATCTGATCTGGTTGTGCTTCGCCGGCGTGCTCAATTGGGAAATCGACAGGCTCAATCCCAATGCATCGACGCTTGTACCGTCGTCACCGAGCGCCCAGATGAACTTCTGATCAAGATTACAGGATACCAGACATGCAATCCGAAAACCGGATGTTCGACGACCTCGTCAAGTTCGTGAACGGCGCCGCCGGCACCCTGGCGGGGATGGGCCGCGAGGCCGAAGCCGCGACGCGCGAGCGCGCCAAGGAATGGATCGGCGGGCTCGATTTCGTCAGCCGTGACGAGTTCGAGGCCGTCAAGGCGATGGCGGCGGCAGCGCGCGACGAGGCCGATGCGCTGAAGGCGCGCCTCGACGCGCTGGAGGGCAAGGCAGCGCCTGCGGCCAAGCCGAAATCCACAAAGCCCTGAACCGATTTTCCACAGCTTTCTCCACGATCCCGTTGCGCGTCTCGGCCGCAACGGGCAGATTCGCATGAGATGACCAGCGAGACCCACGATGCTCGATGAGAGCGATTTCCAGCGCGAGGATGCGGCGCCGATCGACATGATCGAGAGCTATTATGCCGCGCATGGCTGGGAGCATCAGCGCCACGACGATGAGGTGGTCGCGACGGTCAAGGGCAGCTGGACCGAATATGAGCTGCGCGCGCTGTGGCGTGAGGAGGATTGCGTGCTGCAATTCCTCGCTTTCCCCGACATCCGCGTGCCCGACGACCGCCGCGTCGCGATCTACGAGGCGATCGGGCTGATCAACGAGCAATTGTGGATCGGCCATTTCGAATTGTGGTCGTCGAGCGGGATCGTGCTCTATCGCCACGCGGCGATGATCGACGGCACTGATGGTGGGACACTGACGCTGGAAGGCGCCGAATTGCTGATCGAATCGGCAATCGACGAGTGCGAGCGCTTCTATCCCGTGTTCCAGTTCGTCCTTTGGGGCGGCAAGACCCCGAAGGAGGCGCTCGCGGCGTCGCTGACGGAGACGCAGGGCGAGGCGTGAGCATGGCGGCCGCGGTTCCTCGCCGGCTATGGCTGATCGGTTGCGGCAATATGGGCGGCGCGATGCTGTCGCGCTGGATCGACAGCGGCGCGTTGCAAGGCGACGCGGTCGATGTGGTCAACCGTCATGACCGCGATCTCCCCAATGGTGTGCGCCAGGCGCGTGCGCTGCCCGACGGCCCGCCGCCCGACGCGGTGATGCTGGCGATGAAGCCGCAGCAACTCGACGAGATCGTTGCTGCCTATGGCGAGCGTATCCGTCAGGCGCCGGTGCTGATCTCGATCCTAGCGGGGGTCGAGGAGGCCACGCTGACTGAGCGTTTTCCCGGCCCGGCGATCATTCGTGCCATGCCCAATCTGCCCGTCGCGCTCGGCAAGGGCGTGGTCGCGCTTTATGCCGATGGCGCCCCGCCATCCGCCAGGGACGCGGTGGCGGCATTGATGGCACCGCTCGGACTCGTCGAATGGACCGCGGATGAGGCGATGTTCGGCGCGGTCGGCACGCTCGAAGGCTGCGGCCCGGCGTTCCTGTTTCGCTTCATCGATGCGCTGGCAAAGGCCGGCGAAGCGCTGGGCATCCCTGCCGATCAGGCGGCGCGGCTGGCGCTGGCGACGATCGACGGCGCGGCATCGATGGCGTCCGGGTCGGATGCGACACCAGCAATCCTCGCCGACCGCGTCGCCAGCCCGGGCGGGTCGACACGGCAGGGACTGAACGTGCTCGATCGCGACGATGCGCTGATCCGGCTGATGACCGAGACGCTGCAGGCCGCCGAACGCCGCGGCCGCGAAATGGCCGCCGCCGCGAAGCGCTAATACTGAGGAATGTGATTAGCGCCGTTGTCCCGGCGGCACCGAATTCTCGCGCCAATTGTGGACCCGGTCGCGTTCCGTCGGCGGGATCAGCCCTTCGAGTACTGCCCAAAAGCCGGTCACCGCTTGCTGGCCTGCCGCGCTATAGGCGCGAGCGATGATGTCGCGGGCATGGTTGAACAACTCGGTGTCGAGTTCGTAGCCCGAATCGGTCAGCCGGAGCAGCCGCTGCCGCCGGTCGCGATCGCCGATCCGCGTTTCGACCAAATGGCGGTCCTCGAGCTCGGTCAGTACGCGTCCCAGCGATTGCTTGGTCACGCCCAGGATCGACAGCAATTCGCTGACCGAAATGTCGGGATGGCGGCCGATGAAATAGAGCGCGCGATGATGCGCGCGGCCGATTCCGCGCTCGCCCAGATTCTGGTCAACCGCCTTCGTCAGCCGGCTATAGGCGAAAAAGAGCATTTCGGATCCTCGGCGAATCTCGGATTCGCGGAGGAATTGGGCCGAAGCGGCTGGTGTTGGGGCAGTCATGTTGACCGGTTTTGCCACCGGGATTAATCTACGGCAAGCCTTGGACGCGCGCGATTTGTGGCGCTATGGCCGATTGTCATGAATATCGCCGCGCATTTTCCGCTCAACGCCACCGCGTCGCCCACCCCCAATGAGGTCCGCGCCGAAAAACTCGTCAATCCGGGTTTTGGCCGCGTGTTCACCGATCACATGGCGATCGCACATTACAGCGAGGAAAAGGGCTGGCACGATCTCGCCATCGCGCCGCGCCAGCCGCTGACGGTCGATCCCGCCTGCGCCGTGCTGCATTACGCGCAGGAGATTTTCGAAGGGCTCAAGGCCTATCGTGGCGCGGACGGCGGCATCACCATGTTCCGCCCCGAGGCGAATGCCCGCCGCTTCCGCCAGTCGGCCGAGCGGCTGGCAATGCCGTTATTGCCCGAGGAATTGTTCGTCGAATCGTGCCGCGCGTTGGTCAGCGCGGAGCGCGACTGGATCCCGACCAGCGAGGGCGGGTCGCTCTATCTGCGTCCGTTCATGATCGCCAGCGAGACCTTCCTCGGGGTCAAGCCGTCGTCCGACTACATCTATATGGTAATCGCTTCGTCGGTCGGTGCCTATTTCAAGGGCGGCGCGCCCGCCGTGTCGATCTGGGCGTCGGAGACGTATACGCGCGCAGCCCCCGGCGGCACCGGCGCGGCCAAGTGCGGCGGCAATTACGCCGCCAGCCTGATCGCGCAGGCCGAGGCGATCAAGCTGGGCTGCGACCAGGTCGTGTTCCTCGACGCGGTCGAACGCCGCTATGTCGAAGAACTGGGCGGGATGAACGTGTTCTTCGTGTTCGACGACGGATCGCTCGCGACTCCGCCGCTCAGCGACACGATCCTGGCCGGCATCACGCGCGATTCGCTGATCAGGCTGGCGCGCGACCGCGGCATCACCGTTCGCGAAGAGAAATATGCGCTCGATCAGTGGCGCGCCGATGCGGCAAGCGGACGGCTGATCGAGGCCTTTGCCTGCGGCACCGCGGCGGTGGTCACGCCGATCGGTCAGGTCAAGGCGAGCTCGGGCGATTTCACCATCGGATCGGGCGGCCCGGGCCAGCTCACCATGTCGTTGCGCGAATCTCTGGTCGCGATCCAGACCGGCGCGGCGCCCGATCCCTACGACTGGCTCGACCGGATCGCATAAGGGCTTTTTCAGGGCTTTGCAGGATCGCGCGCGCCGTTATAAGCGCGCGCTCCCGCCGGAACATGTCGGCGGGGAATGTTGGGGCGTCGCCAAGTGGTAAGGCAGCGGCTTTTGGTGCCGCCATTCGCAGGTTCGAATCCTGCCGCCCCAGCCAGCCTCCTGTTTCAGGAGGTTTCAAGAAGCGCCAGAAGGTGCAAAATAGCTATATATTTATAGAACCGGTGCTTGGCGATGGCTGCCAATGTGCGCCTCACCGCAGTGCCACCGGTCCTATAACGGCAAGCTTAGCCGATCGCCGCCGCGACCGCATCTGCGAGCGGCGTGGTCGGTCGGCCAATCAGCTTCGAGAGCTGGCGGCCATCGTCGAACAGCGCGCCGTTCGAGGCGTCGACATCCCACGCAGCCAAACCTTCGGCCACGCCCTCGGGAAGACCAACCTGCTTCAGGATCGCGGCATAGTCAGCCTGCGGCAGGTCACGATAGGGAATGTTCCGGCCGGTCTGGCGTGAGATTTCGGCGGCGAGGTCGGCGAGCGTCACCGCATCGTCACCCGCCAGCTCATAGGTCTTGCCCTCATGGCCACCACTGGTCAGCACGACGGCCGCCGCCTCGGCATAGTCGGCGCGTGTCGCGAGCGAGAGACGGCCGTCGCCTGCGCTTCCGACAAAGGCGCCGTTGGCGAGCGCAGCAGGGACCGAAGCGGTATAGTTTTCCGTATACCAGCCGTTGCGCAGGATCGTCGTGGCAATAGCCGAAGCGGCCAGCGCCGCCTCGGTCGCGCGATGCTCTTCGCCCAGGCTGATCGGCGAGCGGTCGGCGTGCAGCAGGCTGGTATAGACGATGCGCTTGACGCCCGCCGCCTTGGCCGCCGCAATCACGTTACGATGCTGCGCTTCGCGCTGTCCGACCTCGCTCGACGAAATCAACAGCAGTGTGTCGACCGCGGCGAGCGCCGGGGCGAGCGTGTCGGGATGCGCATAGTCGAACGCGCGCGCCTCGACGCCTAGGTCACTCGCCTTCTCGGGCGAGCGCACGAGCGCGACGATCGGCTCGCCGGCCGCCTTCTCCTTGAGACTCTTGATGACGAGGCGGCCGAGATGGCCGGTGGCTCCGGTAACGGCGATGGTCATGGATATTCTCCTTTGATGAAAGTTTTAGCCGTACATTCGGCCTGGAATTTCCTGTTGTCGTTCTTCCACTCGCTGCGGGGAGGGATTGTCTCGATGATGTCCCAATGCTCGACGACCTTGCCGTTCTCGAAACGGAACAGATCGTAGTAGGAGGTCGGCTTGTGGAGCGCCGGCGGGGCGAGGCCACGCGGCTTCAGATTCCTTGTCTTGGTTTCGAATGGGAACTAGGTGCAAATTATGCAGCAAGATGTAAAGAAGGCACCGTTGCGCCACCTGATTACCCGTAGGAAACCGATGGTCGATCCAAACGCCTATGCCGCCGCCTGCCCCAGCCGCATCGTGCTCGACCGCGTGGCGGACAAGTGGACCGTGCTGCTGCTGGGCATCCTTGCCAAGAGGCCGACGCGCTTCAACCAGCTACGGCGCGAAATCGAGGGGCTGTCTCAGAAAGTGCTGTCCCAGACACTAAAGAATCTGGAGCGGAATGGTCTCGTCACGCGCAAGGCGTTCGCGACGGTGCCCGTCACGGTCGAATATAGCATTACGCCGCTCGGCAAGACGCTCGCTGGACAGATGGAGGCGCTGCTCCACTGGGCCGAGGAGAATGTCGATCAGGTGCTGGAGGCGCAGCGCCGCTACGACGAAGCGGCGGCGTCTGCCCTCTGAGCGAGGCGTTCGAGCACGAACGATATTTGTCCGGCGCTCTACCCGCAAAAACGCACTCTGCGGAGGCGAGTTGCGATTACTGACATCATCCCACAATTCGTTTCATTGTGGCGCGCTGCATCGAACGGGGTGTCAGGCGATTTGAAAATGCAACCAGGTTGTTCAAGAAGCCGGGAATCACGGAGGCTTTCCCTCGTCCCAGGGCCCGGAGACCGCTTTCGGCGACGGGGCGGGGCTTCATGGTCAGAAGGCGCAGCATGGGCGAAACGGGAGCGTCGGCGGCCGCATCGAAGCCCGTTTCGGTGTGCCCTGGGCAAAGACTGGTGACGACTACACCGTGCGGGCGAAGTTCGTCGTGCAGAGCTTCGCCAAAAGCCAGCACATAGGACTTCGTAGCTGCGTAAGCCGCATAATTGGGAGCAGGTTGGAGTCCAAGGAGACTGGCAATGAGGAGAATCTGCCCGGTTCCCCGGGATGCCATGTCCCGCCCGAAGACATAGCTCAACTCGGTGACCGCCGTGATGTTGAGCTGAATCATATCCGCTGTGCGCTCGATCGGCGTTTCCAGAAATTCGCCGTGCAACCCATATCCCGCATTGTTGACCAGAATGTCGATCTGGAGCGCCCGTTCGTCCAGGCTGCTTTTCAACCGGGCAGCGGCTCCAGGCGCGGCAAGGTCGATCGGCTCGACAACGACATCGACGCCATGTTTCTGGCGGAGGTCGGCGGCGAGCTTTTCCATTGGCTCCCGCCGTCGGGCGGCGAGCACAAGATTGACCTTCTGCGCCGCCAGCAGCTCGGCAAATTCGAGCCCGAGGCCGCTTGAGGCGCCCGTGATCAGCGCCCGTTTTGCCCGGGCGCCATTCGGCTTTTCACCTGCGGAGATCTGCGTTCCGGTATCAGCAGCTTGTTGCATCAACTTTTCCTTTCAACGACCGTATTCCGCCCGGCGCCTTCATGTTTTCCGCGTGATATGCCCGGGCGTGCTGCCGGACGAATTCCGCAACGCCGAGCGGTGGCGAAACCGCCGAGCTAGCTCGCGGGCGAAGGGCCAACGGCTGTGATATGGCCCGGCCGCGCCGCGCCGAGCCCTTGTGCTCGCCAGTTCGCCAGCGCCTCCAACGCCGGCCTCAAGCCGTTGGCCGGATCGGCGAGCCGGTAGACTTTGCTGGCCGATGGTGGCGGCAGGGAGTGCCGCTCCACGAGCCCCGCATTTTCCAGAGCGCGAAGCCGGTCGGTCAGAACGTTCGCGCTCACGCGGGGGATGGCCGCCTTCAAATCGGAGAAACGGCGCTCTCGAAGGTTCAGGCACAACAATATCTCCAGCACCCAGCGGCCCTCGATCCAGTCGAGCGGATCGCCGTTCGGCCGCGGATGAGCAGAGGCAACCGCCGGGCTGGAAGAGGGGCGGGGGCCGGTCAAATTTCCCTCCTGCGCCATGAGGCCGCGGCGGGCCTGTGCGGGGACAGGGCCGCCCTCATGCCGCCGCCACTGCGACGGGTTCCGGACTCTGGCCGTCGGGCTTGATCCGGTACCAGAGGGCATAGAGCGCGGGCATGAAGACGAGGGTCAGGATCGTGCCGATCAGCGTGCCACCGATCAGCGTGAAAGCCATGGCTCCCCAGAACACCGAATGGGTGAGTGGGACGAAGGCGAGGACGGCGGCCAGCGCGGTCAGGATCACCGGGCGGGATCGCTGCACGGTCGCCTCGACCACGGCGTCGAACGGCGTCCGGCCGAGCCCCTCGTTCTCGTGGATCTGGCCGATCAGGATGAGCGTGTTGCGCATCAGGATGCCCGCGAGTGAGATCAGCCCCAGGATCGCATTGAAGCCGAAGGGTTGGCCGGTCAGCAGCAGCGTCGGCACCACGCCGATCAACCCGAGAGGGGCGGTCAGCAGCACGATCGCCATCGCGGAGAATTGGCGGACCTGCAGCATGATCACGATCATCATCAGCAGGATCATGATCGGGAAGACCGGCGCCAGAGCGGCATTGGCCTTGGCCGCTTCCTCGATCGAGCCGGCCATGTCGATGTGATAACCCGGCGGCAGCGTGTCGATGACCGGCCGGAGCTTTTTGAACATGGCGGTCGAGACGTCGGGTGGTTGCAGGCCGTTGGCGATGTCGCCGCGCACGGTGATCGTCGGCACGCGGTCGCGGCGGAGCAGGATCGGATCCTCCATACGCAGTTCGAGCTTCCCGATCTGGCTGATAGGAACACGCTGCCCATTCGCCGCGGTCAGGGTGAAATCGCCGATGCGCGCCGGATCGAGCCGCGTCCCGCCGGCGGAACGCGCGACAACATCGACGGTCCTGATGTCCTCGCGGGCCTGCGAGACCGTCACGCCCGAGAGCAGGAACTGGAGTTGTTCGCCGACGTCGCTCGAGGTCAGGCCCATTGCGCGGAGCCGGTCCTGGTCGAGCACGAAATGCAGCGTCGGCACGCGCTCGCCCCAATCGGTGTTGACCGTGCGCATCGTCGGGTCGGCGGTCATGATCGCGCGAACCCGGTCGGCGATGACGCGCGTCCTGTCGACATCGGGGCCGCTGACGCGGAACGCCACGGGATAGGGCGAGGGCGGGCCGAAGACGAGCTGCGTCACCCGCACGCGCGCCGCGGGAGCGAGGCCGTCGGCAGCCGCCCGCCGCAGACGCTCCTTCAAGGCATCGCGTGCTTCTTCCGATGGCGTGCGTACGACGATCTTGGCGAAAGACGGGTCGGGTAGTTCTGGCGTAAGCGACATGAAGAAGCGCGGCGCACCTTGCCCGACATAGGCGGTGACGACCTTCGATTCGGGCTGCTTGCGCAGCCAGGCTTCGACCTGCGCGCTGGCAGCGCTGGTTTGCTCGATCGAGGTGCCCTTGGGCATCTGAACTTCGATCAGGACCTCGGGCCGGTCGGACGTGGGGAAGAACTGCTTCTTCACCAGCACCATGCCCGCACCGGCGATCAGGAATGCGGCCAGCGTCGCGATCGTCACCACCCGGTTGCGCGTCACCGCCCAGCGGATCAGCCCGCGCACCCTCTGGTAGCGCGGTGTCTCATAGATGGCGTCATGGCCGCCCTGGACCGGCTTGATCGCCGGCAGCAGCTTGACGCCCATATAAGGAGTGAAAATAACGGCGACGACCCAGGAGGCGAGCAGAGCGAAGCCGACCACCCAGAAGATGTTGCCGGCATATTCGCCGGCGGTCGACCGCGCGAAGCCGACCGGCATCAGGCCGATCACCGTCACCAGCGTGCCTGCCAGCATCGGCGCCGCGGTGTGGCTCCAGGCATAGGCCGATGCCTTGATGCGGTCGAAGCCTTCTTCCATCTTCACGACCATCATCTCGATCGCGATGATCGCGTCATCGACGAGCAACCCGAGCGCGAGAACCAGCGAGCCCAACGTGATGCGATCGAGCACGCGTCCGGTCGCCCACATGATGACGAGGACGATCGCGAGCGTCAGCGGTACCGCTCCCGCCACGACGATGCCGACCCGCCAGCCGAGCGCGATCAGGCTGACGATCATCACAATCGCCAGTGCTTCGAGAAACGTCCGCATGAACTGGTCGACGGCGGCCGTGATATTCACCGACTGGTCGGTTACAGGGACCAGTGCCATTCCGAGCGGCAGCTCGGACGAGATCGCCTTGACTTCGGCGTTCAGCGATTTGCCCAGATCGAGCCCGTTCCAGCCGTCGCGCATCACCACGCCAAGCAACAGGGTCGGTTCGCCCTGATTGCGGATCAGGAAGGTGGCAGGGTCCTCATAGCCGCGCCGGACCTCGGCGATATCCGCCAGGCGCAAGGTGCGGCCATTGGCGGTGATCGGCAGGTCGCGGACCTTCTCCAGATCGTCGAATGCGCCGTCGAGCCGCACCTGCATCTGCGGGCCGTTCGCTTCGATCGCGCCCGCCGGGGTAATCAGGTTCTGCTGCGCCAGCGCCGAGAATATCGCGCGCGGCGCGATGCCCAACGTCGCCAAACGGTCCTGTGCGAACTCGACGAAGATCCGCTCTCGCTGCTCTCCGACGATATTGACCTTCTTGACGCCGGGCACATGCAGCAGCCGCTGGCGCAGCGACTCCGCCTGGCGGACGAGGTCCCGCTGCGGTTCGCCCTTTGCCTTCAAGGCATAAAGCGCGAAGGTCACGTCGCCATATTCGTCGTTGACGAACGGCCCCGCTACGCCCTGCGGCAGGTTGGGCGCCTCGTCCTGCAACTTCTTGCGCGCCTGGTAAAATTGCTCCGGCACCTCCGATGGGGGTGTCTGATCGCGCAGAATCAGCGTGGTGAACGCAAGGCCAGGCCGCGTGAACGTCTCCGCGCGGTCGTACCAGCGCAGCTCCTGGAGGCGTTTTTCGAGCGGCTCGGCGACCTGGTCCTGCATCTCCTGTGCGGTGGCGCCGGGCCAGGCCGAGACCACGGTCATTTGCTTGATGGTGAAGCTAGGATCCTCGGCGCGGCCCAGGCTGAGGAAGGCGACAATCCCGGCAGCGGAGATGGCGATGATGAAGAATAAAGTGACCGCCCGCTCGCGCACCGCCAGCGCGGACAGGTTGAACCTGCCGCTGGGTTCAGGAGCGCCGCTCAACGCACCGCTCCCGCATCGATGCGGACGGCCTCACCCTGATGGAGCATGTGCGCGCCCAGCGCGACGAAGCGCTCGCCCGACCGCAATCCGGCCGACACGACGGCATTTTCCTCACCGATGGAAGCCAGGCGCACCGGCCGCCACGTCACCTTGGCGTCGGTCTTGCCGGTGACGACCCAGACTCCCGGTCCGCGCCCGGGGTCGTAAATCGCGCCGAGCGGAACGGAAATGGCCTGAGGTTGACCGGGAACGCCGACGCGGACGGTTACCGTCGAACCCAATGGCGCGGTCGCGGGGGCGCCGGCCAGCACGAACCGGGCTTCGAAGGTTCGCGTCGCCGGATCGGCGGAATCGCTCAACTGGCGCAAGCGCGCGGTGCCGGTGAGACCGCTGTAGGTCCGCGCCTCCGCCACCGTATCCAGCGCAGGGCGAAGCGTCTCGGGCAGCGCGACGATCGCTTCGCGGGGACCTGACCGCGCCAGCCGAACGACGGTCTGGCCCGCGGTCACCACCTGGCCCGGCTCGACCAGCGTTTCGGCGACGGTGCCGTCCGCGTCGGCGACCAGCACGGTATAGCTGGCATCGTTCCGGCTGACGCGCGCTTGTGCTTCCGCAGTCGAAAGCGCGGCCCGGGCGGAAAGGGCGTCGGCCTTTTTCTGTTCATAGAGCGACGCCGACGCTGCGCCCGCCGAAACCAGATCGCGATAGCGAAGCTCGTCGGCACTGGCCTGGGCCGCGCGGGCCCGGGCGGCCTCGACCGCTCCCGCCGTAGCTTGCGTCGCGAGCCTGTAGTCGGTCGGGTCGATCCGCATCAGCGGTTGGCCGCGGCGGACGACCTGGCCGGCGTCGACCAGTCGCGCCACAACCTTGCCGCCGACGCGGAAGGCGAGGTCGCTCTGCACGCGCGCGCCGACGATCCCGGTGAATTCGCGTGCAGACCCTTCGGCCAGCCCCGCTTGGGCGGTCCGCACCAGCGGCGGCGCAGTACGCGGATCGGCGTCCGATCGTCCGCATCCGGCAAGCGCGCCGGCCACCAGTCCGAGAATTCCGATGCTTCGCGCGCAAGACGATATCGACACGCAGGTTCCTCCTGTTTCAGTAGGAACTCTATGTCATCTTGTGACCAATGTGTCAACTAGTCACATGTAATCAATTCGTCCTAGGGCGCGAGGCTGCGCAGTACCAATCCGGTCACCTCGGTTTGGGCATCGGGAAGGAGGTCGAGGCTGCGCTCGAGAAAAACGGGGTCGATGAAGGGCCTCAGCGCATAGAAAATCGACCGGCAGGTCTCGTCGAGCGGCGTCTTGCGCTCGAACTCGCCGCTCTCGCGTCCTTCCCTCAGAATCTCTTCGAGCAGGCTCTGGAGGCGCTCGGTATAGGCTCGCGCGACCTCCCAGTTTTCGGACGAGGCATTGACCGCGATCTCGTAAAGCTTGCGATCGGAGAAGAGCAGGTCGACGGTTGCAGTGGTCGCGGTTCTCGCAAATCTGCGCAGCTTATCGGTTGCGTCCTGCCCTTGGTCCACCGCCTCCCGGACCTGGTCGAACAGCGCATCCACGCAGTCGCCGCAGATCGCCTCGCCGATCGCCTGCTTCGATTCGAAAAACCGGTAGATATAGGCTTTGGAGAAGCCGATCTCCCGCGCCAGATCCGCCACCGTCGTCTTCGCATAGCCATAATGAGCGAAGCATTCGCGCGCGGCCTTGACGATCTGATCCCGGACCGAATGTTCTGCCGGCCCGCGTACGGGCGCTGCCTTTTCTGCAATCTGCGTTTTCATGACCAACCTTTAGCGCGAAAGTCGGCGATTGACAAATTGTGACCAATTGCGTTATTGGTCACATGAAACTCATCAGCTGATCGGCGATATTCCATGCGCTTCTTTCGTACCCTGATCGCGGCATCCACAACGGCTCTTCTCGCGGGTTGCGCGGTCGGTCCTAGCTATGTTGCGCCGCAGATGGCCGCACCGCCAGCTTTCATCGGCGGTCCTGCGGTCGATGCCAATGCCGAGCGGGCAGCCAAGGTCGACCTGGCCAATTGGTGGCGGTCTTTCGACGATCCGCTGTTGGCGAGCCTGGTCGATCGGGCGCTGGCGCAAAACCTGGATCTGCAACAGGCCCGCGCTCGCGTGATGCAGACGCGCGCCGCGCTACGCTACGCCAATGCCGACCTTCTTCCGTCGGGTCAGATCAGCGGCCAGGCGAGCGAGAATTATCAGTCACGCGAGACACCGCAGGGCCGGATCGCCAGCGCACTGCCGGGTTTCCAGAGAGAGGCGCAGAGCTATGAGCTGAACCTCGGCGCGAGTTGGGAAATCGATCTGTTCGGCGGCAAGGATGCCGCGCGCGACGCGGCCCGCGCCGATTGGCAGGCTTCCTCCGCGGCGGCGGTTGCCGCCCGGCTCGCCGTCGCCGCGCAGACCGCTGACACCTATATCGCGATCCGCGGCCTGCAGGCGCGACTCGGGGTCGCGCGGGACCAGCAAAAGATCCAGCAACAGTTGGTCGAGCTGACTGCGCTGCAATATCGCAAGGGCGTCGCGGCGGAGCTGCAACTGAGCCAGGCCCAGGGTGCGCTTGCGCAAGTGAAAGCCGCCATTCCGGAGCTCGAGCAGAATCTCGACAGCTCGATGAATGCCTTGGACGTCCTGCTCGGGCTCCAGCCTGGCTCGACCCGTCCTGAGCTTGCGGCTGTCGCGCCGATCCCGATCGTCCCCCCGGTTTCCAGCGCGGGTGGCCCTGCGGCCTTGCTGCGGCGGCGTCCCGACATCATCGCGGCCGAGCGCACGCTTGCCGCATCGAACGCCCGCATCGGCGTCGCCATCTCGGAATATTATCCCAAATTCTCGCTGAGCGGTCTGCTCGGCACGGCGACGATGGGCGTGGGCAGCTTGTTCGGGGGGGGAGCCACCCAGGCGAGCGGAATCCTCGGGTTGCGCTGGCGGCTGTTCGATTTTGGCCGCATCGATGCCGAGATCGCTGCCGCGCGCGGCCGCAACAGCGAAGCGTTGGCCGCCTATCGCCTCGTCGTCCTGCGGGCCTCGGAGGATGTCGAGAACGCCTTTTCAAGCGTGGTTAAACAACAGGCACGCGCGCAAATCCTTGCCGAGGGCGATACGTCGCTGAGCAAGGCTCGGGGCTCAGCTTTTGCGGCGTACAAAGCTGGCGCATCCAGCCTGCTCGAGGTGCTCGACGCCGACCGGCGCGTGCTGGAGACGCGCGACGCCGAAATTCAGGCAAAGGCGGCCGCCGCTCGCGCCGCCGTCGCTTCGTACCGGGCGTTGGGCGGCGGCTGGGATGCGCCGACGCCAATCGCGGAGCCCGTGGCAGCGGCGCAATGAGCTTGAACTTCGCCATTTGCCGGTTCACCTGCCCACCGACCTGATCGTGCACGAATCCCGCGGCGGGTGAATCGAAACCAGCTTTTTGTAAAATTGGCGAGGGGTTGGTGCCGTTATCTAAAGATTAACCAAGAAACCTCACGTGACCTTGACGGTGTTTGCCGCACGACGTGCGCTTACCCTCACGATTGGCTTGCCGTGCTTCCCCTTCAACACATCATTCTAGAGATGATTGCGACCGGAAGCTCTCTGGAGGCCACCGCCGATCGTCTTTGCTCCGAAGTCGAGGCTTTGCTGCCTGGTGTTATCTGCTCCGTTTTGACGGTCGATCGCGGCGGCTTCCTGCGTCCACTATCGGCGCCTAGCCTGCCGTCGGACTATTCCGCAGCGCTGGATGGTATCCCAATCGGACCCGCAGCAGGCTCGTGCGGAACGGCCGCATATCTCAAGAAGCCGGTGGCCGTCGCGGACGTCGCGAGCGATCCCAAATGGGCCGCATTCAGGCACCTTGTTCTGCCGCTGGGGCTGGCGGCGTGCTGGTCGAGCCCTATCAGCGACGCGAGCGGAATGGTCTTGGGAACCTTCGCGATCTATTATCGCGAGCGGCGCGGCCCGACCCCAGCTGAAGAGCAGATCGTCGCAAACTGCACCCACCTTTGCGCGATCGCGATGGAGCGACACGACCGTTTGCTCGAGCACGAGCGTAAGGCGAACGTCGACGAACTCACCGGGCTATTGAACCGTGCTTCCTTCAATCGCGCGCTCGCAGGCTTGTCGTGTGACGAGCCCGGATCCTGGGCAATCATGGTCCTCGATCTGGACAATCTGAAGGTGACGAACGACACCTTTGGTCATCATGTCGGCGACGAGCTCTTGCGGGAGGTCTCATCCCGGCTCGCTACTGCCTCAGCGCCGGCAAAGGCCTTTCGGATCGGGGGCGACGAGTTTGCGATCATCTGGGAAACGCCGGAGGCACTTCGGGATATCTCCGATACGGCACAGCGCATCCTCAATTGCCTGGCTGAGGCGGCTTCATGCGATGGGCATTTGGTCTCTCCGCAGGCGACGATCGGCGGCGCCGTGCTGTCGATCGGAGATGCGACTGCTGAGACAGTCCGCCAGAAGGCGGATTTCGCTCTATATCACGCCAAAGAGACGGGCAGGGGCGGGTTCGTCCGCTACTGGCCCGGCATCGGGACGGCGATCACGAAACGGCTAACGGCTATTCGCGACCTTGGGGACGCGCTTCGCGAGAATCGCGTCGAGGCCTATTATCAGCCAATCTTCCGCCTCGACACGCGCGAAGTGGTCGGCGTCGAGGCGCTCTGCCGCCTGATGACGCCTGACGGTGAAATCATTCCCGCCGCGGCGTTCAGCGATGCGACCTCGGATGCGCAGATCGCGTGCTCGCTGACAGAACGCATGCTGGGACGCATCGTGGCCGACATCCGCCACTGGCTCGACCTTGGCATAGCATTTCAGCATGTTGGTCTGAACGTGTCCTACGCCGACGTCCATCGCGGCAAGCTCGGCGGTCAGCTCAGCGCTGCGTTCGCGGCCGCGGATGTGCCACTCAAGCATCTAATCGTCGAGATCACCGAGAATGTTTATATGGGGCGCCGTGACCATGTCATCGCCCGTGAAATCAAGGCGATGCGAGCGCTGGGACTACGGGTGGCGCTCGACGACTTTGGTACCGGCTTCGCCTCCCTGACCCATCTGCTAACCGTCCCCGTCGACATTCTCAAGATCGACAAGAGTTTTGTAGACAGCCTCTCGCCGGGAAATCCCAGCAGCGTGATCGTCGAGGGACTTTTGAGCATCGCCGAAAAGCTCGGCATCCGCGTGGTCGCCGAGGGTATAGAGACCGAGAGCCAGGCGGAGCAGTTGAGCGCCCTGGGCTGCGTACTCGGGCAAGGTTACCTGTTCTCGCCAGCGGTCGATCGCGTCGCCATGACCGAAATGCTGGTTCGATTCGGGCAATCGTTGCCCGCAGAAAGGCCGTCGCGGGGCGCCGCATGGATGCACACCGGCGGCGCGGATGTCGGCGCCAATCAGAGCGCGCGTCTCTTGAGACAAGGCGGGCAGTAAAGCGCCGATCATAAGCCTGCCGCCGCCAGGATCGCGCAATGAACGCCGGCGACATTGGGAGCTCCCGCAGGCGGGCTACACCGGCCCGAGACTTGTGCCATCCTACGCGGCTCTCGGACCGGGTAGATGGATCCTGCCGCCCCAGCCAATCAGTCCGACGCCTGGACGATGGCCGCTTCGGTCGTCAGCAGCAGTCCCGCGACCGACGCTGCGTCCTGCAGTGCCGAGCGGACGACCAAGGTCGGGTCGATCACGCCGGACTGGACCAAATTCTCATAGGTTTCGGTCTGGGCGTTGAAACCCATGTCCGGATCGTTGCCCTCTATCAGCCTTGCGCAGACCACGCCGCCGTCATGGCCCGCATTCTCGGCGATCTGGCGCAGCGGCGCCGACAGCGCCCGGCGGACGATGTCGATGCCACGATCCTGGTCGGCATTGTCGCCCTTCACATCCTCCAGCGCGCTCACCGCGTGGAGCAGCGCGGTTCCGCCGCCGGGGAGGATTCCCTCCTCCACCGCGGCGCGCGTGGCGTGGAGCGCGTCGTCGACGCGATCCTTGCGTTCGGTCATCTCGACTTCGGTCGATGCGCCGACCCGGATGATCGCGACGCCGCCCGACAGCTTCGCCAGTCGCTCCTGGAGCTTTTCCTGATCATATTCGCTGTCGGTATTCTCGATCTGCTGGCGGATGGCTTCGACCCGTGCGGCGATAACCGCGGGATCGCCCGCGCCGTCGACGATCGTCGTGTCGCTCTTGTCGATCGAGACGCGCCGGGCGGTGCCGAGCATGTCCAGCGTCACACCCTCGAGCTTGATGCCGAGCTCTTCGCTGACGACCATGCCCTTGGTCAGGATCGCGATGTCCTCGAGCATCGCCTTGCGGCGATCGCCAAAGCCCGGCGCCTTGACCGCGGCGACCTTCAGGCCGCCGCGCAGCTTGTTGACGACGAGCGTAGCCAGCGCGTCGCCTTCGATATCCTCGGCGATGATCAACAATGGCCTGGCCGCCTTGGCGGCGGCCTCGAGGATCGGCAGCAACGCTTCGAGCTTCGACAGCTTCTTCTCATGGATCAGGATGCACGGGTCCTCGAGCTCGACCGTCATCTTCTCGGCATTGGTCACGAAATAGGGGCTGAGATAGCCGCGATCGAACTGCATGCCCTCGACGATTTCGAGCTCGAACTCCATGCCCTGCGCGTCTTCGACCGAAATCACGCCTTCCTTGCCGACCTTGTCCATCGCCTTGGCGATCATCCGGCCGATTTCCTCGTCGCCATTGGCGGAGACGATGCCGACCTGGGCGATCTCGTCATTGTTGGCGACCGGCCTGGAGCGCGTCGCCAGATGTTCGACGACGCGGATGACGGCGAGGTCGATGCCGCGCTTGACGTCCATCGGGTTGACCCCTGCGGAAACTGATTTGAGTCCCTCGCGGACGATCGCCTGGGCGAGCACGGTGGCGGTGGTCGTGCCGTCGCCGGCATGATCCTGGGTTCGCGAGGCGACCGCGCGCATCATCTGCGCGCCGAGATTCTCGAACCTGTCCTGAAGCTCGATGTCCTTGGCGACGGTCACGCCGTCCTTGGTGATCCGGGGTGCGCCATAGCCCTTGTCGATCAGAACGTTGCGGCCCTTGGGGCCGAGCGTTGCTTTGACGGCATCCGCGAGCAGATCGATCCCGCGCGTGATTGCCTCGCGCGCGTCGCGCGAGAATTTGATGTCTTTGGCTGGCATGGAAATCGGGCCGTTCGGTTGCTGGAACGCGACGGAAGCGTCGCTATCACAACCGAAGCCAGCGCTGCGATCTGCGAATTGGCACTAAGGAAGCGCGAGTGCCAGTGCCCCACATGTGGGGGCAATCGCGATTATGCGCAAGACGGCGACCGGGGCATTTCGACCCCCAGCCGGTCTCGGCCGGCTGGGAGCCCCATCCGATAGCGTCAGTCAGCCGGTTCCAGCTTGTCCGCGGTACGCAGCTCGAAATCGCTCGCGTCGTGGCGCTCGTGGAGTTGTTCGGACGGCTCGCCCATCACGCGATTGACCATGCGGCCGCGCTTGAACGCCGGCCGCTCGAAGATCTGGTCGGTCCAGCGGATCACGTTCTTATAGTCCTGCACCTGCAGGAACTCGCCGGCGTCATAGGCCAGCCCCTTGACCAGCGCGCCGTACCAGGGCGCGGTTGCCATGTCGGCGATCGAATAATCCTTGCCGCCGAGATATTCGCTCTCGCCCAGCCGGCGGTCGAGCACGTCGAGCTGACGCTTCACTTCCATCGCATAGCGGTTGATCGGATATTCCTGCTTGAACGGCGCATAGGCATAGAAATGCCCGAAGCCGCCGCCGAGGAACGGCGCGCTGCCCATCTGCCACATCAGCCAGGACAGGACTTCGGCGCGAGCCGGATAATCCTTGGGCAGGAATTCGCCGAACTTCTCGGCCAGGTAGATCAGGATCGCGCCGGATTCGAACACGCGCACGGGCGCGGCCGGGTCGGTGTGATCCATCAGCGCGGGGATCTTGGAATTGGGGTTGGCGGCAACGAAGCCGCTGCCGAACTGGTCGCCCTGGTTGATGCGGATCAGCCAGGCGTCATATTCGGCGCCGGTGTGACCGAGCGCGAGCAATTCTTCGAGCATGACCGTCACCTTCACCCCGTTGGGCGTGGCGAGCGAATAGAGCTGCAGCGGATGCTTGCCGATCGGCAGCTCCTTGTCGTGGGTCGGCCCGGCGATCGGCCGATTGATATTGGCGAACGCGCCGCCGTTTTCCTTGTCCCAGGTCCAGATCTTCGGGGGGGTGTAATCGGTCGGCTCGCTCATCGGTGCAGCTCCACGTTTCGCGGCCGGAACTTCCCGGTCGCGCCGACGCTAGCTAGGAAGCCCGATCGGGTTTCGCCACCTTGAAGGCGCGCCCTCAAGGGTTCTCCTGAGACTATCGGTGTTGTCGCTAGTGCGATGCCGATCGCGCGCCCGTGCCATCACGCGATCGCAGGGTCGTCACGCCTCCAATACCGCATGGGCTCGCACCGGAAACGTGCCCATCTTGCTGACCTTTGGCGGCACTGCCCAAAAGCGGAATCCGTCGATCGGGAGCTCATCCATATTGGTCATATGCTCGACGATCGGGATGCCCGCGCCGAGCAGGATCGTATGCACCGGCCGTTCGCCGCCGGAAACATCGTCGATATTGTAGGAATCGATGCCGACGACCAGCGCGCCGTGATCGCGCAGATAAGTGGCGGCATCGGCGGTAAGGAACGGGTGGTCCTCGAAATATTGATCGGTCCGCCAATGGCGATCCCACCCGGTCTGCACCAGCACCGCGCGGCCGCCGACATCGCTCGCGGCAAAGGCGGTCCAGTCGATCGCGCGCGCCGCTTGCCCCGCGACACGCACCACGACGGCGGGAACGCCGCTGACGCGGTCGAGATCGAGCCCGGAAAGGTCATAGCCCTCGGCGTAACGATGGAACGGCGTGTCGAGATAGGTGCCGGTATTTCCGACCATTTCGATCTTGCCGATCTGGAACTCGGTCCCTTCGGCATAAATCGCGCGCGATTGCTCGCGCGATAGATGATCGCACATCAGGGGAGCAGGCAATCCCTTATAGGTGATCATGCCGTCTTCGATCGTATGGCTGAGGTCGATGCGGCGGCTCGTGTCGGCCACCGTCGGTCGAGCGGCCACGGCGGCGCGTTTGTGGCGCTCCTCGATGATCCGCTTGTTGAGGATCCGCACCGTGCCGACCATGAGCAGCCGCAGATCGGCGATGATATAGGCTGCGAGCGCGTCGTCGGTGATGTCGTCGCCATCGATATCGAGCCGGAAATCCTGGCCCTGGATGCCGCCCCCGTTCGAAAATTCGACCTCGAAATCGAAACACGCCCGCTTGTCGCCCACCATTCTTACCTTTCCAGCCGCGCTAAGTCGTGACGCCGATCTAGTGTCAAATCGTCCTGTCACGCCAGCGCGAACGCGGCAGGATCGTCACGATGAACTATCCGATGCGCCTCCGGCACAAACCCGGTATCATGGGTGCGGCGGCGGATGGTGAAGGTGAGGTCAGGTTGATAGCGGTGCGCGAGCGGGGGCGCAGCGGCGGATCGGAAGCCGAGATGGCGCTGTTCGCGCGCGTCGTGGGTGGCGACCGGGCGGCGTTCGAGGAATTGTACCGCCTCTACCATCCCCGGCTGACGCGGTTCCTGCTCAACCTGATCCGGCGGCCGACCCTGGTCGAGGAAGTGCTCGACGACACGATGATGGTGGTGTGGGATCGCGCCGACAGTTTCAACGGCGCGAGCAAGCTGTCGACCTGGATTTTCGCCATTGCCTATCGCAAGGCGATGAAGGGGCTGAAGCGGCAGGACGAGGCGGTCGAGGATAAGGACGCCGAGAACCGTATCAGCGACGCGGCGAGCCCCGAGGAAGTATCGAGCCGCCACCGCATCAATGCCTTGCTGATGCGCGCGATGGACGAATTGTCGGCGGCGCACCGGGCAGTGGTGGACCTGACGTATTTCCACGAACTGGGCTATCGCGAGATCGCGACGATCCTCGAATGCCCGGTCGACACGGTGAAGACCCGCATGTTTCATGCTCGCCGGCACCTCAGGCGTCGCCTGGCCGGCGAGTTGACCGACTGGATTTAGGAAGACGTTCGATGGCTGAGATCATCCGGCTGCGCGGCAGCCCTCATGAACAGGCGCAGCACTTGCTGCCCTGGTACGTCAACGGCACGCTGGAGGCCGACGACGCGGCAATGGTCGAGGCGCATCTCGCCGAGTGCGCCGAATGCCGCGCCGATCTGGCGGCGGAACAGGTCCTCGCGCGAGAGGTCGCAGCGCTGCCGATCGATGTCGAACATGCCTGGGCGGCGCTAAGCGAGCGGATCGACACGGCGGGACCGCCTCGCCGGCTGGCCGAGCCGGTGCCGTTCCTGCGCCGCAGGGTGGCGATGGGCTGGGCGCTCGGTGGGCCGCTCGCGGCTGCCGCCGCGGTCGCGTTTGCTGTCATGGTTGTGCCGGACGCTCCATCGCCCGCCGGAGAAACCTATCGTGCGCTGGGATCGGCGCCGACGGCACAGCCGGGCAACGCGCTGGTGATGTTCCGGCCCGATGCGCGCGACAGCGACCTGCGGGCTGCACTGACCAAGGCAGGCGCGCGCGTCGTCGACGGCCCGACGGCGGGCGGCGCTTATATCGTGCGGATCGCCCCTGATCGCCGGGGCCAGGCGATCGACGGCCTGCGCGCCACGCCGCAGGTCGTGCTGGCCGAGCCGATCGACCCTGGATCGCAGCCATGACCTGGCGCGGATGGTTCCGGCTCTGCCTGGCCTTGTGCGGTGCCGCCGCGCTCGGCGTGGTGACGCCAGGCCATACGCAGGAGCGGCCGACCGCCGACGCCGATCGCCAGATACTGGTGATGCTCAAGATGGCGCCGCCGCATTACCGGCCCGGCGGGAGCTATGGCGGCAGTTACGGTGACACGACGGCGATGGCCGCGCGGCGGCGCATGGCGGCAGAAATCGCGCGGCGCAACGGGCTGAAGCTGGTCGATGGCTGGCCGATGCCGCTGATCGGGGTCGATTGCTATGTCATGCGCGTGCCCGATGGCAGGGCGCTCGACGCGGCGATCGCCCAGGTGTCGAAGGAGCCGGGGGTCGCCTGGTCGCAGCCGCTGCAAACGTACCAGGCGCGCGGTTCGCCCGCCGGGGCCGCGCTCAACGACCCTCTCTTCCGAGCAGAGCCCGCCGCCATAGCCTGGCGGCTCGCCGATCTCCACCGCATCGCCACCGGCCGCAACGTTTCCGTCGCCATCATCGACAGCAAGATCGACGTTGCGCATCCCGATCTGGCCGGCCAGTTCACCGCCAATCTCGATTTCGTCGCCAATCCTGATTCCGGGCGCCGCACCGTCCCCAGCGAGGCGCATGGCACCGGCGTCGCCGGCATCGTCGGTGCCAAGGCGGGAAACGGCATCGGCATCGCCGGGATCGCGCCCGACGCGCGGATGATGGCGTTGCGGGCGTGCTGGCAGACCGCCGCCGGCCCTACGCTTTGCAACAGGCGGGCGTGCTGGCAGACCGCCGCCGGCCCTACGCTTTGCAACAG
>NZ_JBFUJY010000015.1:0-30506 GCF_056401155.1 Sphingomonas sp. P4_G2 | reverse complement strand
CAGCGTGTCGGCACCGCTGCCGCCGGTCAGCGTGTTGGCGCCGTTATTGCCCTGGAGCAGGTGCGACCAGGCGTTGCCGGTCAGGTTGATCGCCGTCGTCGCATTGGCGTCCGATGCCGCCAGCCGCTCGACCTGGGCATTGGCGTTGAGCGTATAGCTGACCGTCGCCAGCACGGTGTCGGCAGTGCCTTCATTGGCATTCTCGACGATCACGTCGCCGGCGTTACGGACGTAATAGACGTCGTTGCCGGCCCCGCCCTGGAGCGTGTCGCCGCCACCCGCGCCATCGAGCACGTTGCTGCCGGCATTGCCGATCAGGATGTTGTGCTCGCCATTGCCGGTCGCGTTGATGTTCGCCGTGCCCGTCAGCTGAAGCGTTTCGATGTTGCTCATGCCCGCCAGCGAGTAGCTGACCGACGCCTGGACACTGTCATTGCCTTCGCCCACGAGCTCGACCACCTTGGCATGGGCATCGCCGATCACATAAATATCGTCGCCCGCGCCACCGTACAGCATGTCGGTACCGCCGCCGCCGTTGAGCGTGTTCGCCGCCGAGTTGCCGCGGATTATGTTGTCGAGCGCATTGCCGGTGCCGTCGATCGCCGCATTGCCGGCCAGGGTCAGGTTCTCGACATTGGCGAGAGCCGCCAGCGAGTAAGTGATCGCCGTCTCGACCGTGTCGGTGCCTTCATTGGCATTCTCGACGATCACATCGCTCAGGCTGTCGACGACATAAGTGTCGTTGCCCACGCCGCCATACAGCGTGTCGGTCCCCTGCCCGCCATCGAGCCGGTCGTCGCCGGCATAGCCATAGAGATTGTCATTGCCGCTGCCGCCGGTCAGCGTGTTCACGCCATTATTGCCCTGGATCAGATGCGAGAACGCATTGCCGGTGAGATTAAGCGCGACGGTCGCATTGGCGTCCGATGCCGCCAGCCGCTCGACCTGGGCCGCCGCGGTCAGCGTGTAGCTGACCGACGCCAGCACGGTATCGGCGGTGCCTTCATTGGCATTCTCGACGATCACATCGCCGGCGTTGCGGACGTAATAGACGTCATTGCCCGCCCCGCCCTGGAGCGTGTCGCCGCCGCCGCCGCCATCGAGCTGGTTGCTGCCGGCATTGCCGGTGATCACGTTCTGGCCGGCATTGCCATAGCCGTTGATGTTGCCGGTGCCGGTGAGCACCAGGTTCTCGAGATTGGCGCCGAGTGTGTAGCTCAGCGACGACCGTACCGTGTCGGTGCCCTCGCCTGCGTTCTCGACGATCTGCACGCCGGCATTGTCGACGATGTAGGTGTCGTCGCCGCCACCGCCGTAGAGCGTGTCGGCCCCGCCGCCGCCGCCGTTGAGGATGTTCGCCGCCACATTCCCGCGGATGACATTGTCGCCCGCATTGCCGGTGCCATTGATCGCCGCCGTGCCCGTCAGCGTCAGATTCTCGACATTGGCCACTGTCGACAGGTCGAAGCTGATCGATGCCTCGACCGTATCGGTGCCTTCCCCGGCATTCTCGACGATCGTATCGCCAAGGCTGTCGATCACATAGGTGTCGTTGCCGGTGCCGCCATACAGCGTGTCGGTCCCTGCTCCGCCATAGAGCCGGTCGTCACCGCCATAGCCGTACAGGTTGTCATTGCCGGTGCCGCCGGTCAGCACGTTCATGCCGGCATTGCCCTGGATCAGGTGCGAATACGCATTGCCCGTCAGGTTGATCGCCGTCGTCAGATTGGCATCGGCCGCGGCAAGCCGCTCGACCTGCGCATCGGCGCCCAGCGTGTAGCTGACCGATGCCAACGCGGTGTCGCTGGTTCCTTCGCCCGTTCCCTCGACGATCACGTCGCCGGCATTGCGGACGTAATAGACGTCGTTGCCCGCACCGCCCTTCAGCGTGTCGCCACCACCGCCGCCATCCAGCACGTTGCTGCCGGCATTGCCGGTAATCGTGTTCTGGCCGGCATTGCCGTAGCCGTTGATATTGGCCGTGCCCGTCAGCACCAGATTCTCGACATTCGCGCCGAGCGTGAAGCTCACCGATGAGCGAACCGTATCGGTGCCTTCATTGGCATTCTCGATCACCTGAACGCCCGTGTTGTTGACGATATACGTATCGTCACCCGCCCCACCGTACAGCGTGTCGGCACCGCCACCGCCATCCAGCGTATTAGCGGCAGCATTGCCACGGATCACGTTGGCGTTGGCATCACCCGTACCATTGATCGCGGCCGTCCCGGTCAAGGTCAGGTTTTCGATATTGGCGAACGAGCTCAGCGACGTCGTGATCGCACTTTCGACCGTATCGTTGCCCTCGCCGGGCTTCTCCACGATCGTATCCGTGCCGTCCCAGACATAGGTATCGTCGCCCAGACCGCCGATCAGCGTGTCTGCCGCGGCCCCACCGTCGAGACGATCGTTGCCGCCCAGCCCGTACAGCGTGTTCACGCCATCGTTGCCGATCAGCACATTGTCGCCGGCATTGCCGAAGAGCGTCACGCCGCTCGACCCCGACAGGATTCCGCGCTCGACATTGTCGGCCAGAACGAACCCGACCGAGCCGATTTCGGTATCATAGCCTTCGCCGGCATTTTCGTGGACGGCATCGTTGGCGTTATCGACATAATAGGTGTCGTCGCCGAGCCCGCCGGTCATGTCGTCGACGTTCGCGCCGCCGTCGAGCACGTCATTGCCCTTGCCGCCGACCAGCGTGTCGAACCCGCCCCCGCCATACAGCGTGTCGTTGCCGTCGCCGCCGGTCACGGTGTCGTTGAGATCGGTGCCGTAGATCGTATCGTTACCGATATTGCCGTTGATCGTGAGCCCGCCATCACCCGGCAGGCCGAGCGAGTAGACCGCGTTGAACATGGTATCGACCGGCGCCAGATTGATGATGTTGTTGTACAGCGGGGTGGCGAGGACGTGCCCGGTGATCGTCCCGCCATCGGTGAGCGTCACCGTCGTCCCGGTCAATGCGCCCAACTGCACGAACTGCGCGCCCGTCATTTTGACGCTGCCGCCCGACAGCTCGCTGAAGCCGGTAACGGTCGAGGTGGACAGATCGACCTGAGACGAGGCGGTGATCAACAGCCGTCCGCCATCGACGCCCGCATCATAGGTCTCGCCCGCGACAGCATCGCCGTCGCCGATCTGGATGATGTCGAACCCCGCACCGCCGTGGATGATGTCGCGTCCGGCGCCACCGATGATCGTGTCGTTGCCCGCGCCGCCATCGATCGTATCGTTGCCCGCGCCGCCGTTCAGGGTGTTGTCCGCCGCGTTGCCGTTGATGACGTTGTCGAGCGCATTGCCGGTACCGTCGATCGCTGCCGTTCCGGTGAGCGTCAGGTTCTCGACATTGTCGGGGAGAGCATAGGTGATCGAGGACTCGACGGTGTCGTTTCCTTCGTTGGGGTTCTCGATCACCTGATCGCCGGGATCGTCGACGACGTATGTGTCGTCCCCTTTGCCGCCCACCATATGGTCGGCGCCCGACCCGCCGTCGAGACGATCGTTGCCGTCCCCGCCATCAAGCTGATCCGTGCCAGCATGGCCGTACAATTTGTCGTTCCCACCCACGCCATAGAGCGTGTCGTCGCCGGTGCCGCCGACGAGCGACTGGCTGGCGATCGTGCCGGTTCGCGTGACAGGCGAGGTCGCTTCGAGACCGTAATAAGTGTAGACCTTGCCGTCGTAATAGCCGCCGCCCGCCGCCGCGCGCGCGCCTGAACCAAAATCCGCCAAGCCGTCGCCATTGATGTCGCCGAGACCGGCGATGGCGCGATAGAACAAATCATCGCTGCCATTGGTACCGGTCTCGCCGCTTTGTACCGATACCCCGCCATAGGTGGCGAGGTTTACCGGTCCAAAGGTCGCCGACCCTGGAACGATGTAGACGATACCGCTGCCATTCTGCTGGATTCCGCTAACCAGGATGTCGTCGAACCCGTCGCCGTTCAGGTCGCCCGCGCCGGCAATAAACTTCTCGTTGCCGCCAGTGTAGACAAAGGTGATCTTAACGCCCTGATCGGGTGTCAGCGCGGCGAGATTGACCGGACCGAATCCCGACGCCTTTCCAAACAGGACATAATCGCCATTGTTCGTGGTCACCGCCATGTCGGCATAGCCGTCGCCATTGATATCGCCGAGGCCCGCAATCGAATTGCCGGTATAATCGCTGCCGGTGCCGGTAATCACGAATCCCTGGCTGGTTGGCGCGCTTCCCAACGTCTGGGACGCGAAGGTGCCAGCATGTCCAAAGTACACGTAAACGTTGCCGGCACCGTTATTCTCGGCCAACGCGCCGATGGCGAAATCATTATAGCCGTCGCCGTTGATGTCGCCCAAGGCGGCGGACGACCAGCCGGCATAACCTCCGTTCTGCGTGCCGCTGAAGACTGCCCCCTGGCTCGCCGACATCGAAGTTACGTTGAGACTTCCGATCCCGTTCGCCGTACCATAAATGAGATATGCGGCACCGGTCTGCACGCCACCGACAGTTTGCGTCGCCGCGCCAACCAGGATGTCGTCATATCCATCGCCATTGACGTCACCCAACCCAGAGACCGACGATCCCAACTGCCCCCGGTACATGGCCATGCTGTTGGATAGGGTGGAGCCTTGGGTCGGCGCCAGATTGCCGAGATCGAGATTGACCGATGTGGCGGCGCCGTAGACGATGTAGGCTCGCCCATTCAGGACGTCGTAACCGCGGGTATATTGCGCGCCGATCAGGATATCATCATATCCATCGTGGTTGAGATCGCCGGCGGCCGTTGCGGTCATGTCCGGCCCACCCTGCAAATCCGCCGGAGCGAGAATGAGATAGCCCTGGCTCGCCGTCAGGTGGTTGAGATCGATGGGACCGATGCCGCCGATTTTCCCGTAAATGACATAGGTGCCGCCACGGGATGCATTCGTCGCATCGCCTAAAGCAGCGGTGAACAGAAAATCGTCGATCCCATCGCCATTGACGTCCCCGGCCGCCGACATTTTCTGGCCGATCTGGGCATAGTCGTAAGGGCCTGTGATCGTGGTCGGAGCACTGATGTCCAGCGGCTCTGCGGCTTGATTGGTCGGCACGCGTCACTCCCCATTTTTATTTACCGAATTAGGGAGAGCGTAGCATTCTACAAACGATTGCCAAGATGACTTGGCATGGGTTTGGTAACATTTTGGGCCACGAAGGTCCGATCTGGACCAACGCAGCCAGCATCGACCAAGGCGAACGGGTCATATACTACGCGATTGCGAGATTTTCGGGACCGACTGAAGATGAGAGACCATTGGCTAGAAAGCCGATGCTCTCTCTTGCATCTCCAATATTGAGGCCGATCTGGCCGCATCAATGCTTGAACAGCGTCTCCGCCGTATGCACCACCGGCGCCGCCTCGCCCTCGCCCTCGGTCGCCGCTGCTTCGGCGTCGCGCGCGGCCTGGTCGCGTTCGGCGCGGAGTTGTTCGATCAGCGCCTCGCGGTCCCCCTCGAGCCTGGTGTCGACCGGTGCCTCGATGCCGTGCGCCTTGGCCGCCTTGGTCACAGCCGCGTCGAGTTCGCGCTGCGTGGTGAGGCCGAGCGTCACCGGATCCTTGGGCGTGATATTGGCGATGTTCCAATGCGTGCGGTCGCGGATCGCCGCGATCGTCGTGCGCGTCGTGCCGATCAAATTGGAGATCTGGCCGTCCGAGATTTCCGGATGGTTGCGGATGATCCAGGCGATGCCGTCGGGCTTGTCCTGGCGCTTCGACACCGGCGTGTAGCGCGGACCCTTGGTGCGGCGGATCTGGTCGGGGCCCTTCGACATCTTGAGGACGTAGCTCGGGTCCTTCTGGCCCTTGTCGATCTCGTCCTGGGTCAACTCATGCGCGCGCACCGGATCGCGGCCGGTCAGCTTGGTCGCCGCGGTGTCATCGGCGATCGCCTGGATTTCCAGGATGTGCAGGCCGCAGAATTCGGCAATCTGCTCGAAGCTGAGCGAGGTATTGTCGACCAGCCAGGAAGCGGTCGCATGGGGCATGAGCGGCTGAGCCACGAAATTCTCCGTCAGAAATAAATAGGGCCGCCCCTCGCGGAGCGGCCTGTCGTTGCAACGGACTTAATCCGATTGGCCGCGCGGGGCAAGCGTTACGCCGCCAGCGCCTCATCGCCGCCGACCGGCACTAGCGCATGGAGGAACTGATATGCGCTCTTGGCCCAGGTGAAGCCCTGGCCATAAGCGCGGCACGCGGCGCGATCGAGCGTCAGCGCCTCGGCGATCGCCTGGTCGAGATCGTCGTGCATCGCGCCGGTCTCTGGCGTCAGCACATCGATCGGACCCGTCACCGGATACGCGGCCACTGGGGTGCCGCAGGCGAGCGCTTCGATCATCACCAGCCCGAACGTGTCGGTCTTGCTTGGGAAGACGAAGACGTCGGCGGCGGCGTAAGCGGCGGCGAGATCGGTGCCGAATTTGGGTCCGAGGAAATGCGCGTCGGGATATTTGGCCTTGAGCGAGGCGAGCGCGGGCCCGTCGCCGACGATCACTTTGGTCCCCGGATGCGCCGCGGTCAGAAACGCTTCGATATTCTTCTCGATCGCGACGCGGCCTACATAGAGCTGGATCGGCCCCTCGCCGTCCTGCGCCAGCGCGCGGATCGCGGGATCGGGCACCGGATCGCCGAAGGTCGACAAGTCGACGCCGCGCCCCCAATGGCGAATCTGGGTCAGACCATGCGCCTTGAGCGTATCGGCGATCGACGCTGTCGAGGCGAGGATCGATTGCGCGGGCGAATGGAACCAGCGGATATAGCGCCACACCCATTCGGGATTCACGCCGGTACGCGCCGCGACATAATCGGGAAATTGCGTGTGATAGGCGGTGGTAAAGGGGAAATCGCGCGCCAGGCACCAGCGCCGCGCGGCGAGGCAGACCGGCCCCTCGGTCGCGAGATGGATCGCCTGCGGGCTGAACTCCTCCAGCATGCGGCCGACCGAGCCGGTCGACGCGAAGGCCAGCCGGATTTCCGGATAGGTCGGGCACGGCATCGAATAGAATAGATCTGGCGATACGATCAGCACGTCATGGCCCTGGCGCACCAGTTCGTCGCGCACCGACTGCAAGGTGCGCACGACACCGTTGACCTGCGGGCTCCAGGCATCGGTGACGATCGCGATCCGCACGTTCGTCAGGCCGCCGCTAGCGTCAAGCAGGGGGTTGTCCCCTGTCTTCCTTCGATCTCGTCGGCCCAGTGCAACACCTCCATCCGACCATCGAAATGCTCGACCAATGCGGTGCAGCCTTCGACCCAATCGCCGTCGTTATAATACTGAACGCCGTGGATTTCACGATATTCCGCAGTGTGGATGTGACCGCATACGACACCGTCTACTCCGCGATGCGCCGCGGCCTGTGCGACGACGTCTTCATATTGCGAGATGAACTCGACTGCGTTCTTGACCTTAGCCTTGGCATGTTTCGACAGCGACCAATAGGGCAGGTTCCAGAAGCGCCGCCAGCGATTGACCAGCCGGTTGAGCGCCATCATCGCCTCGTACGCCGCGTCGCCGACATGCGCGAGCCAGCGGTGGGAGAGCGTGATTGCGTCGAATTCGTCGCCATGCAGCACCAACAACCGACGCCCGTCGGCGGTTTCATGGATCGCGTTCCGTCGAATCGCGACCCCGCCGAAATCGAGCCCGCAGAACTGGCGCACGACCTCGTCATGGTTGCCGGGGATGTAGATCACCTCGGCGCCGCGCTTGGCGCGCTTGAGCAACCGCCACACCACGTCGTTATGCGCGGCGGGCCAGTAGAATTTCTTCTTGAGCCGCCAGCCATCGATGATGTCGCCGACCAGATACATCTTCTCGCTGTCGACATGGTCGAGGAAGTCGATCAGCATCTCGGCATTGCAGCCCTTCGTCCCCAAATGGACGTCGCTGATCCAGATGGTCCGGTACTGACGACGGCTATGCGTCGCCCGTTCCGGAATAGCGGGCTTCGAATTCGCGAAGTCCGACAGGTCGGCGATACTGCCGCCCTGTAACAATTTCGTCATTTCATTCATGCGTCACAAGCCCCGACGGATGACGTTGCCGGGCCTATGACGAAGTTTTGTTACAAACAGAATCGCAATGACTTGAAAAAATGCCAGCGGATCAGCGAGCTTTCGACAATATTGGCATGGCGAGCGAAATGACGAGGGTCGACAGGATCATCACCAGGATGGTCGCTGACACATGGTCGTCGATGATCGCCGCAAGCCAGACCTCCAGGCCGATCAGCAGGGCCGAGATCGGCAGTAGCGCCGCGGCGCGGACAAAAGCGCGTTTCACCAGGCTCGTCATGGGGAGATGGTCCTTGTTTCTGGCTGGCCCTGTTGCCCGGCTGGTCTCGATCACCGGCTGGCGCGCCGGGGAGGTCGGGTCGCGCCAGCCGGCCGGGCCGCCCCTTCCGGCTTGCGGATTGGGAGTCTGAGGAACGGCCGCAGGCGAAATCAGAAGTTCTGGCGAATCCCCAGCATGGCCGACAGCGACCGCAGCTTCGGTTGGTAGCTGGTGGCGGCGCCGTCGCTCTGACCGGCGAATTTGAGACCGCTGGTCTGCGTGTAACGCCCGCCGAGTTCGACTGTCGTCTTGCGGGCGACGCGCACGCCGATGCCGGCGTCGGCATGCCATTGCAGGCCCCAATCCTTGCCCGAATAGCTGCTGCCGGTGCCGGTCGCGTTATCCACACGCGATAAATTGGCGTCGACGCGCGCCGCGCCGATCCCGGCACCCAGATAAGGCGTGATCATCCGACCCATGGGGATGTCGACATAGCCCGAGACGCCGACCGTAAAGGTGCGGGTGCGGCCCGACGCGGCAAATCCGCCCCGTTGGGCATCCTGCACGTTGAGGCTGTTGCTGGTATAACCCGCCGTCTGCTCGATCCGGAACATGCCGAAATCATAGCCGCCGCCGAGTTCGCCGGTGACACCGGTCTTGTATTTGGTCTTCTCATCGAAGGTCGACCCGGCGGGAGCACTGTCGGGATCGAGCTTGCTTTGCGGGCTGATCGATGCGCCCACGCGCGCAACGCCGTAAAAGCCCTTATTGTCGTCGTCTTCCTGCGCATGGGCGGACGTGGCGGCGGTCAGCGCCGCGGCGCCGAGCAGGGTATAGCCAAGGATGGAACGAATCATGCGAAGCCTTTCAGCAAATGCCGGCCACAGCGACCGGCGTCGGACGGGCTGATGGCGATGCTGGATGAAGCCTTGTCGTGGGATCGATGGAGGATCGATGGAGGTCGATCTCCATCGATCCTCCATGTCTCGCGACGAAAGAGGGAAGCATGACCAACCATATTCTCCTCGTTGAGGATGAACGGGAGATCGCCGAGTTGCTGGCCGCCTATCTCGAACGCGGCGGCTTCGAGGTGGCGCGCGCGAGCAATGTCCAGGAAGCGATCCGCGCGCATGCCCAATTGCATCCCGATCTCGTGCTGCTCGACATCGGCCTGCCCGGTGGCGACGGACTCGAAGCGCTGGTCGCCATCCGTCGCCGCATGGACACGCCGATCATCATGGTGACCGCGCTCGACGACGAGGTGACGAAGCTCTCTTCGCTGCGAATGGGCGCTGACGATTATGTCACCAAGCCGTTCAACCCTTCCGAAGTCGTCGAGCGCGTCCGTGCGGTCCTGCGCCGGGTGCAAGGGGCACTCGGGCGACAGACGCTGTCGGTCGGCAAGCTGGTGATCGAACTCGATGCGCGCGTGGTGAGCTGTCGCAACGACAAGGATGCGACGCTCGCGCGGATCGCGCTGACGCCGACCGAGTTCGAAATCCTGGCGCACATGGCGAAGCAGCCGCGGCGCGCCTTCTCGCGCAGCGAACTCCTCGACGCCGCCTCGCCCGACAGCGATGCCTATGATCGCGTCGTCGACAGCCACTTGTCGAAATTACGCCAGAAACTGGCGGTGGCCGGCTGCGCGCAGATGATCGAGCCGGTGCGTGGATTGGGATATCGACTATGGCCCGAATCCTGAACCGCATCGTCACGCGGATGCTGCTGCTGGCGGCAGCGATGACCGTGATCACGATGGTCGTCGGCCTGGCTGCCTACCGCACCTCGCTTTATTACCAGTTCGACCTGGTCACCAGACACATGCCGCCGGCGGCACGCGCCGAATTGAGCGTGCTGGCGGCGAAGCATCAGCGCAACAGCGACCGCTATTTCCAGCTCTACGAACGGTATGGCGGCGACGTTCTCGACCTTACCGACCTGAGGTTCATCCTGGCCATCGGCACGGTATCGGTGATCGTCGGCGGTGCGGTGGCGATGATCTTCGCGCGCCGCATCAGCCGGCCGATCACGGCGGTCGCGCAAGCCGCCGCCCAGGTTTCGGCGGGCAACCGGTCGATCCGCGTGGTCAAGGGTACGACTTCGGGCGAAACCGGCGAACTTGTCGACAGCTTCAACAAGATGGCGGCCGATATCGAGGCGTACGAACGCGAGCGGACCGTGCTTACCGCCGGCATCGCGCATGAATTGCGCACCCCGCTCACTATCTTGAAGGGGCGTCTGCACGGCTTGACCGACGGCGTCATCGACCCCGCGACGGGCGAGGCCGATCGCCTGCTGCGCCAGGTCGAACACCTTTCGCACATCGTCGAGGACCTGCGGACGCTCGCCCATGCCGATGCCGGCGAGCTTGCCCTCGATCGGCGGCAGATCGGCCTCGAAGCGGTGCTGCATGCGGCGGTCGCGGATCTCCGGCCCTCGGCGGCGGAACGCGGCGTGTCGTTGGTCGAATCCTACGAGGCCGTGCGGATCTGGGGCGATCCGGTGCGCCTGACCCAGGTGTTCACCAACATCCTCACCAACGCGATCAAACATGCGCCCGATCGAAGCCGGGTGGACGTCCGCCTGACAATGTCGGGCGGACTCGCCGTCGCCAGCGTGATCGACGAAGGACGCGGCTTTCAGCCAGAGGACGGGCCGCTTTTATTCACTCCGTTCTGGCGAGCTGGAGCGGACCGCCGCGCCGGACGGCCGGGAAGCGGCATCGGCCTCACCCTCGCCGCGAAGCTTGCCGAGGCGCATGGCGGCTGGATCGTCCCCGACAATCGTGCCGACCGCCCGGGCGCGTGTTTCTCGGTATGGCTACCTACCGGATCGCCAGCGTCTTCCGACTAAGCCAGATCAATCAGTGATGGCGATATGCCCCGGCAATGCGGCAACTCGTTCGATCCAGGCCTGGACTGCCGGATAACGGTGCAGCTCGAACCCACCCTCTTCGCAGACATGGGTATAAGCATAGAGCGCGATGTCGGCGAGGCTGAAGCGGCCGCCGGCAAGGAAAGGCGTCTGCGCCAGATGCTCGTCCATCAGGGTCAGCGCGGCATCCCCCGCCGCGCGCTTGACCGGCAATTGGGCGCGCTGGAGGTCAGTCAGATTGTCTTCCCCGATCAGGGTCATCCAGAATCGGATCGTAGCGATGTTGGGCTCGTGATTATATTGCTCCCAGAACATCCAGCGCAGCATGTCGGCGCGGTCGAAGCGATCGGCCGGGATCAGCGCCGATCCGTCGGCAAGATAGAAGCATGCCGCGCTGCTTTCGGGCAGGAAGTCATCGCCGACCTGGAGCACCGGAATGCGGCCATTGGCGTTGACTCCCGACAGGAACGCGTCGGACCGCGTCTCACCTTTCATGATGTCATATTCGCGCCGGTCGAGCTTGAGCCCGAGATGCGCCGCGGTCAGCCGGATCTTGTAGCAATTTCCGGACGCCGAATATTCGTGCAGGATCAGATTGGCCATCGCGCTCCCCCTCTGGCTAGCAGCTGCGAGAAAAAGCGCGAGCCGACGCCCAAGTCCAACCAAAAACGTCCGCGTGGTGATCAGCCGGGCTTATATGATTCCCAGCGCCGCGCGACGGCGTTCGCGCCGACGATAGTGCAGCCAGCCCCAGACGCCGCCGAGTAGCAGCGGCACCCAGCCCCAGAAATGCGCCCAGAATGGGAAAATCCAGCCGCTGCCGACATCGGACGCGGTTTCCTTGCGCAACAGGTCGAGTCCCTCGGAACCGATCGGTGCGGCGAGCAGAAAGGAACCGTCGCTGTCCCAATCGTCGAAGTAGAGCACGTAGCCTGCCTCCTTATAGGCGAAGAACGGCATGCCGAACGCATCGACCTCACGCGCCGAATAGCCGACGCGCACCGGCGGTCGCGAAGAATCGGGAGCAGCCATCAGGAAGCGGCCGATCGCCCGCGCGGCGTTGAGCGCATTGGGGCGCTTCAGCTTGGGAATCATGTACGTCGCGTTCGAGATATAGGTAGCGTAGCGATCGCGATCGGCCTTGGGCGGCAACGGGGCGACATCGGCGACGACCGGGCGATTGACGAATCCGATCGGCCGGTCGGATACGAATTGCGCGCCGATGAAGATCAGGAGCGCCCCTACCAGCAACGCGTCATGCCAGATCGACCGCGGCTCCTGCGGCACGCTGGGGTCATCCCAATCGCCCATCTATTCCCCCTTTTTCGTCCTATCCGATTTCAAGGACGATCTTGCCCACATGATTGCCCGATTCCATCAACCGGTGCGCGTCGGGCGCCCGATCGAACGCGAACACGGTGTCGATCACCGGCTTCAACTCGCCCGCCTCGACATGCGGCCACACCGTGCGGGCGAGCTCGTCGGCGACCGCGGTCTTGAATGCCACCGAACGCGGGCGCAGCGTCGATCCCGTCAGCGTCAGCCGGCGGCGCATGATCTCGAAGATCGGGATCGTCGCCTGTCCGCCGCCCTGCACCGCGATCGAAACATGGCGGCCGTCATCGCCAAGGCATTGCATGTTGCGCGGGACATAGTCCCCGCCGACCATGTCGAGCACCACCGCGACGCCCTTGCCGCCGGTGATCGCCTTCACCCGCTCGACGAAATCCTCGGTCTTGTAGTTGATCGCATGATCGGCGCCGACCGCCTTGGCCGCCGCGCATTTCTCGTCCGATCCGGCGGTGACGATCACTTCCACGCCGAACAGATTGCACAATCGGATCGCCATCGTGCCGATACCGCTGGTGCCGCCATGGGCCAGGACGGTGTCACCCTCGGCCGCGTAACCGCGCTCGAACAAATTGGTCCACACGGTGAACAGCGTCTCAGGGATCGCCGCGGCTTCGATCATGGTCAGCGCCTCCGGCACCGGGAGGCATTGGCCATAAGGCGCGACCGCATATTGGGCGTAGCCGCCGCCGGCGATCAGCGCACAGACCGGCTGGCCGACCAGGTCGCGCTCCACGCCGGCGCCGATCGCGACGATCGTGCCGGCGACTTCCAGCCCCGGGATAGACGGCGCGCCCGGCGGCGGCGGATAGGCACCCATCCGTTGCAGCACTTCGGGTCGGTTGATTCCGGCGGCAGCGACGCGGATCAATACCTCACCCTCGCCGGGTGTCGGTACCGGACGCTCGACGATCCGCAGCACCTCGGGTCCGCCTGGTTGTTCCGGATCGATCGCGCGCATCACGGTCGGTATCGCGTCCATTCGCACCCCTTCGTCGGAAACCTTCTCGGGTTATTGACATCGCCCGGCCCAGGGTCAACGTTCACGGTCATGGATTCCGAAGAGAATCTTCCGCGCCCTGGCGACGCGATCGCGCTCCTGGTAAAACAGGACCTCGATCCACTGTCGGTGGCCGAGCTCGAGGAGCGGATCGCTCTCCTCGAAGGCGAAATCGCCCGCGTAAAAAAACATATGCAACGCGCCGTTAACCATCGTGCAAGCGCTGACTCGCTATTCAAGCGATGAGCGCGAATCGCATCTTCGCGCCGGCCAGGCTTTTTTCGGGAATTGGCCGACCTGACGATGCGAAGAATGGCCGGCGCTTGATGCGGGGCCCTCCCGTCCCGACATTAGGGAAAAGGGCCGTGCGTCCATGCGGCCCGTCAGGAGTAATAGTCTAATGCCGAGTTTCGCCTCCGCGCTCGAAACCACCCTTCACAAGGCGCTCGAAGCCGCTTCGTCGCGCCGCCACGAATATGCGACGCTCGAGCATTTGCTGCTTGCGCTGGTCGATGACGAACATGCCTCCAAGGTGATGGCATCGTGCGGCGTCGATCTCGACGAGCTCAAGATGACCGTCGCGCAATATCTCGACACCGAGCTCGATGCGCTCAAGGTCGACAAGGCGACCGACCCGTCGCCGACCAGCGGGTTCCAGCGCGTCGTCCAGCGCGCGATCCTCCACGTCCAGTCGTCGGGCCGCGACGAAGTGACCGGCGCCAACGTGCTGGTCGCCTTGTTCAGCGAGCGCGAATCCTACGCGGTCTATTTCCTGCAGCAGCAGGATATGAGCCGTCTCGACGCGGTCAGCTTCATCTCGCACGGCGTCGGCAAGGGCGGCGCGCCGGTCGAGGCATCGACTCCCAAGGGCGCCGAGGAAGAGAAGTCGACCAAGAGCGACAAGGGCAAGAACGAAAGCGCGCTCAAGCAATTCACCGTCGACCTCAACGAGAAGGCCAAGAACGGCAAGGTCGACCCGCTGATCGGCCGCAACGCCGAGGTCGATCGCACGGTGCAGATCCTGTGCCGCCGGTCGAAGAACAATCCGCTCTATGTCGGCGATCCCGGCGTCGGCAAGACCGCGATCGCCGAAGGCCTGGCGCGCAAGATCATCGAGGGCGACGTGCCCGACGTGCTCAAGCCTGCCGTCATCTATTCGCTCGACATGGGCGCGCTGCTCGCCGGCACGCGCTATCGCGGCGATTTCGAGGAGCGGCTGAAGCAGGTCGTCACCGAGCTCGAGAAGATGCCCGACGCGATCCTGTTCATCGACGAGATCCACACCGTGATCGGCGCCGGCGCGACCAGCGGCGGCGCGATGGACGCGTCGAACCTGCTCAAGCCGGCTCTGTCGGGCGGCACGATCCGTTGCATCGGCTCGACCACCTACAAGGAATTCCGCAACCATTTCGAAAAGGATCGCGCGCTGCTGCGCCGGTTCCAGAAGATCGACGTCAACGAGCCGACGATCGAGGACACGGTGAAGATCCTGGCGGGCCTGCGCTCGGCGTTCGAGGAGCATCACCAGGTCAAATACACACCCGACGCGATCAAAGCGGCGGTCGAATTGTCGGCGCGGTACATCAACGACCGCAAGCTGCCCGACAAGGCGATCGACGTGATCGACGAAGTCGGCGCGATGCAGATGCTGGTGCCGCCGAGCCGCCGTAAGAAGACAATCACCACGCGTGAAATCGAGGCGGTGATCGCGACGATGGCGCGCATCCCGCCGAAATCGGTGTCGAAGGACGATACGCTCGCTCTCGCGACGCTCGACACCGATCTGAAGCGCGTCGTGTTCGGCCAGAATGACGCGATCGAGAAGCTGTCCTCGGCGATCAAGCTGAGCCGTGCCGGCTTGCGCGACCCCGAAAAGCCGATCGGCAATTACCTGTTCACCGGCCCGACCGGCGTCGGCAAGACCGAGGTCGCGCGTCAGCTCGCCTCGATCATGGGCATCCCGCTGCAGCGGTTCGACATGTCCGAATATATGGAGCGTCATTCGGTCAGCCGGCTGATCGGCGCCCCTCCGGGCTATGTCGGGTTCGACCAGGGCGGGTTGTTGACCGATGCGGTCGACCAGCAGCCGCATTGCGTGTTGCTGCTCGACGAGATCGAGAAGGCGCATCCCGATTTGTTCAACATCCTGTTGCAGGTGATGGACAATGGGCGGCTCACCGATCAGCACGGCAAGTCGGTCGATTTCCGCAACGTCATCCTGATCATGACCACCAATGCCGGTGCGTCGGACATGGCGCGCGAGACATTGGGCTTCGGCAACCTTACCCGAGAGGGCGAGGACGAGCAGGCGGTCCAGAAGATGTTCACGCCGGAATTCCGCAACCGTCTCGATGCGATCGTGCCGTTCAGCTACTTGCCGACCGAGGTCGTCGCCCGCGTGGTCGAGAAGTTCATCCTGCAGCTCGAACTGCAGCTGGCGGACCGCAACGTCCATATCAGCCTGGATGACGAATCGAAGAAGTGGTTGACCGCCAAGGGCTATGACAAGCTCTACGGCGCGCGCCCGATGGGCCGCCTGATCCAGGAAAAGATCAAGCAGCCGCTCGCCGAGGAATTGCTGTTCGGCAAGCTGGTCCATGGCGGCGAAGTGGTGGTGAAATTGAAGGACAATGCCTTGTCGTTCGAAATCACTCCCGCCGCGCCAAAGAAACCAGGCAAGAAGGGCGGCAAGACCGCCAAGGCCGAAGCGAAATAAGCCGAGGCATAAACCAAAAACCAGAACGGGCCGGGGAGCGATCCCTGGCCCGTTTCTTATTCGAGCTTTCCGGTTGCTTCGCGCTGCGAGCTTTATCGAGCGCGGACGGCCGGTATTGGGCCGACAGCGGACTGGCAGGTTACGGCTTCCTGTCGAGTAAAGCGGACATTGCGCCGCTGACTCTTAATCAGCGGGTCCTTGGTTCGAGCCCAAGTGCGTCCACCATTCTTTCCTCTACTTTTTCAACAACTCACATCATCGTGTGATACCAAAATCGGCTTGCCCTTGGCAGGAGCTGTAGGCGATTCTGCGCCGTTGCTTTCCGCAGATTTCTGCGGTTCTTCGAGCGTGCCGATTTTTGGCTCAAAAATCAGCTGGTCGGGATAGGGCTGCAGATGCTTCACCGAGAGGAGCGCATAGCGCCGCACCATCGATTCCGACTTCCGACCACACATGGGTCTCATGCTTGCCCACAGGACGCCTCAGCACGTCCATTGCGATATCGTTGAGCGGAGTCCCTAAGGTATTGCCGTTCTTGGTATCGCCATGTGCAATCGTCGCCATGCGCCCGGACCGCGGGGCGCCGCGGTCGAGCGATGGAGATGGTCACTCGCCTTCATCAGGCCTGACGGTCCTGAGGTGGCACCCAGCCATGTTCGCGAACCACCGCCGCGGAACCCGCGCTCAATTCGACCATCTTGGAGAAAGGCAGTTGGTACCATACCATTCATTTCCGGCCCATCCCTTACTGCCGCCCAACCGACCGCTCCGATTCCTTCCATTCTGAGGCCGGGAAGTGTCGTGAGCCTGTAAATTCGCGACGAACACCACATTTCCCGCGCCGCGTCGAACCATCAGCCAGTCGCTCGAATGGTATGCTTTTGGCATGTCGATTGGTACGCTTTCGTCGTATCAATCCGGATCGCGACAAAGCGCCAAGGCTGCCAGGCGCGGTCGTCAGGATTGGACATCCAGGCGGCGCGTCCGGTTCCGTGTTTTTGAGGGGAATATCATGTTGCGTTTGAGACAAACGATTCTTCTGACCTCCGCATTGACCGGCTTCGCCGCCGAAGCTCAAGCTCAGCAGGTGCCCGCTACGCCGCCCAAAACGACGCCGCAGAGCGAAGCCGCGGCCCAGCCCCGCACTGATGCCGCCGGCGAGGAGATCGTCGTCACCGGCTATGCGGGCAGCCTTCGCCAGGCGATCCAGGTCAAGCGCAATGCGAACGCCGTGGTGGACGCAATCTCCTCCGAGGATATCGGCAAGTTCCCCGACCGCAACGTCGGCGAATCGCTCTCGCACATCCCTGGCGTCTCGATCGACCGCCGCTTCGGCGAGGGCGAGAAGGTCGCGATCCTCGGCACCGATCCCGCACTCAACCGCATGCTGCTGGACGGGCACGGTCTCGCCTCGGCCGATTGGGGCGGGAACGACAATGATCCCAGCAGCCGCACCTTCAACTATTCGCTGCTCGCGCCCGAGTTGGTCGACCGGCTGGAAGTGTATAAATCACCTGAGGCACGCATCGAGGAAGGCAGCCTCGGCGGCACGGTGATCGTGCGCACGCGCCGGCCGCTCGAGTTGAAGGCCAATTCGATCTTCGCGTCGGGCGGATATTCCTACAATGATCGCGCGAACAAGGGAAACATCCGCGGCTCCGGGCTCTACAGCTGGAAGAACGATGCGGAGACGTTCGGCGTCCTCGTCGCGGCTACCTACGACAAGCAGAATCTCGTGCGCTCAGGCGTCGAGTTCTTCGGTTATGACAATGCCGACGGCTCCGGCAGTCCCTTCATGACGACGGATGCCGCGGGCCAGCGCGTGCTCAAGAACCCGAACGCGGTGATTACCGGCGGCACGCTCGCCGACCTCGACAAGGCGGCCTCACCGTTCGGAATCAACTACGCCTATTTCCAGCAGGAGCGGAAACGCGCCAGCGTTGCCAGCACGGTCCAGGTGCGTCCGACGGAGGACCTGACCCTCACGCTCAATGGCCTGCACGTCGAAGGCAATTACAATAATTACAGCCAGTCGATGTACACGATCCCCGGTGCTTGGACGGGCGACGTGCTGCAGTCCGCTACCATCGCGAACGGTGTAGTGACGGATGCGAGCTTCGGCGCAGCCAATGGTCAGAGCGCGCAGCTCGACACGCTGGTTCGCCGCACCAAGCTCAAGACCGACAATCTCAACTTCTTCGCCGATTGGGAGGGCGATGGCGGCTCCAAGCTGTCCTTCGCAGCGGGCTGGAGCAAGGCGACAGGCGGGCGCGATCCCGAATATCTCTTCAACGTCCAGACCCGGCTGCCGTTCAGCTATTCGATCAGCCCAACCTCGGCGAACGTCAATTTCGTCGGCGACCTCACCAACCCCGCCAACTACTTCACCAATCCGAACAACAATCCCGCGGTGATCGAGGGCAACCCGGTGATCGTCAACGGGGCGCCGCTCGTCGCCGCGCAGATCGGCGGCCTGGACTATAGCGTCACCACCGACGCCGACGCGTTCGCCGGCCTCGACGCGACCGTGCCCGTCGGCGGCTTCTTCAAGGAGCTGCTCATCGGCGGCCGCTTCACCCGCCATATCAACCGGGTCGATGCGCGCGGCGTGAACACCTATCTCCAGCAGTCGCTGCTCGGCTCGCAGCTGAACGTCCACACGCTCGTGACTCCCGACGGCGTCTTCAGCGGCACGGGAGGCGCTGGCAACGCGACAAAATATCTGAATTTGCCCGATACATCGGTCATCGATATCCTCGCCGACGCGATCAATTCGCCACTCGTGGACAAGGTCGGCGCCTCCACCCGCGTGACGGAAACGGTGGCCGCGAGCTACGTCCAGCTCAACTTCGAGGGCGGTGGGCTGCGGGGCAATATCGGCGGACGGCTCGTCTATACCCGGAACCTGTCGCAATATGCCCTGTCGCTGCCGACGCCGGCCGATCCCAATCCGCGCCCGGTGCCGACCAGCACCGCGAACGACTATCTCAAATTCCTGCCGACGTTCAACATCGCCTATGAGGTCAACCCCAAGCTGATCTTCCGCGGGGCGGTGGCCAAGGTAATCGCCCGGCCCCGCTATCAGGATCTGGCGGCCTCGATCACGCAGAACGACGTCACCTATGACGCGGGGGGCGGCAATCCCAATCTGAAGCCGTATGAATCGACCAATTACGAGGTCACGGCGGAATATTATCCGGCACCCGGCGCGCTGCTTTCGCTCGAGCTCTACCGCCGCGAGATTTCCAACTACATCGTCACCACGCGCCAGGAAGGCGTGACGCTCTTCAACTCGCTCACGGGGCAGCTCGAAAACCGTTACAGTGTTTCGCAACCGGTCAACGGCGGCAAGGCGAAGGTGAACGGCGTGCTCATCAATGGGCAGGCGGAGATTTGGCGCGGGTTCGGCATCCAGGCGAACTATGCGTACCAGGACAGCAGCACCTCGACGACGCTCAACACGACCGAGATCCTCAACCTTCCCTATCTTTCCAAGCACAGCTTCAACATCATTCCCTATTTCGAGAAGGGTCCGTTCCAGGCGCGCCTGAGCTACAGCTACCGCTCTTCCTATTTCCGGACGATCGGGCGCCTGGGTTCGCAGGAAATGGTCGCGCCGTATAATCAGTTAGATGCCTCGGCCTCGCTCAAGCTGAACGACAACATCACCGTCACGGTCCAGGCACAGAACCTGCTCGACGAAACCTATCTGCAATATAGCGGCACGCGCGATCGGCCCTCGGCCTTTTACAAGAACGGGCGTACCTTCGTGGGCAGCCTGTCCTTCCGCATGTAGCGCAGGACCGCATGTAGACTCCCGGATCTCCGCCACCGTTCGGGTCTGGCGGCCCGCCGGTGGGCGCAGTTTGTTTGCTCGCGCAAAAGCTCAGCCCGCCAAGCTGCCAAGGGGCCCAGGAATTGCTGAAGCTACATTTCCGAAGTGCGTGCCTCTGCAATGAAGCCCAGCGTTGGGTGATCTGCGGTGGCAAACCTGTTTATGGTTTCGCTTTGAACGTCGCGAATTCGGCGGGCATCGTCGCTACCAAGCGGTTCACCTCGGGCGACCAATTCAAGTGGCGGCGCCCACTCGTCATGGGCGGCGCCTCGAAGGATATGGGGTGGTGACGCCGTCCTCTTTGGTCAACTGCCTCCAGCGAGCAAAACGCTCCGATGTCAGCGTGCCCTCGGCGATCGCTGCTTGAACGGCGCAACCGGGCTCGCTGCCATGCGCGCAGTTGGAGAAGCGACAGCGCTGCGCCACCAGAAGAAAATCATCGAAAATCTCCGATACGCCGGTGGCCGCATCGGAGAGCTGCAATTCGCGCATGCCAGGCGTGTCGAGCAGCCAGCCGCCCTGGTTGAGCCGATGCATTTGGCGCACTGTAGTGGTGTGCCGCCCCGTATCGTCACTCGCGCGGATCGCCTGCGTGGCGATGCTGTCCGAACCACGCAATGTGTTGACGAGCGTCGATTTGCCAACGCCGGAGGAACCTAGAAGCGCTACGGTTTTGCCCCAGCCACACCAAGCAGCGAGGCAAGCTGCGCTCGAGCGATCGCGGCCATTGACGATCTCGACCCGCAGCCCAGGTTCGATCGCGCGTGCCGCCGCCGCGAATGTATCCGGGGTTTCGGACAGGTCCGATTTCGTGAGGACCACGACCGGATTGACGCCGACATCGCGCGCCAGCACCAGATAACGCTCCAACCGCGCGACGCTGAAATCCTGGTTGCAGGAGGCGACGACGAACAGCGTGTCGATGTTGGCGGCGATCATCTGCTCATTCCGCGGATCGCCCGGTGCGCGCCGTTTGAACAGGTTCATCCGCCGAAGGACGCGTGTCGGTTGCAACGTGGCGCTATCGACCAGCAGCCAGTCGCCGACCGTCGGATGATCGTCTGACGGTAAGGCGCCGGGAATATAGGGAGTGATCGAGAGCTGTAGCCCCTCGCCCTTGACCGCGATCTTACCGCGGTGAACTGCCATTACGCGGACGGGATGGCATTGCTGCGCCTCCTCTGGCGAGACCTGCTCGCTGAAAAAGGCCCGCCAGCCGAGCTCTTCCAAAGTATCATGAATCGATTTCATATAGAGACAGGTATGTCCTTCTTGCCGGTCCGGCGAGCGGTTTCCCCGGGGCAAATTCTCAGAGCGCGAAATGCTGGTGTGAGGCGCCAGATTTCCACCAACAGGAACCCTTAAACACCATAGGGATCACCACTTTCAGACATTCTCATGTTCACTCAACAAGCTTAGGCGGCTAGCTGAACGGACGACGGCTTTCGGGGTAAGGTCGCGATGCCGTGGATGACGGGAGTTAGGGCGCGTTGCAGACCATCAAAATCAGAGTCCAAACGAAGGGCAGCTACCGACCCCGTTGCTGCCGTTCGTTCACGATCGTAGCGCCTCAAAGCAGACGCTGGAGAGATCATCTGGACCGGCTTCCGCATCTGCGAGACGAAGACGGTTCAACGGTTTCTCACCAGATTTTCCTCGTAAATCCTGTCAGTTCGTTCGATTGAAGATTTGCTTATAAACAATCGGTGTAGAGAGCAATGGACTGATGATGGTGGTATCCACGACCAGATCCTGACCAACACTGCGATACGTTGTGATCCGCTCGCTGTCGTCGCCGCGGAATGTTAGAGAAATAGCTTCACCATTAGCTTTTGCCGACACATCGAAAACAAGCACTTCAATGAGCTTCCACTTGACCGGATCTTCTCCTATCCAAACGACGATAGGTGCTTTGTCATCATACGTGACCCCAACTCGACTTCCTGTAATCGAGATTCTCATTCTATTTACCGCAATGGACTTGCGCAGCCTCATGCGAGCGAGAGCGCGCTTGGCGTTGGAAAGGCCTGCAATAGCGCTCTCGATTGCTTGAAAGGCGTCGTCGCTCCGTTCCCGGTCCAGGACATAGTTGCCTGAAACCACACCTTGCGCCGGGCTCGCTGAGCCTGAGCTAGAAATCAAGATGGCAGCTCCGATCGTCGCCGACAAAGTCCTATGACGCATCACGCTCTCCTCAAATCCCGCTGCTCGCCGTGACAGGTGTAGTGACGATCCGGCTTAGCGCATAGGTGAGGCCTTGGTTGTCAAATCGAGGGACTTCCTCACGTTTGTAGGCGCACGTACTGGCGGACGGCTGGCTGTATCAAAGGGCCGAACCTCGCGGCCGCTAACTTGATCCGCAAACTCGAATGCGGACCAGCCGCTCTCCACCGGTTTCGGACATTTCCCGCCTACATGAACGAACGTCCGCTTTCGGGGTTAGGGCAAGCGTCATCGAACGTCTGATTATGAGGCGCGTAGCTGACATGAAAGTTGAGATCATCGCCGCTAACGGCGCCATTGGCCGGCGAGGAGGTCCAGCTTGGCAAGATCGGCTCGGGTAAGCCCTTTCCACGGCCGCGATTGCCCGTAGCTGAAATTGACCTGGACGACGTTTCTCAACCGCGCGGCAGACCTTGGGTCGCCTGATTGAGGGCCAGGCAATCCGAGTCATCCAAGCGACTTGTACTTGAAACGCTTCTGCAACCACTCCGCCGCCGAAACGCAATAGGGCGGGCTTATTGGCGGCCCCGCCGGGGACTACACCCGAGGGGAGAAACTCAAAAATGTCGCGCACGTCACGCCTGCTTCGGGCCACGCTTCCATTTACTTTCGCCGCGTTGGGCATCGCCCAATCCGCGCATGCCCAGACCGTTGCCGCGGGCGCCGACCAAAGCTCGCAGGACGCGCCGGCGAACTCCGATGAGGACATTGTCGTGACCGGCTCCTATGCGCGGAGCCTCGCCACGGCGGCCGAGACCAAACGCCAGGCCGCTTATGGTGTCGATTCGATCGCGTCGACCGATATCGGCAAATTCCCCACCCAGAACGTGGCCGAGGCGCTCCAGCTCGTCACGGGCGTGGCGATCACCCGGCCACGCGGCGAGGGACTCTATGTCAGCGTTCGCGGGCTCGGGCCGCAGTTCCAGAGCACGATGCTCAATGGCCGCACGATCGCGATCAACGACCTGATCGAGAATGGCGGCGCCAATGGCCGCCAGTTCCGCTTCGAGATGCTGCCGGCCGAGTTCGTGTCGCAGATCGACGTGGTCAAGACGCCGACCGCCGACATGACCGAAGGCGCGCTGGGCGGGAATATCGACGTCAAAACCTTTCGCCCGCTCGACGTCGGTACCAAGACCACGCTCAATCTGCGCGGTACCTGGACGACGATGACCGACAAGGTGAAGCCGAACGCCACCGCGATCACCAGCTTCAAGAACGGCGACGGCACGTTCGGTATCCTCGCCGGCGCGCAATATTGGGCCAAGTCGGTCCGCAACGACCGCTGGTACAATACGGGCTGGACCCTCGACCGGTTCACGTCGGTGCTTGGCACTGGCTATTACACGCCGACCCGCACCCGCCCGACGATCGAGACCGAAGACCGCAAGCGCCTCTCGGGGTTGATCTCGGCGCAGTGGCGGCCCTCGCCCGAGCTCGAGACCACGCTCGACGTGCTCGCGACGCGGCTCGACGTCGCCTATGACGAATTCGGCCTCGACATCTATCCCGATGACACCAGCGTCGCGGGACACCGCCCGGTGCTGGTACCGGGGTCGGTCAAGCTCGACGGCAACACCGTCGTCGCCGCGACGATCAACGACGTGCGTTTCATGGCGTCGCGCGAATACAGCCTCAATCGTCACGACCTGCTCAGCATCGGCCTGAAGCAGAGCTGGAAGCCCAAAGGCTGGGATATCTCGGCCAACATCAACTGGTCCTACGCGCACAGCTTCCACCCCAGCTATGCCCAAGGCACCGTGCGCAGCCGCGCGATGTTCTTCGCGCCGCTGACTTATGACGCGTCGGGCGGATACAAGGTGATCCCGACCTTCACCACGCCGGTCGACCCGACCAATGCCGCGAACTACGTGCTCTACCCGTTCAACATCGCGCCAAAGAACAGCAAGGACTGGGACAGGTACGCCCGGCTCGACGTCGGTCACGACATGGATGGCTTCCTCCGCAAGATCACGGCCGGTGGCGAATATCACTCGCGCAAGCGGGATTATTGGCGCCGCGATTTCACCGTCAATCCGGGCCAGGTTCCGCTGACCAGCTTCGCGCCGAACGGGTTCGAGCAAATCCCGTTCGACAATTTCCTGAGCGGCGTGCCCGGCAATGCGCCGCGCAGCTGGCTCGTGCCGATCACCAGCGTCTTCTACGACAAATTGTTCACCGACGCCGTGGCCAACGCGCCGCTGTCCGCGAGCGACTTGCGTGCCTCCTATGTGGTGACCGAGAAGACGGCGAGCGCCTATCTGCGCGCCGATTATGCCTTCGCGCTGGGAGGAGTCGCAGTGACCGGCAACATCGGCGTGCGCTACGTGCACACCGATCAGGTGGCGAGCGGCACATTGACGATCGGCACCGCGCCGACGCCGGCGAGCTTTCCCAAGACCTTCAACAACTGGCTGCCGAGCTTCAACCTGCGCGCCGAGCTGAGCCCGACCCTGATCGCGCGCCTCGCCGCCAGCCGCGTGCTGACTCGACCCAACGTGACCCAGAGCGCGCCGCAGATCAGCGTGTCCACCGACGCGCCGACCGGAAGCGGCGGCAATCCCGAGCTGGTGCCCTTCCTCGCCACCCAGTTCGACGGTTCGCTCGAATGGTATTTCAATCGCAAAGGCTCGCTCACCGCGGCCTTGTTCTACAAGGCGATGGACAATTACATCACCGCGCAGAACGTCAATGTCGAGATTCCGGGCCGCGGCACGATCCTGCTGAGCACGCAGGTCAATGGCGGCAATGCCAAGGTCTATGGCGCGGAGGCGGCCTACAACCAGGTATTCACCTTCCTGCCCAAGCCGTTCGACGGGCTGGGTATCCAGGCGTCGTACACCCACACGTCGGTGCAGGCGAATTACACGGCCGGCGCGCGGACGATCAAGGATCAGCTGATCGGCCTGTCGAAGAACAGCTTTAACCTGGTCGGCTTCTATGATTACGGCCCGGTGTCGGCGCGGCTTTCCTACACCTGGCGCGACAAGTATCTCTCGGGCACGGGCAGCACCACGCAGACGCCGAGCTATGTCGATGCTTTCGGCTCGCTGGACGGCAACGTCTCCGTCCGGATGATCGGCAAGACGACGCTGAGTGTCGAAGCGATCAACATCGCCGGAGCGAAGCAGTATAGCTATAACGACGATCCCCTGCGCTATAACGAGATCCATTATTGGGGCCGGACGATCCTGTTCGGCGTGCGGACGGAGTTCTGATGCTCAAGGGGCTTCTCACCGCCGCTGCGCTGGCGTTGGCCGGCACGGCGACGCCGCCGCGTGCGATGAACGACATTCAGGTCATCGGTTCGCACAACAGCTTCAAGGCGCGGATTCCGGCGGCCGTCATGGCGCAGATCCGCTCGACGGCGCCGGCGATGGCCGACGGGCTCGATTATTATCATCTGCCGCTGGCCCAGCAACTCGACGCGGGCGTGCGTCAGATCGAGATCGACATCTTCGCCGATCCCGAGGGCGGGCGTTATGCCGACCCAAAGGGGGAGGCCTTGGCGCGGGCAGCCGGGGAGGCGACCGGTTTCGACCGGGCGAAGATGCTCAAGCCCGGCTTCAAGGTGTTCCACATTCCTGATGTGGACTATCTCAGCACCTGCACGACCCTGGTCGAGTGCCTCGGCGAAGTCGATCGCTGGTCACGGGCGCATCCCGACCACTTGCCGATCATGATCACGATCAATGCCGCGGACACGCCTTCGGGGCGGCCGGGAATCACCGTCCCGCTGGCGCTCGACAAGCCCCTGCTCGATGCTTTGGATCGAGAGATCCGTTCCGTGCTCCCCGGCAAGCGGCTGATCACCCCGGACGAGGTGCGCGGGGGCGCGGCGACGCTGCGCGAAGCGGTGCATAGCCGCGGCTGGCCGGCGCTGACGGCCGCGCGGGGGCGTATCTACATCCTGCTCGACGTGCGCGCGGCGGTGTCTGATCTCTATCGCGTCGGACACCCTTCGCTCGCGGGGCGGGCGATGTTCGGCTGGTATCCCGACGATCAGCCCGAATCGGCGGTGCAGATCGTCCAGGACCCGCTTGTCGACGGCGCGAAGATCCGCAAATGGGTGCGCGAGGGCTTGATCGTGCGGACCCGCACCGACGCCAATACGGTCGAGGCGCGCGGCCGTGACTATTCCAAGGCCAAGGCCGCGATGGCGAGCGGGGCGCAAGCGGTGAGCACGGACTATTACCCGGGCGCTCCCGATCCGCTCAATCTCGGCTTCGTGGTGACGCTACCCGAGCGCGCGATGGCGCGATGCAGTCCGGCGCGGGTGTCCGCCAGCTGCCGGCTCCGGCCCTGACTGGTATTGTACTGCCCTGCCGGTCGCCCGCGCCATCATACTGAAGGCGCTCGACGTCCTGCAGCGCTCGTCCAAGGCACATCTGCTCGTTGTCGAACGGGACGCGCGCACCGATTAACCAATACGTGATCGTCGACCGCCTCTACTCCACACAGGCGCAGCGCGGTTTCCAGGCCGGGCGGAACGTTGCCGGCGGCGTGCGATAGGTCAGCATGATGGTCGTCGTCTTGGTCGTGGTCGTGGTGATCTTGGTCGTCTTCGACACGAGTTGCGCCGGTGGCGCGGGGATCGGCAGATAGGCGATCCTGGGCAGTGGCTGGACCACGACCAGTGGCGGTGGCGGCGGTGCGAAACGCCGCATCCGGTAATAGCGCCGATCGGCTTCGCGCTCGAACGCGATGCGGCGGCGCCATTGGTCGCGGGTGACCGCGCGGGCGACTTGCCAGTCGGCGCTCAGCCACGCCTCGTCGCGGCAATCCTCATCCCAGCCGCACATATCGTCGATCCGGCCGCGCAGCCGTTTGATCAGCCGGTCCATGCCCCAGCCGGTCGACAAATCGAGATCGGCAACGCTGATCACCGTCGTCTGGATATCGCGATCGTAATAGTCGGAGGCGGCGGCTGCCGGCGCGATCAGCGCAGCGGCCGACATGACGGCCGGCAAGCCGACGAACACAAGCGATCGGGTCATCACGCCCTCATCCGTTAACCACGTTCCGATCGCATAACGACCCCGATGGTTCCGCGAGTCAAGCAAGCTGCCCGTCGGGTTCGTCCAATCTGGGGACTCGGCTATCATGCTATCCGGCTGCACAACCAGAGCGGGGGTGTATCCATGCGACGCCATTTGATTCCGTTAGCGGCCGGTGCCGCGGCAATCGCGACGATCGTGAGCATCGGCTATTCGGCGCCGCCGTCGGCACCGCCAAAGGCACGCTATCAGATGGATGTCGCGACCACGTCGGGCTTCGGCGCGGGCGGCGCCAATCCGATGAAAATGATGTTCGGCGGCGGGCGTGGCGGCGGTTCGGTCGCGCACACGCTGATCTTGCGCCTGGGCTCGACGCTCGCGCCGGCCGGCAGCACGCCGCAGGCCGATCACTTCATGCCCGCTGGCATGCAGCTTGGCCCGTCGGTCCCGCTGACCTCGCCCCAGTCGACCCCGACCGAAGGAATGCCGGGCGAGATGCGCCGACCGAAGGGCCGTTTGCTGATCTTCTGGGGCTGCGGCGCGCATGTCGGCCCGGGCCAGCCAGTGGTCGTCGACTTTGCCAAATTGGGCCAACAGCAATTCCCGCCGGGCCTGTTCACCGCCGATGTGCCGGTCGACCGCGGCCCCACCGCGAGCACATCGCGCACCTATGGTGAATGGCCGAATGCCAAATCGGGCAAGTCGGCCAAACCCGGGTCCTCGCTGATCGGCGATCATCGCGTCGCGGGCAATTATTCGCCCGAGATCAGGTTCGCGCTCGATCAGGATTTCATGGCGCCGTTGAACGCGCGTGGCAGCGAGCAATCCGACGGATCGCAGATGCTGAACTGGAATTCCGTCCCGCTGGCGACCGGCTATTATGCCTGGCTGATCGGCGCCCAGGGTTCAGGTGGCGAGGATGCAGACATGGTGTGGTGGACGTCCGCCAGCGGCAAGCAGTTCGGCGGCGGGCTGGCCGACTGGATCGCGCCCGACATGGTTTCCGGCCTGATCGCCCGAAAGATCGTGATGCCGCCTAGCCAGACGAGCTGCCAGATCCCGACCGAAGTGAAACGCGCAGCGGGCGGCTTCATGATGACCCAGCTTTATGCCTATGGTCCCGAACGCAATTTCGCCTATCCGCCGCGCCCGGCCAATGCGCGGTTGCCATGGAAGCCCGACTGGACCGCCAAGGTTCGCTATCGCTCCAATACCACGGTCATGCTCGGCATGCCGGGAATGGATGACATGGGCGATAATGACGGCGGTGCTGCCAACGGCAATAGCGGCAACGAGCCGCCGAAAAAGAAGTGCAAGCCGCGGATCACGCTGGGCGGGTTCAAGCCCTGCTGAATAAAAGGATAAATCACCATATTATGCGTGCGATTTACCAATAATTTGCGGTCGAGGGATTAGGTCGGCGGCATGCGCTTTGCCGGCCTTCCCACCTTGCTGATGACGGCCCTGCTGCTGGCTATATCCTCGCTATGGGCGTTTCCCGCTCGGGCGCGCGGTGCCGTCGTCGGTGCGCCGCTGTCGACCTGCGTCGCCTCGGCACGCGCGGGCGACCAGCCGGCCGCCATGTTCGGCGCTACCGCGCGATACGATTGCACGCATCGCCAGACCTGGTTCGGCGCGGGCGATTACTGGGTGATTTCTCAGCCGCTGACCAACGTTCCCGACGTGGGGAACCGAACGCACGTACGCATCGGGAGCCTTTGGCAGGAGGCCGTGACGCTCTATGCCCTCTATCCCGACGGCAAGATCCGCGGCTGGCGGTTCGACGGGCACCAGGCGAGCAACCACCTCCAATTGGGCGCGATGATCGAATGGCCGCTCCCGGCCGCCATTGGGCCGCCAGTCAGATTGATGTGGCATGTCGAGGGATCGGCCAATTTGCGCGGAATCCTCATCGCGCCGACGATCGCTACCCCTGCTGAATCGGACCGGGCGAACCTCGCGATGGCGGCGATCTATGCCGGGTTCGGCGGGCTGTGCCTGGCCTTGTTGGTATACAATCTCGCCATGTGGGGCGCGCTGCGTCATCCCTTCCAGCTCGCTTATTGCGCGATGGTCGCGGCGTTGATGCTCTACGCGCTGAGTTCGTCGGGAGCGCTCGCGTGGCTCAACCCGACCATGCTCAACAACGATCGCTTGCGGCTCAATTACGTCCTGCTGTCTACGGCGGCGGCGACCGCGTTGATCTTCGCGCGCTATTTCTTCGTACCCGCGGTAACCGCCGGCTGGGTGGGTAAGGCGGTCAACACGATCATCGCCGCATCGATGGTCGCGACCGCGTTCGTTGCTTTATTCGCACCCTGGCACATCCAACTGCTCGACACCGCCTTTTCGCTGACCTTCGCAGCGATCGTCGTCGTCGTCTTCCCGATCATTCGCCGCGCTCGCGCCGAAGGCAGCCCCTATCTCTGGCTGTTCGCGGTCGCCTGGGCGGCGCCGATCCTGTTCGCGGCACTGCGCCTGCTGGGCAATCTGGCGCTGATCCCCTGGAGCTTCTGGCTCGACAATTCGACCATATTGTCGATGGCGTTCGAGGCGGTCATCTCGACCCTGGCTATTGCCTATCGCATCCGCTTGCTCTCGCTCGAACGCGACGAGGCGATCGAACGCGAAATCATCGCAGCACGGCTGGCCGATACCGATCCGTTGACGGGCCTCCTCAACCGCCGCGCTTTTCTGCGCCAGGCGATCGGCCGCGAGACCAATCAGGCGCTGATGTTGACCGATATCGACCATTTCAAGCGGATCAACGAGACCTTGGGCCATGATGGCGGCGACGAGGTGCTGCGCGTCTTCGCCCGCGTGCTGCGCCAGGCCGCGTCGGGTGCGTTGATCGCGCGGATGGGGGGCGAGGAATTCGCCATCCTGTGTCCCGCCGACCGCGCAGTCACACCCGATGCCGTGCTCGCCAAATTGCGATCGGCGCGCATGCCGTTCGACCTGACCGTCACTGCCAGTATCGGCGCCTGCACCGGGCCGCTCGTTACCGAAGCCGACTGGAAAGCGATGTATCGACGCGCCGACCGCGCGCTGTTCGATGCCAAGCAGAGCGGCCGCGATCGCGCCCGGTTCGCGCCACCGATCGCCGTCCGAGCCGCCTGACGTCTTTTCAGCTCCGCTGTCACGGTGCCGGCCCGCTCCCCCACCCGACCTCCCATAGAATGCCCTGATTGGGAGGTCGGGTGGGGGAGCGGGCCG
>NZ_JBFUJY010000014.1:0-33251 GCF_056401155.1 Sphingomonas sp. P4_G2 | reverse complement strand
GGGTATTCTATGGGAGGCCGGGTGGGGGAGCGGGCCGGCGCCGTCTTAAAACTCGCTCTACCGCGAGTTTTCAAACGGCCTCTCAGCCGCCGGTCGCACTGCTCGAAAAGCTCAGCTTCATGTTCTTGGAATTGGCGGGGACGTCGAGCTTGCCGCTGTAGAAGTCGATTGTGCCGCCCGGCGCGATGGTCGGCTGGTCGGGCTTGATCACCCAGCTATAGACCATCCGGCCATCCTTGGGCGCGTCGTACAATTCGACCCGGATGTCGGGGATCGGCTGGCGCTCGGCGGACGGATTATGGATCTGGCCGCCGACCGCGAACAATTCGCTGCCGGTCGGCAAATCGCGCCGGTCGGGCTGCTTGACGTTGACGAAGGTCAGCGGCGTCTGGCCGCCGCCCGCGGGCATGCCCAGCCAGGTCGCGAAGCTGGGGACGTTGAGGAACAGCAAGGCGACGGCGGCGGCGAGCATCGCGACGCCGGCGGTCACCGCGGCGATCGTCCACAATCGGGCAGGGTTACGGCGCGGCCGGAACGGCGGCTCGTGCGCGAAAGCGTCATAATCCGGGGCGATGTCGGCGCCCGGAGCTGCCTCGGCAGGCGACGGCGCGGCGATCGGCTGCGGAGCGGGGGGCACCGGCTCTGGCGCCACCACCGCCGCACCCGAAAGGTCGAGCGTCTCGGGCTGCTGGAACCAGCTATGCTTGCATTTTGCGCAGCGCACGGTGCGACCTTCGGGCCCGATCGCGGTGTCGGGGACGAGATAGCGCGTGTGGCATTCGCTGCATTCGAGGATCATATCGGCGTCCGCAAAGGGCCAACACAAATGCCCCCGTCGCAAACCCTAAGCGGGCAAGGACAGTGCGGCAAGCCTGCCGATACGCACGCCCCGGCTTGAAGCGGGAACAGGTTACGTGCGATGGCGCTGGCGGGGCAGCGTACAAGCGGGTAGCAAACGCCGGCATGGCGAATATCGTGCAGTTCGAGGATGTGGGGCTGCGCTATCCCGCCAGCGACGTCGATACCTTGTCGGCGATCAACTTCACGCTCGCCTCGGGCGGCTTCTATTTCCTGACCGGCCAATCGGGGGCGGGCAAGACCTCCCTGCTCAAGCTGATCTACCTCGCTCAGCGGCCCTCCCATGGCGTGATCCGCTTGTTCGGTGAGGATGCCGGCGCCTTACCGCGCAAGCGCTTGCCGGGCTTTCGCCGTCGGATCGGCGTCGTGTTCCAGGATTTCCGGCTGGTCCCGCATCTGTCGGCATTCGACAATATCGCCTTGCCGCTGCGGCTGTCGGGAGTGCCCGAGAGCGATGTCGAGGCGCCGGTGCGCGAGATGCTCGCCTGGGTCGGCCTGTCGGAGCGCAGCCATGCGCCGCCGCCGACCCTCTCCGGCGGCGAGCAACAGCGTATCGCGATCGCGCGCGCGGTGATCGGACGTCCCGAAATCCTGGTCGCCGACGAGCCCACCGGCAACGTCGATCCCGATATGGCGGCGCGGCTGCTCCATCTGTTCGAATCGCTCAACCGGCTCGGCACGACGGTGGTGGTGGCGACGCACGATTTCCACCTGCTCGGGCGAATCCAGAATGCGCACATGATGCGGATCGAGGCCGGGCGGCTGCTCGATCCGACCGGCGCCTTGCGCAACCCGCCCAAGGCACCCGCCGCATGAGCGTGGCGATGTTCTCGACCGCCGCCGATCGCCGCGTGCTCGACGACCGCCGCGGCACGCGCGCGATGACCTGGATCATGGCGATCATGCTGTTCCTGACCGTGCTCGCGGCGGCGCTGGGGCTGGGCACGATCAACGCGGCGGGCGCACTCGATCGCGAGCTTGCCGGACGCCTGACGGTGCAGGTCGTCGCAGCCGATCCGGCGGTGCGCGATCGCGATACCCAGATTGTGCTGGCGGCGTTGCGCGGGATGCCGGCGGTATCGCGTGCCGATCCGGTCGACCCGGCACGATTGACGGAATTGCTGCGCCCCTGGCTGGGGGATGCCTCGACTGACGCCGATGTGCCGCTACCATCGCTGATCGACGTCACGCTGAGCGTACCGAGCGAAGAGGCCGCGGCGCGCGTCGCCGCGGCGGTTCGTGGCACTGCGGCGAGCGCGCGTGTCGACAGCCAGTCGCGTTGGCTGTCGCCGGTCGCCGATTTCATGCGGACGATGATCTATGCCGCGGCGGTGCTGGTGCTGCTGATGGCGGCGGCGACCACCGCGGTGGTGCTGCTCGCGGCGCGCGCGGGACTGGAGACGCATCGCGACACGATCGCCATCCTCCACATGCTGGGGTCGACCGACGTGCAGGTCGCGCGGCTGTTCCAGCGGCGAATCGCGCTCGACACCATGGTCGGCGGCGTGATCGGGACGCTGGCGGCGATGCTGGCGATCTGGGCAGTGACCGGGCAGATGGCCGGCCTCGGCTCGCAATTGCTGTCGGGCGGCGTGCTGACGCGGGGCGATTGGGTGCTGATCGCGCTGTTGCCGCTGATCTTCGCGATAGTGGCGACGCTCGCGGCGCGGATCGCGGTGCTCGGGCGGCTGAGGCAAGTGCAATGATCCGCCGCCTGATCGCCATCGTCGCATTGGTCTATCTGCTCGGCTTCGTCCTTTACACGCTGACCCTGCCGCGGCCGCTCGAGGATATGAAGACCGACGCGATCGTCGTCCCGACCGGGGCGCCCGGCCGGATCGATCGCGGGTTGGCGCTGATCGCCGCACATCAGGCCAAAAGGCTATTGATCAGCGGTGCCGCCCCCGGCGTCCGGCCAATCGACTTATCGATCAAGTACAACGTCCCGTTGGGAGTCTTCGCGTGTTGCGTCGATCTTGGCCACGAGGCGGTCGACACGCGCTCGAACGGCGCGGAAACCGCCAAATGGGTGGGCGATCACGGCTATAAATCGGTGCGGCTGGTCACCTCGGACTGGCATATGGCGCGCGCGCGGATGGAGCTCGATGCGGCGCTGGCCAGCGACGTGACGGTGGTCGATGACGGCGTGCAGGGCGATGCCGAACTGGGCGTGCTGCTGGTCGAGTATAACAAGCTGCTGTTGCGCCGCGTCGCTTTGTGGCTCGGGTTCGGGCAATGAGCGCAAGCTGATGACGTTGTTGCGTAATGTGGCGTTCGCGATCGTTTTTTACGGCGTGTCGCTGCCGATCGTGCTGCTGGTGCCGTTCTCGGCATTGTTCGGGCAGCGCGTGCTGATCGCTTACGCCCTGGCCTGGATGCGATTCCACCGCTGGTGCGTGCGCTGGCTGCTCGGCATCCGCGTCCGTTACGAAGGGCCACGGCCGTCGGGCCAGGTCTTCTATGCCGGCAAGCACCAGTCGCTGATGGAGCCGCTCGAGCTGGTGGCCGAACTCGGCGCGCCGGCACCGATCATGCGGCGCGAATTCGCGCGCATCCCGATCTGGGGCTGGGCGACGAAGCGCTATGGCGTGATCCTGGTCGATCGCGCTGCATCCTCCAAGGCGCTACGCCAATTGATGCGCGAGGCCGAGGCGGCGCGCGCGAGCGGGCGGTCGGTGATGATCTTTCCCGAAGGCACCAGGGTGAAACCGGGCGAGCAGCCCGAGCTGAAATCGGGGTTCGCCGGGCTCTACAAGATGCTTGGCCTGCCGGTCGTGCCGATCGCGACCGATGTCGGGAAATTGTGGCCGAAGGGCGGACTGAAGCGCGCCGGGTTGGCGACGTTCCGCTTCGGTGAGGCGATCCCGCCGGGCCTGCCGCGCGCGGAGATCGAGAAGCGCGTGCATGCGGCAATCAACACGCTGGACGAACCCGCCTGAACCCCAATCGTCACCCCGGACTTGTTCCGGGGTCCAACGGGAGGCAGGCGTAAAGCAAGAGGTTGAAATTCCGCGCTGCAGGCACCTTGGACCCCGGGACAAGGCCGGGGTGACGAAGAGGATCAATCGTGCTGCCGCCCGAAGTCCGGCGCGGCGTCGTCCTGGCCCTGGTCGATGATCGAGCGGCGGATCGCGCGGGTGCGAGTGAACAGGTCGAACAATTCGTCGCCCTTGCCCCAGCGGATCGCGCGCTGGAGCGAGGTCAGATCCTCGGTGAAGCGCTGCAGCATGTCGAGCACCGCTTCTCGATTGCTCAGGAACACGTCGCGCCACATCGTCGGGTCTGACGCGGCGATACGGGTGAAGTCGCGAAAACCGCCGGCCGAATATTTGATCACTTCGGACCGGGTGACCTCTTCCATGTCCGACGCGGTGCCGACGATCGTATAGGCGATCAGGTGCGGCAAATGGCTGGTGATCGCCAGCACGCGGTCATGGTGCTGGGCATCCATCATCTCGATCTCGGCGCCCAGCCGCCGCCAGAATTCGGCGACACGCTCGACCGCGGCGGGATCGGCGCCGTCGGGCGGGGTCAGGATGCACCAGCGGCCGTGGAACAGGGTCGCGAAGCCGGCCTCGGGGCCCGATCGCTCGGTGCCGGCGACGGGGTGAGCGGGGATGATGGTCGCGCCGGGAAGCGCTGCGGTCAACGCCGCGAGCACGCTGCCCTTGGACGAGCCGACGTCGCTGACGATCGCATCGGCGGGAAGGTCATCGGCAATCGCTTCCGCCGCCGCGGCCATCGCGCCGACCGGCACGCAGAAGATCACCAGATCCGCATCGGTCACCGCGGCGCCGGCGGTGTCGGCGATATCGTCGCAGAAATCGAGCGCACGCGATGTCTCGCGGACCTGCGGATCCATATCGTGCCCGGTGACGCGAACGGTCGGCATGTCCGCCTTGATCGCGCGCGCGATCGACGAGCCGATCAGGCCCAATCCGATGATGGTGACGCGGGAGAAAGGCAGCATGGCAGTCAGACCCTCACCCTTCCGGCGCTACGCGCCTCCCTCCCTCTCCCGCATGCGGGAGAGGGAAGGGGCCCGCCGCCGAAGGCGGTGGGAAGGGTGAGGGTCTGTCGTCCCTGCGGCATCAGCCGGCCTTCCCGACCATCTCGCGCAAGGCGGCAGCGACCCCCTTGGTCTCGTCTTCGGTCCCGACGGTGATCCGCAATCCATGCGGCAGGCCCTGACCCGGTAGCCAGCGGACGATATAGCCGGCGTCCATCAGGCCCTTATACGCGGCCTCGGCGGTCAATTTGCCTTCGAACAGCACCAGCACGAAATTGGCCTGGCTTGGCACGGCACGCAGGCCGGCATTGCCGAGCTGGGCGATTTCCTGCGAGAACCAGGCACGCCATTTGGCATTATGCGCCCGGGTGTGCTCGACGAACTCGGTATCGCCCAAAGCCGCGATCGCCGCCGCGGTGCCCGCGATGGTGATCGAGAAAGGCAGGCGGATGCGGTGCATCGCCTCGATGATCGCCGGCGAGGCATAGCCCCAGCCGATCCGCTCGGCGGCCAGGCCGTACATCTTGGAGAAGGTGCGCGTGACCAGCACGTTGGGCGCGGTCTCGGCCAGCGCCATCCCGCCATCTTCGGCATCGCCCTCGATATATTCGGCATAAGCATGGTCGAGCACGAGCAGGATGTCGGAGCGCAGGCCGGCGTGCAGCCGTGCGATCCCTTCCTTGGTCGCGTAGGTGCCGGTCGGGTTGTTGGGGTTGGCGATATAGACGATCTTGGTGCGCTCGGTGACGCAGGCCAGGATCGCGTCGACATCGGTGGCATAATCGCGATCGGGTGCGATCACCGGCACCGCGCCCACCCGCCGCGCCGCGATTTCGTACACCGCGAAGCCGTACTTGACGAAGATGACCTCGTCGCCCGGCCCGGCGAATGCACCGGCGGCGAGGTGGAGCACTTCGTCCGAGCCGTTGCCATAGATGATCCGCGCCGGATCGAGCCCATATTTCTCGGCGAGCACGTCGCGTAGCTCGGTTCCGCTGGCATCGGGATAGCGTTCGAGGCGGCTTGCCGCCGACAAAAACGCTTCACGCGCCTTGGGCGAAGTGCCCAACGGGTTCTCGTTCGACGAGAGCTTGGCGACCTTGCGGCCGTCATCGGTGGTCGATCGCCCGGGGATATAAGGCGCGATCGCCATGATCCAGGGCTTGGGTTCAGGAGCGCTCATGATGACTGGCCTATGCGCAGGGCCCTGTCGCCTTGGCAAGATCAGTCCCCAGCCGCTATGCAGCAGGACCAGGGGGAAGGCGGATGCGGGGACCGACGGCATTCTGGCAGGCGCTCGAGGCGGCGCGGCGGGAGACGTTGCGCGAGCGCGGGGCGGCGATCCCCATACCCGGCAGCGATGGCCAGACGCGGCGGCAAGTGCTGATCGCGCTGGCGGCGACGGCGGCGACCGCGGCTTTGCCGCGCCCCGCCCGTGCGGCAGCGAGCGGCGCGCCGGTGGTCATCATCGGCGGCGGCATCGCCGGGCTGACCGCTTTGTGGCATTTGACCAGATCGGGAGTCGACGCGCGGCTTTACGAGGCGCGCACCCGGCTCGGCGGGCGGATGTACACCGCCAGGGCCAAAGGCATGCCGTCGATCGAGATCGGCGGGCAATTGGTCAATACCGACCATGCCGACATGCACGCGCTCTGCCGCGAATTCGGCGTGCAGTTGATCGACCGCAAGGCCGGCCAGCATCGCGCCATGATCCTCGACGGCGCGCGTGAAGTGCCGGAAGGCAAATTGGTCGCCGGCCTGCGCGGCATCGCCGGCCAGATCGATGCCGATTCGGTGCGGCTCGACCAGAATTACGCCAAGGTCGCGGCCGAGCTCGATCGCATGTCGTTCACCGGCTATCTCGACAAATATGCCCGACTGATCCCCGATCCCTGGGTGCGCCGCCTGATGGAAGCGACCGCGCGCACCGAATATGGCTGCGAGCCGGCGCAGGCATCGGCGATCGAATTGGTGTTCAACCTGCCGACGATCGACGGACGGCGGATCGACGTGCTGTCGCGCAGCGACGAACGCTATCTGATGGCGGGCGGCAGTTCGTCCTTGATCGAGGCGATGGCGGCGCGGCTGGCGAGCCGCATCACCACTTACCGCCGCGCGGTGCGGATCGATCCCTCGGCAAGCGGCGCGCGCGTGGTCTTCTCCAATGGGGAAAAGATCGACGCGTCGGCGGTGATCGTCACCACACCGGCCTCGATCATGAGCCGGATCGCTTATGGCGTGCCGCTGCCGCCCTTGTGGCGCCAGTTCATCGGCGAGGTCGGGCTGGGCAAGAACGGCAAGGTCCAGGCCGTGACCATTGCGCGGCCATGGGAAAAGTCGATCGGGCGCGGCGGGGAAATCTGGCAGACCGACCGCGGCGCCGGTGCGTCGCTCGGCTGGGACGGCGGCGTGCGTCCGGCCGCGGGGCCGGGCAGCGTGTGGACCTGGTTTACCGGCGGCGACGAAGTGCTCGCCGCGGATCAGGCCGATCCGCGCGCGCTGGCACTCAAGCTCGCGCGGCTGGCCGAGAGCGGCGTGAAGGGGATGGGCGCGGCGACCGGTACGACCGTCCGCCGCACCAACTGGCATCTCGATCCCTTCTCGATGGGCGCGTATGTCAATTTCCGCCCGGGGCAATTGACCAAATTCGCCGATTTGATCTGGACCGAAACCGACGGCATCGCCTCGACCCCGATGGGGGCGGGACCGGTGCATTTCGCGGGCGAGCATCTGTCGGATGCCTATCCCGGTTACATGAACGGCGGCGCGCAGACCGGGCGGCTGGCGGCGCAATCGGTCATCGCCGCCAGGGCGCCGGCGCGACGGATGGGCTGACCAATTCCCTCTCCCTGAGGGAGAGGGAGAGTTCGAGCTTTGACCTGCCCCCGGCAGGTCAAGGTCCGGTCCGGGGGACCGGACCTCGCTCGAACTCGCCGTAGGCGCGGAAGGGTGAGGGCAGGAATAGGGGCTGATCTCTGCCCTCACCCCTCGCCGCTACGCGGCTCGACCCTCTCCCGGAGGGAGAGGGTTATGGGGTTCCGTCCGCCCCCTTTTCCCACTAACCGCATCTCCATGACCGACGATCAGCGCTTCGGCCTGTCGCGCCACGTGACCTTGCCGGGGCCGCTCCGCCTCGACGGGGGCGTGCTGCTGTCGCCGGTCGATATCGCCTATGAGACGTACGGCACGCTGGCCCCCGACGGGTCGAACGCGGTCCTGATCTGCCACGCGCTGACCGGCGACCAATATGTCGCGAGCGACCATCCGATCACCGGCAAGCCGGGCTGGTGGACGCGGATGGTCGGGCCCGGCAAGCCGATCGACCCGGCGCGCCATTTCGTCGTCTGCGCCAATGTGCTCGGCAGCTGCATGGGCTCGTCGGGGCCCGCGACGATCAATCTCGCGACGGGCTGTCCCGCGGCGATGAGCTTTCCGGTCATCACCATCCGCGATATGGTTCGCGCGCAGGCGATGTTGCTCGACCATCTTGGCGTCGGCACCGTCACCCTGGTCGGCGGGTCGATGGGCGGGATGCAGGCGCTGAGCTGGGCGGCGACCTTTCCCGATCGCGTGACCAAGGCCGTGGTGATCGCCTCGACCGCGCGCCACACCGCGCAGAACATCGCGTTCCACGAGGTTGGGCGCCAGGCAATCATGGCCGATCCCAATTGGCGCGGCGGCGAGTATTACGGCGAAGGCGATCCGCCCGCGGCGGGGCTCGCGGTCGCGCGGATGGCGGCGCACATCACCTATCTGTCCGAAGCCGGGCTGACCGAGAAGTTCGGCCGGCGGCTGCAGGCGCGCGAAGCCAAGTCGTTCGGCTTCGACGCCGACTTCCAGGTCGAAAGCTATCTGCGCCACCAGGGGCTGAGCTTCACCGACCGGTTCGACGCCAATTCCTATCTCTATATCACCCGGGCGATGGATTATTTCGACCTGGCCGAGGAGCATGGCGGTCTGCTGGCGAATGCCTTCAAGGGGAGCCGGACGCGGTTCGCCTTGGTCAGCTTCGACACCGACTGGCTCTATCCGACTCCCGAATCGCGCGCGATCGTCCACGCCCTCAACGCGGCCGGCGCGGCGGTGAGCTTCGTCGAGTTGAGCAGTCCGTTCGGGCATGACGCTTTTTTGCTCGACGCGCCCGAACTCAATCGCGTGGTCGACGGCTTCCTGAGGGCGGCACTGTGATCGAACTTTCCGACGACAAGGCGCGGCTCGATGTGGCGCGGGTGCATGCATGGCTCGCCTCGAGCTATTGGTCGCCCGGGATTGAGCGCGCGCTGGTCGAACGCGCGATCGCCGGATCGCATTGCCTTGGCGCTTACGATCAGGGCGAGCAGGTCGGCTATGCGCGGATGATCACCGATCACGCGACGTTCGCCTGGCTGGCCGATGTCTGGGTCGACGAACGCGCGCGCGGGCAAGGCGTGGCGCGCGCGATGGTCAAGTGGTTCGTCGATCATCCCGACTTTGCCGGCATCCGGCGGATGGCGCTGGTCACCGCCGATGCGCATGGCGTGTACGAAGCGCTGGGCTTCCACGCGCTGATCCGGCCGGGCCGCTATATGGAGCGCCTGGCGCCGGGATTCGCCGACGCGTTGCGGGCAACGCCCGAATGAGCCTGCGTCCCGACCTCGCGGTGATCGCCGCCAATGTCGCGCCGGGCAGCCGCGTGCTCGATATCGGCTGCGGCGACGGCGAACTGATGGCGGCGTTGCGCGACGAGAAACAGGTCGATGCGCGCGGGCTCGAGCTCGATGCCGGCGACGTCGCGAGCGCGGTCGCGCGCGGCCTGTCGGTGGTGCAGGGCGACGCCGACACCGACCTCGCCGATTATCCCGACAATAGTTTCGATTACGCCATCCTCAGCCAGACCCTGCAAACGACGCGCGCGCCCGATGTCGTGCTCGAACATCTACTGCGGATCGGGCGGCACGCTTTCGTGTCCTTCCCCAATTTCGCGCATTGGCGGGTACGCGCGTCGCTCCTTTGGGGCGGACGGATGCCGGTGACGCGGCTGCTGCCGGTCGCCTGGTACGCGACGCCCAACATCCACCATGTCACGATCGACGACTTCCGCGCGCTATTGAATGAGCGCGGCATCACCGTCGAGGGCGCGTGGTTCCTGTCAGGCGATCAGCGCACGAGTGCCACGATGGCGAACCTGCTCGCCGAGCATGCGGTGTTCTTGCTGAAAAGGTAGCGGCGGTTGCCGGATCGAACCCGTGCTCCTGCTCGCGCAGAAGCACGAATATCGATGCGTTCCGATCCTAGAACGGTACGTCGTCGTCAAGATCGTCCGAGAAGCCGCCACGAGCGCCGCTGCTGCCGCCGCCGCCGCCGAAGGCGCTACCGCCACCGCTCGGCGCGTCGGCGAATTCGTCGCGGCCGCTCGAGAAGCCACCGCCGCCACTGCCACCGGAACCACCGCCGCCGCCCGGCGCGCCGTCGAGCATCGTCAGGACACTATTGAAGCCCTGCAGCACGATCTCGGTCGAATAACGGTCCTTACCGTCCTGGTCCTGCCATTTGCGGGTCTGCAGCGCGCCCTCGATATAGACTTTCGAGCCCTTGCGCAGATAGCGCTCGGCGACATTGGCCAGGCCTTCGCTGAACACCTTGACCGTATGCCATTCGGTGCGCTCCTTGCGCTCGCCCGAATTGCGGTCCTTCCACTGTTCCGACGTCGCGATGCGCAGCTCGACGACCTTGCCGCCGTTCTGGAAAGTACGGCTCTCGGGATCGCGCCCGAGATTGCCGACGAGAATGACCTTGTTGACGCTGCCCGCCATGAAATACTCCTTTGCCGGCTACTGCCGGATGCCGCACCAGCCCACTCCCCCACCCGGCCTCCCAGTCAGTCTACCCTATGGGAGGCCGGGTGGGGGAGCGGGCTGGTGCCGCGAGCAAAACCTACAAGCCGGCGAGTGTCGCCAGCCAGTATGTGATTCCGGCCATGATGTAGGCAAGCAGGAACAAATAGCCAACCATGAAAGCGGGCCATCGCCACCCGTTTGTCTCTCGTCTGGTGACCGCGATGGTCGAGATGCATTGCGGCGCGAACACGAACCACATGAGGAACGCGAGGGCGGTGGCCAGGCTCCAGCGCTTGTGGAGAGTCTGCGCCATTTTGGTTTCATCGTCGCCGCCCGACGTGTCGATGGCATAAACGGTGCCCAGCGCGGCGACCGATACTTCGCGCGCCGCCATGGCCGGGATCAGCGCCAGCACGATGTCGCGGTTGAAGCCGATTGGGCGAAACGCCGGCTCGATCGCATTGGCAATGCGGCCGGCGACCGAATAATTGACCTGGCTGACTTGGCTGTCCTTGGGCACTTGCGGGAAGGACAGCATCGCCCACAGCACGATCGTGGTGAAGGCGATCGTCGTGCCGGCGCGCTTGAGGAAGATCTCGGCGCGGCTCCACAGCCCGATCGCGAGGTCGCGGACGCTCGGCAACTGGTATTTGGGCATCTCCATCATGAAGCCCGACGAGGCGCCCTTGGTCACCGTGCGGCGCAGGACCAAAGCGACGACGAACGCGCCGGCTACCCCCATGATGTACAGGCCGAGCATGACCAGCCCCTGCAGCCCGACGAACGGCAGCACGCGGACATTGGGGATCATCGCCCCGATCACCAACGTATAGACCGGCAGCCGCGCCGAACAGGTCATCAGCGGCGCGATCAGGATCGTGGTCAGGCGGTCCTTCTCGTCCTCGATCGTGCGCGTCGACATGATCCCGGGGACGGCACAGGCGAAGCTCGACAGCAAGGGAATGAAGGCGCGCCCCGACAGCCCGACGCTCGCCATGATCCGGTCCATCAGGAACGCGGCGCGGACCATATAGCCGCTCGCTTCGAGCACCAGGATGAAGAAGAACATGATCAGGATCTGGGGCAGGAACTTGATGACGGCGCCCACGCCCGCGATCGCGCCATCGGTGATCAGCGACCGCAGGGTCGAATCGGGCATGACTTGCTTGACCAGCCCGGCGAGCCAGTCGAATCCGCTCGCGATCGCGTCGGCCGGTGCCGCGCCGGCGAAGAACACCGCCTGGAACATCACGAACAGCACGACGAACAACAGCAGCACGCCGAACACCGGATGCAGCGCGACCGAATCGAGCATGTGCGTCCAGCGCCGCACCGGGGTTTCCGAGATCGTCGCCGCCATCGCGATCTGACGCGCGCGGCGCTGCAAGGTGGCGATGTCGGCATGGAGCACCGGGTCGCTCGGGCGCAATGCCGTCGCCCCCGGCGTGGCGAGATCGGCCAGCGCTTCCTTGAGCTCGTCGATTCCGCGCTTGCGCACCGCGACGGTGGGGATGACGGGAACGCCGAGCTCGCGCGCCAGCGCTTGCGGATCGAGCTTGAGGCCGTCGCGCTCGGCGAGGTCGAACATGTTGAGCGCGACCACCACCGGCAGACCGAGCGCGATCAGCTGGAGCGTGAAGCGCAGATGATTGTCGAGGTTGGAAGCGTCGACCACCACGATGATCGCATCGGGCAACCGCTCGCCCGCCTGCGTGCCGGTGACGACGTCGCGGGTGACGCGCTCGTCGGGGCTCGATGGTTCGAGGCTGTAGGTGCCGGGCAAATCGAGCAATTCGACCGGGCGGCCATCCGGCAGCGCCATCCGGCCGGCGTGTCGCTCGACGGTGACCCCGGGATAATTGCCGACCTTTTGCCGCGCGCCGGTCAGCGCGTTGAACAGCGCGCTTTTGCCGGCATTGGGGTTGCCGACCAGCGCGACCAGCGGCGCGGGATTCATCCTCAGGAGCTAGCTGGTCAGCGGATCGACATGGATCGCGCCGGCGACCCGGCGGCGCAGCGCCACGGTCATGCGGCCGATCCGGCAAGCGATCGGCCCGCCGCCGATCCGCGCGCGATGCAGCACCTCGATCCCGACGCCTTCATCGAAGCCAAGCTCGCGCAGCCGCCGGCCCTCGGGCGCGGTCAGCCGGTCCCAGGCGATGCCCGCGACGGTGGCCCGCTGGCGCTGGGGAAGCTGTTCGAGACTGAGCGGAATCGTCGCCATGACGACTCACCTAGAACTACTGCGACTGATTATCAATAACGTTCTTTTACGGATTGCGTCGAATTCCCTCTCCCCTTGTGGGCGCATCAGGTCGGTCATGCCCCCGGCATGACCTGAACAGCGCGGGGCGCTGTTTACCTGATGCGGGAGGGAGCGCCGGAGGCGCGGAAGGGTGAGGGGGAGTCACGAGCGATACCGCCTGTGAGTCCCCCTCACCCTTCCCACTCGCTTCGCGAGCGGGCCCCTTCCCTCTCCCACAAGGGGAGAGGGAGCTTCAAACCGCCGGATAGCGCAGCCGGCCGATGAACCGCGACAGGCTCGGCCGGTGCTCGATCCGGCCGAGGAACTGCGCCTTGGCCTTTTCGAACCGCATGATCCCTTCGATCCGCCGCGCCAGGAAAGCGCGGGTGTCGGCCTGGCCTTCGCTCTCGTCGTCGAGGAACACGGTGATCGTCGCGGCATAGACGCCGCCGAGCATCGCGCGCTTGGTATAGTGATTGTAATCGGTCGCGGTGTCGCCGGCCGCGCGCCACATCAGGTCGGCGGCGCGCCAGCCGAGTTTTGCGCCGTGCGCGACATTGGGCGGCAGCGCGAGGATCGCGAAGGCGCGCCGCAAGGTTTCGCGATGCGGCGCCAGCAGGTCGAGCCGTGCTTCGACCAAGGCGGCGATCTTCTCGCGCACCTTCATCTTGGCCAGCGTCTCCGCCGGGAGCCGCTCGGCCATTGCCCGGTCGATGCTCGCGAACCAAGCGTCGATCATCGTGGTGGCATCGGGCAGCGCGAGCAACGCCACGTCGCGATCGACGCCGAGCTGGTCGGCCGCCATGTCGCGTGCCGCCGCTTTCCAGCCGTCGAACGCGGCATTGTCGGCGACGAGCGGGGCAAGCGCCTCGCGAATTTCATCGAGCGTGGGATCGGGGGGAAGAGCCATGCAGCGCTTATGCTCCTGCCGTACCCTCGGGGGCAAGCTCGGCGGCGTCCTTGCGCTCGCCGCGGACCAGCACCAATGCCACCGCGACGGCGACCGCGCCGATCATGTCGACCCCGTCGAGCCGCTCGCCATAGCCGATCCAGCCGATCGTCGCCGCCATCACCGGCTGGGTCAGCAAGGCGATGCCGATCACCATCGGCGACATCTGGCCGAGCGCGAAGATCATCAGCCCCTGGCCGATGATCTGGCTCGACAGCGCCATCAGCACCAATGGCGTCCAATTGTGCGGCATCACTTGCTCGCCGAGCAGATTGGCGAAGATCAGCAGCGGCAACAGGCTGGCCAAGGTCGCCAAGGTGAGCGCGGGGATCGGCGCCATCGTGTTGCGCACTTTGGCCATGATCGCGAAATAGATCGTGTAGAGAATCCCCGCGAGCAGGCAGAGCAGGTCGCCGGCCAGATGCGTTGGCGCGATCTGCATCGACCGTCCCATCAGCAGCCCCGCCCCGGCCAGCGCGAGAAGCAGCGCGAACCCCTGTGTCCTGGACGGCCAGGCACGCGCGATCAGAAAGCCATAGACCGGATAGAACAGAGTCGTCGAATTGCCGAACAGGGTCGCATTGGCGAGTTGGGTCTTGAGGATGCCGATATGCCAGGTGGCGAGGTCGCCGGCAAAGCACAGTCCGCCGGCCCCGATCGCCCACCACACGCCGCGGCTGATCCCGGTCGGCCTCCAGCCTGTCCCGAACGCCGCGGCGAGCAGCAGGGGCGCCGCCAGTGCAATTCGCCAGAACGCGGCGGCGACCGGCCCGACATCGCTCATCCGCACGAAAACCGGGCCGACGCTCAACAGGATATTGGCGAGGATCAGTGCCGCGAAAGCAAAAGGATGGGCAGCGACGCTTTTGCCGTCCGAAGCTTTTCTTGTTGCGCTTTCCCGGTGCATGCGGCCCCATAACACCTATCTGCGCCGCGTCCGCAAAGAAGTCCTTTCGGGAGGTTATCCGCATATGCCGACGTTGTTCGATCCTATCCAGCTTGGCGATATCGCCGCCAACAACCGCATCCTGATGTCGCCGCTGACGCGCGGTCGCTCGACCGCCGAGCATGTGCCGACCGACATCATGATCGACTATTACCGCCAGCGCGCCGGCGCCGGCGTGATCATCACCGAAGGCACCGGCGTCAGCCGGCTCGGCCTGGGCTGGCCCAACGCGCCAGGCTTGTGGACTGATGCGCAGGTCGAGGCGTGGAAGCCGGTGACCGCCGCAGTGCATGAGGCGGGCGGCAAGATCGTCGCGCAGATCTGGCATATGGGCCGGCTCGCGCGGCCCGACGTGACCGGCCTGCAGCCGTTGTCGTCCTCGGTGACGCGCGCGCCCTATCACAAGGAGGACAACCCCTATCAGGAAGCGCGCGCCGCGACGCTCGACGACATCAAGCGCGCCCAGGACGAATATGCCACCGCGGCGCGCAACGCGATCGCCGTCGGGTTCGACGGGGTCCAGCTGCACGGCGCGAACGGCTATCTGATCGACCAGTTCCTGCGCGACAACACCAACTTCCGCGACGACGATTATGGCGGCAGCCCGGAAAACCGCATCCGCTTCATGAAGGAAGCGGTCCAGGCGGTGATCGCCGAAGTCGGCGCCGGTCGCACCGCGATCCGCCTGTCGCCCAATGGCGAGACGCAGGGCGCCGACGACAGCAATCCGGAAGCGGTGTTCGTGCCGGCGGCGAAAGTGCTCAACGACCTCGGCATCGCCTTCCTCGAACTGCGCGAGCTGTCGCCGGCGGGGACGTTCGGCGCGTCGGAGGTGCCCAAGCTGAGCCCGAAGATCCGCCAGGTGTTCGCGCGGCCGCTGATCCTCAACCAGGATTATACGGTCGAGGGTGCGCAGGCCGATGTCGCCTCGGGTCTCGCCGACGGCATCTCGTTCGGGCGCAAGTTCATCGCCAACCCTGACCTGGTCGACCGCTTCCGCCGCGGCGCGGAACTCAACGCCGACGACTTCAAGACCTGGTACACGCCGGGGCCGGAGGGATATATCGATTACCCGGCGTTGGAGCAGCAGGCAGCGGAGTAGGGCTAGCTAAATCTCCCCCAGCTTGCCTCGGGGGCATCGCGAAGCGATGGTGGAGGGGGCCCGCCGACGCACCGGCAGGGTCCCCTTCGCATGATGGCTTTGAGCCGTTTCCATCGTAGGCGGGGGCCACATGAGCAAAGTCGACCCGGCGCGTGTCGGGCGCAGCGCTATCACGAAATCATCTTCCTGCCGCTCCCCACGATATAGTCGGGTGCAATTCCTACCTATTGGCCGCGCCACCCGACCCGCTATGCTGCTCGGGTCCATTGGGGGGATGGTATGGGGTTGATTCGCAGAGGACTGGCCGCACTTTTCGCTCTGGCCGCGCTGACGACAATGCCGGCGGTCGCGGAAGGACATGGCGGCAGGGACAATGTATTACTACGCGCGGCGGACGCGTTGCAGGCCAAGGATTATGCCAAGGCGGCGCCTCTGCTCGAAAAGGGCTGCGACATGGGGTCGGCCGCCGCCTGTGGAGAGCTCGGAGTACTCTATCATGACGGCAGCGGCGTCCAGAAGGACGACACACGTTCCGCCACGCTGTTCAGCAAGGCATGTGATCTCGGCCTGGCGCTCGGCTGCACCAATGCCGGCTGGGCGAACGAGAGCGGCGTAGGAACCGCGAAGGACGAAACCCGCGCATCGGACCTCTACACCAAGGCGTGCGATGCCAATGAAATGCAGGGCTGCTACAATCTTGCCGGTCTCTATATGGACGGGCGCGGCGTGTCGCAGGATCAGAAACGCGCCGCCAAGCTCTATGACAAGACTTGCGCGCACGACCCCAAGATGGGGTGTCTCCCCCTCGCCGGCCTGCTCGTCATCGGTAAGGACGTGCCGTCTGATATCGTAAAGGCTAAGACCCTTTATGTGCAGGCCTGTGACAGCGGGCAATTCGCGGGCTGTTACGCGATCGGCCAGCTTTATGGCCGGGGCCTCGGCGTCATTCGCGATGACGCCTTGGCCGCCCAATTCTACACCAAGGCGTGCGATGGCGGCCTTGCCATGGCTTGTTCCGATCTCGGTGTGCTCAACGCCGAGGGTAACGGTCTGGCCCACGACCAGGCGCGCGCCGTCGATCTGTTCCGCAAGGCTTGCGATCTGGGCGAGCAGACCGCCTGCGCCAATCTCGGCAAGGCCTATGCCGACGGTAGCGGACTCCCCCGCGATTATGCTCGCGCGGTGGAATTGGGCACCAAGGCCTGTGACACCAGCGCCGCTTATGGCTGTGTCCTTCTCGGGCGTTTATATTCGATGGGCCAGGGCGTTCCCCAGGACAAGTCGCGCGCCCTCGCTCTCTATGCCAAGGCATGCGACGGCGGCGAGCTTCAGGGATGCGTGAACCAGGCCGTTTTCTATGCCGCGGGCACCACGGTCCCGCGCGATCCGGCCCGCGCCGCGACGCTGTATACGCGCGCCTGTGACGGCGGCGTGACGCTGGGCTGCTACAATCTCGGCGTAGCCTATGCGAAAGGTCTGGGTGTCGCGATCGACTGGAAAAGAGCGGCCGACCTGTTCGTCAAGGCCTGCAATAATGGCGAGATGCACGGCTGCTATAATCTCGGCATCATCTATCAGAATGGCGAGGGGGTCACGCGAAGCACGGTGGAGGCGAACGCACTGTACGATCGGGCCTGCGCCGCTGGCCTGGCGGATGCTTGTTTCAACGCGTCAACGCTGACCACCGATCGCGACGCGATCATTGCGCTGCTGCGCCGCGCGCTGAAAGCCGATCCCGGGTTCACCAAGGCACGTACCGCGTTGGTCAAGATGGGGGTGAAGGCCTGATCCCTGCTCTCGCGTGACGTGAGCGCGGCTTGCTGATAGCGTCGCTGCCATGGACGCGGTGGGCATTATTGGGCTCGCAGCCAGCATCAGCCTGTTGAGCGGATGGCGGTTGTATCTCTGCGTGTTCGCGACCGGCCTCGCGATGCATTTCGGCTGGATCGCGTTGCCGCACCAACTCCACAGCCTCGACGTGCTCGCCAATTGGTGGGTGATCGGCGCCGCCGCGGTCGGCGCGCTGGCCGAATTCTTCGCCGACAAGGTGATGTGGGTCGATAGCGCCTGGGACGCGGTCCACACCTTGGTGCGTCCGATCGGCGGCGCGTTGCTCGCGCTCGCGATCGTCGACCCGCACGACGCCAAATGGCAGGTGATCGCCTTGCTGCTCGGCGGCGGCGCGGCGTTGCTGACGCATGGCGCCAAGGCCGGGACACGCGCGGCCGTCAATGCCAGTCCCGAGCCGTTCAGCAATATCGCGGTGTCGGCCGGCGAGGATGTCGCCACCACCGGCCTGCTGGTGGCGGCGATCGCCAGCCCCTGGGCGGCAATGGTGATCGCGGTGCTGGTGCTGGCCGCGGCGGTCGCGATGCTCTTGCTGCTCCGCCACGCCTTCAGGCGGCTGTTCCCAAAGAAACAACCCAACTAAATTCCTCCCCGGGACGGGGAGGGGGACCATTCGCGCAGCGAATGGTGGAGGGGGCGGGCCGCGAGCGATTCCGATGCGGCGATCCCCCTCCACCACGCGCTGACGCGCGCGGTCCCCCTCCCCGTAAACGGGGAGGATTTTAGCGCGTCACCTCACCGGCAGCGGACATTGTCCTTGTCGATCGCTTGGCCGGCAACAGCACCCGCCGCCGCGCCCAGGATGATGCCCAACGGCTCCGAGCGGCCCGACGTCACCGCCGCGCCCAGCGCGCCGCCGGCGATTCCGCCAACGATCAGCCCCGTCGTGCCGTCCGAGCGGCGGCAATAATAGCGCCCGTCGCGGCCGACATAGACACGGTCGTTGCGGCTCAGCCGGCGCTCGCGATAACGCGGATTGTCGACATAATATTGGTCGGCATAATAGCCGTTATAGCGCGGATCGGGCCGGTTATAATCGTATTGGCGATAGGACCGATAGTCGCTCGCATAGCCGGGCGAGTCATAGGTCTCGGCACAGCCGGCGGTCGTCGCCGCGGTGGCGGCAATCAACGCAAGGGTTAGGATACGCATTCTACTCTCCTCCTGTAGCCCCGCACTAGTGTATCAATGCGTCGCGAGGCGAATAGTTGCGGAGGCGAAAGAATACTGGCGGCAATCTAAATCCTCCCCGTTGACGGCAGGGCAATCGCATATGGGATTGCGTTAGGTGCCGGGGTGATGTGAGGCCGGGCACGATCAGGCTTAACCGTCATGCCGGCCCTGTGCCGGCATCCACCGTCCCGCATACCCACCGGCCTTTGGTGACGCGGCGCGGTGGACCCCGGGACGAGCCCGGGGTGACGCCGGATAATGCTGGTCAAAACAATCCCAAACTGCGTGTTTTGGTAACCGTGGTGAAATGAGAAACCACAACCGGTCTGGTCCGCGACACGACATCCATATGCGATAGCCCTCCCCACAAGTGGGGAGGATTTGCTGAGGTGCCTCTACCCGATCAATGCACCGACGCCGGCTTCAACGCCTCGCGCTCGGCCTCGCTCGGGATCGCTTCCGGATCGGGCCGGAAATCCTCGGGCGCGCGGTCGGTGCCGGGCTTGGCGGCGTCGAGCGCGAGGTCGGGCGCCTCTTGCCCCTCGGCATCGTCCATCCACGGCGCGCGCGGCATCTTCACCCATCCGCGCCACAAGGCGGCGGCGAGGCCCGCGCCGACCGCCAGCACCGCGCCCGCCGCGATCGAGCGGTTGCGCGAGCGGTTGTCGGTCTTGAAGCGGCCATGGCTGTCGCGGGCTTGCTTGCTGTTTGGCATGTTTCCTCTCCTGAAGTGAAACGATACGAGGTCAACGGACAGCGAGCGGCCGCGTTCCCTGCGCCTCTGACCGGCCGGCCGGGTGGCGGATCAGGAATTCCCCACCCGCTTGCGGGAGGGGAGTCTATTCACCGATGCCGCCACCAGCCCGAGGATCATTCCTCAGCTTTTCCTCACCTCCCGCTCATGCCGCTTATCGCCGCATGTGCGATGAGAAGGCCGCAATGGAGGTGAACAGACCCTCACCCTTCCCACCGCCTTCGGCGGCGGGCCCCTTCCCTCTCCCGCATGCGGGCGCATCAGGTCGGTCATGCCCCCGGCATGACCTAAACAGCGCGGGGCGCTGTTTACCTAATGCGGGAGGGAGGCGCGAAAGCGCCGGAAGGGTGAGGGTCTGTCTAAGAACCGGAGACGAACACATGGCTGGATCGATCGAACGAGCGGCAAGTCTGTGGACCCCTTGGCGGATCGCCCGCTGGACCGCGGCTTTGGTGTTGCTGCTCATCCCGGCGGTGATGATGCGGGTCAGCAGCGACTGGCATTGGAGCGTCGGCAGCTTCGCCGTCGCCGGCATCATCATCGGCGGGCTGATGCTGCTCTACGAACTCGCCGAAAAGGCGAGCGGCAGCCGCGCCTATCGCGCGGGCGTTGCCATCGTGCTGGTGACGTCGTTCCTGACGGTGTGGACCACGATCGTCCGCGACGACGGCAACGGCATCGGCTTCTTGCTGCTGGTCGTGACAGCGGCGGTGGGCGCGTTCGCCGCCTGGTTCCGGCCCGCGGGGATGGCGCGGGCGATGCTTGGCGTGGCGGTGATGCAGGCGTTGGTCGGCATCGCCGTCGCCACCGCACCGGTGACGGCGAGCGTGCCGGATGGGTCGTTCAGGGCGCTGATGTTCAGCGGCGTGTTTTCGGGGTTGTGGCTGATCTCGGCGGTGTGCTTCCGTGCGGCCGCGAGAGGGCCTCGCTGATGCCGACCACGTCGCTTATGCGCGGGTGTTCGCCTTCGATAGCCGTGAGCGCCAGTGACCCGAATCTGAAGTTCGCTCAACGATTTGGCTAGGTGGGTGCGAACTTCAGATTCGGGTCACTAGAAACCATTGATTCTAGTGTGGTTTAAGGATTTGAAATTCGCTCCGTACCTAGCCGCTTAATGTGGCGAATTTCAAATCCACCACACTAGCCTGACCCGGCAGTTGGGGCGCGCCACATTGTCATCCCGCACGCGCTAACTCATCCGATTTGGGCGCAATTTATCCGGGGTCCACGCCCGCCAGCACCTATCAACCCGCCATCATGACGCGTACGAAACCAACGGGCTTGGGAGTCGTCGGACATGGGAACAATCATCACCGTCTATCTGGTCAACAACAGTCAGGGAGCGATCGTCGCTCCCGGTGCCCCGCCAATCGTGGTTGCGAATGATGGCAAGCCGGTCCAGATCGGCCAAGCGGTTGCCGAGGGCACGTGGGGCACCTTTTTCGCGCTGCGCACGGTCAACGCTCACGATTCCGACATGGAAATCTTCCTGACGGGAACGTCGGGCAAGCTCCGCGACTACGGCGTCCGGCTGAAGGGTGACACGTCGGCGCGCGGCACCGATACGATGGCGGGCACGCGCGTCTCGCTCGACGGCGACACGCTGACGGTGACGATCGACCATGTCTTCGCGCCCTGGACCGGCAAGCTCGCCGGTACCCTCCAGCTCCATCAGGTCACCATGCCCGGCACGCACGACAGCGGCACGTTCGGCATGGGTGCCTATAATTGCTGCCAGGACATGACGATCCTCGAACAGCTCTATGTCGGGGTACGCTATTTCGACATTCGCGTCAGCACCAAGTCGACGGCGCTGCAGGTGGTGCATGCCAGCTACCCGACCTATTACACGCTGGCGGAGGTGGCGACGACCTTCCGCAAATTCCTCGACGGCTCGCTCAACGTCAATGCGACCGACGAGACGATCGTCGTCCAGCTCAAGGTCGATGACGGTCCCGATGATCTGGCCTGGGCCAATGCGATCATTGCCTGCGTCAATCAGGCCTTTGCCGGGGCCGCCAAGCAACCCTATCTCGATCCGATCGGGCAATATGCCCCGGTCATGAACGACCTGAAGGGCCGGCTGGTCGTGCTGCGCCGGCTCGAGGGCAGGCCGCATCAGGGCGGGGGCACGCCGGTCAAATATTTCGTCTCGCTCGACGTGTTCGAGAAATATTGGGGAACGCCCGCATGGGTGTCCGAATTCGGCACCAACGAATTCGAATGGGTCGATCCCGGCAAGGGCAATGTCGATTACCGCACGCTCCAGGGCGTGTCGTTCCGGCTGCAGGACAAGTATAACGAGATTGCGCCGATCAAGGCCAACATCGTGATCGGCGTGCTCGACGATGCGGCGAACGGGGTGATGCCCGATTCCTGGTACCTCAATTTCTCCAGCGCCGCGCTCGGCGTGCCGCCGCGCGGGGTCGCGAACGACGTCAACCCGCGCGTGGAGACCTGGCTGGACAATGCGGCGAAGAACCCGAAGCTGGCGCGCTACGGCACGCTGCTGATGGATTTCCCGAGCGTTGCTATGTGCGAGAAGCTGATCGCGAAGAATTTCTAGGGGTGCGGGCGCGCCCGGCCCGCGGCGGCCGGGCGCCGATCGCGCGTTCTACCCGGCGATCAGCGGAGCTGCTCGCGGCGGAAGGCGTCGATCTTCTGGTCGGTCTTGTACTGGCTGAGCGAATAGACCGCCCAGATCGCCGCCGGCAGCCAACCGACCAGCGTAACCTGCAGCGCGAGACAGACGATCCCGGCGAGGGGCCGTCCGATCGTGAAGAACAGCAACCACGGCAGCAATAATGCGATGATCAGACGCAAGCGACTTCTCCCTTTACGAGCCCGATATCACGATCGCGGCCGGTAGGTCACGGGAATCTTTAGCCGATTTGGGCCCGACGCACAGTTGGAGCGGGCCGCTCTATTCGGTAGACTGTCACCGAAGCCACTCAAAGGACATCAGACGACGGAGGAGACCGGAACCATGGCGAAGAAATACACGGCGCAATGCGCGTGCGGCAGCGTCAAGTTCGAGTTCGATACCGACCCCAGCTTCGTCGCATTGTGCCATTGCCTGGACTGCAAGAAGGCATCGGGCGGGGAGGCGGCAACCTTTTTCGGCGTGCCCGAGGACGATTTCACCCTGACCAGCGGATCGCCCGTGCCGTTCCACTACATCGCCGAATCCGGCAAAGGCCTGGACCGCAACTACTGCCCGGAGTGTGGTGCGCGCGTGTTCTCGAGCAATCTGGAAAGCTTCCCCGGCGCGGTCTTCGTGACGCTTGGGAGTCTTGATAATCCGGGGCGGATCGAACCCAAGGTGGAGATGTTCACCAAGCGGCGGCTGGCGTGGGTGGCGCCGCTGGATTTGCCGCAGTTTGAGGGGATGCCGGGTTGAATGGCGTCGGCGATGCGGTGGCCGTTTGGACGAGTAGCGGACAAGGTTGCCAATTTAGCGGTAATTACTCGTGGCAACGTCATTCCGTAATTTTAAGAGTGTTGTTGTGGCGGAATTGAACAGGGTTAGCCGATAACTCCTGGATTTAGTAGAGTCGCAATACAACATGAAGCTAAACCCATCAAGATTTCCCAATTAAAATGGAAGACATTTTTAGAAATATCTTATTCATAACTTTAGACGTAGATTTAAAATCTCTGTTCTTTTCCGATAAAATAGATTGGAAAAAATAGTAATAATCTTTCTTTTTAATAGATCGGGTATCAAAATGGGCTTTTACCGCGGTCTTAACATCGTTCTGAAATAAATTTTCGAAATCGAATCCAGAAAACGCTGGATCTATGTCACCGAGGGTGACGACCTCTAGATCTGACAGAATAAAATCCTCCTTATATCTCTCCTTCTCCTTTCTGCCTGCTTCATCGTCATCCAATATGATACAGAAGCGCTGACCTTTTGCCCGAAGCATGCTGATTAGGTATCCCATGCTTCCCGCGCCTAGGCCAGGATAGACGTTCAAACTAAAATCGCTATTATTTCTTAGGAAATACATAAAAGGATAATAATCGTATTTCCCTTCCAAAATAAGCGCGGGGCCATTTATGACCATCGGCGAATCAACGTACTCAATTGCATCTAGAACGGGCTGAAAGTAGGTTGTTTTTGAGGGATTTTCGGATATAAATCTCTTATATTTTACCGAAGATATCGAAGTTCTTCTCTCCGATAATTCTGACGTCGGGTCATCTTCTTCGAAATTAAAAGCGTCATTAACAACTATATAGGCGCTTTCGAGCCACATGGGATTAATTAGATAATGACTATGCGTTGAATACAGAATCAGGTGATTTGGCTCAGCAATTTTTTCGAAGCTTTGTAACAGCCTCGTCTGCGCTTTCGCGTGAAGATGGCTTGCTGGCTCATCGAACAAAAATATTGTTTGGTGTCTTTCCAATCTTTTGGATTGAAACTGGGTAAATAGTAGAAAGGAAAAAAACCACTTAAACCCGAGGGATCTATCCTGAATATAGTAGCGGGATATTCCGTCGACAATATATATCTCAATATAAACTTCTTTCCCATGCATCTCATCTATATGCCACTCTATATTAATTCTCCTTCCCTGTATTCTCTTTCCAAAGATATCATTCCAGGCCCCGAATATAACGCGGTTCAGTTCGGCAGAAAGTCGCTGCACCGTTGCATCAATCTGTTGCCCTTCGGGAGATGCCCTAAGAGTAGAGCCCAAATTCGCTTTGGTGGGCTTTCGATGAATTCTAATTCTGTTCAGAATATGCTGATCTATACTCAGTGAAGGGGTTAGAGACTGGAGAGCATCGTTGATGACGTCGCGATAGTATTTATCAACGTTGCCGTGACTCCCCTCCAAGTATATTCTCGCGGGGAAGTTGACTAAAAATGTCGGGAAATAAACTATATAGGGAAGGCGGGTTCGTATGAACGCCATAGTTGCCTGCCAATGATCTTTTGTTTGGTCGTAGGAAAAAACGAGATCCTTTTTCCCTTTTTTCTTTCTCACATTTACTCGAAAGTTGTATCTATTAAACGTAGAGATATATGTGCTATTTACGAATTCATATTGTCGGGTGACGGTAAGCGCGCTCCGAATTTCTTCGGTGCATATATAGCCAAGCCCAGACAAATGATTTTCAATTGCAAATATATCATCTGAATCAAGTTCAATGTGCGAAATAATTGTTACATTATCTGTAAACGCTGCCTTGTCATCTCGAGGAATGAGGTCGTTCAGCTCAGGTTTTCCCTGAACAGATTTCATAAGATTAGTGGTATCTAAGTCCGAAAGAACAGAATGAGATATCGCATCGAGTAGGGTCGTCTTTCCGCTCTCGTTGAGACCTACCAGCGTTATAAAACGACCAGGATTTTTTCCGGACTGTAGTTCTATTTCTGCCCGTCGAATTCCTTTGAAGTTTTCTATCTCGATGCGCTTGATTTTCGCCATAAGCCCCTCTCCGGTAATACAATCCAGATATGGACCGCGCGGTCAAGGTTATATCGTCATATGATGCTCGGAGATTAGTTCATTTCTGTTGCTTATAACTGCAGGCAGGCGGACAGTTACGGCAACGTGCAACTACCCCGAAGCCACCGCTATCTGATTGCGCCGCAGATCGACGATCCTGTCGCAGACTTGAGTTACGGTGCCACGTGCAATAACCCCTTTATCGCTCAGGATCGCCCGTCGCGCAGCTGCTCACCACCCCGACCACAATGCTCCCTTGCGCAGGAGAGGGTAGGTGGACGTCGAGGAAAGGTGTCGCCGGGTGGAGCGACGCGCTGCGCGAATCTCGTGGACGGCGGGCGACGGCGCCGAGGCCGCGGTGCGCAGAGGTCTCCCAGCGATCGCACCAGGGCGGCCCGCGCAAAAGTGGCACCTTTTGCGCGCCACGCGACGCTGCCAACTGAAGATTATCACACTGAAAAGTCAGTGCTTTTCCCGAAAAAAGATCGCCTTGATGGGTTTCGCGCGAAACGAGCGGATACCGCCCTTCGACAAAAAAACCGTAGGGATATCAGTCGCTTACAGCGGCATGAGAATGGAAATCACACCCCGCATAGCAAACCCATCAGGCACGCGCATGGCCATGCGGGTCGGCAATCAGGTCCTCGACGGAAATGCATCAGCCTCGCTGACCCGCGCGAGCAGCCGGAGTGGGGCTTCGCATTCGCGTCGAGCGGGGCTCACTCCGCCGCCACGGCCTCCCGGTTCGCCCTATGCCCCGCGCCTTGCTACCACTTCCCCCCAACATCCTCGATCGCTTTGAGCAGCGAGCGTTTGCTGGGGGTGCGGTACTTGCCGGCGTTGCGGGGGAGATCGGGCTCGCCCAGTTCGGCTCGCCGCGCCGCAAGGCGCGCGGCGGCTTCGGCATGCGTGACGCGCGGGCCGGCCCAGCCTTTCTTGCCGTCAATCTTTGATGTCGTCGATGCCATGGTCGCCGGAACTTTCCTCGCGAATGCGACGATCAAGATACTCCGGATCGGCTTCCGGGTGAAGTCGCAGCAACAGCCGCGCCTGGTCGATCCGGTCGCGCGCGGTGCCCGAGGCATATTGCCCCATCCGGTCGGCAATCAGATCCTCGACCGAGATGATGGCGAACGACAGGCCGGGCGCGACATCCTCGACGAGCAGGATATGATCTCGGTCGACGCTGCCATCCATCGGCATATCGCCGACGATTTCGAAGCCGAGCCGAAAATCGGGATGAACCCAGCCACGCGTCGACTTGCCCGGGCCCGATGGCTTGACGAAGCCGTGGCGGCGCATCTCCTCGTGCAATTCGTCCTGCGCCAGCGAGCAGAGGTCGAAATCGCCGGTCGCGATGGCGCTGCCCGAATAATATTCCACGGCGGCACCGCCGACCAGCACCGGTCGCGGCAATCCTCGCGCGGCCATTGCCTCGCTGATGCGCGCGAGCAGGCGCAGTGCCGCCTCGAACTCGGGGCGATAGAGGCTCACTCCGCCGCCACAGCCTCCCGCTTGCCCGAAACCTTCCCGTCCCGTCCCCGCAACAACGGCGCGAGGTACTTCCCCGTAAAGCTCCGCTCGACCTTCACCACATCCTCCGGCGTGCCCTCGGCGACGATCTCCCCGCCCTTGACGCCACCCTCGGGCCCCAGGTCGATGATCCAGTCCGCGGTCTTGATGACGTCTAGATTGTGCTCGATCACCACCACCGTATTGCCCTGCTCGACCAGCGCATGGAGCACCTCGAGCAGCTTGCGCACGTCCTCGAAATGCAGGCCGGTGGTCGGCTCGTCCAATATGTAGAGCGTGTTGCCGGTCGCGCGGCGGGACAGTTCCTTCGACAGCTTGACGCGCTGCGCCTCGCCGCCCGACAGGGTCGTCGCCTGCTGGCCGACCTTGATATAGCCCAGCCCGACCTCGACCAGCATTTCCATCTTGTCGCGGATCGGCGGCACCGCCTTGAAGAATTCGGCGGCGTCCTCGACCGTCATGTCGAGCACGTCGGCGATCGAATGCCCCTTGAACTTCACTTCCAGCGTCTCGCGATTGTAGCGCGCGCCGTGGCACACATCGCACGTCACATAGACGTCGGGCAGGAAGTGCATCTCGATCTTGAGCACGCCGTCGCCCTGGCACGCCTCGCACCGGCCGCCCTTGACGTTGAAGCTGAACCGCCCGGGCTTGTAGCCGCGCGCCTGGCTTTCGGGCAGGCCGGCGAACCAGTCGCGGATCTGGGTGAAGGCGCCGGTATAGGTCGCCGGGTTGGAGCGCGGGGTGCGGCCGATCGGCGACTGGTCGATGTCGATGACCTTGTCGAGATATTGCAGCCCGGTGATCTTGTCGTGCTTGCCGGACAGGATGCGCGCGCCGTTGAGCTGACGCGCGGCGGCGGCATAGAGCGTGTCGATCGTGAAGCTCGACTTGCCCGACCCCGACACGCCGGTGATGCAGGTGAAGGTGCCGATCGGGATACTCGCGGTCACTCCGCGCAGATTGTTGGCGGTGGCGTTGTGCACGGTCAGTTGCTTGCCCGTGCCCGAGCGGCGGAGCATCGGCACCGGCACCGAGCGCGTGCCGTTGAGATAATCGGCGGTGATCGAGTCGGTATGCGCGAGCACTTCGGGCAGCGTGCCCTTGGCGACGATCTCGCCGCCATGCATGCCGGCGCCCGGTCCCATGTCGACGATATAATCGGCCGAGCGGATCGCGTCCTCGTCATGCTCGACCACCAGCACGGTGTTGCCGAGATCGCGCAGCCGGCGGAGCGTCACCAGCAGCATCTCGTTGTCGCGCTGGTGCAGCCCGATCGACGGCTCGTCGAGCACGTAGAGCACGCCCGACAGCCCGCTGCCGATCTGGCTGGCGAGGCGGATGCGCTGGCTCTCGCCGCCCGACAGGGTGCCGCTGGTGCGGTCGAGGTTGAGGTAGTCGAGCCCGACATTGTTGAGGAAGCCGAGCCGCTCGACGATCTCCTTGAGGATGCGCTCGGCGATTTCCTTCTGCTGGCCGTTGAGGTGGCGCGGCAGGTCCTGGAACCAGGCGAGCGCGTCGACCACCGACAGATGCGTCGCGTAGCTGATGTCCTGCATCGCGATCTTGACCGCCAGCGCCTCGGGCTTGAGGCGGGCGCCGTGGCACGTCTCGCACGGTTGCGAGGATTGGTATTTGCTCAGTTCCTCGCGCATCCAAGCGCTCTCGGTCTGGAGCATGCGGCGGTTGAGGTTGCCGATCACGCCCTCGAACGGCTTGCGCACGTCGTACGATTTCTTGCCGTCGACGAAGGTCAGCGTGACCGGCTTGCCCGCGGTGCCGTAGAGGATGACCAGCCGGACCTCGCCGGGCAAATCCTTCCATGGCGTCTCCAGGCTGAACCCGAATTCGCGCGCCAGGCTGCCGAGCACTTGCATGTAATAGGGGCTGGGCGGGTTGGACTTGGCCCAGGGCACGACCGCGCCCTTCTTCAGGCTGAGGTCGTGATTGGGGACGACGAGGTCCTCGTCGAAGATCAGTTTTTCGCCGAGCCCGTCGCACGCCGGGCAGGCGCCTTGCGGGGCGTTGAACGAGAACAGGCGGGGTTCGATCTCGGCGATGGTGAAGCCGGACACCGGGCAGGCGAATTTTTCCGAGAAGACGATGCGGTTGTCCGGGACGCCGGCGCCTTTCATTCCTTTAAGCCCCTCCCCTTCAGGGGAGGCGTTGGGGTGGGGCAGTTCGGCTTGGAACGACTGTCGCATTTCGCGGAGAGGCCCCACCCCCAACCCCTCCCCTGAAGGGGAGGGGCTTTGGGCAACCGCCACCGTCACATCCACCAAATCCACATAAGCCAGCCCCTCGGCCAGCTTGAGCGCGGTCTCGAAACTGTCGGCCAGCCGCGTCGCCATGTCGGGCCCGACCACCAGCCGGTCGACCACCACCTCGATGTCGTGCTTGTACTTCTTGTCGAGCGCCGGCGCCTCGTCGATCTCGTACAATTCGCCGTCGATGCGGACGCGGGTGAAGCCCGCTTTCTGCCACTCGGCGAGTTCCTTGCGATACTCGCCCTTGCGCCCGCGCACGACCGGCGCGAGCAAATAGAGCCGCGTGCCCTCGGGCAGCGCCATCACGCGGTCGACCATCTGGCTGACCGTCTGCGCCGCGATCGGCAGGCCGGTGGCGGGCGAATAAGGCACGCCGACGCGCGCCCATAACAGGCGCATATAATCGTAGATCTCGGTCACCGTGGCGACGGTCGAGCGCGGGTTGCGGCTGGTGGTCTTCTGCTCGATCGAGATCGCGGGACTGAGCCCCTCGATATGATCGACATCGGGCTTCTGCATCAGCTCGAGGAACTGGCGGGCATAAGCCGACAGGCTCTCGACATAGCGTCGCTGCCCCTCGGCATAGATGGTGTCGAAGGCGAGGCTCGACTTGCCCGATCCCGACAGCCCGGTGATCACCGTCAGCGTGTCGCGCGGGATGTCGATATCGACGCCCTTGAGATTGTGCTCGCGCGCGCCGCGCACCTGAATGTGAGTCAGCATGTAGGTATTTGTTCCAGATTTGTTCGCGTCAGGCAAGCGCCTCGCGACCGAGGAGAGATGGGAAGTGCGGCGCGTGGGGGCAAGTTGCGATCGTGTTGACGCAGATTTGGGTCGGTCGGCCGGTTGAGGGGCAACATTATCTCCAATTTGATCGGCACCACGCGCACGAGGATCGCGGCGATCCACGACCGCACGCATTGGAACGTCGCCAATATCACGCCGAAGGATCCGGTGACGGCGGTGACCAAGGCCGCCAAGGCGCACGGCATCGAAGCGCCGGTCGACACCAGGCTCGAGGGCGAACGCGAGGCACTGATCAAACAGCTCGCCGCCGAACGCGACCAAGCCGCGCGCGATGCCGAAGTGGCGGCGACCGAGGGTGGGGCGAGGCGGCGCCGGTGATGCATATGGCGAAGACGCTGTTCAAGCATTGAGAGCGGGCGCGGGGCATTTGCAACCCGCGCTGGCGTGTATCGAGCGGCGAAGGAATTCTCGTCGAGTCGGAGAGCGCAGAACGCTAGTTGCGTTCACGCGATGTGTCGCGTGGGCGCCGTGACGTCATGCGCGCCATCTCGCGAACGCGGATCGCAGTTCATGCGGTAAGGTAGTGCTGTATTGATCAGGTAGACAGGAGGCTAAGCCCAAGTCTACGAATAAAAAAAGGCGGCGGCCAAATCCAACCGGACCGGCTGGAATAGCCTGATAAATGATCTTGGCCCGTTAGGGTGTACTGGTTAAATACGCGCTGGGGTGCGTACATGCCCCGCGAGAGGGGGCTTCATGGCAAATTACGACGGTACTGCCGGCGCGGACACCTATACGGGTGGCGATGCCTCGGACACGATCAACGGCAATGGCGGTAACGACGTGCTATCGGGCGGCGGCGGCGGCGATGCGATCAACGGCGGCGATGGCGACGATATCCTGTCCTCGCAAGATCCTGACCCGAATGCTTTCACCTTCACCAGCTATCGAGGAATTTCGACCGATTTCGGAACCGAGGTCGACACGCTGATCGGCGGTAACGGTGACGATTATATTCTGGCCGGGTATGGCGACAATGTCGATGGCGGTGCTCAGGGCCTCTATGGCAATCGCCTTTATATCAGCTTCCAAGGCGCAACCAGCGGGGTCGTCGCCGACTTCCGGTTGCTTCACACCCAGCCATCGATAACGATCGGCGGTGGCGTGATCACCAATATTCAGACCGTGGGCTATCTGGAAGGCAGCAATTATGATGACCTTCTTGCACCGATAGATACTTACTACCCAACCGGCGCGAACGTTTACGGGCGCGGTGGCAATGACCATATCATTGGGGATTATTACTCCGGATGGGGTGGCTCCGGCCTATATGGCGGCGACGGCGATGACGTGATCGACGCGACCGGTTCGCAATATAGCCCAAGCCTGTACGGCGATGCCGGCAACGACACGCTGCTCGGTGGAAGCAGCTATGAAACGATGCATGGCGGCACCGGCGACGACATCATCGACGGTAATTACGGGTATGACTATCTCTGGGGCGACGAGGGCAACGACACGATCGACGGGGGGTCGTTCGGCGATAGCCTATACGGCGGCGATGGTAACGACACGCTCTATGGAGCCGGCGATGCCGACAACATCTATGGTGGCAGCGGTAACGACACGCTCTATGGCGATTATAGTCTGATCGGGTCGGGCAACGCGATAAGTCCGTCGTCGAACGATGATTATCTGTTCGGCGGGGATGGTGCGGATGTCATTCATGGTGATCTTGGCAACGACGTTATCTGGTCGGGAAATGCGGAGGCTGACGGCTCGTACGTAGGTGTCCGCGACACTGGCCTTGAGCACGATCAGCTATTTGGCGACGCCGGCGACGACCAACTCTCGATCGGCTATGGCGACGATGCCGACGGCGGCACCGGCACCGACATTTTGTCAATCTCGCTTCTCGGCGCGACGGCGGGCGTAACGCTGAACACAGCCTCGATCATCAGCGGCGGGACGGTTACGTTCGCGGGCGGCACGATCAAGAATATCGAGCAGATCGGCACGATCTTCGGCTCGAACTTCGATGACGTCATTACGGCCACGAGCTTGGGCACGTCCACAACCGTTTTCGGTGGCGCGGGCAACGATCGTCTGATCGGAGGCATTGGAAGCGACTACCTCAATGGCGGTGACGGCTCCGATATACTTGACGGCGCTGGCGGTGGCGATCTGCTGGCCGGCGGTGCGGGCAACGACGTTTATTACGTGCGCAGCGCCCTCGATTTGATCGTTGAAGGTGCTGGCGAGGGCACGGCCGACACGGTGCTGGCAACTGTGAGCTATACGCTTGCTGACCTGAACGGGTATGTCGAGCGGCTGGCGGCATCGGACTCCAACGCGACGACCGCGCTCAATCTGACCGGCAATGCCTATTCGCATTTGATCCAGGGCAATAATGGCGTGAACGTCCTGACCGGCGGCACCGGCAATGACAGCCTGTTCGGCTATGCCGGCGACGACCGGCTGGTTGGCGGCCAGGGCGTCGACCAGATGACCGGGGGCATTGGCAACGACACCTATGTCGTCGACAATGGTGGAGATGTCGTCATCGAAAACGCCGGCGAAGGCACCGACACGGTCGAGGCCTCGATCAGCTACACGCTTGGCGCCAATGTCGAGAATTTGACCCTGACCGGCGGTCTGGCGATCGACGGCACCGGCAATGCCGGCGCCAACGTGATCCGCGGCAATGCGGCAGCGAACACGCTCAACGGTGGTGGCGGGGCCGATACGCTCTACGGTGGCGGAGGCGACGACACGTACGTCGTCGACAATGCCGGCGTGCAGATCGTCGAGAATGCCAATGAAGGCACCGACACGGTACGGTCGTCGCTCAGCTACACGCTCGGCGCCAATGTCGAGACCCTGGTGCTCACCGGCACCGCCAACATCAACGGCTATGGCAATGCCGGCCAGAACGTGATCACCGGCAATGCCGGCAGCAACCAGCTCGACGGCGGTGGTGGTGGCGACACGCTTCAGGGCGGTGCCGGCAACGACGTCTATTATGTCCGCAACGCCGGTGATGTGATCGTCGAGAATGCCGGCGAGGGAACGGCCGACACCGTGCTGGCGTCGGTCAGCTACACGCTGACCGCGGCAGCCCAGGTCGAGCGGCTGGCGGCATCGGACGCCAATGCGACCGTCGCGCTCAACCTCACCGGCAATGCCTGGTCGCATCTGATCCAGGGCAATAATGGCGTGAACACGCTGACCGGCGGCAGCGGCAATGACAATCTCTATGGCTATGCCGGCGACGACCGGCTCGATGGCGGGCAGGGGACCGACACGCTGTACGGCGGCGTGGGCAACGACACTTATGTCGTCGACAGCCTGAGCGATGTGATCGTCGAGAATGCCAATGAAGGCACCGACACGGTCGAGACGGCGATCACTTACTCGCTGGCGGCTCTCGCCAATGTCGAGAACCTGACCCTGGCCGGCAATGCGGCGATCGACGGCACCGGCAATGCGCTCGACAACATAATCCGCGGCAACTCGGCGGCGAACACGCTCAACGGCGG
>NZ_JBFUJY010000013.1:0-42830 GCF_056401155.1 Sphingomonas sp. P4_G2 | reverse complement strand
CCCACCGCCTGACGGCGGCGGGCCCCTCCCTCTCCCACAAGGGGAGAGGGGATTTTGGAGCAACGTCCGTGGCTGACCACCTCTACCAAACCGGCTTCGGCAACCATTTCGCCACGGAAGCAATTCCCGGCGCCCTCCCGGTCGGCCGCAATTCGCCGCAAAAGCCCGCTTTCGGCCTCTACACCGAACAGCTGAGCGGCACCGCCTTCACCGCGCCGCGCCACGAGAACCGCCGCACCTGGCTCTACCGCCTGCGTCCCTCGGCCGCGCACCCCGCCTTCATCCGCTATGAAGGCGCCAAGCGCTTCGCCCCCGGCCTGAGCAAATCCCCCCTCGCCCCCAACCGCCTGCGCTGGCGGCCGCTCGAAGTAGCAACCGACGCCGACTGGCTCGACAGCCTGACGACGATGGTCGTCGCCGGCGACGGCCCGCGCACCCAGGCGGGGGTGGCGATGCATCTCTATCACGCCACGCGCGACATGACCGACCGCGCCTTCGCCTCGGCCGATGGCGAGCTGCTGATCCTGCCCGAGCAAGGTGCGCTGCTCCTGCTGACCGAAATGGGCCGGATCGACCTCGCGCCGGGCCAGGTCGCGGTGATCCCGCGCGGCGTGCGCTTCCGCGTCGAACTGCCCGACGGACCCGCGCGCGGTTATGTCGCCGAAAATCACGGCCAGCCGTTCCGCTTGCCCGACCTCGGCCCGATCGGATCGAACGGCCTCGCCAATCCCCGCGATTTCGAGACCCCGGTCGCCTGGTTCGAAGATCGCGAAGGTGATTTCGCGCTGATCCAGAAATTCGAGGGCGCGTTGTGGGAAACCCAGCTCGGCCGCAGCCCGCTCGACGTCGTCGCCTGGCACGGCAATTACGCGCCGTACCGCTACGATCTCACTCGCTTCAACACGATCAACACGGTCAGCTTCGATCATCCCGATCCGTCGATCTTCACCGTGTTGACCTCACCTAGTGACGTGCCCGGCACCGCCAATGCCGATTTCGTCATCTTCCCGCCGCGCTGGATGGTCGCCGAGGACACGTTCCGCCCGCCCTGGTTCCACCGCAATACGATGAGCGAGTGTATGGGCCTGCTCTACGGCGCTTATGACGCCAAGGCCGACGGCTTCCGCCCCGGCGCGATGTCGCTCCACAACCAGATGTCGGGCCATGGCCCCGACCTCGCCTCGTGGAAAGGCGCGAGCGAGGCCGAGCTCAAGCCGCACAAGATCGACGGCACGATGGCCTTCATGATCGAGAGTCGCTGGGTGTTCCATTGCACTGACCATGCGTTGGAAACGAGCGCGCTCGACGAGGATTACGATCAGGTCTGGTCGGGATTCCCCAAGGCGGAATTGCCCTAGCGCTAGCGATCAATCGTCGTCTTCGTCGCCTTTGGTCAGAAGGGCCTTGGCCTCCTCCGCCTTGCCGGCATCGATCAAGTGCAGAGCATCAAGCGGAATGTTTTTGGCGCGCAGGCTGTGCGGAGTGAAGGCAATTGGCTGGAGCAAGGTGCGCGCAGTGGCCGCGTCGCCGTCCAGCAGGAATTGCTTGGCGAGCGCCATGCGGACATCGTCGCTCTCCGGCGCCAGGACGGCGGCGCGCATCAGGCCTTTGATCGCGCCCGGGCTGGGCTTGGTCTTGGCGCTGACGAAGCTCATATAATAGAGATAGAGCGGCATGACCTGATTGGGATCGGCGCGGTTCGCCTTGAGAAACCAGGCACGGGCTGCCGTCCACACAGCGGGATCGCTGGCCTTGGCTTCGTGTGCCCGGGCGATCCCAACGCTTCCCTTCTGGAGGAGCGCCAATACCGAATTGGGATCGACCGCCAATGCCTTGTCGGCCGCCGCGTCGGCCTTGTCGAAGCGCCTCGCCACCGTCTCGATCTCGGCAAGCTGTGCCGCGACCACCGCGTCGTCTGGATAACGCTTAGCGATGCCTTGCGCGCTCTGAGCAAGACCGATGCGATACAATTTTGTCCCACCGGTCCGCATCGCGGCATAGACCGGCAGCATCGCCGCTTCCCCGGGAGTCAGCGTCGTGACGACGGCGGACACCGGTTTGCCCGGCGGGACCCGAAGCGGCGCCAGAAGCAGACTTCGTCGATAGCCGCTGAGTTCTTTGTCGAGCGCCGCCAGATCGCCGAACGCCTGTTGCGCGGCCTTGAGGCTCGGCACGCCTGCGTTCATTGCCGAGAGATAGGCGGCAAGCTGGCCACGACGCTCCGGCTTGAGCATCAGATAATGGGTCAGTAGCCATCCATACCCATAGATCAGATCGGGATTGTCGCCGTATCCGTACTGGTTCGGATCAAACAACCGCTTCAGCGACGGTTTGGAACCGTTCAGCAACCCGTCGCCACGGTAATTGGCCGGATAGCCGATGATCAGCGACCCGTCCTTTTCGAATGACGTGTTGGCGTTGAATTCGGCGAAGCCTTCCTGGAACCAATAAGGATAGGCGATCGGAAAATTCGTCGACACGAAATGGTGGGTATATTCGTGCAACAGCAGCGCCTGTGAACTCCACCCTCCCGTCTTTGCCTTGCGATCGATGTTGGGAAGGTGGAGCGTCATGATGAACGAGCTGTCGGTCCGCGCCGAATAGAAGCCTGCCGTGGCGGGACAGCGGCACGCAGCAAAGAACAGGCCTTCCTTGAACGCGTAGATGGCGACGGGGCGCAGATGCTGATCGGGGTTGTCGGGCACGCCGTAGAGCAGGCGCAGCGCCGCATCGAACCGCTCCAGCCGCACCGCGAAATCGCGCGCATTCTCTTCACTGTCGTCGATTGTCAGGATGAAATGATCGGTTCGCGCGTGCCGCCATTCCGCCCTCGCTGGCGACATTATCGCCAGGATGAGCCCGATCATCACGATCAGCCTGCGCATTTTTCCCCCTCGAGAAACTACCCCGTTTCCGCATGATAGGCGAACAATAGCGGTCGAGGAAGGGGCGCGGCCCGCAGGGCCCTCAGGCCGGCAACACCGTCATCGCTCGCCAGCTTATCGCGATCAACACGGCCGCGAGCACCAGCACGCCGATCATCATGGCAATGCTGCGCCGACCGGTAATGATCATCCACAAACCATAGGTGATCGATCCAAGCCCGAACACGATCACCGCGGCGAACACTGTCAGGATCGTCTTTCCCTGCTCCGCGGTGCCGGTGAAGGTGGTGCCGCCGGTCAAGTCCCCGGGGTGCGCCATTGCGGGGGCGAGCACGGTCCAGAGATAGCTCATCAGCCCGACGAGGAAGACACCGCAGGCGAGCAGCAACCAGCCCAGCGCGCGTATCGTGCGCGGCGTCCGCATCTTGCCGCCGCAATTGGGGCAAGGGTTGACGGTCCCCTCGACCTTGGTGCGGCATGACGGCGCAAGACAAGTGCTGAAGGCTGGCATCGATTTCCCCTTTTTGAACCGAGCGGTAACCAGCCGGACAATCGCACGACGGGTTGACGAGTCAACGCCGGGAAATCGACATTCAGCGCTTCTTGCCGCCCCCGTTCGCCGCTGATGCCGCGCGGACCAGTGCCTTGAACGCTTCCTCGTCGATCGCGTCACCCTCGTGGAAGTCGATCGCGCGGCGGACATTGCCGTCCAGGCTCGAGTTGAACAATCCTTTGGGGTCGCCGAGCGCCGCGCCCTTGGCGAATGTGGTCTTGACGCCGTTCTTGTAGGTCTCGCCAGTGCAGATGATCTTGCCATTGGCGTACCAGGTCGGCACCCCGCGCCATTTCCACTCCTCGACGACATCGGGCTCGGCATCGCGGATCAGGGCACGAATCCGCGCCAGCGTCGCGCCGCGCCAGTCGCCCAGCGACGCGATCCGGCCGTCGATCAATTCGGACGGTGATTTGGTGTCAGCCTCAGTCGTGGTCATCGTTCCTCCTCTCGATCGCTCAGGCGGCGTCACGTGCGGGCGACGGGGTGCGGCTCTTCCCCAGATAGGGCAGCGCGAACATGTAGAGGCCGGTTATCATCAACAGGATCAGCGGGAACAAGGCCGTCAGCCCTACCCATGTCGCCTGGCGGCCCAGCACGAGCATGACCGTATTGAAGATCACCGCCACCACGAAGACGATCGATGTCCAGCGGTGAAACTGGCGGATAGCCGAATTGCCGTTCATCCCTTCCTCCCTGATATGCTCGAAAAAACGTGGCGATCAGTCGATCCGGGCCACGACCTCGTCCAGATTGGCGAGGAATTTCTGCCAGCCGAACTTGGCGCCGGCGAAGGCCTGCTGCTGATCGGGGCGGAAACCGGCCTGCTCCATGCGCACGTGCGTGCCAGCGGCCGATGGCGTCAGCGTCCAGGTGACCACGCTCTCCAGCCCCATCGCATCCCAGCTATAGGCGAGCGCGCGTTGCGGCTCGATCTCGAGCACCTTGCAATCGACCGATCCCCAATCGCCGGTCAGCGTGAAGCGGTGATCGACCGTCGGCACGAAATCGTTCTTCATCAGCCATTCCGCGATCAGATGCGGCTGGGTCAGCGCGCGCCAGAGCTTGTCGGGCGCATGCGCGAACTCGCGTTCGATCACCACGGAACGGGTTTCGGTCGAAGTCGTCGTCATTGGTCCATCCTCTTGAGCAAATCATCGAGATCGTCGAACCGGCTTTCCCAGAATTCGGTCATCTGGCTGGTCCAGTCGACGAGGGGCGCGAGCGCCTGCCGCCGCGCGGTATAATGGGTCTGGCGCCCCTCATGCCGATCGAGCACCAGCCCGGCCTTTTTCAGCACGCCGAGATGCTTGGACACCGCCGGCTGCGAGACGCCCGCCATCGCGGTCAGTCCGCCCACCGTCTGCTCGCCGCCACGGCACAGCCGCTCGAAAATCCCACGACGCGTGGGATCCGCCAGGGCGCTGAAAATAACGTCGTGTTGAATCGACATGAATATATAACTCGCTGGCTATGGATGCGACCCATAACCGCGAGGTTATATATCAGTCAAGTGGTGACGTGCAGCCGCTCGCGCGCCCGAAGCAATGCGCCGACGATGCAGGCAGCGAACAGCGCGCCCTCCACGCCCCCGGTCACGACTTGTGTGACCAAACCGAAGTCCTGATCGCCCACCAATATGCCCAACTGACCGAGCCGCAGGTGCGAGCCAGGAAAGGTTCGCGCCAGCAGATCCAGACTGCCGCCCATCAGCCTCCCGCCCAATAGCGGTACCAGCACGCCACCCACCGCTCCGACCAGACCGGCGACAGCGATCCTGCGCCGCATTGAGCCCGATCGCGGCCGGCCGGCCAGCCATGCGCCAAGCCCCACCGCGCCACCGAGCAACAGCCCCTCGGGCGCGCCGGCGATGCCGCCCGGCGATCGGCCGAGCAGCAAGCTGAACGCATCGAGGCCAAGTAGCTTGACGATCCCGCCGATCGCCATGCCGCCAAGCGCTCCACCGACGATGGTCGACCAACCGCGCCGGGTGAAACCAGCCGCGGCAATCCCGAAGCTCACGCCGGCGCCGCCGACCAGCGCCACCACGATAGTCAGCCACAGCAGCACGAACAGCACCGACGCCCCGCCGCCGGACTCGAGCGGCTGCGATGCTGCGACGAAGCCGTAGAACAGCCCGCCGATCGCGCCGGCGATGCCGGCCCCGATCGTTCCCGCGCCGCCGAGCAACACGACCTCACGCCAGGAATAGGAAGAGGTCGGCGGTATCGGGGTCGCCGCTGTCGGCTCGATGCTCGCCTGCTCTACCCAGTCGACCGGCGCGACGAAACGATAGCCGTGCTTGGGAATGGTTTCGATGAAGCGCGGATTGGCCGCGTCGTCGCCGAGTTGCCGCCGCAGCGTCTTGACGCATTGGGTCAGGGCTTCGTCGGTGATCGGCACGCCGCGCCACACCTCATCCAGGAAGCGATCCTTGGTGACGAGCTTGCCGCTTTCCCGCAGCAACAGGACGAGCGCATCGAAATAGCGTGCGTTGAGTTCGACCACGGCGCCGTCGCGCATCAGCCGGCGCTGGGCCGGGTCGAGCTCGAAACCGTCGAAGCGAAAGCTGCCGGACGCCATTTTTCAGCGAAACCTCAGGAGTTGCTCATGCCGCTCACCGGCGAGTCCGTCAGGATGATGTCTCATTCAAGCATGGAGGCGACGTGATGGCAAAGGCGATTGAGCGCGGAGGTGGAATGAACCCCTGGAGGGTTGCGGGCTGGAGCATCGCCGCGCTGCTGCTGCTGTTGCCGCTGGTGGCGATGCAATTCACGCGTGAGGTCAACTGGACGCCATTCGACTTCGCTTTCGCCACGGTGATGATTGGTGGAGTCGGCATCGCGTTCGAGTTGACGGTCAGAGCCACACGCAACAATGCCTATCGCAGCGGGGTCGCGATCGCGCTGGCCGCAGCGTTCCTGCTCATCTGGATCAACGGCGCGGTCGGTATCATCGGCGACGAGGATAACCCGCTCAACCTGCTCTATATCGGCGTCATCGCCATCGCGTTCGGCGGCATGGCCTGGGCGCGTTTCCGGGCGAGTGGCGTGTCACACGCGATGACGATGGCGGCGATCGCCAATGCCGCGGTCGGCGTGGTCGCGGTCTTGGCCGGCCGAAATGAGCCGCCCGGTATCGTCGGACTGATCGTGCTGAACGGCTTCTTCGTCTTGCTGTTTCTGGGGGCGGCGCGGTTGTTCGGCATCGCGGCGGCAAGCGGCGGTACGCCGAACGAGGCCTATCCGAGCACCGACGCTTCGTGATCGCAACGCCACGCTATTTTGTGTCGCGGTTAGCATGCCTCCACGTCCGGAGATGTCATGCGCGTAACGGATTAATGCGAAGAACGCTTCGGGATAAGCTTATGGTAGATTTCTTCGCTGATGAGTTTGGCACTCACGCCCTCGACATTGCTCAAGACGATTACCGTTACATCTGACTCCGGGTAATAGGCCATTTCGCTGTTGAACCCATTGATATTGCCGCCATGCTCGATCTGATGAATGCCATCCCTAACGTGATTCCAGAGACCAAAAGCATATTCGTCCTTCACCGGCTCCGTCATAAGCTTGCTATCTTGCGGCGACAGAATCCGGCCCCCAAACAGCGCGCGCTCCCAAGTGAGCAGATCGCGGCCCGTAGCCACCAGGCCGCCGGCCGAGAATGGAACGCTTTCATCCATGTAGTTGGCGTTAGACAACGCGTTCGCCTCATTGCGATAGCCATCGGCACGGTGTGGCATGATCCGATTTACCGAATCGAACGCCGTCCCTTTCATTCCCAGCGGCGCAAAAAGGGTCTCCCGGAGAAAGACCGCATAAGGTTTCCCCGACACGTCTTCGATTAATTTGCCGAGAACCAAATAGTTCGTGTTGCTGTACCGCCATTTTGACCCTGCCGCGAATTCGGGGCTCTTATCCGCCACCAGGGCTATCAGCTCGCCCGGCTTGGTCGGTTGGCGGGATACGGCCGAAAATCTCGGATCGCTGGTATAGTCCGGCAATCCCGCGGTCTGATCGAGTAATTGCTGGACAGTCACCTTGCTCCACGTCGCCGGAAGGTCGGTAACATAGGTAGAGACGGTCGCGTCGAGTGCCACCTTTTTGTCGGCAACCAGCTTCATCACGGCAGCCGCTGTAAATTGCTTCGTCATCGAGCCAATGCGAAAGCGCGTATCAGGCGCAAAAGCGACGTTCCATTCGACATTGGCGTAGCCGTAAAAGCGATCAAACAGAATGGTGTCGCCCTTCGCTACAAGGACTTGCCCCATGAACGACTTGTCAGCCACGTGCGGCTGAACGATCGCATCCAGGTTGGCGGGTGTTATCAACGTCGTGGGGAGCGGCGCCGTGCCGGCCATCAGAGCAGCGGCTACCGTGCTCTTGATCCATCCCATCCCAATTCCTCTCTGGTCGTCGACTGCCGCTCAAAGGCATCACTCGGATCATGGGAAGTCAATCACTGGAGGCGATCCGCCCGTCGGCAAATGGCGAGCGTCCGTTAAAGGGACTTCGGAATCGGAGGCTGCCGTTCGCCTTTCCACCCACTTCGCGCCGTTCGCGGTGGGCAAAGCGAGCCGGCGGGAAGTACCCCAAAAGGCTATCGCGCCGCTTTCCACCAGGCAGAGCCTTTCGTCTGCGACCTCAAGATTGGGCTATAGATATCCATAGGTTCGCAGCAGATAGGTAGTGCCCAGCATTCCGCCGAACCCTGCCACGGTGCACGCTAGAGCTATCAAATTGCCGAAAAGGGTCAGGCGCTTCTTCTCCGCGTTACGCGTCAGGGCTTCCGTTCTCGCGCCGAATATCATCATCGTCAGGCCGATTATGATCAGCGGTCCCACCAAGAAGGAAGCGAGCGACCAAGTGCTGATCTCAGGAACACCCTGCTCGGCCAGCCGGAGGCGATCGAAAGTGGTGGGCCATGATATCGCAGCGCCGGCCAAAACGCAGGCAATGCCGGCAAGCCGGGTTTTTACATCGGGATTCATCCATCTCTCCGGTAAAATGCGCTACCGAAGCTATGCTATCGAGTGACTATTACGCCAGCAATCGTAATTGCTTGCCGCAGGCGTATCAGCAGGTTTCCACCATTCTCGAACGTCTCCGTTCGACCGCGACCCTACTGTTTCCGGGGCAGAGTGGTTTCGGTTCTCCCTTGAGGAAGCAACGTAATCGAGCAAGGAGGCGCGATGAAGTTCACTGAATATGCGGCCCACGATGCCGTCGGCCTGGGGGAATTGATCCGGCACGGTGAGGTCTCGCCGCTCGAGGTCGTCGACGCCGCGATCGAAGGCATCGAGCTTTATGATCGCGAGATCAACGCCGTCGTCTATCGCGCCTTCGACGAGGCGCGGGCGGCTGCGGCCGGACCGCTGCCGGAAGGTCCGTTCACGGGTGTTCCCTTCCTGGTGAAAGACTTGCTGCTGCAGGTGGAGGGTTGGCCGCGTACGTCGGGCAGCCGCTACGCCGCGAATGCGGGCTTCACGGATGCCCAGGACAGTGGCCTGATGCGCCGCTACCGGGCGAGCGGGGTCGTCCCCCTGGGTAAGACCAACCTTTCGGAGTTCGGGATCGCCGGCACGACGGAAGGGGCACTGTTCGGGCCCTGTCGAAACCCCTGGGACCTCGGACACATTGTCGGCGGATCGTCGGGCGGTTCGGCGGCAGCGGTGGCGTGCGGCATGGTGCCGATGGCGCATGGCGGCGATGGCCTTGGCTCGATCCGGATTCCCGCCTCATGCTGCGGCCTGGTCGGGTTGAAGGTGACGCGCGACCGCAATCCGGATCTGCCCGACGGCTACGATTTCGCGCAAGGCAATGTCGTAGAGCACGTGATCACCCGCACTGTCCGCGATACCGCGGTGATGCTCGACGTGACCGGCAATCCGGAGCCGGGGTCGCCCTATGCCATCCCGCCGAAGGAACGGCCCTATGCGGACGAAGTCGGGCGCGATCCGGGACGGCTCCGCATCGCGTGGTCGGGCGGGACGCCGCTCGCGCGCGCGATTCATCCCGACGTGCAAGCAGCGCTCGAGGATACCGCGCGATTGCTCGACGGGCTCGGCCATCACATGGAGGAGCGCGCGCTCGGCACCAATACGCTGAGCGACTATGTCGCCAATCTGCCGCTTGCCGGCGCGAACTTCGCTGCCGGCATGAAGCGGATGATCGAGGCGATTGGGCGCGAGCCGGCAGCGGACGAGCTGGAACCGCTGAGTTGGGCAGTACTCAACGGCGCGCGCTCAGTGTCGGGTGTCGACGCGCTCTACAGCGCGCAGGAACGCCGGATGCGAGCCCGAACGACGCTTCGCTTTTTCGAGGATTGGGACGTGTTCCTATGCCCGGTGATGGGCACTCCACCGCCCAGGATCGGCTATCTCGATCCGATCAACGTGTCGGCGGCAGACATCCAGACGCGAAATGGCGAGGTCTATCCTTTCGCCGCCCCGTTCAACTTCACCGGTCAGCCCTCAATCTCGCTGCCGCTCGGCCAATCGCGTGAGGGTTTGCCGATCGGAATGATGTTCTCGGCGCGTTACGCCGACGAAGCGACACTGATCCGACTTGCCGCCCAGCTCGAACAAGCCTGCCCGTGGCATGATAAGCGACCGAAGCTCGGCGGGTGGGTAAACGGCGAGCAAACTTGACCGCCGATTCTCGGGGGCGCCGTTTATGGCTCCCGGCCTAATCCTCGATCAGCTTCATCAGCCGCCGTTCGATCGGCGCCAGCACCGGGCCGAGTTCATGGCCGCGCTTCACTACCTGGCCATGTTCGGCGATCAGCGCCCACATCCCCTGGCGATTGCGCAGATCGGGGCGTTTCTCGATCCTGAATTCGGGGCGCTCGGCGGTGCGGCGGAACGCGGCGAACACCGCCGCGGCGTGGCCGAGCTCGATCGCATAATCGCGCCAATGCCCGGCGGCGACCATGCGACCGTACAGATCGAGGATGCGGGTGAGTTCGAGCCGCTCGAAGCCGATCTGGCTCGGTTGGCGGCCGGACAGCGGAAACGGCGTGACCGTTCCCATCAGGCGCGGTCACGCTCCGGGGTTTCCTGTTCGGCGAGCAACGCGTCGAGCCGCTTGCGCAATGTCTCGATCTCGCAGCGAAGCAACTCGACCTTCTGCGTCTGCGGATCGAATATCTCGCTGCACGGCGTGCCGTAAGCGAGGAACGGCTTTTCGCCCTTCCCTTCGACCATCGTCGGCCGCGCCGGGATGCCGACCATCACCGCGCCTTCGGGCACGTCGCGCGTGACGACCGCATTGGCGCCGATCCGCGCGCCGACCGCGACCGTCACCGGCCCCAGCACCTGGGCGCCCGACCCGATGATCACATTGTCCTGGATCGTCGGGTGGCGCTTGCCGGCGACGCCGTCTGCGGGATTGGTCCCGCCGAGCGTGACGCATTGATAGATCGTGACATTGTCGCCGATCACCGCCGTCTCGCCGATCACGGTGAAGCCGTGATCGATGAAGAAGAACTTGCCGATCTTGGCACCCGGATGGATGTCGATCGCGGTGAAGAAGCGCGCGATATGGTTCACCCAGCGCGCCAGGAAAAACAGCCGCGCATCGTATAAGGCATGTGCGATACGGTGATAACCGAGCGCCCAAACGCCCGGATAAAGCAGGATTTCCACGTTCGATCGTGGCGCTGGGTCGCGCGCCCGAATCGAGTCGAGATAAGCCCTGAGGCCAGCAAGCATTGGCGCGTCCCCTTCGCCGATTTCGCTATATCTAGGACGCCCGGCTGACGATTTCCATAACCGCCCTGTCGCAACTTCGTCGGAGAAAAGCCCATCTTTGTTGTAGGAATTAGGTTCGCGCGTCATGCAACGGACAGGGCCCCGGGGAGTTTGCGCTGTTGATGGTCGATGTTTCGCTGGCCTCGATCGAGGCGATCCTGCCGTTCATCGCGATCGGGTTCGCCGCACAATTGGTCGATGGCGCGCTGGGCATGGCGTTCGGCCTGATCAACTCGACATTGTTGATCAGCGTGATGGGCCTGCCGCCGCGCGTTGCCTCGGCCAGCGTCCATGCGGTCGAGACCTTCACTACCGCGGCGTCCGGCATCAGCCATGTCCTGCACCGCAACGTGAACTGGCGGCTGTTCGCGCGGCTGGTGATCCCCGGCATGATCGGCGGCGTGCTTGGCGCCTATGTGTTGTCGTCGGTCGACGCCTCGATCGCGCGGCCGTTCGTGATGGCCTATCTGAGCGCGATCGGCCTTTATCTGCTGTTTCGCGCCTGGCGCGGCCGGGTCGAACCGAGGACGCCCAAGGTGATCGAACCGCTCGGGCTGGTCGGCGGCTTTCTCGACGCGGCGGGTGGCGGCGGCTGGGGTCCGGTGGTGACGAGCAATCTGCTGGTGCAGGGCGCCTCGCCGCGCGAGACGATCGGCACCGTCAACACCGTGGAATTCTTCCTGACGACGACGATCTCCGCGACGTTCATCTTCACCTTGGGATTCGCCGCTTTCACCCTGCAGACCTTGGGTCTCCTGATCGGCGGGCTGCTCGCGGCGCCGCTGGGCGGGTGGCTGGCCAAGAAGGTGCCGGCGCGTCCGCTGATGGCGATGGTCGGCGTGCTGCTGACGCTGACCAGCGCGTTCTCGATCTATCAGGCGTTGTCGCGGTAGCGCTCTTAGACGTCGAACATCTGCGGCGCGCTGTCGATGACGCGGCGCGTGACCTTTTCCAGCGCGGCATTGAGCGCCACCCGCTCCGCGTCGCTCAGATCGGTGAGCCATTGCTCATAGAATTTGCCCCGCGCTCCGCGGATGGCGGCGTGGACCGACTTGCCCGCTTCGGTCAGCGACACCAGGCTGCTCTTGCGGTTGCGCGGGTTGGCTTCGCGCTGGACGAAGCCGCGCTGCTCGAGCGACGCGAGGGCCCGGCTCACTTCGGCCCGGTCCGAATAGGCGACGCTCGCCACTTCCGCAGCGCTGCACTTCCCGATCATTTCGACATGCGTCAGCACCCGCCATTCGGCGAGAGAAAGCTGTGCCGTATCCCGGACATGCTGCGCCGTAACCCGATCGATCATCTTGCTGAGCAAAAGGATGCGATAGGGAATGTGCGAGGGGCCGAATTCGAACGATGGTCGGCTGGACTTCGCCTCCGTCGGTGGTTCGGTACGGATGATCTTCTGCTGCATCGCGATTTTGTAGCCGCCAGAATCGCTATTGTCTTCTCGCCGTGAGGTATCGCGCCTGATCGTTGACAAATCAACAAATGCGGCGTTTATCCGCTGTCCATGAGCGGACACCATCCTTTCGCGCCGGGGCTCGACTACGCCTTCACCATCTCGATCACGCTGTCGAAGCCCTATTGGATCAAACCGGGCGCGCGCGGCGATACGCGCGCCGCAATCTACGCAGCGGAGGGGTCGGTTGAGGGCCCGCGGCTCAATGGTCGCGTGGTCCCCATGTCAGGCGGCGATTTCCCGTTGTCGCGGCCGAACGGGGTGATCGATTTCGACGCCCGTTACCTGCTCGAGGCCGACGATGGCGCGATCATCTATCTCGAAAATCGCGGGTTCCGCTGGGCGCGAAGCCCCGAGATCGCCGAGAAGATGCGCCGCAACGAGCCGGTGTCGTTCGACGATTATTATATGCGCGTGACCCCGCGCTTCGATGCGCCGGCGGGTCCGCACGAATGGATGTCGCAGCACGTGTTCGTCGGCGTGGCGGAAAAGGTGCCGAACGCCAACCGGATCCATTATTTCGTCGTCTTGTAGGGAGGCAATGTGCGTTTTCGGCCGCTCATGCGCGCGGGGAGCGACCCGTTCGGTCACCCCACCAAGCCGCCTTTGCCGCCGGCCGACTTTTCTTGCCGGACCGAACGCGGCCTGACGATCGAGCGCAATTGCCGCATCCGCTTGCGCGACGGCGTGGAAATCTTCGCCGATCTCTATCGCCCCGAGGGCGCGACGACGAACGTGCCGCTGCTCTTGGCCTGGGGCCCTTACGGCAAGCATGCGCTGACCAACCGCGTCTTCTGGCCGCGCTCCGGCGTGGACCCGGAATGGCTGTCGGAGCTGACCCCGTTCGAGGGCCCCGACCCCGTCTGGTGGGGTCGGCACGGTTATGGCGTGGCGGTGGTCGACCCGCGCGGCGCCTGGCTGTCGGAGGGCGATTTCCACCACAATGGCATCCAGGAGGCGGAGGATTGCGCCGACGCGATCGAGTGGCTCGGCCGATTGGCCTGGTCGAACGGACGGGTCGGGATGACCGGCGTGTCCTATCTCGCCAACATCCAATATCTGGTCGCGCCATTACGCCCCGGGCCGCTCGCCGCGCTCAATCCGTGGGAAGGCTTTTCGGACTGGTATCGCGAATTCGCCTATCATGGCGGCATCTTGGAGACGAGCTTCCTGCCACGCGCCTGCGACAATATCCAATGGTCGCTCAATCGCACCGAGGACAGCTGGGCCAATATCGTCGCCCACCCGCTGATCGACGATTATTGGCGCTCGAAGGAACTCGATCTGGAGGCGATAGGCCAGCCGGCTTATGTCGTCGCCAGCTGGTCCGATCAGGGGCTGCATTTGCGCGGCACGATCGAGGCGTGGCGCCGGATGGGATCGGCCGAGAAATGGCTCGACATCCATGGCCAGAAGAAATGGGCGCATTATTACCGGCCCGAGAGCCGCGCGCGCCAGCTCGCCTTTTTCGACCATTATATGCGCGACCGGCCCACGTCCCTCGCCGCCTGGCCGAAAGTGCGGATCGAGGTGCGCGAACGGCATGGCGTGGCCGAGGAGCGCGCGGAGAATGAATGGCCGCTCGCGCGCACCGACTATCGCCGGCTCGCGCTCGACGCGGCGAGCGGTACGATGGACGACGATGCGCCGAGCGAAAGCGAGGTCCGGTATCCGGCGTCCGACGGACGCATCTGCTTCGACCATCTTTTCGCCGAAGCGACCGAGATCACCGGCCATGCCAGCCTGAAGCTGTGGGTCGAAGCGGTCGGGAGCGACGACATGGACCTGTTCGTCGCCCTGCAGAAGATCGACGCGGCGGGCGAGCCCGTCGGCTTCACTTTCTACGCCTTCTATGAAAACGGTCCCGTGGCGCTTGGCTGGCTGCGCGCCAGTCACCGGGCGCTCGACCCCGAGCGTTCGCGCCCGGAACGGCCGGTCCATCGACACACCAGCGAAGACCGGCTTGCGCCCGGCGACTGCGTGCCGGTGGAGATCGAGATCTGGCCGTTCTCGGCTCGCTTCGCGGCGGGCGAGACATTGCGGTTGATCGTCGCGGGGTCGGACATCTATCCGAAGGAGGAAGGCGTGATGCTACCGTTCCCGCTGCACCAGCAGACGCGCAATGCCGGCACGCATATCCTCCGCACCGGCGGCGCCTTCGATTCCGCGATCCTGCTTCCCGTCATCCCGTCAAAGGACTCCTCGCAATGACCGCCGCGGACTGCACGCTGGAGCATGTTTTCGATATCGAAGTCCTGTTTGGCGCCGACCGGCATATCTTCGGCCCGCTGCCCGGCGGCGGCAGCCAGGGCTATACCCCCGCGATCGGCGGCACGATCAGCGGACCGCGCCTTTCGGGCCGCGTGGTTCCGCATAGCGGTGCCGATTATGCCCTGGTTCGCGACGACGGCACCATAGAGCTGAGCGCGCATTACATGCTGGAGGCGGATGACGGCACGAGCATCTATATCCAGAATCGCGGCTACCTCGTGCGGGCCGCCGCCGGCAGCACCCAGCCATCCTATTTCCGCCTGACGCCTTATTTCCGGGTGCCGGCGGGGCCGCACGACTGGCTGTCGCGGACCGTGATAGTGGGCGGCGGCGAACGGCGGACGGCGCCCGATCGGTCGCTGTTCCGCTATTACGCCCTGATGTGACGGGATGAGGCAAAGCGGCCGGCTCCGAGCTATGGTCCGTCGATGAGCTCGACCGGACCCAAGGCACCGCGCGGTGCGGCCGACAGGCTTGCCTATCTGCTCAAGCTCGTCGCCGCGGGACCGCCTCAGTTCACGCTTGGCGAGCTGGCGGCCGGCGCCGGCTTGCCGGCAAGCTCGGTTCATCGCCTGCTCCAGGCGCTGGTACGATCGGGTCTGGTCGAGCGCGGCCATGGCCAATCCTACCGCCCCGGGCGCGAGCTGCATCGCCTGGCCTCGCAGCTCGTGGCGCGGTTCGACCTCGTCCGCTGCGCGTCGCCGCTGCTGGAGGAGCTGGTGACCCAATGGCACGAAACGGCGGTCTTGTGCACCTACAGCCCGTCGATACGCGCCGCGATCATCGCCGATGTGGTGATGACCCCTCACCCGCTGCGCTTCGCGGTCGAGCGCGGGCTTGAGGTCCAATTGCCCTGGGGATCGCTTGGCCACGCCATTCTCGCCTTCCTGCCATATGGCGACGCGGAAGCGATCATGCGCGAGGCCAAGGTCGGGCCGTTGAGCGGCCGCCCGCGATCGTCGCGCCCGGAGATCGACGCAGAGCTGCAGCAGATCCGCGAGCGGGGCTTCGCCCGTTATTTCGATCCGCGCTATGACATCGCCGGTATCGCCGCGCCCGTGTTTGGCGCCTTTGGCGAGATTTTGGGCTGTCTCGGCGTGACCATGCCGTCGAAGCGATACCAGCTCCATCTCGAAGACGATCTCGCCACGGCAGTGCGCGCATCCGCCGAGACCCTGAGCTCAATGGCTGCGATCTCGCACAGCTGATCACGCATCTTCCGTATTCCGGAATTGAGCTTCCGGAATTTGGAATTGCCTTGACAGTTGATTGTTCAACATGTCCATCTCCGCTTCGGCGATGCCGCAAAGGCACGCGACGAACCCTAGGGGGGATGCACTATGGCAATTCGATTGACTGCGCTCCGTGCGGCTACTTCGATCCTCGCGCTTGCCGGCTCCATGTCCATCGCCGCGCCCGCGCTGGCACAAGACACGCAAGACACCAGCGCACCGGATCAAAAGGACAGCCAGGCGCCGTCCAAGGACGACATCGTCGTGACCGCGCAATTCCGGTCGCAGCGGTTGCAGGATGCGCCGCTGGCGATCACCGCGGTGTCGGGAGCCATGCTCGAAGCGCGAGGCCAGACCAGCATCGCCGATATCGGCAGCCAGGCGCCCAATGTCACGCTGCGCCAGGCGCCGGCGACCTATGGCCCGGCGGTCGTCGCCTATATCCGCGGCGTCGGACAACGCGATACCAGCTTCGCGCTCGAACCCGGCGTCGGGCTTTATATCGATGACGTCTATCTGCCGACGTTGCACGGCTCGTTACTCGACCTGATCGATCTCGACCGGGTCGAAATCCTGCGCGGGCCGCAGGGTACGCTGGCCGGGCAGAATTCGATCGGCGGGGCGATCAAGCTCTATTCGAAGAAGCCGGACGGCACGGGCGGCGGTTATGTCCAGGCGACCTATGGCGCCTATAACCGGGTCGAACTGCGCGGCGGCGCCAACTTCACCATCCTGCCGACTCTGTTCGCGCGCGTCTCCGGCACGGCGGTCCACAAGGATGGCTACATCACGCGCTACGATTATGCCTGCACGCACCCCGGCACGGCGATCCCGTCGACATTGGTCAATTCCCAGTCGTGCAAGCTGGGGACCGAGGGCGGCAAGGACTATGTCGCCGGGCGCCTAGCCTTGCGGTATGAGCCGAGCAGCAACGTGACGCTCGATGTCGTGGCCGACGTCACACGCGATGACAGCGAGGCGGGACCGACGACCCTGCTTTATGTCGGGCAGAACGCCAATCCCGGTGTCGCCAACACCGGATCGGCAACGACGGGGACCTCGGTTCCCGCGTATACGCTCAATGGCGTGCGATATGGGACATCCACCGGATCGCAATTCATCAGCTATTCGCCGTTCGGCAATTATGCGCAGGATACATTCAGCTCCAGCCCGTACATCAGTTACGAAAATTACATGGAACTCAAGCCGCGCGACGGATCGGCGCCTTGGTCCGCCCCGATCAAATCGGCGATCAATTCCTGGGGCGTGTCAGGAAATCTGAAAGTCGATCTGTCGCCCGATTTCAGCATCACGTCGATCACCGCCTATCGCAAGTTCGATGGCGTCTACTCTTCGGCCGATGGGTCGCCCTTCTCGCCGACCTTGCAGGCGAGCCAGATCTACAATCGCCAGTTCAGCCAGGAGCTCAGGCTCAACGGCAATATCGGCTCGGCGTTCAACTTCACCGTCGGCGGCTATTATCTGCACAAGCGCAGCCAGAACATCACGCGCGTCACCCTCACGACGCTCAACTTCATCGAGAACAACAAGATCCCGGCGACCACCAAAGCCGTGTTCGCCAATGGCGATTGGGAACCCCTCAAGAACCTGCATCTGGTCGGCGGCATCCGATATACCGACATGACCAAGAGCTTCATTTACGGGCGCAAGGGGATTCCCGGATCCTCGACGGGAGGGGCGACGCCGCCGTCGATCGCTTCGCTCGACGGCCTGGTCGGGACATTCAAAGGCAATCGCGTCGATTGGCGCGCCGTGCTCCAATATCGCTGGTCGGACGAGATCATGACCTACGCCCAGGTTTCGACCGGCTTCAAGAGCGGTGGCGTCAATCCGCGGCCGTTCTTCCCGGCCCAGGCGCTGGCGTTCGGACCCGAGACGCTGACCGCGTATGAGGCGGGATTCAAGAGCGACCTGTTCGACCGTCACGTACGGCTGAACGTCAGCGCGTTCCTCAATAAATATAACGACATCCTCGTTACCGTGGCGAGTTGCCCGCTGCCGGGCGTACCGGCGGCGCCGTGCGCGCTTCCGCTCAACGCCGGCAAGGCGGACGTGAAAGGCGCGGAGGCCGAATTGACGCTGCGCCCGGTCGAGGGCTTCACCATCGATGCGTCGCTTGCCTATCTCTACTTCAAATACACCTCGATCTCGGCGACCGCCGCGACCTCCGGCATCGGCATCGAGGACAAGGGGCAATATATCTCGCCCTGGCAATGGAGCCTGGGCGTGCAATATGATTTCGAGTTCGCCAGTGGCGCCAAGCTGACGCCGCGGATCGACGTCGATCACCAGGATTCGTTCAATCGCAACGCGAACAATGTCGACGCCGTGACTGGCGGCAAGGACATCTTCGGCGAAGTGAAAGGACGCACGCTCGTCAATGCGAGGCTCACCTTCCGGACGCCGAAGGACGATTGGTCGCTCGCGATCGAGGGCCGCAACCTCACCAATAAACTCTATTATACCGATATTTTCGACAATCGCGGGTCCACCAATTCGATCCAGGGTTCACCGGGCGAACCGCGGACATGGGCCGTCACCCTAAAACGGAAATTCTGAGCCGCGGCGAAACAGCCCTGCCACCACCCGCTCGCCTCGATTCCGAATCCAGTGGAGTTTGCCATGGTCTCTCAGCCCAACCCCATCGCCACCGCAGCGCCAAGCGGGCCGATCGTCGCGGGGCTGCCCATGCCCGATTTCCGCCGGATCGGCGTGAAGCCGATTTCGGGCGCGTGCGGATGCGAGATCAGCGGCGTCGACCTGCGCCAACCGCTCGACGACGAAACGCTCGCCGAGGTGATGAAGGCGTTCGAGCATTTTCTGGTGATCCTGTTCCGCGACCAGGATCTGACGCCCGAGCAGCACAAGCATTTTTCCCGCTATTTCGGCGAGATCACCGAACTGCCCCAGGCGCCGATCTATGACGGGCATCGCGACATGCAGGAGGTGCGCCGCGAAGCGCACGAGCCCGAAAATGTCGTGCCGTCGTTCGAGCATTTCCACACCGACAGCCCGTTCCTGCTTCAGCCGCCCAAATGCGTCGTCATGCGCGCGCTGGAAGTGCCGCAATGGGGTGGCGATACGGCATTCTCGAACGCCTATCTCGTCTACGAACATATGTCCGATGGGCTGAAGGCGCTGCTCGACGGCCTTCAGGTGGTCTATTCGGGCAAGGATATCTGGGCAAAGAATGCCAAGCTGGCTCCCGACAAGCGGCTGCGCCTGCGCGAGAGCCATGATTTCACCGAGGACGAGCTCGAAAATGTCCATCCCGCGGTGCGCGTCCATCCCGTGACGGGGCGCAAGGCGCTGTTCGCGACGACCGCTTACTTCAAGCGTTTCGTCGGATGGAGCGAGGAGGAAAGCCGGGCCTTGCTCGCCTATCTGCAGAGCCTGGCCCAGCACCTCCATTATCATTGCCGCGTGAAATGGGAGAAAGACACGCTGATCGTGTGGGACAATCGCTTCACGCTCCACCGCGGCGTGCATGATTTCAAATATGAGCGGCGGCATCTGGTCCGCACCACCGTGATCGGTGAGCGGCCCCTTGGTCCATCGGACCTCGAGCGATCATGAAGGTCAGCGCGGCGATCGCGGAAATACTCGCGCGCGAAGGGATCGACGTCATCTTCGGCTATCCGCGCAATGCCGTGCTCGAACAGGCGGCGGCGATCGGCATCCGCCCGATCATCGTCCGCCAGGAGCGCACCGGCGTGCACATGGCCGACGCGCTGTCGCGGCTCTCCCGCGGACGGCGGATGGGCGTGTTCGCGATGCAGCACGGGCCCGGCACCGAAAACGCCTATGGCGGCGTCGCCCAGGCCTATTCGGAAAGCGTGCCGATATTGGTGCTGCCGCAAGGCTATACGCGGCGGCTGGCGCACGTGCCCGACAATTACAACGCCAGCATCTCGATGCGCGACATCACCAAGACCTGCGAGCCGATCCTGCGCGCCGAGGATACGCCCGCCATCCTGCGCCGCGCGTTCACCGCGCTGCGCAACGGGCGGCTTCGTCCCGCGCTGGTCGAAATGCCGTGGGACGTGCTCGACGAGGAACTCCCCGAACCGCTCGATTATACACCGGTCGTCACCACCCGCAGCGCGCCCGATCCGGAAGCGATTGCCCGAGTGGCGGATCGCCTGGTCGCGGCAAAGCGGCTGGTCATCCATGCCGGGCAAGGCGTGCATTGGGCCGAAGCCTATACCGAATTGCGCATGCTCGCCGAATTGCTCGGCGCGCCGGTGTCGACGAGCCTCGAAGGCAAGAGCGCGTTCGATGAGACGCATCCGCTTGCGCTCGGCTCCGGCGGCGCGGCCATTCCGGGACAGCTTCGCCATTTCCTCGACCGCGCCGATCTGATCCTCGGAATCGGCTGCAGCCTGTCCGAAACCGCATTCGGCGTGGCGATGCCGGCAGGTGCGGCGATCGTTCACGCAACGCTCGATCCCGCCGACATCAACAAGAGCGTGCCCTGTATCGACGCGCTGATCGGCGATGCGAAACTGACGCTGGCGATGCTGGTCGCGGCCTGTCGCGACCGGCTGGACGGCTCGCGCGATCCCGGCCCGGCTGCCCGCGAGATCGCCGAAGTCGAAGCCCAATGGCTCGCCCAATGGCTGCCGCTGCTCGAAAGCGACGATACCCCGCTCAGCCCTTATCGCGTCCTGTGGGACCTGCAGCGCACCGTCGATGTCGCCAATACGATCATCACGCATGATGCGGGGTCGCCGCGCGATCAGCTCTCGCCTTTCTGGACGACGACGTCGCCGCTCAGTTATATCGGTTGGGGCAAGACCACCCAGCTCGGCTACGGCCTCGGCCTGGCGATGGGGGCGAAGCTCGCCTGTCCGGACAAGCTATGCATCAACGTCTGGGGCGATGCCGCGATCGGTTTCACCGGCATGGATTTCGAGACGGCGGTGCGCGAGCGGCTGCCGATCCTGTCGATCCTGCTCAACAATTCGGCCATGGCGATCGAGCTGCCGATCATGCCCGTCGCCACCGAGCGCTTCCGCGCCACCGACATTTCGGGAAATTATGCCGACTTCGCGCGCGCGCTGGGCGGTTATGGCGAGCGCGTCACCTCGCCCGACGAAATCGTCCCCGCCATCCGGCGCGGGATCGCGGCGACCCAGGCCGGACAGCCGGCACTGCTCGAATTCATCACCGCACAGGAAACACGGGCATCGCGCTTATGAGCAGTTCCCGCGAAACCCGGCGCTGGCCCTGGTCGGCGACCTGGCCGTTATTCGTCCTGACGATGGTTTCGGTGTCGAACTATCTCGACCGTTCGCTGCTCGGGCTCGCGCTTCCCGCGATCAAGCGCGAGCTGGGATCGTCCGACACCGTGCTGGGCTTGGTCTCGGGACTCGCCTTCATCCTCTTCTACTCGTTGCTCGGCATTCCGATCGCCTGGCTGGCCGATCGCGCCAACCGGCGCAACATCATCGCCGCGGGTCTCGCTTTCTGGAGCGTGATGACAGCGTGCACGGGATTGATCGGCGGCATCTGGCAATTGGCGGTGGTGCGGCTGCTGATGGGCGCCGGCGAAGCCTGCGGAACAGCCCCATCCAATTCGCTCATCGCGGACCGTTTTCCGGCGGAACGGCGGCCGCTCGCGCTGGCGTTGTTCGGAACGGCTTCGCCTTTGGCCTTCATCCTGTTCTTCCCGCTCGCGGGGTGGATCGCGCAGACCTATGGCTGGCGCGCGATGTTCATCGCCATCGGGCTGCCGGGGCTGTTGCTCGCGCTGCTGGTGATCTTCACGGTTCGCGAGCCGGAACGGACCGTGCCGCCTCCCCCTCGCCTGCCGATCGCAAGTTCGCTGCTCACCGACCTGCGCGCGCTCTTCGCCAACCGCTGCTTCACCTGGATCTTCGCCGGCGTGACGCTGATGGGGGCGAACGTCTGGGCATCGGGGGCCTGGGTGCCGTCCTTTTTCATGCGCGTGCATCATCTGGGCGTTGGCGACGTCGCCAACATCATCGGCCCGACGCGTGGGTTCATCGGCCTGTTGGGTATCCTGATCGGTGGCGTGCTGATCGATCGTCTGCCCAAGGAGCGCATCGCCTGGCGGGTCGGCCTTCCCGCCATCGCCTGCTTGCTGGCCGGCCCGGCCGAAGCGCTGTTCCTGCTCGGCAATTCGCATTCGGCCTGGCTGGGCGGGTTCGCGCTCAGCAGCTTCTTCATGCTGATCCACCAGGCGCCGATCTACGCCGCGGTGGTGAACATCGTCGGCGAGCGGCGCCGTGCGCTTGCCACCGCAGTCATCCTGCTCGGCGCGAGTTTGATCGGCGACGCGGCCGGCCCGACCGCGGTAGGCGTGCTCAACGACCTGCTTGCCCCGCGTTTCGGCGACGAAGCCATCCGCTATTCGATGCTGATCGTCGCCGCCACACCCGTGTTCGCCGGACTCTGCTTCCTGCGGGCGGCGACACTCTACGCCGCGGCGGCAGGCGTCGAGCCGGAGAGACCGACCGCGACGCCCTAACGATCAGGCTATCGCAGCGTGCACCGTCGCGACGGCCTTCATCACCGCCGCCCAGCGCACCGCGTCCTGGATCGCCTGGGCCGTCACGCCGGCCTTCTTCAGCACATTCTCATGCGCGTCGATGCACAGCCCGCAGCCGTTCATCGCGCTGATCGCCAGGCTGAACAGCTCGAAATCGTCCTTCTCGATGCCCGGCGCGCCGATCACGTTCATGCGCAGCTTGGCCGGCATGTTGGCATATTCCTTGTTCCCGGCGAGGTGGGTGAAGCGGTAATAGACGTTGTTCATCGCCATCACCGCCGCCGCCGCGCGCGCCGCATTGGCGGCTTCGGGCGACAATTTGCCGGCGACTTCCGCCTCGGCCGCTTCGACCAGCGGCTTGTAGCCGGAGGCATGCGCGCAAGCCAGGATCAGGCCGTATTTGCGCTGGTCGCCGAGCGCCGTTTCGTTGAGCAACGACCCGACATTAAGCCGGATATCCTTGGCGAAATCGGGCAGCGACTGGGCGAAATCCTTGAGCGACATGCGATATGCTCCTCGCGGCGATGATCGCCGGCGTTGGGATAAGCGCCCCGGCCGAAGCCGGGGCGAGAGATCGGGAAAAGGGTGGCGCGGGGCCGAGGGGGGGAAAGACCCCGCGCCGGGGGATACGGCCCCTGATTCAAAAAGGCCGCATCTGTTAGACGAAGTCGTTAGGCGGCAACCTTGAGGACATCGTCGCCTTTATTCCAATTGCACGGGCAGAGCTCGTCGGTCTGAAGCGCATCGAGCACGCGCAGCGTCTCCTGCGGGTTGCGGCCGACATTGAGGCCGTTGACCTGCACCGCCTGGATCACGCCGTCGGGATCGACGGTGAAGGTGGCGCGATAGGCGACATTCTCATCGGCATCGAGGATGCCCAGCGCAGAAGCGAGCTTGCCGCCATTGTCGGCGATCCACGGAAAGTCCGCGGCCGCCAGGTCCGGATCCGACTTGCGCCACGCCAGGTGGACATGGCTGGTGTCGGTCGAGGCGCCGATCAGCACCGCGTCGCGATCCTCGAAATCGCCCTTGAGCTGCGAATAGCCGACGATCTCGGTCGGGCAGACGAAGGTGAAGTCCTTCGGCCAGTAGAACACGATCTTCCACTTGCCGGGAGCGGCGGTGGTGACGTCGATCGTCTCGCCGGCGGGCAAGGCGTCGACGCCCTGCTGGACGGGAACGGTGATAGCGGGGAACTTGTCTCCGACGGTCAACATGATTCTGGGCCTCCTGCCTGAATTGGGGTCGGCCTTCTTGGACATCCTCTCGGGGAAAGGCGGGCCTTCAGGCCTCTTTCGTTCGAGCCGCATATAGGCTGGCTTTTAAACGATCCAATAGGTTATTTAGCCGTTGTTGATCGATTGAGGCGATGAATGAGTACTACCTATCTTCCGACGCTGAAGCAGCTGCAATATCTCGTCGCCTTGAAGGACCATGGCCATTTCGGCCGCGCGGCCGAGGCGTGCTTCGTCACCCAATCGACCATGTCGGCGGGGATTCGTGAGCTCGAGACATTGATCGGCGTGACCCTGGTCGAGCGGACGCGGCGTGTCGTCCGGTTCACCCCACTGGGCGACCGTATCGCCGACAAGGCGCGGCGGGTGATTCGCGAGGCCGAGGAACTGGGCGACATGGCGCGCGCCGCCGGGCGTCCCTTGTCGGGAGAGATGCGAATGAGCGTCATCCCGACGATCGCGCCGTTCATGCTCCCCCACATCCTGCCGGCGCTGCGCCGAGACTATCCGGACCTGAAACTGTTCCTGCGCGAGGAGACGACGGGCACGGCATGCGAAGGCCTGCATAACGGCCGCACCGACTGCGTGCTGCTGGCGCTGCCTTATGCCTGTGGCGAGGTGACCGCGGCGCGGTTGTTCGACGATCGCCTGTTCGTCGCCTTTCCCGATGCCGAGCTGCCCAATCCTCCCGCCATGATCGCGGCAGCCGATATCGACGAGAACCGATTGCTGCTGCTCGAGGACGGGCATTGCCTCAAGGATCATGCCCTCGCCGCCTGCAACCGGCCCGAACTGGGGGCGCAGGCGATGATGCTGGGCACGTCGCTCCACACCATCGTGCAGATGGTCGACAATGGACTGGGCGTGACGATGCTGCCCGAAATGGCGGTGCAATCGGGCATATTGGACAATACCGCGATCTCCGCGCGGCCGCTCGCGGGGGATCATGCCACCCGCACCATCGCGCTGGTCTGGCGGCGCGCATCGCCGCGCGAACGCGACTTTCGGCTATTGGCAGACATCCTCAAGGCGGCGGCCTGACGCTTTTCCGCGTCGGGCGATGGGAAACCGAACGGCCATCCGCGCGTATCCTTCAGGACACCCGGCACGGGTGCACCCATGAAAGGATGCTCATAGAATGAAGCTGTTGCGTATCCCGGCGCTTGCTCTCGCGCCGGTCCTTGCCCTTCCCGCTTTCGCCCAGACCACGCCCGCCGCGCCGCCGGCCGGCCCCGCCCCGCAGACCGCGGCGCCTGCTCCCGCCGCTGCCGCCGCTCCCAATCCGTCGGTCGGTGGCGCGGCGATGGATGCCGGCAAGACGATCGTCGCCAACGCCTCCGCCGCGCCCAACCTCTCGACATTGGTCAAGGCGATCACCGCCGCGGATCTGACCGCCACCTTGTCGGGTCCCGGGCCGTACACCGTGTTCGCACCGACCGACGACGCCTTCACGCGGCTGCCGCCCGACACGCTCGCGCAGCTGATGAAGCCCGAGAACAAGGCACTGCTGGCCAAGGTGCTGACCTATCACGTCGTACCCGGCACGATCGATTTCACCCAATTGAAGGCGCAGATCACCGCCGGCAACGGCACCGCTACCTTGACCACCGTCGCCGGCCAGCCGCTCAAGGTGACGATCACCGGCAATAACGTCGTCACGCTGACCAGCGTCAACGGCAATGTCAGCTATCTGGAGACGCCCGACGTCCACCAGTCGAACGGCATCGTCCACGTCGTCAACGGCGTGCTGCTGCCCAAGCTGAACTGATCTCGGCAGAAATCAGCCTTCCAATCCCCTCCCGCCAGGAGGGGCTATCGCATAAGGACCGGTATGGCGGTGAGGCTGCCACGATTGGCTTCCACCGTCATGCCGGCCTTGTGCCGGCATCCACCGCGCCGCTTACCCAACGGCTGATGGATGTGCGGCACAGTGGATGCCGGCACAGGGCCGGCATGACGAGGAGGGAATGGCCCGAACATATCTTCAATAGCCGCGGTCACTGTTTCCAGCGGTCGGCGGCGTGAAGATCGCTGTCGCGCTCGCCGACCCAGCGCGCGTCCTGGCCACGCGTCTCCCGCTTCCAGAACGGCGCGTCGGTCTTGAGCCGGTCAATCAAAAAGGCGCACGCCTCCAACGCCCCGGCGCGATGGGCCGCCGCGGTGCCGACAAAGACGATGCGTTCGCCCGGTTTCATCGCGCCGACGCGATGGATGACCGTCGCCGCCGCCAGCGACCAGCGTTGGACTGCTTCCGCCGCCAGGTCGCGCAGCGCCTTATCGGTGGCGTCGGGATAATGTTCGAGGAACAGTTCCTCCACCCCGTTATCGTCGCGCACCAGTCCGGTGAACGTCGCCACCGCGCCGCCTCCGGCGCGTTCGAGTGAGTCCAGTTCGGCGGCGACGTCGATCGCCGCATCGGTGACGAGAACCCGGATCATCCGCCGGTCACCGGCGGAAACAGGGCGATTTCGCGCGCGCCGACGATCGACGCGTCGAGCGACACGAACAGCTGATCGACCGCCGCCCTGAGCTTGGTCTTGTCGCCGAGCGCTTCGGCATAGCCGCCGCCGCGCGCCGCGAGCCAGTCGATCAGCCCGGCGACGTCGGCTATCTCGGCCGGGGGCGTCGCGCGTTCGTGGCCGGTCCCGATGCTTTCGCGCACCCAGGCGAAATAGAGCAGGTCGATCGCCGCCATCAGTCCATGTGCTTCAGGCCGGCGCGCAGATAATCCCACCCGGTGACCAGGGTGAGCGCGGCGGCGCCCCACAAAGCGACCAGGCCGATGCTATGGACGATCGGCCAGCCAGGCAGCGCCCCCGCCAGGATCATCGCGCCGAGCGCGACGAGCTGGAGCGTCGTCTTCCATTTGGCGAGCTGCGACACCGGGACCGAGACCTGGAGGCCACCGAGGAACTCGCGTAAGCCGGACACCATGATCTCGCGCGCCAGGATGATGATCGCCGCGATCACATGCCAGCCGCCGATGTCGCGCGTCGCGACCAGCATCAGGATGACGGCCGCCACCATGATCTTGTCGGCGATCGGATCGAGGAAGACGCCGAGCTTCGACACCGTCCCCTGGGCGCGGGCGAGATAACCGTCGAGATAATCGGTCAAGGCGATCAGCGCGTAGAGGACGAAGGCGAACGCATAACCCAGCTCCCAGCCGGGCCACCACAGGAAGGCGACGAGCAGAGGCACGCCGAGGATGCGCGACAGGGTCAGGATGTTGGGGAGCGTCCACATGATCATTATCCCTAGGGCGCCCGGCGGGAACCGGCAACGCCCCGGATCGAGCGGTGGGGGCAATCGCCTATCGAGCTTGCGTGGTGAACTGGCTCGTTTGTCGCATTTCGCATCCCCTCGACGCCGGGAATACGCCGCTCATTATCGAGGTGATTCCCTGTCCACCTTCGTCATGCCGGGCTCGTCCCGGCATCCACCGTGGTACCTGACCAACGGCCGCTGGGTGCGCGGCACGGTGGATGCCGGCACAGGGCCGGCATGACGGCGGAAGCGAAGGGTGTGTTGGGGCCGGGCGCAATCGAGCGCTAGCGGCGATTTCAGGACGCCAAACCACATTTACCAATTGAACGATTGTCGCTGCCTATGCCCCTCGGCTAAGGGACCGGCTTCTTTCGCCACGACGGGGCCCCAAACTCGTAATGCATAGTGCGCTCGGCTTGTTGAAGGAGCGCCGATTCCTGCCGCTGTTCGTCACGCAGTTCCTCGGTGCCTTCAACGACAATCTGTTCAAACAGGCGATGGTCATCGTCGTGGTTTATCAGATTTACAACAACCCACAGTACGAACAGAGCTTCACCGCGCTCGCCACCGCGATCAGCATCGTACCCTTCTTTCTGCTGTCCGCGCTTGCCGGCCAGCTCGCCGACGCCAACGACAAGAGCAAGATCATCCGCATCGTCAAGACCGCGGAAATCGTCATCATGCTGGTCGGCGGCAGCGGGCTATTGCTCGCCAAAGCGGGCCATACCGCGATCGGCATGGCGTTCATGCTGACCGCGGTGCTGGCGCTCGGCATCCATTCGACCTTTTTCGGACCGATCAAATACGCGATCTTGCCGCAGCATCTCGAAGAGGATGAGGTGCTGGGCGGCACCGGGCTGGTCGAATCGGCGACCTATCTGGCGATCCTGCTCGGTACCGTGCTCGCCGGCTTCATGAAGGTGGAACATGCCGTCATCGGCACGCTGGTCGTTGCGGCGATCGGCTGGTTCGCCGGACGGAAGGTCCCCCCGGCTCCCCGCGTCGGGCCCGAGCTCAAGATCAACTACAACCCCTTCACCGCCTCGTGGCGGCTGATCAGCGGGACGATGCACATCCCCCGCCTGTTCCTGGCGATCTGCGCGATCAGCTTCTTCTGGACGATGGGCGCGGTGCTGATCATCATCTTCACGCCGCTGGCCAAGAACGTGCTGACTGCCGACAAGCACGTCGCGACCTTGCTGACCGCTCTGTTCTCGATCGGTATCGCGATCGGATCGGTCGCGATCAACTCGCTGCTCAAGGGCCATACTTCGGCCAAATACGGCCCCGCCTCAGTGCTGATCATGGGCGCGTTCGTCGTTTTGTTCTCGCTCCTGTGCAAGACGTGGCCGCCCGCGGTCGGCCATTATTACGGCTGGCTCGAATTCATCGCGATGCCGCGCGCGCTGCTGGTGATCGGCGCCTTGATGGGGATCGCGATCTTCGGCGGGATGTTCGTCGTGCCGCTCTACGCCTTCCTGACGACGACGGTGACCAAGGACGAGACCTCGCGCACGGTCGCCGCCAACAATGTGGTCAATTCGGGATCGATGGCGATCGGCGCAGCGATGGTCACCGCGCTGTCGCACGCCGGCGTGACCCCGACCAACATGCTGTTCGTCGTCGCCGCGATGTGTCCGATATCGGCCTGGCTCGCGCAGAAGCTGCACAAGGCCTGCGACTGAGCGGAGGCCCGCCAGCGCGGGCTGTCAGAGAATGAGCGTGTAGATGCAGATGAAGAAGGCGGTGAAGCTCATCACGAAGAGCTTCAGGTCGCCATCGTCATTACGTCGCAACGTCTCCCCGCCAAGGCCGAGCCGGCGGCGGAAGGAATGGCTGGCCCCACGCGGGGCGATTTCGAGATACCCTGGCATAGGCAGCAGTTAACGCGCCGTTTACGATTTCGGCCATCGTTAAGATTGGTTAACCACTGTCCGTGAATGGGACGGTCGCGGAAGGAACTTTCTGCCAGCCGTCGGGCGATACTCACGCTTGGCGAGCAAGCACGGTTTCGCTGTCGCCCGCCATCGTCGATCCGGCTGCGGCAAGCACGCCGAACAGGTCGCGCGGATCGCTCGGCCGCGCGAGCAGGTCTATATTGCTGTAGAGGCCCGCCTCGCCCACCACGTCGTCGAGATAGCGCAGCGCCGAGAAATCCTCGATCGCGAAACCGACCGAATCGAACAAGGTGATCTCGTCGCGATGCGCGCGGCCCGGCGTTTCGCCGGCGATCACGCGCCACAATTCGGTTGCCGGAAAGTCGGCCGGCTTCTGCTGGATCTCGCCCTCGATCCGCGTCTGGGGCAGATATTCGACGAACACGCTGGCGCGGTCGAGGATCGCCTCCTGCAATTCGGTCTTGCCCGGGCAATCGCCGCCGACCGCGTTGATATGGATTCCCGAGCCGATCATGTTGTCCGACAGGATCGTCGCGCGCTTCTTGTCCGCGGTCACCGTGGTGACGATGTCGGCACCCTCGACCGCTTCCTGCGCGGACGGCGTGACGGTGATAGCGAAATCGCGGCCGGCCATGTTGGCGCGAAACTTGGCGGTCGCGGCGGGATCGACGTCATAGATGCGCAAGCGGTCGATGCCGAGCAAGGCGCGGAACGCCTCCGCCTGGAATTCCGACTGCGCGCCCAGCCCAATGATCGCCATCGTCCGCGCCCCGGGCCGGGCGAGATAGGTCGCGGCCAGCGCCGACATCGCCGCGGTGCGGAGCGCGGTCATGATCGTCATCTCGGCGATCAACCGCGGATAACCGGTCGCGACATCGGCCAGCACCCCGAACCCGGTCACGGTCTGCAGCCCCGCCGCCTGGTTGGCGGGATGGCCGTTGACATATTTGAACCCGAAATCGCGGCTGTCGGCGATCGGCATCAGCTCGATGACGCCGCCGGGCGAATGGCTGGCATAGCGTGGCGATTTGTCGAATTCGGGCCAGCGGCCGTAATCGGCGGCGATATAATCGGCGAGTTCGCGGAGCAGATTGCCCAGCCCCTTGCGCCGGACCAGCTCAACGACGTGACCTACCTCGACTAAGCGCATGATCCTCATCCTTTCGAGCGAGGATGCTAGGCAGGCGAACCGCTGCGCATAATTGCATTATCGCTGGATAAAAATACAACGATGGAGCAGAATGCTCAGCCGCAAGGAGCATATCGATCATGCAGGAGCTCGACTCGACCGACCGGCGGCTGATCGCCGAATTGCGCAAAGACGGCCGCGCGCCGATGGCGCAACTCGCGACGCGCATCGGCATCTCGCGCGCGACGGCCGAGAAGCGCGTCGCGCGGATGGTCGAGAACGGCACGATCCTCGGCTTCACCGTTCGCGCGCGCGACGAGACTTCGAGCATCCGCGCGGTGATGATGATCGAAGTGGCGGGCCGCGCCACCAGCGCGGTGATCCGCAATTTGAAGGAAATTCCCGAACTCCACACGCTCCACACCACCAATGGCGGCTGGGACCTGATCGCCGAATTGCGCGCCGACAGCCTGGGCGATTTCGACCGCGTGCTGCGCGAGGTGCGGCTGATCGACGGCGTGCTGAACAGCGAGACAAGCTTGCTGCTGAGTTCGGCTTGAGTGACGGCGGGGCGTCGAGAGACATAGCCCTCTCCCGCAAGCGGGAGAGGGTTGGGTGAGGGTCTTCTTTCTTCTTCCAGGCGAATGGAATTTCGAGAAGAAGTAAGAAGACCCTCACCCTCCCGCTTCGCGGGCCCCTCCCTCTCCCGCAGGCGGGAGAGGGGTGAGCAGTCCCCTACCGCTCTTCATCGATCCGCGTCGTCACCCCGGTCGCGACGATCGTCCGTGTCGCGTCGATCGAGGCATAGGTCCAGAAGATCGCCATCTCCTCGCTGTCCGAAATATTCCGAAAGCAATGCGGGATTTCCGCCGGGATCCAACTCGTGTCGTTAGGCGCCACCGGATGGTCGGTCCCGTCGATATGCGCGACGCCATTTCCCGACAGCACCACCACGCATTCCTCGCAATTATGCGTGTGGAGCGGCACCGCCGCACCCGGCGCGATCCTGGTGATCCCGGTCAGCATCGCGCGCGATCCGCGGCCGGCGGTGACCAACGGCGTGGTGACGATGCCGCCGCCGCGATCCTTGACCGGCAGGCCTTGGGGCATGAGGACGATCGGGGTCATGCGGCGCTCCGGATGGTCTTGGCGTTGGTGAATTCGCGTAAGCCCAGGTCGCCGAGTTCGCGGCCGTAACCGGACGCCTTGATCCCGCCGAACGGCACGCGCGGATCGGATGCGACCATCGCGTTGACGAACACCGCGCCGGCATCGATCCGCCGCGCAAGGTCGAGCCCGCGCTGGGTGTCGCGCGTCCAGATCGACGCACCGAGCCCGAACGCGGTGCGGTTGGCGAGCGCGATCGCCTCCTCGGTATCACGTGCACGGATGATCGCGGCGGCAGGGCCGAACGTCTCTTCGTCGAATGCGGCCATGCCCGGCACGACGCGATCGAGGATAGTCGGCTGATAGAAGAACCCTGCCCCCTCTCCCGCCGCGCCGCCGATCACCGCGCGCGCGCCGGCCGCGACGCTGCGCTCGACCTGATCGGCGATCGCCGTGCGCAGATTGGCGCGCGCCAGCGGCCCGAGCGTGGTGCTGTCGGCAGTCGGATCGCCAAGCACGAGCGCGCTCGCTTTGGCCGCGAAGGCCTCGACAAAGTCGTCGGCGATGTTCGCATCGACGATGAAGCGCTTGGCGTTGACGCAGCTCTGCCCGGCATTGGTGAAGCGCGCGGTCACCGCCATCGTCGCGGCACGCTCGATATCGGCATCGGCGAGCACCACGAACGGGTCCGACCCGCCGAGTTCGAGCACCTGTTTCTTGAGCGCATTGCCCGCCTGCCCCGCGACGATCATCCCGACCTGGGTCGAGCCGGTCAGCGTCACCGCGGCGATGCGCGGATCGGCGATCAACCGGCCGACCGTCTCGGGCTCGACGCGCAAGCTGGCAAACAGCCCTTCGGGCGCGCCGGCCCCGGCGACGATCCGCTCGATCGCCATCGCGCATTGTGGGACGTTGGCGGCATGCTTGAGGATCGCGCCGTTCCCGGCGGCGAAGGCTGGCGCGAGAAAGCGCGCGACCTGCCAGATCGGATAATTCCACGGCATGATCGCCAGCACCACGCCGAGTGGTTCATAAGCGACGAACGCCCCCGGCGCGCCGCCGACCGGGGCATCGGCCAGCATGCCGGCTGCGGCATCGGCATAGAAATCGCAATTGAGCGCGCATTTCTCCACCTCGGCACGGGCCTCGGCGATTGGTTTGCCCATCTCCTCGGTGACCAGCGCGGCCAGCCCATCGCGCTCGCGGCGGAAGCCTTCCGCCAGCCGCTTCAGCAGGGCGCGGCGATCGCTATGCGCGGTCCAACGCCACGCGCGCTGCGCCGCGATGGCGCGGTCGAGCGCGGCATCGACCGCGCGGTCATCGTGGAGCTCGAATTCGGCGATCATCGCGCCGGTCGCGGGATTGATCGTCACGTTCATAGCGTGGCGACCACTGCCTGCGCGAAGGCATCGGTGCCGAGCGGCCCGCCGACATCGCGCGTCCGCATCTGCGGATCGTCGAGCACGCGATCCACCGCATGCTCGATCCGGGCCGCAGCGCTGGTCAGTGCCGCGTCGGATGTCCGCCGCCCGAGCCAGTCGAGCAGCATCGCCGCCGACAGGATCAGCGAGGTCGGGTTGGCGATGCCCTTGCCGGCGATATCGGGTGCCGAACCGTGCTGCGCCTGCGCGACGCAGATATCGTCGCCGGCATTGATCGATCCGCCCAGCCCGAGGCTGCCGCTCAGTTCCGATGCTTCGTCGGACAGAATGTCGCCGAACATGTTAGTCGTGACAATCACGTCGAACCGCGCCGGATCGCGCACCAATAGCGCCGCGGCGGCGTCGACGATCACTTCGTCGAGCGTCACCGTCGGAAATTCGGCGGCGACCGCGCGCACCTCGCGCAGGAACAGACCATCGGTCAGCTTGAGCACGTTGGCCTTGTGCACGACGGTCAGCTTGCCCGACCGCGCCGCCGCGATCTCGCACGCCGCGCGCGCCACGCGGCGCGAGGCCAACGCGGTGATCTTGCGGATCGAGAAAGCGCTGTCGGCGTCGGGCATGAACTCGCCGGGGCCGGCATACATGCTGCGGTCGGCATAGAAGCCTTCGGTATTCTCGCGCACGATCACCAGGTCCATCGGCTGACGCAGGATACTGAGCCCGGCGCGCGAGCGGCAGGGCCGGACGTTGGCGTAAAGCTGGAACCCGGTGCGCAACGCCGCCGACGGATTGGGCTGGCCGGCGGGATAGGTGTAGTGCGACACCGGCCCCAGGATGACGCCATCGGCTTGCGGGACCGCCACCATCACCGCGTCCGGCAGGGTCGAGCCTGATGCCGCCAGGCTCGCCTCACCGATCGCCATCTCGTCGAAGGTCACACCCTCGCCCGCCGCCGCGCGCACGACCGCGATGGTCGCGGCAGTGATTTCGGGGCCGATCCCGTCGCCCGGCAACACCAGCAACCGCGTCATTGGCCGACAACCTTCATTACAACTTCCTCTCGTTGATCCTTGGCGCGCGCGGCTTTGCGCGCTCGCTCGCGCTGCGTGCGCGTGAACCACAGCCACAATCCGCTGAGTGCCATGCCGAACAGGGTCAGCCCGGTGACGAGCATGATCGCCTGCGTGACCGCCCCGCCCCACAGACCGGTATGCACTGTGTAGACCCAGTCGAGGAACTCGGCCCCGCCCGATTGCCTGCCCGCGATGTAATGGGCGAGCTCGCGGCCGTCATAGCGGTTGAAATAGACCTGGTTGGTACCGTCGGCGCGGATCGTATGATTGCTGCCCAGGAACACCGCGACGACGCGGCCGCCGCTCGAAAAGCGCAATTGGCGAAGCGGCGTGTCGCCATAGGCCGCCTTGGCCCGCGTGATCAGCGGATCGACCGGCAGCATCGTCGCGCCGTCGCTCTTGGCGACCTTGGGTGACGGGCGGCTCTCGGTTGTCGCCACCAGGTTCATTCCGGCGCGGACCTGTTCCTTCCACACCATCAGCACACCGGTGGTCGCAGACATCAGCAGGATCACCGCGACCCCGCCGCCGACCGCGCGGTGCAAGGTCCGCCAGCGCAGATCATTGTTGCCGTCGAGCTTGACCCGGAACCCCTGCTTCAGTCGCTTTCGGCCGGGCCACCAATAGGAAAAGCCCAGGATCGTCAGGAACAGCAGAGAGACGCCCTCAATTCCGATCAGCGTCTCCCCGATCGGCCCCGACAGCAATTGCTCGTGGATGTTGAAGATGAACTCAAGCGGCCAGGCGGTGGCGGTGCCGTCATGGACGGCATGACCGTCGAACGGATCGATCGCGGTCAGCCAGCGCGCTTTCTTGATGGTCGATTTGACGATCACTGCCTGGTTCGCGGCATCGGGAAATTCGACGCGCGTCAGCTCGGCATCGGGGTGCGCGCGATGAAATGCGTCGAGCAGACCCTGGACCGGCAATCGCGCCGGACGCTCCGCTACGATCAGCGACGGCACCACGACCGGCTCGAGCGCATCGCGAAACGCCATGATCGCGCCGGTCAGTCCCTGCACCATCAGGAACAGCCCGACCGTCAGGCCGAGCCAGCGGTGCCATTTCAGATAGGTTGGTTTTCGGATCACGCCGCACCCAAAAGACAGAGAGTCGGAACTGGCGCGAGACGACCCCCGAGCCCGTTCGCGGTCGATAGGCAAATTTTGAACTATTGACAAGAATAATACAAAATCATTGACGATGGACCGGGCGGACGGTAACCGTTCGGGACCCTTCAGCCCCTGTTCGGGACCCCTTCGTGGCCTCTTCTCTTCCGTCTGTTGCAACCCCTTCCCCGGACGGCCTGCGCCGCGGCTCGCCGTCGAGCGCGGGGGTCGATTCGCGCGAAATCCTGGGGTTCATCGACGATGCCGAGGCGGCCGGGCTGGAGCTCCACAATCTGATGCTGTGGCGCGACGGTGTGGTGGTCGCGGAGGGCTGGCATTGGCCGTATAGCGGCGACCGGCTGCGCATGACGCATTCGATGACCAAGAGCGTCACTGCCTGCGCGATCGGCATGCTGGTCGATGCCGGCCGGCTGACGCTCGACCAGAAAGTCGCGCCGCTCTTTCCCGAAGTCGCGATCGATCCGGACAGCCGCGCGGCGCGGATGACGGTCGAGGATTTGCTGACGATGCGCTCCGGGCAGGGCACCGAAGTGTCGGGATCGATCTGGCGCGGCATCGCCACCAGCTGGATCGCCGAATTCTTCCGCATTCCGTTCGATCACGAACCGGGCACCACCTATGTCTATTCGAGCGCGGCCAGCTACATGCTGTCGGCGATCGTCACGCGCGTTACCGGACAGACGACGTTCGACTATCTGAAACCGCGGCTGTTCGATCCCCTGGGCATCACCAACATCCGCTGGGATGTCGGCCCCGACGGGATCAACCCCGGCGGCAACGGGATCAGCTTCACCACCGCCGACGGCCTGAAGCTCGGCATCCTGCACGCGCAACGCGGCCTGTGGCAGGGCCAGCGCATCCTGTCTGAGCGCTGGGTGGCCGAGGCGACCCGGATCCATGCCGGCGAACCGGGCGACCAATATGGCTATCACTGGGTAGTCGGCGATGGTCACTTCGCCATGCTCGGCGTGTTCGTCCAGATGGTCCGAGTGTTCCCGGGATCGAACGCGGTCCTCGCCTTCAACGCCGCGATGGACGAGAGCAAGGTCGTGACGCCGTATCTCGACCGGCACTTTCCCGCAGCCTTCGCGAACGGCACCGATGCCGCCGCCGATGTCGCGTTGGCCGAACGCCTAAAGGGATGGAGCGAGCGCCCCTCCTTCGTCTCGACCGCACCGATCGACCCCGCGGCCTTCGCCGGCCGCTGGACGATGGCCCCGAACGACAAGGGCCTGACCGGGCTGGCGTTCGACTTCGGCGAGGACGAGGCGCGCATCACGCTAAGCGACGGCGAAGGCGAGCATCGCCTGACCGCCGGACGCGATGGCTGGACGATCGCCCCCGCCTATCTGCCCGGCGCCGACCTCCACCACGGCTATCGCATGGAGGGCTTGCCGGTCGCGGCCGCGCTTCGCTGGATCGCCACCAACAGGATCGAACTGGTCGTCCACTTCCTGGAATCGGCATTCCGCGACACGTTCGTATTCGAGGTCGACAGCGACCGGCTGACAATGGACCGTTCGGTCAACATCAACTCCGGCGCCCGCGCCTGGCCGACGATGACGGCGGTGCGGGCGAGTTAGGCCGAGGAGGCGCTATTTCGCGCGGCCCGTCACGGCGTTTGCCCGCGACGAATATGTAATGCGGCCCGAGCTGTCCGATCGCACACGGGTGCGCATACGGGCTTTCAGCCCCGCTTTGTCACTATCGCTCATGTCGCGGGTGGCCTGGGTCATACCGATGGCGATCTCGACCGAGCCCCAGAAGTCGTCGAAATCCTCGAAAGTGCGAGCTACCGTGATCTCGCGCGTCGCGACATCGGTCAGGCCGGCATCGAGCCATAGCGAACGAAGCGCATCCATTCGCGACACCTCGGCGCTTGGCGGCAGCAAGGGCTGGATGCCTGACGAGCGCATCTCTTCCTGGAGCGCGGCCATCGGAAATCCGCCGGGCTCGAGCAGATCCCAGACATACGCCGAAATCGCGCCGCCGGGTTTCACTACCCGCACCATCTCGGCCACGCCCTTTGCCGGATCAGGCACGAAGAAGATGACCAGCGCCATGACCGCGGCATCGAAGCTATGGTCGCCCACCGGCAGCGCGGTCGCATCGCCCTGCAGGAACTTGGCAATCCCGGCCTGATGGCGAGCGCGCGCGAAAGCGAGCTGCCCTTCCGAAGGGTCGACGCCGACAATCTCTGACGGCGCGCAACGCTCGACCAGCAACTCGGTAAAGGCACCGTTGCCGCAACCGACATCTATCCAGCGCAGCCCGGTGGCGGGCGCCAGCCAATCGACGAAGTCCTCGCCGACCAGGCGACTCCACACGCCCATCATGCGCTCATAGGCCGCGCCGTCATCGAACCGTATCTGGTTGTCGCCCATCAGCCTTGCCTCCGCCCCCACGGCAAGGGATCGCTCATATCCGCCTGGAGAGCAACTGGGGTCGACGGGTTTGCGCCCCATTATCGGTCATTCGCGGGGCGCTTAGTCGCCCCAGTAACTGCCGTTCGTTCAGCCGAACAAAGCGGCGGCTATGTGTGGAGAGCGGACGCTGCCGCGCTGATTCACTGTCCCGCGGGCGCTGGCCTCATCTGTGCGCCGACAACTTTCCCATTGGCGTCGAGCGTGACGGCGACGATGATCGCGCCGTTTGCAAATGAAGCCCGGTACTCGTCGCCCCCCATCATGCCGACGTCCTCGAATTTGATCGAACGCAACTCCCCGAGCGGCAGCAAGAACGTCTGTCGGAGCATGGGCAGGTGCTCGCGGTTGAAGCTCGCGAATTCAGGAGTCATCGAGGCGTAATCAGGATTTCCGCTGACGAGCCCAGCGATGAATTGCCGAGTGGCGGCCTCCGACCCAGGGAGAGGAGTTGAACGCGGCGCAAATACTTGTTTCAGGGAAGCGGTTGCGATGTCGATCGCCGGCTTCTGTCCCAATCGCGCCAACGCAACCTTCAGAGCATCGGGTGCAGGCACCTTTATGTCCGGCTGAACGCCGCGGCCTTCCCAGTTCGTCTTCGTGATAGGGTTTTCCGCCCGGCCCCACGGGATGCTTGCGACGAAGCCGTGGCCGAGATCGACGGGGCCCGTCGGGTTCGCACCGCCGCCGGTTACCTCGCCGACAATCTTTCCCAGCTTGTGAGTCTGGACGTCATAGGCAAACTCCTCGCCGCCGGAGAAGGTGTTCTTACTGGTCAGGACAAAAACCGGAATCTTGGCAAATTTTACCGGGGTTGGCTGGCTGTAGAATTTCTGATGGTCAAAGTTATTCGTCTTCGGAACGCGCGATACGATGTCGTTGATCTCGATCGATCGCTCCGACGAAATCAGATAGCTGACGAGATAATCGACCGCATCTGGCGATCCTCCCATGTTTCGGCGATCATCAATGATCAGCGCACGGCTGCCCTTGAGGACGGCCATGGCCTTGTCCACCGTCGGCTTGAATGCTGGCAAAGGCGGAAAGCCAACCACTTCGATATAGCCCACACCGCCAGCCAGCTTGTCGGCGCGGACTATACCCGCTTCCGAGCGCGGCATCGCTCTAACCGGACCTCCGGGTGCCGGCGGTGGTCCACTCATCGAGCTGACCGACATGTGCTTGTCATGGGCGATTGCCGCGACATCCGCGGAGAGCCGCGCTGCGAAGGCGCTCGGATCGGCGAGTTTGTCGTATTCACCAGCTGCAAGCGACGCACTGATCTTTTCCGCAGCCTTTTGCCCGACATCCGGAAAGATGTAATTGTCACGAAGGGCGTCGCTGAGTTTCGCGACGACATCGCGCCGCACGTTGCTGTCGATAGTGTTGGCTTGAGCCGCGATTGGTTGCGGAGTCGGCGCGGACTGCATCGGTGCCGCCGCCAAGGGACAAGCAACCAGACCAAAGAACATCAAGGCTGAATGGCGCATCGCTTACCCCCTGCTGTTGATCAACTCAGGTGTTCACTCTCGGACGCTTGCCTGGCGTCTGCACGCAATTAGACACGCTCAACGGCCGCGCGGCCCTCGCTCCGAAGAACGAAGATGCCGCAGCCCAAAAGGGCCGCCCAGATTATCAGCCCTTCGAGAGCAAGGGCGCGATACAGTGCAACGTTGGCCCATTCATTGGTGCTCGCAGCTGGTGATCCCAGGAAAATGAACGCGACACCGTAAATTACGGCCATCGTGCTCGCGGCTTGGATCAATGCGAGAGCGCCGCGGAAAAAACTCCATATCACCGCTGCCACAAAGACTGCTGACGAGAGCAGATCAATCAGCGCGATTGACGCGTCTATGGCGGCGGCGCGTTCTACCGACAGGGCGGAGACAACAGCCAGCACCAGCATCGCCGCAATCCCACCAACGCGAACCGATTGTGTTGCAAAGTTCACGCTCAAAACCCTTTCCTTGAATGAAGCCCAGACACATCCGGCCGCGAAACCCACGGCATCGTTTTCTTCTAGCGCGTCTACCTCGGCCTTCATGGCTGCAGCCCAGGTGGCTCGCTCCGGTGGAAGCAAAGCCGTGCAATGACGGATGAGCTCGGTTGCAATCTGGCGGCTCAAGCTGTTCATGCTGTGATCGCTCCTGGGATCAGGCCGGCACCCTCGGTCGCCTTGGCGAGCAGCGCACGCGCGAAGGCTCGACCTGGAGAGGTAAGTCGATATGCATGACGGGGAGCGCGCGCGGGTGGGACAGGCTGGTGCCACTCGGACTCGAGTAATCCGTCATCCTCCAAGCGCATCAGCAACGGATAGAGTGTTCCGGACTTGAGCCCTGTTTCGCGACTGAGGTCGTATCCGTGTCGCCAGCTGGTCGGTTGAGCCAGCAGCGCGCTCAGAAGCGCGGCAGCTTGACGGGAGGAATGAGCGGGACGTGCCATTCTTATAGTCTACATATATCGAGTTTCCCGGCAACCGATTTTTCGATGGCGAATTATTTTGGGCAGAATGCCACATCCGATCGACTTTGATCCGAGACTGACGCGCGGGTCCTGACGAGTTGGCGAGTGTCCGAACTCCGCACCACCATTTACCGCTTTCGGGATAGACAAGCCCACGAGAGGTGGGGGCATCGAGCGATGCCGTGCACCTCAAATACGGAATGAGCGGCTCTTGCGGCCATGCCGAGCCCTCCGGTTCTCATGATCGATCGTCCGGGAATTGGCTCCAATGTGCTCGGCGGCCGCGACGGCATCTCACCGCGGCTGCCGCACTGGTCGGAATTACGGTGACGCGAATTACGGTGACGGGTGCAACGATAATTCGGTATTGTTGCACCCGTCACCGTAATTTGAACCCATCCCCGTCTGGGCTATCCGCCCGCATGGTCGTCGCCACCGTGCGCGGCGATGAACATGGCGACGGCCGACCGGCAATAGGATTCGATTTCGGTGTCGTCCGCTGCTCTCTGCTCATCGAAGCGTGCGATAAGCAGGAGATCGGATCCTTTGAAAAGCGCGGCAAACAAGCGGGCGGACTGGAGAGGGTCGGGCACGTTCAGCGCCCCCTTCGCGTGTAACTGACGCAACAGGCCCTCGATTTGGGCGATGACATGGGCGGGGCCGGCTTCGTAATGGACCTTGCTGAGCGACTTTTGATTCGTCTTGTCGGCCATGACCATGGCTTCGACGCTGCGGACATCCGAGCGCAACAATGTGCGAAGCAGGGACGATCCCGCCGCCATGAGTTGGTCTTCGGCCGAACCGTCGACGCCTTCGAAAAAGGCCTGTGGTACGAACTGTTGGCAGCGAGCCGCCATGGCCGCGCTGAACAGCGCCTCCTTGTTCTCGAAATGCCGATAGATGCTGAGCTTGGATATCTTCGCCCGCTGGGCGACCTTGTCCAATGTCGTCGCTTGAAAGCCCAATTCCACAAAAAGTTCGTACGCGGCATCGACGATCGTTTGGCCAAGCGCCTCGTTGGCGGGCCGGCCGCGCCGGGCCTGGTTGTTTTCGGTCACGACAATTCCAGTACTTGACAGTATCCCAATCCAGCATTACGATACCACACAGTTTCTAAAATGTGCAAGCCAGGCCCAGCACAGCCACAACTCGGAGCCCTTCACCATGGATGACGTCATCATCATCGGCGGCAGCTTTGCCGGTCTCGCCGCCGCGCTGCAGCTCGGCCGTGCCCGCCGCAAGGTCACCGTTCTCGATACCGGCCTGCCGCGCAACCGCTTCGCCGGCCACTCGCATGGTCTGCTCGGCCACGATCACAAGCCACCGCTGGACATCCTGGCCGAGGCGCGGCAGCAGCTGGCGCGCTATCCCACGGTCAGGCTGGTCAATGCCCGGGCCGACAGCGTTTCCGGCACCATCGACGATTTCTCTGTCATCACTGACGATGGCGAACGCCTTGGCGCGCGCCGCCTGATCCTGAGCTACGGCGTCGTCGACCAGATGCCCGATGTTCCGGGCTTTGCCAAAGGCTGGGGCAGGTCCATCGTGCCCTGCCCCTATTGCGACGGTTTCGAAGTCGCCGACGAGCATTGGGGCCTCGTCTGGTCCGGCCCACAGTCGCACAATCAGGTCAGGCTGTTTCACGATTGGACCGACACGTTGACGGTCTTGGCCGATGGTCACGAAATTGCATCCGATGTCCGGGCCGATCTGGCGCGCCGCGGTATACCTGTCGTCGATGGCCGGATCGCCGAAATCGCCCATCTCGGGGACCATAATGCCATCGTCATGCTCGATACCGGGTCCAAGGTTGCGGTCGACATCCTGTTCGCGCATCCGCGCAACAAGCCGTCGGCAAGCCTGCATGAATCGCTGGGTCTCGCCACGGTCGATACGCCCCTCGGCATCGTCCTCAAGGTCGACGAGCGCCGCGAAACCAGCATGCCCGGCATCTACGCCGCGGGCGACCTCACCAACCCCGTCTTGCCCTCGGTCACCACGGCATCATGGCAAGGCGCAATGGCTGGTATCTTCGCCCAGCAGTCGATGCTGGTTTGAGAGCAGAGATAGGAGGATGAGCATGGCCGTCGAACCGGACAGCGCGGGTGTGCGCTTCCCTCCGCCCTTCGTCTATCTGGGAGCGCTCCTGTTGGGGCTGGCGGTGGAGCGGTTCGTCGTCCTGCGCTCTTTCGGCATCGACTGGCGGTTGCTGGTCGCGACGGGCGCACTGCTGTTCGTTGCCGGCGCGGGGATCATGCTTGCCGCGGCAGGGCTGTTCCGGCAGCTGGGCACCAACATTCCGCCGGCGCAGCCAACGACCCTCATCGCAACGACCGGTCCTTATCGGTGGACCCGCAATCCCATGTATCTCGGCATGGCGCTTGTCTATGCCGGCCTTGCGATCGGCTTCGACGGGCCGATTGCCTTCGCCTTGCTCCCGTTGGTGCTGATCGCGATCCAGACGCAGGTGATCGCCCGCGAGGAGCGCTATCTCGAGGCGAAGTTCGGCGACGACTACCGCCGCTACAAGGCCGAGGTTCGCCGCTGGCTCTGACTATTCCGCCGCTGCCGCCTGCGGGGCCTTCTGATGAACCAGCACTAACGTCCTTGCCACGAGCTATCATATTCTGAAGGTTGCGGGCCGGTGTCACGGAAAACCGACTGGCCGGCTGGTCATGCCGGGCTCATCCGTCCGTGGTCCGACCCGTCATCCGCCTACCGCACCAAAGTCGGCTTGGGAAATTACGGTGACGTGGCGTAATTGAGGTAGCCATCCTCCTGCTTAGGTGCGGAGTCGCCTTTCGGCGCTCCAGAGCAGGAGGATGACCGGTGAAGATTTTCGCAGCATTGGATGTTGGGGACAAGGCCACGCATATTTGCGTGCTCGATGACGAAGGCGATGTGGTGTGGCGTGGAGTCTGCGCGACTGATCCCGAGGTGATCGCCAAGACGCTGGCGCGTCATGCTCCCGGGCTGGTCCGTGTGGTGCTCGAGACCTGCTCCCGGGCTGGTCCGTGTGGTGCTCGAGACCG
>NZ_JBFUJY010000012.1:0-69870 GCF_056401155.1 Sphingomonas sp. P4_G2 | reverse complement strand
GCGCGGAGCGCCGCGTACCCCTCATCCAACCTTCGCTAGGCAGCATAGCTGCCAAGCTGCGGTATCCTTCTCCCACAAGGGGAGAAGGTTTGGCGGACAAAGTTGTCATGCCGCCACCGCCCCATAGCCTTCGCGCTCGAGTTCAAGTGCGAGTTCAGCCCCGCCCGTCCGCGTGATCCGGCCGCCCTCAAGCACGTGGACGAAGTCGGGCTTCACATAATCGAGCAGCCGCTGATAATGCGTGATCAGCACCACTGCCTTGTCGGGCGCGCGCATGATGCGGTTGATGCCGTCGCCGACCACCCGCAGCGCGTCGATGTCGAGCCCGCTATCGGTTTCGTCGAGGATCGCGAGCCTGGGCGCGATGATCCCCATCTGCACCATCTCGTTGCGCTTCTTCTCGCCGCCGGAAAAGCCGACATTGACCGGACGCTTGAGCATCTCAGCATCCATCGACAGCGCCGCCGCCTCGGCGCGCGCCAGCTTGAGGAAGTCGCCGCCCGACAGCGGCCCCTCGCCCCGCGCGCGGCGCTGGCTGTTGAGCGCCTCGCGCAGGAACTGGACGTTTGATACGCCGGGAATCTCGACCGGATATTGGAAGCCGAGGAACAGTCCGGCGGCAGCACGCTCGTGCGGCGCCATCTCGAGCAAGTCCGCGCCGTCGAAGCTGACCGATCCCTCAGTCACCTCATAGCCGGGTCGCCCGCCGAGCACATAGCCAAGCGTCGACTTGCCCGCGCCGTTGGGCCCCATGATCGCATGCACTTCGCCCGCGTTCACCGCGAGCGAAAGGCCTTTGAGGATCGGCTTGCCGTCGATTTCGGCGTTGAGGTTTTCAATCTTGAGCATTCTCAGCATCTTTCAACTTATCTAACTGCCCGAGGTCGGCGCCGTAGCGGCGATAGACAGCCTGCAATTCACGAAGATGGTCAGCCTGCAGGGCGGCGGTGTCGACTTCCAAGTAGAGTCGATCGCCCTTGCCAACGACGCTCTTGATCGCATCGATACGCCCGAGCCATTCGAAATGGGCTCGCTCATCGCCTTCGGACCAATAAGTCGTGCTTTCGAAGAAGAGGGGGCTATCCAACCGACGTCTCCCGGCTGATCTCCCAATCCTGCACCTCGGAAGCCAACCATACGCCGTCACCCCGGCCTTGTGCCGGGGTCCACCGGGCCTCAAACCCCAGCGCATGCGGCTCCGTGGATGCCGGCACAAGGCCGGCATGACGGATGGGGGTGAGGATCATCCGACCGACCCCTCAAGCGAAATCCCCAGCAGCTTCTGCGCCTCGACCGCGAATTCCATCGGCAGCTGCTGCAGCACCTCGCGCGCGAAGCCGTTGACGATCAGCGCCACTGCGGCTTCCTGATCGAGCCCGCGCTGCATCGCGTAGAACAACTGATCCTCGCTGATCTTCGAGGTCGTCGCCTCATGCTCGATCTGCGCCGAGGGATTGCGCACCTCGATATAGGGTACGGTGTGCGCCCCACATTCGGATCCGAGCAGCAGGCTGTCGCACTGGGTGAAGTTGCGCACGCCTTCCGCGGTCGGAGCGACGCGCACCAGCCCGCGATAGGTATTGTTCGACCGCCCGGCGCTGATCCCCTTCGACACGATGGTCGAGCGCGACCCCTTGCCGAGATGGATCATCTTGGTGCCGGTGTCGGCCTGCTGGCGGTTGTTGGTCACCGCGACCGAATAGAATTCGCCGACCGAATTCTCGCCCGCCAGCACGCAACTGGGATATTTCCAGGTGATCGCCGACCCGGTCTCGACCTGGGTCCACGACACCTTGCTGTTCTTGCCCTGGCACAGCGCGCGCTTGGTGACGAAATTGTAGATCCCGCCCAGGCCATTCTCGTCGCCCGGATACCAGTTCTGGACCGTCGAATATTTGATCTCGGCATCGTCGAGCGCGACTAGTTCGACCACCGCGGCGTGGAGCTGGTTCTCGTCGCGCATCGGCGCGGTGCAGCCCTCTAGATACGAGACGTACGCGCCCTTGTCGGCGACGATCAGGGTGCGCTCGAACTGGCCGGTATTCTCGGCATTGATGCGAAAATAGGTCGACAGCTCCATCGGGCAGCGCACGCCCTCGGGCACGTAGACGAAGGTGCCGTCGGAAAAGACCGCGCTATTGAGCGTCGCGAAATAATTGTCGTGTTGGGGCACTACCTTGCCCAGCCACTTCTTCACCAGCTCGGGATATTCGCGGATCGCCTCGCTGATCGACAAGAAGATGACACCAGCCGCCTTCAGCTCCGCGCGGAACGTCGTCGCGACCGAGACGCTGTCGAACACTGCGTCAACCGCGATCTTGCGCGCGCCCTCGACCCCGGCGAGCACCTTCTGCTCCTCGATCGGAATGCCGAGCTTCTCATAGGTCCGCCGAATCTCGGGATCGAGATCGTCGAGGCTCGCGATCGTCTTCTTCGCCTTGGGCTCGGCGTAATAATAGGCGTCCTGATAATCGATCGGCGCGATGTCGAGTTTGGCCCAGTCGGGCGCTTCCATCGTCTGCCACAGCCGGAACGCCTTCAGCCGCCAGTCGAGCATCCATTCGGGCTCGTTCTTCTTGGCCGAGATGTAGCGGACGGTGTCTTCGCTCAGCCCCTTGGGCGCGAACTCCTGCTCGACGTCCGAGGCGAAGCCCCACTCATATTTCTTGTTCGCGGCGGCCAGCGCCTCTGCGTTCTTCGTCGCCATCAGAAATCCCCGGCCGCACAGCGGCCATCTAGAATCTTTGTGCCTTTGTGTCTTTGTGCGAGAAAAATAGACTCGCACGGAGACACGAAGCCACGAAGGAAGAGTGTTTTCGCCGCGCGCAGCATCAGGCCTGAACCTCCAGCGCAGGAGCAGCGGACAGGCTCGCGAGGCTCACGCCGGCCAGCACACCGCGGACGGCACCATTGACGGCATTCCAGTGCGGCTTCACGCGGCAGCTTTCCTCGACACAGCAATCGTGCGCGCCATGTTCGACGCACGCGGTCATCGCGATCGGCCCCTCGATCGCCTCAACGATGTCCGCCAGACTGATCGCCGCGGGCGGGCGCGACAGGCGAAACCCGCCGCCAGTGCCACGCTGGCTCTCGATAAGCCCGGCAGACGACAGCTTGCTCACCAATTTCTGTACGGTCGGCAGCGGCAAGCCAGTTTCTTCGGCCAAGCAGGTCGCGTTGAGACGCCCCACCCCGCCGCAATGGCGCGCAGCGGCGGACATCATCACCACGGCATAATCGGCCAGGCTGGAAAGACGCATTGTTGCGAACGACTCTCAAATCGGATCAAATCGATCCGATTGCCATGTGGGCGTGAGAGGGGGCTGCGTCAACCTGCTAAATTCCCTAAATCCCTCTCCCATCGGGAGAGGGAGGGAGCGGCGAAGCCTCGGAAGGGTGAGGGCAGGCTTGGGAGGTCCATTACCTGCCCCCACCCTTCCCACTCGGCTGCGCCGAGCGGACCCTTCCCTCTCCAACAAGGGGAGAGGGAGATTTAGGTACTCGTGATCAGCGGCCTCACCAGCCCCGACATCGCCAGCCGTTGCTGCACCGTGATCTCCGCCAGTGCGGTCGGGCGATCGCGGATTTGCTTCGGCGTCAGGCCAGTGAATTGCTTCACTTCGCGGATCAGATGCGACTGATCGTAAAAGCCGCGACCGACCGCGTCATCGAAGCTGATGTCGCCGCGGCACATTGCGACCGCCGCGCGTAGCGCACGATATTTGCGCGCCAGCAACTTCGGCGGCGCGCCGTAAAGTGTATTGCACTTGCGTTCGACCTGCCGGCGCGACAGCCCGGTGACCGCGATCAGGTCATCGATGTCGGGGGACGTGTTGCCTTCCAGCCATGCGTCCACCTGATGCGCGAAACTGACCGATTCCCGTGTCGCCCTGCACGTGAGTTCGCGGACCAGCGCCTCCGCGATCAGCACGCGTTCGTCCATATTCTCCGTATTCGCGATCGCCCGAAACGCGGCTTCGGCACGCGGGCGCAGGTTTGGCCCGACTTCCATTGCATCGTCGAGCATGTCCGACGCGTCGCCGCCGAGCATCGCAGCCCACCCAGCCGGCGTGATGCCGAACCCGAATAGCCGCACCGGCCCTTCTACGCGGCACTTGGTCGCGCCGCTGGTGGGGCCGACGACATGGATCGGATGGGCATATTTCTCCCCGCTCGGGAAATAATAACACGCGAAGCCAGGGCTCAGGCGAAAGCGGAATTGGGCATAGTCAGCCCGCTCCATATCTTCGAACCACGGCATGTCGGCGCGAAAATTATAGAATAATGTTACATGATCCGCGAGGTCGGGTGAAGGAACCCGATAATCGAGTTGGATATCCGACACGAAAGTTGCGCCCCTGTGTTTTTCTTTCGTAGCCCGGTTTTTATATCATTCCGGACGGAATCGCCACCCAAAATGAGTATATCGTCGGTTTGGCTTAACATAAGAAAGCGGCCCGATTTTCTTTCGAAAACCGGGCCGTCAAGGGAAAGAACCCCCTCCCAGGGGCCCTTCGGGTCGCATGCTTGTCCTAGGCCCTTCGTGCCCGAGTCGTATTGGATGGATTCGCCGTGTGGTGAATTTAGACCGTTTCCGTAACGTAAGGGGCTTTGACCCTCGCAGCGTGTCCTGCCATGGCCGCGCTCATGGCCTTTCTTGCTCGCCCATTGCTGTTCGCGATCGATGCCGAACGCGCGCATGGCCTGACCATCGATATGCTCGCGGCTTGGGGAGTGGTCGGAACACCGCTCGCCGCGCGGCCGCCATCGTTGCCGGTCACCGTTGCTGGGCTGACCTTTCCTAATCCGCTCGGTCTAGCCGCCGGCGCCGACAAGGACGGGCGAGCGATCGCCGGTTTTTTCGGCCTCGGCTTCGGCGCAGTCGAGATTGGTACGCTGACGCCGCTGCCGCAAGCGGGCAATCCCAAACCGCGGCTGTTTCGTCTCGTGGCCGATCGGGCGGTGATCAACCGAATGGGGTTCAATAATGGCGGGTTGGCCGCCGCGCTGCCGCGTGCACGATCCGCGAGGCGCACCGGCATGCTCGGCATCAATGTCGGCGCCAACAAGGACGCCGCCGATCGCATCGCCGATTACGAGAACGGGGTGGCGGCCGCCGCGCCCATCGCCGATTATGTCACGATCAATATCAGCTCGCCCAACACGCCGGGCCTGCGCGACCTGCAGCACGGCCCCGCGCTGACCGACTTGCTTGCCCGCGCCGCCGCGGCGCGCGGGACGACGCCACTGTTCCTCAAGGTCGCGCCCGATCAGGAACCTGCGCAAATCGACGAAATCGCCCGCGCCGCGATCCATGCCGGAATCGACGCGCTGATCGTCGGCAACACCACCGTCAGCCGCCCCTCATTGTCCTCCCCCAACGCGGACGAAAGCGGTGGGCTCTCGGGCGCGCCGCTCGCGACGCTCGCCGCGCAACGACTGCGCGATTTCAGGGCGGCGACCGGCGGCGCGCTGCCGCTCGTCGCGGTCGGCGGGATCGACAGCGGTGCCGAGGCCTATGCCCGCATCCGCGCCGGCGCGAGCCTGGTGCAGATCTATACCGGCCTCGTCTATGGCGGCCCATCGCTACCGGGACGAATCGTGCGCGATATGGAAGCGCTCATGCGGCGCGATGGTTTCGCTCAGATCGCAGAAGCAATCGGGGCGAGCTGACGTCTTCGGCCACAACGGGGAACCCTATGGCAATCTTCTCGGTCATCCACTTCCTGATCTTCGCGCTCATCTTCGCGATCATCCTGCTCGCGCCGATCGCGGTGATCGTCGGGCTGATTTTCGCGCTGCGCCGTAACCGTCGTCTATAGGTCGCGCGGCCGCAACGCCTTGTCTCTCATTCCCATGCCGTTAGGGTCGCCCGCCATGAAGAAGCTGTTCGTCGCCGCCGCCATCGCCCTCTCCACCATGGCGGCAACGGGGTCCGCCCGACAGCCCGCGCGGATCGCCAAGGTGGCCCAGCCCGCCGCAGCCGGCATGGTCAGCGCCGCCGATCCCCGCGCCGCGGCGGCCGGGGTCGAAATCCTCAACGCTGGCGGCAGCGCGACGGACGCGGCGATCGCGACGATGCTCGCGCTCAACGTCGTCGAGCCGCAAAGCTCCGGGATGGGCGGCGGCACGTTCTTCGTTCGCCATGACGCGGCGAACGGCAAGATCAACACGATCGACGGGCGGGAGGCGGCGCCGATGGCCGCCAACGGCAAGTGGTTCTACGACGCCAATGGCAAGCCGCTGTCGCACTTCGCGGCGGTCCCCGGCGGGCGAAGCGTCGGCGTCCCCGGACAACTCCGCGTGATGGCGATGGCGCATGCGCAATCGGGCAAGCTGCCTTGGGCGCGGCTGTTCCAGCCGGCGATACGACTGGCGCGCGATGGCTTCCAGGCGTCGCCGCGGCTCGCCAACGCGCTGACCCAATATGCCGCGCACATGGATTCGAACGCGCGCGCGATCTTCATGGATGCGTCGGGCAAGCCGTGGCCCGCGGGCACGATCATCAAGAACCCCAAACAGGCCGAGTTGTTCGACCGCGTCGCTCGCCTCGGGCCTAGCGCCTTCTATACCGGCGGCACCGCCCAACGGCTGGTCGCGACGGTCAATAACGCCCAGCGCAATCCGTCCAAGATGACCGTCAGCGACATCGGCAGCTATCGCGCCAAGCCGCGCGCGCCGTTGTGCGGCACCTATCGCGTCTACCGCATCTGCGGCATGGGCCCGCCCTCGTCGGGCGGGTTCACCGTGCTGATGATCCTGAAGCAGCTCGAGCGCTTCGACATGGCGAAGCTGGGCAAGGATTCGCCGGTCGCCTGGCATCTGTTCGCCGAAAGCTCGCGCCTCGCCTACGCCGACCGCGACATGTATGTCGGCGATCCCGATTTCGTCAGCGTGCCGCTCGCGGGCCTGCTGAGCCGCAATTACATCGCCTCGCGCTCGGCATTGATCTCGCCCGACAAGTCGATCGCCGACGTGGCACCGGGCACGCCGCCAGGCGCCCCGCCGCGCAAGCGCGTGCCGCCGAGCGAGACCCCCGGCACCACCGACCTCGTCGTCACCGACAAGGCAGGCAATGTGGTCGAAGTCACCACGACGATCGAGGGGCCGTGGGGATCGGGGCTGTCGGTCGACGGCATCATGCTCAACAACGAGCTGACCGATTTCGACATCGTCCCCGACAAGGACGGCTATCTGGTCGCCAACCGCGTCGGGCCGGGCAAACGCCCGCGCAGCTCGATGGCGCCGACCATCGTCTATGGCCCCGACGGCAAGGTCCGGCTGGCGATCGGCGCGGCCGGCGGGTCGACGATCATCGCCCAGGTGGCGAAGGCGATCGTCGCGGTGGTCGACTGGAAGATGAGCGCGCAGGACGCGATCGGCCTCGGGCTTGTCTATGCACCCGGCCAGACGGCGGTCGCCGAATCGGGCACGCAGGCCGAGGCGATGGCGCCGCAACTGCGCGCGCTGGGCGAGAAGATCATGGTCTCTCCGCTCGGGCTCAAGGCCAATGCGATCGAGCGCGTCGGCGGCAAATGGGTCGGTGCCGCCGATCCGCGCAGCGAAGGTGTCGCGATGGGACAGGACGGCAAGGTCACCGTGATCAGGCGGATGGGGATGGCGCCCAACCGCCCATCCGAATAACGTCGGCCTAAATGGCGCAGCCGAAAGCGGCGCGTCGTAAGGGAGAGACCGGATGCGGCAGATCGAGAAATTCCCCAACCTGGTCGCGATGTTCTTTACCCGCGCCCGGGCCGGGGGCGACCAGCCGTTTCTGTGGCGCAAGCAAGGCGACTCCTGGACCCCGCTCAGCTGGGTGGAGACGGCGCGGCAAGTCGCCAGCCTGGCAACAGCGCTGAAGGCGATCGGGCTGCAGCCCGGCGACCGCGTCATGCTGGTCAGCGAGAACCGTCCCGAATGGTGTATCAGCGATCTGGCGATCATGGCCGCCGGCTGCGTGACGGTGCCGACCTACATCACCAATACCGAACGCGACCACAGCCATATCATCGAGAATTCGGGCGCGCGTGCGATCATCGTCTCGACCGCCAAGCTCGCCCGCCCGCTGCTCCCCGCCGCCGCCCGCGCCAGCGAGGCCAAGATCGTCATCGGGCTGGAGGAGTTGCGCATCGGCCAGACCGATCTGGTCTATCATAATTGGTCGAAGCTGATCGCCGACCATCCGGCGCAACTCGACGACTTGCCGATCACCGCGAACCGCGATGATCTCGCCTGCATCATCTACACCTCAGGCACCGGCGGCGCGCCGCGCGGCGTGCGGCAGCATCACGGCGCGATCCTGCACAATGTCGAGGCGTGCTGCACGCTGATCGCCGAGGATTTCGGCTGGGAGGACGAAGTGTTCCTCTCCTTCCTCCCCCTTTCCCATGCCTATGAGCATACCGGCGGCCAGCATTTCCCGATCGGGCTCGGCGCGCAGATTTACTATGCGGAAGGGTTGGACAAGCTCGCCAGCAATATCGAGGAAGTTCGTCCGACGATCATGGTTGTGGTGCCGCGCCTGTTCGAGGTGCTGCGGACGCGCATCTCCAAGGCGGTCGAGAAACAGGGCGCCGTGTCCAATTACCTGCTCAGCCGCGCGGTCTCGATCGGCGGCAAGAAGGCCGCGGGCGGCGTGCCGTTCTACGACCAGCCGATGAACCTGATCGTGAAATCGCTATTGATGCCCAAGATCGCCAAGCGCTTTGGCGGGCGGATCAAGGCGATGGTATCGGGCGGCGCGCCGCTCAATCCCGAAATCGGCATCTTCTTCCAATCGCTCGGCCTGACCTTCCTGCAAGGCTATGGCCAGACCGAGGCGGCGCCGGTCATTTCGTGCAACCGCCCGCGCGCCGGCCTCAAGATGGACACGGTCGGCCCGCCGCTCGACGGGGTCGAGGTCCGGATCGCCGAGGATGGCGAGATCCTGGTCCGCGGCGAACTGGTCATGCACGGTTATTGGCGCAATCCCGAAGAAACCGCGCGCGTGCTCAAGGACGGCTGGCTGCATACCGGCGACATCGGGATGATCGACGACAAGGGCCGGATCAAGATCACCGACCGCAAGAAGGACCTGATCATCAACGACAAGGGTGACAATGTGTCGCCGCAAAAGGTCGAGGGCATGTTGACGCTGCAGCCCGAAATCGGTCAGGCGATGATCGCCGGAGACCGGCGGCCCTATATGGTCGCGGTACTGGTGCCCGATCCCGAATGGACCCAGGAATGGTGCGCCAGGACCGGGGCCGCGTGCAATTCGAAGGCGCTTGCCGACGATCTCGACTATCGCGCCGCGCTGCTCGCCGCGGTCGAGCGGGTCAACAAGGACTTGTCGGTGGTCGAGCGCGTCCGCCGCTTCATCCTGGCCGACGAACCGTTCACGATCGAGAACCAGCAGATGACGCCCAGCTTGAAGATCCGGCGTCATGTGTTGAAGGAGGTGTACGGCCCGCGATTGGACGCGCTCTACAAAGGGTAATTCCCCTCCCGTTTACGCGCGTGAGGTCGGCCATGCCCCGGCATGGCCTGAAGAGCGCGGGGCGCTCTTCACCTCACGCGGGGCTAGGGGAGGGCATGTCCCGTCAAGACAAAGGGTCTATCGACTCTTCAGAACGCGCCTTCAGCTCGACCCGTTCACCACCGGGATCAGCTCATAGATGTCGAGCATCTGGTCGCCCTGCCCGTCATTCTTGACGAGCGCCATCCGCCAGCGGAACGGCGCGATGCGCTCAATCACCGCGGCGACGTCGCGCTGCCGTACTTGGCCATATGGCGGGGCCGATGGCGCCTGCTGCGGACGCAGCGTGCCCAGGAAGATCAGGCGCTTGTCCTTATCGTCGTCGAACAACCAGCCGCCGGGCAATTGCGTACCGGTCTGCTTGGTGAAGCTCTGCTTTCCGTCGACCATTGCGATATAGCAGAAATCGGACTTGTAGCTGACCACACCGCGCCGGCCGCCAATCCTGACCAGCCTGCACTGATAGGATCCTGGCGAGAGCGCGGGCGCGTCGAGCGCCGACTTTGGATCGAGCAACGGCCTTTCCGCGGCGACGCGCGCCCGGGCACCCGCCGGCACCGCCGCCAGCATGCGCTGCATGCGATCGCCCAGACCCTCGATCCGCGCCTGATCGTCGGCCGTCGCGGTCGCCCGCCAGCCGGTCGGCTGTTCGACGGGGGCACCGGCGGCGACGGTCACCACTGCCTTCGGGCCCGTTGTGCATCCGGCCAGGGCGACGCCAAGCGTCGCCACTCCGACCAAGAACCAGCGCATCTCTGCCCCCTTCTCTTCGGCTAAATAACTTGTTTTCAGAATGTTGCCTAAAGGTGACCGGAGATAGTTAACAAAAGGTTAAAATCTGCGGTGGAACGCTGGCATCAAAGCGGTTGACCGCACCCGGCGCACGATCCGCCGATGCCTGTTACAAGCATACCACCTTGTTACTTTTGATGACACCAGTAACGACCCTAATCCGCTACGCACGGTTTGGGCCGGCGCGCCCGACGGCAAGCGCCCGGACTCGGGCCCCTTGGCTATTCGCGCAGCAGTGGCGACAGCGCCTTCATTCGCTTCTCCCGTCCGGCGAGCACTCGGCCGGACAGGAGATCTTGGTCATTGCGGAATGTCCCGGATGAGGCCGTCAACCGATGAGGAAGGCGTATGCCGAGCTTCCGTCAGCACTCATCGCCCCCGATCCGCGATCGCGGCCGCGCTTGGGCGGTGAGTGTCCGGCCGGTGTCCGCGAACGCCTTTTGCAGCTTCCTATTGCGCCCCGCCCGCGACGCTCAGCCCTGCCTTCGCCGCCACCGCCTTGGGCACCACTTCCATCGTCCAGTCCCGGTCCGGCCGTAGATACTTGGCCGCCACTGCCTGGAGATCGGCGGCGGTCACGTTCTGATAATCCAGCAGGATGCTGCGCGCCGAGGCGATCTTGCGCGGATCATAGGCCGCGCCCGACAACAGGTTGAGCCAGAAGGTATTCCCGGTCGAGGCCCGCATGACATATTGCTGCATCGGCGTCTTCGCCCGCTGCAGTTCGTCGTCGCTGATCGGGTTCTTGACCAGGTCGGTCGCGATCTCACGCGACAGGCGGAAGAAGAGGTCGGTCTTGTCGGGCGGCACCTGGCCTATCGCCATGATCCGCCCGCCGCTCGCGGCGCCGTCGGGCCAACTCGACCCGACGCTGGGCGAATAGCTCGCGCCCGCTTCGGTGCGCAGCCGGTCGTACAGCCGGTCGCTGAACACCTGCGCCAGCACGTCGAGCTTGCGGCTTTCGGGAACGCCCTCGACACCGCCGCCGGTCGGCCAGGCGATCAGCGCGACCGCCTGATTCTCCTGGCCCGAATGCGTCCGCACGATCGGCGTCGCATTATGCTCGGGGAATTTGATCGGCGGCGCGGCGGCGGCGGGTGCCGCGCGCGGCTTCAGGGCGCCGAAGGTCGCCGCGACGGCAGCGATCGCCTCGTCGCCCTTGACGTCGCCGAACACTTCCACCTCGATCGGGCCCGATGCCAGGATCGGCTGCCAGAAGGTGCGGAACTGCGCCGGGGTCAACGCCGATACGGTCGCCGCGGGCGGAATCCCCCAGCGTGGATCCTTGTCGTGCAGGAACCATTCGAGGTCGCGGCTGAGCACGCCGTCGGGCGAGGAATCGAGTCCCGGATAGCCCGCCAGCATCACTGCCTTGGCGCGTGCCAGCGGCGCGGGATCCCAGCCGGGTGTACTCAATTTGTCGGCGAACAGCCGCAGCTGATCCTTGTAATCCTGCGGCGAGGTGACGCCGGCGAGCGTGAAGGCATCGTCGTCGATTCCGAAATCGAAGCCGAGCCGCCGGCCCGTCGCCAACTGGTCGAGTTGTTCCTGGCCCAATTTGCCGATTCCGCTCGGCACCAGCGCCATATCGCCTGCCCAGGCCGGCGTGCGGTGGTCGGACGGGATGGCGTTATATCCGCCGCCCCAGCGTACGCGGACATAGACGCGGTTGGTCTCGCTCGAATTGACGAACAGCAGCAGGCGCACGCCATTGGCGAACACGACCTTCTGCATCTCGAGATCGGGGATGCTCTCGGTGCTGACGACCTTGCCCGGCGCGCCCAGCGGCGGCAGCTTGGAGAAGTCGATCGCGGCCAGCGCGGTGCGCTTGGGCGCCAGCTTCGACACATCGGCGTCGAGCGCGGCGGCCAGCTTGGTTGCCGCCGCCGGATCGGCGGCCGGCGTGGTGATGAAGGCGCGGGTCGCATCGCCCTGGAAGACGCGCTTGGTCGACGCCAGGATCGATGCGGGCGTGAACATGCCCTTGGCGCGCGCGTCGGTCAGGATCTTGTACGACACGTCGGGCGCCGCGACCGTCTCGCGGATGTCGAGCGCCTGGACCATATTGTCGGCCTGCGCCGACCCTGCCTCTACGCGCGAAGTATCGACGCCATTCTTCATCGCGGCATCATATTCGGCGAGTTCGCGAGTGAGTTCGGCCTGGCTCGGTGGGTTGGCCTGAGCATCGGCGATCACCGCGCGCACGTCTTTCAGCGCCTGTTCCCAGTTGTTGCCGACCGGCACGATGTTGACGAACGTGCCGTTGACCGAGCGCGACACGTCGTCGAGGCTGACTTGCGCCTGGAGGAAACTACCCCCGGCGCGCGCGCGCGATTCCAGCCGGCGATTGATGATCTGAATCGCGATCAGGTCGACCAGGCGCTTCTGGTTGAACAGGATCAGGTCGTTGTTGAAATGCCAGGGACGCAGCACCGCCATCGACACCAGGGTCGGCAGGCCGGGCTCGACCAGCGTGCCGGTGGTCGGCTGCTTGCTCGCCGGGGTGCCGAAATCGGGGTCGGCCGGATTGGGACCCTTACCCTTCCAGCTCGAGAAATTCTTGTCGACCAGGGTCTCGAACACCAGCGGATCGACATCGCCCGAGATGATCACGACGGCCCGCTCGGGCCGGTACCATTTGTCGTGGAACGCCCGCAGGCTGGCGGCGGTGGCCGCTTCCAGCGTCTTGGTCGTCCCGATCGGCGACCGTGTCGCGAACGGCTGACCCGCGAAGATCGTCGCGCGCTGGGCATCGCCGAAGCGCACCTGCGGCCCTGGCGCCTCGCGCTGTTCGGCCATTACTACCGGTCGCTCCGAATTGACCACCTTGTCGTCGAAGCTCGGCGCTTCCATCATCCCCGACAGGATCTTCAGGCTCTCGTCGACCGAGGCTGGCGTGGCGGACGGCAGATCGAGCTTGAACACCGTCTGGGTGAACGTGGTCTGCGCATTGGTGTCGCTGCCGAAGGTCGCGCCCAGCCGCTGCCAGGTGCGCTTCGCCTCATTGTCGGCGACATATTGGCTGCCGCGGAACACCAGATGCTCCATGAAATGAGCATAGCCCTGTTCGCTGTCGTCCTCGTACAGCGAGCCCGCATCGATGCGCACGCGGATCGACACCTGGCCCGGCGGCACGCCGTTCTTGCGTACCGCATAACGCAAGCCGTTGGGCAAGGTCCCGAAATGCCATTCGGCATCCGGGGTAATATCGCTGCCCTTGAACAGCCAGGGCGAGCGATCGACTTCCGGGCGGACGGCGAGCGGCGCCGGCGCAGTCGGAGCTGTGTGCTGGGCGATCGCCGGGAGCGACATCCCGAGAGCAATGGTGACGAGGACGGCGAGACGCGGAACGCGGAACGTAATGGCCATGTCGCCTGTGTAGGGCGTCGTCCGGCGAGCGGCAACCGCCCTCGCCTCAACAGTAAAAGGTCATATCCTGCCCCTTGTGTCGCCACTTTTTCGACCCAGATCGGGGCTAGCGGCAATTGTGCGCTGCCGCATCGGTATAGCGTATTCGACATTTTTTGGCTCGATCGGCCCTCGTGCGACATTTGGTGCCGGTCCCGTTGGACGATGAAGAGGCTTTGTGAGCGTCGATCAGCAGCTGGAGCCGTCAGTATTGCGGCAGAAATCGGGCAACGTCGCCGAAGGCAGCGTGCCCAATATGACCGTGATATCGGGCACGCCCCAATCCGATGGCGCGCCGATCGGCGGCAAGGCCGAGAAGCGGCCGTTCATCATCCGCTATGGCAAGCATTTGCGCGGGTTCTTCGACCGGATGATCGCCTCGTCGTCACTGGTGCCGAACGACCCGGTGCTCGACGTCCGCGACTTCCCCTGGACCCAGCATCTGCGCGACAATTGGCAAGCGATCCGCGACGAGATGCTCGACGCGGCGATGGGCGACAAATCACCCTCGCTGTCGAGCATTTCGCCCGACCATCGCGCGATCGCCCCGGTCAACAAGTGGCGCAGTTTCTTCTTGTGGGGGTACGGTTATCGGATCGACGAGAATATCGAGCGCTGTCCGACGACCACCGCGACCGTCGCGAAGATTCCCAACCTCAACAGCGCGTTCTTTTCGATCCTCGCGCCGGGCACCCACATCCCGGCGCATCGCGGCGTGACCAAGGGGCTGATCACGTGCCACCTCGGCCTGATCGTGCCCAGGGACGGCGACGTCCGGATGCGCGTCGACGACCGTATCGTGCGCTGGGCCGAGGGCGAGACCCTGGTGTTCGACGACACCTATGATCACGAAGTGTGGAACGACACCGACAATATCCGTGTCGTCCTGCTCATCCAGATCAAGCGCCCGCTGCGCAACCCCGGCAAGTGGATCGCCGACACGTTCCTCAACGTCGTCCGCCGCTCGGCCTTCGTCCAGGAAGCGCGCGATAACGTGATGGCCTGGAACGACGCTGTGAAACAGCTCGACGTCTGAGCGTTTCGCGCGCCTGGCAGGCGGCGGTGAACGACCGAACGCCAATAGGGATAGCCCGCCCATGGCAACAATAGGTTTCCCCATCGGCGCTTGATCCGGAGCACCTTACGGCCCACATCATGAATATGCTGATCGAAACCGAAGCCACGCCCAATCCGGCGACCCTAAAGTTCCTGCCCGGCCGGACCGTGATGGACGCGGGTACGCGCGACTTTGCGACACCTGAAGAGGCTGACGCGTCGCCGCTCGCCGAGGCGCTGTTCAACCTGGGCGATGTCACCGGAGTGTTCTTCGGCCGCGATTTCGTTTCGGTCACGGCGGGTCCGGGTGTCGACTGGCCGGGACTGAAGCCCGACGTGCTGGCGATCCTGCTCGACCATTTCTCTGCCGGCATGCCACTGTTCAAGCCGGCGTCCGCGGCTGGTATCAGCGTTCCTGGAGACGATGCGGGCCTGAACGACGATCCCGCCGATGCCGAGATCGTCGCGCAGATCCGCGAACTGATCGATACGCGCGTCCGCCCTGCCGTCGCGAATGACGGCGGCGACATCATCTATCAGGGGTTCGAGAAGGGGAAGGTATTCCTGCGCATGCAGGGCGCGTGCTCAGGCTGTCCGTCCTCGACCGCGACACTCAAGAACGGCATCGAGCAATTGCTCAAATATTACGTTCCCGAAGTTACCGAGGTTCGTGCGGTCTGAGCTGCGCCGGTCGACGTCTTTCACGCATCAATACAGGAGAATGGCCATGGGCGAGAAGCTCACGGACAGCGCACTCGACACGATCTTCCGCACCGCGCGCACCTATAACGGCTATACCGACGCACCGGTCACCCAGGACGATATCAAGGCGATCTACGAGCTGGTGAAGATGGGCCCGACCTCGGCCAACCAGCAGCCCGCGCGGTTCGTATGGTTGTTGAGCCAGGACGCCAAGGACAAGCTCGCCACCGCCGCCAGCGCGACCAATGCCGACAAGATCCGCAAGGCGCCGGCCAGTGTGATCATCGCCTATGACACGGAATTCCACGAGCATCTGCCGGAATTCTTCCCGCACGTCGACGCGCGGCCCTGGTTCGCCGAGCCGGTATCGCGCGAGCGCCACGCTTTCCTCAACTCAACGCTGCAGGCCGCCTATTTCATCATCGCCGCGCGCGCCTTGGGGTTCGACACCGGCCCGATGACCGGGTTCAACAACGCCGCGGTCGATGCCGCTTTCTTCGCCGACCAGCCCAATTACCGCTCGACGATCCTCTCGACACTCGGTCATGGCGACCCGGCGAGCATCTTCGGCCGCCTGCCGCGGCCGGCATTCGAGAAGTTCAACACAGTTCTCTGAGAAAAAATCGTCACCCCAGCGCAAGCTGGGGTCTCAAGAGGCTTGAGATAAGCGTCGGGTCGGATCGTCCCCCGGACGATCCTTAAGTGTGAGGGCCTTAAGTGTACGGGGCACACTTAACCCGACGCTCGTTCGCTGGCATGACGGTCAAATGCGCACGCTCGTCATCGAAACCGCCACCGCCGCCTGTTCGGTTGCCCTGATCGAAGGGGCCGCGGTGGTCGCGTCGGCGCATGAGGTCGTCGGGCGGGGTCATGCCGAACGGCTGGTGCCGATGATCGCGGCATTGCCCGATGGTGGCCGTGCCGACGCGATCCTGGTCGATTGCGGTCCGGGCAGCTTTACCGGCATCCGCGTCGGCATCGCCGCCGCGCGCGGACTCGGTTTGGGCTGGGGCGTGCCGGTACAGGGTTTCTCCTCTCTGCCGCTCGTCGCGGCCGCCGCCTTTGCGAGCGACCAATCGATCGCCGGCCCTCTTGCCGTTGTGCTGGAAGGCGGGCATGGCGAGGTCTTCATGCAGACGTTCTACGGCCCCCCGGTGCGAGTCCACGGCCCGCTGGAATCTCTTTCTCCGGTTGATGCCCGGCGCAAGCTCGGGGGTATGCACGCTGTCGGCGATGGTTTGCGCTGGCTTAGCTTTGACGATCCTCGCTCGGCTCCCGGGGGTGCGCTTCCCAACGCGGCGGCCCTGCCCCTGCTGCCCCTCGCCCTGACCAGCTTGCCGCCGCGTCCGATCTATGGCCGTGCACCCGACGCCAAGCCCATGGCGCCAGAAAAGCCAGGCGCATGAGCACCGCGGCGATCGATCTGCGCGACGGCGATGTCCGCGATCTCGATCGGGTCGACCGGATCATGGCGGACGCCTTCGACGCGCGCTGGGGCGAGGCGTGGACGCGAAGTCAGGTGATCGGAATATTGGCAGTTCCCGGCGTGTGGCTGACGATCGCAGAACTCAACGGTCGCGCCGTCGGTTTCGCATTGACGCGCGGCGTGCTGGACGAAGCCGAGTTATTGTTGCTCGCAGTCATGCCCGAAGCCCGCCGGCGCGGTGTCGGTGCGGCCTTGCTTCGCGCGGTGATGGCCGATTGCGCCGCTCGCAAGATTTCGCGCATCCATCTGGAAGTCCGCGCCGGCAACGACGCTATAAAATTATACAGCAGTTCTGGCTTTTCCAAGATCGGCGAACGCCGCGACTATTATCGCGGAGTCGATGGCAGGACTTATTCGGCGCTAACGCTTCATCGCAAGATTGCGTGAATAATCTCATTTGCTTGGGGTTAGTCCTTGCACTTCTATCCAAAATGGATCAAAGCCCCGCGGCGTTGGGGGATCGCAAATCTTACGTATAGGGTCGAAGGAATCACGATGGACAACACCAACGATATGCAGGAAACTTTGGTCACGTTGACCGCCGATATTGCAGCCGAATTTCTCGGTAACAACAACGTCGCCGTTTCGGATATCGAACTGGTCATCCAGAACATCTATCGCGGGCTCTCGCGTCTCACCCCGCAGGCGCCGGCGCCCGAGCCGAAGCAGGAACCGGCGGTTTCGATCCGCGCTTCGATCAAGCCCGACTATATCGTCTGCCTTGAGGACGGCAAGAAGCTCAAGATGCTCAAGCGCCACCTGATGACGCATTATCAGATGACGCCGGAACAGTATCGCGCCAAGTGGAACCTGGCCGCCGACTATCCGATGGTCGCGCCGAACTATGCCGAACAGCGCCGTACCTTGGCGAAGAAGATCGGTCTGGGCACGAAGCGCCGCAAGACCAAGTGATTGGACCCGGATCGCCGAAGGGCGATCTCGACTGTGCGGGGCATGGTCGATCCAATCGTTCCGGCGAAGCCGGAAGCCAAAAACGAAAGGCCGGGATCACTCCCGGCCTTTTTCGTTTAGTATCGCACGTGCCGCCCCTCGCTATCGCTCGGGAGCTACGAGGCGGATCATGCACCGCATGATCCGGACATGCCGTTGGCATGTCTCCGCTAATTGCGAATAACTCTCTACTTTCGCAACAAGGGTGTTGCGCCTATATCGGTCCTATGGCGCGCAACATCGACCTCGAAGCCCTTTGTCACGAAAAAGGATTGCGCATCACCGACCAGCGGCGCGTGATCGCTCGCGTGCTGAGTGAGGCGGAGGATCATCCCGACGTCGAGAAGGTCTATGCCCGTGCATCTGCGATCGATCCCGGCATCTCGATCGCGACCGTCTACCGCACCGTTCGCCTGTTCGAGGAAGCCGGCATTCTCGACCGCCACGATTTCGGCGACGGACGCGCGCGCTACGAGCCCTCGCCTGAGGCGCATCACGACCATCTGATCGACGTCGAGACCGGCCGGGTCATCGAGTTCGTCGATCCCGAGCTCGAACAGCTCCAGAAACAGATCGCGGAGAAGCTGGGCTTCCGCCTCGTCGATCACCGGATGGAGCTGTATGGAGTCAGCCTCTCCCGCAAGGATTGAGGCTCGCCTTCAGGCGGCCAGGGGGAAACCGCAGCCGATTCCATTGACTGGCCGACTCCGTATCTGGCGGCGCGCCGCCGGCATGGTCGCCGGGCTCATTCTGTTCGTTCCACTCCATTATTGCTGGCGCTTGCTGCACCTGAGTTCGCCGTGGCCGCGCCTGTTCCTCGCCTGGGCCGGCTATTGTTCGGGTGCGCGCGTCGAGCGGATCGGCACGCCGCTCAAGCGCGACGTCTTCTACATCTCCAACCATTGCAGCTGGATCGACATCCTGGCGATCGCCGGGGCGAGCGGCACCGCGTTCGTCGCCAAGGCGGAGTTGCGCAAGGCGCCGGTGGTCGGTTGGCTCTCGACCCTCAACCGCACCGTCTTCGTCTCGCGCGAAGACAGACTGGGCGTCGCCGAGCAGATCAACCGGCTGCGCGAGGCGCTCGCCGAAAACTGGTCGGTCACGGTATTCCCCGAAGGCACCACCACCGACGGCCGCTCGCTGCTGCCGTTCAAGTCGCCGCTGTTGAAGGTGCTGGAGCCACCACCCGCGGGCGTCCTCGTCCAGCCAGTGCTGCTCGATTATGGCGAGGTGGGGCCGGATATCGGCTGGATCGGCGACGAGCACGGCAAGGATAATGCGCTGCGTGTGCTCGCGCGGCCGGGCAATTTCCGGTTGTGCATCACTTTCCTCGATCCGTTCGATCCGCGCGATTTTCCCGGCCGCAAGGCGATCGCGGCGGAAAGCATGCGCCGCATCCGCGAGGCGCTGGCGGCAGCGCTGGGCCATGATGTCCCGACGTTCATCGGGCACGATGTCTGGGCAGGACGAACCCCTCCCCGTCCCGGAGAGGACCTGCTATAGGCGCCGGCCCATGACGAAGCCCACCAATCCCAAAACCTTTCACGTCAAGTCGTTCGGCTGCCAGATGAACGTCTATGACGGCGAGCGCATGACCGAGTTGATGGCAGCCCAAGGCCTGACCGCGACCGACGATGCCAATGCCGCCGATCTAGTCGTGCTCAACACCTGCCACATCCGCGAAAAGGCGACCGAAAAGGTCTATTCGGACATCGGGCGCCTCAGGAAGCACGGCAACGATCCGATGATCGCGGTCGCCGGCTGCGTGGCGCAGGCGGAGGGCGTCGAGATCGCGCATCGCGCCAAGGTCGACATCGTCGTCGGCCCGCAAGCCTATCACAATCTACCCGATCTGGTCGCCAAGGCGTCGCGCGGCGAACTCGGGCTCGATACCGACATGCCGGTCCTCTCGAAATTCGGCGCGCTGCCCGCGCGGCGCAAGGTCGGCCCGACCGCGTTCCTGACGGTGCAGGAAGGGTGCGACAAATTCTGCACCTATTGCGTCGTTCCCTATACCCGCGGCGCGGAGATCAGCCGAGGCTGGGGTGCCCTGGTCGACGAAGCCAAGGCGTTGGTCGATGCCGGCGCCAAGGAAATCACGCTGCTCGGCCAGAACGTGAATGCCTGGTCCGATGGCGATCGCGATCTCGGCGCGCTGATCAGCGAGCTCGACCGCATCCCGGGCCTGGCACGGATCCGTTATACGACCAGCCATCCCAACGACATGACCGACGGCCTGATCGCCGCGCATCGCGACGTCGAAAAATTGATGCCGTTCCTCCATCTGCCGGTGCAGGCGGGGAACGATCGCATCCTCAAGGCGATGAACCGCAGTCACAGCCGCGATTCGTACCTGCGCATCCTCGACCGCGTCCGCGCGGTGCGGCCCGATATCGCGCTGAGCGGCGATTTCATCGTCGGCTTCCCCGGCGAGACCGAGGCTGAGTTCGAAGACACGCTGAGCCTGATCGACGAGGTCGGCTACGCCCAGGCGTTCAGCTTCAAATACAGCCCGCGCCCGGGCACGCCCGCAGCCGACATGGATGGTCAGATCGCGCCCGAGGTGATGGATGAGCGGCTCCAGCGCCTGCAGGGCGCGCTCAACCGCGACCAGGCCGCGTTCAACGCCGCGAGTGTCGGCCACACCTGCCAGGTACTGATCGAGCGCAAGGGCAAGCTGCCTGGCCAGATGCTCGGCAAGTCGCCCTGGCTGCAATCGATCCACCTGATCACCAATGCCGAGATCGGTGATCTCGTCGAGGTCGAGATCGTCAGCGCCGGCCCCAACTCGCTAGCGGGCGTCGAGCGAATACCGGTGGCCGCCTAACCTGCCACGCGCTCCTTCGCATCAGCGCCGGCTAACGCGTCAGGCATACAGCCTTCGAATTCGCCGAACGTCGGCTCCGCACCGCGCTGTCCCGCTTCCAGCCACGCCACCTTTGCGCGCGTATAGGTGACCATGGCGCCGATCTGGGCCGCCTTTTCCTCCAGCCGCGCGAGCTGGATGCGCATCAACTCCAAGCTGCGTTCGGGTGTCATCCTCCCCGCATTATACTCGGCCGCCAGCGCGGCGATCTCGCGCAACGAAAAGCCCAGGCCTTGCGCCATGCGGATCATCCGCGCCGCCTCAAGATCCTGATCGGAGAAGATCTGGTACGGGTTGGAGCCGCCCTTCATCCCCGTCCCGGGTGCGAGCAGGCCCTTTCGGACATAGAAGCGGACCGTGTCGGTGCTGAGTTCCGCGCGCCGCGCAAATTCCGAAATCAGCATCTTTTATCCCTTGACCATGGACTATGGTCCACGGTTATATGCTCGTGCTCCATCGAATCAAGAGGAGCATTTTCCATGATCAGGATCGCGCTAGTGACCGGCGCTTCAGCCGGGATCGGCGAGGCTACCGCGCGGCAATTGATCGAGCGTGGCTGGCGCGTGTTCGCTGCCGCGCGCCGGCTCGACCGGATGAAGGAGTTGGAGGCGGCGGGCGCCACATTGCTGCCGCTAGACCTGACCGACGACGCGTCTATCATCGCCGCGGTTGAGACGATCAGGCGCGACGCCGGCCGCCTCGACCTGCTGGTCAACAATGCCGGTTATGGCAGCTATGGCGCGCTTGAGGACGTGCCGATGAGCGAGGCGCGGCGCCAGGTCGAGGTCAATCTGTTCGGCCTTGCACGCCTGTGTCAGCTCACCACACCGATGATGCGCGCCCAGCGTAGCGGCACGATCGTCAACGTCACGTCGATCGGCGGGCGGTTCGGCGAGCCATTCGGCAGCTGGTACCACGCCACCAAATTCGCGGTCGAAGGGCTGAGCGACTGCCTGCGGATGGAACTCCGCCCGTTCGGCATCCGCGTCGTGATCGTCGAACCCGGCGCGATCCGCACCGAATGGGCCGGCATCGCGCACGAGAGCCTGGTCGAACGGTCGGGCAAGACCGACTACGCACCCTATGCGCTGCGTCATGCCGCGACGCTGGGGAGCGCCGACACGTCGTCGATCGTCTCCCCGCCCGACGTCGTCGCGAAGGGGATCGCGCGGATCGCCGATACGAGGAGCCCGAAAGCGCGTTACGCGATCGGGGGTGGCGCCAAGCTGTTCATGTTCCTGCGCAACGTCTTGCCGGACAGCTTGCTCGATCCGTTGATGTGGCGGGTGAGCCAGTCGGGAAAGCTTGGCTGAACCGGATATGGCGGTCGAAGGCGGCATCTGGCATCCTCTCCGCCGACGAGGGGGAGGAACCGATGACCGCCAAAAACTATCTGACCGCGGCGTTGGTCGCCGGCATCGCCGCCGCCGCGATCGAGATGATCTTCGTGCTGCCGATCCAGGCGTCGCTGGGCAATTCGCCGGGGATCGTGTTCCAGTCGATCGCCAGCGGGACAATGGGCAAGGCCGCTTATATCGGCGGAACGCCGGCGGTGCTGCTCGGCATATTCTACCACATTCTCATCTCGGTCGTCGCGGCGGGCGCCTATATCGCCGCGGCCACGCGCCTGCCGTTCCTCTATAGCCGCCCGCTGATCGGCGGCCTGCTCTGCGCGATCGTCGCCTATGTCGTGATGAACTGGGTCGTGTTGCCGATGTCGGCGGTTGGCTACAAGCCGACTACCAACCCGACGATGATGGCGCTGAGCTTCGCCATCCATGTCATCGGCTTTGGCTGGCCGATCGCCTATGTCGGGCGAGCGATGACGCAAGGCCGGTCCTGAGCCCGGTGAACGACGCCATCGATCCCGTCGACGTCACGCATCCCGCTTCACGGCGGCTGTGGCTCGGCGCGCTGCTGATCCTGCCGATCCCGCTGATCTGGGAAACGATTGTCGCCTATGCGACGCGTGATCTCCCGGCCACCCGCGGGTGGCTAGGACCCGCGCTCGGCCTGACCATTCCGCTCCTCAGTCTGGTCGGCGTCGTCCTGCTGCCGTTGAAGCCGTGGATGAAGGCGCTGGCGGCGATCGTGATCGTCCCGATCGCCTGCACAGTCGAAATCATGTGGGGCGTGACCTTCGTGTGCATCCGATTCGGCGATTGCCTATAAGGCGAGGCGATTGAGCAACAGCGGTCCAGCTTTTTGCGACAGACGCACTGATTTGCGCTGTCCTCTCCGCATCCGATCTGCCATCGTCACACACGGATGAGCGACGCCCTTTCCGCCCTTGTGCCTGACGGAACCAGCTTCCGCATGGCCTCGTTCGGCGCTGTCATGAAAGCCGGCTATTTGCCGCTCCACCCATCCCTATGCCCAGAAAGGACCGCATGAGCCGCAAGCCTGTCCCCGCCCAATCCGGTGAACGCAGCCGGGTCGAGCTGACCTTCGACAAGCCACAGCTGCTCGCGCAACTTTTCGGGCAATATGACCAGAATCTGGTCGCGCTCGAACATCGCCTGGGCATCTACATCACCGCGCGCGGCAATCGCGTCGGGCTGGAGGGGTCGGCCGAGCAGGTCGCGATGGGCCGCGACGTGCTCTACGATCTCTACAAGCGCCTGCAGCGCGGCGAGGATATCGACACCGGCCTGGTCGACGCGTCGATCGCGATGGCGTCGGAGCCGGTGCTCGACGGGATCATCAGCGCGGAAGCCAGTCCGGCGCCGCCGATCATGATCCGCACGCGCAAGAAGACGATCGTCCCGCGCACGCCCGCCCAGGCGCATTACATGCGCGAGCTGACCACCAATGACATGATCTTCGCGCTCGGACCGGCGGGCACCGGCAAGACCTATCTCGCGGTGGCCCAAGCGGTGTCGCAGCTGATCACCGGCAGCGTCCAGCGGCTGATCCTGTCGCGCCCGGCGGTCGAGGCGGGCGAGAAGCTCGGCTTCCTGCCCGGCGACATGAAGGAGAAGGTCGATCCCTATCTCCGTCCGCTCTACGACGCGCTCAACGACTGCCTGCCCGCCGAACAGGTCGAGCGACGGATCAGTTCGGGCGAGATCGAGATCGCGCCGATCGCCTTCATGCGTGGGCGCACCCTGGCCGACGCCTTCATCATCCTCGACGAGGCGCAGAACACCACGCCCGCGCAGATGAAGATGTTCCTGACCCGCTTCGGCGAGCGCAGCCGGATGGTGATCTGCGGCGACCCGAACCAGGTCGACTTGCCCGGCGGTGTCGAGGCGTCGGGCATGCGCGACGCGGTCACCCGGCTGGAAGGAATCGAGGGCATTGCGATGAGCCGCTTCACCGCCGCCGATGTGGTGCGCCATCCGATCGTCGGGCGCATCGTCGAGGCGTATGAGGGGCCGCACGCGTGAGCGGGGTAAGCATTGCTAAGCCCCTCCCCTTCAGGGGAGGGGTTTGGGGTGGGGCAGTCACAAGCGACGGGCTCTGCGAGGCATCCCCCACCCCAACCCCTCCCCTGAAGGGGAGGGGCTACTGATGCTTGAAATCGCCCTCGCCCATGAAGCCCCTTGGCCGGATCGCGATTGGGACGCCCTCGCCGATCGCGCCGCGCGCGCCGCGATCGATCGCACGCCGCACGGCGAACTGCTGACCATCCCCGCCGCGGTCGAGATTTCGCTGCGCCTGACATCGGACGACGAAGTCCACACGCTCAATCGCCAATACCGCCACAAGGACAAGCCGACCAACGTCCTCAGCTTCCCGATGGTCCAGGCCGATCTGCTCGAAACGGTGACGCAGAATTCGGACGATGGCGAGGTATTGCTGGGCGATATCGTGCTGGCCCATGGCGTCTGCGCGGCCGAGGCGGCAGAGCGCAATATCCCGATCGAAACGCATGCGACTCATTTGATCGTGCACGGCGTGCTGCATCTGCTAGGTTATGACCACATGAACGACCGCGAGGCCGAAGCGATGGAAGCGATCGAGACCGACGCGCTCGCCTCGCTCGGCATCGACGACCCCTATTTGATCGAAGAGGACTGACCGACTACAATGCCCGAGGGCCCCAGTACCGACGCCGGCGACAGTATCTGGCGCAAGCTGAAGTCGCTGTTCGGAGAACACGAACCGACGCTACGTGATCAGCTCGAGGACGTGATCGAACGTCACGAGGACGATCCGGCTCCCGATGCCGCCGGCGACCTGTCGCAACTCGAGCGCCAGATGGTCCGCAACCTGCTCCATTTCGGCGAGCGCGACGCGGGCGATGTCGGCGTGCCGCGCGCGGACATCGTCGCGGTCGAAGAGAAGACCAGCTTCGCCGGCCTCGTCCAGTTGTTCGCCGAAGCGGGACATAGCCGCCTGCCGGTGTATCGCGGCAGCCTCGACGAAGTGATCGGGATGATCCACGTCAAGGACGTGTTCGCGATCCTGGCCACCGGCGTGCCACATCCCGAGGACATTGCCGACCTGATCCGTCAGCCGCTCTACGTCCCGATGTCGCGCGGCGCACTCGACCTGCTCGTCGACATGCAATCGAAACGCGTCCACCTGGCGATCGTGCTCGACGAATATTCGGGCACCGAAGGCCTGGTCACGATCGAGGACCTGATCGAGGAGATCGTCGGCGATATCGAGGACGAGCATGACGACGCGCCCGAGGCGTTGCTCGTGCCGCTGGACGGCGGGGCCTGGGATGCCGACGCCCGCGTCGAGCTCGAGGACGTCGGCGCGACGATCGATCCACGCCTCGCCGAACATGACGAGGATGTCGACACGCTGGGTGGCCTCGCGGCGGTGCTCGCCGGCCGCGTCCCGCTCAAGGGCGAATGCCTGGAGACACCGTCGGGCTGGACGCTCGAAGTGCTCGAAGCGGATTCGCGCCGCATCGAACGGTTACGCCTTCACCCGCCCAAGCCGATCCCCGAAGGCGCCGAGTCCTAGGTTGAGAACCCAAATAAGCCGTTGTTCTTAAAGCGATCCATTTCCAAGACTCGTCATCCCAGCGAAAGCTGGGATCTCAAGCGGCATCGCGTCACCGCCAGAGACCCCAGCTTTCGCTGGGGTGACGGGAGGTGCGCTGGGGCGACGGAAGGTGCGCTGGGGCGACGGAAGGATTCCGCGGGGATGATGACGGGAATATCAGTCCCAACCTAAGGTCGAATGCGACCGAAACGACAGGGTCGCCAAGTCCGGACAAAAAAGGCCGGGGATCAACCCCGGCCTTCCATTCCCACCTTGTTCAAACCGCGTAAGGCGTCGTCAATTCGTGACGATGCACGCCTCGCCCGCCACCTTCAGCTTGCCGCATAATTCCTGCGCCGCGCCCGCGCTGCCGGCATTGACCTTGAGGCGGTAGAAAGTGCGGCCGTTGACCTCCGCCTTCTCGACCGACTTGCCGAGATTGGCGATGTAATTGAAGCGCTTCGATTCCCGCGTCCACGCCGTGTTGGCCGCGACTTCGCTCGGGAAAGCGCCGAGCTGGACCAACGCACCGCCGCCACCGCCATTGGCGACCGCGATCGGCTTGCCCGGTGGCGGTGCCACCAGCTTGCCGCGCGAGCCCGCCACGCTGGTCGTCGCGACCGAACTGCCCGGTCCGGTTTTCGCGTTGGCCGCCGCCCGGGTGCCGGCGACCGGCGCCTCGGGCAGTTTGGTCACCGCGATCTGGCTGTTGCCGCCGCCATTGCCGCCGCTCGTCGCGACCGAAGCGTCACCTTCGCCATCGACCTTGAGGCCGCCGGGATCCTCGGGCTTGACCTTGTAATCGCCTTCCTGCGCGGCGATCAGATCGCCATTGCCCGGCGCGGGCGCGCGATGTTTCCACCAATAGACGCCGCCGAGCACCGCTCCGAGCGCGACCAGCCCGAGCAGGACGAGACCCACGAGACGACCAAGCGAGGGCCCCTCATCCTCGTCGTCCGCCGCGGTTTCGAGCCAGGGCAGTCGGTCCTCATCGCGTGCCGCGGGTTCGGGCACAGGCTCCGACGCCACATATTCGTCCTCTTCGCCCGCCATCACTTCATCTCCTGGACGGCCTCGACCCCCATGATGGCGAGACCGTTGCGGACAATCTGCCCGATAGCGTCGCCGAGGAAAAGCCGCGCGCAGGTGAGGTCGGGACGGTCGGGAATCAGGTAGCGGCGCTCCGGACGATCGTTGCCGACATTCCATTGCGCGTGAAACTCTGCCGCCAAGTCGTAGAGATAAAAGGCAATCCGGTGCGGCTCACGCGCCGCCGCCGCGGTCTCCACCACCCGAGGGAACTGCGCCGCGAGCTTCACCAGCCGCAAGTCCTCCGTATCAAGCTGGGACAGGTCGACGCCATTGCACGCGATCCCGGCCTCGGCCGCACGCCGCTTGAGCGATGCGACTCGCGCATGGGCGTACTGGACATAGAACACCGGATTGTCCTTCGACGCCTCCACCACCTTGGCGAAATCGAAGTCCATCTGGGCATCGGCCTTGCGCGTCAGCATGGTGAAGCGGACGACGTCCTTGCCGACTTCGCGCACCACGTCAGCCAGCGTCACGAAGTTACCGGAACGCTTCGACATCTTGACCGGCTCGCCGGCGCGCAGCAGCCGCACCATCTGCACCAGCTTAACGTCGAACCGGGTCTTGCCGCCGGTCAGCGCTTGCACCGCCGCGACGATCCGCTTGACCGTGCCGGCATGATCGGCGCCCCAGATATCGATCAGCGCGTCGGCGGTCTGCGCCTTCTGCCAATGATAAGCGAGATCGGCGCCGAAATAGGTCCAGCTGCCATCCGACTTCTTGATCGGCCGGTCCTGATCGTCGCCATATTGCGACGAGCGGAACAGCGGCAGCTCGACCGGCTCCCAATCCTCGGGCGTCTCGCCCTTGGGCGCTTCGAGTACACCGTCATAGATCAGCCCCCGCGCGCGCAATTCCTTCTCGGCTGCTTCGGGCTTCTTCGCCGCCTGCAACTCGGCCTCGGACGAGAACAGGTCGTGATGGATGCCGAGTAGGGCCAGATCGTCCTTGATCAGCACCAGCATCTGCGCGACCGCGATCTTGCGGAACAGCACCAGCCAGTCGCTCTCGGGCGCCGACACGAACTTGTCACCGAACTCGGTCGCCAGTGCCTGGCCGACCGGGATCAGATAGTCGCCCGGGTACAGGCCCTCGGGGATTTCGCCGACGCCCTCGCCCAGCGCCTCGCGGTACCGCAAGTGCGCCGAGCGCGCGAGCGTATCGACCTGGCCGCCGGCATCATTGACATAATATTCGCGGATGACCTTGTAGCCGCCCCATTCGAGCAAGGCGGCGAGCGCATCGCCGACCACCGCGCCACGGCAATGGCCCATATGCATCGGCCCGGTCGGATTGGCCGAGACGTATTCGACATTGACCGTCTGGCCGAGCCCCTTGGTCGAGCGGCCGTAATCGGCGCCGCCATCGATGATCGCGGCGAGTTCGTTGCGCCACGTGTCGTCGGTCAGCGTCATGTTGATGAAGCCGGGGCCCGCGACGGCAACACTCGCGACTTCGTCGAGCTTGCCCAGTTCCGCCGCGATCTTGTCGGCCAGCACGCGCGGATTGGTCCCGGCCGGCTTGGCCAGCACCATCGCGGCGTTGGTCGCGAGATCGCCATGGCTGGCATCGCGCGGCGGCTCGACCGTCACCGCGCCTCGCCCCAGCCCGCTCGGCAAGTCGCCATGCGCGGTCAGGGCATCGAGCGCCGCGTCGATATGCGCGGCAAAGCGGGTGTAGAGGGTCATTCCTGGGGTCCAACGATAAGGAGAAGGCGCGCCCTTAGACCAAGCGCGCGCCACACTCAAATTTGCGGTGTCAGCCATCATATTCAACGCCAACGCGATTGACTATGTAATGTTGTATCATTAATTGGCGAATATGACTGCCCGTCCCCAAGCCATGAACGATCCCGCGCACTGGGATTCGCTCGCGCAACGTTATGCCGACGAAGCCGATCGCATGACCGGCATGTATTGCGAAACGGCATGGCAACTCGCCGCCCTCCCGCCGAGCGCTCGCGTGCTGGACGTCGCGACCGGAGCCGGCGCCTTGCTCGCGATCGCGCTGAAGGACGGCGCCGATGCGATCGGGATCGATTTCTCGCCGGGCATGGTTCGCGTGGCGCAGGAACGGGCCGCCGCCATCCGTCCGGGCGAACGCGCGATGGTGATGGACGGCCAAGCGCTCGATTTCGCCGAGGCGAGCTTCGATGCCGCTTTCTCGATGTTCGGCGTGTTCATGTTCCCCGATCCGATCGCCGGTTTCGCGGAGATCGCCCGCGTGCTGCGGCCGGGCGGGCTGGCGGTGATCGCGGTGTGGGAGAATGCCGGCGGTGCCGGCCCCGCGATATTGTTCCAGGAGGCGGCGCGGCGCCTGTTTCCCGACCGTCCCGTCCCGACACCGATGGCGCGGCTGTTCAATTCACCGGCATTACTCGACGAAGCGTTCCACGCGGTCGGGCTCGAACCGCAAGCGATCCATTCGGCGGAGCGGGCCTGGCCGGCACCGCCCATCGAATGGTTTCACGACAATGCCAAGCTCGCGTTCGGTTGGTCGCCTTTATGGCGCGATCTCGACGAGGAACAGCGCGCCGCATTTGCCCAAGAAGCCGCCGCGCTCGCGCTGAACCTGCCACGCGAAGGAATCCGATCGACCGCGCTGATCGGTATGGCACGCAAGCCCGGTTAGGCGCGCCAGTCTAAGCCTGCGCGCTCATTTACCGACATCGAGGAAGTCGCGAACCAGCTTCACCGTCGCGTCGGGCTGTTCCTCCATCAGCCAGTGGCCGGAATTCGGCACCACCGCTCCTGTCACATCGGTCGCGGTGAATCGCATGACAGCCGCCATCGTCGTGCCGAACGATTTGTCGCCGCCGATCGCCAGGACCGGCATGTTCAGCTTGCCCGCGGCGAGGAACGCCTGGTCGTCGATCGCGTCCTGGTCGAACGCCGCGAATTGAGAGAAGCCCGCATGCATCGCGCCGGGCAGCGCGTAGAGTTTCGCGTAATGCTCGCGCGACGTCTCGCTGAACTTGGCCGGGGTGGCGGAGAATTCATTCCAGAAACGGTCGAGATAGATGCGCTCGCGCCCGGCGACCAACCGCTCCATATCGGGTCCGCCGAAGCGGAAATGCCAGAGCAGCGGGTTCTTCAATATCTCTTCCCATGGCCCGATACCCGGGATCGGCGCGTCCATCAGTACGAACCGCTTGATGCGATCGCGATGCTCGGCGGCAAAGGCATAGCCGACCATATTGCCGATATCGTGCGTGACGAGGTCGACCTTGTCGATCTTCAGGGCATCGAGAATGCCGGCAATGTCCTGACCCTGCGTCTTCTTGTCATAACCGCCGGTCGGGCGTGCCGACAGACCGAGCCCGCGCAGATCGGGAACGATCACGGTGTGATCGCGCATGAGGTCGGCGGCGAGCGGCGCCCACATATCGCCGGTTTCGCCATAACCGTGCAGCAACACCACGGCGGGGCCCTTGCCCCCGACGCGGACGTGCAGCGTCGTGCCGTTGGTGGCGATGTCGCGCTCGACAAAGGATGCCGGAAACGGCTGAACTTGTGCCGCCGCCGGCGCCGCGGCGAGCAGGCTTAACGCGAGAATGGCTGAACGAAACATGGCGATATCCCTGTTTGGCGCGTCACGTTGGACGCTATCGACAGGAAAGTGCCCACGATGCATCGTCCGGACTAGCCGGCCAATGCCGAAATCGGTTTTCGGAAGGATCGAACGATGATCAAGATGGACGGCATCGCCGCGTTCGTTGCTACCGCCGAATCCGGATCGATCAGCGAGGCCGCCCGACAATTGGGCCATGCCAAGTCGGTGATCAGCGAACGGCTGACCGAGCTCGAGCGGACATTGGGTGTCCGGCTCGTCCAGCGAACCACGCGCAAGCTATCGCTGACCGAGGACGGCGACAGCTTCCTGCCCCGAGCGCAACGGATTCTGTTCGAGGCGCGGGAAGCGCAGTCCGAAATCGCCGAGCGGCGCGATACGCTGGCCGGCACGCTGAAATTGTCGGCGCCCGTCAGCTTCGGCGTGCTGCATTTGGGGCCGGCTTTATACGATTTCCTCGCCGAGCATCCCGGCCTGGAACTGACGCTCGACCTCGACGACCGGTTCGTCGATGCCGCGGCCGATGGCTTCGACGCGGTCATCCGCCATGGTCCGGTGGCGGACAATCGGCTGGTCGCCAAGCGGCTGGCGACGACGCGGAGGATCCTGGTCGCATCGCCGGATTATCTGGCGCGTAACGGGACGCCGCATTCGCTGGCCTGCCTCAACGCGCATAAAGGCATCGTCTATACCAATCGCGAGGCCGATTGGCGGTTCGATGGGCCGGAGGGCTGGACCGTGATCCGGCCGCGCAGCGTGATGCGCGTGAACAACGGGCTGATCATGCGCGACGCGGCCTTGGCCGGGCTGGGCATCACCCTGCTGCCCGATTTCTTCGTCCATGCGGAGCTTGCCGACGGATCGCTCGTCCATGTCGATATCGGCACGGAAGGCGAAGGCGCCGAACTCTACATCTGCTATCCGCTGGCCCGCACCCAATCCGCCAAAGTCGCCGCGCTGACCGACAGCCTGCGGCGCGCCTTCGGCAACCCGCCTTATTGGAATCGCTCTGCGCCGGCCGATACTGCTCGCCCCCCTGCCACGCCCGCGCGGATCATGCCCGCGACAGGCCGCTGACCGGCGCCGCACCTTTCGTATCCGGAAACAAGCTTGCCATCACTTTGCCCGGCTCGACCTGATAATGCCCGGCAACCGCGCCGGCGACGAACTGGTCGAGGCCAAGCGTTGGCTTGAGGTCGCGGCTTTCGAACAGAGCCGCCTGCCCCAGCCCCGGCCAATCCGCCACCACGCGCCCGCCCTTGACCGCGCCGCCGACCAGCATCGCCGCCGACCCGGTACCATGGTCGGTGCCGCCGGTGCCGTTGACCGCGACGGTGCGCCCAAATTCGGTCGCGACCAGGATCATCGTGTCGTTCCACACCGGACCCAAGCCGGTCTTCAGGCTGGCGAGCATCGCGTCGAGCCCCTTGAGCTGCGTCGCCAGCCGGCCGCGCTGGCCGGCATGGGTATCCCAGCCGCCGGTCTCGATCATCGCGATCCGCGCGCCGTTGGCGGGCGCCAGCAACCGTGCCGCGAGCTGGCCGGTTGCCGCCGCGTTCTTGACGCTGACATCGACGAGATCGCCGGTCAGCTGACGCGTATCCATCGCTTCGCTCCACAGCCCGTGGAGCTGGCTGTCGCCCTGATAGAGCGCGGCGACACGCGTCAGCAGATCGTCCGATGCCTGGGGGAGCGCGGACGGCGCGTAGCTGGTCACCTCATGCGGTCCGCGCATCGCGAGCGGGATCGTTGCGGAGATCGCGATTGCCTTGGCCTCGCCCGACGGGATGACGCCGAGCATGCGGTTCATCCAGCCGTCCTTGACCTGATAGGCGCCGAGCCCGCCGCTTTCGAGCACGTTCTGGCCATCGAAATGGGAACGGTCGCGATAGGGCGAGGCAATTGCGTGCGCGAACAATGCCTCCCTGGCGTCGTACATGCCGGCGAGCGACGTCATGGCGGGGTGGAGCGCGAACATCGTGTCGAGCTTCTTGGCGGTGGCGAAATCCTCGACCAACTGGCCGCGTGCGCCGGCAAAGGCCGGATCGCCCACCGCGCCGACCGTGCCCAGCCCGTCGGCCGCCCCGCGCTGGATGATGAAGACGAAGCGGCGGTCGGTCTCCGCCTTGGCGAAGGCCATGCGCGGTGTCAGCGCGAGCGCGGCAGCGCCTGCGGAACCGATCAGGAAGGAGCGGCGATCGTACATGATTACCTCCGCAGCATTTCGGGAGAGACGAGGAGCAAGGCGAGCGCCTGGCCGGGACTTTCGGCGCGGGCCAAGGCCTGTTCGGTCGCCGGCGTGAGCATCGCCGGGAACAGTCTGGGGGCAAGCGCCCGCGCGTCGATCTGTGCGCCGGCGCGGGTGGCGAAACGTTCCGACGCCTCGACCCGGCGGACCAACGCATCGGGCCCCGCCCAGCTCGCGGCGATATCGTCATAGCCCGCGGGCGAGCCCGGCTTCCAGGTCGGCTGACCGAGCTGGTTGAGCAGCCCGACCGCGGCGAGCGGCTGGACCTGCTTCATGCCAAGCGCGCGATAGGCCGACACCGTCCATTCCCAGGGCGACTTGAACTTGACCGGTTGCGGCACCCAGCATTCGGGGCTGTCGATCAGCACGCGATAGAGGCTGGGCAGATCGCCGCCGGTCTTGACGAAGCTGGCCTGGAGCCGCTGGACGAGCGCGGGTGGTGGCGTATCGCCGGCGAAATGGCGCGCCAGCTTGATCGCGATGTGCTGCGCGGTCGCCGGACTGGTCGCCAGCGTGTCGAGCACCGCTTGGGCCTGTTTCTCGCCCTCCTGCCCGTATGTGCGCCCGATGATGGTGCGCTCGCCGGGTTCGTGCAGGCGCTCGGCGAATACGAAATCGCCCGGCGTGCCATCGGTGCCCGCCATCCTTGCGCCCGGCCCGCGACCGATCCCAGCCACCGACCAGCCGGTCAGCGCGCGCGCGAATTCGGTGACGTCGGCCTGGGTGTAGCCACTGCGCACGCCCAAAGTGTGCAATTCCATGATCTCGCGCGCGAGATTCTCGTTGAGACCGAGCTTCCGGCCGTTCGCGCGTGGGCGCCGCGCAGCGAACCGGCCCGCCGTGGAATTGGGGCCGACCGACACCGCCTGATCGAGATAGAGCAGCATCGCGGGATGGCGCTCGACGGCATTGAGCATGTCGCCGAACGTGCGCGTCAGATTGGGGCGGATCGCCTCAAATTCGAGCAGGCCCGACAGGCCGATCACCTGGAGCTTGTCGGCGGACACCGCAAAATGGTTGGCCCAGAAATGCGTCAGGCGATCGGCGAACGGAGCGGTACTGCTCAGCGCGGCATTGATCCGCGCGCCGACTGCGGCGGCGTAATCGTCGCGGACCTGGCGGCCGACGAAGCGCCGCGCGTCCTTGAGCGGATCGTCGGCATCGGGCTTGGCGCCTGGTTCGGGCGTGCCCGGCGGCACCATGGCGGCGTTCGGCCGCATCGCCATGTCTTGAGAGGCACCGGATTGTGCCATGTCTGGCTGCCCCGGCGGCGTTGGTGCGGTGGCGGCACGCTGCTGCTGGCGGCGGCCCATCCCCATCTGCCGCAACTCGCGTTGCTGTTCGTAGAAATCAGCGAGTTCACCCGCCACCTTGGCACGCGGCGGCACCGCGGCGATCGCGGGGGGCCTTGGATCGAACGCCTCGATCTGCTGCTTCAGCCAGACCTTGGGATTGTCGGGAATGCTCTCATCGGGTCGGGCGCCAAGCCCGAAGCGATTGAGGGCAATGCTGGCATCGGTCGCCGCCATCGGCGCGTCACTCCTGTTCGCACCTGCGGTCTACCCCGCCAGTGTCGCACAACTATCCCGAGCATAACGTATCAGTGGGCGCATCCCTTCGCGCCGGTGATGGGTTTGCTTAGAACCCATCAGGCAGGTCGATCGGTCCGACCACTTCCCGATAGCGCGCGATCGCATAGCGGTCGGTCATCCCGGCGATGAAATCGGCGATGTGGCGGCTGAGCCAAGGCTCGTCCGCGGGCAGGCGGCCCGCCCAATCGCTCGGCATCAGCGAGGGGTCGGCATGATAAGCGGCGAACAGCCCGGCAACGACGTGCCGCGCCGCTTCCGCCGCCGCCATTTGGCGCGGATGGTGATAAAGGTTGGCGTACATGAACCGCTTCAGGTCGCGCTCGTCATCGCGCATCCGCTCGGAGAATGTGATCAGCGCCCTGCCCGCCTCGCGCGCTTCGTCGGCCGAATTTATCCGCGCGTCGGCGATAGCGGCACGGCTGGTCTCGATCAGGTCCATGACCATCCCGCCGATCTGGCCGCGGATCAGTTCGCCGACCAGCCGCTCGGGCGGCACATCCGAGAACCGCGCGCGGCATTCGTCCCAGCGCGCGGCGATCATCGGCAGGGCGAGCAGCTGATCCAGGCTCAGCAGCCCGGCACGCAGCCCGTCGTCAATGTCGTGATTGTCATAGGCGATATCGTCGGCGATCGCCGCGACTTGCGCCTCAAGGCTCGGCCAGTCGGTGAGTTCGAGCGGAAACTGGTCGTCGGCACGGGCCAGCGCCCATTGCGGTTCGATGATCGGACCATTGTGCTTGGCGAGCCCTTCCAGCGTCTCCCAGGTCAAATTGAGGCCGGGGAAACGCGGATAGGGGCTGTCGATCTCGGTCAGCGTGCGCAGCGTGTTGCCGTTATGGTCGAACCCGCCGCGATCCTTGAGCGCTGCCTCCAGCGCATCCTCGCCGGCATGGCCGAACGGCGGGTGGCCGATATCGTGCGCCAGGCACAGCGCTTCGGTGAGGTCTTCGTTGAGGCCGAGCGTGCGCGCAACGGTACGGCCGATCTGCGCGACTTCCAGGCTGTGGGTCAGCCGGACGCGGAAATGGTCGCCATCGGGCGCCAGGAAGACCTGGGTCTTGTGCCGCAGACGGCGGAAGCTGATCGAGTGGATAATGCGGTCGCGGTCGCGCTGAAATGCGTCGCGCGGCCCCCGCGTGGTGGTTTCCGGTTCGGGATAAAGCCGCCCACGGCTGTCCTCGGGATGCGAAGCGTAAGGTGCGGGCGTCCTGGTCATCGTGCTCGCGTGTAGCGGCGGGAGTTTGGGAAATCTAACCGATACTTGCTGTCAAGTCGTCGCCCCGGCGAAGGCCGGGGCCGCTGGCGAAGGCGCAATACGGCCAGCGATCCCGGCCTCCGCCGGGATGACGGAAAATGACTACTTGCCGCCGAGACGGTCGACCTTCTGCCCTTTGGTGCTGGTGAAGACGAAGCCCGACAGGCCGGCTTTGGCCATTTGATTGACGAACGCTTGCGCCTCGTCCTCGGACTTGAACGGTCCGGTCAGGACGCGGTTGGTCGCGCGCAGCGGCGTCGACCATCCCTGGCGATTGCGGAACAGATCGGGCGCCTTGGTCTTGAGCGCGCTCCAGGCCTTTTCCAGCGCCGCCTGGTTGGCGCCGCCGGCCACCTGCACCCAGACGCGCGCAGGATCGCCCTTGGTCGCTATATCAGCCTTGAAGCCCTTGGCGTCGGCAGCTTCGCATTTGGCTGACGCCTTGCCTTTCGCGCTCGTTTTGCCGCGCGTGGTGGCGACCTGATCGGCCCGGCCCCGCGCCCCCGCTTTGCCCTTGGCTGGGGGTAACGGACAGCCATTCTTGTCGAGCGCGACTGCCTCGTCCTTTGCGTCGCGCGCGCTCTTCGCGTCAGCAGTCTCGCACCTGGCGACCGACTTCCCTTTCAGTGTCGCCTTGCCGCGCGTCGCCGCCCTGCCCTTGGCCGGCGGCGGACATCCATTGTCGTCGAGCGCGGCGCTGTCCAGCCTGGCATCGCGGCCGCCCTTCGTGTCCACGACCTCGCATTTGGCAGTCGATTTCCCCTTTGCCGTCGTCCGGCTCCGCGTCGTCGTTTTGCCTTTGGACAGCGGGGGGCACGCGACCTGGTCGATCGTGGCGGCGTCATCCTTCGATGCCTTCGCGTCAGCAGGCGATTTTCCGTTGCGCCCCTTGGCGGACTTGCCGTCGCTGGCGTCCGTGGTTTCGTCATTCGCGGTCTTGCGGGTCGTTGCCCTGGGTTCGGGCGCCCTGGCGGCGGGCTTGGGTGCCTCCACCTTTACCTTGGGTTGGGGCGTAACTTCGGCCGGTTTCGGCACCGGTGGCGGTGGCGGTGGTACGGCGCGCGTCGGCAGCGGCGCCACGCCGAGTTCCGCACCCGGCACCGAGATGCCAGCGATGATCCTGGCGAGCACGGTATCCTCGCTGACGCGCGAGGTCGCGGTCGGCGCCGGGCTGATCCCCGCCTCGGCGGCGGTTGGACGGTCGGCTACACCGCTATCGGCGCTCGTCGCGCTAAAGCCGGGAGCTGGGGGGGGCGGCGCCGCGACCACAATTGGTGCGGGCAATGGCGCTGGAGGAGGAGCGGCGACGGTCGCCGAGGGCGGTGGTGCCGCCGGCGTCGATGTTGGTTTCGGAGACTCGGCGACCTTAACGGGCGGCGGCAGGGGAGTCGGCGCCGGGGTCAACACCGGCTTCGGCGCGGAAAGCGGCGGCGCATAGACGACGCGCGGTGACGGCTGGGGCAATGGCGGCGCAGGCGTCGATACCGCGCGCGGTGCGACGTAAGACGGCGGGTTCATCGCTACCTCGACGGGTGGCGTAGGTGTGGCCGCAGGTACGGCAGGCGCAAGATAATCGCCTTTCTTGCGCTTCTTCTTCCTGGTGTCCTCCTGGACAATCGGACGCGGCCGGGGTTGCTCCGCCGCCGCGAGCACCCTGGGCGCGGTCGGGTCGGGCCCGAGCCGCGGCAGCGCCGGGATCATCCGCGCGTCGGCGATGCGTTCTGGCGTCGCGCGCAGTTCGCCGAAATTGATCGCAAAGGCGCGATCGGCGGCCGACAGCATCGGCAGCCGGTCGAAGAACGGGGCGAGCCCCGCGCCAAGGCCCGGTGACATCATCGAATTCGCGATCTTCTGCGCGCCGTCGCGGTCGCCACTCATCGCCAGGATGAAGGCGCGATCGCGCCACGCCGCGCGATCGCTTTTGCGGAGCAACGCGTCGAGCAGGTCAAGTGCTTCCTTCTTGCGCCCGGAAATCCCCATCGACAGCGCGTAGCGCCGCGTTATCTCGTCATCAGGCTTTGCCCGCAGCGCCAGGCGGTAGTCGCGTTGCGCACGTTCCTGCTCGCCGATCAGATCATAAGCGAGGCCGCGATCGCCGGCATATTTGCTGGGATCGAGCCCGCGCGCTTCGGCTTCCTGGAACCGGCGTAATGCTTCACCGGGGCGCTCGGCACGCACCAACAAGCTGCCGAGCCCGGCCTTCACCCGCGGATTGAGCGGGTCGAGCTTTTCGGCGCGGCCGAAAAACCCCGCCGCGGCGGTGTTGTCGCCCATCCTGAGGGTCAGTTCGCCAGCGGTGACCAGCGCTTCGATGTCCAGCGGATTGGCAGCGAGGATGCGCATGTCCGCGGCCAGCGCGTCGGCATCTCGATTTTCATCGGTGGTCTGAGCGAAGGCCTGTCCGCCGCTCATTGCTAAAACAACGGCGGCGAGGCCGAGAGCGCGGCGGAATATCATGTCGGATGCCAGCCTAAACCGATTGGCGGCTGAACGGGAAATGACCTTGGGTTTCACGAGCGGCGAGGCGGGGCGCGGCGGCGATGAACGCCGCCGACACCCCGCAAAWCGGCTTACTGGTTGTTCTGGCGGTGCAGGAAGCGCGGGATATCGAGCGAATCCTTGCTCTCACCCTCGTCTGCTTCGGAGCGCGAGCCGCCGCGCGCGACGCTCTGCATCCGCTCGAACAGCGTACCGCCCAGCTTCATGCGCGGCGCCGGCGGAGCTTCCGCCTCGTCACCGGAGGAGATGGCCGGAGCCTCTTCGGCGCTCTCGCCCGGCGACAGCCAGCCCGGAGTTTCCTCGGCCGCAGCCTCGGCGGCCACAGGCTCTTCATACTCGGCGGGAACGGCCTCATCGTCGACCGCGACCTCGCTGCCGAGCACCAGTTCGTCGGCGTCAGCGTCCGGTGCGGTAGCGTCTGCCGGCGTATCGAGCGTCAGCGGCTGTGTGTCCGCCTCGGGCTCCGCCTTCGCTTCAGGCTCGGGCGCCGCTTCGATCGGCGATGCCGGTATCACCGACTCCGCCCTGCGGCCAAAGCTGAAGGCGCGGGTCGCCGGCTCCGCCGCAGCGGCAGCCACGGCGGCGCTGTCGGCCTCGATCCCGGTGGCGACGACCGACACGCGGATCTTGCCTTCCAGGTCGGGATTGAACGCCGAGCCCCAGATGATGTTGGCGTCTTCGTCGACCAGTTCGCGGATATGATTGGCCGCTTCGTCGACCTCGAGCAGGCGCATGTCCTCGCCGCCGGTGATCGAGACGATCACGCCCTTGGCGCCCTTCATGCTGACGCCGTCGAGCAGCGGGTTGGCGATCGCCTTGGACGCGGCTTCGATGGCGCGGTTGTCGCCCTCGGCCTCGCCGGTGCCCATCATCGCCTTGCCCATTTCCTGCATCACCGAACGGACGTCGGCGAAGTCGAGGTTGATCAGGCCAGGCATGACCATCAAATCGGTGATCCCGCGCACGCCCTGCTGCAGCACTTCATCGGCCATTTCGAAGGCCTGTTTGAAGGTGGTGTTGGCGTTGGCGACCAGGAACAGATTCTGGTTGGGGATAACGATCAGCGTATCGACGTACTTCTGCAGTTCCTCGATACCGGCTTCCGCCGCCTTGGCACGGCGACTGCCCTCGAACGCGAACGGCTTGGTCACCACGCCGACGGTCAGGATGCCCATGTCGCGCGCCGCCTTGGCGATGACCGGAGCAGCCCCCGTACCGGTGCCGCCGCCCATGCCGGCGGCGATGAAGCACATATGTGCGCCTTCCAGCATCTTGGCGACGCCGTCGATCGCTTCCTCCGCCGCGGCACGACCGATCTCAGGCCGCGCCCCCGCGCCGAGCCCTTGCGTGATCCGCACGCCGAGCTGGATCTTCTGCCCCGCCTGACTCTGCTTGAGCGCCTGCGCATCGGTATTCGCGACCAGGAAGTCGACGCCCTGGACGTCGTTCTTCATCATGTTGGCGATGGCGTTACCGCCTGCGCCACCGACGCCGATCACCGCGATACGCGGAGTCAGTTCGTCTACATCCGGAGGAAGAAATTCAACCATTACGCGTTCTCCGACATGCTCCGCCCCCCGAAGCACTTATGCCCACAACTTCTTGCACTATCCCCCCCGCACTATCCACTACAAATGGGGGTCGATGACGCATTTCTTTAATAATTCGCCCGAGCCGTTCTAATCAGGCGACGGAAGATCGACATCGGCGACGGACGATGTACCAGCTGATGTTCGCCCGATGCCAGTGACCTGAGGTCGATCGGGTCGGTCGCGGCGTGGTGGACCAGCCCCGCCAGGGTCGCGAAAGCGGGTCCCGAATGCGCATCGGGCAAGCCGGCAAGTCCGCGCGGGCGCCCGACCCGGACCGACCGGCCGAGCGCGGCTTGCGCATAATCGGCGATACCCTTGAGCTCGGCACCGCCGCCGGTCAGCACGACCTGGCGCCCGACATTGCCGTCGAATTTCATCGCGGTCAGCGCCTTGCCGATCTCTCCCATCAACAATTCGAGCCGCTGGCGGATCACCGCGATCAGCTGCGCCTTGGTGATGCGCGGCCCCTCGCCCGCGCCATCGTCGCTGAGCGGCGCGATCTCGAGCATCTCGTGATTGTCACGCGGCGTCGCGTTGGCGCAGCCATGGAAGCACTTCATCCGCTCGGCCTGGGCGCGGCTGGCGCCGAAAGTCGAGGCAATGTCGTCGGTGATGTCGCTGGCGCCCATCGGCACGGTGACCAGGCCGACCAGCATGCCGCCGGCGAACAAAGAAACGTTGGTGATTCCGGCGCCCATCTCGACCAGCGCCGTCCCGAGCTCACGCTCCTCCGCGCTGAGGCAGGCGAGCCCCGTCGCGACCGGCGCGGCGATGATCGACTTTACCTCCAAATGCGACTTGGCGACGCACAGGCCGATATTGCGCACCGGCGATCCATCGGCGGCGACGACATGGATGTGGACACCCATCCGGTCGGCATGAAGCCCCAGCGGGTTCTTGACCCCGGTGATGCCGTCGAGCGTGTAGAGCGCCGGCTGGGCATGGAGCACCATACGGCCGGCCGGATCGATCGATTCCCGCCCCGCGCGCAGCAGCGCGTCGATATCGCTTTGTTCGATACGGTGCCCACCCATTTCGAACTCGATCGAGGCGACGTCGCTGACCAGCCCGCCCGCCGAAAAGCCGACCCAGACATTCTCGATATTGGTCTGGGCGATACGTTCGGCCTGTTCGACCGCTTCGCGCACCGCGACTTCGGTCGCCGCCATGTCGGCGATGCAACCGCGCCGCACGCCGCGGCTTTCGCGCTGGCCGGTGCCGAGCACGATCAGCTCGCCGCCGCTGCCTTTCTGCGCGATCATCGCGGAGACCTTGGACGACCCGATATCGAGTGCCGTGATCAACCCCTCCGGCGGTGTCTTGGCCATAACTCTATTCCCCCACTCAAACCTGGTCGCGCGACGCCGCGCGATCCGTCGACGCCGGCGCCGGCGTCGACATATTGCCCTTCGAACTCGTCGGAACCCCAATCCGGCTCGATCCGTCGGGCTTGCGCGCCACGAACACATCCGGGTTGCGCATGTCGAACTTTACCCATCCTCTACCCAAAAGTCGAAGCGTACCATCCCTCTCCGCAAACAACCGGAGTGCCTTGGCAGCCTCATCGGTTCCCTCGGGCAGCGACAAAGTCTCCCCGGTGTCGAACAACAGGTCCCAGCGGCGGTTGCCGACCCAGGTCGCGGCCCGCACCTTCGGCTTGAGCGCGGGCGCAATGGTCATCAGCGTCTGATAGGCCGGCTCCTGGCGATCGGCGCCGGGACCGATCACCAGCGGCAAATCGGGCATGGCATCGGCCGATACCGGTTCCAGATAGACTCCGTCGCGATCGATCAGGCTCAGCGTCCCCTGGTTCTGCCACACCGCCGCCGGCGTGCGCTCGACGATCCGGATCAATAAGGTATCGGGCAGCCGCCGCGAAACATGGGCATCCTGCACCCAGCCATATTGCAGCAACTTGTCGCGGATCTGGTTGAGGTCGACCAATGGCATCGCGCGCGATTTCTGTTCGAGCGCAACGGCATAGACCGTCATCTGGTCCATCCGCTTGACGCCACGGATCTCGATCTGTTCGACGCGGAAACCGGCATTGCCGGCCTGTTCGGCGACCGCGGTGCCGACCGCGCCGGGAATGCCGAAGATTTGCGCGACGACCAGCGCCGCCCCGACTGCTAGCGCGAAGATCGACCAGGTCGCGATGCGCTGCAGAGTATGCTGGGAAATCGGCAGCCAGGCGAGAATGCGGTCGATGATCGACGGCTTCTTCTGCTTGCGCTTTGCCGACGGCCGGCGCGCGGTCGGCCGCCCGCTCCTAGTGGGGGCACGGCTCATGCCAGCGCCTCGTCGATGATCATCTGCACCAGCTCCGGATAGGAGATGCCGAGATGTCTCGCCTGTTCGGGGACGAGGCTCAAGGGCGTCATGCCGGGCTGGGTATTGACCTCGAGCAGGAACAGCCCGTCCTCGCCGCGCTCATCGTCCCAGCGGAAGTCTGATCGCGACGCGCCCTTGCAGCCGAGCAGATTATGCGCCTCGAGCGCGAGGCGCTTGCAGGCCGCGGCGATCGCATCGGGGATTTGCGCCGGAAAGACGTGCTCGGTCATGCCGTCAGTGTACTTGGCGTCGTAATCGTACCAGCCGGATTTGGGCTTGAGTTCCGTCACGCCAAGCGCACGGCCGCCGAGGATCGCCGTCGTCAGTTCGCGACCACGAACATAAGGCTCGGCGAGCAGTTCCTCGAATTCCTGCCACGGGCCGGCGACATCGCGGCCGATCGGGTTGCCGTAATTGCCGTCGTCGGTGACGATTGCAACGCCGACCGACGAGCCCTCGTTGACGGGCTTGAGCACATAGGGCCGTTTGAGCGGGTCGCCCTCGAATATTTCCGCCGATTTGACGATCCGTCCGCCGGGCATCGGGATGCCGTGCGGGACCAGCGCCTGCTTGGTCAGCACCTTGTCGATCGCGATGACCGAAGTGACCATGCCCGAATGGGTGTATTTGAGGCCCATCAGGTCGAGCATGCCCTGCACCGAGCCATCCTCGCCCGGCGTGCCGTGGAGCGCGTTGAACACGATATCGGGCTTGGCCGCGGTAAGCCTGGCCGCGACGTCGCGATCCATGTCGATCCGCGTCACGCGATGGCCGAGCGATTCCAGCGCCTCGGCGATGCCTTTGCCCGACATCAGCGAAACTTCGCGCTCGGCCGACCAGCCGCCCATCAGGACCGCGACGTGGAGAGTCACTTCGCCACTCCCACGCGCTGAATTTCCCATTCCAGCATCACGCCCGACTTCGCCTTCACCTTCTCGCGTACCTCTTCGCCCAGCCCCTCGATGTCCGCGCTTGTCGCGTCGCCCAGGTTGAGCAGGAAATTACAATGCTTCTCCGACACTTGCGCACCGCCCTTGCGAAGTCCGCGGCAGCCCGCTTGATCGACCAATTGCCAGGCCTTTTGGCCTTCGGGATTCTTGAAGGTCGAGCCCCCGGTGCGGCTGCGCAGTGGCTGCGATTCCTCGCGCGCGGCGGCGATGCGGTCCATTTCGGCCTGGATCGCGGAGGGTTCATCGATGTGGCCACGGAACGTCGCGCCGATCACAATCGCACCCTCGGGCAACTCGCTGTGGCGATAGGTGTAGCCGAGATCGCCGAGCGCGAGCGTCCGGCGCTCGCCCGAACGCAGGACCACATCGGCCTCGACCAGCACGTCCTTGACCTCGCGGCCATAAGCGCCGCCGTTCATCCGGACGAACCCGCCGACCGTGCCAGGGATCGAGCGCATGAATTCGAGGCCGGCGATCCCGGCGTCGCGCGCATTCGACGAAACGAGGATGCCGCTCGCGCCACCACCGCAGCGAAGCGTGGTTTCGTCGATCCGCTCGACCTTGGCGAACGTCTTGCCTAGTCGCACCACCACGCCCGGGACGCCGCCATCGCGGACGATCAGGTTCGAGCCCAAGCCGAGCCCCATCACCGGCACCGACGGGTCGAGCGCGTAGAGGAAAGTCGAGAGGTCTTCGACATCGGCCGGCTCGAACAGATATTCGGCCGCGCCGCCGCTCTTGAACCATACCAGCGGCGCCAGCGGCGCACCCTGGGTCAGTTTTCCGCGGACCGGAGGCATGGCGTAACAGACCGTCACCGCACCGCCTCGATTCCCTCGGCCAAGCCCGCCGCCCATTTGGTGATGTCGCCTGCGCCCAGGCACACGATCATGTCGCCCGGCTGGATGACACCCGCGAGTTCGCTCGCGAGTTCGTCCGCCGAACCAATTGTCGCCGCCGCGCGGTGACCACGGCGCTTCAAACCATCGACCAAAGCCTGCGCATCGACGCCCTCGATCGGTTGCTCGCCCGCGGCATAAACCGGCGTGACATAAACCATGTCGGCATCGTTGAACGCCTGTTGGAAATCCTCCATCAGATTGGCGAGACGGGTGTAGCGATGCGGCTGAACCACCGCGATGACGCGGTTGGCGACGCCCTCGCGCGCCGCCGACAACACGGCGCGGATCTCGACTGGGTGATGGCCGTAATCGTCGATCACGACCGCGCCCCCATTTCCCGCAAAAGCAACTTCGCCGACCTTGGTGAAGCGACGCTTGACCCCGCCGAACTTGGCGAAGCCCTGCTGGATCGTCGCGTCATCGACGCCGAGCTCGAGTGCGACGCCGATCGCCGACAGCGCGTTCTGGACGTTGTGACGGCCGGGCATCGGCAGTTCGATATGCTCGATCGAGCGCGTCGTGCCGTCGCGGCCACGGATGATCGCCTCGAACCGGTTGCCGCCGGGGATCGGCGTCACGTTGACGCCGCGGATGTCCGCCTGAGTAGAGAAGCCGTAGGTGACGATGCGGCGGTCGCGGACGCGCGGCAGCACTGCCTGCACTTCGGGATGATCGAGGCACAGGAAGGCGGCGCCATAGAAAGGCACGTTCTCGATGAACTGGACGAACGCGTCCTTGATCGCGTCGAAGCTGCCATAATGGTCGAGATGTTCGGGATCGATATTGGTGACCACCGCCAGCGTGCCGTCGAGGCGCAGGAAGCTGCCGTCGCTTTCATCGGCCTCGACCACCATCCACTCGCTGTCGCCGAGCCGTGCGTTCGAGCCATAGCTGTTGATGATGCCGCCGTTGATCACCGTCGGATCGATCCCGCCGGCGTCGAGCAACGCCGCGACCATCGACGTCGTGGTGGTCTTGCCGTGCGTTCCCGCGACTGCGACGGTCGATTTGAGACGCATCAGCTCGGCGAGCATCTCTGCGCGGCGCACCACCGGGATGCGGCGTTCGAGCGCGCACTCGACTTCGGGATTGGCGCGCTTGATCGCGGTCGAGACGACGACGACCGCGGCATCGCCGAGATTGTCAGCGGCATGGCCGATCTTCACCTCGATGCCCTTGTCGCGCAGCCCTTGCACGACATAGCCCTCGGCGACGTCAGATCCCTGCACCTTATAGCCGAGATTGTGCATCACCTCGGCAATGCCGGACATGCCGATCCCGCCGATGCCGACGAAGTGGATGGCGCCGATATCGGTCTTGAGCCCGGTCATGCGAATGCTGCTGCCTCTCCGCCGGGAGCGGCGGTTTGAACTTTGCCGACGGGAATGTCAGCGGGAGGATGGTCGAGCCCCTCGACCAGATCGGCGAGATCGCGCGCCGCGTCGGGATGGCCGCACGACCTGGCACGCGCCGCGGCATTCTGCAGCGCGGCGGGATCGAGGCCGAGTTTCTGCATCTGCTTGGCGAGTTCGACCGGGGTGAACTGGCTCTGCGGGATCGTCCGCGCGCCACCGGCTTCGGAGATTTCGCGCGCATTCTCGGTCTGATGGTCGTCGGTCGCGCTCGGCAGCGGCACCAGAATCGCCGGGCGGCCGGCGGCGGTCAGTTCGGCAATCGTCGACGCGCCAGCACGCGCGATCACTAGATGCGCCCAGGCGAGATGCTCGGGCAGATCGGGCAGGTAAGTGGCGAGGTCGGCGGCGATCGACAGCTCGGCATATTTCGCCCGTGCCTTGTCGATGTCCTCGACCCGTGCCTGGTGAGTCACTTGCAGCCGGCGGCGGAAATTGACCGGGAGCATCGACAGCCCGTCGGGCACGACGCTGCTCAGGATGCTGGCACCCTGGCTGCCGCCGGTGACGAGCACGCGGAAGATGCTGTCCTCCTCGAGCAGCGGATACGGCTTGTCGCGCAGCGCCAGCACGTCCTCGCGCACCGGATTGCCGGTCAGGTGCGCCTTGCCGCGATGTTTTTCGGCCAGCCGGTCGACCTTGGCATAGGAGGTGGCGATGGCATCGACCCGCCCCGCCACCAGCCGGTTGACGCGGCCGAGCACGGCGTTCTGCTCGTGCACCGCGGTCGGCACCTTCTGGTTGAACCCGGCGAGCAACGCCGGCAGCGCCGGATAGCCGCCAAAGCCGATCACCGCGGCCGGCTTGATCTTCTCGAACAGGCTGATCGCCAGCTTGCGCCCCTCGAGCATCGCGCGGCCCGCGCGATACCAGCCTAACGGCCCGCCCTGCATGCGGCCCGCGGGGAGCACGTGCGTCTCGATCCCGTCGAACAGGCCCGGGAAACGCACGCCGCGCTCGTCGCTGATCAGATCGACCTTGTGGCCTCGTTTCTTCAGCTCGGCGGCCAGCGCTGCGGCCGGCACCATGTGCCCACCGGTCCCGCCTGCGGCCAGAACGAATTGCCGCACTCTCGTCATTCGCCGCTCCATTTCACGACATAGGGTGAGCGGCTCACAAACGGGTTCCGGCGCGTAAACGCAAGCAGCAACCCCATCCCGATCGACAGTGCGATCATCGACGATCCGCCATAGCTGATGAACGGCATCGTCATGCCCTTGGACGGCGCCAGGCCGGTATTCACCGCCATCGAGATCAGCGCCTGCAATCCGAACTGGATGGCCAGGCCGGACGCGGCCAACACACGGAATTCGTCCTGTTCATCCAGCAACTTGACGAACACGCGGACAACGATCGCGAGGAAGATCACGGCGACGATCGCGCAGGAGATCAGCCCGAATTCCTCGCCGATCACCGAGAAGACATAATCGGTATGCGCTTCGGGCAGACGGAACTTCATCTGTCCCCCTCCGGGACCGGTGCCGAACCAGCCGCCCGCGGTCAGCGTCGCGCGGGCGGCATTGACCTGGAAATGGTCGGCGGCGTCGGTCGAGTCCGGAAACAGGAAGGCGTCGATACGGGTGCGCGCGGTCGAATAGAAGAGATAGGCTGAGATCACGCCGACGAACGCGGCGCCGAACAGCGCCCCGATCACTCGCGCCGAAATCCCCGAGATCAGCAGCAAGGCGAGCCATACCGCGCAGAACACCACCGTCTGGCCGAAATCGGGCTGCAGCATCAGCAACGCGGCGACCAAGGCGGTCAATCCGCCGGTCAGCGCGGCGAGCATGCCGCCCGACAATCCCTGCTCCTTGTTCTTGAGCGACAACAACCACGCGACGGCGACGATGAAGCACGGCTTGAGGAATTCGGACGGCTGGAATTGCGCGACGCCGACGCCGAGCCAACGCCGCGCGCCATTCACCTGAACGCCGATCAGCGGCACCAGCATCAGCATGATCAGGAATCCCGCGCAGCCGATCAGCGCCATCCGCCGCGCGCTCTCGGTCGGCAGCATCGAGACGATGAACAGCACCGGCAGCGACACCGCGACCCACATCACCTGGCGCCAGAAATAATAGAGCGCGGGCATGTGATGCGTGGCGTCTGAATAACGCTGCGCCGATGCGGGAGACGCAGCGGCAACCGCGACCAATCCGATCGCCATCAGGAACAGAGTCAGGATCAGCAGCACCCAGTCGATGTCCCAGAACCACGCGCCGAGCGGCGAGCGGTCCGACCGGCCGCCGCGCCGCGCGACCCGGGTCAGGAATCCGTCCTTGGCGGGCCGCGAGTTCATGCCAGCGACTCGACCAGTCCACGGAAGGTGTCGCCGCGATCCTCGTAATCGCGAAACTGATCGAACGAGGCGCAAGCCGGCGACAGCAAGACGGTCTCGCCCGGCTTGGCGGCGGCGCGGCACAGCTCGACGGCATGCGCGAGCGTTTCGGCATAAACGGTCGGAATGTCGTTCTTGAGCAGGTCGAGGAACATCGGCCCGGCTTCGCCAATCGTATAGGCGGCGCGGACACGCCCGAACGAGGGGCGACAGGCGTCGAGGTCCTTGGTCTTGGCCTGACCGCCGAGAACCCAGTGGATGCCGTCAAATGCCGCCAGCGCCGGGGCGGTCGAGTCCGGATTGGTCGCCTTGCTGTCGTTGACATAGGCGACGCCGTCGACCGTGCCGACACGCTCCATGCGGTGCGGCAGGCCCTTGAAGCTTTCGAGGCCCGCGTCGATCGCCGATTCCGCCACGCCGAGCGCCTGGCAGGCAGTGATCGCGGCGAGCGCATTCTGCGCATTGTGCGGGCCTTGCAGCGAGGGCCAGCGCGACTGGTCCATGCACACGCCCGGCGCGATCTTGAACAGATGCTCGCCACGCGCCGACAGGCCGCGCGCGATCTTTGCGGAAGCGTCGTCGCCGATCCCGATCACCGCGTCGTGATCCTTCGACTGCATCGCGAACAGCCGCGCCTTCGAGGCGGCATAGGCATCGAAGCCATCGTAGCGGTCGAGATGATCGGGCGTGATGTTGAGCAGCACCGCGACATCGCAATCGAGCGTGCAGGTCAAATCGATCTGATAGCTCGACAATTCGAGCACATAGACGCCGCCGACCGGCAGCGGCTCCTCGCCCAGGATCGGCAGCCCGATATTGCCGCCAAGCCGCGCCGGAATACCAGCTGTCTCCAGGATGTGATGGATCAGCGCAGTGGTGGTCGACTTGCCGTTGGTGCCGGTGATGCCGACGACACGGTGCGACGGCAGATAGTCGCGCGCTTGGGCGAACAGTTCGATATCGCCGATCACCGGCACGCCCGCCCCGCGCGCCTTGGCCGCGATCGGGTGACGGTTGAGCGGTACCCCCGGCGATACGACGACACCGGCGAAGCCCGTCAGGTCGATCTCGACCGGATCGGCATAATCAGGCCCATCGATCGTCCGCTTGCTCTCGTCCGTGTCCCACGCGACGACCTGAGCACCCGACGCCAGCAGCGCACGCACGGTGGCCTGGCCCGAGCGCGCCAGCCCGAGCACCGCATAGCGTTCGCCGCGCCAGGACGGACTGGTGATCACCGCAGCTTCAGCGTTGCCAGACCAGCGAGCGCGAGAACCAAAGCCACGATCCAGAAACGGATCACGACGGTTGATTCCGGCCAGCCAAGTTGTTCGAAATGATGGTGGATCGGCGCCATGCGGAACACGCGCTTGCCGGTGCGCTTGTAGACGAACACCTGGATGATCACGCTCATCGCCTCGACCACGAACAGCCCACCGATGATACCGAGCACGATCTCGTGGTGCACGGTGACCGCGATCGCGCCGAGCGCGCCGCCCAGGGCCAGGCTGCCGGTATCGCCCATGAATACCGCCGCCGGCGGCGCGTTGAACCACAGGAAGGCGAGCCCCGCGCCGATCATCGCGCCGCAGAAGATCGCGAGATCGCCGACGCGCGGGATGTGGGGGATGCCGAGATAATCGGCGAATTTCGCGTTACCGGCGAGATAGACGATCAGCATGAACGCGACGCTGGCGATGATCACCGGCATCGTCGCGAGCCCGTCGAGGCCGTCGGTCAGGTTCACCGCATTGCCGAACGCGACGATCGTGAACGCCGCGAACACGACGTAGAACCAGCCGAGATCGATCACCACCGAATTGAAGAACGGCAGATAGAGGTGCGTGCCGTTGGCAGTATTGGTGTGGATGATGATCGCACTGGCGATGCCGGCAATGGCGAATTCGCCGAGCAGGCGTACCCTGCCCGACACGCCTGCAGTGCTTGCTTTGCGCACCTTGTCGTAATCGTCGAGGAACCCGATCGTGCCGAATCCCAGGGTCACGAACAGGCATGCCCAGACATAAGGATTGGTCAGGTCCATCCAGATCAGGATCGAGATCGTCATGCTGGTCAGGATCATCAGCCCGCCCATCGTCGGCGTGCCGCGCTTGGCGAGGTGCGTTTGCGGACCGTCGGCGCGGATCGGCTGCCCCTTGCCCTGGCGCACGCGCAGCCAGCCGATGAAGCGCGGTCCGATGATCAGGCCGATCAGCAATGCGGTCGCCACCGCCGCTCCCGAGCGGAAGGTCTGGTAGCGGACCAGGTTGAGAACGTGCGGGAAACCCAGCGCCTGCGCGATCCAATACAGCATTACATTTTCCCGCCGGCGAGCGCTGCGACCACCGCAGCCAACCCGACCCCGTTCGAACCCTTGATGAGAACCGCGTCGCCCGCTTCGAGTGTCGCCGTCAGGCGGTCGCGCGCGGCAGCGGCGTCGGGCACATGGACGATTTCGACCTGGCCCTCAAGCGCTTCGGCAAGCGGCTGCATCTTTTCGCCGACGAGAATGACCAGCTGGACGCCAGCGTCACGAACCGGGCCGGCGAGCGCGGCGTGATACTCATCCGATTTGTCGCCGAGTTCGCGCATTTCGCCCAACACCGCGATCTTGCGCGTCGCGGTTTCTTCGCCGAGCACCGCGAGCGTCACGCGCATCGATGCCGGATTGGCATTGTACGCCTCGTCGATCACCAGCGCGCGGCCGCCCTTCACCTCGACCGAGAAGCGGGCGCCGCGTCCGGCAAGCCCGCCGAGATCGGCAAGCGCCAACCCGGCCAGGGCGAGATCGCCGCCGACCGCATCGACCGCGGCCAGCACCGCCAGCGAATTGGATACCCAATGCTTGCCGGGTTGCGAGACGGTGTAGCTGAGCTCGCGCCCGCCGACCCGCGCGGTGACGAAAGTGCCGCCATTGGCCGCCTTGACCGCTTCGATCGCGCGGACGTCCGCGCCCTCGTCGATTCCGAAAGTGACCGTACGCGCGGCATGGGGCGCGGCGGCCGCGGCGAGACGGTCGCGATGCGGACTGTCATAAGGGATGATCGCGACCCCATCCGGCTCCAGGCCCTGGAAAATCTCGCCCTTGGCGTCGGCGATCGCGCTTTCGTCGGGAAAGAACGCCGCGTGCGCCGGCGCGATCGCGGTGACGATCGCCACATGCGGCCGCACCAGGGTCGTCAGATGCGCGAGTTCGCCGGGATGGTTCATCCCCATCTCGAACACGCCGTAATCGACCTCGGCCGGCATCCGCGCCAGGCTGAGCGGCACGCCAGTATGGTTGTTGTAACTCTTGACCGAGCGATGCGCCGACTTGGCCGGCGAGCGGTCGAGCGCGGCGAACAAGGCTTCCTTGGTGCCGGTCTTTCCCGCCGATCCGGTGACTCCGACGATCCGCGCCGACGTTCTGGCGCGCGACGCCTTGGCCAGTGCCTCCAGCGCCGCGAACGTGTCCGACACTCGGACATTGGGATGCGGCGTGTCCTGGCTGACGATCGCGCCCGACGCGCCGCGATCGAACGCCTGGTCGAGGAATTTGTGGCCGTCGGTGGTCTCGCCGGTCAGCGCGACGAACAGGTCGCCCTGCCCCACTTCACGCGAATCGAACGTGACGCCAGAAACGTCGAACGCCGCCGAAGCGGCGCCGTTGGTGGCTGTCGCGATGTCGGCCGATGTCCAGAGCGTCATTGCGCTCCTCCGGCCGAACGAGGTGATCGAAAGAGGGTGATTGCGAGGAAAGTGGCAAGCATCCCCTCCTCTAACCGGGCAGCCCGGTTTTGGCCACGCGTCACGCCGCCGCCTCCTCGCGCGCTACACTCACGTCGTCGAATGGCAGCACCAGGTCACCGACAATCTGGCCCTGTTCGTGCCCCTTGCCAGCGATCAGCACAATGTCCTCGGCACCCGCTTGCCCGACGGCATAAGCGATGGCCGAGCGGCGGTCGCCGATCTCGATCGCCCCAGGCGCACCCTTGAGCACTTCGGCGCGGATCGCGGCCGGGTCTTCGCTGCGGGGATTGTCGTCGGTGACGATCACCAGGTCGCCGTAGCGCACGGCGATCTCTCCCATCAGCTCGCGCTTGCCGTGATCGCGGTCGCCGCCGGCGCCGAACACGACGATCAGCCGTCCGGCGGTGTGCGGCTTGAGCGCGGCGATCGCTGCCTCCAGCGCGTCGGGCGTGTGCGCGTAGTCGACATAGACCGGTGCCCCGGTCCGCGTGATCACCGCGCGTTCGAGCCGTCCGCGCACCGGCTGCAACCGCGCCAGATTGGCGATGGTCTGGGCAACGTCGCCGCCGGTCGCGATCACCAGCCCCGCCGCGGTCAGCGCATTGGCCGCCTGATAGGCGCCGATCAACGGCAATGTGACCTTCAGCTCGCGATCCTCGGCTTCGATCAACAGGCCCTGGCCGAGCAAAGTCGGGTCGCGACTGACCAATCGAAGCGCGCCGCCGCGTTCGCCGACCGTGACGATACGTTGGCGCCGCGCATGGGCGAGATCGACTACGCGCGCGGCCTGCGGATCGTCGGCCCAAACGACGGCGGTACCGTCCGGATCGAGCACTTCCGAAAACAACCTGAGCTTCGCCGTCAGATAAGCGGCCATGTCGCCATGGTAATCGAGATGGTCGCGACTGAGGTTGGTGAAGGCCGCGGCGATCACTTTCAGCCCCTCGGTGCGATATTGCGACAGGCCATGGCTCGATGCCTCGAACGCGACATGGGTGACGCCTTCGCGTGCGAGCCCGGCGACGTTCGACAGGAACGTGACGACATCCGGCGTCGTCAGACCGGTCGAGACGCTGTCATCCGAGGTCGTCACGCCAAGCGTCCCGATCGACGCGGCATGATGCCCCGCCATCCGCCACAATTGACGCGTCATCTCGACCGTCGAGGTCTTGCCGTTGGTGCCGGTGACTGCAACCACCGTTTCCGGGAAAGGCGCGAAGAATAAAGCGGCGAGATGCGCGAAAGCCTGGCGCGGATTGTCCGAGGCGATGTGCAGCGCCCCGTCGACAGTGACGTCCGGACGCGCGACGACCGCGATCGCACCCGCCGCGACCGCCGCCGGGATGAAGTCCTCGCCATTGACGCGCGTGCCTTCGAACGCGCCGAAGATCGTGCCGGGCGCGACCTTGCGGTGGTCGATCGCGAAGCCGGTGACGCTGGCGTCGCCCCCGCCCGTCACCAGCCCGCCGAGTTTCATTCGGGATCCGCCATCGTCTGCGGCTTTTCGCCGGGGCGGTGCCAGATCAGCGGCATCAGCTCGTCGACATTGATGTCGCGCGAGGGGTCGGGCATCACCCCGAGCATCGGCCCGGCGCGCATGATGAAGCGGTTGACCACCGGTGCGGCGGTATAGGCCGCGGTCCTGACGGCTCCCTGGGGCGAATCGAGCATTACGATCACCACATAGCGCGGCGCGTCCATTGGGAAAGCCGCTGCGAAGGTCGAGACGTTGGCTTTCTTCGAATATCCGCCGCCCGTCGCGACTTCCGCGGTGCCGGTCTTGCCGCCAACGCGGAAGCCGGGCGCATCGGCAGTCCGGCCGGTACCCTGGGTAACCACGAGCCGAAGCAGTTGGCGAATGCGGTAGCTGGTCTGTTCGCTGATCACGCGCCGCCCCGGAACGTTGGCACCGGGCTGAACCTTCATCAGCGTGACAGGCCGCCACACGCCGCCATTAACCAGGGCGGCATAGGCCGCGGCCAGGTGCAGCGGCGTCACCGCGATGCCGTGCCCGAAGCCGGTGGTCATCGTCGTCACGCGACTGAACTTCTGCGGGAACATCGTCCGGCCGCGCGCCGGCAGTTCGAACGGCATCGGCTTGTCGAAGCCCATGGACCGGAACATCGCCGACAATTTGTCGCCGCCCATTTCGTCGGCAATCCGCGCGGTGGCGATATTCGACGAGTGGATCAGAGTCTCGGGGATGTCGAGCCAGCGCCCCTCACCATCATGGTCATGGATCTTGAAGCCGTCGATCTGCAGCGGCTGGGTGGCGTCGAAGCGCTTGGCCATCGAGGTGACGGTACCGCTGTCGATCGCCGCGGCCATGGTGATCGGCTTGAAGGTCGAGCCAAGCTCGTATGCCGCACTGGTCACGCGGTTGAAGAACGGGCCGGGCAGCTGCTTGCCGTCCTCGGTCACGGCCGGTTTCGGCGCTGCGCCGGGATTGTTGGGATTGAATGTGGGGAAGGACGCCAGCGCCATGATCTCGCCGGTGCGAACGTCGAGCACCACGCCCGCCCCACCCTTGGCCTTCAAGGTGGTGACCTGTTGGCCGAGCTCGTTCTCGAGCGCCGATTGCGCGCGCGCGTCGATCGACAGCGCGACCGGCTTGCCGGCGGTGTCGGGCGATGTCAGCCGCAGATCGAGCGCGCGCTCCATCCCGCTCGCACCCTTGTTGTTGACGTCGAGGAAGCCGAGCACCTGCGCGCCGAGTTCCGACTGCGGATAGAGTCGCTGCTGCTGGCGTTCGAACACGATCGCCGGCTCGCCAATCGCGTTGACCTCGGTGACGAGCGACGCCGAGGCGTCGCGCTCGATATAGGTGAACCTGGTGCCCTGCAGCCGGGCGTAGATCTGGTTTTCGTCGAGGCCGAGGATATTGGCCAGACGCTGCGCGATCTCACGGCGATCGCCGAGAATCTGGTCGGGGTGGATACCGATCGCCCAGGCGTCGATCGTGCGCGCCAGCGGCTCGCCGTTGCGGTCGACGATATCGCCGCGGATAACGCGGTCGGCCATCGTCGACGCGGTCGCGGTCCCCGCCGAAAACGCAAAAAAGCTGAGCTTGGCGACGACCACCCCGATCGCTGCGCCGTAGAGCAGCATCATGATCATCAATCGCTTTTGCGCGGTCGCACGAACCAGCGCTCGTTCGTCGGCAAGACGACGCGGCGCGATCGGTCGTGCGAGCAGATTGCTCATCGCGCGCCATCCTCCCGACGCGCGCCGCGCGACAGCGAGCCCAACGTCGTGTCGCTGAGCAGTTTACGATCGAGCAGCGCCACCGTCGCCGGCTTCGCCTTGATCGTCGTTTTGGCCGCGGCGGGCTGGAGCTTCGCGCCGACCGGCGCCGAAACCATCGCGACCGCCGCCTTCATCTTGGCTGGAGCGCTCGCCACCGGCGCGGCCGGTGTAGCGGCGACCGCCACTTCGGTCGGCATCACAGGGGCGCTCGGGATGACCGCCGCGGCGGTCTGGACTTGCGGGCCGCCTGTCGGTGCCGGCGCGTTGAAATCGACCTGGGCGAGTTCGGCGTCGTTACGGATATATTGTCCGGCGGTCGGCGCCGACAGCTTGAGCGTGTCGCCGTTCCAGCGCTGCAGCTGCGCGAAGCTGGCGCGCGTGTCGAATTCGGTTTCGAGCGCGGTGATGTCGCGCTGCGTCCGCGCGATCGAGGATTCGATCGCAGCGAGCTTGTTGCGTTCCGCCGCCACGCGCGATGACATGAGGTAACAGCCGAGGATCACGCTCACGCACAGCACGAACCAGCCAAACCAACGAAATCGATGCGCCACAACCATCACATTTCTCCCGCAACCCAGGCTGCCGACGCGGTCCGCCTGGCCACACGCAAGGTCGCCGAACGGGCACGCGGGTTCCGCGCCAGCTCGGCGTCACTGGGGCGCACCGCGCGCCCGATCGTTTCGAATGTCGCCTCGGCCGGAGCGGCCTGAGGCGGCAAATGCCGCGAACCCGACGGCATCGCGCCGCTCCGTTCGCGCAGAAAATGCTTCACCAGCCGATCCTCCAGGCTGTGGAAGGTCACCACAGCCAGCCGCCCGCCGGGCTTGAGCACACGCTCCGCCGCGGCGAGACCATCGGCCAGCTCGCCGAGCTCCCGGTTGATATGAATCCGCACGGCCTGGAAGGTCCGCGTCGCGGGATCCTTCTTGTCGTGCGGTTTATGGCCTAGCGCCTTACGCACCACAGTCGCGAGTTCGGAAGTCCGCGTAAGGGGTCTTGCGGAGACGATCGCGCGGGCGACGCGGCGCGAGCGGGGCTCTTCGCCATAAAGATAGAGGACATCGGCGATGTCGCTCTCATCGGCGTTGTTGAGGAAATCGGCGGCACTCTCGCCCGACTGGCTCATCCGCATGTCGAGCGGCCCGTCGCCCTGGAACGAGAAGCCGCGCTCGGCCTGGTCGAGCTGCATCGACGACACGCCGATATCCATCACGACGCCATCGACCGGGACGAGGCCACGGGCGTCGAGTTCGGACTCGAGCGCGGAGAATGGCGCCTCGACGAGCGTAAGCCGCCCGTCCGACGCAGCGACCAAGTCCTGGCCGGTGGCGATCGCATCGGGGTCACGGTCGAACGCGACCACCTCGGCGCCCGTGGCAAGGATCGCCCTTGTGTAACCGCCGGCGCCGAAGGTCGCATCGACATGACGCTCTCCCGGGGTGGGATGGAGAGCGTCGATCACCTCATCGATGAGCACCGGAATATGGGGAGTGGGCGTGCTCACAGGATGTTCTTTTCCTGCATGAGGTTGCGGCAGATGCGCTTGAGGACGGGGGCGGCCTGGTCGTCGGTCGCGGCGAGCAGGGTGTGGGGATCCCAGATCTCGAAATGCGTCAGCGACCCGTAGAAGAAAGCGTGCTTGGCGATGCCCGCCTCTTCCTTCATCCAGTTGATGATGACGGCGCGGCCGGTGCTGTCGAAGCCGACTTCCTCGGCGCCGCCGGCAATGACGCGAAGGACGTTGAACGCGGGGTCGTTATCGCCCGCCGCGGCCTTGGCCAGCTTCGCGTCGACATAGCCCTGGTCGTAGGCGATCAGGCACTTCGCCTCGGGGTGCTGACCCATGAGGACGAACGGGCCTTTCTTGAAGCGCTCGGGCGGCGTGTTGTCGATGACGGCGTCGCGGAACTTGGCAGGTATGGAAACGCGGTTCTTGTCATCGACAAGCTGCAGCGCCGTTCCCGTATAGATACTGCTCCCAGCCACCGATCGCCCCGAACCAGACATGCGTTTTCCCGTTCGCGGAACGAGCCCTCGCTCGCGCCGCGGTGATCAGAATCAACGGGTAAAAACGCCCCACTTCCGATGACGGGCGTATCAAGCCACCGGATGGGATTCAATGGGAATTTTTGGTGTTTGATGGGCCGAAATTGGACTCGTACAGCTAAGCTATTACAAACACTATGAAAGTTTCTTTAACCATAGCCTGCCCTTCTGGCGCTTGAAGGCACCAGCAAAGGCTTGAAATGTTGGAATCGGCCCGACTCAGCCCCGCTTTGGGGCGATTTCCCATCGCTTCCCGGCAGGGAGGCGACCATCAGTGCTTGGCGGGAGTGGGCGATGCCGCCGGAGCAACGCCCATTTCGGCGAGCGGTTCGCTCGTCGCGGTATCGATCGGGGCGGTGCTGTTCGACGCGGCAAGGTTGGCGGCGACATCGACCTTGGGCGCGCCCACCGCATTGAGCGGACGTTCCCGGCTGACGATCGCGAACAGGGTCGCAGCGATGCCGATCATCAGCAATACCGCCGCAAGGCCGATCATGCCGACCTTCACCCGCTGCATCGTTTGAATGTTGTCGCGAACCAGTGTTTTCATACTTGTGTGGCATTTATGTAACGCATCGCGAGGCGTTTGTCGACCTTGCTGGTGCCACGGTCTACCGCATCAGGCGGGAACCAATCCCTTAGATGCCAACCAGTCGTTGTTGTAGAGCGTTGAAAGGTAGCGGAATCCCGTGTCGCACAGGATCGTCGCGACCCGGCTGCCCGGGCCCAATTGTTTCGCCAGCGCGACGGCACCGGCGACATTGATCCCCGACGACAGGCCCAGGCAAAGCCCTTCTTCGTCGAGCAGCCGCCTGACCCAATGATATCCTTCGGCGTCCGAGATGCGGAATTGGGTGTCGACCGGCGCGCCTTCCAGGTTGGCGGTGATCCGTGCCTGCCCGATCCCTTCCGCCACCGACGATCCGTCGCTGCGGAGTTCGCCGCAGGCGTAATAGGAATAGAGCGCGGCGCCATCGGGGTCGCTGAGTGCGATCGTCACGTTCTCGTCGTGCGACTTGAGGCCGAGCCCAACGCCGGCCAGCGTCCCGCCCGTCCCCACCGCGCAGGTGAACCCGTCGATCCGCCCATCCATCTGGTCCCAGATCTCCTCGGCGGTGCCGACGATATGCGCCCTGCGGTTGGCGATATTATCGAACTGATTGGCCCAAATCGCGTTCGGCGTCTCTTCGGCGATGCGCCGGCTGGTATGCACGAAATGGCCTGGGTTCGAATAAGGCGCGGCCGGCACCAGCACGAGTTCGGCGCCGAGCGCGTGCAACGTGTCCATCTTCTCGCGGCTCTGCGTCTCGGGCATGACGATGATCGTCCTGTAGCCCTTGGCATTGGCGACCAGCGCCAGCCCGATACCGGTATTCCCCGCCGTCCCCTCGACGATCGTCCCGCCCGGCGCGATCAGCCCGCGCTCTTCGGCGTCCTGGACGATGAACAACGCGGCGCGATCCTTCACGCTCGCGCCGGGATTGGCGAATTCGCATTTACCGAAAATCTCGGCGCCAGCCGCTTCGCTCGGCCCCTTGAGCCGGACGAGAGGGGTATGGCCGATGAGCGACAGGGTGTCGGGCGTGATGGGCATGGCACCTAGATAAACCGGCGCGCGGCGCGGGCAAGCAATCGCTGCTGCGTGGGAGGCAATTCCTTGTTGTGTGTGTCCTCTTCCTTCTCCCCTTGTGGGAAAAGGATAGCGAAGCTTGGCAGCCTGCTGCCTAGCGAAGCTTGGATGAGGGGGCGGCGCGCTAGCGCCGCGGGGGGGGCGGCGCGCTCGCGCCGCGCGAGCCTGCGGCTCGCCCCCTTACCTTCCCACTCGGCTAACGCCGAGCGGCCCGATGCGCCCACGGGGGAGAGGGGTTTCAGCGTTACTCCTGGTGCGCGTCGCTGCTCGCCGCGGCATCTGCCGAGGTGTCGTTGGACGCGGCGCTGTCGTCGGACATCGCTCCGTTGTCGGGTGCCGCCGCCGCAGCATTCGCTGTGGGCGTCGGCGTCGGGCTCGGCACGGTCGCGACGACATTCCCAACCGCTGTAGTGGTGATCGAATCGGCCGAATTCTGCCCGACCGCCGCCGGGCTGCCGCCGCATCCCGCCAGCATGCTCAGGATCACGCCCACCAACAGCACTCGCTTCATGCCCATCTCCCTGATTGGAGAGATCGTCACCCGATCGGCCCGCGCGGTCAAGGCGGGACGTGTCTGGCGGGCCGCGCTACACTGACGCCGTGACACTCAAACGCTCCTTCCCGCCGGTCGTCGACGTGCGAACGCGGTTATTGATCTGCGGCAGCCTGCCCGGCGACCGCAGCCTCGCCGCGCAACGTTATTATGCGCATCCGCAGAACCAGTTCTGGCGCCTGCTCTCCCCCGTGGTCGGGCGCGATCTGGCAGCCTTGGACTATGAGGATCGGCTCGCAACGCTCCTCGACGCGCATATCGGCCTGTGGGACGTCGTCGCGACCGCCACTCGCCCCGGCAGCAGCGACGCCGCGATCCGCGATCATGCGCCCAATGATCTCGAGCATCTCGCCGCGTCGCTGCCTCGATTGCGCGCGATCGCGTTCAATGGCGGCACCGCATACAAGATCGGCCGACGGCTGATGGAGGAGCACGCTCGGCGATATGACTTGATCGCATTGCCGTCGAGCAGCCCGCTCCACACGATAGGCCTTGCGGCGAAGCAGAGCGCTTGGACGGCGCTCCGTGCCTATCTCTGAGCTATTTCACGCGCCAATGTTCTGATAATGTTCCGCCCCATGGCGCTGGCCGAATCGCTTTCCCCTGCCCCGTCCGACGCATATGGCGTGTCGGTCGACTTGACCTTGCCGCCGCGCCCGCTGCGCTGGTTGTTCCTCGACCTGAACTCCTATTTCGCCAGCGTCGAACAGCAGCTCGACCCCGCCTTGCGTGGTAAGCCGGTGATCGTCGCGCCGGTCGGGTCCGACACCACGGTTGCGATCGCCGCCTCGGTCGAAGCCAAGCGCTATGGCATCACCACCGGCACGCCGGTGTGGGAAGCCAAGAGGTTGTGCCGCGAGTTGCTGATCGCGCCCGCGCGCCACGACAAATATGTCGAGTTCCACGACGCCGTGATCGCGGAAATCTGGAAGCACATCCCCGTGACGCGCGTCTGTTCGATCGACGAAGTCGCGTGCCGCCTGCTCGACAACGAGAATTCGCCCGACCAGGCGATGGCATTGGCGCGGCGGATCAAGGCCGGGATCCGTGCCAATGTCGGCGAGTGCCTGACCTCGTCGGTCGGGATCGCGCCCAACCGGCTGCTCGCCAAACTCGCCTCTGACATGCAGAAGCCCGACGGGCTGATCGTCCTGACCGCCGAGCAATTGCCGCATCGGCTATTCGGACTGGCGTTGCGCGACATTTCGGGGATCGGCGCGAACATGGAGCGCCGGCTGGCGCGCGACGGAGTCAACGATATCCGTCAATATTGCGAGCGCCGCCCGCGCGACGCCGGCACCGCCTGGGGCGGCACCAATGGCGATCGATTATGGTATCTGCTCCACGGCGTCGACCTGCCCGACAAGGCGACCCAAACGCGGTCGATCGGCCACAGCCACGTGCTGTCGCCCGGCAAGCGCGGGCTCGAGCCGGTGCGGCTGACCGCGCGGCGGCTGGCGCTCAAGGCGGCGAGCCGGCTCAGGCGCAAGGGCTATGCGGCGCGCCTGCTGGTGCTCCATGTCCGGTTCGAGCAGGACAAAATCGTATGGCAGACCAGCCGCCGCCTGGCGCCAACGCAGGACAGTTTCCAGGTGCTTGCTGCGCTCGATGCCTTGTTTCCCCGGCTGGCCGAAGAAGGGCGACAGCGTCACGGTTCGCTGCGCGTGCGGATGATCGGCGTGACGCTCAACGAGATCGTCCCGGTCGCCGGCGAACAGGGATCGCTGTTCGAGCATCTCGACCCCGACGACCCGCTGGCGCGCGAGACGCGCGGGCTGGCGCTCAGCCGAGCGATGGACCGGCTCAACGAGAAATTCGGCCGCCACGCGGTGTCGCTCGGGCCGTTTTACGGTGGACGGATCGATCGCGTCGGTACGAAAATTGCGTTCGGCCGTATCCCGGATATGGACGAATTTCACGAATGACACTTTTGTTGCAACGCATCATGCCCGGAACGGCCCAAAATGGTTACATCTTGACCTTCGCTGCTGCGTGCGCGAAGCGCGAAAGCCTATGAAGACCCCCCTTCTCCCCGCAACCGCCGTAGCGCTTCTGGCGCTGACGGCCTGTCAATCCAAGACCAACGCCACGACTGTCGAGAACTCGACCACCGTCGAGAACAAGACGGTCGCCGAAAAGCCGAAATTCGAGCTTCCGCCGGCGATCAAGGCCGAGGTCTCGATGCGCTGTCATGGCGATAACACGTTGGCGCATGTGACTTTTTTCGAAGGCGACAAGCAGCTGACTGTGTCGGCTCCTGCGGACGCCAAGCCCGTCGTGCTGAAGGCGCCCGAAGCGGGCAAGCCCTATGTCGCCGACGGCGGCTGGGAAGTGTCCGGCACGCCCAAATCGATCAAGCTGACCGCTCCGGGCAAGCCCGCCCAGACCTGCGACGCGTAACTCCAACCCGGCGGTCCGCGTTTCGGCGCGGACCGCTGTTGCATCAACTGCCCAGATTGGGCACCTTGCCGATCATCGCCCAACGGGAGCGGCATGGCAACGATCGCGATCTACAGCCTGAAAGGCGGCGTCGGCAAAACGACGCTGGCGGTCAATTTAGCCTGGGCCGCCGCCACCCTCTCGTCGCGCCGGACATTGCTTTGGGATCTCGATCCGCAGGCGGCCAGCAGTTTCCTGCTCCCGACCAAAAAATCTAAAGCCGATGCGCAGTCGGTGTTCACCAAAGACATCGAGCCGAGCAAGCTCGCCCGGGCTACCGCGATCGCGCGACTCGACGTGATCGCCGCGGACGCGTCGCTGCGCGGGCTCGACCTGCTGTTCCACGAACTCGACAAGAAGAAGCGGCTGCAAAAGCTGTTGGCGTCATTGGGCAAGGATTATGACCGGGTGATCCTCGACTGCCCGCCCGGCCTCACCGAAACCAGCGAACAAGTGATCCGCGCCGCCGACCTGATCGTCGTGCCGGTCATCCCCTCGCCGCTGTCGCAACGCGCCTTCGACGACATGGCCGCGTCCTTGGGCAAGGCCAAGGTGCTGCCGGTCCATGTCATGGTCGATCGCCGCCGCCGGTTGCACGGCGAAGCGGTGGCGGCACATCCCGACTGGCCGATCATCCCGATGGCCAGCATCGTCGAACAGATGGGCGATCGCCGCGCGGCGGTGGGTCAATTCGCCGGAAGCTCGGCGGCGGCGCACGCATTCGCCACGCTGTGGCAGACGATCGAGAAGTGGCTGGCGCGATGAAGCCGCCTCCAGAGCCGTCCTATGAGGTTCTCGATCCCAATCTCGTTCTGGGGGCCTATGCCGTCGGCGTCTTTCCGATGGCCGACGCGCGCGACGCGGCCGGAGTCTATTGGGTCGAACCGCGCAAGCGCGCGATCCTGCCGCTCGACGGGTTCCATCTGTCGAAATCGCTCCGGAAGGTGATTGCCTCGGACCGGTTCCGCGTCACTGCCGACGCCGCGTTCGAGGACATGATCGCGCTCTGTGCCGAAAGCGCCGCTGACCGGCCGGAGACATGGATCAACACCACGATCGAAAGCGTGTTCACCACGCTTCATTATCAGGGCCGCGCGCATTCGATCGAATGTTGGGACGGCGATCAGCTGATCGGCGGTCTCTACGGCCTCGCGCTCGGCAAGGCGTTTTTCGGCGAATCGATGGTCAGCCGCGCGACCGATGCGTCAAAAGTGGCCCTCGCCTGGTTGGTGGCGCGCCTGCGCGTGGGCGGGTTCACCCTGCTCGATTGCCAATTCATGACGCCCCATCTCGCCTCGCTCGGCGCGATCGAGATCAGCCGGGGCGATTATGTCGCGTTGCTGGGCGCGGCGATCGACGGTTCGCTCGGCGCTGCGGTGTCGGGCGCCGCGGCGGGGGATTTCGGCGCGCTCGACCGGCTGCCCGATTTGGGCGATTCGGTCGGCGCCGTCACGGTGTCGGCGCCGCCTTTGGGGAAGGACATCGTGCAGCTCTTGACCCAGACGTCGTAGATCGGATCGATCACGACGTTCAGGTTCGGCCGCTCCTTGTACAGCCAGCCCGAAAATACCCGCTTCCACTGCTTGTCGGTCTGTTCGATGTCGAGCTGGACGAACGCACCGGTATAATGCTCGGCTTCCCAAGGCGCGGTTTCCTCGCACGCGCGCAGGCGGACGATGGCATTGCCGACGCGAATCGCCTCGCCGGGCTTCATCGTCAGATCGCGCGTCTGGCTGTTGCGCTTGTTGAGCAGGCCGAGTGTCGCGACGCGCTGGTTCATCGGCGTCGCGCCCTGGGTCGGATTGGTCGCATCGCCCGATACGTCGATCGTCTCGACGCCACCTGATTGGCCGCTATCGTCGAGCGCGGTCGGCGCGGCGGTCGCCACCGCGTCGGGCGGCGGCGCCGTCGGCGTCTCGTACCAATTATAGCCAGCCCAGCCGGCCGCGCCGATTCCGGCCACCAGCGCGGTGATACCGCCGACGCGGCGCCAGTTCATCCTTCCGGCGTCCAGGCTTCGTAATCACCCGTGGCAGGCGCACGATGCCCGCCCTTTTCGAGCGCGCCCGGCGGCCGATAGGCCAGAGCGGTCCCGGTCAGATTGGGCACGGCGGGCTTTTCCCAGCGACGCTGCGCCGGTAGCGCGCGATCGGGCACATCATCGATCTGGTGATGCAGCCAGCTGAACCATTCGGGCGGCACCCGGCTGGCGTCGTTCGCACCGTTATAGATCACCCAGCGCCGCGGGTTGCCGTTAGTGTCCTTGCCACCCCGGTAATAGACGTTGCCGAGGTCATCCTCGCCGACGCGTTCCTTGCCGAGCAGGCCGACCATCGTGCCCCAGGTCGCGCCGGTCCACCAGGTGAAGGGATTGAGATTGATACCCATAGGCCGCGCTTAGCGGGTGACGGTCCGGCGTTCAACGCCTGCCGTCGTCATCCCGGCGAAAGCTGGGATCTTTGGCGATGAGGCGATGCCGCCCGAGACCCCAGCTTACGCCGGGGTGCTGAGGAGTCATTTGCCGGTCCAGGTTACCTTGTCGCCCTCGGCAATCCCCAGCTCGGAACTGCGCCCGCCCTTGAGCTCCAGCACCGCGCCGACCGGCTCACCCGATGAAATCGGCGTCTCATCTTCGGGAATCGCGTTTTCCGCGATGCGCGCGATCGTGCCGTTGGCGCGGATGAAGATGATGTCGAGCGGGCTCGGCGTGTTCTTCATCCAGAAGCTCGCTTCCTTGGGCGCGCCGCCGCCAGCCGGATAGGGCCAGAACAGCATCCCGCCATTGTCGGGAATGTCGGTCCGGAACATCAGGCCCTTTTCCTGTTCGGCCGCGCTCTTGGCGACCTCGACCTGGAAAGCGTGAGTGCCGTTGCTGCTGGCGACGGTCAGCGCGATCGTCTTGGCTGCGTTGGCGCTGGCATCGGCCGAGGGCGACGCGTACCAACTATAACCGGCCCAGCCAGCCCCACCCACGCCGGCGGCCAGCGCCAGCAATCCAACAGCAAATTTCATGAAATCAGTCCTGTTCGACCATGACCGCCAACGGGCCCTTGCGGCCCTCAACGATCCGCGCCCTCAGACGTTGCTCGGGTTCCACCTCATGCAGACCGGCTCGGCGCAGCGTTTCCATATGCACGAATATATCGGCCGAGTCGGCGTCGCGCACCAGGAAACCATAGCCCTTCAGGCGATTGAACCATTTGACCGCGACCGGTTCGAACGGACCGGCCTGGTCGAGCATGGAGACCGGATCGACCCGATCGGCATCGGGACGGACGCGCGGCGGCGGCTCGATCGCGGTCGACAGGTCGATGGCCAGGATCGCGCTTGCCTGCAGGCCGCGGTCGCGGCGGACCGCGATGCAATCGACCCGCGCGCCTTCGGGCAGGCTGCGCCGACCATGCGGCTGGAGGACCGAAAAATGGATGAGGATATCACCGGCCTGATCGTCATCGACCAGGAAGCCGAAACCGCGCGTGACATCGAACCATTTGACGACGCCACGATGGTGCGATTCGCCGTCCGCCAGCGCCCCGACGTCAACCTCCTCCAACGGCTCCAGCGGGCGGTCGCCCGTCTCCAGCTGCGATTCTACGCGCACAGTCACCCCCTGCGAACAACCAGTGTAACACGATCACGATGAAAGCCAAAGGCTTAGCGCCGCTCGTTTCGGGATCGTTCTATTCGAGCAGCTTAACGGGATCATCGCCCGGATTCATGCTGGCCAGCGCGCGAGCCAGCTGGAACGAATGGCCAGCGCGGAGCAGCGCCGCGACATGCTTCTCGCGGGTCGGGCGATCGCCCGGCTGGTCGGCGAACGGGCCGATCCGACGCCGACGCGCATAAGCGATCGCGGCGTCGACCGACCGATCGGCGACCGCCGGCGCGATAGCGTCAACATCGTCGCCGCCGATACCGGCCTGGCGCAATACGCCTGCCACGCGTCGAGCCCCCAATCCGCGCCGCGCCATCGTACTCGCCTTGGCCTCTCCCCAGGCGCGATCGTCGATATAGCCGAGTTCGGCCATGCGATCGGCGATCGCCGCCGGGTCGGCGGCTTCCCCGTCCCAGCCCCGCTCGCGGATCTTGCGGCGGAGATAATCGGTCAGCCGTCCGCGCGTCGTCGCGAAGCGTTCGACATAGCGCAATGCCAGTCGTTCGAGGCTCGAACGGTCGAGCGGTGGGGCGGATTGACGAGGAACTCGGGCCATGTCGCCATGTTTGTGCCACACTGACAACCGAATTTGAACGCGTGCGGGCGGCAGGGGGCCGTCGCTGGCATGAAGCGGCCGGTAAGAGCCGCAGGAACATGGGCGCGAAAGTGATGACATTAGACATGGCGACTGACGTGGTAGGCGAGCGAACGGAGAGCCTGGCGCCGACTCCGACCGACGACGCCTTGCCGCGCCGACTGGCCGATTTCGGGACTTTGGGCGAAGCGCTGGATTATGCCGCGCAAGGCGTGCGCGGGCTCAATTTCCACGATCCGCGCGGCGCGCTGGTCCGCGCTTATCCTTTTTCCGAAATGCGGCAGGACGCGCTGGCGATGGCCCGCCGGCTGATCGCGTCGGGCGTGAAGCCTGAGGACCGGATCGCGCTGATCGCGGAAACCGGTGTCGAGTTCGCCAGCCTGTTCTTCGGCGTGGTCTATGCCGGCGCCTGGCCGGTGCCGCTGCCGCTACCGACCAGCTTCGGCGGCGCGCAAAGTTATATCGACCAGCTGTCGGTCCAGCTGAGAAGCTGCGACCCGACGATGCTGATCTATCCGCCCGAGATCGGCGCGATGTGCGCCGAAGCGGCAAGGATCCAGAATGTCGAGGGAATCGACTGGGCGAGCTTCGCCGAGCGCCCCGCTCCCGACGCCGAATTGCCGCAGGCCACGGGCGAGGACATCGCGTATCTGCAATATTCGAGCGGGTCGACGCGCTTTCCGCATGGCGTCGCGATCACGCATCATGCGCTGCTCAACAATCTCGCCGCGCACAGCCATGGCATGCATGTCGGCGATGGCGATCGCTGCGTCTCGTGGTTGCCCTGGTATCATGACATGGGACTGGTCGGCTGCTTCCTGTCGATCGTCGCCAACCAGGTATCGACCGATTACCTCAAGACCGAGGATTTCGCCCGCCGTCCGCTCGCCTGGCTCGACCTGATCAGCCGCAATCCCGGCACCACGCTCTCTTATTCGCCGACCTTCGGCTACGACATCTGCGCGCGCCGCATGTCGAGCCAGACCAAGGCGCGGGATCGATTCGATTTGTCGCGCTGGCGCGTGGCGGGCAACGGCGCCGACATGATCCGTCCCGACGTGATGCAGTCGTTCGTCGACGCATTCGGCGATGCCGGGTTCAAGGCGACCGCGTTCCTGCCGAGCTATGGCCTGGCCGAGGCGACCCTCGCGGTATCGATCATGCCGCCCGGCGAAGGCATCCGCGTCGAACTGGTCGAGGAAACCCAGCTGTCGGGCCAGGAAGGCCGCCACGATCGCCCGCAGCGGTATCGCGCGATCGTCAATTGCGGCAAACCGGCGCGCGACATGAAGATCGAGATTCGCGAGGAAGACGGCACGCCGCTGCCCGAACGCGCGATCGGCAAGGTGTGGTGCGCGGGGCCGTCGGTGATGGTCGGCTATTTCCGCGACCCCGAAGCGACCGCCGCCTGCATGCAGGACGGTTGGCTCGATACCGGCGACATGGGCTATATGTCGGACGGCTATATTTACATTGTCGGCCGCGCCAAGGACATGATCATCGTCAACGGCCGCAACCATTGGCCGCAGGACATCGAATGGGCAGTCGAGCAGCTGCCCGGCTTCAAGGCGGGCGATATCGCCGCCTTCGCGATCACCACGCCGGGCGGTGAAGAGACGCCGGCCGTCCTGGTCCAGTGCCGGACGTCCGACGAAGCCGAACGCCTGCGCCTGCGCGACGAGATTCGCGAGCGGGTGCGGTCGGTTACCGGCATGAATTGCGTGATCGAACTGATCCCGCCGCGCACGCTGCCGCGCACGAGTTCGGGCAAGTTGAGCAGGGCGAAAGCGCGCAATCTGTACCTCGCCGGCGAGATCAAGCCATACGCGATCGCCGCCTGAAGCCGTAGCGGGCCGGCAAAATACGAGCTGATCTCGATCAATCGAGCGGGGTTATCCACAGTTTTGGCGGCTCGGTCGCGACGATTGCTCTCCATTTCGGGGCGAATTCGCAAAAAAATCCTGCGTGCGCCTAACCCTTCGCTAACCCTGTAGGCGCTATCCGCAGGGGGTGAGCACGGAGCCCTCTTCCCAATTCGCCACCCCGCGGATCGACGTCCGCGCGCTGCTTGGTCTCTACGATCCGGCGGACACCACCGACTGGGGTCCGATCCGGGCGGCGCAATTGCACGCCGGACGCCAGCTCGCCTTGTTCCTGCTCGGCGCCAACCTGATCGGCGCGGCTTTGGTCGTCATGATGTTCGACGGCCAGGTGCCGCGCGAAATGCTGATCGGCTGGGCGGTCCTGACCGGCCTGGTCGGGGTCGGCGTGACGATGCGGCGCCTCGCCTCGCGCCATCGCGACGCCAATTCCGCGACCCTCGGCGATGTGCGCGATACCGTGCTGGAAGGGATCGCGCTCGCGTCGGTCTGGTCGATTCCACCGCTGGCGCTGGGGTCACGCGTCGACATCGGTACCGCGATGGGGTTGTGGATCGTACTGTCGGTCATGCTCACTGCATCGGCTGTGGCAATGGCCGCGCTACCGCTGGCGACGCTGAGCTTCCTCGGTATCCTTGGCACCGCCATTGCCGTCATGCTGGTATTGATCGGCAGCCCGTTGCTGGCCGCGGCGTCGATGCTGTTCGTCGTCCTGCTGATGGTCAGTTGTTTCCAGCGCGGAAAATCGCTGGTGGTGATCCGCGCCAACGAAATCGGTCTGTCCGAACGCGACGAAACCGTCAGCCTGCTGCTCCGCGAATTCGAAGAAGAAGATGGCGACTGGCTGTGGGAGACCGACAGCGCCCGGCGCATCGTGCGCGCCAGCCCGCGTTTCGCGCGCTCGGTCCATCTCGATCCGGTGAAGATCAACGGCATGCCGCTGCTCCAGGCGCTGGCCGGCGTCCATTGGGAAAGCGGCGACTTCTCGTCCGGGCTGCGCATGCTCGCCGACAAACTCAAGAATCGCGAACCGTTTCGCGATATCCTGCTGCCCGTGCAGGTCGGTGAGGCCGAAAGATGGTTCGCGCTTGCCGCCAGCCCGCGCCACGATGACGACGGCGCCTTTATCGGCTTCCGCGGCGTGGGATCCGACGTCACCGCCCAGCGCGAATCGGCCGACAAGATCAACCGCATGGCGCGGTACGACATGCTCACCGGCCTGCCCAACCGGCTCCACCTCAACGAGCAACTCGGCCGCGCGATGGCCGAGGCGGAGAAATGGGGCACGCGCTGTGCGTTCATGATGATCGATCTCGATCGCTTCAAGGCGGTCAACGATTCGCTCGGCCATCCGGTCGGCGATCGGTTGCTCGGGCGCGTCTCGGAACGGCTCGGCCATCTGGTCAGCGACAATGAGGTCGTGGGCCGGCTCGGCGGCGACGAATTCGCGGTGGTGGTACGCGACGCGTCCGACACGGCCCGCGTCGAAAAGCTGGCACAGGCGATTATCGAGATGTTGTCGCGGCCATACGAGGTCGATGCGCACACGCTCTATATCGGTGCGTCGGTCGGCGTCGCGATCGGCCCGCGCGACGGCCGCACCGCCGAAATGCTGATCCGCTCGGCGGACCTTGCCCTTTATCGGTCGAAAGATGCCGGCGGCGGCGTCTTCCACACCTACGAGCCTCAGCTCCACGTCAAGGCGGAAGAGCGTCGCGTGCTCGAAATGGCGCTGCGCCAGGCGCTCGAAAAGGGTGAGATGCACCTCGAATACCAGCCTGTGGTGGTCGCCGGGTCGGGCAGCCTCACCGGCTTCGAAGCGCTCTTGCGTTGGACGCATCCCGAACTGGGCATCATTTCACCGGCCAAGTTCGTGCCCCTGGCAGAAGACGCACGGCTGATCGTTCCAATGGGCGAATGGGTGTTGCGCCAGGCGTGCGACGAAGCGTCGCGATGGCCGTCGCCGACGCGGGTCGCGGTCAACGTATCGCCCGAACAGCTCCACAATCCCGCGTTCGTGTCGGTGGTCGCATCGGCACTCGCCAATAGCGGGCTGCCGCCGGAGCGGCTCGAACTCGAAGTGACCGAGGGCGTGTTCATGCGCGAAGGCACCGTGGCGGTGCAGGTGCTCGAACGCGTGCTCGATCTCGGCGTGCGCCTGAGCCTCGACGATTTTGGTACCGGTTATTCGTCGCTGGGCTATCTTGCGCGCACCCGCTTTTCGACGATCAAGATCGATCGCAGCTTCGTCCAGGGCGCATCCAAGGGTCAGAAGGAGCCGGTCGCGATCATCCGCGCCGTTGTCGCGCTTGCCCAGTCTTTGGGTATGGCAACGACCGCGGAAGGCGTCGAGACCGAGGATGAGCACCGGCTGATTCAGGATCTCGGCTGCACCAAGGTTCAGGGCTATTATTTCGGCCGGCCGCTGCCGGTCAGCGAAGCGCGAGCGCTGGCTTCGCGCGATTGGGGCGGCGAAGCCGCCGCGGCCTGACAAACCGCGGTTTGGAAATGCGCCGCAGGCGCATTTCGCGGCACCGGCCCGCTCCCCCACCCGACCTCCCAATCAGGGTATTCTATGGGAGGTCGGGTGGGGG
>NZ_JBFUJY010000011.1:0-89478 GCF_056401155.1 Sphingomonas sp. P4_G2 | reverse complement strand
CCCATAGAATGCCCTGATTGGGAGGTCGGGTGGGGGAGCGGGCCGGCACCGCAACCGTTTCAGCAAAGCTGAAACAGACTCCAACACCGTTTCGGCTGCGAAATCGCGACGGATGGCCGCCGCTTTGGCTTGTCGCTCGCCCTCCGGGGCTTTATAGGAAGCGGCTGGAGGCGCGGGGTATGCGTAAGCGTAAGGCGATGGTCGCGTTAGGGGCATTGCTCGTGCTGGTCGCGGTTGTGCGCCATCCGACCGCCGATATCGAGATCCTGACGCATCGTGACGGCGATCCGACACCGCACCGTATCCAGGCGGCAGTCGATCTGGGCGTGGTCGCGGTCAAGTTCCTGCTGACCTGGACCAGCGGAAACGCGGTCAGTCGCTAAGTCCGCTTGCCGCAGCACCGGCGGCGCGCTTACATCAATGTCAATGAGACAAGACGCGGAGAGCCTATGGCGCGGCAGCGCCTATCGTCACCCCACGCCGTGGGCGACTGATTTTCCGCCTCTGTCGCTGGTCGACATGTTCGAGGCCACTGCGCGAACCTATCCCGAGCGGCCGTTGCTCGACTTCCTCGGTCGCCGTTATTCCTATGCCGAAGTGGTGGGTGGCGCGGCGCGCGTCGCCACCGGACTGGCGCGGATGGGCTATGGGCCGGGCGACCGGATCGGCTTGTTCCTGCCAAACGTTCCGCATTACCTCGCCGCTTATTACGGCGTGCTCAAGCTGGGTGCGACCGTCGTCAATTTCTCGCCGCTCTACACGGCTGACGAACTGGCGCATCAGGTCGAGGATTCGGGGACCAGGCTGCTCTTCACGCTCTCGGCGAGCGCGCTGCTGCCGACCGCGCTCAAGGTGCTCGACCAGAGCGGGCTCGAACGGCTGGTGGTGGGTTCGGTGGCGGGCGCCCTGCCCGCAACCAAGTCGCTTTTCTATCGCCTGTTCCGCGGCAGGGAAGTGACGAAGCGGCCCGACGACGCCCGCATCACCGCCTTTTCCGCGCTGATCGCCAATGACGGTGTCAACGATTTCCCGGCGATCGACCCCGCCACCCAGCTCGCGCTGATCCAATATACCGGCGGCACCACCGGCACGCCTAAAGGCGCGATGCTGACCCACCAGAATCTGTCGGCCAATGCCCGCCAGGTCGAGGGGCTGGATCCGCATCCCGGCGAGGAGGATCGGATCATCGGCGTGCTGCCGCTGTTCCACGTCTTCGCCAATACCTGTGTGATGAACCGCACCGTCGCCAATGGCGGCATGATCGTGCTGCTGCCGCGCTTCGATGGCGCGCAGGTGCTGGCGGCAATCGAGCGGACCAAGGCGACCGCGCTGCCCGGCGTGCCGACCATGTACCAGGCACTGCTCGACCATCCCAAGCTGGCGTCGGCCGATCTCTCCAGCCTCAAATATTGCATCTCGGGCGGCGCCCCGCTCCCGGCCGAGGTCAAGGCGAAGTTCGAAGCCGCGACGGGCGCGCGCGTGATCGAGGGCTATGGCCTGTCGGAGAGTTCGGGCGTCGTATCGTGCAACCCCTATGAGGCCGAAGGCAAATTGGGCACGATCGGCCAACCGATCCCGGCGACCGAGGTGCGGCTGGCCGATAAAGAGGATGCATCGCGTCCCGCCCCCGACGGGCAACCCGGCGAAATCCTGGTGCGCGGGCCGCAGATCATGAAGGGCTATTGGAACCGGCCCGACGCCGATGCCGGGGTGTTCGTTCCCGACGAAGGGGGAGCCTGGCTGCGCACCGGCGATGTCGGCACGATCGACGCGGACGGCTTCATCCATGTCGTCGACCGGTTGAAGGACATGATCGCGGTCAGCGGGTTCAAGGTCTTTCCGAGCCAGATCGAAGCCGTGCTCTATCGCCATCCCGCGGTGAAGGAGGCGCTCGTGATCGGCGTCCCCGACACCTATCGCGGCGAGCAGCCACGCGCTTACGTGACGCTCAACGACGGCGCCACGGCGGCCGGCGACGAGATCAAGGCGTGGCTCAATCCTCAACTCGGCCATCACGAACGCGTCGATCAGGTGGTCGTGCGGCTCGCCTTGCCCAAGACATTGGTCGGCAAGCTCAGTCGCAAGGAACTGGTGGCCGAAGTACAAGCAGAGATGCGCGATCCGAACGTCACTGTTCCAGATCGTTGAGAATCGAGATTGCCGGGCGGCCGACCATTGCCGTCGCGGTCTTGGGCATGCGGGCTTCGAGCGGGGCCAGCCATTTGCCGACACCGCTGCCGATCGAGATTTGCGGCTGCGACGGGGTGACGTGGCCCTGTTTCTCCCATTGCGCTATCAGCGCGCGCGCGTCCTCGCCGGCCTTGGCGAGCGGCACCGGCTGGCGCAGCGCATGGTTGATCATCGCATCGCCGAAAAAGGTCCAGTCGCGGTCGGCCGAACACCCGAACGAGGTGCGGTCAGCCGAGGCTGCGGTTAACAGCGCCGTCGTCTCGCTGGCCATCGCCGGCACGAACACGCCCGAATAACAGGCCGACAGGATCAACAGGCGGTTCCTGATCCCAAGCTCTTCGAACATTCGCGCCATCCGCGCGGGCGAAATGATGCCGAATCCCTCGTCACCGTCATGATAGGCCAGCCCGACCGGCGCGCCGTGCCCGGCGGTGTAGAGGACCAGCACGTCCTCTTTGCGGTCCATCAGTTCGGCGATCCGCGCTAGCGTCAGCGCGAACGCCCGGGGCGTGCCGTTGGGCAAGTCGCTCGGGCCGGACCCGTCGGTGCCGGCAAGCACGATCGTGTGTCCGACCGCATTGTAGCGGCGCGACAGCACCCTGCCCGCCTCGCGCGCTTCGCGCCCGAAGATCGGATCGCTGTCGAGCCCGACCACCACCACATAGGCATCGACCACGCCTTTCTTCTGCGGCTGGAGCGCGGCGAGCGCCTTGTCGAGCCGGCGCTGGTCGGCCAACATCCAGATCGGTGACCGGTCGCGCTCGAGTTCAGGGCCAAGCTCGAGCGACGCTTCCGCCGCCCCCTGATCGTCGCCGGTACCAAGGCCCGGCCAGCCGGTGGTGTGCTGGGGTGCGACATAGGAACCGGTCGCCTGTCCAATTGCCGAACTCGCCAGCGACAGGCTGACGGAAAGCGCCGCTGCCAGCGCGACGAAGCGACGGACAAACTGGTGACGCATGCGACCGGGCCCCCGTTATCGTCCGCATCACGTGGCGTTGTGACGCTCGAAGTCAAGCGGCCCGGTCGTGATATGCGCGAAACCTAGAGTTCGAACACGCGCACTACTTCATAGAGGCCAGGATGCGCGGTGCCGACCCCAGCGTTACGCGCGATCATGCCGGCGTCGCGCAACCGAGCGATGATCGCTTCCGCTGCGGCGAGATCGGTGCTTTGCGCATAATTGACCACCCGAGTCCCATCGAGGCTGCGGTGCAGGCTGGCAGACAACCAGCCCGGCTCTTGGCGCGCAATGGCTACGCCACGTTCGAGTTGTGCGATCATGGCATCCTGTCCGCCCGGCTTGACCGTGAAGACATTGATCTGGGTAACGACTCCCTGGTCGCTGACGATGATCGGCATCTTGCTTGCTCCTTCGCTCACAGGCCGGCGGCGGACTGTCCCCACGCGCAGGCCCCGCGCTGTCGCGCGTCCTGCCGGGGGTTCCGCCACGAATGGCGGAAACGGAGCGTGCATCCCGGGGTGAGATGCAAGGGAGCGGGCTTACCGATATGCCACTCGCGGGTCCTTTTCGACCGGCAAAGGCTAGCAGCGGGCGCCGTGAGTGGCCAGCGACCAATCGAGTGCGATTCAATCGCGGCGGTATTGCTCGTCGGTGACCTTCTCCAGCCAGTCGACCGCCTTGCCGTCGAGCCGCTCCTGGATCGCGATATGCGTCATCGCATTGGTCGGCGTCGCGCCGTGCCAATGCTTCTCGCCGGGCTCGAACCAGATCACGTCACCGGGACGGATTTCCTCCACCGGACCGCCGTCGCGCTGGACCCAACCAAGGCCGGAAGTGACAATCAGTGTCTGGCCGAGGGGATGGGTGTGCCAGGCGGTGCGCGCGCCGGGCTCGAACGTCACGCTGGCACTGGCGATGCGCGCGGGATCTGGCGCCGTGATTAGCGGGTCGATCCTGACCGTGCCGGTGAACCAGTCCGTCGGGCCCTTGCCCGATGGCTGCGACCCGCTGCGCTTGATGTCCATGGCGTCCGTTCCTTTTGGCGACCGCTAGCTTGCCGTCTGCAACGCGCGTCGCAACGGCAATATCCGGTCAGCCGCCGACCAGCGCCTGATCGCGCAGGCCGCGCCAGACTTTCAGCGCCTGCACCGTCTCCGGCACGTCATGGACGCGGAGCAATTGAACGCCGGCTTCCGCCCCTTTGAGCGCGAGCGTGATCGAGCCGCCTAGGCGTTCGTCGGCGGGTGCTTCGTTCGACAACGCGCCGATCATCCGCTTGCGGCTGGCGCCGAGCATGATCGGGCAGCCGAAGCCATGGAACATGGCGAGTCCGTTGAGCAGCGAGAGATTGTCCTGGAGCGACTTGCCGAAGCCGATGCCGGGATCGACGATGATCTTGGCGCGATCGACTCCGCCCGCGACGACTGCCGCGATCCGCGCCTCTAGCCAGTCATAAACCTCGATCAGCGCGTTGCCATAGCCGCTGCCGCCATGCGGCCCTTTGGCGGGATCGGGCGAGTGCATGAGGATGACGGGGCAGCCTGCCTTTGCCACCACGTCCAGCGCGCGATCATCCCATAACAGCGCCGCGACGTCGTTGACGATGCTCGCGCCGGCGGCGAGCGCGGCCTCCATCACCATCGCCTTGCGCGTGTCGACCGAAACCAGCGTCCCCGCGCGCACCAGCCCGCGCACGACCGGCTCGACGCGTTTCTTCTCATCCTCTTCCCAGACGAGCTCGGCGCCGGGTCGGGTCGATTCGCCGCCGACATCGATCAGCGCCGCGCCGGCCGCGGCCATTGCCACGCCGGCGGCGACCGGATCGTCCTGCTCGCCGCCATCGGAAAAGCTGTCGGGCGTGACGTTGAGGATGCCGGCGACCGCCGGCTGATCGAAACGCAGGATGCGCTCGCCAAGCGTCAGCGGTGGGCGGGGCCGGGTCATCGTCGCGTGGAGTTCGGCGGCGCGTTCGTCGCTGACGCACAAAGTGCGGCCGAATTCGGCGATCGACACGGTCCGCTTGGTATCGCCCTCGATCACTTCATAGGCGGCGAACCACTGCATTCCGCCGGCCAGCCGCGCGACCTCGCCGTCGCGGCCGATCGGGGTGTCTACGAACTGGACGGGGCGGAGGTGGAGTGGCGCGGGCATCAGCTCTCCTTCGTCATGCCGGGCTCGTCCCGGCATCCACCGTGCGGCGAGAACCCCGCGTCCCGGGTTTGCTGCACAGTGGACCCCGGGACAAGCCCGGGTGACGCATTTCCGGAATTGGGCCTTAAGGCTGCGTCGCGAGCAGGTAATTCTGGCGCAGCGCGTCGATCGGCTTCAACCCGTCCACCGCCTCATAATGCCAGAAAGTCCAGCCGTTGCAGGCCGGCGCGTTCTGCAAGGTCGCACCCAGCTTGTGGATCGACCCGGCCTGACCGCAATCGCTCTTGAGCGAACCGTCGGCGCCGACGGTCGCTTTCCAGCGCCGCTTGGTGTCGGTCAGCATTGTGCCCGGCGCCAGCATGCCGTTCTCGATCAGCGCACCGAAGGCGACGCGCGGCGCCGCCTTGGGGCTTTGCATCGTCGTCAGCGCCGATTCGTCGAGCGGCAAGGCGGCGGCGATGCGTTCCTCTGCCGCCTCGATATAGACCGGCTCGCGCTCGATCCCGATCCAGTGCCGGCCGAGCCGCTTGGCGACCGCTCCAGTGGTGCCGGTGCCGAAGAACGGATCGAGCACGACATCGCCTGGCTTCGAGCAGGCGAGCAGGATGCGGTAGAGCAACGCCTCGGGCTTCTGGGTCGGGTGAACCTTGACGCCGTTCTTCTTGAGCCGCTCCGGACCGCCGCAGATCGGGAATTCCCAGTCCGAGCGCATCTGCAGCTCGTCGTTGAGCGTCTTCATGCTGCGATAGTTGAACGTGTATTTCGCGCCCTCGCCGGTCGATGCCCAGATCAGCGTCTCGTGCGCGTTGGTGAAGCGCGTGCCCTTGAAATTGGGCATCGGATTGGCCTTGCGCCAGACGATGTCGTTAAGGATCCAATAGCCCAGATCCTGGATCGCCGACCCGACCTTGAAGATGTTGTGATAGCTGCCGATCACCCAGATCGTGCCGTTATCCTTGAGGATGCGTTTCGCCTCGCCCAGCCATTCGCGAGTGAAGCGGTCATAGATCGCCAGGCTGTCGAACTTGTCCCAGTCGTCGGTCACCGCATCGACATGGCTGCCGTCGGGACGCGACAGGTCACCGCCGAGCTGAAGGTTGTAGGGCGGATCGGCGAAGATCAGGTCGACCGACTTGGCCGGCAGCGCGCGCATCGTCTCGATGCAATCGCCCATGACGATGCGGTCGAGCGGGAGTTCGCCCGGCACGAGCACCGACGGCGCGATACGCGCACTGACCTTCTCGATGACCCCCATCGGCAACCACTCCCCGCAATGACACGCGCACGAAAACCGAGCGCGCGGACTCCGGTCAAGCGAAGTTTAGTTAACGACTTGGGTTAGCAAATGGTTAAGCGAGCGGAACATTTTACGACCCTTACCGGATATTGAGTCCGAAGTTATCCACAGCCCCAATTTATGGGGTGTGGCACAAAAGACTCTTAAAACGGCAGAACCGCTTGGGCGACCGGTGCGAAGCTCCGGCGATGCAGCGGACACGGCCCGTGCTCGCGCAACGCGCGCAGATGTTCGGGCGCGCCATAGCCCTTGTTCGAGTGCCAGCCGTAATGCGGATATGATTCGGCATGGGCGATCATGATCGTGTCGCGGGTGTGCTTGGCGACGATCGACGCGGCGGCGATTGACATGCTGATCCCGTCGCCACCGACGATCGCGCTCGCCTGATATGTCCAGCGCGGCAGGCGATTGCCGTCGACCAGTACGTGTCCGGGCGGGCAGCCCAATGCTTCCACCGCGAGCGTCATCGCCTTCATCGTCGCCCAATAGATATTGAGCGTGTCGATCTCTTCGGCCTCGCAAATGCCGATGCCGACCATCGCGCAGTCCATCAGCCGCCCGTGCAGGCGCGCACGCTCGGTGGCGCTCAGCTTTTTCGAATCGTCGAGCCCGCGCGGGATACCCTTGGCCGGCAGGATCACTGCCGCAGCCACCACCGGTCCCGCGAGCGGCCCGCGGCCGGCTTCGTCGACCCCCGCGACCGGGGCGAGGCAGAGCTTTTCGTGTTTGAGGCCGGGCATCAGCTAAGCCGCCAAGGCGGATAGCGCCGGTTCTCGCCGGCTTGGTACAGGCATAGGGCATTACCCGACGGATCGGTCAGGCGCGCTTCACGCCAAAGCCAGGGCTGATCAGTTGGCAACCGGTCGAACACGATGCCGTCTTTTTGCAGCCATTCGACTGTTCCGTCGAGATCGTCGACTTCGAGAAATACGGTCGGCTGCGCACCGGTTTCGATCGACAAGGTCATCCCGCCCGGCGCTTCGAAACGGGCATAATGCGCATCGTCAGTGCCGACGATCTGCCGCAACCCCAATCGCTCGTAGAATGAGCAGGTCTCGGCATAGTCGGTTGCCGCAATCGTCACCTGATTGAGGCAAGCACCCGGGCCGATCGAAACATCGAGCCGAACCGCTTGATGGCCCATCGGGCCGTGACCATCACCGAGTTGCGGCGCTCCCTTGATCGCGAGCCTGACGAATTGGCGGGCGCGTTCGATCGCGGTTTCAAGCGAATGCCCCGCCGCCAGCATCGTCGCGATCGCCGATGCCAAGGTGCACCCGGTGCCATGAGTAGCGTTGCTGTCGATGCGCTCGCTGCGCCATTCCGTCGGCCGCCCGTCCATCGGGTCGACATAGACAAGGCGATCGACGATCTCTCGACCACGACCGTGCCCGCCCTTGGCCAGCACTGCGCAACGGTGCCGAACGGCGATCGTCTGCGCCGCCGCATAGACCGCCTCGCTGTCGTCGACGGGCATGCCGGACAGCGCTTTCAGCTCCGGAAGATTGGGCGTCGTTACCTCGGAAACACGCATCAATCGCTCGAAGGCAGCGATCGTCTCGTCGTCCGCCAGGACCGACCCACTGGTCGCGACCATCACCGGATCGAACACGATCGGCACCGACAAATGCTCGAGCACATCCGCTACCGCATGCGCGGTCGCAGCCGAGCCGATCATCCCGATCTTCACCGCGTCGACGCCGATGTCGGTGACCACCGAGTTGATCTGCGCGATCACCATGTCGGTCGGCACCAGCAACACCGCCTGGACACCGAGCGTATTCTGCGCGGTGATCGCGGTGATCGCGGTCATGGCGTGGCCGCCGAGCATCGTCACCGTCTTGATATCGGCCTGGATCCCGGCGCCGCCGCCCGAATCGGATCCGGCGATGATCAGGACGCGCGGGGTCATCCCCGTTTCCGCGCCTGCGGATAGCTGCCCAGCACCCGCATCCATTTTGAGTGGAAGCCCAGTTCTTCCAACGCGCGATCCAGATTCTCATCCCCCGGCCGGCCCTCGACATCGGCGAAGAAGTCGGTCGCGGCAAAGCTGCCGCCGCGCTGATAGCTTTCGAGCTTGGTCATGTTGACGCCGTTAGTCGCGAACCCGCCCATCGCCTTGTAGAGCGCGGCGGGGACGTTCTTCACCTCGAAGATGATCGTCGTCATGAACGGCCCCTCACCCGTCAGCGGACGGCTGCCCCGCGCCAGGGTCACGAAGCGCGTGGTATTATGCTCGGCATCGGCGATGTCGCTCGCCAGCGTCTCCAACCCGTAGATCTTGGCCGCGGGCGGCGGCGCGAGCGCGGCGACCTTGGGATCGTTGATTTCGGCGACCAAGGCGGCGGCACCGGCGGTGTCGGGATAGGCGATCGGGGTGATGCCGTGCGCCTTCAGCCAATGGCGGCATTGGCCCAGCGCCTGGGGATGGCTCATCGCTTCCTTGACGCCGTCGAGCGGGCCGACGCCCATCAAGGCGTAGCGGATCGGCAGGAAATGCTCGCCGGTGATCACCAGCCCCGATTCGGGCAGCAGGAAATGGATGTCGGCGACGCGGCCATGGAGCGAATTTTCGATCGGAATGACTGCGCAATCGGCGCGCCCTTCCTTCACCGCATCGATCGCGTCGTCGAAGCTGAAGCAGGGTAGCGGCAGTCCGTCGGGAAACGTCTCTTCGACCGCGACATGGCTGTTGGCGCCCGGCGCGCCCTGGAACGCCACCGCGCGCTCGGGCTCGCGGGCAGCGGCTTCGGTCATCGCGGCAACGATGGGCTGGGCGGGGGCGGCGAAGTTCTCCATGGCGGCGGCGATTAGAGGCGGGCATCATCTGTAGCAACCCGAGCTTTGTTTGACGCGCTCACGCGCGTGTACGGCACCAGCCCACTCCCCCACCCGACCACCCATAGCATATCCTGATTGGGCGGTCGGGTGGGGGAGTGGGCTGGTGCCGCTCGCGACCGCAGGTCGCCAAACAACAGCCACCTTGCCCCCTGCGAATACGCTTACTAAAGGGCTGCTACTCAATTCAGGGGCGTACGCGAAAAATCATGTCCGACAAGACCAACACGATCGCTGGCTGGACCCTCGCAGGGTGCTTTGTCGCGCTTGGCGCCACGATCGTTGGCGGGATGATGTTCCACAGCGGCGAACCCAAGAAGGAAGGCTATCCGGTTGAGGCCGTGGACGAAGGCGGCGACAGCGGCGCCGCGGCCGAAGTGCCGATCGCGTCTCTGCTCCCGACCGCCGATGCCGCCAAGGGCGCCGAGGTCTTCAAGAAGTGCGCGGCGTGCCACACGGTCAACCAGGGCGGCGCCAACGGCATCGGTCCGAATCTCTACGCCACGGTCGGCGAAGCGGTAGCCCAGGGCAAGGGCGGCTTCGCTTTCTCCGATGCGCTGAAGGCCAAGGGCGGCAAGTGGGATTTCGATTCGCTCAACGCCTGGCTGACCAGCCCGCGTAAGTTTGCGCCGGGTACCAAGATGACCTTCGCCGGCCTGTCGAACCCCAAGGATCGTGCCGACGTGATCCTGTACCTCAACCAGCAGGGCTCGAACCTGCCGCTGCCGGCTGCACCGGCCGCTGCCCCGGCGGGCAAGGATGCCAAGGCAGCCGAGGGTAACAGCGCGGCGCCGGCTACGGGCAATGCCGCGGCGCCTGCCGCGGGCAACACCGCCGCGCCGGCTGCCAAGAAGTAAGCTTCAAGATTAATTCCTCCCCATTTCCGGCAGGGCAATCGCCTATGAGATGTTTGGTCAGGAGGGGAGCGGTGCGCTCTTCGTCCCATTGCCGCGACTGGCCAGCAAATACCGCGCCTGAGGGACTTTAAGCCATTTTACCCTACGTCACCCCGGCCTTGTGCCGGGGTCCACCGGGAGGCAGGCTGAGGGCTCGATGCTCAAGCTTCGCGCCAACAGGCTTGGTGGATGCCGGCACGAAGCCGGCATGACGGTTCGGGCCGTTGATTATACCCTCCCGCTCCATATGCGATTACCCTCCCCGATAGCGGGAGGATTTTAGAGATTACCGCGACGTGTCGGCCTGTGCGGCGATCTCTTCCGCGGCGTGCTGCTCCGCTTCGGCGAGACCGGCATCCAGCGAACGGTTCTGGTAGAAGCGCTGGACGCACTCCCAGCCCTCTTCCGCCGTCTCGCAATAGGTGAAGATGTCGAGGTCCTTGGCGCTGACCACGCCTTCTTCGACCAAAGCCTCGAAATTGACCACGCGCTGCCAGAATTCCCTGCCGTAGAGCAGCACCGGGATCGGTTGGATCTTGCCGGTCTGGATCAAGGTCAGCAGTTCGAACAATTCGTCGAACGTGCCAAAACCGCCCGGAAACGCAGCGAGCGCGCGCGCGTGAAGCAGGAAGTGCATCTTGCGCAGCGCGAAATAGTGGAATTGCAGGCTGAGCCGCGGTGTTACGTACGGGTTCGGCGCCTGTTCGTGGGGAAGCACGATGTTGAGCCCGATCGATTCGGCGCCGACATCGCACGCGCCGCGATTGGCCGCTTCCATGATCGACGGACCGCCGCCCGAACAGACGACGAAGTGGCGGCGCCCGTCGGTATCAACCGGGAAGCTCGATGCCAGCCGACCGAGTTCGCGCGCGACCTCGTAATATTTGGACTTGGCGACCAGCCGTTCGGCGATCTTGCGCGAGGCGCCATCGGTCGCCGCCTCCAGCAAGGCTTGCGCTTTGTCGGGCGCCGGGATGCGCGCCGATCCATACATCACGAAGGTTGAGGCAATCCCCGCTTCGTCGATCACCAATTCCGGCTTGAGCAATTCCAGCTGGAAGCGGACCGGACGCAGATCCTCGCGGAGCAGGAAGTCCATGTCCTGGAAAGCAAGCCGATAGGCCGGATCCTGGGTCTGCGGGGTAGAAACGCCGCCCTTGGCGCGGTCGGCTTCCTGTTTCGCGCGCGGAAAGACGCGCGACGGTACTCGGGTATCAGTCATCCCAGCGCGTTAGAGCAAAGTTGTGACGGATTGAAGGGGATGTTCTTCCGCGGCGGCGCTTCTAGCCCTCTCCCGCTTGCGGGAGAGGGAGGGGCCCGCCGCCGAAGGCGGTGGGAGGGTGAGGGTCTTCTTTCTTCTTTTTGGCACCAGCCGCTTGGAAGAAGAAAGAAGACCCTCGCCCAACCCTCTCCCGTAAACGGGAGAGGGCTATAGCGTCAGCGGCAGAAGCTTTTGTGGTCGTCCTCCAGATGGAGGTGGTTATGGTGCGCGGAATTATAATCCGGGCTGAGTACCGTCCCGAACCGCTTGCAGGCCGAGGTATGGATCACCTCGAGAAAGTGCCGCACGTCGTCATTGTCCGATCGCCAGTCACCCTCGATCGAGATGCGACGCCCATCCGCCAGCATGAACGCCGAGACGTCGACCGCGTTCGCCAGCGCATGGCCCGACAGTCGCTCGGTCGGAGCACCGATCGTATTGCGGCAGGCATAGGTGCCGAACGTCTCGATCTTGACCAGCCGGCTGCCCAGTATCTGAAAGGCTGCGGGCGCGACCGCGTTGCGCGTCCAGCCGATGAATTCCTCGGCGAGGCCGCAGCGCATTGCCTTCAACCCGGTGACCGGAACGCCGATATCGATCAGCTGCACCGTGCCGATGACGGTGCACCCGCCGCCATAATCGCGGTCGGGCAGCGGCGAATAGCGCACTTCCTCGCGCGACAGATCGGCATAACATTGCTGCGTTTCGCGGCTGGTCGGCAAGTTGAGCGTGATCGGCGGCGAACCGGCCGGACGGTGCGGCGGCGGCGGCAAACGGTCATTGCCCCCTCCGCCAAACAGGCAACCCGACAGGACAAAGCCGAGCAAGGGAACGAGGCGCTTCACGCGCATCGATGTGCGCGAACATGGTTAACGAATCGCTAATCCTGCGACGGCGCGTGCTGTCAGTCAGGCGAAGGTTTCGGCGTAGCCCGGCCCGTGCTTCTGGAGCTCGTTGAAGCGGCGGATCATCATGATCAATGCGACGGTCAGCGGTACGTCGACGAAGAACGATGCCACGTCCAACCAACTCGCTGCAATCAGCGTCCCGACGTCATTGGCGTTGAGCGAGAGCCGGAAGGAAATGTTGCCGATGATGCTGGTCGCCAGCCACAATCCCCACCACCAGCGCATCAATGCCGGTACCGGGACCGACCCTGGATCATGAGGACTGACGCTCGCTTGCCATGCTTCGCGCAGCCCCTGGAACGGCTTCCACAGGGTCGCCACCGGGACGAAGAACCAGCCGACATTCCATCCGGGCGTGATGGTCATCGAATCGGACAGCGAATGCGCATTTGCGTTGACGCGCATGATCCAGCGGGAAACGAAGACGATCGAGATCAGCATTGCCACCAGCATGGCGATGCTGGTGATACCCGCGACGGCGTCGGCGGTTTCGGGCGCGGGCCCTGTTCCCGATCCCAGCGAGTTCAGCGTGGCAATCATCAGTCCGCTGCTGATCGTAAAGGCAAAATCCGCCGCCAACCAAACCAGAACGGCGATGATCGCTACGCGTCCACGCCCGTTCGGATCGCGAAATTCATACATTCGCCCGCTCCCCCTGCTCTGGCGCAGACTGCCGCATGTTCGCTTTGCCGTCCACCGCAAGCTCCTTGACGCAGCGCACAATATCTTTAGGGCGGCCGACGGGCCACGCGGTCCCAACGCCGCGCGCGCTCTCTGCGAGGAGAGACTATATGACTGAAACTACCGTTGCCGACGCCACCATTGCGTCCATTGCGAAGCCCGCCACCAAGCCGGCCCGCCCCCATTTTTCCTCCGGTCCCTGCGCCAAGCCTCCGGGCTGGGACGCGTCGAAGCTCGCGGTCGAGGTACTCGGCCGGTCGCACCGCTCGAAGCTCGGCAAGGCGCGGCTGCAATATGCCATCGACCTGATGCGCGAACTGCTCAAACTCCCCGATACCCACCGCATCGGCATCGTCCCCGGCTCCGACACCGGCGCATTCGAGATGGCGATGTGGACGATGCTCGGCGCGCGTGAGGTCACTGCGCTCGCCTGGGAAAGCTTCGGCGAAGGCTGGGTGACCGACGCCGTCAAGCAGCTCAAGATCGAACCGACCGTGGTGCGCGCCGATTACGGCCAGTTGCCCGATCTCGATCAGATCGACTGGTCGAACGACGTGCTGTTCACCTGGAACGGCACCACCAGCGGCGTGCGCGTGCCCAATGGCGACTGGATCCCGGCCGACCGCGAAGGGCTGAGCTTCGCCGACGCGACCAGCGCGGTGTTCGCCTATGACCTGCCGTGGGACAAGATCGATGTCGCGACCTTCAGCTGGCAAAAGGTGCTGGGCGGCGAAGGCGGTCACGGTGTCCTGATCCTCGGCCCGCGCGCCGTCGAACGACTGACCGAATACACCCCCGCCTGGCCGCTGCCGAAAGTGTTCCGCCTCGTCTCCAAGGGCGCGCTGACCGAAGGCGTGTTCAAGGGCGAGACGATCAACACGCCGTCGATGCTCGCGGTCGAGGATGCGATCTTCGCGCTCGAATGGGCGAAATCGGTCGGCGGTGCTCAAGGCCTGATCGCGCGGTCGGACGCCAATGCCGCCGCGCTCGACAAGATCGTGGCGGAACGCGACTGGCTCGGCCATCTTGCCATCGACGAAGCGTCGCGGTCGAAGACCAGCGTCTGCCTGACGGTTGGCGGCGCCGATGAAGCGCTGATCAAGGCGATGGCCGCCGCGCTCGAAAAGGAAGGCGCCGCGTTCGACGTCGCCGGCTATCGCGACGCGCCGCCGGGCCTGCGCATCTGGTGCGGCGCGACCGTCGACACCGCCGATATCGAGGCGCTCGGCCCCTGGCTCGACTGGGCTTACGCGACCGCCAAGGCGGCCTGACTCGTCGCCCCGGCGGAGGCCGGGGCCGCTATGTTTCATTCCCAATCCAACGGCCCCGGCCTGCGCCGGGGCGACGGAGACTCACCATGCCCAAAGTACTGATCAGCGACAAAATGGACCCCAAAGCCGCCCAGATCTTCCGCGAACGCGGGGTCGAGGTGGACGAGATCACCGGCAAGACGCCCGAGGAATTGAAGGCGATCATCGGCGATTATGATGGCCTCGCCATCCGCAGTTCGACCAAAGTGACCAAGGACATCCTCGACGCGGCGACCAACCTCAAGGTCGTCGGCCGCGCCGGGATCGGCGTCGACAATGTCGACATCCCCGCCGCCAGCGCCAAGGGCGTAGTGGTGATGAACACCCCGTTCGGCAACTCGATCACCACTGCCGAACACGCTATCGCGTTGATGTTCGCGCTCGCCCGCCAGTTGCCCGAGGCCGATCTGTCGACCCAGGCCGGCAAGTGGGAGAAGAACCGCTTCATGGGGGTCGAGCTGACCTCGAAGACGCTCGGCCTGATCGGCGCGGGCAATATCGGCTCGATCGTCGCCGACCGCGCGCACGGCCTGCGGATGAAGGTGATCGCGTTCGATCCGTTCCTCAGCCCCGAGCGGGCGGTCGAACTGGGTGTCGAAAAGGTCGATCTCGACGACCTGCTCGCGCGCGCCGATTTCATCACCTTGCACACGCCGCTGACCGATCAGACGCGCAACATCCTGAGCCGCGACAATCTGCTCCGCACCAAGAAAGGCGTGCGGATCATCAATTGCGCGCGCGGCGGGTTGATCGATGAGGCCGCGCTCAAGGAAGGGCTCGATTCGGGTCACATCGCCGGCGCCGCGCTCGACGTGTTCGTCGAGGAGCCGGCCAAGGCCAGCCCGTTGTTCGGCACGCCCAATTTCGTCTCGACCCCGCATTTGGGCGCGTCCACGACCGAAGCGCAGGTCAATGTCGCGATCCAGGTCGCCGAACAGATGGCCGATTACCTGGTCTCGGGCGGCGTCACAAACGCACTAAACATGCCGTCGCTGTCGGCCGAGGAAGCGCCGCGGCTCAAGCCGTACATGGCGCTGGCCGAAAAGCTCGGCTCGCTGGTCGGCCAGCTGACGCATGGCGCGATCGGCCGCATTTCGATCCATAGCGAGGGCGCCGCCGCCGAGCTCAACCAGAAGCCGATCGTCTCTGCCGTGCTGGCCGGATTCCTGCGCACCCAGACCGACACGGTGAACATGGTCAACGCGCCGTTGCTCGCCAAGGAGCGCGGGATCGAGGTGCGCGAGGTCCGCACCGAGCGCGAGGCCGATTACCACACGCTGCTGCGCGTCTCGGTCAAGACCGAGGCAGGCGAGCGCTCGGTCGCCGGCACCTTGTTCGGCGATCAGGCTCCGCGCCTGGTCGAATTGTTCGGCATCAAGGTCGAGGCCGACCTCGCCGGCCACATGCTCTACGTCGTCAACGAGGACGCGCCGGGCTTCATCGGCCGACTCGGCACGTTGCTGGGCGAATCGGGCGTCAATATCGGCACCTTCCACCTCGGCCGCCGCTCCGCCGGCGGCGAAGCGATCCTGTTGCTATCGGTCGACGAGGCAGTCGACGCCGATTTGATCGCCCGCGTGCGCCAATTGGCGGGCGTGAAGACGGTGATGGGGCTGTCGTTCTGAGCAGGGCACGCTAAGGGGGCGGACGTGACTCACGCGCTGCTCCCTTCCGGCTTTCACGATCGGTTGCCGCCCGACGCCGATGCGGCGGCGCGGTTGGAGCGGCGTGTGCTCGATGCGGCGCATGCTTATGGCTATGAACGCGTCGATCCGCCGCTCGCCGAATTCGAGGATGCGCTGGCGCATCGGCTGAAAGCCGCGCGCGCGCAGGATGCGGTGCGCTTCGTCGATCCGATCAGCCAGCGTACCTTGGCGATCCGGCCGGACATCACCGCACAGGTCGGGCGCATCGCCGCGACGCGGATGGGGCATCATCCGCGCCCGCTGCGGCTGAGCTATGCCGGATCGGTGCTGCGGCTCCGCGCGTCGGAACTGTCACCGGAGCGCGAGCGGCGCCAGGCCGGCTGCGAATTGATCGGGCTCGATACGATCGCCGCCGCGCAGGAAGTCGTCACCGTCGCGGTCGAGGCGCTCGAGGCCGCCGGGGTCACCGGCATCTCGATCGACTTCACCCTGCCCGATCTGCTGGCGACGCTCGCCGCCGGGCCGCTGCCGCTCGACGGCGTATCGCTCGATGAGCTCGCCGACCGGCTCGATGCCAAGGATGCCGGAGCAGTCGCGGCGCTGGCGCCGAACTATCTGCCGATGATCGAGGCAGCCGGACCATTCGAAACCGCGCATGACCGTCTCTGCCGCTTCGATGTCGGGGGTGCGCTGCGGTCGCGGCTCGATGGGCTGTGGAAGGTCGCCGAAGCAGTGAAGGGGCGCGTCGCGCTGACGCTCGATCCGACCGAGCGGCACGGTTTCGAATATCAAACCTGGCTCGGTTACTCGCTGTTCGCCGACGGCGCGCGCGGCGAAATCGGGCGCGGCGGCAGTTATACGATTGTGCATGAGGACGGCAGCGAGGAAACCGCGATCGGCTTCACGCTCTATATCGACGCGATCGTCGGCGCGGGTCTGGCGCAGGACGAGCGGCGCAGGCTGTTCGTACCGCTCGGGACCGATCCCGCGCTCGCCGGTAGGCTGCGCGGCGAAGGCTGGGTGACCGTCGCGGCGCTCGAGGCCGGCGACACGCCCGAGGCGCAATTGTGCACGCATGTTTTAGCCGATGGCGAGGTTCGGGACCTGGTCAGATAACCCAAATGTCACCCCGGACTTGTTCCGGGGTCCAACGTGCCTCAAGCGGTATCGCCCGCGGATGGTTGGATGCCGGGACGAGCCCGGCATGACGAATTGAAGCGAAGGAATAGCAAGTGGCCAACGTAGCGGTGATCGGCGCCCAATGGGGTGACGAAGGCAAGGGCAAGATCGTCGACTGGCTGTCGGAGCGCGCCGACGTCGTCGTGCGCTTTCAGGGCGGGCACAATGCCGGCCACACGCTCGTCATCGACGGCAAGACTTATAAGCTCGCGTTGCTGCCCTCGGGCGTGGTGCGGGGCACGTTGAGCGTGATCGGCAATGGCGTCGTGTTCGACCCCTGGCATTTCCGCGACGAGGTCACCCGGATCGCCGAACAGGGCGTCAAGGTCACACCCGAACTGCTCCACGTCGCCGAGACCGCACCGCTGATCCTGCCGCTCCACCGCGATCTCGACGCCCTGCGCGAGGACGCGCTCGACGCCGGCAATTCTGGGCAGAAGATCGGCACTACCCGCCGCGGCATCGGCCCGGCGTACGAGGACAAGGTCGGCCGCCGCGCGATCCGTATCTGCGACCTCGCCCATCTCGACCAATTGGGGCCGCAGATCGATCGGCTCTGCGCGCATCACGACGCCTTGCTTGCCGGGTTCGGCAAGCCGCCGGTCGACCGCGAGGCCTTGCTGGCCGAGCTCAGGGAGATCGCCGACTTCGTATTGCCTTATGCCAAGCCGGTCTGGGTCACGCTCAACGCGGCGGGCGAGCGCGGCAAGCGCATCCTGTTCGAGGGCGCGCAGGGCGTGCTGCTCGACGTCGACCACGGCACCTATCCGTTCGTCACTTCGTCCAACACCGTCGCCGGCACCGCCTCGGCGGGATCCGGCCTTGGGCCGTCGCGCGTCGGCTTCGTGCTGGGGATCGTCAAAGCCTATACGACGCGGGTCGGATCGGGCCCCTTCCCGACCGAGCAGGATAACGAGATCGGCGAATATCTCGGCACGCGCGGGCGCGAGTTCGGGGTCAATACCGGGCGCAAACGGCGTTGCGGCTGGTTCGACGCCGTGTTGGTGCGGCAATCGGCGGCGGTCAGCGGCATTACCGGCATCGCGCTGACCAAGCTCGACATTCTCGACGGGCTCGACGAGATCAAGATTTGCACCGGCTATCGGCTGGGCGACAAGACCTACGACTATCTGCCGCCGCATCCGCTCGACCAGGCGGCAGTCGAGCCGATCTACGAGACGGTCCCCGGCTGGTCCGAATCGACCGCCGGCGCGCGAAGCTGGGCGGAACTGCCTGCCGCGGCGATCAAATATATCCGCCGCATCGAAGAACTGATCCGCTGCCCGGTGGCATTGGTGTCGACCAGCCCCGAGCGCAACGACACGATCCTGGTGCGCGATCCGTTCGCGGACTGATCTGCTTCAGGCACGCAACGAGAAAAGCTGAAAAAGGTAGGGCCTGCCCCCGCAGCCAGTGCACGCCAGCACCGACCGCGAGGACAGGCCCATTAGCCCCGACGGCTCGCGCCTGATCAGGCACGAGCCGATTGCATGGGGTGGGCTGGGGCTATCAGTGCTTCTTTTTCTTCTTGCCCGTATCCGCCGACGCTGACGTGTCGGTCGTCGCCGTCGAATCCGTCGTAGTCGACGGTGTGGTGGCGGAATCGGGGGTCGAACTCGGCGCCGCCGCGTCTGGCGTAGCCGGGGTGGCAGGGGTGGCGGGCGTTGCAGGTTCCGCCGGGGTGCCCATAGAGCCAGGCGTTGCCGGCGTAGCCGGCGTTGCGGGGGTCGCCGGGGTGGTTTGCGCCACCGCAACTCCCGAGACGCCGATGATCAAGGCGCCCGCAAGCATGACAAGCTTCATTCGATACTCTCCTGTCCTGAATGGACCGAAGAGGAAAAGGCTCAGTAACCAAAAGGCTCCATGGCAATGGATCGTCACGTCCACGGAATCGAACGGCTTACCGGAGATTGAGCCTATCGCGAGATTAACTGACGGAAACTCAGCCGTTTTGTGCGCGATGCAACTGCTTTTGGTCGGCCAGAACCAGCGCCACCATCGCTTCGACCACCGGCACGCCGCGAATACCGACACACGGATCGTGGCGACCCTTGGTGCGGATGTCGGTAGGCTCGCCCTCGCGCGTGATCGTCTCGACCGGGGTCAGGATCGAACTGGTGGGCTTGAACGCGACGCGGATGCGGACGGGCTGCCCGGTCGAGATTCCCCCGGCGATCCCGCCGGCATGGTTGGACAGGAAATGCGGCCCGCCGGTCTGGTTGCTGCCCGGCCGCATCGCATCGGCATTTTCCTCGCCGGTCAATGTCGCGGCAGCGAAGCCGTCGCCGATCTCGACGCCCTTGACCGCGTTGATCCCCATACAGGCATGTGCGAGCTCGGCATCGAGCTTGGCATAGAGCGGCGCGCCCCAGCCCGGCGGCACCCCCGTCGCCTCGCAGGCGATCACCGCACCCAATGACGACCCGGCCTTGCGCGCGTCATCGACCATTTGCTCCCAGCGCGCAGCGGCCTGGGGGTCAGGACAGAAGAACGGATTATTGCCGATCTCCGCCGGATCGAACCGCGTATAATCGATCGCGTCGCCGCCGATCGCTTCGACCCAGGCGAGGATCGAGACGTCCGGAATAACCAGCCGCGCCACCGCCCCCGCCGCGACCCTGCTGGCGGTCTCGCGCGCCGACGAGCGCCCGCCGCCGCGATAATCGCGGAAACCATATTTGGCGTCATAAGCGTAATCGGCATGACCCGGGCGATAGGCCAAAGCGACTTCCGAATAATCCTTCGATCGCTGGTCGACATTCTCGATCATCAGGCTGATCGGCGTGCCCGTCGTGCGTCCTTCGAACACGCCCGACAGGATGCGGACACGGTCCGGCTCCTGACGCTGCGTGGTGAAACGCGACTGGCCCGGACGACGCTGGTCGAGGAATGGCTGGATATCGTCCTCGCTCAGGCTCAGCCCCGGCGGGCAGCCATCGACCATGGCCCCGATCGCTGGACCATGACTCTCCCCCCAGGTCGAGAAGCGGAAGACGTGACCGAAGGTGTTGTAGCTCAACCGAAAAGCCCTCTTCCCTCCGGGGAGAGGGTTGGGAGAGGGGGAGTACGGCATAGGAGCGTCCCCGACTGCCCCTCTCCCCGACCCTCTCCCCGAGGGGAGAGGGAGATTGCATCACACCAATGCGATATCCGGCGCGTCTTCGGCCTTCATGCCGATGACGTGATAGCCGGCATCGACATGGTGAACTTCGCCGGTGACGCCCGACGACAAGTCGCTGAGGAAATAGAGCGCCGATCCGCCGACATCCTCGATCGTGACGTTGCGCTTGAGCGGCGAGTTCAATTCGTTCCACTTCAGGATCAGACGGAAATCGCCGATCCCGCTCGCCGCCAGCGTCTTGATCGGCCCGGCCGAGATCGCATTGACGCGGATATTGTCGCGGCCGAGGTCAACCGCGAGATATTGCACGCTGGTCTCCAGCGCCGACTTGGCGAGACCCATCACATTGTAATGCGGCACGACCTTCTCGGCGCCGTAATAGCTGAGGGTCAGCAGCGATCCGCCATTGGGCATCATCGCCGCCGCACGCTGCGCCACCGCGGTGAACGAATAGACGCTGATGTTCATCGTCATCAGGAAGTTTTCGAGCGTCGTGTCGGCATAGCGTCCGCGCAGCTCGTTCTTGTCGGAAAAGCCAATCGCATGGACGACGAAGTCGATCGTCGGCCAGCGCTCGGTGAGCGTCGCGAAGGTCTGGTCGAGCGCCGTCATGTCGCTGACGTCGCAATCGATCAGGAAGTCGGAGCCAAGTTCCGCCGCGAGCGGACGCACGCGCCGCTCGAGCGCCTCGCCCTGATAGCTGAACGCCATCTCGGCGCCCGCCTCGCGCAATTTCTTGGCGATACCCCAGGCCAGCGAGCGGTCGTTGGCGAGACCCATGATGAGTCCGCGCTTGCCCTGCATCAGTCCGGTCATGCCGCTTCAAACTCCGTTTCTGTTGTCGGGCTCCCCCTTACGTCCTCCAACGGCGTTTCGGCTAGTGCTGCGTTTAAATGCGCGCCGATCGAAATGCCGAGGCCGACGATCCAGAAGAAGAGCAAGGTGACGATCACCCCTGCCAGGCTGCCATAAGTCAGGTCGTAATTACTGAGCTTCGCCAGGAATACCGGCAGCAACGCGGTCGCGCTGATCCACCACACGGTGGTGAATGCGGCGCCCGGCCAGCGCGGACAGCCCTTTTTGCGATATTTGCCCGGCGTCACCGAGAAGAACAGCATGTAGAGCGCGAAGTACATGATGAGACCGGGGATGATCCGCGACCAGCCAACCCATTGGGCGACCTCGGCGGCCCAGGGGACCAACCGATAGATGAACTGCTGGGTCACGGTCAGCACGCCCTGGATCAGGAAGGCGAGCAGCGCGAGGATGACCGACCCGACGATCACCGCCATCGATCCCAGCCGGTAATGCCAGAACGGTTTTTCAAAGGTCACGCCATAGGCCCTGCGGAAGATGTCGCGGATCGTCTCGACGAAACTGCCGACCGACCACAAGGCGACCAGCCCGCCCAGGATGAGGAGCGAGCCGGTCCGCGCCGCCAGCACGTCGGCGATCGGCTTGCGCAGCAGATCGGCGACGCTGCCGGGAAGCGTCGACAGGAACGAGTCCACCGCACGAAGTGCCTCCGCGCTCTGTCCGAATAGCGAACCGATCGCCGCCGCGAGGATGAAGAAGGGAAAAAGCGTCAGCAGCGCCAGATAGGCGATGTTGCCCGCATACATGAAGCCATTGGCGAAGATGCCGACAAACACGCGCTTGGTGATGATCCAGGCGCGGACCGGTAGCGGTTTTCCCTCTCGCTCGCGATAGCCGCGAAGCCCGCGCGCTTCGGGCGAAAGAGGGGAAAGATGCGACATACAGGACCGTAACCGACGTCAGACGCCGAGGTTGCCGCGCGGATTCCTGTCATTGTCCTTCCAGCCCTGGACGAACTCGACCAGCGCGTCGTCATCGACCGGCAGGTCGACCATCAGGGTGACGAGCTGGTCGCCGCGCCCGCCACCTTTCCGGTGGAAACCTTTGCCCTTCAGCCGCAGCGTCTTGCCTGAGCTCGACCCCTTGGGGACCGTCAACATGACCGCGCCGTCCGCGGTCGGCACACGGACGCTCGCACCGAGTACCGCCTCGGACAGGCTGATCGGCAGGTCTATCCGGATGTCATCGCCGTCGCGGTTGAAGAACCGGTGCGGCTGGATCTCGATCGTGACGATCGCATCGCCATTGCCGCCAGGGCCGGGCTGTCCCTTGCCGCTCAGCCGCATCTGGGTTCCGGATTCGACTCCGGCCGGCAGCTTGAGATCGATCGTCTTGCCGTCGGCGAGCGTGATCCGCTGCGGCGCCAGCGTCGCGGCGTCGGTGAACGGAACGGTCAGGCGATAGGCGACATTGGCGCCCTTCGGCTGCGGCCGACGCCCGAATCCGCCGGCAAAGCCGCCGCCGGCGCCACCGGTTCGGCCGCGACCGCCGAACAGCCCTTCGAACAGGTCGCTGAAGTCGCCCGCCTGCTCGCCGCCGAAATCGGCGCGGAAACCGCCCTGAGGTGCGCCGCCACCGCCGCCGAAACCGAACGGCGCGGCAGGGTTGCCATCGCCGTCGATCTCGCCGCGGTCGAAGCGCGCGCGTTTGTCCTTGTCGCTCAACAGGTCATAGGCCGACGTCACCTGACTGAACTTCTCCGCCGCTTTGGGATTGTCGGTATTGCGGTCTGGATGCAGTTCCTTCGCCAGCTTGCGATAGGCTTTCTTGATATCCGCTTCGGTCGCGGTCCGGGACACGCCCAGCAGGGTATAGGGATCAGCTGCCATTTCGCGCGCTATTTGGGGGATTGCACGGCCAAGCGCAAATGAAGAGCGTTCAGTCCGCGAGCATGTCGAGCGTCAAATGATCGCCGAACGCCGATAACAGCCGCTGTCGCAGAGCCACGGCGCCGAGATCGGCTGGCAGATCGGCTGTGTGAATAGCGCATGCCGGAACCGCGACCAGCTGATAGGCATCGATTTTTGCGCGGTCGGTGCTATAAACATCCGTCCAGTCGAATACGAACAAACCGCGCCTGGCCAGATCGAGAAAGCTCGTGGCATCGCCATCCTCGACGAGAGCAGTGGCCTCGCCGACAACCGGTAACTGAAGAAGTCGATACTCCAGATCGGATAGATCCACGGGGCCGCCGAAAACGCTTTCCGGAATCGGTCCGGCGCCGGCAGTCACGACCGCCGCTAAACAGCCCGCAATGTCGCTGACGAGCCACGCAAAGTCGTATCCTGCTGCATCGATCATTGATGCCATGCCGGTACGTCGCCGACCGGTGCGACGTCGACCGACACGTCCATCTTCTGCGCGCCCGATCCCAGCACGATGCCGTCGATCGGCGCGATCTCGGCATAGTCGCGGCCGATCGCCATGATGACATGGTCGCTCGCCATCCAGATGCCGTTGGTCGGATCGACTCCGACCCAGCCGCGCGCCGGACCGCACCACAGCATCACCCAGGCATGCGTCGCATCGGCGCCGATCAGCCGCTCCTGTCCGGGCGGCGGGATCGTGCGGATATAGCCGCTGACATAGGCGGCCGGCAGGCCGGCGGCACGCAGGCCGGTGATCATGATCTGGGTCAGATCCTGGCACACGCCGCGGCGTTTCAGGAATGCCTCGCGCGGCGGGGTATCGACCAGGGTCGCGGTCGGATCGAACGCGAAATCGCGCTGGATGCGTTGCGCCAAGGCGATCCCCGCTTCCAGCGCGTTGCGGTCGGGGTCGAGATCCTGCGCGCACCACGCCGCGATATCGGCATCGAGCGGGATCAGCGGCGACGGGTAGAGATAGGCCGAGGGGCCAGCAGCCGAAAGATCGCGATTCGCCCGCGCCAGCGCCGCGACCTCGGCCAGCATCGGGTCGTCGGGCTGCGGCATCGGCACCATGCGGTCGACCGTGACGCGCGAGACGCTTTCGATCGTCAAATTGCGGACGCGTTCAGTGACGACCAGCCGGGTCACGTTGGCGAGGCCGGCTTCGGCCAGCGCCGGTCGCGTCTCACCGGCCGGTGTCACCGCCAATTCGTAATGCTCGACCTGTTGCCCCGACCACAGGATCGGCTTGAGTCGCAAGTTGCAGCGCGCGAAAGCGACCGGCCGACCATAATCGAACCGCGTGACGTGCCGGATATCGTAGATCACGCCCCAAATCTCACGCCAGGATAAGCCCGCCCGCGCGCAACGGTTCCGCGCCTTGCAGGAAATACCGGCGTGCAATGGCGTCGGACAATTGCGCGAGCTGGCGTTCGGCGTCGTCGAGCTGACCCTTGTCGAGCCGCGTGGCGCTCGCCGTCGACAGCAAAGCGCACAGCGCGCGGGCCTCGGCCTGCTGCTCTTCGGGCACGCCGTCGTCATTGAGCACCGGGAGCTCGGCGAGATGCTCGGCGATGCGGTCGGCCTGATAGGCGAGGCTGCGCGGATTGCCCGGATCGAGCGCGACCAGGTCGATCACCGGCACGCGCGCGATCCCGGTCAGATAACGCTGGCGGTAACCTATCTGGCTGTCGGCGAGGTCGAGCAAGGTGGTGAGATCGTCGCTCGATGCCCCGGTCATGCCGAAGGTGCGGACCAGCCGCGCCACGGCCAGCCCGCGTTCGACTCGGCGGCCGAGATCGTGGAAGCGCCATGCCGCGGTACGGCCCATATGCTCGGCCGACAGGCCCGACAAAGCGGCATAGCGCCGCTGCAATGAGCCGCAGCGATCGAGCATCGATCCCTTGGTCGGATGCGGCGCGTCGAGCAGGCGCACGACGTCGGCCGACAGCCGGTCGCGAGACACCTGGGCGATGGTCCGCGCCATGCGGTTGATCGCCGGGATGTTGTTCCAGCCGTCGAGCGCGTCGAGCGCGGTCCGTGCGAGCTGGACGAGGTCGGGGCGCTTGAGGTGCGCGGGATGCGCCGCGGCGCCGGCGGCGACCACCAATCCCGCCATCCGTCCGACCGTGTCGTGGTCGAGCGCGGCACCGGCATCGGCATCGATCGAATTGCCGAGCATCGCGCGGACGATCGCCAGCAAGGCCTCACCGCGTTCGAGATAGCGGCCTAGCCAGTAGAAATTGTCCGCCACCCGGCTGGGCAACGTCCCAGGATTGCGCCGGATTTGGGTACTGTCGGGCGCCGGCAGCAGCGAGGTGGGTGGCACCGGATCGGGGCTGTAGATCGCGACATCGGCCGACCAGATCCCCTCGCCCATCACCGCGGCCCGGATATCGGGATGCTCGCCGATCCGCGCAAAACCGCCGGGCATCACCGTCCAGTCGCCATCGACGCCGCGCGCCGCGAATACGCGCAAGGTAAAGGGCCGCGCTGCCAGTTCGTGATCGGCCACCACCGGCATGGTCGACAGCCGGACCAGTTCCTGCCCGACATAATCCTGCGGCCGCCGCGCCATGTCGTCGAGCAGCGCCTGGCGCGCCTCGGCCGACAATTCGGATCCCTGGACCGCACCATCGGGCAGGCCGAGCGGGTTCACGCCGAACGCCGGCGCGATCATCAAACTGTCGAGCCGCGCCTCCACCGTCGCGCGCGCGACTGCATCGCCGCACCACCAGGTCGCGATATTGGGCAGCTTGAGCTTCTCGCCGATAATCCGCTCGGCCAATGCCGGCAGGAACGCCTGCAGCGCCGGCGCCTCGAGCACGCCGGCGCCTGGCGCATTGGAGATCAGCACATTATGCGCGGCAAACGCATCGATCAGCCCGGCGACGCCGATCGTCGAATGCGAATCGAACGCGAGCGGATCGAGCATGCGCGGATCGGCACGCTGCCACAGCGCATCGACGCGTTTGAGCCCGGCAATGGTGCGGACATAGAGCCGATCCTCGGCCACCGCCAAATCGGCGCCTTCGACCAGCAGGAAACCGAGATAGCGCGCGAGATGCGCCTGTTCGGCATAGCTGGCGTTCCAGCGGCCGGGGGTGAGCAGACCGATGCGGGGCTCGGCGCGCTTGCACAAAGCGGCGAGACCGTCGCGGAACGCGGTGAAGAACGGCGCGTGGCGAAGGATATTGAGGCGCCCCTGCAACCCGCCGAGAGTCCGCGACGTCGCGAGGCGGTTTTCTAGTGCATAGCCAGCGCCGGCCGGCGCGCGCAGGTGATCGGCGAGCACGCGCCATTCGCCATCGGGACCTCGTCCGAGATCGAACGCGGCGAACTGGAGCTGATAGCCGCCGGGCAGAGTCAGCCCGACCATCGGTCGCAGGAACAGCGGACTGCCGTTGACCAAGGCGGCGGGAATCGCACCGTCGGCGATCAGGGCGCCTTCGCCATAGATATCGGCGAGGATGGTTTCGATCAGCCCGGCGCGCTGCGCGACGCCTTCGGCGATCGCTTTCCATTCGCCTTCGGCAATCAGCAGCGGGACCGGCGAGACCGGCCAGGGCCGCTCGTCCGAGTCGCCGGCGACACGAAACCCCGTACCGATGTCCTCGGCGTGGCGCTGGACTCGTTCCTGGGCGTGCGCGAGGTCGTCGCCCGCAGCGACAGCGAGTTCCTCGAACGCCGCGGTCCAGGCGCTCTGATCCCCGCTGGCGACGACATCGCCCGCGCCATCGCCGACCCGCCCGCGATAGTCCGCCAACCAGCGCGCGGCATGCGCCGCGGCGTCGAACAAACCTTCGCTGAGTGCGTGACTGGCCAATGGGGCCTCCCCTTGGGAAAGGCTAACCACCACAAACCATGCTGCGTGGCAACATGGATTGAGATTGCGCAGACCTCTAATTCGTTATGCCGGGCTCGTCCCGGCATCCAATGTGCAGGTTAGCGAGAAGCTCGACCCGCTTATCTTGCGCTTGCCGCCCGTTGGACCCCGGCACAAGGCCGGGGTGACGGTTGGGGGCGGGTCAAAGGTCGGGCAGCACCTGCCTGGCGATTCCCCACCCCGCCAAATCCTTCGACGAGGCACGCTTCAGCAACTCGTCCTGATCGCCGACATGCCACTTTGCCGGCGTGTCGAGATCGCCTAGCTCCGCCCAGGTCACCGGCACCGCGACCGGTGCCTTGGCGCGCGCCCGCGCCGTATACGGCATCACCGCCGTCGCGCCGCGCTGGTTGCGCAGCCAGTCGAGGAAGATCTTCCCCTTGCGCTTGGCCTTGGACATGGTCGCGGTGAAGCGATCGGGCTCGGCCTGGGCCATCGCTTGGCAGAAGCGATCGGCGAAATCCTTGACCGCCGGCCATTCGGCCTCGGGCGTCAGCGGCACGACGACATGAACGCCCTTGCCCCCCGACACCATCGCGAAACTGACCAGCCCGATCTCGGCGAGATGCGCCTTGATCTCGGCCGCCGACTTCTTGACCTCGGCGAACCCCAGCCCCTCGTCGGGGTCGAGGTCGAACACCAGGCGATCGGGCTTTTCGACATCGGCGACCGACGATCCCCAGCCGTGGAACTCGATCGTTCCCATCTGGACGCATTGCAGCAGCCCGTCAGCGTCATCGACATAAAGATAGGGTTCGACCGACCCATCCTTCTCCTTGATCTTCACGTGCTTGACGTGCTCACCGAACGACCCGGCGTCATGCTTCTGGAAGAAGCAATGCTTGCCGCGCCCTTGCGGGCAGCGAACCAGGCTGATCGGCCGGTTCGCGATCCATTGCAGCGCGACCGGCGCCATCGCTTCGTAGAAAGCGGCGAGATCGCCTTTGGTCACCGTCGAATCGGGAAAGATCAGCCGGTCGGGATGCGTGATCTTGACGCTCGACGCTTTCGGCTTGGGCGCAGGCTTGGCTTTTTCCTCGACCACCTCTTCGGCCTCCTTGTCGCCGCGCAGCCCCAGGAAGCTCGGATGCCGCAGGACCTTGTCGGGCGTCGTTTCGGTATAGGCAATTTCGGCGACGAGCTTGGGCGTGACCCAATGCACGCGCCGGGTCGCCGCGCGCGGCGCTTCGACCGTCGGCGTTTTGCGCGCGAGGCGATCGAGCTTGGCGCGGAGATCGTTCATCGTCTCGACCGAAAAGCCGGTGCCGACCTTACCCGCATAGCGCAGTTTGCCGTCTTCGTTCACCCCGAGCAGCAGCGCGCGAAAGCCGCGCGACTTGTCGCTCTCGGTCCAGCCGACGATGACGAATTCCTGGCGGTGCAGGCATTTGACCTTGAGCCAGCTTTGGGTGCGCCGGCCGGAATAGGGCGCGTCGGCGCGTTTGCAGACGATCCCTTCATAGCCTTCGCGGCACATCGCCTCGAACAATTTCTCGCCTTCGCCGACGATATGCTCGGCATATTGCAGCCGCGCATCGGCACCCTCGAGCAGCGGGCGCAAGCGTTCCTTGCGCTGGACCTGGGGCAATTTGGCGAGGTTTTCGCCGTCGAGTTCGAGCAGGTCGAACGCGAACAAGGTCATCTCGCCGTCGTTGGAGATGGCGTCCTTCAGGGTCGAGAAATCGGGGTGGCCGTCCTTGAACGCGACGATCTCGCCATCGATCAGCGCCGATCCGACCGGCAGCTTGGCTGCCGCATCGGCGATGGCGTGGAACTTGTCGGTCCAGTCGAGGCCGTTACGCGTATAGACCTTGGCCTTACCGCCGCCGATCGCGATCAGCGCGCGATAGCCGTCATATTTGACTTCGTGGATCCAGCCGGCACCGGTGGGGACGGAGTCGACCAGGGTGCAGAGTTGCGGTTCGCGGAATTTGGGCATCTTGGCGTCGCCCCGGCGCAGGCCGGGGCCGCTGCGTTGCGCGGTGGAATCCGAGCCACCCGGCGGCCCCGGTCTCCGCCGGGGCGACGTACTGGCGGAACGCAGCTTCTTCCAACTGGCCAGCTCTTTCGCCTTCTTGCCGCTGGCGATCTCGGCCATCGAGCGGCCGGTCTTGACGCTGGTCACGGCATTTTCGACCAGATCGTCCGAACCGCCGGCATAGTCGTCGTCGATCTTGCGCAACAGCCAGTTGGTATTGGGCTCCTTGCCGCGCGGCTTGAGCCGGATCAGCAGCCATTCGCCCTTCATCCGCTCGCCGTGGAGGATGAAGTGGAGATGCCCCTCCTCCAGATCCTTGGCCGATTTGCCGGGGAACGGTTCCCACCAGCCGTCGTCCCACAGCATCACCGTGCCGCCGCCATATTCGCCTGCGGGGATTGTCCCTTCAAAATCGGCGTAGCTGATCGGATGGTCTTCGGTCTGGACCGCGAGGCGCTTGTCGTCGGGGTTGAGGCTGGGGCCGCGCGTGACCGCCCAGCTCTTCATCACACCATCGACCTCGAGCCGCAGATCCCAGTGCAGCCGCGTTGCGTCGTGCTTTTGGACCATGAAGCGATGCCCCGCGTCGGCGGCGCGTTCGCCCTTGGGTTCGGCTGTCTTCGAAAAGTCGCGCTTGGCGTTATATTTGGCGAGAGGGTCGCGGTCAGCCACGGACCGCCCCCTTCGTCACACCAGCGCAAGCTGGGGTCTCGTGCGGCAAGGGCGCGACGAGAGCCTCTTGAGACCGCAGCTTTCGCTGGGGTGACGGACGGTGATCAGGCACGCTTCTTTGCCGACGCGGCGCGTGCCGGGGCCTTTTTGTGCGCGGTCTTCTTGGTCGCAGTGACGCTGGTCTTCTGCGCCGGGTGCGAGGAGGGCTTCTCGATCGATTTCTTGAGCGCCGCCATCAGGTCGATGACATTGGATCCCGACCGGCCGGTGCCCGCGTCATCCTTGTCCTCGATGATCTTGCGCCGCGACTTCTGCTTGGCCTTGCGCGCGATCAGGTCTTTCAGCGCATCGACATAATGGTCGTGGAACTTCGCCGGATCGAACTTGGCGGATTTCTTGTCGATCAGCGTGGTCGCGAGGTTGAGCAGATCCTGATCGGGCTCGTTATCGGGGATATCGCGGAAATAGCCCTGGGCGCGGTTGACTTCGCCGGCGTAACGCAACGTCTCGAGCACCATGCCGCGACCACAGGGTTTCAGGCTGACGACATATTCGCGCCCGCGCATCGCCAGTTGGCCGATCCCGACCTTCTTCGCGCGGCGCAATGCCTCGCGCAGCACGATGAACGCCTCTTCGGCCAGGTCGTCGGCGGGAACGACGAAATAGGGCCGTTCGTAATAGAGGACGTCGATCTCATCCATGTCGACGAATTGGGTGAGTTCGAGCGTCTTTTTCGATTCGAGCTTCACCGCGTCGATCTCGTCCTGGTCGAGCAGGACATATTCGCCTTTCTCATATTCGAATCCCTTGACGATCTCGTCGGGGTCGACCTCACCGATGCCGGGCACGGTCTTCTCGTATTTGATCCTCTTGCCCGAAGGTTCGTGGATCTGGTGGAACGCCACTTGCGCGCCCGATTTGGTCGCCGTGTAGATTTCGACCGGGATCGAGACGAGCGCCAGCCTGATCTGTCCCTGCCAATAGGCCCGTGCGGCCATGGGTCACCTCCGTTGCGAAACCGATTCAATCGACGAGCGGCGGAGTCGTTCCCCCTAATTCCTCCCCGGAACGGGGAGGGGGACCATGCGGCGTTAGCCGCGTGGTGGAGGGGGCCCGCGACCAAGACGCCGCATGCGAGAAGGCTAATGGCTCGTGGACCCCTCCACCATTGCTTCGCAATGGTCCCCCTCCCCGTTCCGGGGAGGATCAGGTAAGGGCACCCTATGAGCACCGATCCCTTCGCCCTGTTCGACAGCTGGTTCGCCGAAGCGCGTGAGAGCGAACCCAACGATTCGAACGCGATGGCCCTCGCCACCGCGGACGCGAACGGACGTCCCTCAGTGCGGATGGTGCTGCTCAAGGGCCATGGTCGCGACGGCTTCGTCTTCTACACCAACCGCGGGAGCCGCAAGGCAGGGGAGATGGCGGCCAATCCGCACGCCGCCTTGCTGTTCCACTGGAAGTCGCTGCGCCGCCAGATCCGGATCGAGGGCAGCCTGAGCCTTGCGACCGATGCCGAGTCCGACGCCTATTTCGCCAGCCGCGCGCGCGATTCGCAGCTCGGCGCCTGGGCCTCCGACCAGTCGCGCCCGCTCGACGCGCGCGAGACGTTCGAGGCGCGATACGAGCAGGCGAAGGCCCGGTTCGAGGGGCAAGACGTCCCGCGCCCGCCGCATTGGGGTGGTTATCGCCTGACCCCGACCCATATCGAATTCTGGCAGGATCGCGCGCATCGCTTGCACGAACGCCGTGTATTCGACCTTGCTGGCGACGGGACCTGGTCCGAAGGATTGCTCTATCCATGATGACCGAGAGCGAACGCCGCCGCATCATCCCCTTCGCGATCCGTGCCGCGCTGGCCAGCGTGGCGATGGCGCTGTTCCTGCTCGCGCTCAAGAGCTACGCGGCCTGGTCGACCGGATCGGTGGCGATGCTTGGCAGCCTCGCCGATACCGGGCTCGACCTGCTGGCCAGCCTGGTCACGCTCTACGGCGTCAAGATCGCCGCCGAGCCCGCCGATCACGACCATCGTTTCGGCCATGGCAAGGCGGAAGCGCTGGCCGCGCTATTTCAGGTCGGGCTGATCACGCTGTCCGCCGCGGGTATCGCCTGGCGTGCCGTCCTGAAGTTCGGCGACAATAGCCAGACAGCTGAGGCCGAGTTCGGCATTGGCGTGTCGATCGTCGCGATCCTCGCTACTTTTGCTTTGCTCGCTTATCAACGCTCGATCATCCGAAAAACCGGATCGGTCGCGATCATGGCGGACAAGGTCCATTACCAGTCGGACCTGTTCCTCAACCTGTCGGTAATCGCCGCGATCGTGCTCGATCAATATCTGGGCTTGCGCGGCGCCGACCCGATATTCGGCATCATCATCGCCGCCTGGCTCGCCTGGGGCGCGTTCCAGGCGTCGTCCAACGCCATCGACCAGTTGATGGACAAGGAGTGGCCCGAGGATTTGCGCAAGCAATTCATCGAAGTCGCGGCGCGGCAGGAAGGATTGAAGGGTATCCACGATTTCCGCACGCGGCGATCGGGCAGCCACGAATTCGCGCAATTCCATATGGAAGTCGGCCGCGACCTGACCGTCGCGCAATCGCATGAGGTGGTCGAGCGCGTGGAGAACGCGCTGCATCGGGCCTTTCCCAGGGTGGAAGTGCTGATCCATGTCGACCCCGAGGGCCATGTCGACACCGACAACCCGCTGGTCGAAGCCGATGTGACGCCGCACTGGTTCGGCAAGCGTATCTAAGGAGACTGGAAGTGAGGTTACCGATCGCGCAGATCGACGCATTTGCGCGTCATGCCTTTGAGGGCAATCCGGCAGCAGTGATGCCGCTCAACGACTGGCTCGACGACGAATTGCTGCAGAAGATCGCCGCCGAGAACAATCTGTCCGAGACCGCTTTCCTGGTCGCGTCGGACGATGACGGCGTCGATTTCGACCTGCGCTGGTTCACGCCCGCGGTCGAAGTGGTGATGTGCGGCCATGCGACGCTGGCGAGCGGGCATTTCGTGTTGTCGTCGGACCCCGACCGCGAGCGTGTTCGCTTCCGCACGCGCAAGGCTGGAACGCTCGAGGTCGCGCGGGCTGGCGGCAGCTACGAACTGGCGCTGCCCGCCTGGGTACCTTCGCCCAAGCCGCTGCCGGACATCATCGCGGGGCTGGGCATCGACAGAGCGGTCGAGACATTGTGGCATGAGCATCGCTATGCGCTGATCGTGCTGGAGACCGCCGATCAGGTGCGCGCGCTCGCGCCCGATTTCCGCGCGCTGGCGGCGGGCGGCGACCTCCTTACCATCGCGACGGCGCCGGGCGACGGTACCGACATCATCAGCCGTGCCTTCGCGCCCGGCGGCGGGATCGACGAGGATCCGGTGACGGGGTCAGCGCATGCGGTCGCGGTACCCTATTGGGCGAAGCGTCTGGGACGCGACAGGTTCACCGCATACCAGGCCAGTTCCCGGGGCGGGTATCTCGACTGCCGGCTGGAGGGCGATCGGGTGATTCTCGGCGGGAATTGCGTGACGGTGCTCGAAGGCACGTTTCTCTTGGGCTGACCAAAAAAATCCTCCCCGTTTACGGGGAGGGGGACCAAGGCGCGCAGCGGCTTGGTGGAGGGGGTGCGCCCCACGCCATGATGTAGGTGTTGAGAACCCCCTCCACCACTCGCTGCGCGAGCGGTCCCCCTCCCCGTCCCGGGGAGGATTTATGCTCCCCCACCCCTCGCGCCCGCTTTCCGTAGCGTCCGTTTATCCCATAGAAAGTTCGCTATTTTTCGCCACAAGCGCTATATTCCCGGCGTGACCGACCATGCCCTCCCACACGACTTCCCGATCGGCATCGATCCCGCCGACATCGACTTCATGGGGCACGTCAACAATGCCTCCTATCTGAAGTGGGTGCAGGACGCGGTGCTGAGCCATTGGCAGAAGATCGCGCCGGCCGAGGCCGTCGCAAGCCTGCTCTGGGTCGCGCTCAAGCATGAGATCACCTATCGCAAGCCGACCTTCCTCGACGACGAGGTGATCGCCACCGTCCTGCTCGAAAAGGTCCAGGGTGCCCGTGCTTTCTATCAGACGGTCATCCACCGCGGCGAAGAAGTGCTGGCCGAGGTCAAATCGAGCTGGTGCTGCATCGACGCCCAAACGCTGCGCCCCGCGCGGCTGGCGTCGAGTGTGATCGAACGGTTCTTTCCCAAAGCCGAATAGCGGCAATCACGCCGCCAGCGCTGTTTCCACCGCTTGCGTTTCCTCGATCCAGCCGCCGCCGAGCACGCGATCGCCGGCATAGAGCACCGCCGCCTGACCCGGCGCGACGCCATATTCCGGATCGTCGAACAAGACCCGGTCGCCGGCGAGCCGCGCGGGGACCGGCTTGGCGAGGCTGCGCACCTTGGCGGTAATCGGCCCGCTATAATCGCCGCCCAGCCAGTTGATGTCCGACAGCCGCGCCGAGGCGACGCCGAGCGCGGCGCGCGGGCCGACGATCACGCGGCGAGTCGCGGGATCTAAACGAACGACATAGAGCGGCTCGGGGCTGCCGCCGATTTCGAGCCCGCGGCGCTGGCCGATGGTGAAATGGATCAGCCCCTTATGCTCGCCGAGCTTGCGGCCAGCCAGGTCGACGATATCGCCTCCGGCTTCCGCTTCGGGCCGCAACTTCTTGACCAGGCTCGCATAATCGCCGTCGGGGACGAAGCAGATATCCTGGCTGTCGGGCTTGGCGGCGACGCCCAGACCCAGTTCGGCGGCAAGCTCGCGGACGCGCGGCTTGGGTAAGTCGCCCAATGGAAAGCGCAGGAAATCGAGCTGATCGCGTGTCGTCGCGAACAGGAAATAGCTCTGGTCACGGGCCGGATCGGCAGCGCGATGGAGTTCGGCGCCCTCGGGTCCTTCGACTCGGCGGACATAATGGCCGGTCGCCAGGCAATCGGCGCCGAGATCGCGCGCGAGTCGGAACAGGTCGGTGAATTTGGGACCCATATTGCAGCGGACGCAGGGAATCGGGGTGCGCCCGGCGACATATTCATCGGCGAACTGATCGATCACCGCGTCGCGAAATGCGCTTTCATGATCATGGACATAATGCGCGATGCCGAGCCGATCGCAGACGGCGCGCGCATCGCGGATGTCGCGCCCGGCGCAACAGCTGCCCGCGCGCCCGACCGCTTCGCCATGATCGTAAAGCTGGAGCGTGATGCCGATCGTCTCCGCGCCCGTGCGCGCGGCGAGCGCGGCCACGACCGACGAATCGACTCCGCCCGACATGGCGACGACGATGCGCTTGCCCGACAGATCGGGGCCTAGTTGGAAGTCGACTTCGGTCATTGCTGTGTGGCGCTCAATAGGGATGCCGGCCCACTTTGCCTAGGCAAGCCGCAGCCGTGCGAGGTTAAGCTCCCGCGAACACCGTCTTTACCGACCTTTAGGGCAAAATGGGTAGACCCTCGATTCTGTTGAACGCGGGTGAGTAAAAGCGTGGACCTGAGTTATCTGAGATTCGATCACGATGCGTCGGTCGCGGTGTTGCCACCCGACCTGGCCGTGCTCATGGTCGGCATCTCGGCACGCCAGGCAGCAAGCCCGACCGCGCTCATTCAGACTCGCCAATTTCCGCGAGTGATTGAATCCTCGGCCTTCTTCCCACCCTCCGGCGCATTCGACGCGCAAGTCGCGGCGCGGATCGCGGATTGGGGCCAAGCATGAAGGGCGTGTTTACCTAGACGCTTCAATGGATGTTCAAGTCCGGCCGCTAATGGTCGTTTTTAGCCAAAGTGAGTGGGGGCCCCCCGCCCCAATCGAGGTAGTGAATGATTGAGAACCAGAAAATACGCCCTGCCAAGGTGATCGGCCCCCTCGGGGAACCGCTGACTCTCGAGACGCTGCCTCCGGCGGATACGACGCGCTGGGTCGTGCGCCGCAAGGCCGAGGTCGTGGCGGCGGTCAATGGCGGCCTGCTGAGCGTCGATGAAGTGTGCGACCGGTACAATCTGACCGTCGAGGAATTCGCTGGCTGGCAGCGCGCGATCGATCGCTCGGGCATGCCCGGACTGCGCGTGACGCGTATCCAGCATTACAAGAGCCTGTACGAGCGCCAGCAGAAATACTGACGCGCCGCCCCCGTTTCAAAACGGGGGCGGAACATATATTCCTTCTGAAGAGTCGTAACCCCAAGACCGATCGCATCAGATCGCGTCGAATAGGAGGGTTGCGATGTACTGGATTCTTCTGATCGTTATCGGAGGCGTGATCGGCTGGCTGGCGAGCATCGTCATGCGCACCGACGCCCAGCAGGGCCTCATTCTCAATATCGTCGTCGGCATCGTCGGGTCGTTCATCGGCAATTATCTGCTGGGCCCGCTCTTCCCCGGCAGCGGATCGATCGCCAGTTGGCCGCCGTCGATCGGCGCGCTGGTCGCCGCATTCGTCGGCGCGGTGGCCCTGCTGCTCGTCCTCAACCTTATCAATCGCGGTCGCGCGCGGTAACCGGCGGGAGATCGGCACATGCTTGAGAACATCATCATCTGGCTGGTCGTCGGCGGGCTTGCTGGCTGGCTGGCCAGCCTGGTCGTGCGCGGCGGCGGATCGGGGATCATCGTCAATATCGTCGTTGGGATCATTGGCGCGGTCATCGCCGGTTGGCTGTTCGGCGCCGATATCAACCAGGCGATCACGATCAGGACGTTCATCTATTCGGTAGCCGGCGCGATCATCTTGCTGGCAGTCCTCGCCCTGATCAACCGCGGGCGGTTTCGCTAGAGTCTGTTTCGGTTACGGTGCCGGTCCGCTCAGCGAAGCTGAAAACAACGCGAACAAACGGAGGGGCCGTTCCCATCTTGGGAGCGGCCCCTTTCTCGTCATTTGAGCAGGAAGCGCACCGTGATCGTCACCGTCACGTCGCTCTCGCCCGGCATCACCTGCGTGTCGGCCGCCTTGGCGGCAGCCATGCGATAGACCGGCATCGGCGGCGGCGGTCCGGCGATTTCTCCGCCTTCGGCAATCGTCAGGATGCGCGACACCGATAGGTCAGCCGCCTTGGCATAAAGCTGCGCGCGCGCCTGGGCACGCTTGACCGCATCGACTCGCGCTTCGTCGAGCGCGGCATCGGGCTGGTCGAGCGAGAGATTGGGCCCGTCGATCTGGTTGGCGCCCTGCGCTACAAGCGCGTCGAGGATCGCACCCGATTTGGCGATGTCGCGGAAGCGAATCGAGACATTGTTGGTCGCCTGATAGCCGGTGATGACCGGCGGTTTGTTGTCCTCGTAGCGATATTGCGGTTGCAGCGAGACATTGGCGGTGGCGATGTCGCGCGGCTGGATGCCTGCGCGCTTCAGCGCCGACAGGACCGCGCTCATGCGATTGGCGTTGTCGGACAGTGCCGCCGCGGCGGAGGGTGCCTGGGTGACGACACCGGCGCGGATCGTCGCCAGATCGGGAACGCGCGTGGTCTTGCCGGTTGCGGTGACGTCGAGCAGGGTCCCGTCCGGGATCACCGCCGGAGCGACGGGCATCGTCTGAGCGAGCGCGGGAGCGACCGCGATCGATGACAGGGTGATGACGGCGGCAGTGGCAAGCAAACGCATATGTCCTCCAGACATGACGGATCATTCCGTCCTCGGCGGCCGTGCCACAGGGCGGACTACACCAACCTGAACGAGGTCGCGGCCTTACGCGAACACGCCATCACGCTCTATACGCGACGACTGACCACCACCCGGTACAAAGCGAGCAGCACGATCGCGCCGGCGGTTGCCGCCGCGTAATTCTGCCAGCCGCCGACCAAGGTCCAGTTCATCGTCTGCGCGACAAAGCCGGCCAGCAATGCGCCGGCGATGCCGATCAGGATCGTGACGATGAACCCGCCGGGATCCTTGCCCGGCATGACGAACTTGCCCAACACGCCGGCGACAAGGCCGATCAGCAGCCATCCCAGAATCGATCTTTCGGGCATCGAACTTCCCTCCTTACCGCCTTTTTAATCGGCGGTTCTGCATCGTCCGCCCAAAGCGCCGGCAAATGCAACCGTTTCCGACACGAAATGGCGTTACCGATTGCGATTCGGGGCCGAAAAGGACATTATTGGAGTAGCGCACCGAGCCTCTTGAGGTCGGTGCTTTATTTCTATAATACAGTTCCAACGGAGGCCCTGATGGTGCCTCAATGACAGGGCACATGGGGAACGTGGCTGACATGAATTACGAGTCGAGCGGCATGTACGCGCTCACCGACGAAACCGCGACGCCGCGGCGTCGCTGGCTGGTCCTGGGCGGGATCGGCGCAATCATCGTCGTGCTGATCGCTGCCTTCTTCATGATGCGTCCGGCCGCCAAGCCCGCGGCAGGGACCGGCGGCACGACCGCCAGCGGCGCGCCCGAGGACCAGATGCCGACCGTGTCGGTGGGGTCGCCGGGGAGCAATTCGGTCGACCGCATGGTGTCGGCGACGGGGTCGCTCGCCGCGCGGGTCGATATGCCTGTCGGCGTCGCCGGCGAAGGCGGCCGGGTGACCGCGGTGCTGGTGCAGCCGGGCCAATGGGTCGCCGCCGGCCAGACCCTCGCGACTGTCGACCGCTCGGTCCAGGTGCAGACCGCCAGCAGCCTTGCCGCGTCGATCGCGGTGGCCAAGTCGGACGCCGATATCGCGCTGAGCGAATATAACCGCGCCAAGGCGCTGGTCGACCGCGGTTTCATCTCCAAGGCCGATCTCGAACGCAAGGGAGCGACGCTCGCGGCAGCCAATGCCAGGGTGAAGGTCGCGCAGGCGCAGCTCGCCGAGACGCAGGCGCGCAACGGGCGGCTCGATATCCGGGCGCCCGCCGCCGGCCTGGTGCTGGCGCGCATGGTCGAGCCCGGCCAGATCGTTAGCTCGGGCTCGGGCACGCTGTTCCGTATGGCCAAGGGCGGCGAGATGGAGCTCAGGGCCGAAGTGGCCGAGGGCGACATCAAGGGCATCTCGGTCGGCTCGCGCGCCCAAGTGACGCCGGTCGGCGGCAGCCAGTCGTTCGCCGGCCAGGTGTGGCAGCTGCCCCCGGTCATCGATCCGCAGTCTCGTCGCGGCATCGTCCGCATCGCGATCCCGTTCGACGCCACCTTGCGCCCGGGCGGCTTCGCCGCGGCGACGATCTATGGCGGCGCGAACACGTCGCCGATCCTGCCGAACTCGGCGATCCAGACCGACGCGACCGGCAATTTCGTTTATATCCTGGACAAGGACGACAAGGTCGAGCGCCGCGCGATCAAGACCGGCGAAGTGACCGATCGCGGCGTCGCGATCGTTCAGGGCCTGGTCGGTAACGAGCGCGTGGTGTTGTCGGCGGGGGCGTTCCTGAGCCCCGGCCAGAAGGTCAAGCCACAGCTGCGCAAGCTTTGAAGAGGGCGTTCGCATGAGCTTCCGCAACATATCCGCCTGGTCGATCCGCAACCCGGTCCCCAGCCTCGTCCTGTTCTTCATGCTGACGGTGGCCGGCCTGGTCAGCTTCGCGACGATGCAGGTCAACAATGATCCGGATATCGATTTTCCGGTCGTGATCGTTTCGGTCAGCCAACCGGGCGCCGCGCCGACCGAACTCGAGAATCAGGTCACGCAGAAGGTCGAGGCAGCGGTCCGCAGTCTGTCGGGAATCGACGAGATCAACTCGAACGTGACCGAGGGCAGTTCGGTCACCATCGTCCAGCTCGACATCGGCACGCCGATCGATCGCGCGGTCGAGGATGTGCGCAGCGCGCTGCAACAGATTCGCGGCAATTTGCCCGACGGTATCCTCGAGCCGCAGGTCGAACGCGCCAACACCACCGGCAATGACCTCGCCAATTATGCCGCGATCTCGACCGACATGACGATCGAGCAGCTGAGCTGGTACATCGACAATACCGTCACCAAGGAATTGCAGTCGGTGTCGGGCATGGCGACGGTCGAACGCAATGGCGGCGTCAGCCGCGAGATCCGGGTCAAGCTCGATCCCGACAAGCTTCAGTCGCTCGGCCTGACCGCCAGCCAGGTCAACGCACAGCTGCGCCAGGTCAATATGAACGCCGCGGGCGGCCGCGCCGAGATTGCGGGCTCCGAACAGACCGTGCGCGTGCTCGGCAATGCCAAGGACGCCTATGCGCTCGGCCAGACGCAGATTTCGGCCGGTGGCGGTCGCATGGTGCGCCTGACCGATATCGCCACCGTGGTCGATCAGTTCGCCGAACAGCGGTCGGCGTCGCAGCTCAACGGCGCGCAGGTCATCTCGTTCGACTTCCAGCGCGCCAAGGGCGCGTCGGACGTCACCGTGTTCCATGGCGCCGAGAAGAAGCTCGCCGACCTCGAGAAGAAGAATCCCAAGGTCAAGTTCAAGCTGATCTTCAACAACGTCCAATATGCCGAGATGCAATATCACTCGGCGATGGAAGCGATGTACGAAGGCGCGGGCCTGGCCGTCCTCGTCGTGTTCCTGTTCCTGCGCGACTGGCGCGCGACCGCGATCTCGGCGCTGGCCATCCCGCTATCGGCGATCCCCACCTTCTTCGTGATGCAACAACTCGGCTTCACGCTCAATCAGATGACCTTGCTCGCATTGAGCCTGGTCGCCGGCGTGCTGGTCGACGACGCGATCGTCGAGATCGAGAACATTGTTCGGCACATGCGCATGGGCAAGACCGCCTATCAGGCGGCGATCGACGCCGCCGACGAGATCGGCCTGGCGGTGCTCGCGACGACCATGTCGATCGTCGCGGTGTTCCTGCCGGTCGGCCTGATGCCGGGCGTGTCGGGCCAGTTCTTCAAGAATTTCGGCCTGACCGTCGTCGCCTCGGTGCTGATGTCGCTGGCCGTCGCGCGTCTGCTGACACCGATGATCGCGGCCTATTTCCTCAAGGCCAAGGGCCATGCCTCGCATGGCGAAGGCCGGATGATGAACTGGTATATGGCGGCTTTGCGCTGGACGCTGCGCCATCGCTGGTCGTCGATCGTGGCGGGCGCGGTAGCCTTGGCGTTGACGGTGGTCTTCTTCGCCATCCTGCCGCAATCGTTCCAGCCCGATCAGGATCAGGACGCATCGACGGCGAGCATCGAAATGGTGCCCGGTACGACCCTGGCCCAGACTCAAGCGGTGGTCGACAAGGTCGCGGCCCTGCTCAAGAAGCAGCCGCAGGTCGAGGACGTCTATTCACGCGCGTTCGTCGGCAACGGCCGTGTGACCGCGATCTTCAAGAAGGACAAGGATCTCAAGAGCGTCCAGTTCGAGCGCCAACTGGCGCCGACCCTGGCCGCGATCCCCGACGCGCGTGTCTCGTTCCGCTCACAGCAGGGTTGGGGATCGAGCGGGCGCGACATCACCATCGTGCTGGGGGGCGACGACCCGAAATTGCTGACCTCGACCGCGCAGACGATCGTGCAGCAGCTGTCGAAGCTTAAATCGGTCACGGCGCCGCGTATCCAGGGCGATCTGCAACAGCCCGAACTGGTGGTCAGCCCGCGATTCGATCTCGCTGCCAATCTGGGCGTGACGACGCAGGCGCTGTCGAGCGCGGTGCGCCTCGCCACCTTGGGCGATATCGACCAGAACAAGGCAAAATTTTCGCTCAGCGATCGCCAGGTGCCGATCACCGTCGCGCTCGAACAATCGGCGCGCTCGCGGATGGCGACGATCCAGAACATTCCGGTATCGACAATCAATGGCGGATCTGTACCGCTGTCGACCGTTGCCGATATCAGCTTCGGCGCCAGCCCATCGAAGATTCAACGTGTCCAGTTGCAGCGCCAGCTGACGATCGGCGCTGATTTGGGCCTCAATCCCAAGACCGGCAAGCCGTTGGTGTCGAGCCAGGCGTGGAAGGAAATCAACGCGCTGCCGATCATGCAGCATTTGCCCAATGGCGTGCAGCAACTGACGCTCGGTCAGGCCAAATGGCAGGCAGAGATGATCTACAACTTCCTGGTCGCGGTGGTGGCCGGCGTGTTCCTGGTGTTCGCGGTGTTGGTGCTGCTCTATCGCCGCGTCCTGCCGCCGTTCGTCAACATGGGCTCACTGCTGCTGGCGCCGCTGGGCGGGTTGATCGCCTTGTGGATCGCCGGTCAGCCGATCTCGATGCCGGTCTATATCGGCTTGCTGATGCTGATCGGGATCGTCGCCAAGAACTCGATCCTGCTGATCGACTTCGCGTTGGAAGAGATGAGCAAAGGCGTGCCCAGCCTGGCCGCGATCGAGGATGCCGGTCACAAGCGCGCGCAGCCGATCGTCATGACCACGGTCGCGATGGTGGCGGGCATGGTGCCGACCGCAGTATCGCTGTCGGGCGATGCGTCCTGGCGCGCGCCGATGGGCATCGTCGTGATCGGCGGGTTGATCCTGTCGACCGTGCTGACATTGCTGATCGTGCCGGCCAGCTTCAGCCTGGCGATCGGGATCGAGGAATGGGCCGGGCCGTGGCTGCGCCGCGTGCTGCTGACCTATCGTCCCGGCGACGATAGCCGGCCGATACTCGACCATCCGGATGCACCCAAGCCGATTGGCTATGACCATGGCGAACAGGGGCCGCAACCGGCCGAATGACGACCGGTTGCATAAGGAGGGCTTGAACAATCCCGGCTTTGGGGGATTGTTTCGGCCATGAAGTTGGCGCGACTGTCCGTTCCCGGCCCGACTACCGCGCCTCCTGCCCTCAGGCGGATGCGGCTGGTCGCCACGGCTCTGTTGGTGGCGATGGCGGCGCTCTACCTGGTCGCGCGCGCGCTGGGCGATCGTCACCCCCTTTGGGGATTCGTCCGCGCCTTTGCCGAAGCGGCAATGGTCGGCGGACTGGCCGACTGGTTCGCGGTGACCGCCTTGTTCCGCCACCCGCTCGGCCTGCCCATCCCGCACACCGCGATCGTACCGAGGAACAAGGACCGGATCGGCGACACGCTCGCGCAATTCCTGCGCGATAATTTCCTGATCCCACGCGTCGTCGCCCGGCGCATGCAGGGCGTCGACGTCGCTGGCGCCGCCGGCCGCTGGCTGGCCAGCCCCAAGGGCGCGAGCGAAGGCCGGCTCAGGCGCGGCGCGTCGCGCTTGGCCGCCGACATGCTCGAATCGCTCGACCAGGAACGGCTGGGCGGGATGGTGCGGACGACGCTGGCGCAGCGCCTGCGCTCGCTCGAAATCTCGCCATTGCTGGGCAACGCGCTGAACGCCGCGATTGCCGATAACCGCCACGTGCCCCTGCTCGACGGCATCATCAAATGGGCGGCCAAGGTGCTCTCCGCTAACGAACCGGTGATCCGCGCGATGGTGCATGAGCGCGCCGGATCGCTGATGCGCTGGACCGGGCTCGACGAGACGCTGGCCAACAAGATCATCGCCGGGCTCGACGGCATGATCCAGGACATGGCGTCGCAGCCCGACCACCCGCTGCGCGCCAAAGCCGAGGAAGGTCTGGCGCAGCTCGCTTATGATCTGCAATTCGACCCCGTGATGCGCGAGCGGGTCGAGGGGTTCAAGGCGGAGATGCTCGACAATCCCGCGCTGTCGGACTGGTGGCAGGGCATTTGGGAACAGATGCGCGGCGCGATGCTGAAGATCGCGCGCGATCCCGATGCGATGATGGCCGGGCGGTTCGGTGAGGCGCTCCACCAGCTCGGCGTGACGTTGCAGGAGGATCCCGAGCTCGCCAATACGATCAACCGTTTCGCGCGCCGTGCCGCGGTCGGCACCGCGGCCGATTATGGTGACGCGATCGTGCGATTGGTGTCGGAAACGGTGCGCGGCTGGGACGCGCAGACGATCACGCGGCGGCTGGAGAATGCGGTCGGCCGCGACCTGCAATATATCCGTATCAACGGTACCCTGGTCGGCGGGCTGGTCGGGCTCGTCATCCATGCGGTGGATGTATTGCTGTAGGATTTCGGCTCCCCTCCCTGCCAAGGCAGGGGTTGGGGGTGGGTGCGCGCGTCTGCGCGCCCAAAAGACTCGTCGGCCGATCGTCAAAAAAGCATCGGACGAGGCTTCGAGCCTCGCCCGATGCTAAACCCACCCCTTACCCCCTCCCTTTCAGGGAGGGGGAAACCAACCGCAATGGCCTGAACCTACCGCCAGCGTAGGACAGTCCAGCCCTTCTCTCCGGCCAACGCGAGCAGCGGCGCATGCGGGTTAACCGCGAAGGCTTCGTCCGCCCAGTCGAGTGTCGGCGCGTCGGAGACGTGATCGGAATAGAAGCGGACATGAGCGTCCCGGCGCGCGATCCTCTCGCGCGCCATCCACGCTTCAATCATGCGAAGCTTGGCATCGCCATAGCAATTCTCGCCCGCGATGCGTGGCAGCAGACGACCGTTTTCGAGTGTCGACGGCGTCGCGATGACGTCGCTGATGCCCAAGGCAGCAGCGATCGGGCGAACGTAGAAATCGTACGAGGCGGTCGCCATCACCACGCGATAGCCCGCCGCGCGGTCGGCCGCGATGCGTGCGCGGGCATCGTCCCAGACCTTGCCGACGACGATTCGGTTTGCGAAACGCGCCGCGGCTTGATCGACCTGGTCAATCGCCGGCCGCCGTCCGATCACCAGCCGCTGCGTCATTTCCTTCAGCCGCGCGCGATCGATGCGTTTGCCGAGATAGAGCGCGGCCGGCGCAACGCTGGCGGCTAGCGCCGCGAGTCGCCACGGCCGCCGTCTGGCCCAGGCGCGGAGGAACGGCATCCAGGTCGGCGATCGGGTGATCGTCTTGTCCATGTCGTAAATGGCGAGCCGTTGCATCGCCCTTGCCTTAGCCGCGAATTCGGCAAGCTGAAACGGTCCGCCACGTCCGGCCGACGGCACCTGAGCAAAGCTGGACTGTCCTACCGCTTGCGATCGTCGCGCACGGCGTAGGATAAGGTCGCGGTACCGTTCGCGGGGATAATCGTCGTCCAGAAAGACGCACCGTCCTTCCTCCCCAGCCGACTGCTCGATCGCGCGATCTTCTCGTAATCGTAGAGGTGAATCTTGGTCTCGTAGGTCACTGGCCAGGGCTGGTCGTTGGTGACGGTCAGCGTATAGCCGGTGGTGCGGTCGTTGGGACGGCGGCGTGTGCCCACCACTCGCGCCGATACGCTCTGCGGCTGGCCCATGCGGAATTCGACCAATTCGTCCACGGCTTTGTCGTCGATCGCCGATTCGCCGACCAGCAGCATCTGTCCGTCGACGTCGCTGAAGACCGCCGCCTTGCCCGCCGGCATCGCGGCACCGAGCCCGTTGGCGGTGGTGTTCTTGCCGCGCAGCAGCAAGCCGGTCTGCGCGTTCTCGCGCATAATATCGCTGACATAGATCGGCGCGAGTTTGACGCCGGACTTGTTCATCAGCCCGACCTGCTTCTGCGATTGCGAGGCGACGGTGACGCGGGTCGGGAAGCGATAGAGTTTGAGGTCGCCGAGCGCCTCGACCGTCGCCACTTTCGCGTCGGCCATAAAACCGGCCCGGCTTGCGGAGACCACGAGTTCCATCGGTTCGGGCGGTGGGGGCGGCGGCGGCGGTGCGGGCGCTTCCCGCACAGCGTCGGCGGAATAGCGCTCCTCATTGGACAGATCATATTCCGGCAGCGGCCAGCATTGCAGCGGCAGGTAGCTCGACGAGACGAAATTGCGCGGACCGTAATTGCTATTGGCGGTGCGATTGATCTTGCCCGCGACGACTTGGGTATCGGCATCGACGAAGCTGGTGACGTCGGTCGATGCGAGTGTGATCCATGCGAACAGATCGGCGCTTTGTCCGTCCTTGCGCATCGCGATGACATAATCCGCCTGCCAGTCGAACCCGCCCGACAGATAAGACAAGGTCAGCGTCACTTGGCGCTGAGCCTTGGCCGTCGTCCTCACCGACAACGTTGGCTTGGCTGACAAGCCTTCGGGCACGCCGTCATAAACGATCGCTTCGGGCAGGCCGGAGCAGCGCAGGTCACCATAGGCCCCGCCGAACTGGAGCACGGCCGCGCCATTGGCCGAGGAGCGCAAAGTCGCTTGGAGCAACTGCGCCTTGCCCGTCGCAGGGTTGGTGCGGCGAACGAGAACGCGACGGCCTAGCGCGCGCTCGAACAGCGAGCGCGGCGACAGCAGATTGGCGTCGAGATTCTTCTCCTCGACCCCGTCGGGCAGCCCCGACACCAAAGCGCTTTCGGGCAGGATGTTGCCGGCGACACCTTCGAACCGGATCACCGCCGGCCCGGCGGGAATGGTCACCGTGCGCGTTTCGGTGACCAGCGCGAAGCCCTGCGGATAGGACCGGTTGATGGCGCTTTGCGCCCCGCGATTGGGGTCGCGATAGAGTGTCACCGATACCTTGTCGGGGCCGGCGGAGGTGATGACGGTCTGCGCGCGCGCTGGCACGGCGCCGGCCAGCACGAACAGCAACAGCAAGGCGGCGCGCATCGCGCGGATCCCGCCGTCAGTACCGGGTGTCGAACGCGACGGTCAGCACGGTCGATCCGTTGGCCGGCACCGTCACATGCCACAGCCGCTCGTCGAGCGACCGTTGCTCGCCCTTGATCGATTCGCTCGAAACGCGCGTGTCGTGCCAGTAAGTGCGGTCGAGCCCGGCCTGGACCAGGTCGACCGTGACCGGTTCGGGCCGCGCATTGGTGACCGTATAGCTCATCGTCGTGCGCCAATAGGTGACTTCGTCCTCGCGCTCGACGACGGTCGGCTTGCCGCCGTCGACCGAGATGCGGAATTTCTCGGTTCGCTCCCATTCCCCGCTGTTGATCTTTTCGCGCTTCTCGACCGCCGGCTTGATCTTGACGTCGAACGCCTCGCCCGTGCGGATCGCCAGGGTCGACCCCATCGGCGTGTGATCGATGCGATTCTCGCCGATGAATTGCGGCTGGCCCTTGGCGTCGCGGATATAGACGCGGACCGTCCCCGCAGGCAGCGCATCGCCGAGTCCGCCATCTCTAGAACTCGAAAAGCTCAACACCGTGGCGGCGCTCACGGGATCGCTCGACGAGCCGTACCAGGCGTTGCGATATTGATAGAGCTTCTTCGCCGGCACGCCGCCGACCGACAGGAAGCTGACCTGCTTCTGCTGATTGGGCGCGATCGTGATGCGGTGGCCGACCGGGTAGAGATAGAAATCCCCCAGCCGGGCGCGTCCCGAACGCTCGGTACCCGGGAGCGTGCCCGGCGCCATGCCGGCATTGCCGCCGCCCTGCCCCGGCGCGCCCGCGACCAGCATTGTATCGGCATTGGTGAAGGCGACATTGTTGTCGTTCCTCAGCGTCACCCAACCCTGGACATCGATCGTGCTCTTCGCTTCGTCGAACAGCGCGACATAATCGGCATTCCAGCCGAGTCCGGTGGTCAGATAGCTGAGCGTCGCCGGGCGCGTACCACCGCCCGAAGCGTCGAGCGAGATCGACAAGGTCGGCCGCGCGCGCAAATTGGGCGGCAGCGAATCGTAGACCACGCGCACCGGCAGCCCGTCGTCGCGCAGCACCTCGATATTGTTGCCGATCTGGAGCACGACGCCGCCATTGGTCGCCAGCACCTTGGCCCGCTCACGGGTCTCGGCGCCCGTCGCCGGGTTGGTGCGGACCAGCGTGATGGTCTGGCCGACCGCCTTCTGGATCAGCGCGCTCGGCGACAACAAGTCATAGTCGAAATTCTGTTCGACGATCGACGCGCCGTCGACCGACAGACGCACCGTCTCTGGCCGGATGCGGTCGGAGACGTCGGGAAATTCCTGACGGTTGACACCGTTCGCCAGGGCCAGTCGCCTTGTATCCTGGATCAGCGCCAGGTCGTTATTGTAGATCGTGACCGAGACATCACCCTGCGCCGAGGGCTGGGGCGCCGTCTGCGCCAACGCGACGCCCGGCACCAGCAACAAGACCGAAACCGCCAATCCGCGCATCACCATCCCCTTGTCTTGTTTGAGACAAAGCTAGCGTATTGGCCGGTGAACGGAAGCTGAAAGATCGTGGAAGCTGCAATGTCGTGTCCATTCCGGAGCGATCGAGAGATGAGCTATCGTCCGAGCGTGGCTCAAGATGCCGCTTCGAAACACTACACGACATGCTGAAGCCGAGTTTCGCCAGCGTGCAGGAAACAGGCCTTCGAGAATATGCCTGCCGGTATCGGGTTAGGGAGGCGAACGTCGTCAAGACTAGGCAAAGGATCGCGCTTAGGATCGAACGAACGGTCGATCTGCGAAATGAAGCCAAGGATGACCCCGCTTTTCCTGGCAAATCCGCTCAACACGCGCATCTGTTCCGAAAGCGGTGGCTTGCTTCTTTGCTGATCCAAAATTTGAAGATAGTCGATGAGAGCTACGGTTCCTGTTGGCGAACCGGACAGATATTGTACGATAAGATTTGCGCTTATGTCGCCCGACGTCACGATTTCCGGTGCGTGCCTGACCTCTCCATTATTTACGGATAGGACGAGCTGCATCGCCTCCTCAGCGGTATATTCCAGCGTGAAGAGGACAGCCCGCCTCCCGTCGCGGGCAGCATCAAGCAAAAGCTGTATGCCCAGCAGAGTTTTGCCCTGTCCCGGACGAGCGCCAAGCAAAAGCATATCACCGTCGGCTAGCTTCGGCAGCAATGCGGACGCTGGCGAGTTCGCCGTCATGCATGCGGACAGCGCGCTCCAGGCGCGAAAGCCTTCCTTGCGGGCAATCCGATCCTGCGCTTCATGCAAGGGGACTTTTTCGGCTCGCGCCAATAATTTGGCCCGGCGCTTTAGCTGATAGATCGGTACGGATAGGCGCATCGCAAACCTCCATTCCGAGCCAGAAACGCAATCCCTCCTTATGCGAACGCTCGAACAGATGGTCCGATGACTCTCGTCGCCCCGTATGTGCGATACTTCCCCAATTGGAGGGAGGAGGCGCGGGCCAAGCCTGTTCCGCAAGCTATCCCGGTCACACGAGACGGGCAAGCCTAACGGCAGAAAAGTGTACAAAGAGGCCTTTCTCGAAGGCTGGCGCGAGTGGCCGATATTGGGCCGCAAGCCGTCATTTGCGGAAGCCGTTCAACGCTGGGCTAGGGCACAAAACAAAACGCCCGGGCGGAACGGGTCCGACCGGGCGTTTCATTCTGTCATCCCAGCGAACGCTGGGATCTCAGGCAATCGGGATACGGCACGAGGCCAGCATCGGGTTGACGGCTATTACTCGGCGGCGTCGGCAGCCGGTTCGGTCGCGCGCGGCGTGCGGCGGCGGCGTGGCTTGGGAGCGGGCTCTTCCTCGCCTTCGGTGCCGGCCGAAATGCCGAGCGACGGCGGGAGCAGCGACGCGTCGAAGGTCTCACCCTCGCTCGCCTCGACCACGCGCGGTTCGCGGCGCGGACGCAGGCCCCGGCGCGACGGACGCTCGGCGCGTTCCTCGACCGGTGCAGCGACCTCAGTCACTTCGACACTGTTCACCTCGTCGGGGTCGTTCTCGGCATAGCCGTTCACGTTGCCGTTGGCGCCAGCATTGACATTGGCATTGCCGTTGTAGCGGTTGCCGCGATCCTCGCGCGGTTCGCGATTGCCGCGATCCTGACGATTGCCACGATCGTCGCGATTGCCACGATCGTCGCGATCCTGGTTGCGGCTCTCCCGGCGCGGTTCGGCCTGGATCTCGCGGCGTGGCTCCTGGCTCTCGCCCTCGGCGCCATCGTCCTCGTAACCCTCATCCTCATCATCGAACGCGTCCTCGCGGCCACGGCGCTGTTGAGCCTGATTCGGGTTCTGCTCTTCGAACCGATTGCGATTCTCGGCGAGGACGCGGAAATAATGGTCCGCGAACTGCAGATAATATTCGGTGTTGACGCGGTCGCCCTGACGTTGTGCCTCGGCGGCGAGCGTCTTGTACTTCTCGAAGAGCTGGTTCGCATTGCCCCGCGCGCGGTTGTCGATGCGGTTCCCGTTGTTTCCGTTGGGATTACCGCCGCCACCCTGGCGCTGGCCACCACGGCCGCGACGGCGGCCGGCCTGACGATTTATGTTCAAAGTCCTGTGGTCCTTGTGTTCAAAACAAACCCGGCCTTGCTCCAAGAGGATGCAAATCCCACGCGCCACCCGCGCCGAACCCGAAACTTGGGTGGAGGCGCGAAAGGCCTGTCATGGCCGCCGGACGAGCGGCCTAATGACGATGGATTGGGCAGGCCCGCGATTTCAACGACTTGTCGATTGAGATCGTCTGCCCCTTCGCGCTCAATAGCGGGTGCGGGGCGTTTGTCCAAGAAGAAATATGTATCCGGAGTGTGTCATTTTCAAGGTGTGGCGATGAGGCATCTGTCGCGCCCGGCCAGATCGCGGCGAACCGCGACCTTCAGGCCCTGCGCGATCAGCAAGGCGGAAACCGCTTCGGCCTGGGTCGCGCCGATCTCGATCGCCGCCATGCCATCGGGCGCGATCAGGGGCGGGAGCTGGGTGGCGATGACACGATAGTCGTCCAGACCGTCGGGGCCGGCGAACAACGCCGCGCCGGGCTCGTGCTCGCGCACCTCGGCCGGAAGCGATTCGTCGGCGGCGACATAGGGCGGGTTGCAGAGGATCAGGTCGAAATCCCCCGCGACGCCATCGGCCCAGTTGCCTTGGCGGAAGGAGGCGCGATTGGCCAGATTGAGTAACTCGGCATTGCGCCGGGCGTAGGCGAGCGCCTCCGGCGACGCGTCGATCCCCAGGCCATGCGCTTCGGGCCAGTGCGCCAGCACGGCGAGCAGCAACGTTCCCGGCCCTGTTCCGAGGTCCAATATCCTCAGCGGCGCCTCGACATCCGGCAGGTGTTCGATTGCCGCCTCGATCAGCGTCTCGCTGTCTGGGCGGGGGATCAGCACGCCGGGGCCGACCGCCAGGCTGATCGTCCAGAAGTCGCGCGTGCCGGTGATATAGGCGATTGGCTCATGCGTGAGGCGCCGGTCGATCAGCGCGGCGAAGGTGGAGGGCGTGGGGTCATCCAGGTGCCGCAACAGCAATTGCTCGCGCGTCGTGCCGAGCGCGTGCGCCATCAGCAGTTCGGCATCGAGACGAGGGGTGTCGGAGACGGCCGCGAGGCGCTGTGTCGCAGTGGCAAGCGCTAATCTTACTCCCCTCCCGTTTGCGGGAGGAGTTGGGGGAGGGCGTGTCATGCGCCCCGGGGAGGACACACGCCCTCCCCTAGCCCCTCCCGCAAGCGGGAGGGGAAATCAGCCATCCAGCGTCGCCAGCCGCTCGGCTTCGTCCTCGGCAATCAGCGCGCCGATCAATTCGCCCATATCGCCTTCGAGGATTTCGGGCAGGCGGTGCAAGGTCAGGTTGATGCGGTGGTCGGTCACGCGGCCTTGCGGGAAATTATACGTCCGAATGCGTTCCGAGCGGTCGCCCGAACCCACCATCGCCTTGCGCGTGCCCGACCGCTCGGCGGCGAGCCGCTCGCGCTCCGCTTCGTACAAGCGCGTTCGCAGCACCTTGAGCGCTTTCGCCTTGTTCTTGTGCTGCGACTTCTCGTCCTGCTGGATCACCACCAAACCGGTCGGCAAATGGGTGATGCGGACCGCGCTGTCGGTCGTGTTGACCGACTGCCCGCCCGGGCCCGACGAGCGATAGACGTCGATCCGCAAGTCGCGTGCCTCGTCGATCTGGACGTCGACATCCTCGGCCTCGGGCAGCACCGCGACGGTCGCTGCAGAGGTGTGGATGCGCCCGCCACTTTCGGTCACCGGCACACGTTGCACGCGGTGCACGCCGCTTTCGAACTTCAATTTGGCGAACACGCCCTTGCCCTCGACCGAGGCGACGACTTCCTTGAACCCGCCGGCTTCGGAGGTGGAGGCGGAGATCAGTTCGACTCGCCAGCCCTGCCCTTCGGCATAACGCTGGTACATGCGGAACAGGTCGCCCGCGAACAGCGACGCCTCGTCACCCCCGGTCCCGGCGCGGATTTCGAGCATCGCCGCGCGTTCGTCGGCGGCGTCGCGCGGCAACAGCGCCAACGCCAGCGAGCGCTCGGCCTCGGGCAGCGCGACGCGGATCTCCTCGATCTCCTCGCGCGCCATCGCCTTCAGCTCACCATCGGCGGCATCGTCCTCGGCCATATGGCTCAAGGTCGAGAGTTCGGCGCGCAACCGGCGCACTTCGCCCGCGGCCTTGGCCACCGGCTCGATCTCGGCATATTCCTTCGACACCTGGACGAAGCGCTCGCCCGACAAATCGCCGGTCGACATCAACGCCGACAATTCGTCGCGCCGCGCCTCGATCTGCGCGATCCGCTCGGGAGAGATGGAGGTCATGCGGCGCCCGTCTCGGCTGTCCACAACCCCTCACGCCACTCCTCGAGCATTTCCTCCAGCACCGAATCGCCTTCGACATCAGCGTCCGCCACACCCGTGGAATAGAGGAACGCCGCATGCAGAAGAGCATCAACATCGCTGCCCGCAATGCTCAATTGCTTGCCCGTACCCAGCACCTTCACCGTCAATGTCCGGTTGGCCACCTCTTCGTCGCCGAGCAATATCGCAAGGGACGCCCCTTGCGCGTTCGCCTTCGACAGACGCCGTTTGAGATTGCCCTTGAACGCCATATCGGCTGACGCGCCCGCCCGGCGAAAGTCCGCCAACACGGATAAGGCGATGGCTTCTGCTTCCTCACCGAAGGGAATGATCGCAACGGCAACGCGTTCCGACTCTTGCTCTTCAAGGAGCATCGCCAACCGCTCGACACCGGCCGCCCAACCCACGCCCGGCGTCGCCGGCCCACCCAGCGACTCGATCAGGCCGTCATACCGCCCGCCCGCGAGCACGGTGCCCTGCGCGCCCAGCCGGTCGGTGACGAACTCGAACGCGGTGTGGCGATAATAGTCCAGCCCACGCACCAGCCGACCGTTGCGCGTCCACGCCACGCCAGCCGCGTCGAGCCCTTTGGTAACCTTCTCGAAGAAAGCTCCCGCCTCACTCGTCAGATGCGCGTCGATGTCCGGCGCGGCGTCGGCAATCGGGCGATCGCGCGGATCCTTGCTGTCGAGGATCCGCATCGGATTCTTGTCGAGCCGGACGAGGCTGTCTTCGGACAGTTCGCCGCGATGCTGCTCGAAATGCGCGACCAATGCCGCGCGCCAGGCATCGCGCGTCTCGGCATCGCCCAATGTATTGAGTTGCAAGGTCACGCCATCGGCAATGCCGAGTTCGTGGAGCAGCTGGTCAGCAAAGGCGAGCAGTTCGACATCCGCCGCCGGCTCGGCCGCGCCGATCACTTCGGTGTCGATCTGGTGGAACTGGCGATAGCGCCCTTTTTGCGGGCGTTCGTAGCGGAACAGCGGCCCCGAGGTGACCAGCTTGAGCGGCGCATATTGCTGCCAGCCCTGCGTCAGATAGGCGCGACACACCCCCGCGGTGAATTCGGGGCGCAGGGTCAGTGAGTCCCCGCCGCGATCCTCGAACGTGTACATTTCCTTGGAAACGACGTCGGTGGTCTCGCCGATCGAGCGCGCGAACACCTGGGTGTCCTCGAACACCGGCAGGTCGACACGCTGAAACGCGTACAATTTGCGGACATGATCGAACGCCTCGAGCACGCGCGCGAAGCGCCGCTGCTCGTCGCCGAAAATGTCCTGGGTGCCTCTGATCGGCCGGGGTGTCTCGATACGCGCCATGTTGGCGGCGCTCTCTAGTAGAGCAACGCCGCCTACGCTAGCGTTTCGTCATGGCGAACATGCATCTCGGTCATCGGCTCGCGCCTCCCCGCTTCATTGCATTCGTCGCGATCTTCGTTGTGGGACTGTTCTTTACAATCCCGGCCCAGGGTTATGGACGGGGCGCGATGATCGCGTTCGATATCGCGGCGGCGATCTTCCTCATCTCGATCATGCCGCTGTTCGCGCGCGGGACGGCCGATCAGATGCGCGCGGCGGCGCAGCGTAATGACGCCAATCGCTCCTTCCTGTTGCTGCTCACTGTCGTGACGTCGATCGTCATCATGGTTTCGGTAGTCACCGAAAAGCTTGAAAAGGCGACGCCCTTCACGATCGTGCTGGTGCTGGTGTCGCTGGTGCTCGCCTGGACCTTTTCGAACATGATCTACGCGCTCCACTACGCGCATCTCTATTATCTGCCGGCAGAGGATAACGAAGACAGCGGTGGGATCGAATTCCCCAATTGCGACGACCCGGATTATTGGGATTTCGTCTATTTCAGCTTCACCCTGGGCATGACCTTCCAGACCAGCGACGTCGACATCAAGAGCCGCCGCGTCCGCCGCGTCGTCACCGGCCATTGCCTGGCCGCGTTCGTCTTCAACCTGGGCGTGCTGGCCTTCACGATCAATTCGATCGGCGGCGGTTAATTCTACTGTTTCCGTAGCGTTAGCTACTGGACGGCGGGTGTATCGCCGTCCTAGGACGGCCGCACATCAAAAAGGGGTTCTGCTCAATGCTCCGTCGCGCCGCTCTTGCTGTCCTGCTCGCCTCCTCTGTCGCCACCGTCGCACTCGCCGAAAATTCGAAGCCGCAGCCGACACCGGTGGAGAACACGATCCCGGTCGCGGTCGACAAGCCGTATCCGGGAACACTGACGCTTGAGGTGGATGCGACCGACACGGCGCGCGGCATCTACGTCATCAAGGAGAATATCCCGGTTTCGGGGAGCGGCGAGATGGTGCTGCTTTATCCCAAATGGGTGCCGGGGGGACACACGCCGCGCAACGAGATCGACAAGGTAGTCGACCTGCATATCACCGCCGCCGGCAAGGCGGTCGCGTGGAAGCGCGATCCGGCCGAGGTCTATGCGTTCCATCTCGACGTTCCCAAGGGCGCCAAGTCGATCGAGGTTACGTTCAAATACGTCACCTCGACCAAGGGCGACCAGGGCCGCATGATGGTCACGCGCAACCTGCTCAGCCTCGAGCCGATCGGCACAAGCTTCTACCCCGCCGGCTATTTCGTGCGGCAGATCCCGATCCGCATGACGGTCAAATATCCGGAAGGCTGGACCGCGTCGTCAGCGCTCAACGCCAAGGTTGCGGGGTCGACCTACACCTACGAGCCGACCAATTACGAGATCCTGCTCGACAGCCCGATCCTGGCCGGGCGCTATTACAAGAAGTGGCCGCTCAGCGAACGCGTCAATCTCAACGTCTATGCCGACACCCAAAAGGAACTCGATTCGGCGACCCCGGCGATGATCGACGCGCACAAGCGCCTGGTCGAACAGGCCGTCCGCACCTTCGGCGCGCAGCATTACGACCATTACGAATTCCTGCTGTCGATCTCGAACGAGCTTGGCGGGATCGGCCTCGAGCATCATCGCAGTTCCGAGAACGGCACGCGGATGGGCTATTTCAGCGAGTGGGAGAACAACGCCGGCGCGCGCAACCTGCTGCCGCACGAATATACCCATAGCTGGGACGGCAAGTTCCGCCGCGGTGCCGATCTGTGGACGCCCGATTATCTCTATCCGATGCGCAACAGCCTGCTCTGGGTCTATGAGGGGCAGACGCAATTCTGGGGCTATGTGCTTCAGGCGCGGTCGGGACTGGTGTCGAAACAGGATACGCTCGACGGCTATGCCGCGATCATGGCCAATCTCGACAATACGCCGGGCCGCAACTGGCGCCCGATGATCGACACGACCAACGACCCGATCATCTCCAACCGCCGGCCCAAGGGCTGGACCAGCAACCAGCGGTCGGAGGATTATTATAACGAAGGCCTGCTGATCTGGATGGAGGTCGATTCGATCCTTCGCCAGCAATCGAAGGGCAGCAAGTCGATCGACGATTTCGCCCGGGCTTTCTTCGGCATCAATGACGGCGATTGGGGTGAGGTCACTTATACGTTCGACGATGTCGTCGCGACGCTCGACAAGATCCAGCCCTATGACTGGCGCGGCCTGTTGACCAAGCGGCTCTACGGCGTCGGCGAGCCGGCACCGCTCGGGGGGTTCGACCGCAACGGCTACAAGCTCGTCTATACCGACGTGCAGCCCGCGATCGGCAAGCAGGCCGAGCGCGGGCGCAAGGTCACCGACTTCTATTATTCGCTCGGCTTCCAAATCGGCAGCGACGCCAGCCTGGGATCAGTGCGCTGGGGCAGCCCCGCCTTCGACTCCGGGCTGACCGTCGGCGACACGATCGTCGGCGTGAACGGCCTGGCTTATTCGGACGATCGCCTGAAGGCGGCGGTGACCGAGGCCAAGGGCGGCAAGGCGCCCATCGTCCTTTTGGTCAAGGCGGGCGAAGAAGTGCGCAGCGTGAGCATCGACTATCATGACGGGCTGCGCTATCCGCATCTGGTGAAGACCGGGACCGGGGAGAGCGGTCTCGACCTGCTGCTCCAGCCCCGCTGAGACGGGGCGGCGCGCCACGCCATATAGGGAATGACATGCGGATCGATTTGATACCGGTCGGGGACAACCCGCCCGAGAGCCTGAACGTCGTTATCGAAGTGCCGGTCGGCGGCGAGCCAGTGAAATACGAGTTCGACAAGAAGTCGGGCGCGCTGTTCGTCGACCGGATCCTGCACACGCCGATGCGCTACCCGGCCAATTACGGCTTCGTTCCGCACACTTTGTCGCCCGATGGCGATCCGCTCGATGCGCTGGTGATCGCGCGCTCGCCGTTCGTCCCCGGCTGTGTCGTCCGCGCGCGGCCGATCGGCGTGCTCAATCTCGAAGACGAGCATGGCGGCGACGAGAAGCTGATCTGCGTCCCGGTCGATTCGACCTTCCCTTATTATTCGGACGTCGGCGAGCGGGGGGATCTGCCCTCGATCGTGCTCGCCCAGATCGAACATTTCTTCACCCACTATAAGGACCTCGAGGCCGAGAAGTGGGTGCGCGTCGGCAAATGGGGCGATGCGGCCGAAGCCCGCCAGATCGTGATCGAGGCGATCGAACGCGCCAAGGCAACCGAGGCGGCGTGAGGCCACGCACCGCCTGGCGCTTGTGCGTGCTGGCGGGACTGGTGGCGTTCGTTTGCTCTTGGGCATTCGGCAAGATCCCCGGGCTGATCGCCTGCGGGGCGTTTGACGGTTCGGGGCAGCTCGGACCAATCCTGGCGTTCGAGCTGGCCCGGACGCCGGGCGACGTCGCGGCGTTGTTCGGCAGCGGCGCGTGCCGGGCGCGCTTGATCGGCGCACAGAATACGGGATTGTGGCTCGACGCGCTCGGCTTCATCCCCTCCTACACTGCGTTCCTGGTGCTGGCGGCGATCGCCGCCAGCCGCGGCCGGGCGCAGCGTGCGATCGTCGGGATGCTGCTGATCGCCGGGCTCAGCGACGAGATCGAGGGTTTGTTCATATGGCGGATCATGAGCGACCTGCCCGGGACACCGACACAGCTTCACGGCCTGTGGTGGGCCGTCCACGTCAAGTTCGGTTTGCTCGCGATCGGCACGACATTGATCGGGCTCGCGCTGATCCGCATGTTCAAATTGTGGCCGATGCTGTTTGGCTTGATCATCGCGGTTGGCGGCGCGGCGGCGATCTATGGGTTCTGGGTACTGCCCAACGCGATGATGATGGCTGGGTTTACGTACGCGTGGTTTGCGATCCTGGTGACGGCGATTGTGGCGTCGTTTGCGGCCGGAACGTTTGCGCCGAGGGTGGCGCGGATATCACGCTGAGTCCGCTACCGACGCACTGGCGGATGCTAGTCGGACATGCCAATCTAGCGCAATGTGGTCGATGCTTGCACTTACCCTCGCCGCCCTCTTCGGAGGCTCGCCGATCACTGACGCGCAGCCCTCTGACTTCAAACCTCGGCTCGTTCATGGCTTCTTGGACGCTCACTGGGAATACCCCAATTTTCTCCCAGACGACCTTCCCGATCAAAGGGCGTTACCTTTTGAGATCAAAGAAAAGAAGTGGATGGATGCGTATTCAGTGACTGATGAGGACGCCCGTAAATATCGGCCGAGTGAGACCCCCTGCTTTGAAATAGTCGGGGAAGGTTACGTTGCCCCGCGGAAGCCGGATAATATGTGGCCAGCCGATCAGCAATTTATCTTCACCAAGATAAAGATGATGAAAAAGATGAAGACTGAAGCCGAATGCGAAAAACGCCTGCAGCGGAAGTGATCGTGACCGCCAATAGCGGACACCGTCTCTGAGCTATTTCCGCGACACGCGTCCCCGCGTCGCCGCCCGCGCCGTTCGTCGCGGCGGCGCCTTTTTCGGCGCTCGCCTTCCCGCCTCGAGTGCCAGCATCGCCCAGCGCCGGAGTTCGTCGGCGTCGTCATAGACGTCGTCGGGCGCGCGGCGATAATTCATGCTGCCGGTCTTGCCGTTCATCTCGTAGGTGAAGCGCTCGCAGCCCGCTTCGTCCCATACGGCGTCGCTTTCCGCATCGGCCTTGAGCCACAGCCCGCCGCCGCTTGCGACGATCGCGAAGATGGTGCCGTCGCAATAGAGCGTCGCGCCGCCCATCATCGCGCGCTTGGTGACACGGCCAACCGGCTCCATCGCCTCGGTCACCCAGTCGATCAGCCCTTCATCCGCCGCCATCAGCGTGCTCCCGTGATCTTCAGTCCGGCGATGCACGCGACTACGCCGAGGATCAACAGGAGTCGCGGCAGGCTCGCCGGCTCCTGATACCATGCAATGCCGACGATGACCGTCCTCAATGCGCCGATCCCGCCCCACACGGCATAGGCCGTGCCCATCGCGATCGAGCGCGAGGCATATTCCAGTAGAGCCATGGACAAGGTTACCGAGGCGAGGAAGCCCAATGGCCACCACAAGTTGCGAAAGCCGTCGACATGGCGAAGACAGGTGGTGAAACCGACCTCGAACAATCCGCCCAGGCCATCAGCCACGCCCCGCCAACTTGGCAAGCGCATCGCCAGTGACGCGCCGGATGCGCCATTCGTCCAAGCTCTCGGCGCCCATGGCGGTATAGAAATCGATCGCCGGCGTGTTCCAGTCGAGCACCGCCCATTCGAAGCGTCCGCAATCGCGATCGAGCGCTATCCCCGCCAGATGCCGCAACAAGGCTGTGCCGACACCCGATCCGCGCGCCTCCGGCGTCACGTACAGGTCTTCGAGATAAAGGCCCTTGCGCCCCGTCCAGGTCGAGAAATTGTGAAAGAACAGGGCAAAGCCCATCGGCTTTCCCTCCTGCTCGGCGATCACCGCCTCGGCCGATCGCTCGTCGAACAAGGCATGCGCCAGGCCCTCCTCGGTGGCCTTTACTGCGTCCGGCTCGCGTTCGAACTCCGCGAGTTCACGGATGAAGCGCAGGATCAGCGCCGCATCCTGCGGCGTCGCGGGACGAATATTGACGGTCAAAACGCAGCCTCCACATTTTCGATCGACCGCCGCCGCGCGGCGATCAGGCAGCCGGCGATGATCAGCGCGGCGCCGGCCAGCGTATAGAGCGCGATCTGCTCGCTGAACACGACCCAGCCCCATAATGACGCCCAGATGAAGGCGGTATATTCGGTCGGCGCGAGATAATTCGCCTCGCCGCGTGCATAGGCCCAGGCGAGCAGCAGCAAAGATACCGTCGCCAGCACCGCCGCCCCGACGATCGCGGGCCCATGCCGCATATCGGGCACATGCGCCATGAACGGCGCGCCGGCGGCCAGGATCACGAGGACGATCACGCTCTGGAAGAAAGCGACTTCCTGCGGCCCGGCGACCAGGGCCTGCTGACGCATCAGCACGATGTTATAGGCGTAGCAGACCGCGGAGAGCAGCACGGCGACGGTACCGCGGAACCGGTCGGGGGACGGCGCCGAGGCCGCCTGACCGAGCATGATCACGCCCACGCCGGCAAAGGCGACCAAAGAGGCGACGATGGCCCGGCGCGAGATATGCTCCTTGAGCAGGAACCCCGCGCCGAACAACGCCAGCAACGGCGCGATGAAGGTGAGCGCGATCGCCTGCGCCATCGGCACGCGGGCCAGGCCCCAGAAGAACGTGACCGCCATCACCGCCGACACCGATCCGCGAATCAAATGGACTCGGATCGTCGCCCGCGACGGCCAGCCACGCCGCTGCGGCAGGTAGATCAACCCGGTCAGGATCGCGCCGGCCAGGGTCCGCCACAGCAAGGTGTCATAGGCGCCGATCTCGATCACCAGCACCTTCATCACCGCGTCCATCGACGAGAAGACGGCGATGCCGAGCACCGCGACGGAAAACACGAAGGCGGGGCTGCGCGGCATGTCCCAGCCGATAGCCGGACGCGATCGTTACGTCACCAGCCCCTTCCCTCATGAGGTGAGAAGCTGGGCTTGTGGAAAAGCCCCCCTCCCGCTTGCGGGAGGGGCTGCGGGAGGGCGTGTTAGCTCGTCCCCGCCGCCAACTATTCGGACATACCCTCCCCTAACCCCTCCCATGAATGGGAGGGGAATAAGGAAGACTATTTCAACGTCATCTTGTCGCCGCTGATCGCCACGCTGTCGAGACGGCGGAGATAGTTCTGCCCGAGCAGCGAGATGGTCAGTCCGTCGAGCACCACGGCATGGATGCCGCTGACGCGTTTGCCGTCGAGCACGACGTCCTCGAGCTCGACTTCCTGTCCCCTGATATCGCCCGATGCGCCGGTGCCGACCACCTCGAACCGGCCGGGATCGAACTTTACCCCCGCCCGCCGCGCATCGTCCTGGGTCAGGGCGACTTCGGTCGCGCCTGTGTCGACGACGAACTTGATCGGCTCGCCATTGACCTCGGCGACGGTGAAGAAATGGCCGTTATCGGCGCGGTCGAGCACGGTCGGCTGCGGCTGATCGGCGGGCGCCGCGGCGGCAGGCGGCGCGGCGGCGATCGGCGCGCGCTTCGCCCCCGGCAAGGCCAGGCCGATCGCGATTCCGATCACGGTCACGACGAGCAGCGCATATTTCATGGCCGCTCTTCTACCGCACGGCGATTGCAGCTTGGCTAATGGTGATGGCTAAGAAGAACTTACCGCCGTGCCAGCCACCAACCGAACAGCACCAAGGCCGGCGGCCCGAACACGCCAGGGAAATCGCGCCAGAAAATCGCGACGCCGCAAATGCCGGTGATCACTTCGTACAAATGGACCAGCGCGTGCAGGCTCAGCCACAATGCCCCCGCCAGCACCGCCAGCCGCCGCACGCGCAGGTCGAGCATCGCCCAACCGAGCAGCAGCCCGCACGCCAAATACGCCGCGCCGATATCGCGGACGAAATGCTGGTTGAACGGGCCGGTGAACACCACAGTCGGCAGCGTGCGATACCAGAGCAAAGGCTGGGCGAGCATGTATCCGCCGAACCCGATCGCGAAGACCGCCACCAGACCGACCAGCAATTGCGCCAGGCGAAACCGTCCGTCGGTCATGTGCCCTCCCGTCACGCCTTATCGGGCGAAATAGCGATAGATCTTGTCCTCACTGCGCGTCGAGGCGTCGTGCCAGCGCGGCGCGTCCTTAAGGTTGAGCGGCTTGCCGGCGGAATCGAGCATCAGCACGGTCGGCGTTCCCTTGATCCCGTCGAGCCCGAAGCGGCGCGCGAGATCGAGATTGTGATCCTTCTGCCCGACATCGATCCAGACGATTTCGTAGCGCGGCGCCAGCATCGCGGCGAAGCGCGGGCTGGCGAACCAACCGGCCAGCGCGCGGCTATCGTGGCACCAATTCGCGCCGAACACGAGGATCACGCGATGGCCATTAGTTTTGGCGCGCGCCATCGCATCGGCGACGTCGCGGCCGGCACGATCGGGATCGCCGAACGGGCGTGCTTCGGGATGGGGCGAGACGCTCACCGGCGCTGCGCTGTCCGCGGCTAGCGACGGCGCGGCGAGAACGATTGCCGCTGCAATGACGCAGCGAACGATCCTCACGCCGCTTTCGCCTCGTCGGCGGCGTCGATCTCGGCTGCCTTGGCCTCGACCAGCTTGACGATATGCTCGATCATGTCGGCGTCCTGGACATGGTGATCGGTCACGCCCGACAGATAGACCATGTGTTTGCCGTTGCCGCCGCCGGTGATGCCGATATCGGTTTCGCGCGCTTCGCCCGGCCCGTTGACCACGCAGCCAAGCACCGACAGCGACATCGGTGTGCGGATATGCTGGAGCCGTTCCTCCAGCGCTTGGACGGTGCGAATGACGTCGAAGCCCTGGCGCGCGCAGCTCGGGCACGACACGACGCGGACGCCGCGATTGCGGATGCCCAGCGCCTTGAGGATTTCGAATCCGACGCGCACCTCATCCTCGGGCTCGGCCGAGAGCGAGACGCGGATCGTGTCGCCGATCCCGTACCAGAGCAGGCTGCCGATCCCGATCGCCGACTTGACCGTGCCGCCGACGAACCCGCCAGCTTCGGTGATGCCGAGATGGAGCGGGCAATCGACCGCTTCGGCGAGCTGCTGATAGGCAGCGACCGCGAGAAACAGATCGCTTGCCTTCACCGCGACCTTGAATTCGTGGAAGTCGCGGTCCTGGAGCAATTTGATGTGATCGAGCGCGCTTTCGACCAAAGCGTCGGGGCACGGCTCGCCATATTTTTCGAGCAAATCGCGTTCGAGGCTGCCGGCATTGACGCCGATGCGGATCGCGCAGCCATTGGCCTTGGCCGCCGCGACCACTTCGTTCACCCGCTCGGCGGAACCGATATTGCCGGGATTGATGCGCAGGCAGGCGGCGCCGGCATCTGCAGCCTCGAGCGCGCGCTTATAATGGAAATGGATGTCGGCGACGATCGGCACGCGCGAGGCGCGGACGATCTGCTTGAGTGCCGCGGTCGACTCGACGTCGGGGCAGGACACGCGAATGATATCGACGCCGGCATCCTCGCAGCGGCGGATCTGGTCGATCGTCGCTCGCGGATCGCTGGTCGGCGTATTGGTCATCGTCTGGACGGTGACGGGTGCATCGCCCCCAACCGGGACGTTCCCGACCATGATCTGGCGGCTCTTGCGGCGCGTGATGTCGCGCCAGGGACGAACTGACATTCGAAATCCTCTTGGGTCGCCCGCCATATAGCGGCGCGCGTCCGCGAAACCTAGTGCTCTAAGGCGGATCGACACGTCAGATCTCCCCTCCCTGCAAGGGAGGGGTAGGGGGGGTGGGTTGAGCGACGGGCGAGGCTCGATGCCTCGCTCGTCGCTTTTTTGGCGGTGGGGTGGAGAGTCTTTGTAAGCGCGCAGACGCGCGCACCCACCCCCTGCCCCTCCCTTGCAGGGAGGGGAGTTGGGGAGCGCTGGGATCGACCGGGCTCGGGCGTCGAAAAGTCATCCGCCACCAAGACGATGATTCCGGATCATAAAGCACCCGCACCACCCATTTTGAGCAACCGAGGTTTCGAGCGCGATAACCTTTTGGTCAGGGCCGATCCGCTATTGACCTGGTCAACTCGGACACGAACGGCGTCAATGATTCCCCAGCGACGACATTATGGCCTGGACTGGCTCAGGATCGGCGCCTTCGGCCTGCTGATCGTGTATCATGTCGCCATGGTCTTTTCGACCTGGGACTGGGTGATCAAATCGCCGGTCACTTATCACGAGCTGACCGCGCCGATGGCATTGCTGACGCCGTGGCGGCTGCCGCTGCTATTCGCAGTGTCGGGCTATGCCAGCCGCAAGCTGTTCGCCAAGTCGGGTGACGTCCGCGGCTTCACCGAATCGCGCAATCGCCGGCTGCTAATTCCCTGGGCATTCGCGATGGTCGCGCTGATCCCGCCCGAAATGTGGGTCAGGGCGCGCGAGCAGGGCTATCCGGGCAGCCTGCTCCATTTCTGGCTGACCGATTATTGGAGCGTCACACCAGTCTATGGCCATGGCTTCCCGAGCTGGGAGCATCTGTGGTTCGTCGTCTATCTTTGGGCCTATACGATGGTGCTCGCGGCGCTGTTGCTCGTGCCTGGTTGGAATGCAGAGCGGCTGACCCGCGCCGCGGACCGCCTGGCGGCGGGCACGCGCCTGCTCTGGGCGCCGATCGCCGTGCTGGTGATGCTCAAGCTTTCGGTCATGTTCGTCTTCCCCGAAAAGCAGGGCCTGTTCACCGACTGGAATGCCCATTTCGCCTATTTCCCGATCTTCCTGTTCGGCTTCGCGCTGGCGGGGGAAAGCAAATTATGGCCGACGATCGCGCGGCTGCAATGGCCGGCGGCGGCGGTCGCGTTGATCACCGGGATTATCGTGGTCTGCATCGAGCTCGCTTATGAAGGGCACAATGTCCCGCCGCACGCGACGATGGTGCTCGACCGCGCGGCGCGGCTGGCGATGGCGTGGAGCATGATGCTGGTGTTGTTCCAGGTCGCGACGCGCTTTCTCAACCATGATCACAAATGGCGCGCGACATTGGCCGAGGCGGTATTCCCGCTCTATATCGCCCACCATCCGGCGATCATCCTGCTCGCCTGGTACACGTTGCCGCTCAACCTCAACCCGTTCGTCGAGTTCGCGCTGATCCTGACCGGCACCTTCTCGTTCGCCGTCAGCTTCTATCTGATTGGGCGCGAGGTCGACTGGCTGCGCCCGCTGATCGGCCTCAGCGCGAGGTCAGTCCGCCGGACGGTAGCGCCGGCTTCCGCGTAGCATCGCGCCCGACGCCAGTTCGACGGTGAAGTCGCCCGATTTGTCGGTCTCTATCCGGCGGATCGCCGCGCGCCGTACCAGCCGGCTGCGATGGATGCGCAGGAACGCCTCGCCCAGTTCGGCTTCGACCGCCGCCAGCGTGGCCCGATGCAACAGCGTGCGCGACCCCCAGACGATCTCGACATAATTGCCCGCCGAGGCGATCGACTCGATCTCATCGACCGGCACGACATGGGTGACCGCGCCGTCGGCCACCGCCAGCGTCCGGGGAGCGGCGGGCGCCGTGCTCGGCGGCGTCGCGGCACGCGATATCAACCATTGCCCGCCGGCGGCGACGACGATGAACTGGAGGTAGGTCGCGAAATCCTTGCGGAATTCGTAGAGCAAGCGATCGTCGACGATGCCGAAAAAGTGATACGGCCCCTGCCCCACGGCATCGTAATAGATCCGCCGCAGAACCACCATCACCGCGATATGCCAGCCCGATGCGATCAGGCTGCCGATCAGCAATAGCGCGATCACGGCCGGCCAGGGGAAACGGGGCGGCCTGACCTTCGCGACCGCGACCCACAGCAATGGATAGACGCTGAGCCATGCCAGCATGCTGGTCCATTCCCACGACCAGACCAGATCGGGCCGGATATGCGCGCCCGACGCGTGAAGATCGGCGATCGACGATTCGGCATTGGCGATCATGATGAGGGTGACGATCGTGAGGAAGCCGGCGGCCAACCCAAGCGCCAGCTTGCGCTGCGTCCCGTTCATCCCGCGCCACCCGCCGCTCGTCCCAGCCACTTGTGCGATCGTCCCCGTGAAGCCGCCTTTTGCCCCTCTCCGATACCGGTCCCGACGGGCTCCGACTAGCCGTCACCGCATCGCAAGGAATGGAGGCGAGCAATGGAACGGCATTACGGAATGGACTGGCTGAGGATCGGCGCGTTCGCGCTGCTGATCCTCTATCACATCGGCATGGTTTTCGTGCCCTGGGGCTTTCACATCAAGACCGCGCAGCCGATGGACTGGGTCGAGATCCCGATGCTGCTGACCAACCCCTGGCGGCTTACCTTGCTGTTCGTCGTATCGGGTTATGCCAGCCGCGCCTTGTGGTCGAAATCGCCCAGCATCCGCCGCTTCCTGGGCAATCGCAGTTCGCGGCTGCTGATCCCGCTCGTGTTCGGCATGGCGGTGATCGTCCCGCCGCAGACCTGGGTCGAGCTGGTCGGCAAGCATGGCTATGGGCAGAGTTATCTCTGGTTCCTGACCCATGATTATTTCCGCTTCGGCAAGCTCGACGGGATCGTCATGCCGACCTGGAATCATCTGTGGTTCGTCGTCTATCTCTGGGTCTACACGCTCGCGCTCATGCTCCTGATGCTGGTTCCCGGCGCGGGCAAGCTGCAGGCGATGTTCGATCGCTTGCTCGGCGGCAGCCGCGCGGTCTGGGTGCCGGTCGTGTTCCTGCTGGTCACGCAATATTGGCTGTTCCACCGCGACGACGATACGCACGATCTGTTCAACGACGGCCTGGCGCATCTGCAATATTTTCCCGCTTTCCTGTTCGGTTTCGGTCTGGCCGGATCGCGGGTGGTGATGGACGGGCTGGCGCGCTGGTGGACGGCGTCGGCGGCGGCCGCGATCGGCTGCTACGCGGTGATCGCCGGGCTGCTGGTCGCTTATCCAGATTTCAGTTTCCCGACGCACAACGTGACGATCGTCTTCCGGCTGGCGCGCGAGATCGACACCTGGGTGGCCATCGCCGCACTGATCGGCGTGGCCGAACGCTTCCTCAATCGCGACCATCGCTGGCGCACGACGCTCGCCGAGGCGACCTTCCCCTTCTACATCATCCACCAGACGGTGATCGTCCTGGTCGAATTCTGGGTGAAGCCGCTCGGCATCGGCGCGGCCGGCGAGTTCGCGATCCTGGTGCCGGCGACGATCGCGGGATGCTGGGCCTTTTACCTGATCGGACGCGAGGTAAACGTGCTGCGCCCGCTGATCGGCCTCAGGGCGCGCGCCAAGGCCGCCAAACCGGCGACCCCGGCCGACTGGATGGAGACGGTTCGCGCTCGGCCCGACGTCGCTTGAGCCCCGTTTGACCGTCTAAGCGGAACTCCTGAGGGTGCGATGGGTAGTCATCGCGCCCTCAATCGCTACATGGACTGGCATGGTTCGACATTACGGCATGGACTGGCTTCGCGTGGGCGCCTTTGCCCTGCTGATCCTGTATCATACCGCGATGGTGTTCACGCCCTGGGGTTTCCACGTGAAGACCGCCCAGCCGGTCGAGTGGCTATCGGTCGTGATGTTGCTGACCAACCCGTGGCGCCTGACCTTGTTGTTCGTCGTCTCGGGCTATGCCAGTCGCGCGCTGCTCGCCAAATCGGGCGGCGTCGCCAAGTTCATGTCGAGCCGGTCGAGCCGCCTGCTCATCCCGCTCCTCTTCGGCATCACCGTGATGGTGCCACCGCAGAGCTGGGTCGAGCTGGTGACCCAGCATGGCTATGCCCAGGGTTTCGCGACGTTCCTGACCCAGGATTATTTCCGTTTCCGGGCGATTGACGGCGTGTTCCTGCCGACCTGGAACCATTTGTGGTTCGTCGGCTATCTGTGGACCTATACCGCCGCGCTGTCGCTACTGCTCCTGATCCCCCGCCCGGCCCGGTTGCAGGCCTGGTTCGACGCGGCGTTCGGCGGCTGGCGCGCACTGGTACTGCCGATGGTCTATCTGGTGCTGAGCCAGGTCGTCATCTTCCACCGCTGGACCGACACCCAGGACCTGATCCACGACGGCGTCGCGCATCTCGCCTATTTCCCCGCCTTTCTGTTCGGCTTCGGCCTCGCGCGGTCGCCCGATGTGCTCGCCTCGCTGGTGCGCTGGTGGAAGCCGGCAGCGCTGATCGCGATGCTGAGCTATGCGTTCGGCGCGGCGGTCGAGATCGTCTATCCCGGCGACCTCGTCCCGCCGCAATGGCTGGGCGACCAGATGCTGGTCGCGCACCAGATCCAATGCTGGGCGGCGGTCACGGCCTTGATCGGAATCGCCGAGCGTTTCTGGAACCGCGACGGCGCGTGGCGCCCGACACTGACCGAGGCGGTGTTCCCCTTCTACCTGATCCATCAGACGATCATCGTTGTGGTCGAATATTGGCTGCGTCCGTTGGGGATTGGCGCGCTCGGCGAATTCCTCATCCTGGTGCCGGCGACAATCGCGGGTTGCTGGGCTTTTTACCTGCTCGGGCGCGAAGTGAACTGGCTGCGGCCGTTGATCGGATTGCGGCGGCGCTCCGCCAAGGCTACCGCTCGCCGCCATGACGACAAGCCCAACACCCTGGTCGCTGGTGATCCATGGCGGCGCGGGCGCGATCGAGCGCAGCCAGACCCGGCCTGAGACCGACACGGGGGTTCGCGCGGCGCTGAACGCCGCGCTCGATGCGGGCAGCGCGATCCTGACGGCGGGTGGCGCATCGCTCGACGCGGTCGAGGCGGCGGTCCGCGTGCTCGAGGACGATCCGCATTTCAACGCCGGGCGCGGCGCCGCTTTCACGTTCGAGGGCAAGAACGAACTCGACGCCGCGATCATGGAGGGCGCGACCCTGCGCGCCGGATCGGTCGCCGGTGTCACCGCGACCCGGAATCCGGTGACCCTGGCGCGCGCAGTGATGGAGCAAAGCGCGCACGTCCTGCTCGGCCGCGAAGGCGCCGACGCGTTCAGCCGCGAGCATGGGCTCGACCAAGCCGACGCCGAGTGGTTCGCGACTCCCGAACGGCGACGCCAGCTCGACGAACTGCTGTCGAACGGCGGAAAGTTCGACGTCGACATGAAATACGGCACGGTCGGCGCGGTGGCGGTCGACCAGGCCGGGCATATTGCCGCGGCGACCTCCACCGGCGGGGTGACCGGCAAGCGCTGGGGGCGGATCGGCGATTCGCCGCTGATCGGTGCCGGCACCTATGCCGACGATCGCGGCGCCGCGGTGTCGTGCACCGGCGCGGGCGAGTTCTTCATCCGCGAAAGCGTCGCCTTCCAGATCAACGCGCGCGTCCGCTTCCTCGGCGAAAGCCTGCAGGCGGCGGCCGACACCGTGATGGCCGAGGTGAAAGCGCTCGGCGGCACCGGCGGCGTGATCGTCACCGCGACCGACGGCGGCATGGCCTGGAGCTTCACCACGGCAAGCATGTATCGTGGGCGCGCGACGTCGGATGGGAGCCGGAAAGTGGCGCTGTACGAGAATGAGGGCTGACCATCCGCAACCGTCATGCCGGGCTTGTCCCGGCATCCACCGCGCAACAACGCCTCATCTCGGTGGTGGAAGGGTGGACCCCGGCACAAGGCCGGGGTGACGATGGATGAGAGGCACGCGCGCCCTCCAAAACCATTGGAACCGCCCAACGCCCGGCGTAAGGCATCACCCATGAAGCGCCTCCTCCCCGTCGCCGCCGCGCTGGCCGCGCTCGTCCTCGCCTCTCCCGCCAATGCCTATTGGGAATATGGCCATCAGACCGTCGCCGAGATCGCCTGGGCCAACATCACACCCAAGGCCCGGCGGGAGATCACCCGATTGCTCCGCCAGCAAAAGCTGCTCGGCACCCCCGAATGCAAAGCAGGCACGCTCGACGCCGCCGCGATCTGGGCCGATTGCATCAAGGGGATCAAGGACGAAAACGGCAAGCAGAAGTTCGGCTACACCAGCGCCTGGCACTATCAGGACGTCAACATCTGCTCGCCGTTCGATGTCGAGAGCGTATGCAAGGACGGCAATTGCGTATCGGCGCAGATCGTCCGCGATGTGAAATTGCTCAAGGACCGCCGCACCCCGACCAAGCAACGCGTCGAAGCGCTCGTCTTCCTGATCCATTTCGTCGGCGACCTTCATCAACCGCTTCATGCCGGTGAGAAGGGCGACAAAGGCGGCAACGACGTGAAGGCGGTGTACGGCACCTATGCCGCCAGCCGGCTCAACCTCCATTCGATCTGGGACGGCTATCTCGCCGAACGCGCCATCTCGACCGGGCCGAGCCTGGTGCATCGTTATTCGCTCGCCGATCGCAAGAGGGTCGCCGCGGGCAATGTTCTCGACTGGAGCCGCGAAAGCTGGGCGGTCGCGCGCGACGTGACCTATCGGACCGCGATCGGCGGGGATCCCTGCGGACCCACGCCAACGCGGGTCAAACTCGACAATGCGACGATCGCATCTCTGGTGCCGACCGTGCGGCTCGAGGTCGAGCGCGGCGGACTGCGGCTGGCCAAATTGCTCAACCAGGCGCTCGGCTGATAGTAGCTACTTGCTGACGAAGGCCGCAATCGCGTCGGGCACGGCCGGCGAGATGGCGAGGTTGGCATCGCCATAAGTAGCGACGTTCGCGGCGCGGTCGTCGCTCGCCACCGACTTCAGCACATGATTGATCCCCGGGAGCAGCTTCAGCGTCGCTACGGGTTGCGCACGCTTGAGAAGCTCGGCATCGGACACCGAGACCTGGATGTCTTTGTCGCCCTGGACGATCAACACCGGCAGCTTCACCGCGGCGATCAGCTTGGCGGGGTCGTGCTGGAACATGTCGATCAGATAGCCCTGAACGCGCTCGTTGAAGAGCGGCTGGAGCGGCGCGGGAATGGCCGCTGCCGGAACACGCTTGCCGGCTTCGAGCTGGTCAAGCGCGGCTTCGCCTTGCGGCAGCAAGGGCGCATTGGCCGGGTTGGCTCGCAATTGCGCGCGGATCACTTCGCCGAGCGGACGGCCCGCCCCGGCGACCAGGACCAGACCACAAATGCCGGTTGGGTTCTGCGCCGCCTGCAGCGCTACCAGCGCGCCCTCGCTATGACCGAGCAGCCAGACACATCGGCGCCCTGTCTTCGCGCGCACCATGTCGACCCAGGCATGCGCGTCAGCGGCGTAATCGCCGATCGTCACGGCATTGGCATCGGCAATCGCCGCCTTGCTGCCGAACATGCCGCGCTTGTCGATGCGGAGTGTCGCGACCTTCTTCGCCGCCAACGCCTCGGCTAGCTGGCGATAGACGCCGCCCTTCACGCCGAGCGGATTGTTACCGTCGCGATCGGTCGGGCCCGAGCCTGGAATCATCAGCACGGCTGGCGCATCCTTGCCCGGATCGAGCAACGTCCCCGCGAGCGCACCCTGTGGCCCGGCAACGGTGACCTCGACACCCGTGGGTGCCGCGGCGATCACAAGCAAAGCGGCAGCGGCGAAGGCGACGCGTTTCATCCTATTCTTCCCCTTTCCAGCGCCATTTCCACCCCCCGCGCGTGTGCTGGGCGCACACCACCATGAAGGCCAGGGTCAGCGGCACGATAACGCCGATCGCGATCACCGGATGACGCGGCACCAAGGTTCCCGCGGCGACGATCACGGTCAGCGAATAGCCAATCGTGATCGCCCATCCCTGCCACTTGATCGGCAGGCCGGCGCCCACGCCGAGCTTCTTGGGCGCGAACCAGTCGCCCTCGCTCATGCCAGCACCATTGAGATACCGACGCCGAGCGCCAGTACCGACAGCGCCAACAGGATCGGCAGCCGCTCGCGGCTCGTCATCCGTCCGATCATTCCTGATCTCCTTGCTTGGGTGGGCGGCCACGCTTGGGCCGCACCGGATCCGCCAGCTTCACCCCGCGCCGCGCCAGCGCCTCGCGCAGCAGGCATTCGACCTGGGCATTGACGCTCCTGAGGTCGCTCGCCGCCGCGCGCTCGATCGCCGCGTACAGCGCGGGATCGAGGCGCAGTGGAAACGCCTTCTTGGGAGGAGCGCTCATCGTGCCGCCTTACTGGTAGAGCGAGCCCGTGTTGACGACCGGCTGCGTATCGCGCTCGCCGCACAGCACGACCATCAGGTTCGACACCATCGCCGCGCGGCGTTCGTCATCAAGCTCGACCACACCTTTCTTGCTTAACAGGTCGAGCGCCATCTCGACCATGCCGACCGCGCCTTCGACCAGGGTCTGGCGCGCGGCGACGACCGCCTGCGCCTGCTGCCGGCGAAGCATCGCGCCGGCGATCTCCTGCGCATAGGCAAGGTGAGTGAAGCCGCATTCGTCGACCGTGATCCCGGCCATCGCCAGCCGCGCGATCAGTTCCTGGCGCAGTTCGCCGCCGACCTGATCGTGATTGCCGCGCAGCGTCACTTCCTGATGCGCGAAATCGTCATAGGGATAACGCGACCCGATCGTCCGCACCGCGGCCTCGATCTGGACCATCACGAACGCTTTATAGTCGTTGACGTCGAACAAGGCCTGGGCGGTATCGGTCACGCGCCACACCACTTGCGCGGCGATCTCGATCGGGTTGCCGCGCAGGTCGTTGACCTTGATCTTGTCGGAAATGATGTTGTTGGCGCGGACCGAGATCTTCTTGCGGCCAAGCCACGGCAACAGCCAGCGCAACCCGGTCTTGCGGTCGGTGCCCTGGTAGCTGCCGAACAGGGTGACCGCCACCGCCTGATTGGGCTGGAGCATGTAGAAGCCGCACAGCACGAAGGCGAAGACGATCGTCCCGCCGACGATCAGCAGCGCACCAAGCGCGGCATTATTGTCGACCGTCGTCCCGCCGTAGATTGCCGTGACCAATGCGATCAGCAGCACGAGCAGCATCAGATAGCCGCTCGACGTCGCCGCCGGGCGCTCGCGCGACAAGGTCAGTCCGATACCATTCACATTCGCATCCGAGGCCTGGATAGCCATGGGACCCTCCCGTTAAAGATGATATCATATTTATATCGGTTTCGAGTGAGTCGCAAGCGGATTCGATGACCTGGCGACCGGCGCCTCGGCACGAACTCGCGCGCGCTGCGTTGGCCATGCGCTATGCCCAAGCTGAAGGTCTATCGCACTCCGATCGGCTTCCACGACGCCTATGTCGCGGCGCCGAGCATGAAGGCCGCGCTCAAGGCCTGGGGTACCGAGAAGAATCTGTTCACGCGCGGCGCGGCGGAACTGGTCACCGATCCCAAGCTGACCAAGGAGCCGCTCGCCAGCCCGGGTGAGGTGATCAAGCGGCCGAGGGGATCGGCCGCGGAGCATCGCAAGGCAGCCGGGTCGGCGAAACGGCCCGCCGGCGACCCGAAATCGACGCCCGAGCGCAAGCCTGCCAAACGCAAGCCGCTGCCCGATCGCAAGCCGTTGGAAACGGCGGAGCAAGCGTTGAGCGCCGCCCGCGAGGAGTATGACCGTGACCTCGCCGATATCGACGATCAGCTGGCTGCCTTGCAGGAGAAACGGCGCAAGCTCGCCAGGGCGCAAAAGACCGACATCGACAGACTGGAGAAGGAGCGATCGACGAAGGAAGCCGCCTATCGCCGCGCGCTGGATAAATGGGAAGCATGACAGCGAAAAAGGCCGGGGATCGCTCCCCGGCCTCGTTCGCAATCGAAATGTCGTGCGTTGCTATTGCAGGACGATGGTCACCGCGCGGCGGTTCTGGGCCCAGCTTGCCTCGTCCGAGCCGAGCGCGATCGGGCGTTCCTTGCCATAGCTGATCGTGTTGATCCGCGCCGCGTTGACGCCGCGCGCGGCGAGATAGTTCTTGGCGGCGTTGGCGCGGCGATCGCCGAGCGCGAGGTTATATTCGCGCGTGCCGCGTTCATCGGCATGACCCTCGATCGTGATGCGGCGGTCGGGCCATTTCATCAGCCAGGCAGCCTGGCTGTCGAGGATCGAGCGCGAGGTCGCGTCGATGTCATACTGGTCGAGCGCGAAGTGGATCGTGTCGCTCATCACCGAACGCTTGAAATCCTCGGCCGAGCCGGGGACGATCGATCCGGCATCGCCGTTGCCGGTCGACCCCGTCGGCTGGTCGCCCGCGGCGGGCGGCAGGACCGGCGGGCGTTTATGGGCACAGCCTGCGGCCGCGACGAGTGTCGCGAGCAGGATCAGCTTGGTCGTCATGCGTGCCATCGTTGGTTCTCCCTAACTTTTGGCTGTTAAATGCCTGGGGGGCGTATTCGGTCCGGATACGAAACGTTAGTCCTTGCGAATGGGTCCCCAGCTCGGATCCGATCCGTCGAACGGGGTAGGCAGACGGCGCTCGTTGACGCCGGTCAGATCGACCGACCACAAGTCCGCGACACCGCTTCCGCCTTCGGTAGAGCGGAAGAACATGATGACGCGGCCATTGGGCGCCCAGCTCGGCGCTTCGTCCTGCCAGCCGTCTGTCAGCATCTTCTCGCCGCCGCCCGAGGGCGACATGATTCCGACATGGAAGCCGCCGCCGATCTTGGTGAAGGCGATCAGGTCGCCACGCGGGCTCCAGGCCGGGGTCGCATAACGGCCCGAGCCGAAGCTGATCCGCTGCTGCGACGATCCGTCGGCGTTCATCACATAGAGTTGCTGCGCGCCCGAACGATCGCTTTCGAACACGATCTTGCTGCCGTCCGGCGACCAGCTGCCGCCGGTGTCGATGCCCGGCGCATTGGTCAGGCGCTGCGACGCGCCACCATCGGCGGGGATCTTGTAGAGGTCGGTATTGCCCGCCTGCGACATCGAATAGAGGATCCAGCGGCCGTCGGGCGACCAGCGCGGTGCCAGCGCCAGGCTGACATTATCAACCAGCCGGCGCTGCTTGCCCGAGCCGAGGTCGAGCACATAGATGGTCGGCTTCTTGTCGAGATACGACAGATAGGCGACGCGGCGCTGGTCGGGCGACAGCTGCGGGGTCAGCACGATCGTCTGGCCGTTGGTCAGGAAACGGCCGTTGAACCCATCCTGGTCCATCACCGCCAACCGCTTGATCCGCTTGCCCTTAGGCCCGGTCTCCGAGACGTAGACGACGCGGCTGTCGAAATACGGTCCTTCGCCGGTCAGCCGGGTGTAGACCATATCGGCGCATTTATGCGCGGCGCGGCGCCATTCGTTGACGCTGAGCACATAGCCCTGACGCCCCAGCTCACGCTGCGCCGCAGTGTCGTACAAATAACAGCCGACCGTCACGGTGCCGTTGCCGTTGGCGCGGATATAACCCTGGACCAGAGCGGTCGCGCCGCGCGACGTCCAGCCGGTGAAATCAGGCGCGGTCGCCTGGGCGAACGGCACCGGCATCAGCTGACCGGCCGGCAGCGGCTTGAACAGTCCCGAATTCTTGAGGTCGGCCGTGATCACGTCGGACAATTGTTTGCCGAGCTGATCGGTCGATCCCGCCGCGGTCGACGCCACCTCGGGAGTCGGAAGCGCCGGGATCGCGATCCCCATCGGCGCCGAAATGCCGCCCTCGACATCGACCACCAGCCCGCCCGACTGCCCGGGCGCCGGAGTCGCGCCGGGAGCAGGAGCAGGCGTCGGAGTTGGCGCGGGTTCCGACGCGGGCGGGGTAGTCTGGGCGTTGGCGGCGGGCGCCAGTGCCATCATCAGCGCGATTAGCGGAAAGCCTTTGGTCATCATCTCTCTCTCAACCCGGAAGCTTGTAGCGGAGCGAGAAATCGCTCCAACCATTGGGGACGTCGTACAATTCGGCCGGCAGGCCGCGGAGCGGCTGGCAGCCCATGAAGGTCGCGATCGCGCGATCGTCGACCTGGCGCTGGTAGCGACGATTATCGTCGTCGACGCCGTCATGTCCGACGATTACCGGCCGCGACGCCAGCGTGCCGTCGCGGTTGATCTTGAGCCGGATCGTCACGCGGATGCGCTCAGCGCCGGGGCCGGGATTGACCTGGCGGTTGGCGCAAGGCTGCACCTGCTGCTTGATTTTCTGACCGATATCCATCGCCGCTTGCTGGCTCATCGTCGCCGATTTGGGCGCGGTGCCGGTGGCGGGGCTCGGCTTGCTCGACGCGCCCTTGAAATAATCCGATCCGAAATTGAGGCCACGTGCCTTGGGTTTGATCGCGTTCGCCGTGCTGCCGGTGCCCTTGCCCGGTTTGACCGCGGGCTTGGTAGGCGCCGCGACGGCCGGCTTGGGCTGTGCCTTCGGCGCCGGTTTGGGGGCGGGTGGCGCCGGCTTCTTCGGCTCTGGCTTGGCGACCGGCGCGGGCTTGGGCGGCGGCGCGGCCTCGGGCTGGGGCTTGGGCGGCGCCGGCTCGGCCTTGTCCTCGGCCGGCGCGGGCGGCGCCGAATCCTCCGGATTGCCGATATCGGGTGCCTTGCTCTCGGCGGGGTCGACCGTCGTATTGGGCGCGCCGGCCTTCAGCCCGACATCGTCGGCGATCGTCACGTCCATCGGTGCGACCGGCGGCGGCGGAGGGGATGGCGGCAGCAGCGACAGGATCGTGAACAAGACGAGATGCGCGAGCAGCGACACGCCGATCGCGATCCACAACCGGTCGTCGCGCTCCTTGGGGATGGGGCGCAGGATAGGAGAAACGGCGATGCCGCTCACCGGCGCTCCTTGGCGTTGGACACCAAAGCGACGCGGTTGAGGCCGGCGCGGTTGAGCTCGCCCATCACTTCCATCACCCGGCCATAATCGAGCGCCTTGTCGGCGCGCAGGAAGATCTGCGGCGGCTTGTCGCCCTGGCGGCGTTCGCTGGCGATCACCGAAAGGCGATCGGGTAGCTCCTCGATCGTCACGGCGTCATCGCCGATATGGATCGTGCCGTCGCGATCGACCGCGATATCGACCGGCTTCTGATCCTGGTCGAGCGCCTTGGCGCGGCTGTCGGGCAGGTTAACCGGTACGCCCGCGGTCATCAGCGGCGCGGTGACCATGAAGATGATCAGCAGCACCAGCATGACGTCGACCAACGGCGTGACGTTGATGTCCGCCATCGGCGCGCGCCGTCCCTTAGCGCGGCTGGAGGGGAGATTCATGGCCACGTTATCGCCCCTCCCGCTTGCGGGAGAAGTTGGGGGAGGGCGTGTCTGTAGCGGGAACGGACACGCCCTCCCCTAGCCCCTCCCGTAAACGGGAGGGGAACAGGCACATCGCCCTATTCACCTTTTCGCCTCCAACTGGCGGCTCAAGGTCGTATGGAACCCATCGGCGAAGCGGATCAGCCGCGCCTCGATCCGGTTCACGCCATGGCTGAAGCGGTTGTAGGCGATGACCGCGGGGATCGCCGCGAACAGACCGATCGCGGTCGCGAACAACGCCTCGGCGATACCGGGAGCGACCACCGCCAGGCTGGTATTCTGCGCCGCGGCGATGCCGGTGAAGCTCGACATGATGCCCCAGACGGTGCCGAACAGGCCGACGAAAGGCGCCACCGACCCGACCGTGGCCAGGATGTTGAGCCGGTCGGCGAGCTTGTCCGCCTCCCCCGCCACGGCCGATCCCATCGCGGTGGCGAGGCGCTCGCGGATACCTTCGCGATCGACCACGCCGCCGGCGGTCGAGCGGCGCCATTCGGACACGCCGGCCGCGAACACGCGCGCCACCGGCAATTCGTCATCACCGTGCAGTTTGTAGAAAGCGTCGATATCCTCCGCTTTCCAGAAATCCTTTTCGAATTTGTCGATCTTGCGCCGGGTCGCGCCGACCTTGGTCGAGAAGCCGATGATGATCGCCCAGGTCCAGATGCTGGCGAGCAGCAGTCCGGCCATGACGATCTGGACGACGATGTCGGCATGCAGCAGCAGCGCGAGCGGTGAGGTCGATCCGGGGGAAAGGTCCAAACTCCAATGCATTACGTCTTCAGTCCCCTTGTTCTTCGGGTGTCCAGATCAGCCCTGCATAGGCCGACGCCCAGCTTGCCGGCTGGCGTTTCGGGCGTCCGTCGGGCGCGACCAATGCTGCGGTCACGTCCGCCTCTGCCAGTAATTCAGGTCCCCGTATGACTCTCTGATGAATATGCACCGCCGCGGCGCGAACCCGTATCAGTCGCGAAACAACCACCAACGCGTCGTCAAGTTTCGCCGGACGGCGAAATTTGATCGCTATATCGGACACCGCATAGGCGCCCTCCCCGGCTTCCATCGTCGCGCGCTGGTCGATCCCGACCAGCCGCAGCATGTCCGACCGCGCCCGCTCCATGTAGCGCAGGTAATTGGCATGATAGACCACGCCCGACAGATCGGTGTCCTCGAAATAGACGCGCACCGGGAATCGGTGCTCGCGTCCGTCGAAGCGTCCTTCGACCGGCTGGTCGATACCGGTTGCCGTCATGGTTAAGTCCCTAGCGGTCCGAAGCGGTGAGGCAAACCCATTCGTCCCCGATTTTGCCCCTTGCGTCGATGTAACCCTCAGGTTACATGAGTAGTATAGGTTACATTCCGAGGGGGTGTTCAAGATGACCGATGCCGAAATCGCCGATCGACTAGTGCACCGTCGTGCGCGGATGATGCCAGCCATGGCGACAATCTTTCTCGCCCAACAAGCAAGTTATTTCAGCGGCCGCCGCCTGGGTGACGGGTCGCGACTTGTCGATCACGTCGCGGTCAGCGCTTGGCCGCTACTCTCAATCGTGTTGCTGATCGCGTTTGCGACGGGCGGTGGCTGGTTCCGCGGCGCCAATGTCCGCGCCTTGATCAACGACGAAAGCGCCCAAATACACCGCGCCGAAGGGTTTCGTTACGGCTTCCTCGCGACGATGGTCGCGGCCATCGCGCTCTACATCCTCTCCCTGTTCGAGCCGATGAGCGCGCGCGACGTGATCCACGTGATGATGAGCGCTGGCATTGCCGCGGCGTGGATCCGTTTCGGCATGCTCGAGCGGCGCGCACTCAAGTCGTGAGCAGTGGACTGACCAACAGTCTGCGCGACGAGCGCGCGCGGCTCGGCTGGACGCAGGCCGAACTGGCGGAGCGCATCGGGGTCAGCCGCAAGACGATCAACACGGTCGAGAACGGCGTGTTCGTTCCTTCGACGATCCTGGCGCTCAAACTCGCCGCCGCGATCGGCAAGCCGGTCGAAAGTTTGTTCGCGCTGGACGAGGCGTGATGTCAGGCTAAACCGCCCCCAATGACAGAAGCCCTTCGGATTCGCGGCCTTGCCAAGGCGTTCGACAAACCCGTCATCACTGGCCTCGACCTCGATATCGCGGCGGGCCAGCTTTATGCACTGCTCGGCCCGAACGGCGCGGGCAAGACGACCACGCTCAGGATGGTCACCGGCCTGACCCGGCCCGATGCGGGAAGCATTGAGATTTTCGGGGTGAATGCGCTGGCCGATCCGATCGCGGCCAAGGCGATCACCGCCTGGCTGCCCGATGAGCCGATGCTCTACGACAAATTGAGCCCGCTCGAATATCTCGCTTTCGTTGCCGGGTTGTGGCGGATGGATCCGCATGTCGCGTCGGAAGAAGCCGAACGGCTGCTTCATTGGCTCGATCTGTGGGAACAGCGCGACACCAGGTGCGAGAGCTTTTCGCGCGGCATGAAGCAGAAGGTCGCGTTGGCGGCCGCCCTGATCCACGATCCCAAGCTGCTGATCCTCGACGAGCCGCTGACCGGGCTCGACGCCGCGATGGCGCGCGCGGTCAAGGACGCGCTGCGCGAACAGGTCGATCGCGGCAAGACGGTGATCGTCACCACTCACATCCTCGAAGTCGCCGAGCGCATGGCCGATCGCATCGGCATTATCGGCAGCGGCAAATTGCTCGCGGAAGGCACGCTCGACGAATTGCGCGATCGCGCCGGGACCGAGGGCATGACGCTTGAAGACACCTTTATCCGGCTGACGAGCGGGGCGTGACCCGATTGGCTCCCGGAAGCTTTGCCTGGCTGGCTTGGCACGAATTGCGGCTCGCCTGGCGCAGTCGCAGACGCGGCGGCAAGCGTCAGGTGCTCGCCCTCGTATTGCTCGGCCTCTACCTCGTGGCCGGCACAACGTTCGCGTACTTCGTGATGGGCGTGCCGATCGACTATCGCGCGGAGATCGGGATTGGAATCCTGGCTGCGTCGGTCGTCGCCTTGTCGTTCATGACGACGCAGGCGATCCTGGGCAGCCAGCAGACCTTGTACGAAAGCCGCGACCTCGATTTGCTGATGACCGCACCGATCGAGGGCCGCATCGTATTGTTAGCCAAGCTGGCGGCAATCGCCGGCGCGATCGTGTTGACCTATGCCGGACTGTTGCTGCCGGTGGTCGTGCCGATCGCGATCCTGGGTCATCCGCATCTGCTCGGGGTCGTCGCGCTGCTGGTGGCGTTAGCACTGACCGCCGCCGCGATCGGCATCGCCATCACCCTCGCGCTCGCCAGCATCGCCGGCCCCCGCGCCGCGCGCACGGTCGGTCAGGTTGCCGCGGCCGTGCTGGGCGGCGCCCTGTTCCTCTTCAGCCAGCTGTCGCATGGCGCCCAGGGCCGGCAGTCGTCCTTTGTCGTGATCTTCCAGGATCTACGCGCCTGGGGATGGGGCGAGACAGGATGGAGCGGCGTGCCTGGCCATGCCGCGTTCGGCGATCCGGTGTCGCTCGCGATCCTGCTGGCGATCGGCGTCGCGCTGTTCGCGGGCACCGGCGCGGTGCTGCAGCGCCTGTTCCTGAGCGGCTATCAGGATGCCGGTATGCGGCTGAGCCGCACGCGACCGACCGGCAAGGCAAGCGCTCGATTGTTCCATGCCGGCTTGTTTCGACCCGTCCTGGCCAAGGAGTGGCGCCTGCTCGCGCGCGACCCCGGCCTGGTGTTCCAGATCATCCTGCGCCTGGTCTATCTGATCCCGCTGATGCTGGTAGCGTTTCGCGGCGGCGGCGGGCTGATCGCGCCCGGCCTCGCTTTTGCCAGCGTGCTGGTGGCGACCCAGCTCACCGGCAGCTTTGCCTGGCTGGCCGTGTCGGGCGAGGACGCGCCCGAATTGATCGCGGTGGCGCCGGTCCATAAACAGCGCGTCGATCAGGCCAAGCTCGCCGCCGCCTTGCTGATGGCGGCACCGATCGCCACCTTGCTGCCGATCGCGATCGCGACGGTGGGCCGATCGCCGCTTGGCGCCCTGGTCTCGCTGATCGCCACCGCGATCGGGGGAACGATCGCGGGCTATATCGAGCTCAAACTGGCCAAACCGGGCCAACGCTCTGCATTCGCCAAGCGGCGCGGCGGTAGCGCGATTGCCGGCATCCTGGGGATGATCGTCGCCGCGATCTTCGGCGGCGGCGCCGCGGCGATCGTCTATTTCATCGGCTGATCGAACAATCCGTCCTGCGCTCCCGCGGGCGGGTTGAGGCCAAGGTGCTTCCATCCGGAGGCATTCAGGCACCGCCCGCGTGCGGTGCGCGCGATCAGGCCAAGCTGGATCATATAAGGCTCGACGACTTCTTCGATCGTGTCGCGCGGCTCGCTCAAACCAGCCGCGAGCGTCTCCACCCCGACCGGGCCGCCGCGATAGATGTCGGCGATCATCATCAAATAGCGGCGGTCCATCGCGTCGAGCCCCAACTTGTCGACCTCGAGCCGGTTGAGCGCAGCATCGGCGGCGACGGCATCGACCGTCTCGCGTCCCGCGACATTGGCGAAATCGCGCACCCGGCGCAGCAGCCGCCCGGCGATGCGCGGCGTCCCTCGTGCACGCCGCGCAATCTCCTGCGCGCCATCGGCCGAGACATGGAGGCCGAGCAAGCGCGCCGCCCGCGTCACCACCGCTTCCAACTCATCGACCGTGTAGAAATTGAGCCGCACCGGGATGCCGAAACGGTCGCGTAGCGGCGTCGTCAGCAATCCTTGCCGCGTCGTCGCCCCGACCAGGGTGAATTTCGGGAGGTCGATCCGCACGCTGCGTGCTGATGGCCCCTCACCAATCATCAGGTCCAGCGCGCGATCCTCCATCGCCGGATAGAGTACTTCCTCGACCGCGGGCTGGAGCCGGTGGATCTCATCGATGAACAGGACGTCGCCGTCCTCGAGATTGGTCAGCAACGCGGCAAGGTCGCCCGATTTGGCGATGACCGGGCCGCTGGTCGCGCGAAAGCCAACCCCCATTTCGCGCGCGATGATCTGCGCGAGCGTGGTCTTGCCCAACCCCGGCGGCCCAAAGAACAGGACATGATCGAGCGCATCGCCGCGCGCCTTGGCCGCGGCAATGAACACGCGCAGATTCTCGCGCGCCGCCTTTTGCCCGACGAACTCGTCGAGCGTCTTCGGACGCAGCGCCGCGTCGACATCCTCGGCTTGACGCTGGGGCGTGATCAGGCGGGCGGGTTCGTCCATCGAACGTTCCCTACCTGTTCACGCCCCCTTTTGTCACGCGGTCAGTAGAATGCGCCGTAGATCACGTCGGCGACCCGGCGCGTGCGGACATTGACCAACAGCAGATCGGGGCCATAGCGCACCCAACGATAGCCGCGAGGCGGCGGCTCGAGGCCCATCTGCCACCAATCGTCGTAATAATAATGATGGCCGACGAAGATGGCGGGGAGCAGCAGGCCGATCGTCCAGCGGCGATAATGCCAGCCCGGCGGATAGATCCAGCCCGGCCGGTGGATCGGCCGGAAATTGGGCGGACGGCCGGCGCCGGGGCGATGCGGTTTGCCGGGCTTGGGCGGCCGCGGCAGCGGCGGCATCGGCTTGGTCACCGGCGGGCGCGGAGGCCGTGGCGGGCGAACGACACCGCCGCCATTGCCCGGACCCGGTGGGCGTGGCCGTGGAGGCCGTGGCTTGGGCGGCTGTGGCCGCGGCGGCTGGATCTGCGGACCGCCGGGACGGCCCGGCTTGGTCGTCGCGCCGGGGGGCAGTTTCGGCCCCACCTGAGCAAAGGCTGCACTGATATCGGGTAAAATCAGCAGGAACGCGCTGGTAGCCAACAGAAGTCGCTTCATACGTCCTCCCATCGTTCGGGAGCGACAGCCTAGACCCTGATCGCCCGGCCGAATAATTGTTTCGCTACATCAATAAACTGATCGTCACGCGCCGGGCACGCTCTACCGCGCCGCGGTCAGGAATCGATCCCATCGACCAGGACCAAGTCGCGCTCGACGGCGTCGTCGCGATGCGCCAGCGCTTCGGCATAATCGGGAGAGGAATACCAGGCACGTGCCGCCCCCACGCTCGGGAAAGCCAGCAATACAGCTCCCGCGCGCCACTCGCCTTCGAGCACGGTCATCGCTCCGCCGCGCGCCAGATACCGACCACCATGCCGCGCGATCGACGCCGCCGCCAGCCGCCGATACGCCTCGAGCGCGGGGCCGGGCTTCATCGTCACCCTTGAAATGACATAGGCGGTCATTCGTAATGCTCGATGCCGTCTCCGACAATCTCGAGCCAGCGATGCTTGCGCGTCTCGTAAACCGAATAAATCGGCGTTGGAAAATTCGGATCGCCAAAGCCGCCGACCGCCACGGCGACCATATCGGGATCGAACTCGACCCGGTAGAACAAGGTCGAGCCGCAATCGGGACAGAAATCCATCACGCCCTTGCCGCCCTCATCGCCGGTCCGCGTCCATTGTTTCGACTGCCCCGAAATGGTGACGCGATCGTTGGGGAACCGCGCCTGCATCGCGAATGCGCTGCCTGATCGTCGCTTGCAGTCGAGGCAATGGCACACCGAGACGCGCACCGGTTCGCCAACGCACTCGATCGCGAGTTGGCCACAAGCGCAGGTGGCGCGGCGTACCGTCGTCTCGTCCGTCATTTCGCCGCCTTCCTCAACGCCAGCCGCACCAACGCATCCAGCCCGGCGCCGGCGCCCAGTTCCTCTTCCGCCGCTCCGACCGCGGCATTGGCCTCGGCAGGGCGGAATCCTAGGTTGAGCAGCGCCGACACCGCGTCCTGCGCTGCGCCCATCGCCGCCGTGACCGGGGTCAGGCTGCCGGGAATCACGCCGCCGACCTTGTCCTTCAACTCGCGGACGATGCGCTCGGCGAGTTTCGGTCCGACGCCATTGGCGCGCGCCACCATCGCCTTATCTTGCGCAGCTACCGCTTTCGCGATCTCGACCGGCTCGAGCACCGACAGGATCGCCAACGCGACACGAGCCCCGACTCCCTGGACGCCGGTCAGCAAGCGAAACCAGTCGCGTTCGTCGGGGCGGGCGAAACCGACCAGCCGGATCGAATCCTCGGCGACCAGCATCTCGGTGAACAAGGTCGCGGCCTCGCCGATCGGGCCGATCGCCGCGAGCGTCTTGGCCGAGGCGCCGACCAGATAACCGACGCCGCCGACGTCGATCACCGCATGGTCGATGCCGGTCGCTTCGAGGCGGCCACGGAGGTGTGCGATCATGGCGGAGGACATAACCAGAACGTGACTGCGCGGGAAAGCAAAATCGAGACAGCGCGCCGTTAACCCGCTCTAGACCAACGAGCCGCTCCTGTTACTATCACCTTGGGCAATAGGGGGGAATTCGCATGGCAATGTGGAACGTCGACCTGACGAAGGAGGATGGTGCGTTGAGCGCAGCGCAGCTCGGCGGGTTCGCCTGCCTCATTGCGGCTGGGCTTGGGCTGATTGGATTAATCGTCATCGGCGTGACGTCGAACGGGGCGAGCCTGCCCATGCCTCTCGTGGCGGGCCTCGCTGGGGCAGCCGTCGAGGTCGTGTTGTTTGGCGCCGCCGCGCTTCGACTGCGCGCGGGCAAGGGCATCGTGTGGGGCTCGGTCGCCGCCGTCTTGCTGGCGGTCGAGTTGGTGATGAAGATCATGACGCTTGCGGTCGTAGGCATCCTGATCGACGCCATCCTGCTGATTGGCGTGGTCAACGGTATTCGCGGCGTTCGCGCCTTGGGACGGATCGACTTAAAGCCCGCCGACGCTGCGGAAATCTTTAACTAGCGGTCAAGGTTGATCAGTCGTCGCGCACTCGCGAGGTGATGCGCGTGGCAGATCGCTACGGCCAGCGCATCAGCGGCATCGGCGCCGGCGATCTTCACCCCGGGCAGCAGCCGCGCAACCATGGCGTGGACCTGCGCCTTTTCGGCATTACCGACGCCGACCACCGCCTTTTTGACCAGCCGCGCGGCATATTCGCCGACGTCGATCCCCACCCGCGCGGCGCCGAGCAGCACCACGCCGCGGGCCTGGCCGAGCTTGAGCGTCGATTGCGGGTTCATGTTGACGAACACCTCTTCGACCGCCGCCGCGTCGGGCGCGTGATCGGCGATCAGCGCCGCGAGCATCGTGTCGAGATGCGCCAACCGGCGCGGCAGGCTTTCCTTGGCGTCGGTCTTCAACTGGCCGTTGGCGAGATGCGACAAGCGGTTGCCCTCGGCCCGGATCACGCCCCAGCCGGTCGTGCCGAGGCCGGGGTCGAGGCCGAGGATGATCAAAATCCCTCTCTCTCTGCGAGAGGGAGGGAGCCGCGAAGCGGCGGAAGGGTGAGGGCAGGTGCTGTGGCATAACTGCCCTCACCCTTCCCACTCGCTTCGCGAGCGGGCTCCTTCCCTCTCCCGTCGGGAGAGGGAAATTGGTTCAACCCAGTTTCTCCATCACCGCGTCGGAGACTTCGTAATTGCCCCACACGGTCTGGACGTCGTCATCGTCGTCGAGCGCGTCGATCAGCTTGAACAGGGTTGCGGCGTCGCCTTCGCTGACATCGACCATGGTCTGCGGACGCCAGGCCAACTTGGCGCTTTCGGCCTCGCCCAGCACCGGCTCCAGCGCCTTGGCGACTTCGTGAAGCGATTCGTTGGACGTCCAGATTTCGTGCCCGTCCTCCGACGAGCTCACGTCCTCGGCACCGGCTTCGAGCGCCGCCTCGAACACCTTGTCGGCATCGCCCGCCTTGGCCGGATAGGTGATCAGGCCCATGCGGTCGAACGCGTGGCTGACCGAGCCCGATGCGCCGAGATTGCCGCCATTCTTGCTGACCGCGGTGCGCACATTGGTCGCGGTGCGGTTGCGATTGTCGGTCAGCGCCTCGATGATCAGCGACACGCCGCCCGGGCCGAAGCCTTCGTACCGGATTTCCTCGTAATTCTCGGCATCGCCCCGGCTCGCTTTGTCGATCGAGCGCTGGATATTGTCCTTGGGCATCGACTGCGCCTTGGCCGCGTTGACGGCGGCGCGCAGGCGCGGGTTCATATCAGGGTCGGGCAGACCCATTTTCGCAGCGACGGTGATTTCGCGGCTGAGCTTGGAAAACATGCCCGAGCGCTTCTTATCCTGCGCGCCCTTGCGATGCATGATGTTCTTGAACTTGGAATGGCCTGCCATTGGGTCCTCATTGGCGTTTGGCGGGGTCTCTAAACCGGGTGGCGTGCGTGGTCAAAGCGGTGGGTTGGAATTGGTTCGCGCAGAGGCGCAGAGGCGCAAAGATGTTGGGGCCCGCCCATCGTTCGGTAGACACACGGAGATTCGAAAAGGCGCTCCGCGCCTGCCGCACCTCCAGCATCTTCGCGCCTCCGCGCCTTCGCGTGAACAAACTTTTAGAGCGCTTCCCCACAGGCAACGGCCGACGCCCAGGCCCATTGGAAATTGTAGCCACCCAGCCAGCCGGTGACATCGACCGCCTCGCCAATGAAATGGAGCCCAGCCACAGCCTTCGCTTCCATCGTTTTCTGCGACAGGCCGTCGGTCGCGATGCCGCCGATCGTGACTTCGGCCTTGGCGAATCCCTCGGTGCCGTTGGGACGGAAAGTCCAGCCGGCGAGTTGCGCCTCGGCAGCTGCAAGCGCCTTGTCGGGCAGGTCGGCGAGATTGCCGGAAAGCGCGAGCCGCTCCGCCAGCGTTTCTGCGAGGCGGTCAGGCAATGCCTGTCCCAGGGCCGATCGCACCGTCGCTCGCGGTCGCGCGCGTTTCTCGGCGAGCAGCCAGCCGGCATCGCGATCGGGGAGGAAGTCGATCGCCACCGCCTCGCCGCTTCGCCAATAAGACGAGACTTGCAGGATCGCCGGGCCCGACAATCCGCGATGGGTGAACAGGGCCGCTTCGCGGAACCGGCCCTGCCCCGCGCTCGCCACGACCTCCGTCGCGACCCCGGACAGATCGCGGAACAACACATCGTCGCCGCCCAGGGTCAGCGGCACCAAAGCTGGACGCGGCTCGGTCACCTTCAGTCCGAATCGCCGAGCGACATCATAGGCGAAGCCGGTCGCGCCCATTTTCGGGATTGATGGCCCACCGGTGGCGATGACCAGTTTCGGCGCGGACACGGTGCGATTGCCCAGCGCGACGCTGAACATTCCGTCAGCGTGGCCGATCTCGCCCGCCGCGCGGCCCAGGCTCAACTCGACCCCGCCCTGCGCGCATTGATCGAGCAGCATCGCGACGACCTGCTTGGCCGAGCCGTCGCAGAACAATTGACCCAGCGTCTTCTCGTGCCAGGCGATATGATAGCGCTCGACCAGCTCGATGAAGTCGGCAGGCGTGTAACGGGACAGCGCCGAGCGCGCGAAATGCGGATTGGCCGACAGATAGCAATCGGGCGCGGTGTGGATGTTGGTGAAATTGCACCGCCCGCCGCCCGAGATCAGGATTTTCTTACCCGGCGCGTCGGCATGATCGGCGAGCAGCACGCGCCGCCCCGCCTGCCCCGCGACCGCAGCCGCCATCATCCCCGCGGCACCGGCGCCGAGGATGATCGCGTCATGGGTTGCCGGAGATTTCATTGCGGCGTCTCTGCCTCAGTTCGCGGGCGAGCGCCAAATGCGCACATACGAAAAACGGCGACGCAAGCGCCGCCGTCCTCGTCATCCGATCGGATCAGGTCGATCAGAGCATGCCCAGCGCGTGCAGATAGGTCTCCAGGATCGCCTCTTCCTCCTGATATTCCTCACGCTTCTTCTTGCGGATCGCCAGGATCTTGCGGATCGCCTTGACGTCGTAGCCGCGGCTCTTCGCCTCGGCCATCACGTCCTTGATATCGTCGGCGATGCCCTTCTTCTCTTCTTCCAGGCGCTCGGCGCGCTCGATCAGCAGCCGAAGCTCGTCCGCCGCGACGCGTCCGCCACCCATGCCCTCGCCACGTTCTTCAGCCACACGTTCTTCAGCCATAAGTCCTCACTGTGAGGCGAGCGTCATGCCCCGCCTGTTCGAATGGATTGCGATATCGCATTGGCGCGGCCAGCGCGCTTGCGCCGCCGTCTAAGCGGTCGAGGCCGGACCCTCAACCGCTATTCGACCGGATACCTATCGATTGGGTTCGGTCATCGCCGGCGGGTCACTCGCCGGGAAACTATCCTCGAGCGCTTGGTCGAGCGCGGCGTTCTTCGCCATGCTCTCATCCATCAGCCGCAACTGCTCGGGCGTCGCCCCGGGCTGCCGCGCCTTCCAGCCGTCATAAGGCTCGCCATAGACGATCTCGCGCGCCTCTGCCCTGGACAGGCCGGCGGCCTCCCCGACCCAGTCGGACAGGCAATTGCGGCAGAAGCCGGCAAGCCCCATCAGGTCGATATTCTGCGCATCCTCGCGGTGCCGGAGCAGACGCACCAGCCGGCGAAACGCCGCCGCTGCCGATGCGTCATCGAGTTGATCGAGCTTATCCATTATACGCTCCACGGTTGATCCTCCCGAGATAGGGACTAGAGCCAGCCCTCGACAAGCAGAGGAACCTCCCCAGGATGACCAAGGCCATCGCTCCTCGCTCGCGCAAGGTCCGCGTTCTCGCGACATTGGGCCCGGCGAGCAATACGCCCGAGATGATCGGCAAGCTGTTCGAAGCGGGCGCCGACGCGTTCCGCGTCAATATGAGCCATGGCGACCAGGCATCTAAGGTCGCCGTGATCGAGGCGATCCGCGGACTCGAGAAGAAATATGGCCGGCCGACCACGATCCTGGCCGACCTTCAGGGGCCCAAATTGCGCGTCGGCAAGTTCGCCGAGGGGCGGGTCGAGCTCAAGACCGATTCGATGTTCGTGCTCGACCGCGACAAGACCCCCGGCGATGCCACGCGCGTCGAACTGCCGCACAAGGAGATTTTCGCGGCGATGGAAGCGGGCGCGCGCTTGCTGCTCGACGACGGCAAGCTCGTACTGCGGGTGATCGAGCATGACGCCCACCGCATCGTCACCAATGTCGAGGTCGGCGGCCCGCTCAGCAACAACAAGGGGCTGAACGTCCCCGACGTGGTCGTGCCGATGGCGGCGTTGACCGAGAAGGACCGCAGCGACCTCGCCTTTGCGGTCGAACAGAATGTCGACTGGATTGCGCTGAGCTTCGTCCAGCGCCCCGAAGATCTGATGGAAGCGCGTAAGCTGATCGGCGGCAAGGCGGCATTGCTCGCCAAGATCGAAAAGCCCGCCGCGATCGAGCGGCTCGAGGAGATCATCGAGGCGTGCGACGGCGTGATGGTGGCGCGCGGCGACCTTGGCGTCGAATTGCCGCCGCAGACCGTGCCGCCGCTGCAGAAGCGGATCGTCGAGGCCGCGCGCCGCCAGGGCAAGCCGGTGGTGGTCGCGACCCAGATGCTCGAATCGATGATCGAATCGCCCTCGCCGACCCGCGCCGAAGTCTCCGACGTGGCCACCGCGATCTATGACGGCGCCGACGCGATCATGCTGTCGGCCGAATCGGCGGCGGGCAAATGGCCGATCGAATCGGTCGCGATGATGAACGCGATCGGCGAAGCGGTCGAAAGCGATCCGGCGCATGGCGACCGTATCCATTTCACGGTGATCCGCTCGGACCCGACCACCGCCGACGCTCTGTCCGAATCGGCCAAGAACATCGCGCGGACGATAGACGCCAAGATCATCGTCTGTTTCACCAGCTCGGGCTCGACCGCACGGCGAATCGCGCGCGAGCGCCCCGGCGTGCCGATCATGGTGCTGACGCCCAAGATGGAGACGGCGCGGCGATCGGGCCTGTTATGGGGCGCCTATGCCGTCCACACGCGCGACGTCGATTCGTTCGAGGAAATGGTCGCCAAGGCCAAGCGCATGGTGCTGCGCCATCACCTGGCCGAAGCGGGCGACCGCGTGATCGTGATGGCCGGCGTGCCGTTCAAGACGCCGGGATCGACCAACGTGCTCCACGTCGTGCGGATCATGGGCGACGAGTTGAAGGGGTATAGTTGAGGCGCCTCGGCGGGTCTCTCCGCCCTCACCCCGACAACTCCCGTCACCCCAGCGAAAGCTGGGGTCTCTGGGGGTGACGCGATGCCGCTTGAGATCCCAGCTTTCGCTGGGATGACGAACTTGGAAATAGATCGCTTTTCGAACAGCGGTTTATCTGGTTCTCAGCCTAGAGCCAAGCCGCAGAAACGCGAAGAGCGCCCGATCTCGTCGATCAGGCGCTCGTCAGGAACTCGAGGTTCCGGTCGTCCAACATATCGCCAGCGTCGCGAACGACGACAGCGAAAGCCGTCCGCAGCTTAGCCCTGGCGGGCCTTGAAGCGGCGGTTGGTCTTGTTGATGACATAGGTGCGGCCACGGCGGCGGATCACGCGGTTATCGCGATGCCGGTCCTTGAGCGACTTCAGTGAATTGCGGATCTTCATGATCGATTCGCTTCTTTAAGATTGCAGTGAAACTGGGAAGCGCGCCGCCTATAGTGGGGGTTGCCCGAAGTCAACCCACGGGCAGGGAAAACCGGCTACGTCTTAGAGTCGTTGCAGCTTCGCTGAGACGGTGCCGGCCCGCTCCCCCACCCGACCTCCCATAGAATATCCTGATTGGGAGGTCGGGTGGGGG
>NZ_JBFUJY010000010.1:0-93198 GCF_056401155.1 Sphingomonas sp. P4_G2 | reverse complement strand
GGCCGTCGGCGCCGTGCTGCTGGGCCGCGTGGTCGTGACCGGCGGCGGCGTCACGGCCGCGCTGGGCGTCGGCGCAGGCGTGGGCGCGAAGGTCGGGATCGGCGTCGGCCGGCTGAACGGCGCGACGATCGGTCCCGATGGCGGCGGCGTCGGGGTCGGCTTGGGCTTGGGCGGAAGGCTGAAGCCGCCGAGATCAGGGATGGATTGCGGCGCGCTGTCCGTCGATTGCGCAGCCGCGACCCCCGGCAGCACCGCCACCCCCGCGAGCAACATGCTCGCGCGCTTCAAAACTCCAAAACCCCTCATCGACCCCATCAATTGCACGATCTAGCTGAACCTCCGCCAAACGGCGGCGGAGGAACCCCCTAGCGCATCAGTTGCGGCGGCGCGAGCGGCACGACCGGCAGCCACACCGCGCTCGGCGTCTTTCCGCCACGCATGATCGTCACCGTCGCCTTCTGATAGTCCGACTTCTTCGCATAGAAGATGTTGGGGACATATTTCTGCGGGTTGCGATCGTAGAGCGGGAACAAGGTCGATTGCACCTGGATCATGATGCGGTGGCCGGGCTGGAACACATGGTTCACGGCCGGCAGGCGGAACTTGTATTCCTGCACCTTGCCGGCCGGGATCGGCGACGGATTGGCAAAGCTGTCGCGATAGCGGCCGCGGAAGATGTCGAGGCTGATCGCCAGCTGATAGCCGCCCATCTTGGGATCGGTGGCATTCTCGGTCGGGAAGACGTCGATCACCTTGACCACGAAATCGCCGTCGGTCCCGGTCGTCTTGGCGAACAGATCGGCCATCGGCACGCCCGACACGCGCACCGCCTGGTCGAGCACGGGACTCTCATAGCTCAGCACGTCGGGGCGGCCGTCATAGGAGCGTTGGTCCTGAACCAGCCAATCGCCCCAGCGGCCATCGTTGAAATTGACCGGGCGCGGCAGATGCGGGACCGGCTTGGCCGGATCGGAGACGTAGCTGTCGCCACCCTCGCCCGCCTTGTCGAAGCCGAGGCCGTCGTCGCCCTGCATGTAGATCGGCTTGAGCGGCGCCGGGCAGCCCTTTTCGCATGCGACCGGCCAGGCGTTGAAGCGATCCCAATGGTTCTCCGCGGTATTGTAGATCGTCGCCGCCGGCACGCTGACTGCGGGGCCATCCTTCAGATACTGGTTGAACAAGGGCAGGATCATGTCCTCGCGATATTGCGCGGCGGTGTCGCCGTTCCACTTGAACGGCCCAAGTTCGGAACCGACGCGATTGATCTGGCTGTGTCGCCACGGGCCCATCACGATGAAATTGTTGCCGGCCTTGCCCGCCTTCACCAGCGCCTCATAGCTGTGGATCGCGCCCCACATGTCTTCCTGGTCCCACAGACCCTGTTCCCAGATCGTGGGGACGTCGGACGGATTCTTGGCGAGCAATGTGTCGAGCGCCTGGTCCGACCAGAATTCGTCATAAGCCGGATGCATCGACATGCGATTCCAATAGGGCAATTGATCGTAACCCGATTTCTTCGCCCAATCGCCCGCCGAGCCGACCTCGCGGAAATTGTCGTAATCGTCATAGCCGCCGGTCGGCGGCGCCTTGCCTTCGCCGCGATAGCCGGTCTGCGCGCCGAGCCAGGCGATATTGGCGAGGCGGAACGCGCCGTAATGGAACCAGTCGTCACCCATCCAGCCGTCGACCATCGGGCTCTGCGGTGCCGCGACCTTGAGCGCGGGGTGCGGATGGAGCAGCGCCATGACCACGGTGAAGCCCTCGTACGACGACCCGATCATCCCGACCTTGCCGTTGGATTCGGGCAGATTGGCCTTGTTCACCAGCCAGTCGATCGTGTCATAGGCGTCGGTCGTATGGTCGACCTTGGTGTCGTTGAGCGGGCCGACCACCGGGCGCGTCACGACATAGCCGCCTTCGGACCCGTATTTGCCGCGAATGTCCTGATAGACGCGGATATAGCCGTTCTTGACGAAGATCTCATCGGCCAGCGGCAAGGTCGCCAGCATCGACGCGCTGTCAGAGCGCTTCGCCCTGCCCTTGGCGTTATACGGCGTGCGCGTCAGCACGATCGGCGCGTTGGTCGCGCCCTTGGGAATGACGATGACGGTATAGAGCTTGGTCCCGTCGCGCATCGGCACCATGACCTCGCGCTTGATGTAATCGGCATTGGCGGCGACCGGCGGCGTGAACTTGGCCGGGACATCGTCCCCCTTAGGCGGCCATATCGGCGCCTGCTGCGCGAGCGCTGGAGTGAATGCGAGAGCGACCAGAGGCAGCAACGCCAGCTTCTTCATCATGCGACCGAGTCTCCTTGGGAGGGTTGCAGCGTCCTAGGACGCTACGGCACTGGGACGCAATCGAATCCGTCGTGAATCCATCTCCGTCATGCCGGACTTGTGTGGGGTGACGGCTTTCGGCGTAGCGCGCAAAAACGCCCGCCCCGGAGGTCCGGGGCGGGCGTCGCCGTGCCTGAGGGAGCGTCAGGCGTGTTGCGGTTCGCCGCGCAGTTCAGCGCCGACATTTTCGTGCATCGACGAGCGGCTCAGTTCGAGCGGATCGAGGCCCGAACCGCCTTCTTCGGGCGTGACGCCGATCGTGAACGACGCCGAGGTGCGGCCTTCGCTGCCGTCTTCGAGCGTGTACCGAGCGTCGGCGACGATGATCGGACGGATCGTATCGGGCAAATTCTCGCCCATGTCCGACTTGAGCAACGCCAGCGTGGCGTCAATCCGCTTACCCTCACCGGGATTGATCGTGACCGGGTCGGTCGTCGCATCCGACGGCGGGCTCAGCAACAGGCGCTCCATCTCGGTCCCGTTGGGATCGCTCGACAGCAAGAAGGTCGAGATGCGCACGTCGCGGGCAGGAACGGTGCCGGAATTGCCCACGGTCAGCTCGATTTCGACCAGCGCTTCGTCGACATTGGTACCGGCGCGCACCGGACGCATCGCGAATTCGAGCCACGGGCGCTCGGCGATCGGCGCGGTGCCGGCGGTGAGCTCGGCCACTTCGTCGACCGGGGGCGTTGACATCTCGACCGCATCCGGCGCCGCGATGACTGGTTCCATCGCGGCGGTAGCGGCCCCGATGGGCGCCCCGCGGCGCAGATATTCGGGCTCCTTGCGCGGTTCGGCCTTGGCGACCGGTACCGGCGGGATCACCGGAGCGACGGCCACCGGCTCAGGCTGTGGTTCGACATAGCTGTCTTCGACATAGGCCGGCTCATAATCGTACTCGCGACGGCGGCCGCGCATGGCGAGCGCCGCGCCGAGAATGACCGCGAGCAGCGCGATACCGCCGGCGATCCATGCCCAGAACGGCACTTCGGTGGTGGTGGTGTCCGACTGGGTCGATGTCGTGTCGGCGGCAGGCGCCGCCGGTTCATTGGCCGGCGCGGCGGCGGGCGCCGGAGCCGGGGCCGCGGCGGTTGTATCCGCCGGCGGCGTTACCAGGGCCGGCGCGGGGGCGGCAGCTTGCGGTGCCGGGGCGGGCGCCGCCTCGGGAGCCGGTGCCGGAGCTGGTCGCGCCGCCGAGGCGGTGCGGGTATGCGTCACTGTCCGCGTGGTCCGCGTCGCGCTGCGGGTCGCCGTGGCGGCGCGCGGTGCCGGTTTGGCGGCGGGTTCTTCGGCCGCCGACGCAGCCGGCGGCGTGCCGTCGGGTACAGTGCGCACCACTGGTGGGATCGGCACCGTCGCGGTCGCCGGCGGCGTGACGATCACCGGTTGCGCGGGCGCGGTCTGCGGCGTCGTATCCTGCGCGAAGACGGGGGTTGAGACGAGCGCAGTGGCGACGAGGAGGGGCGCCAGTGCGCGGGCTTTGCGGGGGGCAAATTGCTGTTTCATGACGGTGTCACAATGAGTGGAACCCGCCCGTGGTTCCTCGTTTCGTCGCCGTCCGGCCGAGCGGTTTTTCGCGATGAGGCGAGCAACCCATTGAATCATCGTTATAAAGAAAGGACAATTTTGCACTTACTTTTTTCGGTCATACAGTCCCGAAATGACTATCAGCCTCATTCTGGGCGCCATCATGGCCTCCGGCACCCCTGCCCCGCAGACCGTGTTCACTTGTCGCGCCGGCGGCAAGCGCATTGCCGTCACCCTGCGCGGCGATCGCCTGATCTATAGTTTTGGTTCGCTCGGTCGGCCGGAGATCAATCTCACGGGCAGCCCGCAAGGCGGCGTCTTCTATCATCGCACGATGTATAGTCGCGGCGAGGATCAGACGCTGCGCTTCGTCAGCGGGCAGTGGAACTACATCCTATTCAACCGCTGGCAGGCGCCGCAGCAATTGAGCGGGGAGCGGATCGAGCCCGAATATAATGTCTCGGGCGTGTTGGTGATGAAAGATGGGAAGCTGGTGCGGCGGATCGACTGCAATAAGGGCAGCGGAAACCTGACCGAATGGCCAATCTTCAAACAGCTCAAGCTGGATGAGGAGAATGTAACCCCCGACGATGCCTGAAGACTGGGCCTGAAGATTGAGCCTGAACATTAGTCCGGAAAAAATGCGCGAGGCGTTTGACACTCTCCAACACGCTACCTATATCGCGCTCCTCACCACAGCTTTCGGGAAATGACACGGCGTCGCGCACCGGGTCGATCGAATTGGAAGCTGTCGGTTCACACGACGCTAGAAGCTGCACCGTCCACGGCCGGAAACGGAAGTAGGATGGAGCGGCTTTTTTGCGTCGCGATGCGTGCCCGCCTCGGGGATCCGGGGCACGAATATCAAGCTGACGAGGCAAAAAACCCACATGGCGACCAAAGCGATCGAAGGCACCGCAAAGCGGCGCATCCGCAAGGTTTTCGGCAACATCCACGAAGTGGTGCAGATGCCGAACCTGATCGAGGTTCAGCGCGAATCCTACGAACAGTTCCTGCGCAGCGATCCATCGATCGGCTACGTGTCCGGCCTGGAGAAGACCTTGCGCTCGGTCTTCCCGATCCGCGACTTCGCCGGCACTGCCGAGCTCGACTTCGTCAATTACGAGCTCGAACCGCCCAAGTTCGATACCGACGAATGCCGCCAGCGCGGCATCACCTATGCGGCGCCGATGCGCGTTACGCTGCGCCTGATCGTGTTCGAGGTGGATCCCGATACGGAAGCCCGCTCGGTGCTCGATATCAAGGAGCAGGACGTCTACATGGGCGACATGCCGCTCATGACCGAGAACGGCACGTTCATCGTCAATGGTACCGAGCGCGTCATCGTCAGCCAGATGCACCGGTCGCCGGGCGTGCTGTTCGACCATGACCGCGGCAAGACCCACGCCTCGGGCAAGTATCTGTTCGCGGCGCGCGTGATCCCGTATCGCGGCTCGTGGCTCGATTTCGAGTTCGACGCCAAGGACATCGTCAACGTCCGTATCGACCGGAAGCGCAAGCTGCCGGTCACGGCTTTGCTCTATGCGCTCGGCCTGACGTCCGAGGACATCCTCAACTATTTCTACAACCGCGTGACCTTCGTCCGCGGTCCCAACGGCTGGCAGATTCCGTTCGCGCCCGAGAATTGGCGCGGCGCCAAGCCGATGTTCGACATCGTCGACGCCAAGTCGGGTGAGATCATCTTCCCGGCCGGCCAGAAGGTTTCCCCGCGCGCTGCCAACAAGGCGCAGAAGGACGGCCTCGAGACGCTGCTGATCCCGACCGAGGAAATCTACGGTCGCTATTCGGCTTACGACCTGATCAACGAGAAGACCGGCGAGATCTATATCGAGGCGGGCGACGAGTTCGGAATCGAGAATCTCGAAAAGCTCGACGCCGCCGGCATCGACCGCGTCGAACTGCTCGACATCGACCATGTGTCGACCGGGCCGTGGATCCGCAACACGCTCAAGGCCGACAAGGCCGAAGAGCGCGAGCAGGCGCTGTCGGACATCTATCGCGTGATGCGCCCCGGCGAACCGCCGACGCTCGAGACCGCTGAGTCGCTGTTCGCAGGGCTGTTCTTCGATCCCGAGCGCTACGATCTGTCGGCCGTCGGCCGCGTCAAGCTCAACATGCGCCTCGACCTCGACGCCGAGGACACGGTCACCACACTCCGCACCGAGGACATCCTCGCGGTGGTCAAGACGCTGGTCGACCTCAAGGACGGCAAGGGCGAGATCGACGATATCGACAATCTCGGCAACCGGCGCGTGCGGTCGGTCGGCGAGCTGCTCGAGAACCAGTATCGCGTCGGGCTGTTGCGCATGGAGCGTGCGGTCAAGGAGCGGATGAGCTCGGTCGACGTGTCGACCGTCATGCCCAACGACCTGATCAACGCCAAGCCCGCGGTCGCCGCGGTGCGCGAGTTCTTCGGCTCGTCGCAGCTGTCGCAGTTCATGGACCAGACCAACCCGCTGTCCGAAGTGACGCACAAGCGTCGCGTTTCGGCGCTCGGGCCGGGTGGCCTCACCCGCGAGCGCGCGGGCTTCGAGGTCCGCGACGTCCATCCGACGCATTATGGCCGTATCTGCCCGATCGAAACGCCGGAAGGCCCGAACATCGGTCTGATCAACAGCCTGGCGTCGTTCAGCCGCGTCAACAAATACGGCTTCATCGAGACGCCGTACCGCAAGGTCATCGACAACAAGGTGACCACCGACGTCGTCTATCTGTCGGCGATGGAAGAGGCCAAGCACACGATCGCGCAGGCCAACGCCGAAACCGATGCCGACGGCAAGCTGACCGAGGAGCTGGTCTCCGCGCGTCAGGCCGGCGAATTCCTGATGGCGCTCCCTGAGAACATCACGCTGATGGACGTGAGCCCCAAGCAGCTCGTGTCGGTCGCGGCATCGCTCATTCCGTTCCTGGAAAACGACGACGCCAACCGCGCGCTGATGGGATCGAACATGCAGCGCCAGGCGGTGCCGCTGGTCCGTGCCGAGGCGCCGTTCGTCGGCACCGGCATGGAAGAGACGGTGGCGCGGGACTCGGGCGCGGCGATCGCCGCCAAGCGCGCGGGCATCGTCGACCAGGTCGACGCCACCCGTATCGTGATCCGGGCGACCGGTGAGGTCGAGGCCGGCAAGTCGGGCGTCGACATCTACACGCTGATGAAGTTCCAGCGCTCGAACCAGAATACCTGCATCAACCAGCGTCCGCTGGTGAAGGTGGGTGACGTGGTCAATACCGGCGACGTGATCGCCGACGGCCCGTCGACCGAGTTCGGCGAGCTGGCGCTCGGCCGCAACGCGCTCGTCGCGTTCATGCCGTGGAACGGCTATAACTATGAGGATTCGATCCTCATCAGCGAGCGTATCGTCAAGGACGACGTCTTCACCTCGATCCATATCGAGGAATTCGAAGTCATGGCGCGCGACACCAAGCTCGGGCCGGAGGACATCACCCGCGACATCCCGAACGTCGGTGAGGAAGCGCTGCGCAACCTCGACGAGGCGGGCATCGTCTATATCGGCGCCGAGGTCGAGCCGGGCGACATCCTGGTCGGCAAGATCACCCCGAAGGGCGAGAGCCCGATGACGCCGGAAGAAAAGCTGCTCCGCGCGATCTTCGGCGAGAAGGCGTCGGACGTTCGTGACACCTCGCTGCGCCTGCCCCCGGGCGTCGCCGGCACGGTGGTCGAGGTCCGTGTGTTCAATCGCCACGGCATCGACAAGGACGAGCGCGCGATGGCGATCGAGCGCGAGGAGATCGAGCGCCTGAAGAAGGACTCGGACGACGAGCGCACGATCCTCAACCGCGCGACCTGGTCGCGCCTGCGGGAAATGTTGATCGGTCAGGTCGCCACGGCGACGCCGAAGGGCCTCAAGAAGGGCTCGGAGATCGATCAGGACCTGCTCGACAGCGTCGACCGCCACGAATGGTGGAAGTTCGCGGTCCAGGACGACAAGGTCCAGTCGGACCTCGAAGCGGTCAAGGGTCAGTATGATGACGCGGTAAAGCTCATCAAGGACAAGTTCGAGGACCGCCGCGAGAAGCTCGAGCGGGGCGACGAACTGCCGCCTGGCGTGCTCAAGATGGTCAAGGTCTTCGTCGCGGTGAAGCGCAAGCTGCAGCCGGGCGACAAGATGGCCGGCCGTCACGGCAACAAGGGCGTCATCAGCCGCATCCTGCCGGCCGAGGACATGCCGTTCCTGGCGGACGGTACCCCGGTCGACCTGGTGCTCAACCCGCTGGGCGTGCCGTCGCGCATGAACGTCGGGCAGATCTTCGAGACGCATCTGGGCTGGGCCGCGCGCGGCCTGGGCCAGCAGATCACCCAGGCGCTGGAGGATTGGCGCGAAGCCAATCCCGATGCCAAGGCGGGTGCGATGCCGGAAGCGGTCAAGGAGCGTCTGAAGACGATCTATGGCGAGCATTACGTGGCCGATATCGACGCCCGCAGCGGCGCCGAGATCGTCGAGCTGGCGCAGAACCTGAAAGCCGGCGTTCCGATGGGCACCCCCGTGTTCGACGGCGCGCACGAAGGTGACGTGACGGCGATGCTCGAACTGGCGGGTCTCGACCCGTCGGGTCAGTCGGACCTGTTCGACGGCCGCACCGGCGATCAGTTCGATCGCAAGGTGACGGTGGGCATCATCTACATGCTGAAGCTCCACCATCTGGTCGACGACAAGATCCATGCTCGTTCGATCGGGCCGTACTCGCTCGTCACCCAGCAGCCGCTGGGCGGCAAGGCGCAGTTCGGCGGCCAGCGCTTCGGCGAAATGGAGGTCTGGGCACTGCAAGCGTACGGCGCCGCCTATACGCTGCAGGAGATGCTGACGGTGAAGTCGGACGACGTCGTCGGCCGCACCAAGGTCTATGAGGCGATCGTCAAGGGTGATGACACGTTCGAGGCCGGCATCCCGGAGAGCTTCAACGTGCTCGTCAAGGAAATGCGCTCGCTGGGCCTCAACGTCGAACTCAAGAACGACGAGCCCGGCGTGGATTCGGACGGCGTGGTGATCGCGGCCGAGTAAACCATTGGCCCTCTCCCGCTTGCGGGAGAGGGTTGGGTGAGGGTCTTCTTTCTTCTTCTTTCCCGTCGCTTCGATCGAAGAAGGAAGAAGGCCCTCACCCTCCCACCGCCTGACGGCGGCGGGCCCCTCCCTCTCCCGCTCGCGGGAGAGGGGAAAGAATTTCAAGGAAGGGTTCATTCCCATGAACGAACTGACCAATTTCGCGAACCCGGTCGCCAAGCCGGAAACCTTCGACCAGATCCAGATCGGCATCGCGTCGCCAGACCGTATCCGCTCCTGGTCGTTCGGCGAGATCAAGAAGCCCGAGACGATCAATTATCGCACGTTCAAGCCCGAGCGTGACGGCCTGTTCTGCGCGCGCATCTTCGGTCCGATCAAGGATTACGAATGCCTGTGCGGCAAGTACAAGCGCATGAAGTACAAGGGTATCGTCTGCGAGAAGTGCGGCGTCGAGGTCACCGTCTCGAAGGTCCGCCGCGAGCGGATGGGCCATATCGAACTGGCCGCCCCGGTCGCGCACATCTGGTTCCTGAAGTCGCTGCCGTCGCGCATCGGCCTGCTGCTCGACATGCAGCTCAAGCAGCTCGAGCGCGTGCTGTATTTCGAAGCCTATATCGTGATCGAGCCCGGCGTGACCCCGCTCGAGCGCTTCCAGCTGCTGACCGAGGACGAGCTCCTCGAGGCGCAGGACGAATATGGTGAGGACGCCTTCACCGCCGGCATCGGCGCCGAAGCGGTCCGCATCATGCTCGAGCAGCTCGACCTGGTCGGCGAGCGCGAGCAGCTGCTCCAGGAACTGGCGACGACCAAGTCGGAGCTGAAGCCCAAGAAGATCATCAAGCGGCTGAAAGTCGTCGAGAGCTTCATCGATTCGGGCAACCGCCCGGAATGGATGATCCTCGAGGTCGTGCCGGTCATCCCGCCCGAACTGCGCCCGCTGGTGCCGCTGGACGGCGGCCGCTTCGCGACGTCGGATCTCAACGATCTGTATCGCCGCGTGATCAACCGCAACAACCGCCTCAAGCGGCTGATGGAACTGCGCGCGCCGGACATCATCGTCCGCAACGAAAAGCGCATGCTGCAGGAAGCCGTCGACGCGCTGTTCGACAACGGCCGCCGCGGCCGCACGATCACCGGTGCCAACAAGCGTCCGCTGAAGTCGCTGTCCGACATGCTCAAGGGCAAGCAGGGCCGCTTCCGTCAGAACCTGCTCGGCAAGCGCGTCGACTATTCGGGCCGCTCGGTCATCGTGACCGGTCCGGAACTCAAGCTGCACCAGTGCGGCCTGCCCAAGAAGATGGCGCTCGAGCTGTTCAAGCCATTCATCTATGCGCGCCTCGACGCCAAGGGTCTGTCGATGACCCTGAAGCAAGCCAAGAAGTGGGTCGAGAAGGAGCGCAAGGAAGTCTGGGACATCCTGGACGAAGTGATCCGCGAGCACCCGGTTCTGCTCAACCGCGCGCCGACGCTTCACCGTCTGGGCATCCAGGCGTTCGAGCCGGTGCTGATCGAGGGCAAGGCGATCCAGCTTCACCCGCTGGTCTGCTCGGCGTTCAACGCCGACTTCGACGGCGACCAGATGGCCGTGCACGTCCCGCTGAGCCTCGAGGCCCAGCTGGAAGCGCGCGTCCTGATGATGTCGACCAACAACATCCTGTCGCCGGCCAACGGCAAGCCGATCATCGTGCCGTCGCAGGACATGGTGCTGGGTCTCTATTACCTGTCGATGCTCAAGGAAAACGAGCCCGGCGAGGGTATGTTGATGTCCGACATGGCCGAAGTGCACCAGGCGCTCGAAGCCGGTGCGGTGACCCTGCACACCAAGGTCATCAGCCGCGTCCCTCAAACCGATGAGGAAGGCAAGACGTACCTCAAGCGGTTCGAGACCACGCCGGGCCGCATGCTGCTCGGCGAGTGCCTGCCCAAGTCGCACAAGGTGCCGTTCGACACCGTCAATCGCCTGCTGACCAAGAAGGACGTCGGCGACGTGATCGACGAAGTCTATCGTCACACCGGCCAGAAGGAGACCGTGCTGTTCGCCGACGCGATCATGGCGCTGGGCTTCAAGCACGCGTTCAAGGCCGGCATTTCGTTCGGCAAGGACGACATGATCATCGCGCCGGACAAGGACAAATTGGTCGACGAGACGCGCGATCAGGTGAAGGACTTCGAGCAGCAATATCAGGACGGTCTGATCACGCAGCAGGAGAAGTACAACAAGGTGATCGACGCCTGGTCGCGTTGCGGTGACCAGGTCGCCAACTCGATGATGAACGAGATCAAGGCGGTGAAGAAGGATCCGGAGACGGGTCGTGAAATGCCGATCAACTCGATCTACATGATGGCGCACTCGGGTGCCCGCGGTTCGCAGGCACAGATCAAGCAGCTCGCCGGTATGCGCGGCCTGATGGCCAAGCCGTCGGGCGAGATCATCGAGACCCCGATCATCTCGAACTTCAAGGAAGGCCTGACCGTCCTTGAGTATTTCAACTCGACCCACGGCGCCCGCAAGGGCCTCGCGGACACCGCGTTGAAGACCGCCAATTCGGGCTACCTCACCCGCCGTCTGGTCGACGTGTCGCAAGACTGCGTCGTCATGGAGGAGGATTGCGGTACCGAGCGGGCGCTCGAGATGCGCGCGATCCTGCAGGGCGGCTCGACCATCGCGTCGCTTGGCGAGCGCATCCTGGGCCGCACCACGGCCGAGGACGTGGTCGACGCCAAGACCGGTGAAGTCGTCATCCCGTCGGGCACGTTGCTCGACGAGGCGGCGGTCGCACGGATCGAAGCCACCGGCATCCAGGGGATGAAGATCCGCTCGCCGCTGGTTTGCGAAGCCAAGATCGGCGTCTGCGGCAAGTGCTACGGGCGTGACCTCGCCCGCGGTACCCCGGTGAATATCGGCGAAGCGGTCGGCGTCATCGCGGCGCAGTCGATCGGCGAGCCGGGCACCCAGCTGACCATGCGTACGTTCCACATCGGTGGCGCGGCGCAGCTCAACGAAACGTCCAACCTCGAGGCGCATGCCGACGGTACGGTCGAATTCCGCGACCTGCGTCTGATCGTCGACCAGCGTGGCCGCCGCGTGGTGCTGAGCCGCTCGGGCGAGATCGCGATCAAGGACATGGACGGCCGCGAGCTGTCGGTCGATCGCATCCCGTACGGTGCGTACGTCATGTTCGACGACGGTCACATCGTCAGCAAGGGCGACCGCATGGCCGAGTGGGATCCGTTCACCATGCCGCTGATCACCGAGACCGGCGGTACGGTGAAGTATCAGGACCTCATCGAAGGCAAGACGCTCACCGAACAGGCCGACGAAGCGACGGGCATCACCCAGCGCGTCGTCACCGAGTATCGCGCCGCCACCAAGTCGAAGGAGGATCTCCGTCCGCGCATGACGCTGACGGGCGCCGATACCAACGAAGCCGCGCGCTACATGCTGGCGCCGGGTGCGGTGCTGTCGGTCGAAGACAATGCCACCGTCCAGGCCGGTGACGTGCTTGCCCGTGTCGCTCGCGAGTCCGCCAAGACCCGCGACATCACCGGCGGTCTGCCGCGCGTCGCCGAGCTGTTCGAAGCCCGCAAGCCCAAGGAAAACGCGATCATCGCGAAGGTCTCGGGCCGCGTCGTGTTCGGCAAGGACTACAAGGCCAAGCGCAAGATCGGGATCCAGCCCGAGGATGGCGGCGAGGTCGTGGAGTATCTGATCCCGAAGTCGAAGGTGATCGACGTTCAGGAAGGCGACTATGTCAAGCGTGGCGACAATCTGATCGGCGGCTCGCCCGATCCGCACGACATTCTAGAGGTGCTCGGCATCGAGCCGCTCGCGGAATATCTCGTGTCGGAAATCCAGGAAGTCTATCGACTCCAGGGCGTGAAGATCAACGACAAGCACATCGAGGTGATCGTTCGCCAGATGCTGCAGAAGGTCGAGATCACCGACGGCGGCGACACCACCCTGCTCGCCGGCGAGCAGSTCGACCGCACCGAGATGGACGAGACCAACGAAAAGCTCGCCCCCGGCCAGCAGCCCGCCCAGGGCAAGCCGGTCCTGCTCGGCATCACCAAGGCGTCGCTGCAGACTCGCAGCTTCATCTCGGCGGCGTCGTTCCAGGAGACCACTCGCGTCCTCACCGAGGCGGCGGTCCAGGGCAAGCAGGACACGCTGATCGGCCTCAAGGAGAACGTCATCGTCGGCCGTCTCATCCCCGCCGGTACCGGTGCGGGCATGAACCGCCTGCGCGTGGCGGCCTCCAGCCGCGACGCCGCGCTCCGCGTCCAGCAGCGTGCGCTGCAGGAAGTGCTGATCGCGCCGAACTCGGCCGCCGAAGAGCGTGCCGCCGAAAAGCTGCGTGACACTGCCGACGATACCGGCAGCGATGCGCTCGCCCGGGTCACGCCGAGCGGCCACGGCACCGACGCGGATGCCGGCGAGTATCTGAACGAGAGCGAATAAGCTCCTCGCTCGGCACTCTCGGCCGAAACGAATAACCGCCGTCCGGGCAACCGGGCGGCGGTTTTTCGTTGTGGCGATTACATCGCTCGAACGCGGGAGCTGCGATGCGCCTGCGGCGGGAGGGCGTACTGTGCCGATCGGCTTCAACCGTCATGCCGGGCTTGTTCCGGCATCCACCGTTCCGCACACCCATCGGCCGTTGGCGTCGCCGCACGGTGGACCCCGGGACGAGCCCGGGGTGACGCGGGTGGGAAGGTCAACCGCAATTTCAGCCTGAGTATTTTCGGCTGATCGTGGTAGTGCGACAACCTACCGATCACTCCACCTTGGCGGGGACAATCGGAAAGTAACAACCGCCTCTGTTGCCAGTTCGCATCACCGCGCGGCTTTTCGTCGCGTCGCCCCAGTCCTTGCGATCGCTCGGCCTTTTTGACCCATGACGGTCATGTTACGACTTTGCGCAAGATCCGGGACACACGGAGTCGTCAACGGCGGGGATGCCGATCTTCGATTCAGGGGGATTCATGAACTCGTTGTCCAACCGCTCGCTGGCGCACCGTCTGCTCCTGGGCGCCTCGCCCGCCTTGCTCATCCTTGCCGCATCCCCCGCCATGGCGCGGGCCGACGAGCCCAAAGCACCGCCGGCCGCCGATGCGCCTGCCCCCCAGGACGACACGGCCAACGCCACGGACAAGGGTCTGGGCGACATCGTCGTCACCGCCACCCGCGTGTCGGAATCGTCGAAGAACGTGCCGGTCGCGGTGACCTCGATCAGCGGTGAAAAGCTCGCGGTGATCAACTCGGGCGGGCTCGACATCCGCTTCCTGTCGTCGCGTACGCCGAGCCTCCAGGCCGAATCGTCGTTCGGCCGCACTTTCCCGCGCTTCTACATACGCGGCCTCGGCAACACCGATTTCGATCCCAATGCCGCGCAGCCGGTGTCGGTGGTCTATGACGATGTCGCGCTCGAAAACGCGATGCTCAAGTCGTTCCCGGTGTTCGATCTCAAGTCGGTCGAAGTGCTGCGCGGGCCGCAAGGCACCTTGTTTGGCCGCAACACGCCCGCCGGCGTGATCAAGCTCGATTCGGCCAAGCCGACCGACGACAAGGTCGGCGGCTATGCCAGCGCGAGCTGGGGCACGTTCAATACGGTCAATGCCGAAGCCGCGCTCAACCTGCCGCTCGGCGGCGGTTTCGCCTTCCGCGCCTCGGGCCTGCTCCAGCGACGCGACAATTGGGTGACCAACACCTCGGCCACCGGCTTTGCCGACAAGAAGCTGGAGGGGTATCGCGACCTCGCCGGCCGGTTCCAGCTCGGTTATTCGAGCGGCAATTTCAACGCGCTGATCAATTTTCACATTCGCGATCTCGATGGCACGCCGCGTGTGTTCCGCGCCGGCCTGTTCAAACAGGGCAGCAACGATTTCTCGGCCGGGTTCGAACCGAACAAGGTCGCGCTCGACGGCTATACCAGCCAGAGCATGACGCAATGGGGCACCAACCTGCGGCTGGATTACCATTTCGACGGCGCTGGCACGCTCTATTCGGTCACCGCCTATGAGAAGGCCAAGGTCGAGAGCACCGGCGATATCGACGGCGGCAACAACTACGTCTTCCCTGCGCTCGGCCTGAACAACGCTTTGTTCCCGTCGAATACCGGCGGGATCACGCGGCCGGCGGAATTCAGCCAGGAACTGCGGTTCGTCAGCGACGAGTTCAACGGATTCCGCCTCCAGGGCGGCCTCTATTATTTCCACCAGACGCTCAAATATCACGAATATGACTATAAATTCCCGGCCACCGGCAGCCGCGCTGCCGATCTCGACCAGGATCTGTTCCACGACAACAAGAACGAGAATTGGGGTGCCTTCGCCTCGGTCGAATACAAGCCGGTCGATAAGCTGACGCTGCGCGCGGGCGGACGCTATTCGCACGACCACAAGGAAGACCTTATCACCGGCTATTCGCCCAATCTGTTCGGCGCCGTGCTGCCGAGCCTCGCCAAGGTGAGCGGCGGCGATTTCACCTGGGACGTCAGCGCGACCTATGCCGTGTCGCCGCAGGTCAACCTCTATGCGCGCGCCGCGACCGGCTATCTCGGCCCGGCGATCCAGGACCGCGTGACGTTCGGCAGCCGGCAGACCACTGCGGGCAAGCAGACCACCTTGTCTGGCGAAGCGGGCATCAAGGGCGAGACCGCGGATCGCACCGTCCGTTTCTCGTTCGACGGCTATTGGTGGCGCACCAACGACCTGCAGATCACCGCGGTCGGCGGCTTGTCCAACTCGGCGCATCTGCTCAACGCCAAGCGCGCGGTCGGTTATGGTGTCGAGGCCGAACTCGATATGCGCCCGATCCCGCAGCTGACGCTGACCGCGAGCGGCAGCTACAATTTCACCGAGATCCAGGACCCGAGCATCACCATCGGCGTGTGCGGATCCTTGTGCACCGTGACCGATCCGCTGGCGAGCCCGGGTCAGGCGATCATCGACGGCAATCGCCTGCCCCAGGCGCCGCGCTGGGTGGCGAACTGGACCGCGCGTTATTCGATCCCGCTCGGCGACGGCCGTGAAATCTACGCCTATACCGACTGGGCCTATCGCAGCAGCATCAACTACTTCCTCTACGAAGCGAAGGAGTTCCGCGGGCGGCCGATGCTCGAAGGCGGCCTCAAGATCGCCTATTCGACGCCGCGTTACGAAGTCAGCGCCTTCGCGCGCAACATCACCAACCAGTTCCGCGCGATCAGTGCGATCGACTTCAACAATCTGACCGGCATGATCAGCGAGCCGCGGATCATTGGCGGCGCGTTCCGGGTGAAATTCTGACGCACCCAGGATTGGATCCAATATCCAATATCCAATCGCTGATTCCGCGTGCGGGCGATCACAGCCCGCTACCGATCAGCCAAGGGATCACCGAACGCCGTCCGGAGACTTTCCGGGCGGCGTTTGTTTTTCGGGAATAACCCGCCGCATCCCTCCGTCCTGATCCTCGAACCGCAATGGAGCGAGGGACATGGGACGCGAAATCGAGCGCCGCGAGGCGCTGAAATGCATGGCCTGGGCGGGCACCGGCGCGCTCTACGCGCTGAGCGGCGGTATCGCCCGCAGCGCCATTCTGGACAGCGCCGGCGCCGGCACCGCGCCTACCGCCGGCTTCACTTTCCTCCAGCTCAGCGACAGCCATATCGGCTTCGACAAGGCGGCCAATCCCGACGCGCGGGCGACGTATCGCGAAGCCATCGCCAAGGTGAAGGCGCTGGCGGTCAAGCCGGACTTCATCATCCACACCGGTGATATCACGCAGCTGTCGCGCGATAACGAATTCGACGATGCCGACCAGATCCTGCGCGAGACGGGCATTCCCGCCTTCTTCGTCCCGGGTGAGCACGACATGATCGATGAAGGCGGCGGCAAAGCGTTTCTCGATCGCCACGGCAAGGGCAGCAAAGGCGCCGGCTGGTTCAGCTTCGACCATCAGGGCGTGCATTTCGTCGGGCTGGTCAACGTCGCCGACCTCAAACCGGGCGGCATGGGCAATCTCGGCGCCGCGCAGCTCGCCTGGCTCAAGGCCGACCTGGCGGGCCGCAGCGCGTCCACGCCGATCGTGGTGTTCGCGCATATCCCGCTGTGGACGGTCTACGAACAATGGGGCTGGGGCACCGGCGACGCGCAGGCCGCGCTGGCGCTGCTCAAGCGGTTCGGCTCGGTGACCATCCTCAACGGCCATATCCATCAGATCGTGCAGAAGGTCGAAGGCCGGATGACCTTCCACACCGCGCGCTCGACGGCCTTTCCGCAGCCTGCGCCGGGCACCGCCCCCTCGCCTGGCCCGCAAGTCGTGCCGCCGGGCCAGCTCCGCTCGATGCTCGGCATCACCGATGTGACTTTCCGTCGCGGCGACCAGCGGATCGCGCTGATCGATTCCACGCTCGCCTAGAACCTTTGGAGATTTGAGATGCACTCCCGTTTGATGATTGCCGTGCTCATTCCTGTCGCGGCGGTCATGACCTCACTTGCCTCGGGCCGCGCCCATCCCCCTGTCGCGGCATCGGCCCGGGGCAAGACCTTGTCCGCCCGCCTTGCGGCACCGGCAGCTGCCGCCGGTCCGGTTGCGGTCCATATCTCCAACTTCACTTTCGGCCCCAAAATGGTGACGGTGAAGGTCGGCCAGACCGTCACCTGGACCAATGACGACGACATCCCGCACACCGTGGTCGCGACCGACAAGAGCTTCCGGTCGAAGGTGCTCGACACCGGCCAGTCGTTCAGCTTCACCTTCACCAAGTCCGGCCAGGTCACCTATTTCTGCTCGCTCCATCCGATGATGACGGGCAAAGTGACCGTCGCGGCGCGCTGAGGCGGGGAGCGGAGAGGTGATCGGCGGGTTTCGCCCAAGACTGGTCGGCGGTCGGGACGTGAAGCCCGGTCCCGAGCTGCGCTTTCGCGAGCTGATGCTGCCGCATCTCGATGCCGCCTATAATCTGGCGCGCTACCTGACCAGCGACGCCAGCATCGCCGAGGACGTGGTGCAGGAGGCTTTCCTGCGCGCGTTCCGGTCGTTCGAGACCTATCGCGGCGGGCCGCCTCGTGCGTGGCTGTTCGCGATCCTTCGCAATTGCTGGCGCGATCGCGTCGGCGAGCAGATCCGGCGCGAGCGGGTCGTGGTGTCTGATGCGAGTTTGTCCGAAGCACAGTCAGAGGCGGTTGCCGCGATCCCGGCGGATAACGATACGCCGGAGGAATCGCTGGCCCGTGCGCGTGAGGTCGATACGGTGCGCGGGGTGATTGCCGCGCTTCCCGAACCCTTTCGCGAAACCCTGATCCTGCGCGAGATGGAAGACATGTCGTATCGCGAAATCGCCTCGGTGACCGGCGTGCCGATCGGCACCGTAATGTCCCGGCTGGCGCGCGCACGCGAGATGCTGGCGAAGCTGCTGCTTCCCACCCGCGCCGCCGGGCAACAGGAGCGCCAGGCATGACCTGTCCCGACCCGATGCTGCTCCATGCGTTGCTTGACGACGAGCTCGACGCCGCCAATGTCGCCGTAGTCGAGGCGCATCTGCGCACCTGCCCCGATTGCGCGGCCGAATTCGAGCAATTGAAGCATCTCCACCAGATCGTCGCCGATCCGGCGCTGCGCCATGCCGCGCCCGAAGGCCTGCGCGATCGCATCGATGCCGCGCTGCCCACCACTCAGCGCACCGCCAATCCCTGGCCCGCGCGGCTCGGCTGGGGCGCCGGCGGGGCGATCGCCGCAGGGCTGGCGCTGACGCTCGGCATTCCGCAGCAATCGACAACGAGCGGGCTCGAGCAGCAGATAGTCGCGAGCCACGTCCGCTCGCTGCTCGCTGATCATCTGGTCGACATCCCCACCTCCGACCGCCACGTCGTCAAGCCGTGGTTCAACGGCAAGATCGACTTCTCGCCGCCCACTCCGGACCTCAAGGCCGCGGGCTTCCCGCTGGTCGGCGGGCGGCTCGATTATATCGGCGGCCGCGTTGTTCCGGCGATCGTCTATCGCCGCAATCTCCACACGATCAACGTCTTCGCCTGGCCCGCGGGCAAGGCGCCCTCGGGCGAGACGATGGAGAGCGATGGCTACACGCTCGTCCATTGGCGCCAGGGCGATCTCGATTTCTGGGCGGTGTCGGATGTTGCCGGCGGCGACCTCGACCAGTTTCACACGGCGTTCATTGCCGCCACGCGCTGAATTTTTAGCGAAACGGTAAAAAACTGAGCGAGACGGGTTTTCATTCGCAACCCAAGTCTTATGTCCTGCTCGCGGGCGCCGATCGGCAGCCCGTTTCTCTAGGGGAGAATCCAGTGGCTACCGAACTTTACGCCCTTACCGCGCCTGTCTTCGTGCGCGCGCTGACCAATCTCGACAAGATCATCGACAAGGCCCGCGCCTTTGCCGCCGACAAGGGAATCGACGAGCAGGAACTGCTCGACGCCCGGCTGATCGGGGACATGGGCAATTTCATCTCGCAGATCCAGCGCGCCAGCGATTCGGCCAAGGGCTGCATGGTGCGCCTCGGCGGGGTCGAGAATGTCGTGATGGAGGACAATGAGGCAAGCTTCGACGACGTCAAGGCACGCATCGCCAAGACGATCGACTTCGTGAAGTCGGTGCCCGCCGAAGCGATCGACGGCAAGGAAGAGGCCGAGGTCCTGCTCAAATTCCCCAATGGCGAGTTCAAGTTCGCCGGGCGCGATTTCCTGCTCGGCTTCGTCCACCCGAACTTCTATTTCCACGTCACGACCGCCTATGCGCTGTTGCGCATGAAGGGCGTGCCGATCGGCAAGATGGACTTCCTGGGCGGCTGACCGCTGCAGAGACGGCCGGCGCTCGCTTGGCGCCGGCCGTCAGTGGCCGAACAACAATCGGTCGCGGAGATATTGGCTATCGGCCCGGTAATAGCGTTCGAACCAGGCCGGCTTGCCGCTCAGCGCGGTCGGCTTGGCGAGCGTCAAGGGCGATGCGTCGCCGGCTTTGGCGCCCTTTGGTTTGACCTTCGCGTCCTTCATTTTCGAGCGGAAATGCAAATGATCGAATAACCGCACCGCCTCGATCGCATAAGCGGTGGCGACAATCGGGTCCTGGATCATCACCAGGTGATCGCCGTTACCGCCCTCGCCGCTCGGTGACAGGTTGGACGATCCGGTGAAGACCTTGGCGGTCGGCAGGCCGAAATCGGTAACGACGAACTTGTTGTGCAGGTTGATGCCTTTACCGCCCTGCCACTCGGCCCCGAACGGCGGCGGCGCGTTCTTGGCGAGATAGCCGAAGTCGACCACGCCGATCGTGCCGTCGGGCTTGTAGACATCGAGCTTGCTCGGCTTGGCTTCGGCACCGGCCTTGGGCTCGGCGCCGGCCTTGTCGACCACGCCGTAGCTGAATATCGGCCGCGTCGCGAGACGATCGATCGCTGTCCGCACCGACCCGCTCTTGGTCTGGTTGAGAAAGGCGATCGAGAAGAAGACCGACGAGGTCGCCTGATCGATCGCCGCGCCGACCGGGGACAGCCCTATCTCCTTATCGGAATGCGGCGACAGCGCGATCTGTACGATCGGCTTGCCCGGCGTCGTGAAGGCATACCATTTGCGGGCCATCTCCGATGCCGAGAATGTCTCGGGCTGGTGGAACGCCGCGTCGAAATAATCGCCGAACAGCCCGGCGATAGCGGGATCGCTGAACAGCAGCGCGTTGTTCGCCTGGATGTAGAAGCCACGATAGCTGAAGTTGGTCGACCCAAGCAGCACGCGTTGAGCCACCCCGTTGCGCCGCAGGATGATCACCTTGTTGTGCTGCAGTCCCTTGAAATGCATCCGGACGATCTGGCCGCCGGTGCTCGCCAACAGCCGCGCAGATGCCTTCCCTTCGGCACCGTCGGGCTGGTTGTGATCCTTGGGGCTGTCATCGATCACCGCGCGCAGCCGGGGTCCCAGCTTCTCGAGGCGATCGACCAGCCAGCCGAGGTTGAGGTCATAGGCAAAGAAATCCACCGTCAGCGTCGTGTCCGCGACTGCCTCATCGACCAGTGATTGTACGATCGCCGCGGCCTCGAAGCCGAGCCAGGTATAGGGATTGTCGTCGCTCGCAATCGCCGGGTCGAACGGCGGCGAGAATTCGAGACCCACGGCGTTGGTCGCCGGCAGAATGTCGTCGCGATTCCCGAACTTGTCGCGATAGGCTTGCGAAGACGCGAATGCGCGAGTGAAACCGATGTCGAGGAAACCCGGATGCGTGACGGGATTGAGGTTGATGGTGGCGACGAGTTGCGTTCCGGCAACCAGCGGCCCCTCTGCCGGCATGTGCATCTTGGTCACGCGATAGGAATAGAGGCCGTCGATCGGATCGTAAGGGAAATGCACCCAGCGGAATTTCTGAAAAGGCGCCTCGGTCGAGGGGAACTGGACGTCGCCATTGACCTTGCTTCCGGCCGGATAGGAAAAGGCCAGACGATTGCGTAGCGGCGCGAACTCGGTCCCACCCGGATGGAGGACTTCGATCGCGAAGCCGACGAAATCTGGTTCCGGCGCGTCGACGTCCATGCCGATCAGACACATGCGCTCGCCACGCCACAATTTCAGGTGAAATCCGTCCTTGCTGGCGCTGTCCATCGCGTTGCCCCTGCCCAAGTGAGATAGCTTTTATCGCATCGCACGATGACAAACCCGCGAATTCACGTCCGCATCGGATCGATCTCGACCATTGTCGTCGCCAGCCGCTCGGCCTGGAGACGATCATGCGTCACCATCAGGATCGGCAGCCGCAGCCTGTCGCGAATGTCGAGGATCGCGCGCTCGACTTCTTGCGCGCGGCCGCGATCGAGCGACGCGGTTGGTTCGTCGAGCAATAGAAAGGCGGGGTCGCTGAGTAAGGCGCGGCCGATCGCAACGCGTTTCGCCTCTCCACCTGACAGCGTCCGCGGCCAGCGGTCGAGCAAATGCCCGATATCGAGCAATTGGACGACGTCGTCGATCGCCGCACTCCGCCCCGCGCCGTAGCGCAGGTTCGCCGCAACTTTCAGGTGCGGAAACAACCGCGATTCCTGGAAAACATAGCCCGCGTGCCGGCGCTCGGGCGGTACGTCGATGCCCTCGCCGAACAGTTCGACGCCGCCAACCCGGATATGGCCGCGATCGGGCCGCAGCAGCCCCGCCACCATATGGAGCACGCTGGTCTTGCCCGCGCCGGACGGGCCGAACAGCACGGTCAGGCCTTCGCCTGCCTCCAGCCGCAGCGCGATCTCGGCATCGCCGAGCCGCTTCGAGACATGAAGATCAAACGCCATGGACCATCGCCGCGCGCATCCGCCGTGCAAGCAGTTCGGAGGCGACCAGTGCTGCCAGCGCCACCGCGACCGACAGCGCGGATAATCTGAGCGCGATCGCATCGCCGTCGGGGCGTTGCAGCGCGGCGTAGATCGCCAGCGGCAAGGTCTGGGTCTGACCCGGCACGTTGGAGACGAAAGTGATCGTCGCGCCGAACTCGCCGAGCGACCGCGCGAAGCCGAGCACGGTGCCGGCCAGCAGGCCCGGCAGGCTCAACGGCAAGGTGATCGTCCAGAAGACGCGCCACGGCCCCGCCCCCAAGGTCCGCGCGGCACCTTCGAGCCGGCGGTCAACCGCTTCGATCGACAGTCTGATCGCGCGCACCATCAGCGGCAGCGCCATGATTCCGGCGGCGATCGCCGCACCGGTCCAGCGAAACAGCACGCCATCGCTCAAGAAGCCGAGCGGCCCGCCCGGCGCGAAGGCCAGCAGCAGGACCCAGCCGGTGACCACCGGTGGCACGACCAGCGGCAGATACACAATCGCCTCGATCAGGATCTTGCCGGGGAAACGTCCGCGCGCGAGCAACCAGGCGATGGCGAAGGCGACCGGCAATGTCGCGAGGGTAGCGACGAACCCGACGCGTAGCGACAGCGCGACGATTCCCCATTCTTCGGGAGTCAGCGCGGCCTCCCCGGCGCGGTGAAACCGAACCGCGCGAAGATCGCGCGGCCGCGCGACGAGAGCAGGAAGCGGCGGAACCCCTCGGCCTCCGGATTGGTCGATCGCGCCAGCCGGGCGACCGGGTACAGGATCGGCGGATGGCTGGTCGGCGGAAACACGCCCGCCACGCGTACCTTAGACGACGCCTTGGCGTCGGTCAGATAGACGATCCCGAAGGGCGCCGCGCCGCGCTCGACCAGCGCCAAGGCGGCGCGCACATTCTCCGCGCGCACCACCTTCGGGGCGACCGCGGTCCAGGCGCCGAGCTTCTCGAGCGCGGTCTTGCCGTATTTGCCGGCCGGCACGCTGTCGGGGTCGGCCATCGCCAGCGGCCCCGCGCTTAATATCCGCGCCAGCCGGACTCCGCCGGCCGGAATCGACGAATGCCGGCCAACAGGCTCGACCACGACCAACCGATTACCGACCAGATCGGCGCGCGTCCCCGCTGCGAGCAGCCCCTTGGCCGCGAGTGCGTCCATCCACTCCTCATCGGCCGAGACGAATAAGTCGCCCGGAGCGCCCGCTTCGGCCTGACGCGCCAAGGTGGGCGACGCGGCGAACGAGATCACCGGCCGTGGGTGCCCCGCTTTTGCCCAGGCGTCCGCCGCGGCGGTCAAAGATTCCTGCAAACTCGCCGCAGCCAGCACGATCGGCGCCTGAGCGGACGGCGCCGCGCCGATCGACAGCGCGGCCAATCCGGCGAGGACGAGGCCCAACACCGGGCGGCGCGCGAACGACTGGATCATGCCGCCGCGCATACACCGCGCGGCGAGCGCCTCAAAGCGCGCGATAAGTCGCGATGTCGGCGCGGATGCCGTGCGCGGCGAAAAAGGCGTTGCGATCGAACCGCCGCTGCGCCTGGTGGCGCGCGATCGCGGCGGCGACGATCGGAATGACCTCGTCGCTTTCCCATTCGGCGACAGTGACGAAATTATACTCGCCCGGCCCACCGACCTGTTCGAGCAGATCGTGGCGGATGAAGCCGGGCTGCGTGCGCATCACGGCATCGGTTTCGTCGACCGCGTCGATAAACGCCTGACGCGCCGCATCCGGCACGATGAACTTGTCGACGCGATAAAACGGAGCGGTAGCCATGGATGATGTCTCCTGACGGTCGTGAACCCGGCGCCGAAGCGATTGCCGGCGCCGCGAGACGGGCCTATGCAACCTCAAGCTTAGTTCAGGTCAAGGGACTTTTTCGCATGCACGACATCCCCGCAATGCTGTCGGTCGGAGAGGTCGCGCGGCGCAGCGGCGTCGCTGTGTCGACGCTCCATTTCTACGAGGCGAAGGGTCTGATCAGCGCGGAACGGTCGGGCGGCAATCAGCGCCGGTTCCGCCGCGGCGTGCTGCGCCGGGTAGCGGTGATCAAGGTAGCGCAACGCACCGGCATCCCACTCGGCGAGATCAAGGCGGCGCTCGACATGCTCCCAGCCGATCGCCCGGTCTCGGGCGAGGATTGGCGGCGCATGTCGGCGGCATGGCGCGATGATCTCGACCATCGCATCGCGCAGCTCACCGCATTGCGCGATCAGCTCGGCAGCTGCATCGGCTGCGGCTGTCTGTCGATGGAGGATTGTCCGTTGCGCAACCCCGCGGACCGGCTCGGCAAGGATGCGAGCGGCGCGCGGCTGATCGGCGATTGAATCCTAACCCGACGCCTGCACTCGGCCAGTGCGCTGCAGTTTGCCCCAGCCGACCAGCGGGCCGCGTAGCGCCTGGGTGATCGCTTTCAGCACGACATAATACATCACCTGGCGGTACCCGATCCGCTGGGGGATCAGCAGCCATAGCAGCGACCATTTCTCGCGGCGTTCGAGTGCGAAGGCGACGATCGCCGAAAGCAGGTCGATCGCGGTGAAGATCAGCCAATAGGCCAGCATCTTCTCGATACTGTGCTGGGTCTGGTCCCAGCCGTGCTGTTCGACCGCGAGCCAGGTCAGCGCGAAGCTGACGATCAGCGCGAGGTCGATGATCGGGCTGATCGCGGCGAGCACGATCTGGAACACGATCGCCTGGGGCAGACCGATCCAGGCGAGGCCACGCGGCTTGCCACGGCCGATGATCGTGCCGTGCTTCCACAGACATTGCAGCGTGCCATAGGCCCAGCGGAAGCGCTGTTTGGCGAGGCCTTTGAAATTCTCCGGGCTTTCGGTCCAGGCGACGGCGAATTGGTCGTAATGGACTTTCCATCCGGCGCGCTGGATCGCGATGGTCAGATCCTGATCTTCGGCCAGCGTGTCGTCCGGATAGCCGCCGACCGACCGGACCGCCTCGAGCCGCCACGCGCCGACCGCACCCGGCACCACGGTCATCGCATTGAGGCTGGCAAGCGCGCGGCGCTCGAGATTCTGCGCGGTGATATATTCGAGCGCCTGCCATCTGGTGACCAGGTTGACCCGGTTGCCGACCTTGGCATTGCCCGCCACCGCGCCGAGCTTCGGATCGCCGAACCAGCGCGCCAGCCGCGCGATGGTGGTCGGCTCGAACTGGGTGTCGGCGTCGAGCGCGATCACGATCTCGCCGGTCGCGAGGTCGAGGCCCCGGTTGAGCGCGCGCGCCTTGCCGCCATTTTCCAGCGTCAACAGGCGCACCCGGGGATCGTCGGCGAAAGCGTCGCGCACGATCTCGCTGGTGCGGTCCTTCGATCCGTCGTCGATCACGATCACTTCGATCCTGACATCGGTCGAGGCGAGCACTGTGCGGATCGACCGCTCGATCACTGCTTCCTCGTTATAGGCGGGGATCATCACCGTCACGAAGCGGTCGGGATCGATCGCCGGGAACACCGTCCGCCCCTCGCGCCGCGCCTGGATCAGCGCGAGCGCCGACAGGATCACCGCGCGCAGGATGCCGATCGAGATCGCGAAGAGGAAGATCCAGCCCAACGCGGTGACCACCGCGCCGATCGTGCCGAACAGGAACAAATCCGCCTGGGCCGCGGCTCGGTCGCTTGATGAAATCGGCGGCATGGCCTGATCGCGCGACAGGCCGGCGAGTTCCGACACCGGCACCAAGGTGAAGCCCATGGCGCGCAGCTTCTCGATGATCGTCGGCAGCGCCTCGACCGTTTGCTGGCGGTCGCCGCCGGCATCGTGGAGCAGGACGATATTGTGGCTACACTGTAAATCGTCGCCCGACGCGCAGCCGGTGCCGCGCTTGGCGACTCCATCGACGACATTGTCGATGATCGTCTGGACGCCCGGCCGCTGCCAATCCTCGGCATCGACATGGAGTCCGACCGAAATGTAGCCGCGCTGCTGCGCGCGATAAACGGGCACGAGTTCGTCCGCGGTCGTAGGCTCGGCGTCGCCGAAATAGGGCGCGCGGAACAGACGCAGCGAGCGCCCGGTGAAAGCCTGGAACAAGCGCTGATTGGCGTTGAGTTCGATATCGGTATCGGTCGCCGAGGCGCCGGCGAGATTGGGATGCGTATAGGTGTGGCTGCCGACCTCATGCCCCTCGCGCACGATGCGTTCGAGCAGCCCGCGTTCGGTCAGTCCGTTTTCCCCGACCATGAAGAAGGTAGCCGGCGCGTTGTAACGCTTCAGGATGTCGAGGATCTTCGGTGTCCATTGCGGATCGGGACCATCGTCGAAAGTCAGCGCGATCTTGTTGGGACTATAGCCGGTCCGCTGGATCATATACTGGCTGGGCAACGTCAGGAAATCGACCCCGGTAATGCCGCCGTCGCGCCCGGTCGTCACCTTGCGTTGTCCAGCGGCAGGGGTCGCCCCGACCTTCAGGATCTCGCCGCGGCCCTCGATGTCGACATCGGTACCGTTCGGGATCGCCTCGATCACGTTGGCCGGCGGCAGCGTGGGATGCGATCGACCGAAGACCGACCAGATTCCGGGGTCTTCAGACCCCAGTCGCCACAACGCGATCCCGCCCAGGCCGGCACGCCGCAAAAAGCCAATCTGGTTGTAGGCGGACGCCGCGTCGAGGAACCAGACGACGTGTTTCTTGCCATCCTCCTCGTACGAGAAGCCCGAATTGCCACTCGCCGAATCGAAGCTCGGCATGGCGTCCGAATCGCGCGCTATCTGCCACGCTTCTTCGACCGTGACGGGATCGCCGCCGCCGGGATACCAGTTGTAACCGTAACTGCCGATCGTCACGACCAGCTTCGATGCCGAGACGCCGTGCGCCGCATCGGCCACGGCGCGCGCGAACCAAGCCTGCGACGCGACCGGCCCGGGATCGCCCGAATTCTCATGCTCGTCATACGACATCAGAAAGATGCGATCGACGATCTTGGCGTATGCCGGCAGGTTCCACGACCGGTCACCGACTGGCACCGCGATCGTTATCAGCCAACCGTGTCGGTCGAATCGGGTGTTTGCCTCGGCGAGAAACGCGAGATAGTCGCGTTGCGCCGATGGCGGCAGCTGCTCGAAATCGAACATCGCGCCCGCCGCGTGGTTGGCGAGCAACCAGGGCTCGAGCTTGTCGAGGAACGCCTTGCGCAGCGTCGGGTCGTGGAGCATCGCCGCCATACCGGGTCCGTCGAACTGCCCCTGGATCGCGTTCTGGATCATCGGCAGGATCAGCGGGCGGTGCGCAGCGCCATTGATCACGGCCCGCCCCGCGGTATCGCTGAACACGGTGATGGTATGTTTCGGTCCGGTGACCGAAACCCAGCCAGGAATCACCCAGTCGAGATCGTTGATGTGCCGGCGCAGCGATTCGGCGCTCTGCCCGTCCCACGGCACGTGGAAGGCGATCGCCAGCGGAACGTTGCCGACGGTCTTGGCTTCCTTCGACCGCGTCTCGCCGGTCAGCTTACGCCCGTACCAGTCGATCGTGCGGCCAGTGCGTTTGAGCAGGGTGTCGTGCGGCGGCGCCAGCCGGTGCAGCGGCCGCTCGGTGTTGATCGGCAGCAACGGTTGCGACGGCACGATCCCGATCGAGGCGCCGAACACCACCGCGGACAGTAGCAGCAGCACGATGAACGCCACGACGCCGAGCGCGAAGCGTCGCCGCCGCCGGCCCGAGGGATCATAGAAGATTGGGGCGCCTGCTGCGGTCATCGGATGCGCGTCGTGGCACTGCCCGCGTCCGCCTTCAAGTGGGTGCTTGCGCTACCGGACTGAAGTCAGCATTAAAACTGCGCGGCCGTTCTGGCCGTCTGGTTCGGGGGCGTATCAGCGTGATTGTCGGAATTGATCTGGGCACGACCAACAGTGCCGTCGCGATCTGGCGCGACGGCGAGGCAAAGTTGATTCCCAATGCCTTGGGCGATTTCCTGACGCCCTCGGCGGTCAGCATCGGCGAGAAGGACGAACTGATCGTCGGTCTGCCCGCGCGCGACCGGCGCGAGACCCATCCCGGCCGCACCGCAACTGCTTTCAAGCGGCTGATGGGCACGCAGCAACGCACCAAGCTCGGCCGCCATTTGTTCGATCCCGAACAGCTTTCCGCGTTAGTCCTGGGCAGTCTCAAGGCCGACGCCGAGGCGTTCCTGGGTGAGCCGGTGACCGAAGCGGTGATCACCGTTCCTGCTTATTTCAGCGATCGCCAGCGCAAGGCGACGCGACGCGCGGGGGAGCTGGCCGGACTCAACGTCCGTCGTCTACTCAACGAACCGACTGCGGCGGCGCTTGCGTACGGCCTCCAGGATCGCGGCGAGAAGGAGCCGTTCCTGGTGTTCGACCTGGGCGGCGGAACGTTCGACGTCTCTATCGTCGAAATTTTCGACGGGATCATCGAAGTTCGCGCCTCGGCCGGCGACAACCGGCTGGGTGGAGAGGATTTTAACGAGGTCGTCGTCGATTTGGCGCGCAACGCCCTGCCGAGCGGCTTGATCGACCCGGATCTGCCGCAGGTCACCGAACTGATGCGCGCCGCGGCGGAGCGAACGCGCCGGGCGCTGAGCGATCGGGACAGCGCCGATTTCGTCATCACCATCGGCGACCGCCAGGAAAGGGTGGAGATCGCTGCCTCCGCGTTCGACAAAGCGGCGGAGCCGCTGATCGCCCGGCTACGCGATCCGGTGCTGCGCTCGTTGCGCGATAGCGGTATCGTGGCGGAAACGTTGAGCGAGGTTGTGATGGTCGGCGGCGCCACGCGCATGCCAATCGTGCGCCGCGCGGTAACGAAGATGTTCGGTCGCTTTCCCGACGCGACGATCAACGCGGACTATGCCATCGCGCTCGGCGCGGCGGTCCAGGCCGGGCTGCTCGGCCGTGACGAGGCGCTCGACGAGGTCAGGCTGACCGACGTTTGCCCGTTCACCTTGGGCGTGAACAATGCGGTCCGCGACGCGCGCGGCGGGATGCAGACCGGCATCTTCTCACCGATTATCGAACGCAACACGCCGATCCCTGCCAGTCGGGTCAACTCTTATCATACGATCAGTGACAACCAGCAGACGATCGTCTTCGACATCTACCAAGGCGAGGCACGCGAGGTTAAGCATAATATCAAGCTCGGCACGATGCGCATCCCGGTGCCGCCCAAACCCGCAGGTCACGTCACGGTCGAATGCCGCTTCAGCTACGACACCAGCGGCCTGCTGGAGGTGGACGTCACCGTCCCGGATGCCGATCTCACCTATAATCTGGTCATCTTCGACGAGCATGCGGCGATCGCCAACCAGCAACTCGAACAGCGTCGCGCCGTGCTCGCGCAGCTCAAAACGCACCCACGCGACCACGCCATGAACCAGGCGGCGCTCGCCCGCGCGGCGCGTTGCTACGAGTCATTCATCGGGGACCGGCGCGAGATGGTCGCGAAATGGATTCTGGAATTCCAGACCGTCCTCGACGCGCAGGATCCGCGTGCGATCGATCACGCCCGCCAGCAGATGACCGGCATTCTCGACCAACTGGAAGGCGAGCGCTTCCTGTGAACGAGTGGATTTGGGACACGCTGGAGATCGCGCCGACCGACGAGGTCGCCACGATCCGGTCCGCTTATGCGCACGCGCTCAAGAAGATCGATATGGATAGCGAACCGCAGCGCTTCATCGCGCTTCGCAACGCGCGCGACTATGCGATCCATGAAATCCGGCAGGCGGCCAATGCCCGCCGTGTCGAAGCGGCAGAGGCCGATCAAGCGGCGCCTGCTGCCGACGGTGCCGAAGCGGGAGCTGAGACCAACGTCGGGACGCTCGCCAACCAACGCCCATCCGCCGACACGCCCGTCCTGCCCCAGGGTACTTTTGAGGATTTGTTCTCGGCGTTGGCGGCACTCCTCGCGCCGGGCCAGGACGACGTCCACGCACCAACCGTTGATACCCCGAACGCGCTTTCCTATTTCAATGCCATTCTGGCCAATGAGCGTCTGCAGGATCTCGCCTTTCGCGTTCAGGCCGAAACCCGGCTCGCGAATCTGATCGCAGCCTCTCTGCCACGATCGGAATCGCTGGTGAAACCCGCGATCGCCGCGTTCAAATGGGTCGGCCCGGCGCGAATCGACACGCCGCCGGCGATAGCAGCGCTTCTCGACGCGGCGCAGTCGATCGACGATCACCGCGCGGCCAATCAGCAAGTCGCAACCGCACGCCCGATCGCCGCCGCACCAGCAAATCCCGAAGCGGCGGTCGATGCCGATCTCTATTCCGGCCACTATAATGCGCTCGCTGCACTGTTCTTCCCGCAAATCGAGAACCCGCCGAGCCTGACACCCGAAGAAAAGATTGCCGCGCGCGCGCACTTCTCGATCCTCATCGCAGACCCGCGAATGGAACTGGTCACCTTCCGCGTCGGAGCGGAAGCCCAGTTCGCACAGTTGATCGCCTATTCGATCCCGCGGTCGGACTGCGTCGTTCCAACCGCGATCGACTTCTTCGAATGGGCCAACTCCGATGGTCGAGTCGACCAGCCGGACATGATCGCCTACATCCTAAACCGGGCCCGCGGCATACGCTTTCTCGATGCGGTCACGGCGACCGATCACCCGCTTCATGCCGCCTGGACGGAGCTGACAACGCCGCTGGGCGACAAAAAGCGACCGGCCGTCTCGGTCCCGGTGGCCACAGTGCACCATCTACTCACCGCAATCCGTACCGAGCAGCCCTTAATCGAGCGCGATCTCGATCCGGCGCGCGTGGCGATGTGGGATGAGAAGCTGGCGAAATACGGCTCGTCAGCCGGCCCGCCCCGGCAGTCCGGACGACGCATCCCGTTATGGGGGTTAGCGGGCGCCGTCTTCCTGATTATCTCGATTTTGGGCCAGCTCGCCAAACCGTCGGATGAGCCCGCGAACACCGGCGGTACGCCGACGACCTTGGTCGGCGATCGCAGCAGCGTGCCCGACGCGATGGCGGGCAGTGCCGTTGACATAGATCCTGTGCTGGCGGAGATCGGTGGCAGCGACCTGTCACTTCTGACGCTGCGCGACAAGAATGCCGCGCTGTCCACCCAGCTCGATAGCAAATGGCTACAGGCGCGGGACGAGCGGCAATCGCTGTCCGATTTCCAAAAAGCGCTCGAGAAATTCCTCCTCGACAGAGTGGCGCTGACCGTCGCCAATGCGAGCGATGCCGAGCTGATTGCCGATTATCAACGCCAGCGGCTGGACACGTTCAAGACGTTGCGGTCCGGTGCGCCAAGCGACTGTGTCGAACTCGCGCGGCCGGGCAAGGTCGCGGTCAACGATGTGCCCGTCAATTTTTCCGACCAGCGCAAAGCGCTTTACGCGCGAATCCTCGAGCGCGACGACATCGTGCCCGCCGCCGCCCCGCCAGTTGCATTGCCACTCGCTTCCAGCTGGATCTCAACCGCGGGACAGAGGATTGGCGTCCCGCCCGCCCGAATGCAGGCACTGCTCGACGGCAGGGTCGGCAGCTATAACGACCAATGCGACGCGCGGATCGCCGAATTCGAAACATTGCTGGCGCTCCCGTCGCGCGCCAGCGTGTCTCTGCTCCGGTCGATATAAACGATCAATCGGCGGTCAGGCCGCCGCACGCGCGACCGATCGCTCGTAGACCGCAAACAGATCGCTGAAATGCGCGTCCATCAACCGCACTTGCGGTGCCAGCGCCGCCGCGCGCCCGCGTTCCCCCTGAAGATCGTCGCCAAGATAGGCGGTCAGCCGCTCGCCGAGATCGCGTGCGTCGCACGCGGCATAGCGGATACCGCATCCCGGGCGGTGATGGTCGGCGGCACCGCCGCGATCGGGCAGGATCAGCGGCAGACCGCTTGCCGCCCCCTCTGCTGCGACCATGCAGAACGTCTCCGCCTCGCAGCCATGGATCAGCGCGTCGGCGCTGGCCAGCATCCGCGCCAGCCGGTCGCGATCGGTGATCGCCGGGGCGACGATGATATGGGGCGACCCGCGCGTCGCGCGAATCACCCGCGCGCGGTCGCGTCCGGCGCCGAACAGGACCAGACCGACGGCATGGTGCGATCCCGCCGCCAGCACCGCCTCACAGATCATCGGCCAGCGCTTCTCGGGCGCCATGCGACCGAGCCCGACCAGCAAGGTCGCCTCGGGCGGCAGGCCGCATTGTTCGAGCATCTCGCCGCGCAGATCCTCGTCGCGCAGATCGGGCGAGAAGACGTCCGGCTGCACGCCCATCGGGATGGTCTGGGCCTTGGCCACCCCGCCGGCGCGCAGTCGCTGCGTGAGGTCATCGCTGGCGCTCACCACGAAATCGAACTGGCGATCGAGTTTGCGCAAATGCCGCCAATACCATTCGAGCCGGCGGTCGATCGTCGGGATCGAGAACATCCCCTGCAGCCAGCGATAGGGATAGGCCGACAGGAAATCGCAATGCATGATCAGCGCACGCGGGGCGTCGCCGCGCCACTGCCCGACCATCGATGCGCTGGTCCAGGGCGAGGCGACCTCGACCAGATCGGGCCGCCACTGGTCGAGCGCGGCGTGCAGCCGGTCCTGATCGTCGAAATAATGGTAATTGCGATCGAGCGGAAACGGCGCCGCGGCGATCGTCGCGAGGATCGCGCCGGGGGCTACTTCCTCGATCCGGTCCTCGTCGCCGGGCGCAAGAATGACGATTTCATGCCCTGCGCGCGGACCCGCCTGCAGCTTGCGCTCGACATAGGTTTTCACGCCCCCGCCGGCGGGGGTGTAGAAGGCGCAGACGTCGACAATGCGCATCAGCGTGCCTCGATGTGCAGGGCTTCGCGCGCCAGGTCGGCGATAGCGAGCGCAGCGCCGATCACGACCTGCCCAGCGAAGAGCACGCCCGCGACCAGGGCGACCGTATCGGCGACGTCGGGCACGTCGTGCAGCATGCCGGCGGCGAGGCCGGCAAACACCAGATCCTTGTTGGGCAGAAACGGCAGGCGAGTGACGAACTGACGCGCCGCTGACAGCAGCAGCCACCAGCCTACGGACACGCCCGGCATGACCATTGCCCACAGCAATCCGAACATCAGCGTCACGGCAACCGACCGCGCCGTGTGGATCGCCGCGATCCGCCAGAATTGGGCGCGCGACAGCGCGAACAGGCGATGACGGAACAGCATCACCGCCATCGACGAGGCGACCAGGAGCACGCCCGACCACAGGACGTGCGGGTTCATGACGCCGAATTCGAGCGGCCCGGGTACGGCGATCGCCGCCAGCAGCAGGGCCAGGGTGACGATATTGCCGGCCAGCGCCGACAGCACCGCGACGTCGCGCACTGCCCCGAAGGGCGAGCCGGGGATCGACGCGTTGCGGCGTGCCCAGAGGTAGAATTGCAGCTCGCCCGAATAGCCGAACAGCAATTCGTTCGATGCCGACTTGCGGAGCAAGGCGGTGAGCCCGCCGACCAGCGGCAACGGCCACAGCCCGCGGAAGATGATATAATCGGCGATCGGCTGGATCGCGAGCAGCAGCGCCATGCCTACCCAGAAGCCGGCCGATACCGGCAGCAGCTGATCGAGCGCGATCAGGTCGGCTCGACCCAGAACGCGTGCAACGACGAAAATGATCGCGATCGAGAGGATCGGCCCCGTCCAACGAAGCCAGGGGGCAGCAGCGCGATCCCCCGCGCTTCGTGCCCAATCGGCAACCGTGGCGGCCTCCATTCCGCGTACGGCCCGTGACATGTCGTTCATTCGATCGTACCTTACCCGTCCCTTTCCCGTGTTGGTCTCTGGCCGCTCACGCCCCCATGGCCGGCAGAAGTTCGCTGTACCGCGCAAAACGCGCCCCGCGCGACAAACTGGCAACCGTGCGCGCGATACTGTCGGTCAGTGCCGGTACGTTGGTGTCTCCAGGATGAACGGCGAGGCGCATCCATGGACGGCGCGGCAAAGCGGCGCGCGCCACAGCCGCGACGGCGAGCGACGAGGCGATCCGCCAGCGGCTGCGGCTGGCCCAGGTGATCACCGGTCCCTTGGCGACGACCTCACCGGTCGCGGGACGCCACACTTTCATATGATCCTCGGCCAGCGCGAAGCCTTCCTCGCCCAGCGCCTGCATCGCGCCCTCGCCATAGAGCCAGGCGGGGGCGATGAATCCGGTCGCCGGTCGGCCGATAATGTCCTCGATCAGCTTGCGCCCATCGGCCATCCGGCTGCGCGCGGTATCGTGATCGAGGCCCAGAAACTCCCCCTCGCCCGCGGTCATCCGCTTCGCCTTGAACTTGGCCAGCGCGCCGTCATGCTCGCTGCGGTCGAGGTGGAACCAGCCATGGACGAACATGTCGACCCCGGCGTCCGACCAGGCCCGCAGCCGCGAGGCGAAGGGCGTGCCCCCGCGGATCGGTGAATCGCCCCAGTGATCGGGCACGACCAGCATCGCATAACGCGGCGCCGGCATGTCGCGCGAGACGAGCTCGGCGAGCCGATCGACCTTCCCCTCGAACTTCGGGGAAACGTCGTGGATCGAAACTAGCAGGGAGGGTTCTGGGCGGGGCATAAGGGAATGGGCAACAGCGTCGCGTCGGGTTGCGCGCCGCTAGGCCCGTTTCGGGTGGACCGCAAGTGCAGGAATGTCGCAGCCTGTCGCCGCGATTTGCACGCGGAAAGCTAAGCGGCGCTGCGCGTCCCGAACCAGAGCACATGCCGCGGGCCCTTGCCGTTGCTGCGGGCGCGGGTCACGACCTCGTCCACAACGAACCCACATGAGCCGAACTTGCGGGCGAACCGCGGATCGGGCGCCGCCGACCAGATCGCCAGGATACCGCCCGGGCGCAGCGCGCGCCACGCCGCTTCGAGGCCGCGTTCCGAATAGAGCCGGCCGTTGCTCGGGCGGGTCAGCCCGTCGGGGCCATTGTCGACGTCGAGCAGAATGGCGTCATATTGGCCTTGCCCGGTGTCGATCAACGCCGCCACGTCGTCGCCGACGACGCGGACGCGCGGGTCGTCGAGGCAGCCGGCGGCGAGCTCGGCCATCGGTCCCCGCGCCCAGTCGATGATCTCTGGCACCAGTTCGGCCACCGTCAGCCTGGCATCGGCGCCGAGCGACCGCAGCGCAGCGCGCAAGGTGAAGCCCATGCCATAGCCGCCGATCAGCAGATGCGGCGCCTTGCGGGCACCGAGGCGTTCGCACGTCGCGGTCGCCAGCACTTCCTCCGATCCGCTCATCCGGCTGTTCATCAGCTCGTTGCGATCGAGCACGATCATGAAATCGGCGCCACGGCGGAACAGCCGCAGCTCGTCATTGGTGCCGGGGATGCGCGCGACATCGATTAGTTCGCGGGGGATCATATGGTGTTTTCCTCGTCACCCCGGCCTTGTGCCGGGGGCCAAGGTGCCGCGATGGAAGTCATTGAACCTCTTGCCTTTCGGCCTGCCGCCCGTTGGCCCCCGGCACAAGGCCAGGGTGACGGCTGGGACGGACGCGCGGTTAGCCTCAGCTCTCGTCACCCATCCTGAGCGCGGCGATGAAGGCTTCCTGCGGAATCTGCACGCTGCCATATTCGCGCATGCGCTTCTTGCCTTCCTTCTGCTTGTCCAGCAGCTTGCGCTTGCGACTTATATCACCGCCATAACATTTGGCCGTAACGTCCTTGCGCATAGCGGCAATCGTCTCGCGCGCGATCACCTTGCCGCCGATCGCCGCCTGGATCGGGATCTTGAACAGATGGCGCGGGATCAGGTCCTTGAGGCGCTCGCACATGCCGCGCCCGCGGCTTTCGGCGGTGCCGCGATGGACGATCATGCTGAGCGCATCGACCGGCTCGTTATTGACCAGGATCGACATCTTGACGAGGTCGCCCTCGCGATAGCCGATCTGATGATAGTCGAAGCTGGCATAGCCCCGGCTGATCGACTTCAGGCGATCGTAAAAGTCGAACACCACTTCGTTGAGCGGCAATTCGTAGGTCACCTGCGCGCGGCCGCCGACATAGGTCAGGTTCTTCTGGATGCCGCGCCGGTCCTGGCAGAGCTTGAGGATCGAGCCGAGATATTCGTCGGGGCAATAGATCGTCGCCTCGATCCACGGCTCGCTGATCAGCGCGATCTTGTTGGGATCGGGCATGTCCGCCGGGTTGTGCAGCTCGATATGGCCCTGCCCGTGGGTCAGCTCGATCTGATAGACGACCGACGGTGCGGTGGTGATCAGGTCGAGATCGTATTCGCGGGTCAGCCGTTCCTGGATGATCTCCAGATGCAGCAAGCCGAGGAAGCCGCAGCGGAAGCCGAAGCCGAGCGCGGCCGAGGTTTCCATCTCGAACGAGAAGCTGGCGTCGTTGAGGCGCAACCTCGAAATGCTCTCACGAAGCTTTTCGAAGTCATTGGCATCGACAGGAAAAAGGCCGCAGAACACGACCGGCTGGACTTCCTTGAAGCCCGGCAGCGGCGCGGTCGCAGGACGCTTGGTATCGGTCAGGGTGTCGCCGACCCGCGCTTGCGCCACGTCCTTGATCTGCGCGGTGATGAAGCCGATCTCGCCGGTGCCGAGCTCGGTCAATTGTTCGATCTTGGGCCGGAAACAGCCGACACGGTCGACCAGATGCTGGGTGCCGGCCTGCATGAAGGTAACTTGCTGGCCCTTCTTGAGCACGCCGTCGATCACGCGGACCAGAATGACGACGCCAAGATACGAATCGTACCAGCTGTCGACCAGCATCGCCTTGAGCGGCGCGGATGCGTCGCCCTTGGGATGCGGGATGCGCTGGACCACCGCCTCGAGCACTTCGGCGATGCCGATCCCCGATTTGGCCGAGGTCAGCACCGCGTTGGAGGCGTCGAGCCCGATCACTTCCTCGATTTCGGCCTTGACCTTTTCCGGCTCGGCCGCGGGCAGGTCGATCTTGTTGATCACCGGCACGATCTCATGGTCGTGCTCGATCGACTGATAGACGTTGGCGAGCGTCTGCGCCTCGACCCCTTGCGCCGCGTCGACCACCAGCAGCGCGCCCTCGCACGCCGCCAGGCTGCGCGAGACTTCGTAGGCGAAGTCGACATGGCCCGGCGTGTCCATCAGGTTGAGCGTATAGGTCTCGCCGTCCTGCGCCTTGTAGGACAGGCGCACGGTCTGTGCCTTGATGGTAATCCCGCGCTCGCGCTCGATGTCCATATTGTCGAGCACCTGCTCGGACATCTCGCGCTCGGACAGGCCGCCAGTTGCCTGGATCAGACGATCGGCAAGCGTCGACTTGCCATGGTCGATATGAGCGATGATCGAGAAATTGCGGATTTTGTCGAGCGGCGTGGACACGATGATCTTTGCAATGAAGAGGGATTTGCCGCGCCGATAGCAGGCATGCGGCCAAACGCCAAAGGGCAAGGACCCTAAGCGCCTGAGAGTGACTTCTCGGTGCCGAGGATGGCGCGAAGCGCGGTCAGATAGCGCTGATCCCCCTCTCCACTCACCATCGTCCAGCGCACGCCGCGGCGTTCGAGCACTTCCATCGACAGTTCGTAGAAGCGTCGGCGCTTTTCCGGCGTGCCGAACATTCGCGTGCCGTCGTCCACCCAGGGAAGGTCGATGTCGAACAGCAGATAGAGATCGGCGAAGCCGTTCCACGAATCGAACCATTTGTCGTGGCGGCCGAACAGCATCTCGGCCCAGACCTCGGTCATCAGCGGGTCGGTGTCGAGGATGACCGGCGTCCGCCCGCTGGCGATCGCCTGGCGCGTCTGGGCGTCGTGCGCCTGGGCGATCGCGACGAGATCGGCCATCGTCCAATTGGTGCCGAACGCCTCGGTATAGGTGCGGCCATATTCGACCACGCAGGCCGAGCCGAAATGGCGCGCCAGTTCGGGCGCCATCGTGGACTTACCGGTGCTTTCTGGACCGTGGAGGCAGATCGAGCGGAGCTTCATGCCGCCGCCCTTTGCCGCGCGGCGTTCCAACCCGCCAGCCCCAACAGCGAAATAGCGAGCAGCACGACGTAAAGCGCGGTGGTAATCCACAGTCCCTTCGCCGCGTACAGCCCGATCGACAGGATGTTGGCGGCGATCCACAGCCACCAATTTTCCAGCTTGCGCACCGACATCAGGATCTGGGCGGCAACGCTGGTCATCGCCACCGAGGCATCCCACCACGGCAAAGCGGCGTCAGTGAAGCGGTGCATCAGCCAGCCCCAAGCGCCGACTGTCACCAGAATGCCCGCCAGCCAGCCCAGCCGCGCGTTCGCGGTCAGTCGTTCCACCACGACCTCGCCCGCGTTGATTTCTGACCGCCGCCATTGCCACAAGCCATAGAACTGAACGACCAGAAAGAAGAGCTGTAGCAATGTGTCACTGTAGAGCTTCGCATGGAAGAACACGACGGCATAGATAGCGACGCCGACGATCCCGAACGCAAAATTCCAGATACTTCGCAGCGCGACCAGCACGACATTGGCGAGGATCAGCAGCGCGGCGACGCCTTCGATTGGCGACATCTCGCTCAAAAATTCGCGGACGATATCGAGCGATGCCATCGCCCCCGACGATAGCGCCGCGCATGTCGGCGGCAAGGATTTCCGTGCGGCCGCCAGCCGGAACCGGGCAAACCAATGACGGAAAATGCCTATTTCGGATCATCACGCTCTGCTAGATATGGATCAGGATGCAGGGCGGGTCGCATCTCCCGCATCGCCATGGACGCGTCACGGCAACAGCTGGGCACGTGCGAACTGGGTCATCCGCGCCGGACCGCTCGAGGGCACTGGCGCTTGGGGAGGTTTAGATGCGTAAGTTGATGATAGCAGCCGTTGCTGCCGCGATGGCGTTTTCCGTTTCGCCGGCGTTCGCGGGGCCCGACAGATCGTCGGGCCGCAAGGATCAGGATCGCGGCATGCGCGAAATGCCGCATTGCGCGAGGCCGCTCGGCACGATCGCGATGGTCGAGCCCGAAAACCAATGGTGGCGGCAATATAGCCTGGGCAGCCCCGAGGCGATCATCAAGGTGTTCGTCCAGGAATCGCATTGCTTCACGTTGGTCAATCGCGGCCGCTCGATGCAGAGCCGGGCGATGGAGCGCGCGCTGGCCGATAATGGCGAACTGCAGCGCGGGTCGAACATGGGCAAGGGCCAGGTCCGCGCGGCCGATTTCCTGCTCGAACCCAATATCGTCACGACGAACGACAATTCCGGCGGCAGCAATGTCGGTGGTGCGATCGGCGGCGTCCTCAGCCGGTTCGGCGGTGGCGGCGCTCGGGCGATCGGTTCGCTCGCAGGCGGCATCAACATCAAGAAGGGTGAAGCCAACGTCACTTTGTCGGTGGTCGATTCGCGCACCACCGAAGAGCGCGTCGTCGAGGGCTATTACCGCAAGACCGATGTCGGCTTCAGCGCGTCGACCAGCGCGAGCTGGTGGGGCGGCTTCGCCGGGGCCGGCGGCGGCGGATATCAGAACACGCAGATCGGCCAGGTCATCGTGCTCGCCTATCTCGACGCCTACATCAAGATGGTCGACCAGCTCGGCGGCCGGTAACAACGACACGATAGGTCTACTAACCCCTCTCCCGCGTGCGGGAGAGGGAGGGGCCCGCCGCCGTCAGGCGGTGGGAGGGTGAGGGTCTTCTTTCCTCTTCGGTTCGGTCAAAGAAGAAGAAAGAAGACCCTCACCCAACCCTCTCCCGTAAACGGGAGAGGGCTAATGTAATTTAACGCTTCCCCGCACAATCCAGGCCGTTGCCGATGACGGATACACGCCCTAAGCATCCCCTCCTGACCTATCAGGAGGGGCCATGCGTCACGTTGCGATCATCGGATCGGGTCCCGCCGGCTATTACACCGCGGAAGCGTGCCAGAAGCAGTTCGGTGACCAGGTCCGGGTCGACATCATCGACCGCCTCCCCGTCCCCTATGGCCTGATCCGCACCGGCGTCGCGCCCGACCATCAATCGATCAAGGGCGTATCGCGCCGCTATGAAGCGACCGCGCTGTCGGACAATGTCCGCTTCGTCGGCAACGTGACCGTCGGTACCGACGTCACCATCGCCGAACTGGTCGGCCTCTACGACGCCGTCGTCCTCGCGACCGGCGCGCCCGCCGACCGGCCGCTCGGCATTCCCGGCGACGATTTGCCCGGCGTGACCGGATCGGCGGCGTTCGTCGGCTGGTATAACGGCCATCCCGATTTCGCCGACCTCGCCCCCGTGCTGAGTGGGCCAGGCGTGGTGATCGTCGGCGCGGGCAATGTCGCGCTCGATGTCGCGCGCGTGCTCGCCAAGACCGGTGCCGAGTTTGCCGGCTCCGACATTGTCGGCCACGCGCTCGACTCGCTCGCGACGGCTTCGCACGAAAGGATCACCATCCTGGCGCGGCGCGGCGCGCACCAGATCGCGATGACCCCCAAGGAGCTTGGCGAGCTCGGCCATCTCGAACGCGCGGTACCCCATGTCGACCCGGCCGATTTGCCGCCCGAGGCCGAAGACGCCGCGCTCGAGCCGGGGCTGCGCAAGTCGGTGACGCATTTGCGCAATTTCGCGACGCTCGACGTGGCCAAGCCGATCACCATCGAGTTCGACTTTTACGCGATGCCGGTCGCGATCGAAGGCGACGGCAAGGTCGAGCGCGTCATCGTCGAACGCACCGTGATCGACCGGGAGGGTCGCGCCAATGGCACCGGCGAAACCTATGTCATTCCCGCTGCTTTGGTGGTGAGCTGCATCGGCTATCGTACCCCGCCGATCGACGGCGTACCCTATGACGCCAAGCTCGGCCGCTTCGCCAATGACGAGGGCCGGATCGCGCCCGGCCTCTACGCGGTCGGCTGGGCGCGGCGCGGGCCGACCGGGACGATCGGCACCAACCGCCCCGACGGCTTCATGATCGCCGAGCAGATCGCCGCCGACTCGCCTGACGATTACGGCAAGGAAGGCCGCGCCGGGCTCGACCTGTTGCTGCGCGACCGCAATGTCGACGTCGTGACGTTTCGCGATTGGCAGAAGATCGAGGCAGCCGAGATCGCCGCGGCGCGCGACGGTTCGCCTCGCGAGAAGTTTACCAGCATCGACGCTATGCTGGCGGCGCGGGGGATATAACCATTTCTCATCATCCCAGCCTTGCGCCGGCATGACGACAGGGGCTGCCGCACCGCGATGCGAGGCTTGCGCGACTCCTCTGCCATGGTTATAGGCGCCCCCTCGCACGGCCGGGCTTGCCCGGAGATGCGCCGGTCGGGGAATAGCTCAGCCTGGTAGAGCACTGCCTTCGGGAGGCAGGGGCCGGAGGTTCGAATCCTCTTTCCCCGACCAATTTTCCCGAAAAAGCGAACGTCCGGGGGACGTTCGCCGGGAAAATTCCCGAGCGATAGCGAGGGCGGATAGCCCGCCGCTCCTCAACATCCTGATGCCAGCATAAGAAAACGCCGGGACGTCTCCGCCCCGGCGCCGCAGTTTTCAGGCCCTCCCCTGAACCCTATTCGTAGCGCAACGCCTTGATCGGGCTCGCTTGCGCGACCCGGACAGCGTGGCCGGCGATCGTCCCCGCCGCGATGATCACTGCCAGCAAGCCTGCCTCGACGAACGGCAGCGGCGTCAGCGTCACTCGCGTGTCGAAGCCGTTGAGCCAGCCGCGCATCAGCCACCACGCAACCGGCCACGCCACCAGGTTGGCAATCAGCACCGGCCGGCTAAATTGCCACACGAGCAGCCGGACGATGTCGCGGGTGCGTGCACCGAGCACCTTGCGGATGCCGATCTCCTTGGTGCGCCGTTCGGCGGTGAATGCCGCCAGCCCGAACAGGCCCAGACAGCCGATCACCACTGCCAGGATCGCGAACATCCCGAACAATTGCGCGCTCTTCTCGTCGATATTGTAGAGATCGTGGACGATATCCTCGACGTACCTGGCGCTGAGCGGCACGTTGGGCACCGACCGTTTCCAGACCCGCTCGACCGTCGCCCGCGCGGCCTGCGGATCGCCGGTGAAGCGTACCATCATCTGATTGAACGCGCCGCCGGTGACATAATAATAGAGGATCGGCTGAACAGGATCGCGCGCCGATCGGTAACGCACGTCGGAGACCACCCCGACGATCGTCGCCATCACCAGGCCTGCCTCATTGCTGACCATCGGCGCCTGGATCTGTTTCCCCAGCGCCGCCGCGGGCGAGGCGAAGCCCAGCCGTCCGACCGCCGATTCCGACAGGATGATATTGGTGCCGCGCGCGACGAGCGCGCGTTCGGCATTGAGGTCGGGCGGGTTGGGTGTGGTCGAATCGTCCAGCGCGATCGCCTCGGAGAAATTGCGGCCGGCGATCACCCGCATGCCCAGCGTGTCGAAGGCATGCGTGTCGACGCCGTAAATGCCCAGCGTCACCGGCTTGCCGCCGGGCAGATTGACGTCAGTGGTGGAATTGTTGCCCGACGCAATGCCCAGAGACACGCGCGCGGCATCGACGATCCCGGGCTGCTTGCGCAATTCCTGAAGCAAGGTCGGCGCCACGGCTTCGACTTGCGCGCGCTGGATGCCGTTGAGCTGAAGCAGCCCCTGGCGCTTGTAGCCGGCATCGACATTCCGCGCATATTGCGTCTGTGCATAGATCACCGAGGTGCAGATGATCAGCCCGATCGAGACCGCGAACTGGGCGATCACGAGCAGGCTGCGCAGCCGCCCGCTACCTTCGGCATCGGCGGCCGACTTGTTGGCCTTGAGGATCCGCGCGGGCTCGAAGCGCGAGAGATAGAAAGCGGGGTAGAGTCCGCCCGCCAACCCGACCAACAGGGTCAGCGCGATCACCGGCAGCAAAAGGCCCGACATGCCAAAATAGCGGAAAGTCATATCGGCATCGAGGAACGCGTTGAGCGGCCGGATAGCGAGTTCGGCCAGTGCCAGCGCGATCAGCATGGCGATCGCCGACACCAGCATCGATTCTCCGACGAACTGGACGATCAATTGTTGGCGGCTGGCGCCCAGCACCTTGCGCAACGCCACCTCGCGAGCGCGCTGCGAGGCACGCGCGGTCGCCAGGTTGGTGAAGTTCATGCACGCCATGGCCAGGATCAGCAGCGCGACCACCCCGAAGGTCAGCACCGATTGGCGATTACCGTTGGGCCGCCCCTGCCCATTGCCTTTGCTAAGGTGGAGATCGCGCACATTGATCAGGTGGAAATTCTCGAATTGGCCCTGATTGGTCACCGGATTGCTGCCGACGTCGTCGGGGATGTTGCGCTTTTCCCAGGCCGGGAACTGCGCCTCGATCGCCTTGGGGTCGGTGCCGGGTTTCAGGCGGACATAGATTTCGCCGTTCGACCAGCTCCAGAAATTCACCACACCCGGTGTCTTGCGGAAATAATCGGTCGGATCGATCCGGACGACAGCGGTCATGTCGAAATGGCTGTTCTTGGGCAGGTCCTTGAACACGCCCGTCACGCGATAATCGGCGGTCATGTCGCCGCTGGCGACGGTGATCGTCTTGCCCAGCGGGTCGCTGTCGCCGAACCGCGCCTGAGCCTCGCTCTCGCTCAGCACGATCGAATGCGGATCGTCGAGCGCGGTCGCGGCGCTGCCCCGGACGAACGGCGCGCGGACGATGTCGAACAGCGGGCCGTCGGTGATGAGCGACTTCTTGGCGGCGGTCGGCGTGCCGTCCTGCAGGAACGTGACGTTTTGCGACGACGCCCACACCACCCGCTCGACCTGCGGAAAATCCTTCTTGAGCGCGCCGCCGGCGACATAGGCAGTGGTCAGCGACAAGCCCGGCTGCTGCCCTTGCGGCGAGGGCAGATATTCGGTCGCCAGCTCATAAGTGTTCTCGGCTTCGGGCAGCCAATTATCATAGCTGAATTCGTAGCGGACATAGGTCAGGATCAGCAGGCATGCCGCCAGCCCGATCGCCAGTCCGACGATGTTGATGACGGCATAAACACGGCTCTTGAGCAGAGCGCGGATGCCGACGGTCAGGTAATTACGCCACATCGGGGCTCTCCTATTCGTACCGCAAAGCGTTGATCGGGTTGGTCCGCGCGACGCGGATCGCGTGACCGGCGACGGTCGCCAGCGCGATGCCGAGCGTGAGCGCGCCGGCGACGGCAAACGGCGTCGGGCCGAGCGCGATCCGCGTGTCGAAGCCGTTGAGCCAGTCGCGCATCAGCCACCAGGCGACCGGCCAGGCGATCAGATTGGCGATCAGCACCGGCCGGCTGAACTGCCAGACCAGCAGTCGCACGATGTCGAGGGTGCGCGCGCCCAGGACCTTGCGGATGCCGATCTCCTTGGTGCGCCGCGCCGCGGTGAACACGGCGAGCCCGAACAAGCCCAGGCAGCCGATCACCACCGCGAGGATCGCGAAAGCGGCGAACAACTGGCCGCGCGCCGCCTCTCGTTCATATTGCTGGCGCACCAGGTCGTCGGCGAAGCTTGCCTTGAACGGCACGTCGGGAATCTGACGGCGCCACACCTGCTCGACCGCATCGCGCATCACCGCCGGCGCCACACCGGCATAGCGAACCGCGATCTGGCTGAACCCGTTGCGCTGCATGACATAAACGATCGGCTGCAACGGCTCGCGCAGCGACCGGAAACGGGCATCGGACACCACACCGACGATCGTGCACGGCACCTGGCCGAATTCGGGCAGCGTGAGCTTTCCCGACATCTGCTTGCCAATGGCGGCTTTGATGTCGGCGAAGCCCAGGCGATGCGCGGCACTTTCGCTGACGACGACGTTGAGCCCACGAGCGACGAGCGCCCGTTCGGCGTCCGGGTTGACCGGATGCGGTGTCGTTGCATCGTCACGGCCGTAGTTCAGCGAGAAGTCGCGACCCGCCAGGATCCGCATCCCCATCGCCTGGAAAAAGCCCTCCTGCACGCCATAGGTGCCGAGCTCGATCGCGCTCGAGCTGCCAGCCAGGAAGTAGGAGGTGATCGAATTGTTGCCCGGCGCGACCGCGATCTGCGTTCCCGCCGCGGCACGCACGCCCGGCAGCTTGCGGATCTGTGCCACCAGCGACCAGGCCTGGTCGTCCGTCACGCCGCGGAAGGACAGATTCTCGACCTGGAGCAGGCCGTCGCGGCGATAGCCGGCATCGATCGTGCGGGCGTAGACCGTCTGGGCGTAGATCACGCTGGTGCACACGATCAACGCGATCGACACCGCGAATTGCCCGATCACCAGCACGTTGCGCAGCCGGCCCGACCCCTGCGAGTCCGCGGCCGACTTGTTGGCCTTGAGGATCTTCGCCGGCTCGAACCGCGACAGATAAACCGCCGGATAAAGTCCGCCGACCACCCCGACCAGCAGCACCAGCGCGATGCCCGGCAGCAGGACGCCACCCAGCCCGAAATAATGCAACTGGATGTCGGCATCGAGGAAACGGTTGAAGAACGGCAGGATCAGCTCGACCGCGGTGAAGGCGACCAGCAGCGAGATCAGCGAGACCAATACCGATTCGCCGACGAACTGGACGATCAGCTGGCGCGGGCTGGCGCCGAGCACCTTGCGCAGCGCCACTTCGCGGGCGCGCTGCGACGCGCGGGCGGTGGCCAGGTTGACGAAGTTGACGCAGGCCATGCCGAGCACGAGCATCGCGATGATGGCGAAGGTCGTCACCGTGGCATTGTCGTTGCCCGGCGTCATCGCGCCATTCTGCGCCTTGCCAAGGTGGATATCGCGCAGGTTGACGAGCTTGTAATCCTGCCCGTCGCCAGGATTGTAGCGCTGGCCGTTGGTCACCGTGTCGGGAATGTTGCGCTTTTTCCACGCCGGGATCTGCGCCCTGATCGCGTCGATATCGGCGCCTGGCCGCAGCTTGAAATAGTGCCAGCCTTCCTGGTCGTCCCAATTGGTCAGTACCTGGGTCCGGTCGGCGAACTGAACGTCCATGTCGAACCGGGCGACCATCGCCGCGCTGAAGCTGCTGTTCTTGGGGATGTCCTTGAATATGCCGGTGACGCGGTAATCGACATTGCCCGCATTATCGACGACGGTCAGCGTCTTGCCGATCGGATCGGCATTGCCGAACCGCCGTTTCGCCTCGCTTTCGCTCAGCACCATCGAATGCGTGTCGTTGAGCGCGTTATGCGCATCGCCTTTCACGAACGGCACCTGGACGATGTCGAAGATGTTGCCGTCGACCATCCTGATCAGGCCCTGCGACGGTTCGCCGTCCTGGATCACGATCGGCGCAAAGCCGCGAACGAACACGACTTTCTCGATCTGCGGGAAATCCTTGGCCAAGGCACGACCCGCGGCGAGCGAGCTCATCTGCAGGTACATCTCCTCCCCGCCTTGCGGCGTGGGGTGATAATAGGTCTGCAGTTGGTACGCCTGATCGGTGCCCTTCAGCCAACCGTCATAGCTCTCTTCGTAACGGACGTAGAGCAGGATCAGCACGCACGCCGCCAGCCCGATCGCGAGGCCGAGGACGTTGATCGCCGCATAGACGCGGCTCTTGAGCAGCGAGCGGATGCCGACAATGAGGTAGTTGCGCCACATATGGCTTCTCCTATTCGTAGCGCAAAGCGTGGATGGGGTTGCGACGCGCAACGCGCACCGCCTGGCCAGCGACGGTCGCGACCGCGATGACAAAAGCGAGGCCACCGGCAATGAGAAACGGTGTCGGGGTGAGCGCGATGCGCGCGTCAAACCCGTTGAGCCAATCGCGCATCACCCACCACGCGGCCGGCCAGGCGATGAGATTGGCAATCAGCACGGGCCGGCTGAACTGCGCGACGAGCAGGCGGACGATATCGCGGCTGCGCGCGCCCAGGACCTTGCGGATCCCGATCTCCTTGGTGCGGCGCGCGGTGGCGAACGCGGCCAAAGCGTAGAGGCCGAGACAGGCGATCACGATCGCCAACAGCGAGAAGCTCGCGAACAACGCGGTGCGGGCACGCTCTGCGGCATAAAGGTCGCGGACGACGTCGTCGGTGAAGCGTGCCTCGAACGGGATTTCGGGCTCGAAATGTCGCCAGATCTTGGCGAGCGCAGCCATCACCTCGCCGGGCCGCGCGGCGGCATAGCGGACCAGTACCTGATTGGTGAGGCCAGGGTGATAGGCGTAGACGATCGGGTGGACCGCATCGCGCGCGGTGCCGAACCGCGTGTCCTCGACCACGCCGGCGATCGTCGCGGGCACCCTGGCTGCTCCATCGAACCAGACGTCGATGACTTGGCCGATCGCGGCTTGCGGCGCTTGGTATCCAAGCTTGCTCGCCGCCGCACGGTTGATCGCCACGTTGATCCCGCGGGTGGCGAGTTGGGCCGATGTCTCCTCCGCGATGCGATCGGCGGCCTGGCGATCGCCGAGCATTCGCCCGGCGAGCAGCTTTACATCCATGGTCTGCAGAAAATCGCCATCCACGTTGTAGACCGTCAGCGAGGCATATTGCGACGCACCAGGCGTGCGGGCGAGCCACACCATTTTCTGGGTCGCGTCGCCGGGGACGAATCCGGTCCGCCCCACCTTGGTCACCCCCGGGATCGCGAGCATCGCCCGTCGCGCGGCGTCATATTCGCTGCCCTGGGTGTAGCGCCAGGCGTTGGCGATCTGGATCAACCCATCGCGGCGAAAGCCGGGATCGACCTGTTCGACGAAGCGGGTCTGCGACCAGATCACCGCAGTACTGGTCACCAGGCCGATGGCGATGGCGAACTGGACGATGACGAGCGCCATACGCAGCCGTCCACTGCCGGCGGTTTCGGTCGAACCACGATTGCCGTTAAGCACGGGCGCCGGTTTGAACCTGCTCAGATAGAGTGCCGGATATAGTCCGCCGGCTAGGCCGGTAATCGCGAACAATGCCAGTACCGGAAGCAGCATGCCGTCCTTGCCCAGATAGCGGAGCTGCATATCGGCCCCCATCGCCTGTGCGACAGACGGCATCGCGAGCTCAGCGATCGCCATCGCGATCAGCACCGCCACCGCAGCAATCAGTACGTTCTCGGCCATGAATTGGGCGATCAGTTCGCGCCGCCGCGCGCCGAGCACCTTGCGCAACGCCACTTCGCGCGTCCGCTGGAGCGCGCGCGCGGTCGTCAGATTGACGAAGTTCATCACCGCCATGCCGAGCGTCAGCAGCGCGACGACGGCGAAAGTGACCAGCGCGCGCGGATCACCCGCCGGCGTAAGCGCTGCTTCCTGTGCCATGCCAAGATGGACGCCGGTGACCGGCTCCAATCGCAGGTCGAACACGTCGGCCATCGGCACGACGCGCTTCTCCCAGCCCGGGAGTGCCGCGTTCACCATCGCCGCGTCGGCACCGGCGCGCAGCTTGACGTAATGTATCTGGTCGAAATTGCCCCAACCGCGCCGCTCGACGGGCATGTTGGCGGCGTCGCCGCGATACATGATGCCGATACGCAGGCTGGTGTTGCGCGGAAGGTCGCGCAGCACACCGCTTATCTTATAGTCGCGCTTGCCAGAGCCCGCGCCGAGCGTGAAGCGCCTGCCCAGCACGTCGGCGGTGCCGAATTGGCGGATCGCCTCCTTCTCGGTCAACACGATCGAATTGGTGTCGGGCAAGGCAATCGCCGCCGACCCGTAAGCGAACGGCAGATCGAAGACTTTGAAGAAATTGCCGTCGACCGTCGTCGCGTCGATGAACACCGGCTGCCCATCGCGTTCGGTCACGGTCTTGCCCGCCGAAAGCGAAGTGACCGCTTCGACTTGCGGGAATCCGGCGGCAAGCTGTTCCCCGACCGGGAACGCGCTCGCCTGCGTCCGCACATCGGGCTGGCCGGGTGGGTGGATCGTCGTTTGGACCTGAAACAAGCGGCCGCTGTCCTTCAGCCAGCCGTCATAGCTCCGCTCGTACCGAATATAGCCGAGGATCAGCACGCAGCCGGCGAGCGCCAGCGCCAGCCCGCCGATATTGATCGCGGCATAGACGCGATTGCGCATCAGGATGCGGATCGCGATCAGCAGATAATGGCCGAGCATCGGTGCCAATCCTCTACCGCCCCGTTGCCGTTCAGGCCGCGCGGCGCCGTTCCTGGAGGATGCGGCCGTCGAGCATGTTGACCACGCGGCTGGCATAATCGGCGTGCGAGGGCGAGTGCGTGACCATGACGATGGTCGAGCCCTGCGCATTCAGCGTCTGGAGCATCTTCATCACTTCCTCGCCGTGATTGGTGTCGAGGTTGCCGGTCGGTTCGTCGGCCAGGATCAATTTGGGCTCGGCGACGAGCGCGCGGGCGACCGCGACGCGCTGTTGCTGACCGCCCGACAATTGGCTGGGGAAATGCCGCGCGCGGTGCGCGATGCCGACGCGGTCCATCACTTCCTCGGTGCGGCGGCGGCGCTCGGCAGCAGGCACTGAGTGATAGAGAAGCGCCAGTTCGACATTCTCGCGCACCGACAATTCGTCGACCAGATTGAAGCTCTGGAAGATGAAGCCGATCGACGCCTTGCGGACTTCCGCCAGCTTGGATTCGGACAGGCCGGCGACTTCCTTGCCGTCGAACACATAGCTGCCGCTGGTCGGGCTATCGAGCATGCCCATCAGGTTGAGCAGGGTCGACTTGCCGCAGCCCGACGGCCCCATGATCGCGACGAACTCGCCGGGCATGATGTCGAGGTCGATCGCGTCGAGCGCGGTGGTCTCAACGGTGTCGGTGCGGTAGGTCCGCGACAGCGCGCGCATATGCAGCATGGTATTCACTCCTTCGCGTTCGAAAGGTCGAGCCGATCCTTGTCGGCGAAACCGGTATAGGGGCTGGTGATCACGCGCTCGCCGGCATCGAGCCCGTCGAGCACTTCGATATAATCGGGATTGCGGCGGCCGAGCCGGACTTGCCGCTTCACGGCGCTGTTGCCGTCGGGGGCGACGACGAAGACATAGGCGCCGCCGCTCTCATTATAGAAGGCACCATTGGGGATCAGCTTGGCCGGCGCGGGATCGCCGAGCGTCAGCTTTGCTTGCAGCGTCTGGCCGCGCTGCACGCCTTGCGGCTCGTCGCCGAGGAATTGCAGATCGACCTGGAACTGGCCGTTCTGGACCTGCGGATAGATTTTCATCACTCGCGCGCGGAAGGTCTTGCCGTTCCAGTCGACGCTCGCCGACTGATTGACCTGGACGCGCCCGAGATAGAATTCGTCGACGCCGGCCTGGAGCTTGTTCTTGCCCGGTGAGTCGATCTGGCCGATCCGCTCGCCACGCTGGAGCGACTGGCCGATCTGGATCGAGAAGCCCGACAATTTGCCGGTCACCGGTGCTTTGAGGTTGAGCGCATCGAGATTGGTGCGGGCGATGCCCAGACCCGCCGACATCGACTTCATCGATGCCTTTTGCTGGTCGAGCTGGCCCGACTGCAGCCGTTCGTCGCTTGACTGGCTGCGCTGGAGCACCGCGAGGCGGCGCTGCTGATATTGGTAATTGTCGGCCGTGTCGTTGAACTGCTTGCCCGACACATAGCCCTTCGCCGCCAGCGGTGCCTCGCGCTCATATTGGCGGCGCGCCGTGGTCAGCGCGAGTTGGGCATCGAGGATCGCGCGCTCGTTGGCCAGGCGGGTCTGCGACAGCGCCAGCTCCTGGCTGCGCATGTTGTTGATCTGCTGCTCGACCTCGGTCTGGCGCGCGAGCGTCGAGAGCTGAAGTTCGGCATTGGACAGCATCGCGATCGGCTGGCCGGCGACGACATCGGTGCCGTCCTCGACCAGGACCTTGTCGACCCGGCCGCCCTCGATCGAGTCGATATAGACGGTGAGCAGTGGCGTCACCTTGGCGCGCAGCGGGATGAAGTCCTCGAAGCGACCGGTCTGCACGGTCGAGATCGTCAGCCGGTTCTTGGTCACCGTCTGCGACCCCGCGCCGGGCATGAACCACCAGAACAGCAAGGCGAGCACCAACACAGCGCCGGCGCCGATCGCGATCTTGACGTTGCGCGACAGGCCGCGGCGCTCGACCACCTTGTCCATCTGGCTGCCGCTGACCGCCCGGTCAGGGGTGGCGGACGCCGCCGCCTTCAACGACGCGATATTCACGAACGCTCGCTCCCGATTTGCAGCAGGAATAAAGAGTGTCCGTTTCCGGACACGGGTGTCCGGAAACGGACAGTGTCACTCTGGAGCGAGAAGGCGATCCGGACCGAGGAAATCTGGATCGCGCCGCTCCAGTGCGACGCCGGCTGAAAGAACAGCACCCAGCTCACGCCGAGTAACACGAGCACCGTGAGGAGTTTGCGGTTGGCTGCCGTGTCTTTCATCGGTTCTGTCCACTTGATTAGGTTGCCAGTACCTCAGCAGGATGCGTGCCAATTGGGTTTGGGTGGTGCTGGCCAAGCCTTCTTTCCCGTCGTCACTCCGGCCTTGCGCCGGGGTTCGCCGCGCCTCCGGGTATGACCGCCGTTGGGCATACCAGCCTCTCCCCGTCATGCCGGGCTAGTCCCCGCATCCACCGTGCCCTGCACCCCTCACCTTGGGATACGCGGCACGGTGGACCCCGGCACAAGGCCGGGGTGACGCTCTTGGGAATCGGGCCACGATTTCCTTTCCCGTTGGCCGCAGGGGATATCCGAACGCTCCCCCAAAACCCTCTGGCACGGAAATTGATTGTCCGTATTCGGACAGTGGCTGTACGGAAGCGGGCAATGGCGGCACCGGAATTCGATCTCTGCATCATCGTCGATGACGACGAGGATATCCTGGTGGCGGCGCGGCTCGCGCTACGCGGGCTGTTTCGCGAGTTGATCACCGTGTCGTCGCCCGAGCGCGCGATCGCCGCCACTGCCGGGCGCCAGCCCGACGTCATCCTGCTCGACGCCAATTTCGCGCGCGGCGCGACCGATGCGCGCGAGGGGCTCGCATTGCTCGATCGGCTGCTGACCAACGATCCCGAGGCGATCGTGGTAATGATCACCGCGCATGCCGGGGTGAATGTCGCGGTCGAGGCGATGAAGCGCGGCGCGACCGATTTCGTGTCGAAGCCCTGGGAGAATGAGCGGCTGGTTCAGACAGTGCGCACCGCCGCCGCGCTGCGCCGATCGCGCGCCGCCGCCGATGCGCCGACGCCGACACCGGCATCATCGAGCGCGGCGCGCGGGCCGTCGCCGCTGATCGGCAGTGCCCCTTCGATGGCGCGCGTCCATTCGCTGATCGCGCGCGCGGCGCCGACCGAAGCGAATGTCCTGGTGCTCGGCGAAAACGGTACCGGCAAGGAATTGGTCGCGCGTGCGCTGCACCAGCAATCGCACCGCGCCGATCGCGAGATGGTGACCGTAGACCTCGGCGCGATCGCGACCGAGCTGATCGACTCCGAATTGTTCGGTCACGTCAAAGGCGCGTTCACCGACGCGCGGACCGACCGCGTCGGCCGCATCCAGGCGGCCGATGGCGGCACCTTGTTCCTCGACGAGATCGGCAATCTGCCGCTCCATCTGCAGCCCAAATTGCTGACCGTGCTCGAACAGCGCAAGGTCACGCCGGTCGGGGCGAACCAGCCGATCCCGGTCGATATCCGCGTGATCGCGGCGACCAATATGACCCCGGCGATGCTACGCGACGAGCGCCAGTTCCGTCAGGACCTGCTGTTCCGGCTCAATACGGTGGAAATCGACCTGCCCCCGCTTCGCGATCGCCGCGAGGATGTGCCGGCGCTGATCGACCATTACCTCACTCTCTACGCCGAGCGCTACAAGCGGCCGCGCCCGGACCTGTCGCCACAGGCACTGGGCGCGCTGGTAGCGCATGACTGGCCCGGCAATGTCCGCGCGCTGCGTCACGCGGTCGAGCGTGCGGTGATCCTGGCCGGCGATGGCCCGTTGGAGACCGACGCCTTCGCCCTCGCCCCAACGGCGATGCCACGGGTCACCGCCGAGCCGGTGGTTTCGGACCTCAATCTCGATCGCGTCGAGCGGCGGCTGGTCGAGGAAGCGTTGAAGAAGCACGGCTATAACATCTCGTCCGCCGCGCATGAGCTCGGCCTGTCGCGGGCCGCGCTCTACCGCCGAATGGAGAAGCATGGGCTTTGACCGCCGCTTCGCGCTGATCCTGGTCGGCTGGCTGGTCGCCTGCCTGCTGGCGCTGATCGCGCTGACGGTGGCGATCGCGACCCCGGGTCTGGCCGCGGTCAGGATCGTCGCCGGCCTGCTGGTGCTCGGCATGGTGGGCGGCCTGCTCCACCATATCGACCGCACCAATCGCACCGTCGCACGCTTTGTCGAAGCCTTGCGCTACGGCGATTTCTCGACCCGGTTCGACGGCCGCGGCGGCGCCGGGTTCGACACCTTGGGCGGCGCACTCGACGCGGCGATGCGCGGGCTGCAAGCGCAACGCGACCGCACGGTCGAGGAGTTGCGCTTCCTCGAAGCGCTGACCGACGATGTTCCGGTGGCGCTGCTCACGGTCGATGCCGATCACGGCGTGACCTTGGTCAACAAGGCGGCGCGACGCCTGTTCGCCGCGCACCAGGGTACCCGGCCGGAGGATTTCACCGTTTATGGCGAAACCTTCGCGTCGCGCCTGGCCGATGGCGCCGCGCCCGCGGCCGAATTGCTGTTGCTGCGATCGGCGACCGGACCGCAGCGCGCGATCGTGCGCAATGCCTCGCTCGAGCGGCTGGGGTTGACGACGCGCGCGATCACGGTCGAACCGGTCCAGGGCACGCTCGACGCGATCGAAATGGCGGCGCAGACCGACCTGGTCCGCGTCCTGACGCACGAAATCCTCAATTCGTTGACGCCGGTGACCTCGCTGGCGTCGAGCACGGCAGAGGTGCTGGCCGAGCAGGAGCCCGATCTCGATCTCGCGCGCACCGCCGCTGGAACGCTCGCGCGCCGCGCCGAGGGGCTGGAATATTTCATCCGATCCTACCGCGCGGTCGCGCATGTTCCCGACCCACGCCGCCAGCGGTTCAAGGCGGCATCGTTCGTCCGCGACCTCGAACGCCTGTTCGCCGCTGAATGGCCCGACATCGCGCTCAAGACCGAGGTGACGCCCGATCTCGAACTCGATGCCGATCCCGATCTGCTCGCCCAGGCGCTGATCAACCTGTTGCGCAACGCCGCCCAGGCGACGCGCGAGCGCGACGAGCATCTGCTGGTCGAACTGCGGTTGCTCGGCGACCGCACAGGGACGCGCATCCTGGTGGCGGATCGTGGTCCGGGCGTGCCGGAGGCCATGCGCAACGAGATCTTCCTGCCGTTCTTCACGACAAGGGCCAAGGGCACCGGCGTCGGCCTCAACCTGGTACGCCAGATCGTCATCGCGCATGGCTGGACGATCGAGGTCGGCGAAGGTCCGGAAGGCGGCGCGGAGTTCAGGCTGTTCGTGCGCTGACCGACGCCATCAGGAAATCGTGTCGGGAAGCAGATTCAGCTCCGGCTCCCCTGCCCCCTCTTCTTCCAGCGTCGCCAAGGTCACCCCGACGAGCCTGATCCCCGCCCGCAGCGGAAACAACGTCGCCACCAACCGTTCGGCCACCGCGATCAGATCGGCATGGCTGGCGATAGCAACGCTCAGCGTTTTGCTCCGCGTGACGATGCGGAAATCGGCATAGCGGACCTTCACCACCACGGTCTTGCCCGTCGTCCGGGTTCGCTCGCACCATGCCCAGACCTGATCGGCCATCCGCCGCACCTGCTCGATTACCTGGTCCGGCGTGGTCAGATCCTGTTCGAAGGTGGTTTCCGAGCCCGACGATTTGCGCGGCCGATCGGGGGTGACCTCGCGATCATCCTCGCCATGGGCGATCTTGTGATACCACAACCCCGATTTGCCGAAATGCGCCTGGAGGAACGCAGGATCGCGCTCGCGCAGATCGGCGCCGGTGAGGATTCCCAGCCGGTTGAGTTTCTCCGCGGTGCGCGGTCCGATGCCATGGAACCGGCCGACCTCCAACCCGGCGACGAACTCGGCGCCGGTCCCGGGCGGGATGACGAATTGCCCATTGGGCTTGTTGTGGTCCGAGGCGAGCTTGGCGAGGAACTTGTTGTACGAAATCCCCGCCGAAGCGGTCAGCGCGGTCACGTCGAAGATGCGCGCGCGGATCTCCCGCGCGGTGGCGGTGGCGGAGGGGAGTTCGCGCAGATTGGCGGTGACGTCGAGATAGGCCTCGTCGAGCGACAACGGCTCGACCAAAGGGGTATAGTCCTCGAATATCTCGCGAATCTGGCGCGACACGCTGCGATAGACGTCGAACCGGTGCGGCACGAAGATCAGATCGGGGCATCGGCGTATGGCGACGACCGATGGCATCGCCGAGCGCACGCCGAACGTGCGCGCCTCATAGCTCGCCGCCGCGACGACCCCGCGCCCGGTCGCCGATCCCACCGCCACCGGCCGCCCGCGCAACGCCGGATCGTCGCGCTGTTCGACCGAGGCGAAAAAGGCATCCATGTCGATATGGATGATCTTGCGTACCACAATGGACGAAATGACGCCCCCTCATGCCCTTGGCAACCGTCGGCGACCGGCGCAGGATGGTGCCGGGGCTCGCGAGAGGCGCCGGGTTGAGAGGGGTCATATGAGAAATAATCGCTTTGCCAGGGGCTTGAGCGCGATCGCCGCGCTCGCGATGGTTTCGAGTTGCGGCGGTGGCGGATCGGCGAGCGGAACCGGAGGAACCCCGACCCCTACCCCCAGTCCGACGCCGACCGCGACTCCGACACCGACGGCTGCGGGCTGCACATTGCGCGAGCGCCAGGATTGGGCCTTCGCGCAGCTCAAGGAATGGTATCTGTTCCCCGACACGCTGCCGGCAAGCCTGGACCCGACGCCCTATACATCGGTCGAGGATTATATCGACGCGCTGACCGCGACCGCGCGCGCGCAGCACAAGGATCGCTATTTCACCTATCTGACCTCGATCGCCGAAGAGGATGCCTATTACAATTCGGGATCGAGTGCTGGCTTCGGCATCCGGTTGGGGTTGACCAGCAGCAACCGCCTGTTCGTGACCGAAGCATTCGAGGGCGGGCCCGCGCTGGCGGCGGGGATCGATCGCGGGACGGAAATCGTCGCGATCGGCACCAGCAGTGCGAACCTGCGCAACGTCACAGACATTATGGCGACGTCCGGTTCCGCCGGGCTGACCGAGGCGCTGGGTCCCGACACAGCGGGCACGTCGCGCGTATTGCGGATAACGTCGTTGACCGGCGCGACCAGCACCGTCACCGTGACCAAGACCCAATTCGCGCTCGACCCGGTGTCGAGCCGCTATGGCGCCAAGATCATTTCCGATGGCGGGCAGCAATTCGGCTATATCAATCTCAGGACCTTCATCAATCCGGCCGAGCAGCCGCTGAAGGACGCCTTCCTGCGGTTCAGGACCAACGGCATCACCAACATCATCATCGATCTGCGCTACAATGGCGGCGGGTTGATCTCGGTCGCCGACCTGATGGGTGACCTGATGGGGGCCAACCGCGCGCCGACCGACGTGTGGGAATATATGACCTTCCGTCCCGAAAAATCGGCGTATAACAGCAACCACACCTTCACGCCGATGTCGCAGTCGATCGCGCCGACCAAGATCGCGTTCATCGGCGGCGGCGGCACCGCGTCCGCGAGCGAGCTCGTGATCAACGGCATGGTGCCCTATCTCCACGCCAATGCCGCGCTGATCGGCTCGAACACTTATGGCAAGCCGGTCGGCCAGATCGCGCTCGACAAGACCGCGTGCGACGACCGCTTCCGCGTCATCGCCTTCGCGATCCAGAACGCGGCGCATAACGGCGCTTATTATGACGGCCTCGCCAGCTTCATGGAGGCGAGCTGCCAAGCCGGCGACGACATCTCGTACCAGCTCGGTGACCCGAACGAGCAATCGACCCGTCGCGCGCTCGATTATCTGGAAGGCAAGAGCTGCACCCCGGTGACGGCAAGCACCGGCGCACCCGGTACCGCATCGCAATCGAGCAAGACCCAGCTATCGGTGATGGAACAGTCGCGCCAATTGCTGACGCCCGATCGGCCGTCGACGCCGCAGCGCGAGGTGCCGGGACTGTTCTAGGCTCCGGTAGCGAAAGGACGCTATTCGCGAGGGATCGAGCGAGACGAAGGTCGGCAAGAGGTTGCGACAGGCGGGCTACGGCTTAAGTTGGCCGCAATGCCCGAAAACCAGTCCCCCATTCCCGCCGCGACCCTGATCCTCTTGCGCGATCGCGGCGGCATGCCGCCGGAAATCCTGATGGTCGAGCGCGCCAAGGCGATGGTGTTCGCCGGCGGCGCGCTGGTCTTTCCGGGCGGGCGAGTCGATCCCGGCGACCGGGCGCTGGCGGCCGAACTCGGTCGGGATGCCGAGGATGCGCCGGCGCGGATCGCAGCGATCCGCGAAACGATCGAGGAAGCGGGCGTGCCGGTGGGGCTCAGCCCGGCACCCGACGCTGCGACGCTGACCGTGCTGCGCGAGGGTCTTCATGCCGGCGAGGCGTTCGGCCTGTTGCTCGATCGCCATGGTCTGTCGGTCGATCTCGACGCCTTGACCTGGTTCGCGCGCTGGCTGCCCGCGCATGCCCATATGCGGATCTTCGACACACGTTTCTACCTCGCCCGAGCGCCCCAAGACGCCGCCGCAGCGACGGTCGATGCCACCGAGAATGTGCGCCTGTTCTGGGCGAGCGCAGCCGAGGTGCTTGCCGAGTGCGATGCCGGCCGCGCGACGGTGATCTTCCCGACCCGCCGCAACCTCGAACGGCTGGCGCAATATGACAGCTTTAGCGAAGCCGTCGCCGCCGCGCATGCCTTCCCGCCACGCACGATCACGCCGTGGAGCGAAGAGCGGGAGGGCGTGCCGCATCTCTGCATTCCCGACGATCTCGGCTATCCGGTAACGAGCGAAGCCCTGACCAGGGCGATGCGGGGATGACACGCCGCCGCAGGCGTCGCGCGCGCCGGGCGCGCCGTGCCCAACGGCGCGGTTGGACCACGCTCGCCATTTTCGCCGCATTGTTCGTCCTGATGCTCGGCGTACTCCATTTTCGCAATCGGCCGCAGGATCTGCCCTGGACGGCGCTCGATCTCGGCCAGCCGGTCGGGCTATTCACCGGGAGCAAGCTTGCCGCGCTCGACGGTGATTATCCGCAATGCCGCGCGCTGCTGGAACGTGCCGGCGTGCACTTCGCCGAACTCGAGCCGATCGAGAAAGGACAATGCGGCTATGCCGATGCGGTGCGGCTCGATCCCGGCGGCGCCCGCGCGATCGGGTTCGATCCGACCAAGCCGGGCATGGCATGCCCGGTCGCCGCGGCGCTATCGATGTGGGAATGGAATGTCGTCCAGCCCGCCGCCTTGCGCCATTTCGGCAGCCGCGTCGCGACGTTCGAGCATTTCGGGACGTATAATTGCCGCCCGATCGCGGGCAGCACGCATCTCAGCCAGCATTCCTATGCGCGGGCGATCGACATTGCCGGGTTCGTGCTGGCGGATGGGCGGCGGATCACGGTCGCGCGCGACTGGCGGGGAGAGGACGAGAAAGCGGGGTTCCTGCGCGAGGTTCGCGATGGCGCGTGCGGGCTGTTCTCGACCACTTTGTCGCCCGACTATAATGCCGCGCATCACGACCATCTGCATCTCGACGAGCAGCCGCGCGGCGGGTGGCGGGCCTGTCGCTGAGCAGCGTCAGGCCCGCCTGAAGGAAGTTCAGTTCGGCAGTGCTGCCGAGGTGTCGACCTTTTCGACCCAGGCTGGGAAGAAGCTCGGCTGACGGTTCGACCAGCCGGACGCGGTCGCCGCGGCCTCGCTGATCGACTGCAGCAGCTTGCGGCGCAAATCGGGGTGAAGGTGCGGCAATGCCGCCGCCGCGCAGAAGGCGCCGGGCAGCCACGGCCGAACCTCGGCACCGATCAGGCGCTCGTAGAGGAAGCGATAGGCCGAGAAAGTGGTCAGCCGGCCCTGCCCCAGGTCGAACGCGCTGACCGTGATCAGCGGCGCCATGAAGATCTCGACCGAGTCGAGCCCGCTATCGTCGGGGACGATCGTGCGAATCTCGTCGAGCCGGTCATAGACCCGCGCCTGGGCGCGAATCGATGCCGCCTCCACGGTATCGCGCGACCAGCGCGACAGCGCGTCCTCACGCTCCAGCCCGACATCCAGGCTGCGGCGCACATAACGCTGCGTCGCTGCTGAAAAGCCCGCGAACTCTTTAATCTCGGCCAATGTCATCGCGCCGTCGGCCGGTCTCTTGCTGGCACTCATCTCGAACACCCCACCCGCTTACCAATGGAAGGGCATCATGCGCTCAGATGGTTAACGCCATGCTTAACGCGTCGTCGCCCTGCGTTAAGCATGGAATCATAGACTGTGTTGCGGCGCAACAAAGTTTGCGACGAAGCGAGCTCTACGCGCAGATCGGTCAAAAAGTGAGGGTTTTGGGCAACGCTTTGTTACGCCGCCGGCGTCCCGGGTGTCCGTCGCGACGTTGGCGGGTCAGCTATCCTGCTGCCGCTCCGCCTCGGCCGCTTCGTCGAAACCGGAGGATTTGGGCGGCTCGCCCTTGTCGCCGGGTTGCGTCGCCGATGGCGGGTCCGAGGCATCCATCGATTCGTCGAGGCCCCGGTCGAGTTGGGCGTCCTGGTTCTCGGGGTCCTTATCGAGCCGCTTCTGGATCGATTGGTCCTGGCCGGCGTCCTGGCGCGGGTCCTGTGCGACATGCTCGGCGCCGTCGGTCTTGCCGTCGCGCTCGATTGCTTGATTGTCGGTCACGTCACCCTCCTACTCGGCCCGAATGGGCCTGATGTTACGCAAGCAAAACGTACGGGTGACGGGTGATGTTCCAACGAAAAGGCCCGGCGAATCGCTTCGCCGGGCCAATTTTCGCGTCGCTGTCGCGTCCGGTTAGTTGCGGCTCGAGCCGAACAGCCGGAGGATGAACAGGAACATGTTGACGAAGTCGAGATACAAGCTGGTCGCCGCCATGATCTTGGCGCGGCCTTCTTCCTGCGTCCCGGCGACATAGCTGTACATCGCCTTGGTCCGCTGCGTATCCCACGCTGTCAGACCGGCGAAGATCAGCACGCCGACCGCGCTGACCACCAGCGCCAGCGGGCCCGACTGCAAGAACACGTTGATCAGGCTGGCGATAATCAGGCCGACCAGGCCGACGATCAGGAACGAGCCCATCGCGGTCAGGTCACGCTTGGTGGTGTAGCCCCACAGGCTGAGTGCCGCGAAGCCGGCCGCGCTGGCGAAGAACGCCTGACCAATCGCCAGCGGCGAATAGACCAGGAAGATCGTCGACAGGCTGAGGCCCATCACCACCGCGAAGCCCCAGAAGGTCGCCTGCAGCGCGCTGTTGCTCATCTGCTTGAAGTTCATGAACAGGATGAAGCCCAGCGGCGCCAGCGTGATCACCCATTTCAGGATGCCACCGCCGACGAACACCTGCGCCGCCAACCCGCTCATCGCGAACGCCATCGCGACGACACCGGAAAGCAACACGGCCGAGGCCATGTAATTGTACACGGACAGCATGAACGATCGCAGTCCCTCGTCATACGCGGCGCCGCGCGCGTCGACCGCCGCACCGAAGGGCGCCATGCCGGAACGGGGATCAGACCAATTGGCCATCGAAAACTCCTTTGCCCAGCCACAACGGCCGGATGCGACCAATATCGTTGGTCCTGGTGCGCTATTCAAGCGAAACACGACAGCCAGCAACATTCGGAAACAATCGGCAAATGGATTAAGGACGTTTGGCCATGCACCGCCTGTTCGTCGCGCTCCGTCCGCCGCCCGACATCCGCCGCCGCCTGACCGAGCCGATGGGCGGCGTTCCCCATGCGCGCTGGCAGGATGACGAGCAGCTTCACCTGACGATCCGCTATATCGGCGAGGTCGACCGGCCAATGGCCGAGGACGTCGCGCTGGCGCTGGGCCAGGTCCATGCCGCGTCGCCGCGCGTAGCGATCCACGGCGTCGGCGCGTTCGACAAGAAGGGGCGAGTCGATGCCTTATGGGCAGGCGTCGCGCCGCACGACGATCTGGCGCGACTGCACAAAAAGGTCGATCAGGCACTGGTCCGGCTGGGCCTGGCGCCCGAGGGGCGCGCTTACCTGCCGCATATCACGCTCGCACGCGTTCCGCGCACCGCGGGTTTCGGGCCGGCGCTCGAACGCTGGATCGCCGATCATGCGGCGTTTTCGAGCGAGCCATTCGAGTTCGGCCACCTGACGCTCTACGAAAGCCACCTGACCGGCGAAGGCGCGCGGTACGAGCCGATCGCGCGCTGGGCGCTGGATTGAGCACTAACGTCATCCCCGCGAAAAACGCCTCCGTTTGAAGATTTAGAAGGGATCGACTTCGCACCCCAATTCGTCATGCCGGGCTCGTCCCGGCATCCACCGGGCAGCTAAGCCTAGCCCTTGAGCCTCGTGTCCCGCGCTTGCGGCACGGTGGACCCCGGCACAAGGCCGGGGTGACGCTGGGAGTTGGGCGCGCTGAACATCCATCCGCCCCAAATACGGGGACGTCGTCTAAGCCCTACCCCTTCGCCAACACCCCGCAAGCCACCCGCGCGCCACTATTACCCGACGGATCGGTCTTCAAATCGTCGCCCGCCGCATGGATGACCATCGCCGCGCCGTCGGCATCCATCAGCGCGTCGAAGCTCCCGCCGGCCAGCCGCGTGGTCAGCGTGCCGCGCCCGTCGGCGCCGATCATCAAATTGGGCATGTCGCCTTCGTGCGGGCCCTGCGGGTTCATCGATCCGTGCTTCATGTTGGTCGGGTTCCAATGCCCGCCCGCGCTGGCGAAATCGGGCGCCTCGCACTTGCCGACGGTATGAAGATGCGCGCCGTGCATCCCGGGCGGCAGATCGCGGGCATCGACCGACACGCTGAGGCCGCCATCGACTTCGCGCACCGTCACCTTGCCGACGTCCTTGCCCGTCGCGGTCATCAGAGTCGCGGTCGCGATCCGACCGGCGGCCACGGACGGGGCTTCCGTGCTCGTCCCGTTGGTCGTGCATCCCGCCAGCATTATCGGTGCGAGCGTCATCATCGCCGCCAGTCCGCGCATCCCGTTTCTCCCTGTGGTCCGATCGCGACAAGTATCGGCGCGGCGCGATTGTTCCGCAAGCGTCGCGCGGCAGCGATTTTGCTCGCGGCCCGCTTGCCCCATGCTATCGGTGAGGGCGACAGGGAGAACCAAATATGCGCGGCAAGTGGTTGCTGTTGCTGACGATCGCGCTGGCGGCATGCGGCCGCGACCAGAACGATCCGCGGCCGCCGCGGGTCGATACCGCGCCGGTGATGCCGAAGCTCGCCTCCACCCTGGTGGTGCCGGTCGACGTGCGGCTCGCCGACCTGGAGAGCGAGCTCAACCGCGCCACGCCGCAGACCTTGTGGTCGATCGACCAGCGCGAGGAGAAATGCGTGCCGGCGCAACGCCTGACCGCCTGCGCGATCAAGCGCAAGGACGGCAGCTGCCGGATCGGCATCAAGAAGCTGAAGGTCACGCCCGATCTGTCGTGCCGCATCGTCGGCCAGGTGACGCGCGGACGCATCGCGTTGGGCGGCAGCGGGGGCGATATCGTCATCACCTTGCCGGTCCGCGCCACGGTCAGCGCGCAAGACGTCGGCGGGATCATCAAACGCGAGACCGCGACTGGCGCCGCCAGCGTCCGCGCGGTGGCGAAATTGGGCATGACTCGCGCCTGGCAACCGACCGCGACGGTGCGCATCGCCTATGACTGGACCAACCCGCCCGGCGTCACGATCCTGGGCAAGCGCATCACGTTCGTCAGCAAGGCCGATGCGAAGCTGGCGGGCGTGATCGCCGGGCTGGAACGCAGCCTGCCGCAGCAACTCGCCAAGGTTCAGGTGCGCGACAAGGTGGCGGCGGCCTGGCGCGGCGCGTTCAGCACCTTGCTGCTCAATCGCGACAAGCCACCGGTGTGGATGCGCGTCACCCCGCAACGATTGGGGGTGCAGGGCTATAGCGTCCAGGGTCGCAACCTGCTGCTGACCATCGCGGCGGAAGCGAATGCGGAGACCTTTGTCGGGATCAAGCCCGACGCGCCGCCCCCCGCGCCGCTGCCCCCGGCGTCTCCGCGCATCGGGCAGCGCGGCCTAAGGTTCAACATCCCGGTGCTCGCCGATTATGGCGAGCTGGAGCCGGTGGTCGAACGCGCGCTGGCCAAACGCGCCGCACGGGGCATCACCTTGCCCAAGCTCGGCGCGGTCGATGTCAAATTCGGGGACGTGACGATCTACGCGACCGAGAACGGTCGGCTCGCGGTCGGCGTGCCGGTCCGCGCGAAGCTAAAGAGCGGCTATCTCGGCGAGCGGCGCGGCGAGGTCTGGCTGACCGGCCTGCCGTTCAACGAGCCCGATTCCGAAGTGATCCGGGTCGACGCGCTGCAGATCAAGACGCGCAGCGACAGCAAGGCGGTCGACCTGATGGTCGCGCTATTCACCGATCCCGAGACGATCGGCTCGATCCAGGCCGCGCTGACCGAGAATTTCGCCAAGGATTACGACCACGTCCTGACCGCGGCGCGCCGCGCCTTGGCCGAGCGGCGTGAGGGCGATTTCCAGCTCACCGCCAAGATCGACGAGGTCCATCACGGGCGGATCATGGTGACCGGCGGCGGGCTGTTCCTGGCGGTCGAGGCGCGCGGGGCGGCGAGTGTGCTTTATCGCCCGCGGCGGTGAGTGGGCGGGTTAGCTTGGTTGGGGACTCATATTCCCGTCGTCATCCCCGCGGAATCCTGCCGTCACCCCAGCGCAGCCTCCCGTCACCCCAACATACTCCCGTCACCCCAGCGAAAGCTGGGGTCTCTGGCGAAGGCGCGATACTGCTTGAGATCCCAGCTTTCGCTGGGATGACGAAGTAGGTGATGCACCTCCGCGCCTCCGCGCGACCCCTCTTCCCTTCTTAGCGCCTTAGCGTCTTTGCGCGAGAAAACCCCGACCGACCTCAGTCCGCCGGACACGCCCCATCCCGCACCCCGCTGACACTCCCCACCCCCAGCACGATCTTGGCCCGCCGCTCGAACGCCAGCGCCTGCCACCGCCCGCTATTCCCGACAGCAGTACGGCTGCGCAGGAAGGTCAGGCTCATCAGCTCATATTGCTCGGGGTCGATCCGCCCGGCATCGATCAGGCAAGTCCACGCCGCGACATTCCATTGCCAGTCGCCCGCGATGCCATCCTCGTCGATCGTCCGCGCCAGCGCGCCATACCAGTCGACGATCGCGCGCAGCCGCGGCCAGCGCTCGGCCGCGGGCATCGCCGCCAGCTTGGCGCGGAGCCGCGCGATATCCTCGTCGGCCGGAAAGCCACCCTGCTGCACCCGCGTGTCGATCGCCCAGCGCACCTTGCGCATGGTGATCGGCTCGCCCGCGAAGATCCGCAGCAGGTCGAGCCGTACCTGATCGAGCAAGACGATATAGGCGTCAGCCTGCACCTGGAGCATCGCGTCATTCTCGAACAGCGCGGTCAGCTCGGCGGCGAGCACCGGCGACAGCGTGCCCTTGGCATCCTCCGCCGCCAGGATCGCATCGCGGCACTTCTGCGCGACCGGCACCGCGAGGCAGTCTTTCGAGAACAGCAATTTGCCATAGGTCGGCGCCAGCGCGTTGCGCGTCCGTTTGAAGTCGCGCCGATGCCGGAACTGCTTGCGCCACGCGGCAAGCACCGGCTGCAGGCTCCCCGTCCCGAAATTCCACTGCGCCATCCCGACCGAGATCAACTGGCTGTCGAAATTGCCGGTCGGCGTCGCCCAGCAGCCGGAAGTCTCCGGGATCGAGGTCTCATGCATCCGCGCGAAGATCGCGGCGCGGTCGAGCCCGATCTCGGCGAGACGCGCGGCCGCGGCGGGATCGATGCGGATGCTGGGCGTGTCGGCGACGGGGCGGCAGGGCGGCAGTTCCTGCGGCGCGGCCCGTCCAGCTGACTGCGGCACGGGCAACGCAGGCGCGGCGCCCGGCCAGGTCTGCGCCAATGCGGGTGAGGCCAGCACGACCAGCATTGCTACCGCCGCCGCTGTCAGGTGCCGCATCCTCGCCCGCCCGCGCCGGCTTCGACACCAGCCGCCGGCTGCGCCATTGCCGCCCGCCGCGCCTCACCGCGGCGCCGGGCGCGCTGGCCGTAGAGGAAGGTCCACAGCGTCAGCGCGCCCATCGTGGCGTAGCCGACGATCGGCCCGACGATCAAATAGGTGCGGATGCTCAGCGCGAAAACCAATGCCACCGACACCGCGACATTGGCGAGCAGGCCCAGACCCCATACCAGGGTCATCACCGTCATCGTCCGGCGGAAACCGGCATGGACCTGGAGCGCCTCGAACGCCTGCGCCTCGTCCGCCGACTTGCGCCGCATGCTCGCCCGCGCCAGCTGATAGATCAGCGGCTTGCCGATCAGCGCCGAGCCGAGAAAGACCAAGGCGATCACCCCGGTGACGAGGTTCTCGCGCAGCTGCAGGAACTTGGGCCCGCCACCGCCGATCATCGCCAGCAGCGACAATATGATGCCGGCCACCACCAGCACCGACAGCGCATCGACCCGGCGGTGGCGCGCGAACTCGACCAGGCTCCAGGCGATCGGCGGCGCCGACGAGAGGAGCAGCGCGCGCACGTCGCCGAGCGGGGCTTCGGCATAGGAGTAGATCACGAAGGGCAGGGTGAAATTGACCAGCGCTTCGACGAGGATGTGGCCGCCGTTGCTGCGGAGGTAGGTCAGGATGCGGGGGATCACGCCGTCACTCGCGGTCACTCGGGGCTCCTCGATGGTCTGGCCATCAGAATCTGGCCATCAGAATAAGGCAGCGGGCAGTCACGGCAAGCCGGGCAGCCGGCGTTCGCCAACAGTTCGGTGATATCGGGCGTCAGGTCATCGCCTGAACGTCGCGGACCTCCTGGCGGATCTTGGCGACGACCGATGGATCGAGACCGGATGGCGCATAGGTCACCGAGCCCACGTCGCGCCCCGACAAGTCGCCATAAAGGACCAGCGCGAACAAATAGCTACCGGCCAGGCTCGGATGGTTCCCATCCTCGGTCAGCGCGATCTCGGGATGGTCGCGTTCGACCGCTGACCAGATCTCGGCGACATTCACCAGATGCGCGCCGGACCGCTCGCCCAGCGCGTCCGTGCTGGCCCGTATCTCGCTTTTGAGCTCCGCCCGTCCGCTGCCGTCGGGATCGCCATCGCCCCAAAGTCGCGATTCATAGGCCCAGTTGACCACCAGGCGCGCGTGTCCGCTCGCGGGATGGGCGGCATCGATGAGCTTGGCGCCATAGACCTGAAAACTATGGGCGAGGTCGTCGGAGGATTGGGCGCGGCTCTCGCCCTGCAGGATGACGTCGTCCCAACGCTGTTTGAGCAGGCGTTGCGTCGCATCGTCGTTCCAGAGGATTTCGAAACTAGCGCCCGAAGGCGCGTCTAGCGTGATCTCCAGTTTCTGCGGGTCGTGCGCGGAATCCGCCATGGCGCGGACCATATCCGGCATGTCGTGATAAAAGGTGCGACTGTTGCCGAGGATGAGGATGGCGCGCGCCGGCCGGCTGTCGAAACTGTCCTCGGCGCGCGCGAGAAGCGCCTTCGCGGAGAGCGGCTGGCCGAACTGGAACCAACCCAGGCCGCAAATCAGTAGCGCGAGGAACACGGAGGGCAGCAGACGCATGACGCTGTATTTGAGCGATAAAGCCGAAGATTCGGTTGATGAAGGGCGGCGGCTGGGCGACGGGCTTGCAAGCCTCCTCAAACGCGTTCAGCCTGCCTGCGGGGAGGATTGTCCGATGATCGGCAAGTACAGCCTGTTGCAGATTGCACTGTTCGTGTTCGGGCTCGTGTCGTGCCTGCTCTATCCGCTATCGATCGTCTGGCCGTCGGGCTGGTCGTGGCATGCGGGGGCGCCGATGGCGTCGCATTATTTCATGATGATCGTCGGCGTGTACGCGACGCTAGGCGTGTTCCTGATGCTCGCGGCACGCAATCCCGCCGCCAATACATCGCTGATCTGGTTCACCGTGGTGTCGAGCGCAGTGCATGCGGTGATCATGGCAGTGCAGGCGGCCGGCGATCCGATGCAGCGCGGGCATCTGCTCGGCGATGTGCCGGCATTGTTGACGGTGGCGGTGGTGCTTGGGGGATTGATGATCGGCCAGGGACGCCGCCGTAGCGTTTAGTTCGGGGGCGGCGCGCGCATTCCGAAGGCAGATTCGTGCATTCAGTAAACTGTCACGGTAACTCCGGAGTTCCTTGCTATGCAGGTAGCAGAATAGGTTAGTGGACGGAGGCCGCAAGGTTGGATGATATATACGGGCAGATCGGCCGGTCTAGTAAACCGTTGCCGTAATTCCTAGATTTCCTACCAGACGAATTAGCGAGCTATCCAAAAACTGCATGATACACATCAATGACAATGCCAGTCATAGCCGTGCAAATGCCATTCCAGTCGTATTTATCGAGCTCTTCCTGATGCTGAAGAGGCCGATAATGAACAATTCCGTTTCTCAAATTATAGATTCGACGCGCTGCCATGGTGGGTAACTCGCCTCGCTTCGGTTGAGGAGCAGTAGAATCCATAAGCGTCAGCACCTGCCTTAAATCTCCCTCCGACGCATCGACAAGCAGGCTGGCCAAACTCCCTTCCTCTCGCGGGTGCCAATTTAATTTATCCTCTAGGACCGCAGACACCTCCTCCCAGGAGTTGGGGAGCTTTAGCCTATCTACTATCGCCTTCGCACTCTTATATGAGTAAAGAGCTTCTAAACATCTATAGAGAGACAAGAAAAATGTCGTCGGATCTTCATCAAATATTGATCGACAGAGAGTTCTATATGGTAATCTTTTCGGATCTAGCTCCGTGAGACTACTCAAAGTCCCGGAAAGGACATCATCTACCCAAGAATCGGTGAATTCTATTTCTTGGAGACACATTTTAAAAAAAAGGTTTTCGGCGGCGAACTTGTATCCGGTATCGCGATATGCCATTATTTTAGGATATAACGATGAAACCTCTTCCCATCCATATCCAGAATACCCGACGACGCCCGCGTGATCGTATTCAATGACATCTTTTATTTCATTTGCGGTCGCCGTTGGACGAGGAGCCAGCTCCGAAGCTATTACAATTAGCAACCCCGCGCCAACTTGCACTTCGCCAAAGTGAGGAGGCGGCGTAGTCTGATCGAATCCAACTGTGCAGACGTATTCTCTCGTCCCGACGGAAATCTTCACAATCTTACGCGTAGGGCCAAAACTAATATAATGTGATACCGTTCCCTTACGAAGAATTACCCGTTCTACACGATTTGCCTTAATCCAACGCCCGGATCCAGAATCCTTGATCTCGACGTCCCTTGATCGACAAAAATTTATCAGCTGTCCAAATATGGCCTGATTTGCTATTTTGCCATTTCGGCTCATTCAATTTGCCCGCCAGCAAGGCTCCAAACTCTCTAGTTTGAATTTCTCTTCAATGAGAACTTGAAAGGCGTCAAAGAACACACCGCGCTCATATCGACCAACCTGACCAACCCTGCGATCAAGTGTTTCTGCTAGCACGTCTAGCTTTAAAAAACTGCCCAATTCTTTGGCATTCATCTTTCCCAAACGGGAAACAAATTCTGTAGAACTCTTGACGATTTGTTTCATACGCAGCGATTTTTGGGATACATCCCGATCCATTCCAGGTCGTCCAAGAACATGCTGGGCCACGGCGACTATAAAGCCGATACGAGCCGGCTGACCGTCAAAAATATTTCTTCCCTTGGAAAATCTCCCCCCGCCAGAACCCTCATAACGCGAAAAGGTGATGTCTAATTTGGACATAACGCCCACGGCATCGTAGAAGTACTCTTGGAACCCGGTATCTGATAAGCTTTCCACGAAATCGAGCCGCGAAAATTCGTCTGACAAGGCCTCTTTGGTATCGACGTTCGTTTTCCGAACCGAAAAGGCAATATACAGTTCGACTAACGCATCACTGCTAAACTCGCCACCTGCTACCCTTCGACCCGGTTTATCGGGTGTCATAATTCTCTCGATCTCCGGCACTCTTTGTTCGAGTTCAGCAAGTAGCGGAGAGAAAACCACAGAAAGCTGTCGAGCGAGAGTCCAAGGAACCTGCCCAGTATTCAGGACCAACATTCTGTATACCATCGTGCGAACACTTTTGGTTATCCAGAATTCAACCCTCATCATGTGTTTTTTCACAGACACGTCTTGCGCTACGGCCTCTGAAAAAGCCGCGGTTCGCTGCATTCCGTCGATGATCGAGAGGTTTTCAATAGAGGATGTCGGTAGAAAATCGCCTGGTGATTTGGCTTTCAAGTTGGGATAACCGCCAAACGTACGGTCATTTACCACTGCACCGATTACAACGGGCGGAATCACAGCGCCGCGTCGAATGTCGCTGACAAGGCGATCTCGTATTCTTTTTGCTGTAGTGGTGCGCAGCGTGTCTCTCTGCCCAGTCAGAGCTCCTCGCGCCGAGTGAGCGGATTTGACCATATCGAGATATTCGCCGATTTCGATCGACGTTTGGACGGAGAAGCAATCTGTTCGTCTATCGAATAACCAGTCCATGGACGCTTTCCCGATAATAGACGGCCTTGCTAGGCAACTGTGCCTCGAAAAGCAAAGCCCCCCACCCTTCCCCCACCCCCTCCCCCCTGCTATCGGCCCTCGCGACTCTCGCATTCGCCCGTTCGGGCGCGCTCGCGCGGGACGCCGGCCTTTTCGGTCTCAGGCGCCCGCCTCCCCGCCGCGCCCGCGACCGGCCACACAGGGAAAGGACCCTTTGAATGACCGCCATCGGCCAGGACACGCTCGGCACTCGCGACACGCTCTCTGCGGGCGGCAAGAGCTACGATTATTTCTCCCTGGCCAAGGCGAGCGCCAAGCTCGGCGACATTTCCCGCCTGCCCTTTTCGATGAAGGTGCTGCTCGAAAACCTGCTGCGGTTCGAGGACGGCGTGACCGTCACGCCGGCGGATTGCCAGGCGATCGTCGATTGGCAGCAGAACCCGGTCGCGCCCGATCGCGAGATCCAATACCGCCCGGCGCGCGTGCTGATGCAGGACTTCACCGGCGTGCCCTGCGTGGTCGACCTGGCGGCGATGCGCGACGCGATCACCAAGCTGGGCGGCGACGCGGCCAAGATCAATCCGCAGGTCCCCGTCCATCTGGTCATCGACCACTCGGTCATGGTCGACGAATTCGGCACGCCCAAGGCGTTCGGCGATAACGTCGACCTGGAATATGCGCGCAATTTCGAGCGCTACGAATTCCTCAAATGGGGATCGAAGGCGCTCGACAATTTCTCGGTGGTGCCGCCGGGCACCGGCATCTGCCACCAGGTGAACCTCGAATATGTCGCGCAGGCGGTGTGGTCGTCCAAGGAAAAAGGCGAGCGCGCCACGGCGGGCGCGACGATCGCCTATCCCGACACTCTGGTCGGCACCGACAGCCACACGACGATGGTCAATGGCCTGGGCGTGCTCGGCTGGGGCGTCGGCGGGATCGAGGCGGAAGCGGCGATGCTCGGCCAGCCGGTGTCGATGCTGATCCCCGAAGTGATCGGCTTCAAGCTGACCGGCGCGCTCAACGAAGGCATCACCGCGACCGACCTGGTGCTGACCGTGACCCAGATGCTGCGGCAAAAGGGCGTGGTCGGGCGGTTCGTCGAATTCTATGGCCCCGGCCTCGACAGCATGACGCTGGCCGACCGCGCGACGATCGCCAACATGGCGCCCGAGTACGGCGCGACCTGCGGCTTCTTCCCGATCGACGACAAGACGCTCGATTACATGCGCCTGACGGGCCGCCCGGACGAGACGATCGCGCTGACCGAGGCCTATGCCAAAGCGCAGGGCATGTGGCGTGACGCGGGCGCCGCCGATCCGATCTTCACCGACACGCTCGAGCTCGACATGAACGAGGTGGTCGCCAGCCTGGCCGGGCCGAAACGCCCGCAGGACCGCGTCAGCCTGAACAAGGTCGACGAAGTGTTCAACGGCGACCTCAGCAAGATCTATCACAAGGAGCGCCCGCAGCGCGTCGCGGTCGAGGGCATGTCGCACGATATCGGCGATGGCGACGTCGTCATCGCCGCGATCACCAGCTGCACCAACACCTCCAACCCGTCGGTGCTGGTCGCCGCGGGTCTCGTCGCGCGCAAGGCACATGCCAAGGGCCTGATGCCCAAGCCGTGGGTCAAGACCAGCCTGGCGCCCGGATCGCAGGTCGTGACCGACTATCTGGTCAAGGCGGGGCTGCAGGCCGATCTCGACGCGATCGGGTTCAACCTGGTCGGCTATGGCTGCACCACCTGTATCGGCAATTCGGGGCCGCTCGCCGCGCCGATCTCGGCCGCGATCAACGAGAACGATCTGGTCGCCGCCTCGGTCCTGTCGGGCAACCGCAATTTCGAAGGCCGCGTCAGCCCCGACGTGCGCGCCAATTTCCTCGCCTCACCGCCCTTGGTGGTCGCTTATGCGCTCAAGGGCACGGTGACCGAGGATATGGTCGAGACCCCGATCGGGCAGGATCAGGACGGCGTCGACGTGTTCCTGAAGGACATCTGGCCGACCAATCTGGAAATCGCCGATCTGATGGCGGCGAACATCGACTCCGGCATGTTCAAGCATCGCTATGGCGCGGTCTATGAAGGCGACGAGAAGTGGCGCGCGATCGACGTGCTCGGCTCGGACACCTACACCTGGCGCGCCGGGTCGACCTATATCCACAACCCGCCCTATTTCGACGGCATCACGATGACACCGGCGCCGGTCGCCGACATCATCGAGGCGCGGCCGCTCGCGATCCTGGGCGATTCGATCACCACCGATCACATCTCCCCGGCCGGATCGATCAAGGCCGACAGCCCGGCGGGCAGCTTCCTGCAGGAGCATCAGGTCAGCCGCGCCGACTTCAACTCGTACGGCGCGCGGCGCGGCAACGACGAAGTGATGGTGCGCGGTACCTTCGCCAATATCCGCATCAAGAACGAGATGGTCCCCGGCGTCGAGGGCGGCATGTCGCGTTACGACGGCGACGTCCTGCCGATCTACGACGTGGCGATGAAGTTCAAGGCCGACGGCGTGCCGATGGTGATCGTCGCCGGCAAGGAATATGGCACCGGATCGTCGCGCGACTGGGCGGCGAAGGGCACCAATCTGCTCGGCGTGCGGGCGGTCATCACCGAGAGCTTCGAGCGTATCCACCGCTCGAACCTGGTCGGCATGGGCGTGCTGCCGCTGCAGTTCGCGGACGGCGTGACGCGCCAGACGCTGGGGCTGACCGGCGACGAGACCTTCACCATCCGCAACGTCGCCGGCCTGCGCCCGCGCCAGGATGTCGAGGTCGAGCTGACCCGCGCGGATGGTACCCAGACGACGTTCACGACGCGCTGCCGGATCGATACGGTCAACGAGCTGGAATATTTCCTCAACGGCGGGATCCTGCAGTACGTTCTGCGGAACTTGGCGGCGTAAGGGCCTCTGTTCCCCTCCCGCTCGCGAGTTCGAGGTCGGTCATGCCCCCGGCATGACCTGGTCGACGCGGGGCGTCGATCACCTCGAACTGGGTTAGGGGAGGGCATGTCGGTGCGGAGCTGTTCGCTCAAGTTACACCCCGTCATGCCGGACTCGTTCCGGCATCCAACGAGCCGCGGGCGCCGGGCTTGAGGCACAGTGGACCCCGGGACAAGCCCGGGGTGACGGCGGAGGTTGGCTACGCTCGTCCTACCCCGTCATGCCGGGCTCGTCCCGGCATCCACTGGGCCGCAGGCGCGTCAGCCTGAGATACGCCGCACCGCCGTCCTACCCCGTCATGCCGGACGTGTTCCGGCACCCAATGAGCCGCAATGGCTTCAGCTTGTGGCGCGTTGGGCCCCGGCACAAGGCCGGGGTGACGATGGGATTTGAGCCAGCTTCGGGGACTCATCGGGCTGCCTGGCTCGCGAGCGCCAACACGCCCTCCCAGCATCAGGTGAAACAGCCCCCGGCTGTTTCAGCTCGTCCGGGGGACGAGCGACCTGCATGCTCCCTCCCGCACGCGGGAGGGGAACACCTACCCCAGCGACACCGCTGCCACCCCCTAACCGATTGACGGCGCACGATGATCCCGGCCATAGGCTCGGCCTCGTCTCGGATGGGAGAAGACGCGGATGGGTGCGATATCGGCGGTCTTCTATTTCCTGGGTCATCATCCCTTCCTGGCGATGCCGCTCTATCCCCTGGTCGCCTGGGCGATCGGCGCGGCGCTCGCCCGGTTGACGCGATGGCGGGGATGGCTGTTCCTGGGCGTGCCCGGGCTGATCCTCGCGGCGATGAGTCCGTTCTTCGGCTCGGCGGTGAATGCGATGTTCCTCAATGTGGTCGGAACCACGGGCAGTGCGGTGATCGTCCATTCGGAGGAAACCAGCTCGACGCTGAACGACAACAATATCTGGTATTACCAGGTCGTGGTGCGGACGGCGGACGGGCGCAATGTCGAGACCGATTTCGACACCATGACCGCGGCGCTCTATCCGTGGCGCAACGAGATCCAGATCCCGCCGGACGGCGAGCGCTTCGTCGTCAAATACGTCCCCGCCTTCCCGCGCAACATCGCGATCATGGTCGACCAGTCGCCTTATGGACGACAGCGCCTGATCGCCCGCGACAGGGAACCGGTAGAGACCGCCACGGCGAAACTGCAAGCGGCGCCCGACGACCCGAAATTCCGCGACGACCTCAGGCAGGCGCTCGTCACGTTCATCGCCAAGCACGCCGCCGACGGTGACCCGGCGCTGCTGGCGACCTATCGCGCGCGGCTGGCGGCACTGGACGCAACATCGGCGGCCGCGCGGCACAACTGACGGATTTCCGAAACGCCTGTGGGTGGCGGAGGCCGCTCAGGCCACCGACACCGCGCCGGTATCGCGATCGCGCGCGGCATTGCGGGACCAGGTCAGGAACGCTTCCTCGTCCATCGGTTGGGCGATGACATAGCCCTGGATGACGTCGCAGCCGATCACGCGCAGGACATCGGCTTGGTCGGCCTGTTCGATCCCTTCGGCGACCGCTTCGCAGCCCAGGCCGTGGATCAGGCCGATCACCGATTGCGCGATCAGCCGCGTCTCGCGGCGGGTGGTGACATGTTCGATCAGGCTGCGGTCGAGCTTGATGCGGTCGATCGGCAATTGGCGCAGACGCGACAGGCTGGAATGGCCGGTGCCGTAATCGTCGATCGCGATCGTCGCACCATCCATGCGCAACGCCGCGATCGCCTCGATCACGTCTTCCGAGCAATGCATTGCCAGCGTCTCGGTGATCTCGAGCTCGAGCAACCGCGCCGGGGCGTTGCTTGCCAGCATCGCTTCGCGCAGGCGGCGGAAGAACATCGCATGGTCGAGCTGACGCTGGCTGATGTTGATCGCCAGCCGCTGTTCGACGCCCAGATCGGCCCAATGGCGGATCGTCGCGGTGACGCGGCCGATCACCCATTCGCCGATCTCGACGATCAACCCGGTCTCTTCGGCACGGGGCAGGAAGCTGCCGGGCAGCTTGACGCCCTCGGTCGGATGCTGCCAGCGCAGCAATGCTTCCGCCGCAACGATGCGGCCGTCCTTCAGCGATACCTGGGGCTGATAGACCAACGTGAATTGGTCGCGGTCGATCGCGGTGCGCAGATCGACTTCCAACTGGGCACGGTCGGCGAGTTCGGCGGCGAGTTCCTCGGAGAAATTCTCGGCGCGGCCGCGGCCGGTCGCCTTGGCATGGTACATCGCAGCGTCGGCGGCGCGCATCAGATCGTGCAAGGTGGTGCCGTGATCGGGGCGGAGCGCGATGCCGATCGAGGCGCCGATCTCGATCTCGGCACCGGCGATGTCGAACGGCTCGGTTAGCGCGAACAGCACGCCGCGGCCGATCCGCGACGCTTCGCGCGGATCGTCGAGGCGGGGGAAGAACATGGTGAATTCGTCACCGGCCAGGCGACCGATCAACGGCTTGTCGGTAACCTCGTCGATCGAGATGCTGTCGGCCACCGCGCGCAGGCGATTGGCGACCATGCCGAGCAGCATGTCGCCGGTGGCATGGCCCATCGTGTCGTTGACCGCCTTGAAGCGATCCAGGTCGATGAACAGCAAGGCGGCGATCTGCCCGATCGGCATCTGGGCAAGCTGACGCTCGGCCGATCGGCGGAAATGGGTGCGGTTGGGCAAGGCCGTGACGGGATCGAACATCGCCAGCCGGTGGACGCTGTCCAAATTCGCCGCGACTTGCTGGAACAGGCCATGCATCGCCTCCGCCAGATGCGGGACGGCGGCGCCGATATCCTCAGGGATAGGGCTGTCGAGGTCGCCATGCGCCGCCTTGGCGATGCGCGCGATCGCGGAGTCGATCGCCGCCGCGGTCGAGGCGATCGAGCGCTCGGCGGCGGCCCAGGACAGCACCGAACAGACGATCGCCGGGATCAGCGCGCGGCCCATCGTGTCGGCGCTGAGTTCGCCATGCGCGGTCGCCAGCAGCGCGAGGATGAACACCATCGCGCCGGCGCACAGTGCGAATACGATCGCCCGGCCTTTCAGCGATGCTGATTCCATTGCGCCCGAAAAGTCCCCGTCTGGTGGGCTGTCGAAGCGCCCCCGATGAAGACAACAGTGTGACGGGAAAGGGTTAAGAAATTCGTGCCCCGCGGGGTCTGCGCAACACAATATATAGTGCTCCCGACCCGCCATGGCGCGGGTTGGCGCCTCTGACCGCGGCGATGGAGTCGGCGTGGCGCGAGGCGTGCAGCCAGTCGCCAACCGCCGCGCGGATCGCGCCGCGCGCATGCGGCCGCTCGCTATCGGGCCGCGGCGGCTTGCCGGTGATCAGCAGGATGACGCGGTCGCCGCGCGCGATCGAACGGCCGAGCGCATCGTCGAGCATGGCATAGGCCGAATTGAGCGTGTGGCCGTGCAGGTCGACCGTCGCGTCGGGCTGAACCATGCCGCGCGACAGCCGCTTGTCCCAGCTGCCGTCGAGTGTGGTGCCGGGGGTGGCAGGAGGTGCGACCTTCTTAAGCCCCTCCCCTTCAGGATCGTCAGGTAAACCGCGCCCCGCGCGGTTTAGGTCAGGCCGGGGGCCTGACCGACCTGACGATGGGTTGGGGTGGGGCCTGGCAACAGGCCGAGGAGCTTGAGGCACTGCCCCACCCCCAACCCCTCCCCCGAGGGGGAGGGGCTTTACCGCCTCGCGCCCAGGCATCGGCTTCACCGTCGCCATCACCCGCGCCCATAAAGCGCGCTCCTCAGCGCTGAGGCGTCGTTCCACCCCCGCCTCCCTGCAGGCGAGCGAGCGTACCGACCGGCACGAACAGGAACGCGGTGCCGCGGCCGGACATGCCGCCGGCGATCGCCTCGGCCTCCTTGCCCGCGCCCCAGAAGGTATCGACGCGATTGGCGCCCTTGATCGCGCCGCCGGTATCCTGCGCGATCCACAAACCGGTCGCGTCGGTGCGGTCCATCGACAGGAAGACCGGCGCGCCCATCGGAATGAACTTGGGATCGCTCGCCACCGTCACGCCGCCGGTTACCGGCAAGCCCATCGCGCCGAGCGGCGGGCCGTCGAGCAGGCGGAAGAAGACATAGCTCTTGTTGGCGCGCATCACCTCGCGCCCTTCGTCGGGATGCGCGCGCAGCCAGGCGACGATGTCCTGCATCGTGGCATGTCCCGGCTGGAGCATCCCGCGATCGCGCATCAACGCGCCGATCCCGGTATAATCGCGGCCGTTCTGGCTGTCGTAACCGATGCGGATGGTCGATCCGTCCGGCTGGCGCAATTCGCCCGAGCCCTGGACCTGGAGGAAGAACAAGGCGACCGGATCCGCCGCCCAGGCAATGATCGGCGCCTGGGTCATCGCGCCATTCTCGATCTGGGTGCGATCGTAATAGGGAATGAAATTCTTGCCTTCGACCCGGCCGCGGATCGACTTGCCCTTGAGCGCGTCGGAGAATTTGCCAAGGTCGACATCGATCAGATCGGCGGGGCGGCCATAGATCGGCACGTCATAGCCTTTGCGCCGCTCGCGCGATCCGGCGATTTCGGGAATGTAATAGCCGGTCGCGAACGCCTTGCCGTCGCCGACCTGGATGGTTTCGAAATTGGTCGCGAAGAAATTCACGGCGTCGCGGTCGCTGGCCGATTGCGCCGCACTACAAGCGGGCGCCCAGTCGGCGCCGCGAGTCAGACCAGATTGGTCGGTGCGGCGGACGAGTTCGCGGCAGCTCAAGCGAAACGCTGCGAGCGCGCGGGCGGCACGTGATTGGCTAATGCCCAGGCTCGTCACCGACGGTCCCGCGACGACACCCGCTCCCGCCGCATTGGCGCCGGCCGCGACGATGGTCGGGTTGGCGACCGGCGGCAGCGGCTTGGCGGGGGTCGGTTTGCGGACTGGGGCGGGGACTGACGACGTAGTGGTCGACGGCGGCACGATCCGCCCGCCGCACGCCGACAAGAGCAGCGCGAGGCTCGTCATTACTATCAGCTTGCGCGCGACGGCCATGTACGAAACCCCTTTACTCGATCTGGGTATCGCTAATGACCGGTCGGTCGACCTGAAACAAGCTCCGGAAAGTGCGCAATGCTACCGTTTGGTGTTCCTGCGAAAGCAGGAACCCAGGGTAGTCAAGTACTTCGCCACCCTAGGCTCCTGCTTTCGCAGGAGCACATGGTGCGATGAGCAATCGATTGCGGGCGCTCAAGCCTCGTCGGTGTCGGCCAGCTTCCAGTCGGGATCGCCGCTGCGTAGCGGGCGGGTAAAGGTCCAGACGTCATGCGTCTCGACCGCGTCGGTCAGCGATCCTGCGACGACATTGCCGTCGGCATCGCGCGTCACCGCGGCGATATCGGCGTCGAACGCCACCGTCACGCGTGCAACCTTGTTGTCGACCGAGGCGTCCGTGATGATCGCGCGTTCGATCGTGACCAGCCGGTTGTCGAGCACGTGCCCGGCCTCCTTGCGCGCCTTGATCGCCTCGACAAAGGCGTCGCGGACATGGTCCTCGGTCAGCCAGCCGAGCGTTTCTTCGTCACCCTTCCAGAACGCTTCGAGCACCATGCGATAGGCGTTCTTGGCGCCATCGAGGAAACCGGCGACGTCGAACGAGGGATCGGCATGGATCACCGCGCGCAATCCAGTTTGCGCCGCGCTCTCGATCGTGCGCGGGCCGGCGTCGCGGAAATCGGGGCGCGGTTCGGCATTGCGGGCCAGCGTCAGCGGCGGGCCGGGGCGTTCCTCGGCGGGATTGCGCAGCACCGGCTCGTGCCCGGTCCGCTTGCCGAGCACGGCATACAGACGCAGGCCCAGGAACAGGGCAACCATGGCAAGGATAACAATATAAACCACCGGGCCTCCAATTTGACCGCTATGCAACATAGGCACAAGAAACGCGCTATTCAAATGTTCCCGTATGCGACCTGCCGTTGAACTGCCACGATCCCCCTGCTAGTCGCCGCTCACTTCGCGCGAGCCCACGGGCCTGACCCACGCGGAATACCCATTCAAGACGAGAAAGCAGCTACTCATGGACGATCAGGACACCTCCGGCGCGATCGACGCCACGCTTCCCAACGGCGCCGATAACGGGCCGGCCATCGGCATGATTTCGCAATATGTGAAGGACCTGTCGTTCGAGAGCCCGACCGCACCGGCGGTCTTCAGCTCGGAGAATCAGCAGCAGGCGCCGCAGATGGACGTCGAATTCGGCATCGGTACCAGCCAGGTGGGCGACGAATTCCACGAAGTCACGCTGAAGATCGAGGTTCGCGCCAAGATGGGCGAGCAGACCGCGTTCATCGTCGAATTGACCTATGCCGGCCTGTTCGGCGCGCGCAACGTGCCCGAGGAGCATCTGCGCCCGTTCCTGCTCGCCCAGGCCCCGACCCTGTTGTTCCCCTTCGCCCGCCGCATCGTCGCCGACGTGACGCGCGACGGCAATTTCACTCCGCTGCTGCTCGACCCGATCGATTTCGGTACTTTGTACCAGCAGCAGCTCGAAGCGCAGGAACAGCAGGCCGAGGGCGTCGTAGGCAACGCCTGACGCTCGCCGGTCCGGCGGGGACTCCGGCGGAGACAGGGCATGAACCTGGCGAAATCACTGGGATCGGTCGGCGGGCTGACGCTCGTCAGCCGCATCCTGGCGCTCGTCCGCGACACGTTGCAGGCGACCTATGTCGGCGCGAGCTTCGCGTCGGACGCCTTTTTTGTCGCGTTCCGCCTGCCCAACATGTTCCGCGCCTTGTTCGCGGAAGGCGCCTTCTCCGCCGCGTTCATCCCGATGTTCAACCGCAAGGTCGGGGAGAAAGGCGAGCTGGCGGCCGGGCTCGCCTTTGCCGAAGCGGCATTGGCGGTCCTGCTCCCGTTGCTCTCGATCTTCACGATCGTGATGCTGGTCGCCGCATGGCCGGTGACCTGGGGCCTGTCGGGCGGGTTCAAGAACCCGACGCATGACCAGTTCGCCTTCGCGGTCGAGCTGTCGCGCTACACCATCCCCTATCTGATGCTGATCTCGCTGGCATCGCTGCTCGGCGGGATTCTCAACTCGCTCAACCGCTTCTGGGTCAACGCCGCGGCACCGATCCTGCTCAACATCTCGATGGTCGGCGCCCTGTGGTTCTTCCACGGCTCGGGCCCGGACGCGGCCTACGAAACCGCGCGCGCCCAGGCGATCTCGGTGTCGGTCGGCGGCGTGCTCCAGCTCGCCTGGCTGCTGTTCGCCTGCCGCCAGGCCGGGGTCAGCCTCAAGTTCCGCAAGCCGGTGATTGACGATGATATGCGTCAACTGCTCAGGCTGATCCTGCCAGCGGCGATCGGGGCGGGTGCGGTGCAAGTCAACCTGGCGATCTCGACCGCACTCGCCGGTCGCCTGCTCGACCAGGGGTCGATCTCGTACATTTATTATGCCGACCGGCTGAACCAGCTCCCGCTCGGCATGATCGGCATCGGGCTCGGCACGATCCTGCTCCCGACCGTCTCGCGTCTGCTGTCGACCGGCAAATATGACGAGGCGATGGACACGCAGAATCGCGGGATAGAACTCGCGCTGTTCCTGACCTTGCCGGCGACCGTCGCGTTCATGGTCGGCGCCGAGCCGATCATCCGCGGGCTGTTCCAGCACGGCGCCTTCACCGCCGCGGCGACTACCGCCAGCGCCGGGGCGCTCGCCGCTTTCTCGGTCGGGCTACCGTCCTATGTGCTGGTCAAGGTGCTGACCCCGGGCTTCTATGCGCGCGAAGACACCAAGACGCCGGTCCGTTACGCCATGATTTCGGTCGCGGTGAATTTGGTCGGCAATCTCATCCTGATCCCCACCCTCCATCATGTCGGCCCGCCTCTCGCCACCGCGATCGCGTCCTCGGTCAATGTCGGCATGCTGTATCTTACGCTCCGCAAGCGCGGGCATTTCGTCACCGATGCCCGATTGCGTCGCCGCATCCCGCGTCTGCTGCTCGCCGCGATCCTGATGGGCCTGGCGCTATGGGGAGCCGAACGCTTCGTCGACCCGTATCTGACCGGCAGCCTGATCCGCCGCGGGCTCGGCCTGACAGCGCTGGTCTCGGCCGGCGGCGCGGTGTACGCGGTCGCCTGCTTCGTCACCGGGGCCTATCGCCTCAGCGACATCAAGGCATTGCTCGGTCGCCGCCGTCCGGCCAAGGCGACCGGCCAGGAACAACTTTAAGGGAATCTCATGCGCGTCGTTTCCGGCATCCAGACCACCGGTCGCCTTCACCTCGGCAATTATCTGGGGGCGATCAAGCAGTGGGTCGCGATGCAGGACGAGGTCGCGGCGGCCGGCGGCGAGTCGATGTACTTCATGGCCGACTTGCACGCGCTGACCGACCGCGTCGCGCCCAAGGAGTTGGCCGACAACACGATCGAGATGACCGCGACGATCCTTGCCGCCGGGCTCGACCCGGAGAAGTCGATCATCTGGAACCAGGCGCGGGTGCCCGCGCATAGCGAGCTCACCTGGTTGCTCAACAATGTCGCGCGCGTCGGCTGGCTCAACCGCATGACCCAGTTCAAGGACAAGGCCGGCAAGGACCGTGAAGGCGCCAGCGTCGGGCTGTACGATTATCCCGTGCTGATGGCGGCGGACATCCTGCTCTACAAGGCGACGCACGTGCCGGTGGGCGAGGACCAGAAGCAGCATCTGGAACTCACCCGCGACATCGCGGCCAAGTTCAACAGCGACTATGGGGTGGAGGTCTTCCCGCTCCCCGAACCGATGATCAGTGTCGCGGCACCGCGCATCATGAGCTTGCGTGATGCGACCGCCAAAATGTCCAAGTCGAACCCGTCGGACATGACCCGGGTCAATCTCAACGATTCGGACGACGAGATCGCGCAGAAATTCCGCAAGGCGAAGACCGATGCGGAGCCGCTTCCCGACGCCGTCGACGGGCTGGAGGAACGCCCCGAGGCGCGCAATCTGGTGACGATCTACGCTGCGCTGGCGGATGTCGCGCCGGCCGACGTGCTGGCGCAATATGGCGGTCAGGGCTTCGGGCAATTCAAGCCGGCGCTCGCCGATCTGGCGGTAGCGAAGCTCGGGCCGATCCGTGACCGCCTGGTGCAACTGCTCGACGATCGCGGCGAAGTCGTGCGCGTGCTGGAGCGCGGCAGCGAGCGCGCGCGAGCGATCGCCGGACCGGTCCTGCGCGAGGCGCAGGATGCGATGGGGCTGCAGCTTTAGAGTCTGGCTTCGACTCTCCTTCTCCCCTTGTGGGAGAAGGAGGGAGGCGCGAAGCGCCGGAAGGATGAGGGGGAATCGGCGAAAGTTGTGAGTCTCCCCCTCATCCTTCCGCGCCTTCGGCGCTCCCTCCCTCTCCCACAAGGAGAGAGGGAGAATTAGCCCCCCTCCTACCCGATCAAACCGTGCTCTTGTCGCCCTGGTACTTGATCTCGAGATACCGCCCGCGCGTCGACAACGCGTCGAGATCGCCTTGCGCGAGTTGCGCCGCCATCTCGTCGATCTCGCGGCCGATCACACCCAGCCCTTCGACCAATTGCTGGTCGGGGCTCTTGCCATTGCGTTCGACGCCGCGCAGCGCCGACGGCACGCGTTCGTAGCCTTTGATGAACTCGGGCAATTGCTCGCCGACCAGCTTGCGGATTTCCGCCGCGGCCGGCTCGTTCTCGTCGAGTCCCGCCAGCTGCGGGGTCAGCGCGTTGAGCTTGATCCCGATCTGATCGACCAGGTTGATCGCCGGTGCCGGCAGTGCGGGCCGCTGCGAATCGAGCCAGCGCCCGGTCTGCGCGGGCAATGCCTTCAGCTCGACCTGGCGCAATTTCTCGAAGGTCGGCGCGCGTTGCGCCGGAGTCGCGAGCAGCACCATCGTCGCCACCACCATCGCGACGATCATCAACAGAAAGCCGAACATGCCGATCGGCCCGACCACCAGGCCGAACGCTACCGCCAGCCCGACGATCGCCGCATCAACGATCGCCGCCCGCGTCACCCGCTGGCCGACATCACTCACCCGCACGCTCCGCCCGGGTCCGGCACGATAGCGCTCGGACGTGCGGTCGAGCGTCTCTCGCGCCCGGGCGATCACATCGTCGGTAGAGGACATTTACACCGCCTCGAGCTTGAAATCGGTCTGCGGACCTTGCAGCGCGGCCTGCGACTGGCCCTCGGCCCGTGCGATATAGCCTTTCGACTTCTCGACTTCGGTCGACAGCGTGTTGACCGTGGTCTTCATCGAATCGAGCGCCTTCATCTTGAAGGCGTCGATCGCGTCCATCGTGTCGTAGATATTCTGGAACGCGCGCTGCAGCGTCTCGACCGGAATGGTCGAGGCGGCCGCCTGCTCATGGATTTGCGCGGTCTGCGACTTGAGCAACTGACCGGTCGAATCGATGATGTTGGCGGTCGTCGTGTTGAGCTGGGTGATCTGCTCAAGCACCAGTTTCTGGCTGGTCAGCGCCTGCGCGACGGTAACCGCGGTGCGCAGTGCCGAGACGGTGGTGGTCGACGCGCGGTCGACGCCCTTGATCAGCTCGACATTGTTCTTCTTGACCAGATCGAGCGCGAGATAGCCCTGCACCGTCACCGCCATCTGGGTGAGCAGGTCCTGGGTGCGCTGACGCGCATAGAACAAGGCACTTTCGCGCAGCGCCTTGGCCTTGGCCGGATCGGTCGCGTCGAGGTCGTTGGCCTTGTCCTCGAGCTTCGCGTCCATCGTCTTGGCGAGATGGATCATCTGTTCGAGCCGGCCCATCGCCGCCCACAGATTGGCGCGTTCGGTCTCGATCGCGGCATTGTCCATCAACAACTCGTCCTTGCCCGAGCCGAGGCTCTTGAGGATCGAGGAGATGTGGGTCTGCGACGATTTGTACTTGTCGAAATAAGTGTTGAGCCCGCCGCCGAAAATCTTGTCGAGCAGTCCGCGGCCGCCTGAGATCAACTTGCCGTTCTTGCCGGGATCGAGCTTTTCGATCGTTTGGCGCAGCTGGATCAGGTCGGCACCGACGCCGGTGTCCTTGTCCATGGCGCGCACCGGACGGTCGAGGAACCGGTTCGACTGCGACGCCGCTTCGCGGATTTCCTTTTGCCCCATGCTGGTGATGGCATCGACGCGCTTGCCGAATTCGGGCGAGTCGACGTCCTGGGCGACCAGGTCTTCGACGAACTGATCGACTCGGCGTTCGAGTTCGCTCCGCTTGGCATCATCGACCGGCACCAGTCCCGCCGCCTTGGTCGCCGACACCGCGGTAACGGGCTCGGGAGGCGTCAGAACCAGATCGGGTTCGGCCGTGACGGTTTCGGTCGGGGTCGTCGCCATTCTCAGTCCCTCTTCGCGATGGTTCGTGGAGTCTGGCCACGAATGGTCGCGCGTTCAAGTGTGTTGCACATGTAACACGCGCTGCCGGAATGGCAAGATGTGCTGCGCTCCGCGACCGACGGCACCACTGACATGGACGATCCGCTATTTGCTGCCGGTATTCGCAGAACTAGGCGGCACGTCTCCCGTCGCCAGCCACCGCACGACGTTGCGGATGAAGCGCTTATTGCCCTCGGCGCCCGGCGCATTGAATCCCATCGGTTTTTTCTTGGACCCGAGCAGTTGCGCCGACCACGCGCCGGCCTCCGCCAACAGGACCACTCGCCCCTTCCCAACCGCCAGCGTCGCCCCGCGCAGGTCGCTCCCCGTCATTGGCCGTGGCGGCTTGTCGGTAACCAGCATCTTCCAGCTCGAATCGAACCGCAGCAGCGGTGTCGCGGCAGCGGGCGCAGTGAAGGCAGCGCCATAAAAGGTCTGGATCGGCGGGAGCCCGCGCGTCAGCGGACCGTCGACAAGGCCGCCATTGGCGAAGCTGAAATATTCCTCCTTGGGAACATGTTGCGCGGCATATATCTCGATATCGAAGCCGAACGACGAGGCCAAAGCACGCAGGCTGCCCGCATAGGGCGGATGATCGGCAATCATCAACAGCGCCCCGCCGCCTTTCACCCAATCGGTGATCGTCGCGATCTCCTGCGGCGTGAAGGCGGAGGTCGATTGGTATTTGGGCGCCTTGGGCGGATCCTTCGGGTTTACCGGATCGACGATCACCAGCACGGCCGATTTGGCGAGACTGGCGGCGGAGATCGGCTCGTCGAAATCGCGGACGACATAGCCGTCATGGGTCAACAGCGCCCCGAACGGCGCATAGTCGGTCGCCAGGGTCTGGCGCTCGTCATGCCCCGAATCGACCATCACGACCGGCCCTTTGCCCGCCGCGAAGGCTGGATCGGCGACCTTGGTGTCGGCATCGGGATCGACGACCTGTTGCGCCAGCGCCGGCATAGCAGGGATCGCAAGCGCCGCGGCCAGCGCGAAATAGATGATCCTCCGCATGTCCGTATCAGTCCCCCCGTCGCGCCGCCTTCAGCGCGCTGCCCCACCATAGCAATTCCTCGAACAATGCCGAGAGGCGCCTGTCCTCTATTTCACCCGCATTGAACCGATCCCCCTCGCGCAGCTTCGCCGCACCCTGGAGATGGACCGCGCTGCTGAGCGGCGCCATCGCCATTGCAACGGTGACCTGTCGCAGCTGCTCGACCGAGCGCGCGCCGCCCATCCCGCCATGCGCGACGAACGCGACCGGCTTGCGGCCCCATTCGGCATAGACGGTATCGAGCGCGTTCTTGAGCACCGCGCTCATGCCGTGATTATATTCGGGGGCGACCAGGATATAGCCGTCGGCGCCGCCGATCCTTTCCGCCCAGGCGCGCTGCTTCTCGCCCGTATAACGTCCGGTCGCGGGCGGATTGGGCTCGGCGAACATCGGCAGATCCCATTCGGCCAGGTCTAGCAGCTCGGCCTCGAACTCGGTCCGCGCGGCGATCCGGTCCATTACCCACTTGGCAATCGGCAGCGAGATGCGCCCTTCGCGGACGCTACCGACAATTACCGAAATCCTGAGCTGCGCCATGATCGCCTTTCCTGTGTCGTCCCGTCATCGCCGGGCGCCGCGAAAGGATCAAGCGCCGGCCTCAGTCAGGCATAGGGCCGATCGTCGCCGAGGTGCTGTTCGCGCAACAGGCGATCGATCGTCCGCCCGGGCGTTCCGGACGCGCGTTGCCAGGGGGCAAAGGGCAGCAATAGTCCCGCCAATGTTTCGGCCTCGGCGAGCAGGGCGGCGGCATCGTAATCGGGCTCGACGACCGCGGCCTTCAACCACGCGCCCAAGGATTCCTTGGCGACGCACGTTTCAGCGGTGAAGATGCGCAGGCAGACACCGTAGCCGCCCTGAATCCATGATGCCCATTCGTCCCGTGCCGCGGCGCGTGCCGCGCCGAGATCGACCGCATCGCCCGAGAAGCAGGTGGCAAAGGCGAGGCGCGCATATCGCTGATGGCCGAGCGCCGATGCGAACCGATCCGCGAAACTATCGAGCAACATGGCAGCGGCCTCCGCCGGCGAACTGCCGCTGCGCGTCGCCAATTCCGCCTGGCGCAATCCCCAGGCGGCGCCGGGGCTGAACCAATGCTCGCCCGCGGGCGCCGCACCGTCCGCGCCGAGCGCGCTCCACCAGCTATCGGCACTCCTGGCGTAGATCGGCCCCGGCGCGCAGTTGGCAGCGATCAATTGCTCGATCCGCGCCGGCGTCACGCCCACCGCCTCGGCGAGATTGTCGAGCGTCCAGAACCAGCGCTCGACATAACGGCGAGCGTCGTCATCAATGTGCATGGCCGTCTTCCTTTGAAACGCCCGACGGATAGCGAGAACGGACCGTTCGATGCTTCGGCGGTCGCCGAATGATGGCGTAGGTACCCACGCCCCTTCCCGCACCGCACAATTTAAGCTATGCGCGCCCCCGAACCCGCCTTCGGGCGCTCCAATCAGGATATCTCATGAGCCTCCGCAACGTGGCGATCATCGCCCACGTCGACCATGGTAAGACCACGCTCGTCGATCAGCTTTTCCGTCAGTCCGGCACTTTCCGCGACAACCAACGCGTCGAAGAGCGCGCGATGGATTCGAACGATCTCGAAAAAGAGCGCGGCATCACGATCCTCGCCAAGTGCACGAGCGTCGAGTGGGACGATCATGCTGGGCACAAGACTCGCATCAACATCGTCGACACGCCTGGCCACGCCGATTTCGGCGGTGAGGTCGAGCGCATCCTGTCGATGGTCGACGGCGTCATCCTGCTGGTCGACGCGTCCGAAGGCGCGATGCCGCAGACCAAGTTTGTCACCGGCAAGGCGCTCGCGCTGGGTCTCCGCCCGATCGTCGTGGTCAACAAGGTCGATCGCCCCGACGAGCGTATCCAGGAAGTGCTCGACGAAGTGTTCGACCTGTTCGTCAGCCTCGAAGCGACCGACGAACAGCTTGATTTCCCAGTTCTTTATGCCTCTGGCCGCAACGGTTACGCGAACGAGGATCCGAGCTTGCGCGAAGGCACGCTGGCCCCGTTGTTCGAAAAGATCGTCGAGCATGTCCCCGCCCCCTCGGCCGATCCGGACGGGCCGTTCAAGTTCCTCGTCACCCTGCTCGATCGCGACAATTTCCTCGGCCGCATCCTGACCGGCCTGATCTTCTCGGGCTCGGTCAAGACCAACCAGCAGATCCACGCGCTCGATAATGATGGCAACGTCGTCGAGACCGGCCGCGCGTCGAAGATCCTGACCTTTCGCGGGCTCGAGCGCGTGCCGACCGACGAGGCGCAGGCTGGCGACATCATCTCGATCGCGGGCCTGACGCACACCACGGTGTCCAACACGATCTGCGACCCCGAAGTGACCGAGCCGCTCCACGCGCAGCCGATCGATCCGCCCACCTTGTCGATGCGTTTCGCCGTCAACGACAGCCCGATGGCGGGCCGCGAGGGCACCAAGGTGACCAGCCGCATGATCCGCGACCGCCTGTTCCGCGAAGCCGAGAGCAACGTCGCGATCAAGGTGACCGAAGCCGCCGACCGCGACAGCTACGAAGTCGCCGGCCGCGGCGAACTCCAGCTCGGCGTGCTGATCGAGACGATGCGCCGCGAGGGCTTCGAGCTTGGCATCAGCCGCCCGCGCGTGCTGTTCGGCGAGGATGAGAGTGGCAAGAAGACCGAGCCCTACGAAACCGTCATCATCGACGTGGACGAGGAATATTCGGGCACGGTCGTCGAGAAGATGGCGATCCGCAAGGCCGAGCTGACCGACATGCGCCCGTCGGGCGGCGGCAAGACGCGCATCACCTTCTCGGCGCCCAGCCGCGGCATGATCGGCTATCACGGCGAATTCCTCTCGGACACGCGCGGCACCGGCATCATGAACCGGCTGTTCGAGAAATATGGCCCGCACAAAGGCAATATCGAGGGCCGCAAGAACGGCGTGCTCATCTCCAACGGATCGGGCGAGGCCAATAGCTACGCGCTCGGCCCGCTGGAAGAGCGCGGCATCCTGTTCGTCGGGCATGGCGAGGCGCTCTACGAGGGCATGATCGTCGGCGAGAATGCCAAGCCGGATGACCTCGAGGTCAATCCGATGAAGGCGAAGCAGCTGACCAACTTCCGCGCATCGGGCGGCAAGGACGACGCGATCCGCCTGACCCCGCCGAAGAAGATGACGCTGGAACAGGCGATCGCCTATATCGACGATGACGAAATGGTCGAAGTGACGCCCAAGTCGATCCGGTTGCGCAAGCGCTATCTCGACCCGCATGAGCGGAAGCGGGCCAGCCGGGCGAAGCAGGCAGCGTAAGGCGAACGGGCCGCGAGACACTCGACCGCAAGCGCGCGAAGCGAGTGAGCGAAGCGGCCTGATCGGTCGATCCGACCAACTGGTCAACAAGGCCCCGCGCGGCTAACGTCGCGTGGGGCTTCTGTTTTTTTGGGGGAAATGATGAAACCTTCGATCCGGTCGTGGCGCGATCCTTTCGACTTTAAAGGACGTTCAACGCGAACCGAATATGGCTTGTATCACCTTGCTGCGATCGCCCTGTTCGTCACGCTCGAAATCATATTTATTGGGATCAATATCGGACTCAGCGGGCCTATGGGAGCCTCCCACGACAATCCCGTCGTGATGATAGTTAGCCTACTTGGCGGGCTGACCTTCCTCGTCGGTCTACCGTTGCTCTATATCGCGCATGTCGCGATCAGCATCCGTCGCCTGCACGATCACGGCGAGCCTGGAATCAAGTTCCTGCTGACCTTCATTCCGCTCATCGGAATCATCTTTTGGGTGATGATGGTGTTCACCCGTGGCGACAGTTTTGAGAACGACTACGGACCCGATCCTCGCCAGCCCGAAGCGGGCGGCGGCAACGAACTCGGCGGCGTATTTTCCTGAGTGACTCGCCGGTCGGCGCCGATCACTTCATCCCGGCGAACAACTCCCACACTTTCGCGCGCCCGGTCGGCTTGGGCGTGCCGTCGAGCCGCTGCGCGCGGATGATCGTGACCGGGCGGATCAGCATCTGGCCTTTCATCGCACCTTCCCCGCCGGGGCTGGTCGGCATCGCCAGGATCCGCTTCACCACGTCCATGCCGCCGACGATGCGGCCGAACACGGCATAGCCGGGCGATCCCGGCCGCGCGTCCATATTGGGGCTGGCGCCGACCATCAGCGAAAAGTTGGCCGTCCCCGAATTGGGGCTGTCGTAGCGCGCCATCGAGATTGCGCCGTCGACATGATGCAGGCCCGTCTTGCTGGTCGGCTCGAGCGGCACCGGCTCAAGCCGACGCCGCGCATCGGTATCGATCCCGCCCTGGACGAACCCGAGATTGGGCGCGCCCTTGCGCCGCGCCGCACGATAGAAGCGCGTGCCGTCGAGCCGGCCGTCATCGACATAGGCCAGGAAATTGGCACCGGTCTTCGGCGCGTGCCGGACATCGATCGCGAGCGTGATCACGCCGGCCGATGTGGTCATCCGGACGCGGACGATCGGCGGATCCTTGGGAGCAGCCGTCTTTTGCGGCGCCGCCGCCGAAACCGTCGCGCCGAAGGCCAAAGCCAGAACCGTCAGCTTCGCGAACCGCACGTCATATCTCCCAACTAAGCAGGAGACGCCGATAGCTGATCCCGCGCCCGGAGGAACCCCCGTCCGCCTCTAAACCAGCGCGTTGCGCCTGATCAGCTCGCGATACCAGGCGGCGCTCAGCTTGGGGATGCGCGCCTGCGTCTTGAAGTCGACATAGTGCAGCCCGAACCTCTTGCCGTAGCCATCGGCCCATTCGAAATTATCCATCAGGCTCCACAGGAAATAACCGGCCAGCGGCAACCCCTCCGCGGTCGCGCGCTGCGCCTGGCCGATATAATTGCGCAAGTACATCACGCGGTCGGCATCGTCGATCCGCCCGTCGGTCACCGGATCGTCCGCCGAACAGCCGTTTTCGGTGATGTAGATCGCCTTGGGCTTCCACAAATCCGTCGTGTTGCGCACTGCCCAATAAGCGGATTCGGGTCCGACGCGCAGCCAGGGCGAGGCCATGCGCGGCGACGACGCCAGCATCGGCAGGACTGTATAGCCCTGGGCATTGGCGTCTGCCCGGACGAATTGCGGCGCGTAGACGTTGATCCCGACGAAATCGAGCGGGCTGCCGATCGCCTTCATATCGCCCTCCTCGACCTTGGGCGCGGCCGCGCCCTGCGCCGTCAGGTAGCTGTCGATATAGCGTCCCTCCATCACCGCGGTCAGCGCGGCGGCATTGACCTCGCGCATCGCCTTGCGTGCCGCGTCGATATGCTCGGGGATCTCGATCACCGGAACGGTGATGGAGGGATTGTCGGCGAGCCCGATTTTCGTCCCCGCCTTCGCATTCGCGCGGATCGCCTGGACGCCGAGACCATGCGCCAGGACGCCGTGATGGCGCACCTGATTGACCCCGGCGGGATCGAGCTGGAGTCCCGGAGCGTGGATTCCTACCTTGTGGCCAAGGTCGGTGAAGCAGGCGAATTCGTTGATCGTCATGAAATGCTTCACGCGATCGCTGAGCTTGCCCGCCATGAACCCGGCATAATCGGCGTACGCCTTGGCGGTGTCGCGCGATTGCCATCCGCCGGGCAATGCCGAGGGCAGATCCCAGTGGAACAAGGTGACGTAGGGCGTGATGCCGTTGGCCAGCAGGTCGTCGATCACGCGGTCATAATGGTCGATCCCGGCCTGGTTGGGCTGTCCCCGTCCTTCGGGAAAGATGCGCGACCAGGCCAGCGACATCCGGTACGTCGAGACGCCGAGATTCTTGAGCAGCTGGTGATCCTCGCGATAGCGATGATAGCTGTCGCAGGCGACGTCGCCGGTGTCACCGTTCGCGACCTTGCCCGGCGTGTGCGAGAAGATGTCCCAATTGGTTTCGCCGCGGCCATCTTCCTTGACGGCGCCTTCGACCTGATAGGCGGCGGTCGCGCAGCCCCATTTGAATCCCTTGGGGAAACGACGCTCTTTCATCGCGCCGGCAGCCAGCGCCGGGCTGGTCGCCGCCATTGTTGAGAACGTTCCCAATATCGCGCCGATCTCACGCCGGGAAAACTCTGCCACGCGCCTCTCCTGTTCCTGGAATGGCGCGCAGCTTAACCACGGCTGGGGGCAAATGCCAGTGTCGGCGGGCGCCCGGCGAACGGGCGCCCGTCCGGTTCACACCAGCGCGGGTTGACGATAGCGGTCCGCGACCGCGCGGTTGCTGAGCTTACCGCCCAACGCGACGCGCGATGCCTGCATGGCGTCCCATTGCGGCAAATCGGCATCCGCGAGCGGTGGGATCGTCACGTTCTCGCGACGGTCGAACCCGGTCAGTGCCGCATCGACGAGATCATCGACATCCATCACCCATTCGGGCGGAAACGCATTGACGTCCTTGCCCGATCGTTCCCAGATTTCGGTCCGCGTTGCGCCCGGCAATACCGCCTGCACGTACAGGCCCTTGGCGCCATATTGCGCCGCCAGGCTCTGGCTCAGATTGAGCAGATAGGCCTTCGATCCCGAATAGACGCCGTCGAACATCTCAGTGACCAAGGCGAGAACCGAGGCGAGATTGATGATCGCCCCCTCGCCGCGCGCGACGAATGCCTTGCCCGCGGCGCCCGCCAGCACGGTCGGTGCGGTGATGTTCAATGCAACCAGCCGCTCGATCTCGGCCGGCTCGACCGAGATCGCGTCCCCGGTCATCGACAGGCCGGCGTTATTGACGAGCAAGGTGATCGTCGGATCGCTGGCGAACCGTCCCGCCACGCGCGCCAAATCGGCGCGATCGGTGAGGTCGGCGCGGACCACCTCGATCGTGCGGCCGGTTTCGCCGCGCAGCCGTTCGGCGAGCGCCTCCATCCGCGCCTGATCGCGCGCCACCAGGATCAGATCATAGCCGCGATGGGCCAGGCGATCGGCATAGACAGCGCCGATGCCGGTCGACCCGCCGGTGATGAGCGCGGTCTGGTTGAGAGCTTGAGTCATCGAATTTCTCCTTCGCGCCCGGCACCGAGTCGAGCGGCTTGCATTTTGATAGTTATGTGACTATCATTTTGCAATGGACACTGAGAAATTATCCTGGGGCGTCTGCCCTGTCGGCCGCGGACTGGCGCGGGCGGGCGATGCGTGGAGCATGCTGATCCTTCGCGATGCCGGGCTCGGCCAGACGCGGTTCGACGATTTTCAAAAGGGCTTGGGGATCGCGCCTAACATCCTGACGAAGCGGCTGGCTGCGTTGGTCGAAGCAGGCCTGCTCGAACGCCGGCGCTATAATGACCGCCCGCCACGCGACGAATATGTCCTGACCGAAGCAGGGCGCGATTATCTGCCGGTGCTGCAAGCGCTCGGCGGATGGGCGCGCAAGCATTTCGGCGAAGGCGCGATGAGCGACCTGATCGAGACGAGCAGTGGGCGGACGATCACCCCGCTGGTAGTCGATGCCGAGACTGGCGTGCCGCTGTCCGAAATTGCGGTGACGCTGCGCCAGCCCGGCGACGCCTGATCCAGAGCTAGCGACGGAGCTGCCGAAATTGGAGGAAGGCAGCCCCGTCTTTGCGTTCAACGCTCGGGCGTGCTCCGCCCTTCGTCGCGTCGATCGTCAGGCAACGGCCGGCCGGACTGCAACCGCATCGCGCGGCGCTGCAGCCACCATAGGCGGCGTGCCTGACGCCGTTCGAACCGCTCCTGCGGCGTGAGTCGATTGGCCATCGCGGCGTCGGGCCCGATCGTGCCGCCGGGAAGCGCGGCGTCCGGCTTGATCGGATCGCCCGCGGACGCGGCCAGCGCCGACCTCGCTTCCAGCCGCCTTTCCACCTGCGCAGCGACGCGCGGGTGGGTCGCGAGATAATCGGCCTTGAGCTTGGCGATCTCTACCTTGCGCTCGGGCGGTGGCAGCGCCTTGATCCGCCGCCATTCGGCAACCGCCGCCTGGCGCTGAGTCGCGGGCATCGCCCGGAAGCGCGCCATCAGCGCCCGGCGCACCAGCGGCCGCCTGACCGGCAGCCCCGCCGCGATGCGCGCCTGGCGCTGCGCGCGCCAGAGCGCCGGGGGCACCGGATCCGGTAGCAAGACCGGCGCCGCGTCGGGGATCGGCGCCAGTGCTTCGGTACGCCCGATCGACGGTTTGGGCTTTTCGACACGCACCAGGTGCCTGGGTTTCTTCACCTCGGGCGGTGCGGCAATGGTCCGCGTGATGCCGGGGATCGCGATCGGCAGCTTGCCGAACCAGCCGGTCGCCGCCGCGGTCGCGCTTGCCAGCAACAGCGCGCCGGCCCCGATCAGCACGCGGCTCTGCGC
>NZ_JBFUJY010000009.1:0-104252 GCF_056401155.1 Sphingomonas sp. P4_G2 | reverse complement strand
GCGTGCTGGCAGACCGCCGCCGGCCCTACGCTTTGCAACAGCCTTAGCCTGGCGCGCGCGCTGCAATTCGCGATCGACCACAATGCCGAGGTGATCAACCTCAGCCTCGCCGGGCCGGCAGACCCGCTACTCGCCCGGCTGATCGCCATCGCGATATCGCGCAACGTCTCGGTGGTCGCGGCATTCGATCCGTCCTTGCCCCAGGGCGGATTCCCCGCATCCTTGCCCGGTGTCATCGCCGTCGCCGACGAATCTTTGCAGTCTTTGCCCGCGCGCGTGTACATTGCTCCCGGCCGCGACGTGCCGACGACACAACCGGGGGGTAAATGGTACCTCGTCAATGGCAGTTCCTATGCGGTCGCGCATGTCAGCGGGCTGATCGCGCTGGTGCGCCAGTCCAGCGGTCGCGCGACACGGATCGCGCTCAACCGCATGGCGGGCGGCGCGATCGACGCCTGCGCGACCCTGGTCGGGACATCGCCGGGCTGTGATTGCTCGTGCGCGATCGACCACCGGCTCGCGGGGAAGCCGCGCTGACGGCGAGCGCGGGCTGGAGTTTCTGACGCACCGCTTAAATCTTGCGACGGGCGCGGTATCACCCGCCGGCTCAGACTCTAACTGCTTCCCCGAACCGCCAATTGCACGGGAACGAACGCCTTTCCGGTTCCGCCCGCCGGTTCTGTCGGTCCGAACAGCGCCTCGACCAACATCTCGCCCGCGCTTGCCACGTCCTGTTCGATCGTCGTCAGCGCTGGCGTGGATTGGCGCGCGCCGAAACCACCGTCGAAGCCGACAATCGCGACGTCCGCGGGAATGCGGATGCCCGCTTCCTGCAAGCCGCGCATGATGCCCGAGGCAAGCGTATCCGACGCCGCGAACACGGCGTCGATCGGGGGGGTTATTGCCAGCAATTGCGCGGCCGCCGCTTCTCCCTGCGCGTGGCGGTCGTCGATCGGCGGTGCCGTCGCCTCGATCGGGGTCAGGCCGTGTTTCGCCAGCACATCGAGATACCCCTGCCGCCGCAAGCGAAACGCCTGATGCGCCTCCCAGCCGGGTCCAACGAACGCGATCCGCCGGCGGCCGGCACCTATCAAATGCTCGACCGCCAGCACGCCCGCCGCATGATTGTCGGCGCGGACGATCGGTAGAGAGTCATCCGGCGCGCCCCAGGCGACGAGGTTGCTGCCGGCCTGCCGCGCGCGGGCGAAATAGTCCCAGGCCGAGCGGTTCGCGGCGGTGCCAATCACGATCAGGCCGTCGGCTTCGCGCCGTTGTTCGAAGTCGCTGCGCAGCGAGTCCTGCGTGCTCTGATACGATAGCAGGATACCCATGCCGCGCCGCGCCGCCGCCGCCTCGACCGCGCCCAATATGTCGAAATAGAAGGGATTGAGCGCGCGCCGCTCGAGTTCCGATGATGTCAACAGAACCACCGCCACCGTCCCGACCGCACCGCCGCGGAGCCTGACCGCCCGGCTGTCGGGGCGATAGCCGAGCTCTGCCGCCGCGCGGGCGACGCGGTCGCGCGTCTCGGCCGTGATCGAGGCGTCACCGCGCAAGGCGCGCGACACGGTCGATTGCGACACCTGGGCAAGCGATGCGACGTCGAACGAGGTAGGGCGATGCGCCCGCTCGCTGGTCCTCTCCTCGTCGAATTCGGTTTGCATCGGGATGCAATTATCGACGTTGCCGGCGGACCTGTCTCTAAAATTCGACCTCGCGCGATCAGAAGCGCAAGCAATGGTGGCGAGGGGGAGCGCCAGTATGCCGCGTCCGCTAGCGGACGCCGGTCAGCCGATAGCCCACGCCGGGCTCATTGGTGATCAGCCGCGGTCGCGCGGGGTCGGCTTCCAGTTTCTGGCGCAGGTTGCGCACGACGATGCGCAGATAATCGACATGGTCCTCATGCGCCGGGCCCCAGACCGTGCGCAGCAGCTGGCGATGTCCGATCACGCGGTCGGGCCGCCTGGCGAGTTCGGCGAGAACGTCATATTCCTTGGGGGAAAGGTGGACTTCCTCACCGTCACGCCGGACGCGGCGGCGCTCGAGATCGATCTCGATTTCGCCTGCGATGACGATCGTCTGCCCTGCTTCGCCCGCGATGCGGTGGCGCAGCGCCGTGCGGACGCGTGCGAGCAATTCCTCGGTGTCGAACGGCTTGGTCAGATAATCGTCGGCGCCGAGATCGAGCGCGGCGACCTTTTCCGAAACATCCTCGCGCGCCGACACGACGATGACCGTCGCGCCGGCCCGGACGCGGAACAACTGGATCAGTTCGAGCCCGTCGCGGTCGGGCAGGCCGAGGTCGAGCAGGACGAGTGCGGGCTTGTCGATATCGGCGGCCGACAGCGCTTCGCGTGCGGTCGCGGCCTCGGTCACCGCATAACCGGCGCGCTCAACCGCCACGCGCAGCAGGCGGCGGATATGCGCATCGTCCTCGACGATCAGGATCCGGGGCTGGGCGGCCATTTAGGGTGCAGACCGGTTACCAATGAGGTCGAGATGGAGACGAAAAAGGCTGCTGGGAGAGAGGACGCGCAGCCAGATAGCGATGTCTATCTGGCAAGCGTCCGACCGCTCCAGCGGCCTTTTTCGTCCCACCGCCCAATTCAACGACAAAGGGCGGCAGCCATGTCCGGGCGCTGTGGCGCGTCGGAGCGCTCGAACGGGGGAAAACCCCCGTTCTTCGCACTCCTCCTCCCACAGCATCCCGGACATGGCTGTCTCGATCCTCATTGGTAATCGGTCTGCACCCTAGCAACGTTACGGGCGCGGCGCGATCCGGTCGAGGGCAAGATTGAGGGCAAGGACGTTGACGCGTGGCTCGCCGAGGAATCCGAGCAAGGGATAGGCAGTGTTGTCGGCGACGACCTGGCGCAGCTTGGCGGGGTCGATCCCGCGCGCCTTGGCGACGCGCGACACCTGGAACAAAGCCGCCTCGGGGCTGATATCGGGATCGAGCCCCGAGGCGGAGGCCGTCACCAGATCGGCGGGTACATTGGAACCTGGTGCGGGAGCGGATGCCTTGGCCGACGCGATGTCGGCTTTGACGCGGTCGACGAGCGCCTGGCTGGTCGGGCCGAGATTGGAGCCGGACGAGGCGGTGGCGTCATAGCCATTCTTGCCCGCGGCCGAGGGGCGGCCGTGGAAATAGCGGTCCGAGGTGAAGCCCTGGCCGATCAGCGACGAGCCGATGATAGTGCCCTTGGCATCGCGGATCAGGCTGCCGTTTGCGGCGCCGGGGGCGATCAGCTGACCGACTCCGGTGATCGCGGCGGGATAGGCGAGGCCGAGCAGGGCGGCGAACAGCAAGGTCAGCACGAGGGCTGGGCGGAGGGCGGTGGTGAAATCCTTGAGCATGTCTTTCTTCCTTTCTAGCCCCTCCCCTTCAGGGGAGGGGTTGGGGTGGGGCAGTGCCGCGGGCAATGTGCTCTGCGAGGCATCCCCCACCCCCAACCCCTCCCCTGAAGGGGAGGGGCTTTGTTGCGGCTAGGCTAGCCCCAGCCCGCCCACCGCCAGGTCGATCAGCTTGATCCCGACGAACGGCGCGAGCAGGCCGCCGAGGCCGTAGACGGCAAGGTTGCGCGCGAGCAGCGGCCCGGCGCCGATCGCTCGATATTTGACGCCCTTGAGCGCCAGCGGGACTAAACACGGGATGATCAGCGCGTTGAAGATGATCGCCGACAGGATCGCCGAGCGCGGGCTGCCGAGCCCCATCACGTTGAGCACGCCGAGCCCCGGATAGAGCACGACGAACATCGCCGGAATGATCGCGAAATATTTGGCGACATCGTTGGCGACCGAGAAAGTGGTCAGTGCGCCCCGAGTCATCAGCAGCTGTTTTCCCAGCCCGACGATCTCGATCAGCTTGGTCGGGTCGCTGTCGAGGTCGACCATGTTGCCGGCTTCTCGTGCCGCCTGCGTGCCGGTGTTCATCGCCACCCCGACATCGGCCTGCGCCAGAGCAGGGGCGTCGTTGGTGCCATCGCCGCACATTGCGACCAGCTTGCCGCCGGTCTGTTCGGTGCGGATCAGCGCCAATTTGTCCTCGGGTGTCGCCTCGGCGAGGAAGTCGTCGACGCCAGCTTCGGCGGCGATCGCGGCGGCGGTCAGCGGGTTGTCGCCGGTGATCATCACCGTGCGGATCCCCATGCGGCGCAGCTCGGCGAAACGGTCGCGGACGCCCGCCTTGACCACGTCCTTGAGCGCCACCGCACCCAGCAGCCGGCCGTTGCGGACCACGGCGAGCGGAGTCATGCCGCCGCGGGCGATCTCGTCGGTCGTGCGCTTGATCTCGACCGCGCCGGGAGTGTCGGCGCCGAGCATCCTGAGGATCGAATCGACCGCGCCCTTCAACACCTTGTCGTCGCCGACCTTGACGCCCGAGCTGCGCGTCTGCGCGGTGAAGGGGATGATCTCGGCGTCTGCCGGCAAGGTGGTGGCGAGCGCGAACTTCTCGCGAGCGAGCGTGACGATCGAGCGGCCTTCGGGCGTCTCGTCGGCCAGGCTGGCGACCATCGCCGCCTCGGCCAGCGTCTTTACATCGACGCCGGTCAGCGGGCGGAACTCGCTCGCCTGGCGGTCGCCGATCGTGATCGTGCCGGTCTTGTCGAGCAGCAAGGTATCGACGTCGCCTGCCGCCTCGACCGCGCGGCCCGATTTGGCGAGCACATTGAAGCGGATCAGGCGATCCATGCCGGCAATGCCGATCGCGGACAGCAAGGCGGCGATAGTGGTCGGGATCAAGGTGATCAGCAGCGCCGCGAGGATCGCGACGGGAACGCTGCCGCCGGCATAGCTGGCGAAACCGGGGATCGTGCCGACCGCGATCAGGAAGATGATCGTCAGTCCGACGAGCAGGATGGTGAGCGCGATCTCGTTCGGCGTCTTCTGCCGCTCGGCGCCTTCGACGAGAGCGATCATGCGGTCGAGGAATCCCTGACCCGGCTCCTGCGTCACGCGGACCTTGATCCGGTCGGAGATGACGCGGGTGCCCGCGGTCACCGCCGAGCGATCACCGCCCGCCTCGCGGATGACGGGAGCGGATTCGCCAGTGATCGCGGCTTCGTTGACGCTGGCGACGCCCTCGACCACTTCGCCGTCGGCGGGGATCAGGTCGCCGGTTTCGACCAGCACCATCTCGCCCTTCTGGAGGCGCCAGGCCTCGACCATGCCCCAGGTGTCGCCAACGCCGGTCAGGCGCTTGGCCTGGAGCTCCGACTTGGTGGCGCGCAGGGATGCGGCCTGGGCGCGACCCCGACCTTCGGCCAGCGCTTCGGCGAAGGTGCCGAACAACACGGTCAGCCACAGCCAGACGATCAGCTGGGCCTGGAAGCCGACGGGCAGCTGCTCGCCGCCGAGCGCGAGCAGGACGGTCAGCAGCAACGCGATCACCGCGGTAGTGAACAGCACCGGGTTCTTGATCAGCTGGCGCGGATCGAGCTTCTTGAAGGAGTCGCCGATCGCCGGGACGACCAGGTTCGCCGAGAACATCGAGGTAGCGGTTGTCATCTTGGGTTACTCTCAGAAGAGCTGGCCGTGGATCATCGCGAGATGATCGGCGATCGGTCCGAGCGCGAGGCTCGGCAGGAAGGTGAGACCGCCCAGGATCAGGATGATCCCGACCAGCAGGCCGACCCACAGGCCGCCGGTGGTCGGGAACGATCCCGCGCCGGCCGGCGTGTATTTCTTGGCCGCCAGGCTGCCGGCGATGGCGAGCACGGGGACGATCACGAAGAACCGTCCGACCCACATCGCAACCCCGAGCAGGCCGTTATACCAGGGCGTGCCCGCGGTCAGGCCGGCAAAGGCGGAGCCATTGTTCCCGGTCGCCGAACTGAACGCGTAGAGGATCTCGGTAAAGCCGTGCGGTCCCTTGTTGAGCGGGCCCGCGAGGCCGTCGGGCATCACAGCCGACAAAGCGGTGAAGCCAAGGATCGACAGCGGCAGCACCGCGATCGCCAGCACCGCGAGCTTGACTTCACGCGCTTCGATCTTCTTGCCGACATATTCTGGCGTGCGGCCGACCATCAGCCCGGCGACGAACACCGCCAGGATCGCGAACAGCAGAAAGCCGTACATCCCCGAGCCGACCCCGCCGACGACGATCTCGCCCAACTGCATGTTGAACAGCGGGACCAGGCCGCCCAACGCGGTCAGGCTGTCGTGCATCGCGTTGACTGCACCGCACGAGGCGGCCGTGGTGACCGCGGTGAACAAGGCGCTCGCGGGGGTACCGAAGCGGACTTCCTTGCCTTCCATGTTCGGACCCGCGAGGCCGAGATGATGGAGGACCGGGTTACCCGCGGCTTCCTGCCAATAGACGACGATGGCGCCGGCGAGGAACAGGATGGTCATCGCGCCCAGGATCGCCCAGCCTTGGCGCGTATCACCGACCGCCTTGCCGAACGTATAGGTCAGCCCGACGCCGATCGCGAAGATCGACAGCATCTGCACCATGTTGGTCATCGCCGAGGGATTCTCGAACGGATGCGCCGAATTGGCGTTGAAGAAGCCGCCACCATTGGTGCCGAGCATCTTGATCGCTTCCTGGCTGGCGACCGGACCCATCGTGATGGTTTGCTTGACGCCTTCCAGCGTGGTCGCTTCGATCGACATGGCGAAGGTTTGCGGCACGCCGCTCAACAGCAGATAAAGCGCGTAAACGACGCTGATCGGCAGCAGCAGATAGAGCGTGATCCGGGTGATATCGGCCCAGAAATTGCCGATACCGGGCGACGCGGTGCCGCCCGACCCCGGGTTGGGGGAGGGGCGCCGGGCGAACCCGCGGAACAGCGCGAACGCGATGGCGATGCCGGTCGCCGCGCTGAGGAAATTGTGGATCGTCAGCGCCATCATCTGGCTGAGGTTCGACATGGTCGATTCGCCGACATACCATTGCCAATTGGTGTTGGTGACGAAGGCGATGGCGGTGTTCATCGAGCCATCCGCGCCGACCCCGGGTAGCTTGCTCTGATTGAACGGCAGGAAGCCCTGCGCGCGCAGGATCAGATAGGTCAGCAACACCGTGATCAGCTGGAAGACCAGCATATGAACGGCGTAGCGACGCCAGCTCTGGTCGGTGTCGGGATTGATCCCCGACAGTCGGTAGAATCCGCGCTCGACCGGGCCGAGCACGACGTGAAGCGGCGTGCGCCGCCCCTCGTAAAGCGCGAACAGCCACAGCCCGATCGGCTTGGCCAATGCCGCCAGCACGGCGACGAAGAGCGCGATCAGCGCCCATCCCTGAAGCGTCATGGAAATATCCTCAGAAGCGTTCGGGCCGCACGAGAACGGCGACGAGGTAGATCAGCAGGCCGAATGCGGTCAGCCCAGCGAGCGCGAGGTGCAGGTTCATTTCAGGCGTTGTCGCACAGGCGCACGAAGGCGAGCGTCGCCAGGAACAGCCCGCCGAGTATGGCGAGCCAGATGATGTCGGGCATGATCGGCCTCCTATTGGTCGGCCGGCGAGATAGGAGGGTAGGGCATTAAGGTGCGCGGGCGAAAGCGTGGCCGCGGCATTAAGAAGCCATTAGAATCGAGCCGTCGTGACTTGCCTTATCCGCGGTTCATGCCGATCCCGTGCTCTGCTTTCGACACTGGAGTTTTGCGCACTTGCCCGACGATAATCGCCCTTCCCCCGACGCGCTGCTCCGCGCCGCGAAAGCCGAAGAGCGCGGGCGGCTGAAGATCTTCCTCGGCGCCGCGCCCGGGGTCGGCAAAACGTTCGAGATGCTGCGCGAAGGCGCCGAGCGCCAGCGCGCCGGAATCGACGTGGTGGTCGCGGTGGTCGAGACGCACGGCCGCGCCGAGACCCAGGCGCTGGTCGAACCGCTCGAGATTATCGCGCGCCGGCCGATCGACTATCAAGGGCACCAACTCGAGGAAATGGACCTGGACGCCGTGCTGGAGCGCCGGCCGCAGCTCGTCCTCGTCGACGAATTCGCCCACACCAATGCACCGGGCAGCCGTCACCCCAAGCGCTGGCAGGACGTGATGGAGCTGCTCGATGCGGGGATGGACGTCTATACCACGCTCAACGTCCAGCACGTCGATAGCCTCAACGACGTCGTTGCGAGCTTCACCCGCGTGCGGGTGCGCGAAACCGTCCCCGACAGCGTGTTCGACGGCGCCGAGGTCGAGGTGGTCGATCTGCCGCCCGACGAGCTGATCGAGCGGTTGAAAGCAGGCAAGGTTTACATTCCGGCCGAGGCGACCCGCGCGCTCGACCGCTTCTTCTCCAAGGCCAATCTGTCGGCGTTGCGCGAAATGGCGTTGCGCCGCGCGGCGCAGAGCGTCGATCAGGCACTGACCGAGCATCTCGATACCCATGCCGTGACGGGAACCTATGCCGGCGGCGAGCGCGTGCTGGTGGCGGTCAGCGAGCTGCCGGGCGCGGACACATTGGTTCGCGCCGCCAAGCGTTTGGCCGATGCGTTGAAGGCGCCATGGCAAGCGGTGTTCATCGAAACGCCGCGTGCCGCCGGGTTCGGCGAGGAGCAGCGGCGCCAGATCGCGGACATGTTGGGGCTCGCCTCCAGCCTGGGCGCGACGATCGCCACCGTACCGGCCGAAAGCGTCACCGCCGGCCTGCGCGACCAGATCGCCGAGGCACGGATCACGCAATTGGTGATCGGCAAATCGAGCCGCAGCTGGTGGTTCGCCTTGCGCCATCGCTCGGTGGTCGAAGCGATGCTGGCGACAGGCGAGGGCCTGGCAGTCCATGTCATTCCGGCCGGCGATGCGCCGCAGCGGATCAGGACCAGCGTTCCACGCGGCGACTGGAGCCTCGCGATCGACGCGTTCGTGCCGCTGATGTTGGTGGCCATGACGACGATCCTGGCCCGGGCGGCCGAGCCGTGGATCGGACCCGGCGGGATCGACCTCATCTATCTGTTGCCGGTGATCGTGGCGTCGGCGCGCCTCGGACTGTGGCCTGGCGTCGGCACCGGCATCTTGGCGGGACTGGCCTATAATTTCTTCTTCCTGCCGCCGCTCTACACCTTCACCATCGCCGATCCGCAGAGTGTGCTGACGATGTTCGTCCTGATCGGCATCGCCACCTTCACCGCCAATCTGACCGGCCGGCTCCGAGTGCGCGCGACGATCGGTGCACGCAGCGCGCACGAGAACGCCGCGGTGGCGGGGTTCGGCCAGGCGCTGGCCCGCGCGTCGGATTGGCGGACGACCAGCGAGACGATCTGCAGCGAAGCGGCGCGATTGCTCGGCGTGACCGTGATCCTGCTCGACCAGCGCGACGGCGAACTCGAGTGCATCGCTTCGGCACCCGGCCCGACGCCGGAACTCGGCACGGTCGATCGCGCCGCCGCCGACTGGGCGTGGAGCAGGGGCGAGGCGACCGGAGTCGGCACCGCAACCTTGGTCTCCGCCGATTGGCAGTTCCAGCCGCTCAAGACATCGCTCGGCGTGCTCGGCGTGGTGGGCTTGCTCGCCGAGGATGGCGGCAACCCGGTCGGTGCGGATCGCGCGGTGCTGCTGACCACCTTGCTGGGCCAGGCCGCGCTCGCACAGGAGCGCCTGAAGCTCGAGGACCAGTTGCGCGACGTATCGGTCTTGCGCGAGCGTGACCGGTTGCGCGCGGCATTGCTGTCGTCGATCGGACACGATCTGCGCACCCCGCTGACCTCGGTCGCCGCCTCGGTCGACGCCCTGGCGCGGCAATATCCCGATGCCGCGGCAGTGCCGTTGGCGCGCGCCGATATCGCGCGGCTGCGGCGCTTCCTCGACAATCTGCTCGACATGGTGCGGCTCGATACGGGGGCGCTGGTGATCTCCCCAGAGGCGATCGACCTGACCGACGCGGTGGCCAGTGCGGTCCACGATCTCAAAGACTTGCTGCGTGGCGTGCATATCGATTTACAGGTGCCGGTGGACTTGCCGCTGGTCCGTGCCGACCCGACTCTGCTTCACCATGTGCTGATCAACCTGCTCGCCAATGCCGCGATCCATGGCGGCGACGGACGCGTCGCGATCATCGGCAAGCGGATGCCGGACGCCGTCTTGCTGGCGGTGCGTGACCACGGTCCCGGACTGGAGCCGGGATCGGAAAAACGCGTGTTCGATACCTTCGCGCAGGGGCGCGGCAGCGACCGCAGCGGCGGTAGCGGGTTGGGCCTCGCCATCGCCAAGGGGTTCGCCGAAGCGATGCAGGTCGGTATCGCCGCCCGCAATCACCCCGATGGCGGGGCTGAGTTCTCGCTGGCCTTCGCCGTGTAACCGGTTTTTTTCCGGTCCGGCTCTGCCGCACCTCAATTCGTCGCAAGGCGTTTGTACATCAAATCGATCGGAATAGCTTTGCATCAGGCGCCGCCGAGTCGGAGGCGCTCGCAAGAACAGAGGCGACGCGCCCGCTTGGGAGAGCTGTCATGGATCGCGACTTCGATACGTCGTTCGACAAGCCTGTTCCGATTATCGTCTCGGTCAAGGGCGATACCCAGATCGCGGCGCGCTTGCAGCGCGTCGAACTCGATCTTTCCCGCTTCCACAGCGGGCGCTGGGCATTGCAGCTCGATGCTGTGATGGCCAATCGCGCCGAGCCCGCCGTCATCCTGGCGCAGGGCGTGGCGTGCCTGGCGGTGGCGTGGTGGGCGCAGCTCTCGCCGCGCTCCTACCTGCGCAACATCCGCGGCGCGGTGCTATTGTCGCCGCTAAGCTATGGCTTCGGCCAGTCGGCGATCGCGCGCAACGTGCGGCTGAGCCCCGCGACCAAGCTGCCGTTTCCGTCGATCGTCGCCTGCGATCCGTCGCCCGCGGTCGAACAGGTGCTGGCGCTGGCCGACAGCTGGGGAAGCCGCTTCGTCGACGCCAGCAGTCTCATGCCCGGTCACCCGAGCAATCGCAGCGCGACCGGCACCCATGCCGAGCAAAGGCTGGTCGACCTGCTCGCGACGCTTGGCGGCGATGCTTTTACGAGTCCGGCGCCGGCGCCCATCGAACAGGAACGGCTGCTCTCGCTGGTCGATTAGGGTAACGATAGTCCGGCTTTCAGACTCCCCTCCCTGCAAGGGAGGGGTTGGGGGTGGGTGCGCGCGTCTGCGCGCCCAAAAAGACTCATCGACCTACCGGCAAAACAGCGCCGGACGAGGCATCGAGCCTCGCCCGACGCTAAACCCACCCCTTGATCCCCTCCCTGCAAGCAGGGAGGGGAAATTTGAACGTCGCCCCGCACTGGATTGCCAAGCTCAAAACATGTCTTGCGATACCCATCACGCAGCGGTGACAGCGGCGCGCTTCGCCCCTAACAAGGCGCGGTGACCGGGGGCGACGCCACAAGAACGCTGCGAATGATGCTGGCGATCACGCGTGCCCTGGCCGCGATGAGCCCGCGACGGACGGCGACCGCCTTGGGCCTCGCGCTTAGCGGCGCCGCGGTCGAAGGTGCAGGCCTGTTGCTGCTCGTGCCTATCCTGACTGTGGTGACGGGCGGTGGCCCCGGCTGGGTGCATCGCTATGCCGCGAAATGGGGCATTGCCGGCACCCCGCATCTGATCGCGTGGATGATGATCGCCTTCATGGTGATGATGGTCGTGCGCGGGTTGGTGCTCTATGCGCGCGATCTTTCGATGCAGGCGCTCCAGGCGCGCTTCGTCGATGCCCAGCGCCTGCGCGTCCTGCGCGCGCTGGCGGTCGCGCCGTGGCGGGAAATCGCTGCGCTCGATCATTCGCGGACGACGACGTTGATCGGAATCGACGTGATGCGGATCGGCGTCACGGCACAGCAGCTGATCCAGATGACTGTCGCCTTGATCTCCACGCTGGTGCAGCTTGCCGTCGTCGCCGCGCTCGCGCCCGTACTGGCGTTGATCGCGGGCGTGGCGATGGTGATCGGGGCGGTGCTGATCGCGCTCAACCAGGCGCGCAACCACAGTAGCGGCGAACTGGCGATGCGCGCGGGCCAGAACATGATGAGCAACGCCAGCAGCTTTCTGGGCGGGCTCAAGATCGCCGCCGCGCAGCAGATGCGCGATCGTTTCGTCGACGAATTTGCCGCATCGCAATCGGTCGCGCGGCGGCGGCAATTGTGGTTCCAGCGCGACCAGGCGCGGGCGCGCTTGTGGTTTACCTTGGGATCGGCGGTGGCGTTGGCGGGCGTGGTGCTCGCGGGCGTCAACCTTCTGGGCGTGCCGCCGGCGCGGCTGATCATCGTCGTCCTGGTGTTCGGGCGGATGGTGGGGCCGGCCCAGGCGATCCAGCAATCGATCCAGCAAGTCGCTTATGGCGTCCCCGCGTTCGAAGCGGTGCGCGAGGCGGAACGGCATTTCGGCGCGTTCGCGCAGGCCGAGGCCGACGTGCCACCCCGCGGACCGATCGAGCTGTCGCTCGTGACCTATCGCCATCACGGCGGCGGTGGCGTGGGCGACGCGACGCTGACCATCGCCGAAGGATCGATCACCGGGCTGACCGGCGCGAGCGGGGGCGGCAAGACCACCTTGGTCGACATCATCACCGGCCTGCTCGAACCGCAACAGGGCACGATCACCGTCGGCGGCCGCGCGCTTGGCAGCGGCTGGGGCGGGGCGATTGCTTATGTTCCGCAGGACGGCTTCCTGTTCCATGACAGCGTGCGCCGCAATCTCGATTGGGGCGACGAGACGATCAGCGAGGAGATGATGCACGCAGCAATCGAGATGGTCGGCGCGACCGCAATCGTGGCGCGGATGCCCAGGGGGATCGATAGCATCGTCGGCGAACGGGGTGCGCTGCTGTCGGGCGGTGAACGCCAGCGCTTCGCCATCGCCCGCGCGCTGCTGCGCAAGCCGCGCCTGCTGGTGCTCGACGAGGCGACCAACGCGATCGACCAGGGCAGCGAGGGCGATTTGCTAAAGCGTCTGGCCGCACTCGACCCGCGCCCGACTATCCTGATCGTCGCGCATCGCGATTCGAGCTTGCGGCTGTGCGACACGCTGATCCGCGTCGATGACGGCGTGGCGCGGGTGGAGGGGTGACATCCTCCACATCAACGTCACGCCGGGCGTTACTCAGTGGACCCCGGCACAAGGCCGGGGTGACGGTCGAGGGCTAAGTCTAGATCGCCCCCGCGAAGGTATCGCACTGATGGTAGTCTCCGCTGTCGAGGCCGCGCTTCAGCCATGTCATCCGCTGCTGCGAGGTGCCGTGTGTGAAGCTGTCGGGGACTACGCGACCCTGCGTTTCCTTTTGCAGCGTGTCGTCGCCGATCGCCTTGGCCGCGGTCATGCCTTCCTGGAGATCGTCGGGATCCATGCGATTGCGGTTCTGCGCCGCCCACACGCCGGCGAAGCAATCGGCCTGGAGCTCGAGCATCACCGATAAGCGGTTGCCTTGGGCCTCGCTCGAGCTGCGTTGCAGCCGCGTTACGCGATCGGAAATGCCCAACAAACTCTGGATATGATGGCCGAATTCGTGCGCGATGACGTAATCCTGCGCGAAGTCGCCGGGCGCGCCGAAGCGCTGCGACAATTCCTGGAAGAAGCTGGTGTCGAGATAGATGCCCTGGTCGCCGGGGCAATAGAATGGCCCCATCGCCGATTGCGCGGCGCCGCAGCCCGACTGGCCGTTGCCCGAATAGAATACCAGCTTGGGGGCGACGAAGCGCTGACCCTGTTGCTGGAAGATCGCCGCCCAAGTCTTGTCCGCCGAACTGAAGGCATTGCACGCGACCTTGGACGACGCGTCGAGGGTGCAGCTCGACCGGACGTCGCTGCCGCCGGCGGTGCGGCTCGCTTCGGTCGGTGCGCGACTGCCGCCGGTGCTGCCGGTGTCGGCGAATTGCAGGCCGCCGCTGAACACGAAGAACAGCCCGATGACGACCGCGACGCCGAGGCAGCCGAACCGGTTGAAGATGAAGGGCAGGAAGGCGAACAGCAGTCCACCGCCCCCTCCACCGCCGCCGAATCCGCCGAAACCGCTGCCGCCCTGGCCACGCTGATCCTCGACATTGATGTTGGGATCGAAGTCGTCGAGCCGCATCGGCTGCCCCTTTTGTCGTTTTCGTCGCGTATCAAAATGCGCTCCAACGCCCATGGTTGCAATCGCCCGATTGATCGACTCGGGCTCTTGGCCCATGCGGGCTCGCGATGGCCGATACCAAAGCCCGCCGCCGCGCCAAGGCGCTCCCCTTGCCCGAACAGGTGGCATTGGTGCTTCAGGGCGGTGGTGCGCTCGGCAGCTATCAAGCCGGCGTCATCGAAGGGCTGGAGTCCAATGGCATCGAGCTCGACTGGGTCGCGGGCATTTCGATCGGCGCGGTCAATGCCGCGATCGTCGCGGGCAACCCGCCCGAGCGGCGAGTCGAACGGCTGACCGCATTCTGGGACAAGGTGACGAGTTCGCTGCCGAGCTTCCCGATCTTCCCCGACGACATGGTGCGCGAGGCGTTGCACGAATGGTCGGCGGGCTTTGTGATGCTGGCCGGCGTCCCAGGCTTTTTCTCGCCGCGCGGCCTGGCGCCGGTGATGGCGGCGCCTGGGACCGACGCCGCGCTCAGCTTCTACGACAGCGCGCCGCTCCGCGACACGCTCAACGAGCTGGTCGACTGGGATTTGCTCAACGACGGGCCGGTCAGGCTGTCGGTCGGCGCGGTCGATGTCGAAAGCGGCAATTTCCGTTATTTCGACAATCGCCTCGATCGGATCGACGCGCGCCACATCATGGCCTCGGGCGCGCTGCCGCCGGGGCTTCCTCCGGTCGAGATCGAGGGTCGGCTGTGGTGGGACGGCGGGCTCGTCTCCAATACCCCGCTCAGCCATGTGCTCGATCACCAGGCCGAAGCCCTGCTGGTGTTCCAGGTCGACCTGTTCCCGTCGATCGCGGTGCGGCCGCGAACGATCATGGACGTAATGGCGCGCGAAAAGGAAATCCGCTTCTCGAGCCGCTCGCGCGAAATCTCGACGCAATTGATGCGGCTGCGCAAGGATCGCGAGATCGCGCGGCGCGTGCTCGCCAAGTTGCCGCCCGAAATGGGCAACGACCCCGACGTTCGCGCGCTGGCCGAGCGATCGGCCGAATATCCGGTCAATCTGGTCCATCTGATCTATCGCGCCAATGCCTGGGAAGGCGGCGCGCGCGATTTCGAATTCTCGGCGCGGACGATGCGCGAACATTGGCAGGCGGGCAGCGAAGACGTCGCCGCGACGATGGCCAATGCCGAACTGGTCGCCGAGAACATCATCGACGGCAAGACCGCCGCCTTCGACCTCACCCCCCGTTAAGGAGAAGACCCGCATGTTCCTCAAGGGCAAGAGCGCCATCGTCACCGGTTCGACCTCGGGCATCGGACTGGCCTATGCCAAGGCGTTCGCCGCCGAGGGCGCGAGCGTGATGATCAACGGCTTTGGTGACGCTGCCGCGATCGAGAAGGAACGCGTCGCGCTGGAGGCGACGAGCGGGGCGAAGGCGCTGTACGATGCCGCCGACATGACCAAGGCCGAGGCGATCGAGGCGATGGTCAAGCGCTGTCATGACGAGCTTGGCGGGCCGGACATCATCGTCAACAATGCCGGCATCCAGCACGTCGCGCCGATCGACGAATTCCCGACCGACAAATGGGACGCGATCATCGCCATCAATCTGACCAGCGCGTTCCACATGATGCACGCGTCGATCCCGTACATGAAGGCGGCGAAATGGGGGCGGATCATCTCGACCGCCTCGGCGCACAGCTTGGTCGCCAGCCCCAACAAATCGGCCTATGTCGCCGCCAAGCACGGCATCGCCGGCCTGACCAAGACCGCGGCGATCGAGGTCGCGACCGACGGGATCACCGTTAATGCGATCTCGCCCGGTTATGTCTGGACGCCGCTGGTCGAGAACCAGATCCCGGACACGATGAAGGCGCGCGGTCTGACGCGCGAGCAAGTGATGAACGACGTGCTGCTCGCCGCTCAGCCGACCAAGGAATTCGTCACGCCCGAGCAAGTCGCGGCGCTCGCGCTGTTCCTGTGCCGCGACGAAGCCAAGTCGATCACCGGTGCCAATATGACCGTCGACGGCGGCTGGACCGCGGCCTGACGTCTTTTCAGCTTGCTGAAACCGACTCTAACGTATCGCCTGCGCAACCATCCCTTCGGTGGTTGGTTGTCTCGGCATGAAAAGGGCGCATTTCGGGGCGCTGATAGGTGCCCTGTTCGTGGTCGCGGTCGCTCCGGCGATGGCGAAAGACGACATACCGGCGGACTGGCGGCGCGTGGCGACGGCGGACGACCGCGTGCGGTTGCGCAATACGCGTCAAGCGTGGCTGGATGCGCTCGCCAAAGCACGCGCGGCGGGCCAGGGTAAGACGATCGCCGCGCAAGGCGTGTTGTTCGATCCTGATCGAGCTCTGGTAGGTGCCAAGCCACCCGCCGGCGATTATCGCTGCCGCGTCTTCAAGCTCGGCGGACAGCGGCCGGGCAATCGCGACTTCACTGCCTATCCCGCCTTCCGCTGCCGCATCGATCCCGAAGGCGAGATGCTGAGTTTCTACAAGATCGGCGGGTCGCAGCGCCCCGCGGGGCTGGTGTTCGACGACGACCGCTATCGCCAGATATTTCTCGGCACACTATCGCTCGGCGACGAAGAGAATCCGATGGATTATGGCCGCGATGCCAATCGCGACATGGCGGGGATCGTCCAGCGGATCGGGCCGCGGCGTTGGCGGCTGGTGCTGCCCTATCCGCATTTCGAATCTTTGCTCGACGTGGTCGAATTGGTGCCGATCGACTGATCCTCGGCGTGCCGCGGCACGGGTCAGCCCTCCGCACCCGCCGCTGCAGGATTTTGACAAAGAAAATGCCCGCCGAGATCGACCCGGCGGGCATCCTTTCCTCCCCAGGAAAGTCGGAAACCTTACAAGACTGAAGCGCAGACGCTCGTCTCTGAGCGGGCAACTGGCCGAATTTCGCGCGTTGGGCGATATCGCATCGGTCCGTGCCGAGGTCGGGCTGTCGACCGATCGGGCGACATTGCCAGTCGGTATGTAAAGTATTGACAATTGACCGCCGCCGCCGGATCGCTGCCGCCGGGCAATTCTATTCGGGGACTAGCATGGCCGATCGCAAATTGCTGGCAGGGCACGCGGTCCGACGGTTGCGTCGGCGCGCTGGACTGACTCAGGCGGCGATGGCGGAGATGCTCGTCATCTCGCCCAGCTATCTTAATCTAGTCGAGAAGAATCAGCGCCCGCTATCAGCGGCGTTGCTCGTCAAGCTTGCCGAGACATTCGATTTCGATCCGCGCGCGCTGGCGGCGGGCGAGCCCGGCGGCGGCGCGGCGGCGATTCGGCGTCGGCTCGCCGATCCGATGTTCGCCGACCTTGAGATCGACCGTAACGAAGTGGAGGAATGGTTGGCAGGCGCGCCCGGCGGCGCCGAGGCCTTTGCGCGCGTGTTCGATCGGCTGGGACAAGGCGCGGCGACGGGGGAGGCGGGTGGGTCGACTGACGCGATCGCCGAATTGCGCAAGGAGATCGAGCGCTGGCGCGGCCATTACGCCGATCTCGATGCGGCGGCAGAGGCGCTGGCCGACGAGTTGCGGATGGGCGCCGGCGACCTTTACGGCGCGATCGCCGAGCGCCTGCGGGTCAAGCACCAACTGACCATCCGAATCCTGCCGGTCGACGTGATGCCCGATCTGCTGCGGCGGACCGATCTCCACGCCCGCCAGCTGCAAGTGTCCGAGACGCTCGATGCCGCCAGCCGTACTTTCGCCGCGGCCTATCAACTCGGCCAGATCGAGGCGCGATCGATGGTCGAGGCGCTGGTTCAGGGTGCAGCGTTCGCCGACCGGGCGGGCGAGCGACTCTATCGCCGCTATCTCACCAGCTATTTCGCCGCGGCCGTGATGATGCCTTATGCCCGTTTCCTGCGCGCCTGCGAGGCGACCGGCTACGATCTCGAACTGCTGCAGCGGCGCTTCGGCGCGGGCTTCGAGCAGGTCGCGCACCGGCTGACCACGCTCCAGCGCGTGGGCGCGCGCGGGCTGCCCTTCTTCATGGTGCGGATCGACCGCGCCGGTCAGGTCTCGAAGCGCTTTTCGGGCGCGAGCGGTTCGCCGTTGGTCGAGAGCGACCGGCGTTGCCCGCTCTGGCGGGTGCATTCGGCGTTCGATCGGCCGGGCGACCTTGCGGTCCAGCTGGTCGAACTCGAGGACGGCGCGCGCTGGCTGACGCTCTCGCGCACCGTGACGCCGCAGGGCCGCCGTTACGGCGCGGTGCAGGCGGAATTCGCGGTCGGACTCGGCGTCGCGGCGGACGTGGCGGGCGGCATGGCGGCGGCACGGGGAATCGACCTGAAAGGCGAGGCGACCCCGATCGGTCTGGGATGCCGCGCCTGCGCGCGCCCATCCTGCCCGCAACGCAGCGCCGCGCCGGCGGGCCGCGCCTTGCTGGTCAACGAACGCGAACGCGGGGTCAGTCCGTTCACCTTTGGCGGCGATTGAGATGGCCGCGGCGGAGATCAGATCGCTCGGGCCCGCCGATTTGTCGCTGATGCACCAGATGCTCGGCATGTTCGGCGCGGCGTTCGAGGATCCGGCTGGCTATGATGATGCGCGACCTGACGACGCCTGGCTCGCGCGCCTGCTCGGCGGCGAAAGCTTCATTGCGCTGGCGGCGTTGGCCGATGGCGCTGTGGTGGGCGGGATCGCCGCCTATGTCCTCGAGAAGTTCGGACAGGCGCGCCGCGAGATCTATCTCTACGATCTGGCCGTTGCCGAGCCTTATCGCCGGTGCGGCATCGCGACCGCGCTGATCGAGGAACTGAAGCGCGTGGCGAAAGCGCGCGGCGCTTATGTCATCTTCGTCCAGGCCGATTTGGGCGACGATCCCGCGATTGCCCTCTACTCGGGATTGGGCAGGCGCGAGGATGTGCTGCACTTCGATATCGATCTCGACTGAAGCTTAGCCGCCGGGCCGGTCGGTCATCGCGGCGGCAAGAATATCGTAGAGTTGCCGAGCGGCGGGCTCGAGGATGCGGCCGCCATCATGGATCGACAGGACGAACGGCTCGCCGGTCGGATCGGGAAGTCCCTGCTCGATGCCAAGGACGTGCAGATCCGCCGGGACGCCGACCGGAATGCGCAAGGTCACGCCGAGCCCGGCTTCGACCGCGGCCCACAGGCCGCGCGCGCTCGCGCTGGTCAGCACGACGCGCCACGGGATGCCGGCGGCTTCCAGCAAGGCAAGTGCACGCTGACGAAAGAAGCAGGGCGCTTCGGTCAGGATGAGTGGCAGCGGCTCGCCGCCCTCCGGATCCCAATGCAAGCGGCGGGGCGATGGTCCGATCCACACTGCCTTCAATGCGACCAGCGGCCGGGCATCGGCGCGGTCGGTCTGGTTCATGGCGAGCGCGACGTCGAGCTCGCCGCGGTCCAGTCGGTCGACGAGCGCACGATTGCGATCGACGATCGTTTCCAGGCGCACGCCCGGATGCGCGCGATTGAATCGCCCGAGCACGTCGGGAAGCCAGGTTTCGGCGAGATCGGGGGGCAGGCCGAAGCGCACCTGACCCTGCGCGGCCGTACCCCGGACCGCGATCAGCGCTTCGTCGTTGAGGTCGAGGATGCGGCGCGCATAAGCGAGCAGGATTTCACCGGCCGGCGTCGGCGCCAGGCCGCGGCCCTGTTTCGCGAACAGCGGCTCTCCGACCTGGTCCTCGATCTTGCGGATTTGTTGGCTGACCGCCGATTGCGATCGCCCGACGCGCTCCGCGGCGCGGCCGAAACCGCCCAATTGCTCGGCCAGCACCAGCGTCCGGAGCACGTCCATGTCGAGATTGGGCAATTGCATACTTCAGAATAACTGAAGTGAGGCATAAAAACTATTCGTTTTTGTGGATTGGAGGGGTCGGGTAGCGACGAAGAGGAAGGAGAATAAAGATGTTCAGACTGTTGCTACCGCCGCGCACGATCGAAGTGGCTGTCGCTGCTGTCCTGATTGGCGGGTCACTCGCCACGGCATCCGCCGCGGATGAGCGCCCGTCGCTGCCCCGCGCGCTGGTCGGTACCTGGTCGCTTGTCGCGGCGGATGTCCGGCATCCGGACGGCAGTATCGGCCGTGACTATGGGGCGGCGCCGCGCGGCAGCATGATGGTGGATGCTGCCGGCCGCTACGCGCTGATGATCTACAAGAGCGAACGGCCCCGCTTCGCCTCGGGCGACCGAGCCACCGGCACGCCCGAAGAATATCGCGAGACCGCGTTGGGGATGAGCGTGCATTATGGGACGTTGAGCGCGGACGTGAAGGCGCACACGCTGACCTTCGCGATCGAGCAAGCGAGCTTCGCCAATTGGAACGGGACGAGGCAGGTCAGGCAGTACGAGTTGCAGGGCAAGGTATTGCGCTACACCGTCGCCGCGCGCCCCAATGGCGACATCCCGATTTCGGTCTGGCGGAAGGTCGATTAGACTGTAAATTAGATTACATATTATCGGACGATTCTGCGCTCGTAGTCACATCATGACCACTATCGTCCTCGGGCTGCTGACGGCGAATCATGTAAATAGCTGTACATAACCTCGTATCACTACAAGCGAGGACGTACCGTGACCTACCAAGATTCGATCGCTGCTACCGGCCAGCTCATCAAGAGCCACAACGGCACCTGGGACGGGATCGGCGCCGAGGCGGTGGCGCGGATGCAGATCCAGAACCGGTTCCGCACCGGGCTCGACATCGCGCGCTATACGGCAGCGATCATGCGCCGCGACATGGCGGCCTATGATGCCGATCCGGCCAACTACACTCAGTCGCTCGGCTGCTGGCACGGGTTCATCGGTCAGCAGAAGATGATCAGCATCAAGAAGCATTTCGGCTCGACCGAACGCCGCTACCTTTATCTGTCGGGCTGGATGGTCGCCGCATTGCGCTCCGATTTCGGACCGCTTCCGGATCAGTCGATGCACGAGAAGACGAGTGTTCCCGCGCTGATCGAGGAACTCTACACCTTCCTGCGTCAGGCCGACGCGCGCGAACTGGGGATGATGTTCCGCGACCTCGACAAGGCGCGCGAGGCGGGCGACGAAGTTGCCGAACAGCGATTGCTCCACGCGATCGACAATCACCAGACGCACGTCGTGCCGATCATCGCCGACATCGACGCCGGCTTCGGCAATGCCGAGGCGACCTATCTGCTCGCCAAGAAGATGATCGAGGCCGGTGCCTGCGCGCTGCAGATCGAGAATCAGGTGTCGGACGAAAAGCAATGCGGGCATCAGGACGGCAAGGTCACCGTGCCGCATGAGGACTTCCTGGCGAAGGTCCGCGCGTGCCGCTACGCCTTCCTCGAGCTCGGCGTCGAGGACGGCATCATCGTCACGCGCACCGACTCATTGGGGGCGGGCCTGACCAAGCAGATCGCGATCAGCCACGCGCCCGGCGATCTTGGCGACCAGTATAACTCGTTCCTCGATTGCGAGGAGATCGCGATCGGCGACCTCAAGGCCGGCGACGTCGTGATCGAGCGCGACGGCAAGCTGGTCCGTCCGAAGCGATTGAAGTCCAACCTCTATCAGTTCCGCGAAGGGACCGGCGCCGATCGTTGCGTGATGGATTGCATCGCCTCGCTGCAGAACGGTGCCGACCTGTTGTGGATCGAAACCGAGAAGCCGCATATCGAGCAGATCGCCTCGATGGTCGACCGCATCCGCGAGGCCGTGCCCAACGCCAAGCTGGTCTACAACAATTCGCCCAGCTTCAACTGGACGCTCAATTTCCGCCAGCAAGTCTATGACGCCTGGGTCGAAGCCGGCCGCGACGTGTCGGGCTATGATCGCGCGAAGCTGATGAGCGTGGATTATGACGCGACCGATCTCGCGGCCGAGGCCGACGAGCGGATTCGCACCTTCCAGGCGGATGCCGCCAAGCGGGCGGGGATCTTCCACCACCTGATCACCTTGCCGACCTATCACACCGCTGCTTTGTCGACCGACAATCTGGCCAGGGAATATTTCGGCGAGGCCGGGATGCTGGGCTATGTCAAGAACGTCCAGCGCGAGGAAATCCGTCAGGGCATCGCCGCGGTGAAGCACCAGAACATGTCGGGCAGCGACCTGGGCGACGATCACAAGGAGTATTTCGCAGGAGAGGCGGCGCTCAAGGCGGGCGGCGCGCACAATACGATGAACCAGTTCGCGGCGTGATCGAGCGGGATAGCGCAGGCTATTCCGCGCTCGCGCTCGCGCCCGGCCGGCGGGGCCACAACCCCGACTGACGACGCGGCTTTGCCGCGGCGTTACCGGCAACAATATAATCGCGGCCTGGCCGCGACGTTCGCCGCGTCAGCCCCCGCATGCGGCGAACCAGGGACGGCCCGGAGGAAGTAGCCCCTCCGGGCCGTTTCGTTTTTTAAAGAGAGACCGGAAGGGCAAGGCGACACCGCGCCGACTTACGCCGCGCCGTCGCGGAAGCGATCGAGCCATTGCGCCCTGAGCGCAGCCGGCCGCACCGGATGACGATCCTTCAGGACATCGGCCGCGACGATGCGGTCGAGGCGGAACGACCGGAAATCCTCACGCAGCTCGCACCAGGCGGCAAGCAGCCGCGCGGCGTCGAGATAGCCGATCGCTACCGGCCAGACGATGCGCTCGCTGACCCGATCCTGCTCGTCGCGATAGGTGAGGCGAATCTTGCTGCCGCTTCGAATGGCGGTGCGCAATCGGCTAGCATCGACGCTATCCGGCACGATCCGCCAGCCCGGCGCGGTGCGCGCCACGGCATCGGTGATCAGCGGGACCATCTCGTTCGGCACGACCGCGGCTATCTTGGCGAGCAGGTCGCGGGCGGCGCGCGCCAAAGCGGGATCGCCATGCCCTTCGACCCATTGCGCGCCAAGCGCGGCGGCCTCGGCCTCTTCGGGTGTCAGCATCAGCGGCGGAAGGTCATAGCCGTCGTCGAGTACATAGCCGATCCCGGCTTCCCCGCGCACCGGCACGCGCTGCCCCATCAACGCGGCGATATCGCGATAGACCGAGCGTTTCGAGGTCTCGAGCTCGATGGCGATCGTCTCGGCGGTGATCGGTCGCCGCTCACGACGGAGGATCTGGACGATCTGGAACAGGCGGTCGGCGCGTCGCATTTCGGCTCTTTAGCTGCACGATGCTGACAGCATGGTGGCAGCAGGGTGGCAGTAAGTCGATTCCTGCGAACGACAGGAGACCAGGGATGTTGAAGACCTATCACGGCAGCTGCCATTGCGGCGCGGTGCGTTTCGAGGCGGATATCAATCTCGCCGCCGGCACCGGGAAATGCAATTGCTCGATCTGCACCAAGCGCCGCGCTTGGGGTGCGCTACTCAAGCCCGACCAGTTCCGGCTGCTGTCGGGCGCCGACAATCTGTCCGATTATCAGTTCGGGACGAAATCCGGCCATCACCGCTTCTGCAAGACCTGCGGCGTCGCGTCGTTCGGCGATGGTTATGTCGAGGCGATCGGCGGCGATTACGTATCGGTCAACGTCAATTGCCTCGACGACGTCAGCGATCAGGAACTGGCGGAGACGCCGGTCAATTTCGCCAACGGGCGCGACAATGCCTGGTGGGAACCGCCGGCCGTGACCTCCTACCTGTGACTAGCGCGCGAGCTTGCGCCGCCGGTCAAGGCCCGGCGACGACGGGTTTGGTCGTGACCAAGGATTACGCGGCGACGCGCAGCCAGATCGCGGTGGCGTCGTCGCCCTGCTTGAACCGCGGCCAGCGCAGGCATTCGGCATCGTCGGCCTCGGCGGCGCGCAGTTGCGCGGCGATGCCGGATAGCCCGCCTTCGGCGAGCAGGCCGGGCAGCGCCGCTTGATCGATCAGGCGATAGAGATCGGTGACCGCGGCGAAACCGTCGCTCATCAGCAGCAATTCGTCGCCGGCCACACAAGGCTGGCTCGAATAATAGATGTGCTCGGCACCCGCCGGGTCGACCCCGAGCACCAGCCGGTCGGGGCGGCTGCGCGCCGTCCGCAGCACGTCGAGCACCGGCGCCGCGCGCTTGACCGATCCCAGGCCGTGATGCGCGACGCTCCGGGCGAGATCGGTCTCGTCGTCGCGGATATCGCGCTGCGGTCCGATCCGGGTCGCCTGGCCGTCGCGGATCAGCAGGGCCGCGCAATCGCCCAGCCAGGCGCAATCGATCACATTCTCGGCAATCGATACCGCGAGGAACGAGGCCGAAGGCAGTTCCCAGGTTTCGGGGGCACGTGTGCGTTGCTCGGCAAAAGCGGCGGCGACGCGCTCGAACACCGTCCGGCACATCTGCTCGATCGATCCGTCCTCCGGGGCGGCGGCGAAGGCGCGGTCCGCCTCTGCCGCGATCCACGCCGCGCCGCCGCGATTGCCGAGCAGCCCCGGTTCGCCGAGATCGGTCGCGCCGTCGATCACCCAGGCACAAGCGTGGCCCGCGCCGGCGCGGTCGTCATTCGCCTTGGAGGAATCGCCGGCGATCGACAGCGACTGGATCAGATCGAGGTGCATGTGCCCCCTTTAGCTTGCGGGAGTCAGGCGCCGGCGGCGTCGAGCTTGTCCAGCTGAGCCGCGCTGAGCGTCAAGTCCATCGCCGGGAGCAATTCCTCGAGTTGCTTCACGCTGGTCGCGCTGGCGATCGGCGCGGTGACGCCGGGTTGCGCGGCGAGCCAGGCCAACGCGATCTGCGCCAATGTCGCGCCGGTTTCCGCCGCCACCTCATCCATCGCCTTCAGAACCGCGGGGCCCTTGCCCTCGAGATAGGCGGTCATCCGCCCGCCGCGCACGCTCTTGCCGAGATCGTCGGCCGAGCGATATTTGCCGGTCAGGAAGCCCGAGGCGAGGCCGTAATAAGGCAGCAGGCCGATATTATATTCGACGCAATAATCCTGCAGTTCGCCTTCGAACTTGTGCCGGCTGACCAGATTGTATTCGGGCTGCAGCACCTGAAAATGCGGCAGACCGGCGGCGCGCGCGACGTCGTTGGCCGACTTGAGCCGCACGGCGTGGAAATTGGACGCGCCCAGTACCGCCACCTTGCCCGCCGCGACCAGCTTGGCGAACGCCTCCATATACGCTTCCTGCGGCGTCGCTTCGTCGTCCTGGTGGGCATAATAGAGCGCGATCTGCTCGACTCCGAGCCGCTGAAGCGACGCGTCGCACGCCTCCGCGATCCGCGCCGGCGCGAGCTTCTCGCCCGCCGCGCTCGGCAACATGCCGACCTTGGTGGCGACGCCGATCTTCTTGCCGCTCGACTTGATCCACTCGCCGATCACGTTTTCCGATTCGCCGCCTTTGTGGCCCGGCACCCAAGCCGAATAGACGTCCGCTGTGTCGACCAGCGTGCCGCCGGCATCGACGAAGGCGTCGAGCACGGCGAAGCTGGTCGCCTTGTCCGCGGTCCAGCCGAACACGTTACCGCCGAGGCAGAGCTTGGGCGTATGCAGATGGCTGGCGCCGAGACGGCGAAGATCGGTCATTGCGCGTTTCCTTGGTCGGACGGCGTCGGATCGGATGGCTGGGCCGGCACGGCAGTGTTGGCGTCGAGCATCGCCGCGGCGTCATTCAACGCGCGCTGGTCGTCGGCCGATACGCCGCCGGTATCGTCACGGCTCGAGCACGCCGCCATGCCCATCATGAGGGCGAGGCCGGCGAAAGCGAGGCGAGCGCGCATCAATCCTCGATCTCGTTGCCGGCATCCTTCAGCGCCTGACCGGCATCCTTCTTCGCATCCTTGGTCGCCTTGTCCATCTTGTTCGATGCGGCATCCATGTGGTTCTCGGCGGCGCCCAGCGCCGAATCGACCGCGGCGTCGGTGGTGTTGACCGCACGCGCCATCGTCGCATTGGCGTCACCGGCCATGGTGTTGGCCGCTTGCGCCGCTTCGTTCTGTGCCTTCTGGCTGCACGCGGCGATGCCGAGCATGGCGACGATCGCGAGCGACACGGCGAGTGTCTTGGGAGCCTTGGTCATCTATACTCTCCTGCGGAATTGATCGATTAGGGTGCGGACCTATTATTAATGAGGTCGAGATGGAGACGAAAAGGGCTGCTGGGAGAGAGGGCGCGCAGCCAGATAGCGGTGTCTATCTGGCAAGCGTCCGACCGCTCCAGCGGCCCTTTTCGTCCCACCGCTTCGCGGCAGCCATGTCCGGGCGCTGTGGCGCGTCGGAGCGCTCGAACGGGGGAAACCCCCCGTTCTTCGCCCTCCTCCTCCCACAGCATCCCGGACATGACTGTCTCGATCCTCATTAATAATGGGTCCGCACCCTCACACCGCTACCGCCGCCCCGTTCCGCGCGCAACGCGTTGACGGCATATAAAGATATCTTTATATCTCTATCTGACATGCCGAACGCTCTCGACATCTTCCGCGCGCTTGCCGATTCGACGCGGCTGCGGATCGTCGCGCTGGTGCGCTCGATGGAGCTGTCGGTCGGCGAACTCGCGCAAGTGCTGGGACAAAGCCAGCCACGAGTCAGCCGGCATGTGAAGATATTGTCCGATGCGGGCATCGTCGAGCGCCGCAAGGAAGGCAGCTGGGTGTTCGTCGCGATGGGCGCGCGCGATGTCGCCGCACCGCTCTGCATCGCGCTCGATGCCTGGGAAGGCGACCGCGCGCATGCTCGTGCCGAGGCCGATGCGGCACGGCTGGCGGCGGTGCGCGCCGACCGTGCGGCGCACGCGGCGGGCTGGTTCGAGAGTAATGCCGGCGAGTGGGACGCGATCCGCTCGCTGCACATCGCCGAGGAACAGGTCGAAGCGGCGATGGCCGCGGTGCTCGGCGATGCCCGGGTCGAGCGGCTGGTCGATATCGGCACCGGCACCGGCCGCATGCTCGAATTGTTCGCCGGTCAGGCCGATCATGCGCTCGGCATCGACCGCAGCTCCGAAATGCTCCGGCTGGCGCGCGCCAAACTGACCGAGCGCGGGCTCGACAATACCGAATTGCGCCAGGCCGATCTCTACGCGCTGCCGCTCGATAGCGGCACGGCGGACCTCGCGATCCTGCATCACGTTCTTCACTTCGCGCAGACGCCCGACGCGGCGATCGCCGAGGCGGCGCGCGTGCTCAATGCCGGCGGCCGGTTGCTGATCGTCGATTTCGCGCCGCACGGGCGCGAGGAATTGCGGATTCGCGACGCGCATGCGCGTCTCGGCTTTTCGGACGAGCAGATGCTTGGCTGGTTCGAGCATTCGGGGCTCGCGCCGGTGCGGACCGAGACGCTCGAGGGCGGCGAACTGACGGTGAAATTGTGGCTGGCGCGCAAGGCAGGCGCGCCGGCGCGTATAGCGGAGGCAGCGTAATGGTTTCGGTCAAGCAGATGGCGGAGGCGCGGCTGGCGCTGGCGAGTCCGTTGTTCGCGGATGTCGCGGGCGATGCCCAGGTCAGCTTCGAATTCTTCCCGCCCAAGACCGAGAAGATGGAAGAGACCCTGTGGGAGTCGCTGCAGACATTGAGCCCGCTCGCCCCGCGCTTCGTCTCGGTAACCTATGGCGCCGGCGGCTCGACCCGCGAGCGGACGCACGCGACCGTCGCCCGGATCGCGCGCGAGACCAATATCCCGGCCGCCGCGCACCTGACCTGCGTCGAGGCGACCAGGGAAGAGATCGATCAGGTCGCCGACGATTATTGGAATGCCGGCGTGCGCCACATCGTCGCGCTGCGCGGCGACCCACCGCGCGCGGGCGAGAAATATGCCACGCATCCTGGCGGGTATGCGAATGCCGCCGATCTCGTCGCGGGGCTTCGCAAGCTCCATCCGTTCGAGATTTCGGTCGCGGCCTATCCCGAATGCCATCCGGACTCGCCCGATGCGGCGGCGGACATCGACAATCTCAAGCGCAAGCTCGATGCCGGCGCCAGCCGTGCGATCACCCAGTTTTTCCACGAGGCGGAGACGTTCTTCCGCTATCGCGATGCGCTCGCCGCGGCGGGCGTCGACGCGGAGATCGTTCCGGGCATCATGCCGGTGATGAATTTCGCCAGCGTCCAGCGCATGTCGGCGATGTGCGGCACCGCGGTGCCGAGCTGGATGGGCCGCCTGTTCGACGGGCTCGACGATCATCCCGCGGCGCGCCAATTGGTGGCGGCGACGATCGCCGCGGAATTGTGCCGGCGGCTCTATGCGGGCGGCGTGCGCAATTTCCATTTCTACACGCTCAACCGCGCCGAGCTCAGCTACGCGATCTGCCATTTGCTGGGGATCCGGCCCAAGGACGCGGCGAAAGCGGAAGCGGCTTAGGTCGTCGCCCCGGCGAAGGCCGGGGCCGCCGAGTTGACTGGCGCGAGATAACTTAACGGCCCCAGCCTCCGCCGGGGCGACGGGAAGAACTATGACACCACGTGAAAAACTGCTCGCGGAAGCCGCGAAGCGCATCCTGATCACCGACGGCGCGTTCGGCACCGAGATCCAGAACTGGAAGCTCTCGGAAGCCGATTATGCCGGCACGCTTGGCCTGAGCCACGACCAGAAGGGCAATAACGACATCCTCGCGCTGACCAAGCCCGAGGTGCCGGCATCGATTCATCGCGCTTATTTCGAGGCGGGCGCGGATATCGCCGAGACCAATACTTTCTCGGCCAACCGCATCAGCCAGGCCGATTACGGCGCCGAGCATCTGGTCCGCGAGATCAACCTCGAAAGCGCCAAGATGGCGCGCGCCATCGCCGACGAGTTCGAGGCCAAGGACGGCCGTCCACGCTTCGTCGCCGGCGCGATCGGGCCGACCAACAAGACATTGTCGCTGTCGCCCGACGTCAACGATCCCGGCTATCGCGAGATCGACTTCGATTATCTCAAGGACGTTTATCGCGAACAGATCGACGCTTTGGTCGAAGGCGGGATCGATTTCGTGCTGATCGAGACGGTGTTCGACACGCTTAACGCCAAGGCCGGCGTGATGGCAGCGATCGAGGCGGGCGAGGCGCTTGGCCGCGACTTGCCGATCATGCTGTCGATGACCTTGACCGATCTGTCGGGCCGCAACCTGTCGGGGCACACGGTCGAGGCGTTCTGGCATGCGGTGCGCCATGCCAAGCCGGTGACGATCGGGCTCAATTGCTCGTTCGGCGCCGAGCAGCTTCGGCCGCACGTCAAGACGTTGAGCGGGATCGCCGACACGCTGATCATGGTCTATCCCAATGCCGGCCTGCCCAACGAACTCGGTGCCTATGACGAGGAGCCGGCGACCACTGCCGGGCTGGTCGGCGAATGGGCCGAAGCCGGACAGGTCAACATCCTCGGCGGCTGCTGTGGCTCGACGCCGGCGCACATCAAGGCGATCGCGGATGGGGTGAAGGGACTGACCCCGCGCAAGATCGTCACGCCCGAGGTACGGACGCGGCTCGCGGGCCTCGAACCGATGATCATGGCCGCCTGAGCGCAACCGTCACCCCAGCGAAAGCTGGGGTCTTTGATTGATAGCGCGCGTCTGCTGCGTGAGATCCCAGCTTTCGCTGGGATGACGAATTGGGAAAATAATGACGACCACCACGCCTTCCTCCGCCAATTTCGTCAATGTCGGCGAGCGCACCAATGTCACCGGGTCGGCGGCGTTCAAGAAGCTGATCATGGCCGGCGATTATGCCAAGGCGGTCGAGGTTGCGCGCCAGCAGGTCGAGAATGGCGCACAAGTGGTCGACGTCAATATGGACGAGGGCCTGCTCGACGCGGTCCATGCGATGACCACCTTCCTCAAGCTGATCGCCGCCGAGCCCGATATCGCGCGCGTGCCGGTGATGATCGACAGCTCGAAATGGTCGGTGATCGAGGCGGGGCTGAAGTGCGTGTCGGGCAAGCCGATCGTCAATTCGATCAGCATGAAGGAAGGCGAGGAGCAGTTCCTCGACCATGCCCGCAAGTGCATGGCTTATGGCGCCGCGGCCGTCGTCATGGCGTTCGACGAGGTCGGCCAGGCCGACACAAGGGAGCGCAAGGTCGAGATCTGCGAGCGCGCATACAAATTGCTCACCGGAATCGGCTTTCCGCCCGAGGACATCATCTTCGATCCCAACGTGTTCGCGATCGCGACCGGGATCGAGGAGCACAATAATTACGGCGTCGACTTCATCGAGGCGACGCGCGAGATCAAGCAGCGCTGCCCGCACGTCCATATCTCGGGCGGCCTGTCCAACCTGAGCTTCTCGTTCCGCGGCAACGAGCCGGTGCGCCGCGCGATGCACTCGGTATTCCTCTATTATGCGATCCCCGCGGGCATGGACATGGCGATCGTCAACGCCGGCCAGCTCGACGTTTACGACACGATCGATCCCGAGTTGCGCCAGGCGTGCGAGGACGTCATCCTCAACAAGGATCCCGATGCCGGCGAACGGCTGGTCGCGCTTGCCGAGAAGTTCCGCGGTACCGATGTGGCGGCCGAAAAGGCGGCCGAGGAATGGCGTAGCTGGACCGTCGACAAGCGGCTCGAACACGCTTTGGTCAAGGGCCTCGACCAATATGTCGTCGAGGATACCGAGGAAGCGCGGCTACAGACCGCGCGCCCGATCGAAGTGATCGAAGGTCCGTTGATGGACGGGATGAACGTCGTCGGCGACCTGTTCGGATCGGGCAAGATGTTCCTGCCCCAGGTGGTGAAGTCGGCGCGCGTGATGAAGAAAGCGGTGGCGCATCTGCTGCCCTTCATCGAGGCGCAGAAGGAGCCGGGCGCCAAGGGCAAGGGCAAGATCATCATGGCGACCGTCAAGGGCGACGTCCATGATATCGGCAAGAACATCGTCGGCGTGGTGCTCCAGTGCAACGGCTTCGACGTGGTCGATCTGGGCGTGATGGTGCCGTGGTCGAAGATCCTCGAGGCGGCGAACGAGAACGATGCCGACATGATCGGCCTGTCGGGCCTGATCACGCCGAGCCTCGACGAGATGGTCACCGTCGCCGAGGAAATGAAACGCGCCAAGATGACGATGCCGCTGCTGATCGGCGGCGCGACGACGTCGAAGGTGCACACCGCGCTGCGCATCGCGCCCGCCTATGACGGTCCGGTCGTCCATGTGCTCGACGCCAGTCGCGCGGTCGGCGTCGCGACCACGCTGGTGTCCGACACCCAACGCGACGATTATGTCATCAAGATCGCCGACGATTATGCCGCCGTGCGCAAGTCGCGCGAGAATAAGGGGCAGAATGAGCTGCTGCCGCTGGCGCAGGCGCGTGCCAATGGCTTCAAGGCCGACATGGCGCTGAAACCGTCGGCGCCGAAACAACCCGGCCGCCATGTCTTCGCCGATTGGGATCTGAGCGACCTGCGCGAATGCATCGACTGGACGCCGTTCTTCCGCGCCTGGGAACTTGCCGGCACTTATCCCAAGATCCTCGATGACGAGATCGTCGGCGAAAGCGCGCGGTCGTTGTTTGCCGATGCCAACAAGATGCTCGACAAGATCGTCGCGGAAAAGTGGCTGACCGCGCGAGCTGTGGTCGGACTGTGGCCGTGCGCGCGTTATGAGGACGATGTCGTGGTCGCACCCGAGGGCGACTGGACCGCCGAGCAGTTGCGCAGCTTCGATTTCCTCAACATGGCCGACGACGAGAGCCATGTCCGTCTGCCGTTCCTGCGCCAGCAGATCGCCAAGCGCGAAGGCCGGCCCAATATGTGCCTCGCCGATTTCGTCGACCCGGCGGGCGACTGGCTCGGCGGTTTCGCGGTGTCGATTCACGGCATCGAACCGCATCTCGCGCGGTTCAAGGCGGCGATCGACGATTATTCCGATATCCTGCTGAAGGCGCTTGCCGACCGCTTCGCCGAGGCGCTGGCGGAGCGGCTCCACCAGCATGTCCGCACCACGCTCTGGGGCTATGCCGAAGGCGAGCAGCTGACCAACGAGGCGCTGATCCGCGAGCAATATCGCGGTATCCGTCCAGCGCCGGGCTATCCCGCGTGCCCCGACCACAGCCTGAAACCGATATTGTTCAAGCTGCTCGACGCGCATCATGCGACGGGTATCAGCCTGACCGAAAGCTTCGCGATGCTGCCGACCGCGGCGGTCAGCGGCTTCTATTTCGGTCACCCGCAGGCGGAGTATTTCGGCGTCGCGCGGATCGGCCGGGACCAGGTCGAGGATTATGGCGCGCGGCGCGGGACGGACCTGCCGACGACCGAGCGGTGGCTGCGGCCCAATCTCGACTGAGATCGCGTCCGAAACGGAGGCATCTCGCGTGGATGCGGAGGTCCTCGGCTGGTAACCTTCCCCCGATAGAAATGGGGAGGGACTAATGGCCGATCGTGATGCCGTGCTCGCAGCAATCGACGCCGCTTATGCCGCGCGCAAACGGGGCGACAAGGAAGCGCTCGCCACGCGTTTTGCGCCGGGCGCCACCTTTCGGCTCGTCGGCCGAAGCGATGTCATGGGATTCGATGTGGGGCCGGTCGACGCGCTGGGCGCGATCAACGAGTTGATCGACCTCTTCACTTTCCACGAGATGGAGCGGCTGCACGTCGCGGTGAATGATCATACCGTCTTCATGCACTGGCGTATCGATGTCTCCGCACGCGGCGGTGAGCGAGACGTCACCGAAATATGCGACATCTGGACGCTGGACGACGACTTGAAGGCGGTGTCGCTGGTCGAGTTCGCCGATACCGCGACGATGGCGCAGATGGCCGCGAGTGCGATGGCGGCTGGGTAGTGCGCGGGGATTGCGCAACTCTTTCCCTCTCCCCTTGTGGGAGAGGGAGGGAGCCGACGTAGTCGGCGGAAGGGTGAGGGGGACTCTCAGCCACCTCGCAGACCCCCCCTCATCCTTCCGCGCCTTCGGCGCTCCCTCCTTCTCCCACAAGGGGAGAAGGAATTTGTCTCCCATTGGGTCATCGCTCGACGTGATTCACATCTGAGGCGATCACGCGCAGCGGAAAGGCGGAATTAACCGTCATTCGCCCTTCTGTCGGCACGCCGAGCGTAGAATAGCCACGCGCGAAGGAGTCTCCCAATGCGCCCTGCCCTGTTCGCCCTGCTCCCGTTACTCGCCGCAACACCCCTCCAGGCCGAGCCGGGTGCCGCGCCGTTCACCGTGCAGGAAACCGGGCAAGGCTTCGCCAATCTCGACGATGCGGTGCAGTCGATCCGGATGGGCACCGCGACGATCGTGATCGCGCCCGGTGTCTATCACCAATGCACCGTCCAGGCGGGCGGCAACATCACCTTCAAGGCGGCCGAACCGGGCAAGGTGATCTTCGACGGCGAGGCGTGCGAAGGCAAAGCGGCGTTCGTGCTGCGCGGACTGTCGTCGGTCGTCGACGGCATCGTTTTCCGCAACATGCGCGTGTCGGACGGCAACGGCGCCGGCATCCGCACCGAGATGGGCAACCTGACCGTGCGCAACTCGATGTTCCTCGACAGTCAGGAAGGCATTCTCGGCGGCCAGCCCGCGGGCCAGCAGATCGTCATCGACCGCTCGACCTTTTCCGGGCTCGGCCAGTGCGACGAGACGGTCGATTGTTCGCATTCGATCTATCTCGCGAACAAGGGATCGGTGACGATCACGCGCTCGCGCTTCGAGCGCGGCACCGGCGGGCATTACGTCAAATTGCGGGTGCCCAATCTGTCGATCACCGACAACAGCTTCGACGACAGCCAGGGCCGCAAGACCAATTACATGATCGACTTGTCGGAAGGCGGCACCGGACTGATCGCGCGCAACACCTTCGCCGACGGACCGAACAAGGAGAATTGGACCGGCTTCATCGTCGTCGCGGCGGAAGGGCGGACCTATCCGTCCACCGGGCTGAAAGTCGTCGACAATGTCGCGACCCTCGCGCCCAATTTCGCCAAGAGCCCGGCGTTCGTCGCCAATGTCGGACGTGATCGGTTGGAGGTGGGCGAGAACCAATTGGCGGCGGGCATCCGGAAATACGAGGAGCGCTGAAGGTCGTTACTCTAAGTGCTCCTGCGAAAGCAGGAGCCCAGGGTTACAGAGGGAATCGCTTGCGACCCTAGGCTCCTGCTTTCGCAGGAGCACTGAAAGCGGATCGTTTTAAGGCCGATTAGACAGCTGAAACCGGTTCTTGTCGGGATCGTCGCCGTCGCACAGATGGAGATCGCCGAACACCTTGACCGGCCCCATCTTGGCTCCACGCGACACCAGATCCTCGCGTGCCTTGGCGACATCGTCGGCGTGAAAGACGATCTTGTGCGGGCCCTCGAAATCGGGACCGATCTTGACGCCTTTGCCTGCGGCATGGATCGCGATGTTGCAGCCGCCTGCGGCCAGATCGGCCCAGCCATCGTCCCCCTCGACGACCTCCAGCCCGAACATGTCGCGATAGAAATCGCGCATCGCGGCGAAATTGTGCGTGAAGATGATCACGCGGCGCATCGCGTAGCTCATGGGCAGGTGCTCCCCGTGCCGCCGTCGAGATCGAGGCAGCGGCCGTCGACATCGCCCGGCTTGAGCGCGAAGCCGAGTACGCCGGCCAGGCTGGGCATGATGTCGACCGTTTCGATCGACAGCGGCTGCTCGAACCCCTTCATCCCCTTGCGCCAGAACAGGATCGGCACGCGGCGGTCATAATCCCAGGGCGATCCGTGCGTCGCCACCGCGCCGGGATAATCGCCGGGCGGGATCGCGGTGATGCGCGGCTTCAGGAACACGACGAAATCGCCCGACCGCGAAGGATCGAACGAGGCGCGCTCGCGCTGGAGCAACGTCCAGCCCTCGGGCGGGCCTTCGGGCAGCGGCGCGGCGGCGATCTCCGCCTGGGTATAGACCGCGGCAACCTGCGGATCGGCGCGGTAATGCGCGACGGCGGCGGCGAGCACCTTGGCGCGCTGGTCGCCGGTCAGCTTGGGGTCGATCCAGACGTCGCCATTGGTGACGCCGTACAGGATGCGACCGGTCAGCCCCATGTCCTTGGCGATCACCTCTCCAACGGTCTTGGGCGTCAGTGCGAGCGCGACACGGTCGGCCATCGGCATCGCACGTTCACGTTCACGTTCGGGAATGTCGTTGCCGCCATGATCGGCGGTCAGCGCGACGACATAGTCGACGCCGGTCTTGTCCAGCGCGGCGAACAATTTGCCCAGTGTCTGGTCGAGATTGGCGAGCTGGATGCACATCTCCGACCCTTCGGTGCCGTAGGTGTGCCCGACATAATCGGTCGCCGAAGCGCCGATCGTCAGTATGTCGGTCGACTTGCCGTGCCCGAGCTTCATGTCGCGGACCATGGTGGTGGCGAGCCCGACGATCGCGCTGTCGAAGGCGGGCGAGGCTTTCCATTTAGGTTCGACATTGGCGGCCCGTTCGAACCGGCCGGCGCCGACGGTCTGGCCGTTGGCGACCATTGCGCGGTCGACCGGCTTGCACCAATCGGGCTCGGCGAACGCGGCGCCGGGCTTGGCGATCTCGGCCTTCGTCGCGGCGTTGGCGGCGGTCACCGCGGCAGGCTCGGCGCGGCCGGCATAGGAAATGAAGCCCTTGCCGTCGCGCCAGAACCAGAGCTGGTCGACCCTGTGCCCGCCCATCATGATCGCGGCGCGATCCTTGCCCGCGATCGACACCGTCCGGACGTCGGGGTCGGCATCCTTCATTCGTTCGCCGAGCGTGGGCACGCGCAGGTGAATGTCGGAGGCGACATAGTCCTTGGTCGAGCCTTTCGACGGATCCTCGGCGCAATAGATCGATCCGGGGCGCGGGCCGGTCCATTCGTACCACTCGTTGGCGATGATCCCGGTCCGCGTCGGGCGATCGCCGGTCATGATCGTCGAATGGCCGGGACAGGTTTCGGTTGCGGCATGGCTCTGGAATCCGGCGGGGAAAACCGCGCCGTCGAGCAGGCGCTTGAACCCGCCAGTGAACCGATTGCGATATTCGGCGAACAGATCGGCGGAGAATTGGTCGACCGAGATCACCACGACGAGCTTCGGCGGTGGCGCCTTGGCGGGTGCGGCGGCCGGCGGGGCGTCCTCTGCGGCGAGCGGCGCGGCAACGAGCGCGAGGGCGAGCGGGACGAATTTGGCAAGGCGCATCGGGGGAAACTCCGCTGGCGGGCTGGGCGAGGCGATGAAGGACCGCTAAGGGGCGGACGTGTCAGGTACAAGAGGTCGCATGCGCGCGTTCGGTTTCGTCCCCGTGACAATGATGCTGACGATGATGCTGGCGATCTTCGCCTGGGCCGCTCCGGCGTCCGCGCAAGGCGATCCGGCGAACGATCCGCCGCCGCATCTGAAAATCCAGCTCGTCGCGGAGACAAGCACGCCCAAAGCGGGCAGCACGATCAACCTCGCGCTCGATAGCCGGCCGCAGCAGGGTTGGCATGGATACTGGCAGAATCCGGGCGACGCCGGATTTCCGGCGAAATTCGCCTGGACGCTACCAAGCAATGTGACCGCGGCCGATCCGCGCTATCCGGCGCCGCAGCAACTGATCGTCGCCGGGTTGATGAACTATGTGTTCGAGCAGCCTTATGCGGTGATCGTACCGCTGACCGTGCCCCAGGGATTGGCGACGGGAACCCGGCTGCCGATCAAGCTGCACCTCCAATATCTCGTTTGTACCAAAACCTTGTGCGTTCCCGAACAGGCCGATCTCGCGACGGAGCTGGCCGTCGGCGACGGGCAGCCCGACCAGGCGCTGGCGCCGCAATTCGCGCAATGGAGGCGCGCATTGCCGCAGCCGCTGGGATCGCGCGCGACCTATCAGGCGCAAGGCGGCGCGGTGCGGATCGCGATCCCCTATCCGGCGGGCGCCGCCGGGGCAGGGGCCTATTTCTATCCGATTACTGCCAATGCGATCGACTATGCCGAACCGCAAAAAGTGGTGCGCGACGGCGATCGGCTGATCGTCACGACCAAGGGCAAGGGCGCGCCGGGCCCGATCGAGGGCGTGCTGAGCATCGACGGTCATGCACTGGCACTGACGGCGGCCCCCGGCGTCGTTCCGGCGCCGACTGCGACTGCCGGTGGGAGCGATTGGTCGACCGCCTTGCTCGCGTTTCTCGGCGCCGTGCTCGGCGGCCTGATCCTCAACGTCATGCCTTGCGTGTTCCCGATCCTGAGCCTCAAGGCATTGAGTCTGGCGCGTGCCGGCGGCGACGAGCGCGCGGCGCGGCACGAGGCGCTGGCTTATGCCGGCGGCGCGATCACGGTATGCCTCGCGCTTGGTGCGGCGATCCTGGCGCTGCGAGCCGGCGGCAGCGCGGTGGGCTGGGCGTTCCAGTTGCAGGACCCGCACGTCGTCATGCTGCTGTTGCTGCTAACCGTCGCGATCGCGCTCAACCTCGCCGGCGTGTTCGAAGTGCCGGTGCCCGGCTTCGTCAACCGGACCGGCAGCGCAGGCGGCGCGTTCGTCACCGGTGCGCTCGCCGCGTTCGTGGCGACGCCGTGCACCGGGCCGTTCATGGCGGCATCACTTGGCGCTGCGTTGATCTTGCCCTGGCCCGCCGCGTTGGCGGTGTTCGGAGGCCTGGGGCTGGGCCTTGCGCTGCCCTTCTTGCTGCTCGGGTTCGCACCGGCGCTGCGCAAGCGCCTGCCAAGGCCGGGTGCGTGGATGGATACGCTACGCCGCATCCTGTCGATCCCGATGTGGTTGACCGCGGTCGCGCTTGCCTGGGTGCTGGGCAAGCAGGCTGGCGTCGACGGCATGGCGCTGGCGCTGCTCGTCTCACTGAGTGCCGGCATCGTTTTGTGGGCGGCGGGACGGCGGCAGGCGAAGGGCCTGGGCTTTGGCGCGGTAGCCTTGGTGATGCTGGCCTTGGTCGCGGTGGCGGGCGTATGGTTGGTGCGCGATCATCCCAGCCAAGCGGCTGTCGTCGGCGCGGGCGAGGAGAAGTTCAGCGAGGCGCGGCTCGCCCAGTTGCGCGCGGAAGGGCGTCCGGTCTTCGCCTATTTCACCGCGGATTGGTGCCTGACCTGCAAGGTCAACGAGCGCGTCGCGATCGACACCGATGTCGTCCATGCCTCGTTCAAGGCGAAGAACGTCGCGGTCCTGGTCGGCGACTGGACCAATGGCGATCCGGTGCTCGGCCGCTTCATCGAAGCGCATAATCGCGCGGGCGTGCCGCTCTATCTTTATTATCCCGCGGGCGGCGGCGAACCGCGTATCCTGCCACAGGTGTTGAGCCAGTCGCTGCTGGAGGAGTTGTGATGATCGTCAGAATGCTGGGCGTGACCATCGCCGCGCTCGCGCTCGTCGCGGCAGCGCCAGCGAACGATCCGCCGGCCTGGACTCAGCCGACGGCGCCGTTCCGCATCGCCAGCAACATCTATTATGTCGGGACCGCAGGCCTCGCATCCTATCTAATCGCCACGCCCAAGGGACTGATCCTGCTCGACGCGACGATGGAGGAGAATGTCCCGGCGATCGAGGCGAACATCAAAGCGCTCGGCTTCAAGCTGTCCGACATCAAGATCCTGCTCAACAGCCATGCGCATTTCGACCATGCCGGCGGGCTCGCGGCGATGAAGCGCGATACCGGCGCCAAGCTCGACGCGATGGAAGGCGACGTCTGGGCGCTGGAGAACGGCAAGCATTTCGGCGATCAGAATTATGTCGGCACCTTCGCGCCGGTTAAGGTCGATCGTCACCTCAAGGACGGCGACAAAGTGGCGCTGGGCGGGGTGACCATGACCGCATTGGTGACCGCCGGGCATACACGCGGATGCACGACCTGGACCACGACGGTGAAGCTGAAGGTGGGCGTAAAGAGTGTAGTGTTCCCGTGCAGCCTGTCGGTTGCCGGCAACAAGCTCTACGGCAACAGGACCTATCCCGGCATCGTCGCCGATTACCGCGCGAGCTTCAAACGGCTCGGCGCGATGAAGGCGGATATCGTGCTGACGGCGCATCCCGAACTGTCGGACGTTATGGGGCGTAAGGCGAGCGGGAAGTGGCTGACGCCGGACCTGCTGCCCAAGATGGTCGCGGAGTCCAAGGCGGCGTTCGACAAGGAACTGCTCAAGCAGGAGGCGATCGCGAAATAAGGCTGCATTCTTCGAGGGCGCGCTTGGCTGTAGCTCCCCCGCGGCTCTCTTCGTTCGCCGAGCATCACCGGAAATCTGCGCCCCGCGCAGATTTCTTGTCGGTGATGCTTGTGCGCCGCAGCATTCCATTGCAGCATGGAACTCTGACACCTGGCGGGGCTTTGGCATTTGGTGGGAATTGGGCCGGCGTTTGACGAGATCATGGGCACTTCGGGTGCTGCGCTCGTTCGTCCCGAATTGACCGCGCTCGGCGAATGGCTCGACACCACCGACGCCGCCGAACTCAAGCGCCGCCAGCAATCGGCCGAAGTCACCTTCCGCCAGCTCGGCATCACCTTCGCGGTCTATGGCGATGAGGATGCGAGCGAACGGATCATCCCGTTCGACATCGTACCGCGCGTGTTCCTGGCCGACGAATGGTCGCGCCTGTCCGCGGGGCTGGTGCAGCGGGTCGAGGCGATCAACGCCTTTCTCGACGACATTTACGGCGCCCGTCGGATCATGAAGGACGGCGTCCTTCCCGAGGATTTGATCTTCGGCAATCCGCAATTCCGCCCCGAAATCGCCGGGATGCGGCCGCCGCACGGCATTTGGGCGCATATTTGCGGGATCGACCTGGTGCGGACCGGACCCGACGATTTCTTCGTGCTCGAGGACAATGCGCGGACGCCGTCGGGCGTCAGCTACATGCTTGAAAACCGCGAGGCGATGTTGCGGCTGTGCCCGGAGCTGTTCCGCCAGTTCCGCGTCGCCGCGGTCGATTCCTATCCAGACCGCCTGCTCCAAACGATGAAGTCGGTCGCGCCGCAGGGAACGGGGAGCAACCCGGTCTGTGTCGTGCTGACGCCGGGCCATTTCAATTCGGCTTATTACGAGCACAGCTTCCTCGCTGACTCGATGGGCGTCGAACTGGTCGAGGCGGCGGATCTGGTGGTCGACGACGACATCGTGTGGATGCGGACGATCGCCGGGCGGGTGAAAGTCGACGTGATCTATCGCCGGATCGACGACGATTATCTCGATCCTCTGGTGTTTCGTCCGGACTCGATGCTGGGCGTGCCGGGGCTGATCGCCGCCTATGCGGCGGGCAATGTCGCTTTGCTCAACGCGCCGGGCAACGGCATCGCCGACGACAAGGCGATCTATTCCTATATGCCAGAAATCGTGCGCTATTATACTGGCGCCGAGGCCAAGCTGCCCAATGTCCAGACCTTCCGCTGCCGCGAACCCGATGCGCTGAAATATGTTCTCGAGCATCTCGACGAACTGGTGGTGAAGCTGGTCGACGGATCGGGCGGTTACGGCATGCTGGTCGGGCCGACCGCGTCGAGGGATGAGATCGAACGGTTCCGCGCGGCGTTGATCGCCGAACCGCATCGCTACATCGCGCAGCCGACCTTGGCTTTGTCCACCGTGCCGACATTGGTCGAGCAAGGCCTCGCCCCGCGCCACGTCGATTTCCGACCTTTCGTGCTGACCGGATCGAAGGGCGTGCAGGTGGTGCCAGGCGGATTGACCCGTGTCGCGCTGCGTGAGGGGTCGCTGGTGGTCAATTCGTCGCAGGGCGGCGGGACCAAGGATAGCTTCGTGTTGCTCGACAACGGCCCGGCGCATTTTCAGGTACAGGGAGGGGCGGCATGACCTTCCTCAACACCTCCCCGGCGAAGGCCGGGGCCCAGCTTCGGCGACTTGAGTTAGCCCGGATTGTCCTCGCCAACGAAACGCAGCGGAACTGGCCCCCGGCCTTCGCCGGGGAAGCGTTCGGGATTGGACGAGGGTACCATTGATGCTCTCTCGCACCGCTTCCTCGCTCTACTGGCTCGGCCGCTATGTCGAGCGCGCCGACTTTATCGCCCGCCTGGTCGAGGCAACAGTCCGCCTCGACGTCCTCTCCCCCCGGCCCGCTGGCGATATAGCGTGGGCCAGCGCGCTCGCGGTGATCGATGCGCAAGAAGCGTTCGAGGCCTCGGGGGCGACGATCGGGCAGCAGTCGGTGGCGCGCTTCCTGACGCTCGACGCCAGCCATCCCGGGTCGATCGTGCGATGCCTCGACAAGGCGCGGACCAATGCGCGCGCAGTGCGAACCGCACTGACCCGCGACGCCTGGACCGGAATCAATCGCGCCTGGCTGTTGTTCGACAGCCGCTCGTCGCCCGGCGGCGCCACCGCGACCCTCAATCTGGCCGAGGCAGTCAAGGCGGAGACGCGCGGGTTCGAGGGCGCGATCCACCGTATGCTGCGCAACCAGACGACCTGGTTCATCCGGCTGGGTCAGGCAATCGAGCGCGCCGACAACACCGCGCGGCTGCTCGACGTCAAATACCATATCCTGCTGCCCGAGGATGAGACGGTCGGCGGCGTGGTCGATCGCGACCAATGGACCACCATCCTGCAAACCGTGTCGGCAGTGACCGCCTATCGCTGGCTCTATTCGGACGGCCTGTCGCCGGCCAACGTCATCGACTTGCTGATCGCGCGCCACGAGCTGCCGCGCAGCCTGGCCGCCTCGGTCGAGGAATCGGTCGAATTGCTGTCGCTCCTCGCCAAGCGCACCGGGCACCATGGCGAGGCCGATCGCATGGCGCGGGGGCGGCACGCGCGGATGATGAAGACGCGGTCGGCCGACGTGATCCTGGGCGGGCTGCACCAATATCTCGAGACCTTCATTGCCGAAAATGCCGATCTGCACTTCGCGATCGGGCGGCAGTTCAAGTTCGCCTGATGCGGATCGTCGTCGATCACACCATCATCGTCGACTTCCCCGTTTCGTTGCCGCGCGTCACCTTGGCGCTGCGCGTTACCCCGGAGGACAATCACGACCAGACCGTCGCCGGCTGGCGGATCGGTCCCGATTGCGACGCCCGCCTCAACGTCGGGCGCGACGGTTATGGCAATATCCTGACGATGCTCTACGCCGACGGTCCGCTCAACCGGATCGAGATCCATGTCGGCGGCGAAGTGTTCACCGGTCCATCGAGCGGCATCCTCAGCGCGGCGCACCCCGAACCCTTGCCGCCGTCGCTGTTCCTGCGCCAATCGTCCGGCAATGCGGAGGCGCCCGACCTTGCCGCCCTCGCGATCGACGCGATCGACGAAGCGGAGGGCGATATCGATCGCCTGCATCTGCTCAACGTGGCGCTCCATCGCCGTGCGGAGGAGTCCGGTGCGGACGTTCTGGCTGCGATGTTCGTCGCGGCGGCGCGGCGCTTGAACTATCCGGCGCGATGCGTGTCGGGCTATTTCGCGCGCGATGGCGGCGCGACGCCGCATTTCTGGGCCGAAGCCTATGTCGCCGATGTTGGTTGGGTTGGCTTCGATCCCGCGATTGGCCTGTCCGCGGGCGAGGATCATGCACGGGTCGCCAGCGCGATCGATCTCAGCGGCGTGGCGACAGTGATTGGGGGCCGTATTAGGCTTTAGCTCTTCCCCCGAAAGGGAGGGTTTCAGACGAACTCGCTGGTAATCGCCAACGCCTGTTCGGCAGGGTGGATTGGCGGAGCGTAATTCGCCTCTTCGTCTTCGAGCAACGACCACCCCGACGGACCGAGCACCTCGATCGGGCGATAGCGCGTCTTGTACGCCATGCGTGCCGATCCCTTCACCCAATAGCCGAGATAGACATAGGGCAGGCCGGCGGCGCGGGCGCGCAATATGTGGTCCATGATGATGAAATTGCCCAAGCCCGGGCGGCTTTCCTCATCGGCCAGGAAGAAGCTGTAGATCATCGACAGGCCGTCGGCCTGCTGGTCGGTCAGGCACGCGCCGATCAACCGGCCGCGTTCGCCATGCAGGCTTGGCTCGCGATATTCGACGACCACCGAATTGACCGGCGATTGCTCGACCATGTCGGCATAATCGCTGTCGTCCATCATCGTCATCCCGCCGCCCGGGTGCCGCGCGCTGAGATAGCGGCGAAGCAATTGGAACTGCTCGTCGGTCGCCCAGGGATTGCAGGCGGTGATTTCGAGATCGGCATGGCGGCGCAGCAATTTGCGCTGGCTCGCATTGGGTTTGAACTCGGGCGCGACGACGCGGACCGAGACGCAGGCCGAGCATCCCGCGCAACTCGGGCGATAGGCGACCGACTGGCTGCGGCGGAAGCCGATCCGGCCGAGCGCGTCGTTAAGTTCGCTGGCGTGCGGGCCGTTGAGTTCGGTGAAGACCTTCCGCTCCTGCCGGCCCGGCAAATAGGGACATGGCGACGGCGATGTCACGAAAAAGCGCGGAAAACGAAATGGCGCGGTCACCGACGAATATGTCCCCTCAGACGCCGGTCCATCCGGCCTCTGGAACGCACTATGAATCGAGTGGGACGTGATGAAAAGCGGCTTTACCAAGAAAGGTGGTTAATGATTCACCAGAATGAGACGAACCGCCTTGCGGATACAGAATACGGCCTCGCGACTCGCGGGCGCAAGGCGGCTCGTCGCTGCTCCGATTCGTTTTGTCGCAAGCTTCGGTTCAGGGAGTCCTGATTAACCGCGACGGCTCTGTTTCAGCGGAACTGAAACGGTTGCGGCACCGGCCCGGCACCGTCTCAGCGTAGCTGCAAGGGACTCTAAGGAGATGATGATGCGTCGCTTGTTGATTGCCGCCCTGATCGTTCCACTTGCCGTCCCCGCGACGGCGCAGCGCGTGCAACCCGTTCTCCCGTTCGCGCCGCGCGGAATCGATTATGTCGAAAGCGTCTGCACCGGTGGATTCGACGGGCGCTATGAGCAGACGCGGATTCTGGCCAATGGCCAGGTGATGAAAGTGACTCGCCGGTCGGATGGCGTGTTGCGGGCGCGGGCGACCAAGGCCGAGGTGAGCAAGATCTGGCGCGAGCTCGACTTCGCGCGCTTCGAGCAACGCACGGTGCCGCCGGAAAAGCCTTATGTGATGGACGGCATCGACTGCGCGCTGACGCGCCGTGTCAACGGCCGCGTCCACACCGTGACCTTGATGCAGCAAAGCCGCACCAGGCCGCGCTATCGCGACTTGGTCCAGGCGCTGGATGATGTGAACGAAATCGGTCGCCGTGCGACCGGGCCGGTGCTGCGGCCGGCGGCGGAATAACGTGGACTGCCTGAGGCTCGGGGTGGCATAGCGCCGCCGCGCGCTCTACCCCGGCCTCATGCACCTTCGCGCGCAAGCCCTGGTCCTGTCGGTCCGCCAGCATGGCGAGCACAATGCCGTGGTGCGCTGCCTGACGCGCGAGGCGGGGATGATCGCGGGCTATGTTCGTGGCGGGCGGTCGCGGGCGCTGCGGCCGGTGTTGCAGCCGGCCAATCTCGTGGTGGGGGAGTGGCGGGCGCGGACCGAGGATCAGCTTGCCGGGCTGACCGTCGAACTGATCCACAGCCGCGCCCCACTTTATTCCGAGCCATTGGCAAGTGCCGCGCTGGAATGGGTGACCGCGTTGACCGCGATCGCGCTGCCCGAAAACCAGGCTTACCCACGGCTTTATGGTGCACTCGACGGCATGATCGGGGCGATCGAGGCGGCGCCCGCCGCGCGCGGCTGGGCGGTGGCATTGGTGCGGTATGAGGATCTGCTGCTGGCCGAGCTTGGCTATGGCCTCGGCCAGTCGCAGACGGTGAGCGGCGAGTCCGGCTGGCCCGAAATCATCGCTGCTTTGACGCTGACGGGCCGCGAGATCGAGGCGCATCTGTTGACCGATCGCCGCGCCGAGGCATTGGCCGCGCGCGCGCGCCTGGTCGAAAGGCTCAAGCGCGCGGTTGCGTGACGGCGTTCGTCCCGGCAAAGGCGAGCGCGTCGAATGAAAGGAAGCCGCGTGCCGTTGATCGCCTTGCTGCCCGGAGACGGGATCGGACCCGAAGTCATTGCGGAAGCGCGCCGCGTGCTCGACGCGCTGGCGCTCGGTCTGACGTTCGAAGAGGCGCCGGTCGGCGGCCAGGCCTATCTGCAGGCGGGCAACCCGCTTCCGGCATCGACGCTTGAGCTCGCCAAACGCGCCGACGCGATCCTGTTCGGCGCGGTCGGCGATCCGCAATTCGATGCGCTCGAACGCCGGTTGCGCCCCGAAGCCGCGATCCTGGGGCTGCGCCGCGAGCTCGGCCTGTTCGCCAATCTGCGCCCGGCCAAGCTGACCCCGGGGCTGGAGGACGCCTCGCCGCTCAAGCCCGAGATCGCCGGCGCGATCGACATGGTGATCGTCCGCGAACTGACCGGCGACGTCTATTTTGGTGAGAAAGGCCGCCGTGTCGGCTTGGGCGGCGTGCGCGAGGGCCATGACCTGATGCGCTATGACGAGACCGAGGTCGAACGCATCGCCCGCGTCGGGTTCGAAACCGCGCGCCGCCGCCGCGGCAAATTGTGTTCGGTCGACAAGGCGAACGTGCTCGAAACCTCGCAATTGTGGCGCGACATCGTCAACGAGGTCTCCGAGGATTATGACGATATCGAGCTGACCCATATGTATGTCGACAATGCCGCGATGCAGTTGGTGCGCAATCCGGGCCAGTTCGACGTCATCGTCACCGGCAATCTGTTCGGCGACATCCTGTCCGATCAGGCGAGCATGTGCGCCGGATCGATCGGCATGTTGCCGTCGGCCTCGCTGTCGAGCTGGCGCTCGAGCCTCGGTATGTACGAACCGATCCACGGATCGGCGCCCGACATTGCCGGCCAAGGGAAGGCCAATCCCTGCGCGACGATTCTGTCGGCGGCGATGATGCTCAGGCATTCGCTCGACATGGCGGCAGCGGCGGACCGGATCGAGGCGGCGGTGGGCAAGGCGATTGCGGGCGGCGCGCGCACCGCGGATCTGGGCGGTACGCTGTCGACCTCGGCGATGGGCGACGCGATCCTCGCCGGCCTGTGAGCGACCTGCTCGACCTCGCGGTCGTCATTCCGACGTTCAACGAGCGTCGCAATGTGCCCGTGCTGGTCGCCAAGCTCGACGAGGCGCTGAAGGACGTCGCCTGGGAAGCGATCTTCGTTGATGATGACAGTCCCGATGGTACCGCGGATGCGGCGCGCGAACTAGCGAGGGTCGATCGCCGCGTGCGAGTGATCCAGCGGATTGGGCGGCGCGGGCTGTCCTCGGCGTGTATCGAAGGAATGCTGGCGACTGCCGCGCCCTTGGTTGCGGTGATCGACGGCGATCTGCAGCATGACGAGACGATCCTGCCGGCCATGGTCAAAGCGCTGCACGAGGATGCCACGCTCGACGTGGTGATCGGGTCGCGCTTCGTCGATGGCGGCGGGACGGGCGAATGGGACAAGGACCGCGTCGCCAAATCGGCGCTGGCGACCAGGCTGGCCCGGCATGTGCTCGAAGCCGATCTCAGCGATCCGATGAGCGGATTCTTCATGATCCGCACAGAGATCGTGCGCAAACTCGCGCCGCGCCTCGCCGCGATCGGATTCAAGATCCTGCTCGACATCATGACCGGGTCGCCGCGCCCGCTCCATTTCCGCGAACTGCCGTACACGTTCCGCGTCCGCACCGAGGGCGAAAGCAAGCTCGATCACGTCGTCGCGATGGAATATCTGATCGCGCTCTACGACCGCATGTTCGGGAACGTCATCCCGGTGCGCTTCGCGATGTTTTCGGCGATCGGCGCGATCGGCGTCGGCGTGCACATGGCGGTGCTGACCTTCGCGATGTTCGTACTGAACGTGCATTTCCTGACCAGCCAGATCATCGCCGCGGTCGCGGCGATGACCGGCAACTTCTTCCTCAACAACGCGCTGACTTATCGCGACCGCCGGCTGAAAGGCGTGCGTCAACTGATCGACGGCTGGATTTCGTTCTGCGCGGTCTGCGCGGTGGGTCTAGTCGCCAATATCGGCGTTGCCGGGTTCCTGCACGATTTCCGCGACAGCGGCTGGGCGGCGTCGGCGATGGTCGGCGTGTTGATCGGCGCGGTGTGGAATTACGCGCTGTCGTCGAAGTTTGTTTGGGGGAGGTATTAGGCTCGGCGCAGTGGAATAGCGGACGCTATTCCGCGCCTCGACGCCGAGCCCGGCCGGCGGCGCAAAGCGCCGACCGACGGCGCGAATTCACTTCGCGCCGGCTCGCCCGCGGATCACTGCGACGCGCTGGCCCCCAATCCCCCGCCCAACGCCCGGAACGTATCGCTAGCCACCTGCAACTGCCGCGCCCGCAGCTGCAACAAGCTACGTTCCGCATCCAACGCCGCGGTCTGAGCGAGTACCACTTCAAGATAATCCGACGCTCCGTCATGATACCGGGTCAGCGCCAGGTCGCGCGTCCGCTCGGCAGCGCGCGTCGCCTCTGCCTGATCGGCTTCGCTGGCGATCAGCAAGCGCTGCGCCGCAAGGTCGTCCTCGACCTCGCGGAACGCCGTGAGGACGGTCTGGCGGTAATTGGCAGCCGCTTCGTCATATTGCGCGCGCGCAATCTTTACGCCGGCGCGACGCTTGCCGCCGTCGAAGATCGACAGGACGGCCTGGAGTGGGCCGAGCGCCCAGAAGGTGCTTGGCGCACTCAGCCAGCTGCCGCCGGCTGCCTCGTAACCGGCCGCACCGCCCAGGGTGATGTTGGGAAACAGCGCGGCGCGCGCCACACCGATCTCGGCGTTGGCCGCGGCGACGCGGCGTTCGGCGGCGGCGATATCGGGGCGCCGCTCGAGGAGGGTCGAGGGAATGCCCGCGGCGATCGTGGGCGGCTTCGTCTGTTGATCGGCCACCGGGATAGAGAAGGTCTCTGGCGCCTCGCCGACCAGCACGGCGATGGCGTGCTCGTCCTGTGCGCGGTCGATCTCGACCGTCGACAATTCGGACTTGGCGCTCGACAGCTGCGTCTGCGCTCGGCTGACGTCGATCCCGGAGGCGATCCCGCCCGAATGGCGTGTATCAGTGAGGTCGAAGGCGCGCTGGTACGACGCGACGGTCTGCTTGAGCAGCGTGATCCTCGCATCGAGCCCGCGCAAATCGAAATAGGTCGAGGCGAGTTGGGTCTGGAGGCCCAGCCGGATGCCATCGACATCGAACGCCGCGGCCTTGGCCGACGCATCGCCCGCGGCGACGCGGTTGCGTACCTGGCCGAACAAATCGAGTTCGTAGGACAGCGAGGCGCCGATCGCCTTGTCGGTGAAGGTGCTGGACCTGCCCGGGCTGTTGGGCCGGTTCGCCGACTGGCGCTGGCGCTCGATGCTGGTCGAGGCGCCGACTTGCGGGAACAGGTCGCCGCGGGCCTGGCGCGCGGCACCGAGCGCCTGTTGATAGCGAGCGGACGCGGCGGCGAGGTCGAAATTGCCCTTGTCGATCCGGTCCTCGAGCGCCGTCAGCGCCGGGTCGCCGAACGCTTCCCACCATTTGCCGGATGGGGCGACATTGCTGCCGGCCGGCTGCCACGGCGCTTCCTTGAAGGCTACAGGCGTGCTGATCGCCGGGCGCTGATAGGTCGGCGCCAGCGAGCACCCGCCAAGCAGCGCCAGCGAGAGCGCGAGAAGACGCCTATTTGCCACCGCGCGCGACCTGCACCTTGTCGCCCGACTGGATCGAATCGGGCGGGTTATCGATTACCTGGTCGGCAGGTGTCAGGCCGGCGCTGATCTGGACGCGGTCGCCCAGGTCGCGGCCGATCGTCACCGTCTTGAGCTGCACCTTGCCGCCGGCATCCAGCACCGCGACCTGGGTGCCATTCTTGCCGATGATCATCGCGCTGGCGGGAAGCTCGACGGCATTGCCCGCGCCGCCGATCGGGAAGGTCGCCTGCGAATAGGCGCCGGGCTTCAATGCGCGGTCGCTATTGTCGGCGAGCAATTCGACCAAAACGGTGCCCGAGCTGGTATCGACGGCACCGGCCGAGCGGGTCATCACCGCCTTGAACGCGCGCCCGGCATATTCCGGGAGGCTCAGCTGGATTTCCATGCCGGGATGGACCTGCGCCGAATAAGCCTGGGGCACTTTCACGAAGGCGCGGATCTTGCTGACGTCCGATACGGTGAACAGTGGCGCGCTGGCGGCGCTGCCGGCGGTGACGAGCGCGCCGATATCGGTCGACCGCGTCGTCACCACGCCGGCGAACGGCGCGGTCAGCCGGGTGAATCCCTGCTGATATTGCAGTCGGCTGACATTGGCGCGCGCGGCGTTGGCGACCGCCGACTTGGCCGCCAGGTCGCCGACCTTCTCGTCGGTTTCCTGCTTCGACACCGCGTCCTTGCCGAGTATCGTCTGCCAGCGCGTCGCGGTGGTCGCCGCCAGCTGCTGATTGGCGCGCGCGGTCTGCAGGTCGGCGCGCGCGGCGGCGAGCTGCTGGTCGACCTCGGGCGCGTCGATCACCGCCAGCAACTGACCCGGGCGCACCGGATCGCCGATATCGACGAACCATTTGCGGACATAGCCGCTGGTTCGCGCATAGATCGGCGCGCTCTGCAGCGCCTGTAGCGTCGCGGGGAGCGTCAGCGCCGTGGTCGCGGCGCTCGGCTTGGCATGGATCACCGTGACCGTCGGGGTCGACTGGTCGTGCGTCCAGGTCGCGAGCTGCGCTTGCGAATGGACGCGGGTGCCGATGCCGATGCCGACCACTGCAATGGCGGCGACCGCGGCGATGATGCCGGTGCGTTTCAGATTGGGGCCGTCGCCGTCAGGCATAGGCTTCCTCCAGCTTGGGAGCCGCGTCCGTCTTTTCGGCGTGGCGCCGATGGACGAGGCTGAAGATTACGGGAACGAACATCAGGGTGGCGAAGGTCGCGACCATCAGGCCGCCGATCACCGCGCGGCCGAGCGGGGCGTTCTGCTCGCCGCCTTCGCCCAGGCCCAGCGCCATCGGCAACATGCCGATGATCATCGCCAGCGCGGTCATCAGCACCGGGCGGAAGCGGACCAGGCCGGCATCGAGCGCCGCCGCGGTCGCGTCGCCGAGTTCGGCCAGGCGTTCGCGCGCGAAGCTGACCACCAGGATCGAGTTGGCGGTGGCGACACCCATGCACATGATCGCGCCGGTGAGAGCGGGGACCGACAAGGTCGTGCCGGTCGCGAACAGCATCCAGACGATGCCGGCAAGCGCGCCAGGCAACGCGGTGACGATCACGAACGGGTCGAGCCACGACTGGAAGTTCACCACGATCAGCAGGTAGATCAGCGCGATCGCGCCGAGCAGGCCGAAGGCGAGGCCCGAAAACGCGCTGTTCATCGTCGCATATTGGCCGCGCAACGTGACGGTCGTCCCCTTCGGCGCCTTCGCCTTCATATCCTTGAGCACGCGATTGATATCGCCGGCCACCGCGCCGAGATCGCGCCCGTTGGTGGTCGCGAACACGTTGACCACCGGTGCGATATTATAGTGCGATACGACCGTCGGCGCGTAGGAGCGGCCGATCGTGGCGATGCCGCCGACGATCTGGCCGGTGCCGGCCGAGCCGGTGACGGGCACGTTGGCGAGATCGCTGATCGATCCGACCTGATATTCGGGCGTCTGCGCCACGACCGGATAGGAGACGCCGCTGGCGGGATCGAGGAAATAGACCGGTGCGGTCTGCGAGGTGCCGGCGAGCGAACTGCCCAGGCTGTTGGTGACGTCGCGCTCGGTCAGGCCATATTGACCGATCCGGCTGCGGTCGACATCGACGTCGAGCTGCGGATAGCGCGCCGATTGCTGGATGCGCGCGTCGGCCACGCCTGGGATCGCGGTGATCCGGCGCAGCACCTCGCGCGCGAAAGCGGCATTGCCGTCCCCATCCTTGCCGGAGATTGCGACGTCGATCGGGGCAGGGGCGCCGAAATTGAGAATCTGGCTGGTGATATCGGCGGGCAGGAACGAGAAGGTCGAGCCGGGGAAATCGTGCGGCAATTGCTCGCGCAGCATGCGGACATAATCGTCGGTCGGCTTATGATCCTTGGTCAGCTGGATCAGGATGTCGCCGTCCTGCGGGCCCACCGTGCCCGAATTGTTATAGGTCGTGTTGATCGAGCTGACCGGCAGGCCGATATTGTCGACTACCGACACCAATTCGTCCGCCGGGATGATCTGACGGATGCGCTGCTCGATCCGGTCGAATTGCGCCGACGTATCCTCGATCCGCGATCCGACCGGGGCACGGACATGGAGCGCCATCTGCCCGGCATCGACCGACGGGAAGAAATTCTCGCCGAGGAACGGCACCAGCAGGAAAGACAGCGCGACGCACGCCAGGAAGCCGATGACGAACGGGCGCGGCTTGGCCAGCGCGCGTTCGAGCAAGGCGCCATAGCTTTTGCGAAACCGTTCGAAGCGCTGTTCGAATCCGCGTTGGAAGCGGACCAGCGGGTTGCGCGAGGCGGGCGTCCCGGCCGCGTGCATGTCGCCGGCATGTGGCTTCAGTAGATAGTTCGCCATGGTCGGCACCAAAGTGCGCGACAGGATGAACGACATGATCATCGCGAACACCACGGCGAGCGCCATCGGCACGAACAGGAAACCGGCGACGCCGGGCAGGAAGAACATCGGCACGAACACGATGCAGATGCACAGCAACGAGACGAACGCCGGTGTCACGATCTGCGCCGCGCCGTCCATGATCGAGGCGAACACCGGTTTGCCCTGTTCGAGGTGCCAATTGATATTCTCGATCGTCACCGTGGCGTCGTCGACCAGGATGCCGACCGCGAGGCTCAGGCCGCCTAAGGTCATGATGTTGAGCGTATTGCCGGTCGCCGCCAACGCGATGATCGCGCCCAGGATCGCCAGCGGAATCGAGATCGCGATGATCACGGTCGACCGCCACGAACCCAGGAACAGCAGGATCATCACCGAGGTGAGCGCGGCGGCGATCGCGCCTTCCTTGATGACGCCTTCGACCGCCGCCTTGACGAACAGCGACTGGTCCCCGATCGGCACGATCTTGAGCGCGCCGGGCAATGTCGCCTGGATGTTGGGCAGTGCGTCCTTGATCCCCTGGACGATCGCCAGCGTCGAGGTGGCACCGTTCTTGAGCACGGTGATCAACACCGATCGCGACCCGTCGACATGGACGACATTGGTCTGCGGCGCCGATCCGTCGCGGACGTGCGCGACGTCGCGCATATAGATGGTGGCGCCGTTCACCACCTTGACCGGGAGGTTGTTGAGTTCCTCGACCGAACCCGGCGCGTTGTTGAGCGCGACGCTATATTGGAAGCTGCCGATCTTGGCGAAACCGACCGGGTTGATCTGGTTCTGCGCGGCGATCGCGTTGCCGACATCCTGCGCCGACAGGCCCTTGGACTGCAGCGCGGCGGGATCGAGATCGACCTGAATCTGGCGCTGACGCCCGCCCGAAGGATAGGGGATCGCCGCGCCCGGTACCGTCACCAGGCCGGGGCGGACCTGGTTCTGTGCCAGGTCGAACATCTTGCCTTCGGACAGACCCTTGCCCGACAAAGCGAGCTGCAGGATCGGCACGGTCGAGGCGTTGTAGTTCAGGATCAGCGGCGGGGTGACGCCCGGCGGCAGCTGCTTGAGCACGGTCTGCGACACGCTGGTCACCTGCGCGGTGGCGGTGCGGATATCGGCGCCCGGCTGGAAATAGATCTTGGTCACGCCGATGCCGGGCATCGACTGGCTCTCGATATGGTCGATATCGTTGACCGTCGTCGTCAGTACGCGTTCGAACGGCGTGATGATACGCCCCGACATCTGGTCGGGCGGCAGGCCGCTATATTGCCAGGCGACCGCGATCACCGGCACGCGGATATTGGGGAAGATGTCGACCGGAGTCCGGATCGCCGTCAACACGCCGATCAGCGCGATTAGAATGGCCATGACCACGAAGGTCAGCGGTCGCGTCAGCGCTATGCGGACGATTCCGATCATCGGCGATTCCCATGCTCGATTGCCGATGGCGGGCTGGGAGGCGCCGTCGGCGATCTGGTGATGGCACCGGTGGCAAGCCGATGCTGCGTTGCGGCGAAGTGGGCGCGGCAATCGCGCCTGTCCAATATTGTTTACGGCATGATTGATATTTCTTACATATCGATCATGGAGTTACGTCACCTGCGCTATTTCGTCCGCGTCGCGGAGGATCTGCACTTCGCACGCGCGGCGAAGCATCTCGGCATTTCGCAGCCGCCGCTCAGTCAGCAAATCCGGGCATTGGAAGACGAACTGCAGGTGCGCTTGCTCGACCGCACCAGCCGCAGCGTCGCGCTGACTCCTGCCGGCAAACTGTTCCTCGATGCCGCGCGGGCGACGTTGCGCCAGGCTGAGCACGCCATGGCGGTCGCGCGCGGCGCGGCGCGCGGCGAGCTTGGCGAACTGGCGATCGGGTTCAACGCTTCGGCCCCCTTCATTCCCGAGATCGCGCGCGCGATCGCCGAATTCCGCCGGCTCTATCCCGATGTGAAGCTGGTGCTGCGCGAGGCGTCGGGACGCGCCCAGGTCGAGGATATCGACGACCGGCTGCTCGACATCGGCTTCATGCGCAGCCGCGAGAAACCCGTCCTGCCGCGCGGTCTGATCGCGCAGCCTTTCCTCCGCGAGCGCCTGTTCGTCGGGGTGCCGCCCGATCATCGGCTGGCCGCGCAGGAAACGGTCGACCTCGTCGATCTGACGGACGAACCAATGGTCTTCTACTCGACCGAACGCAGCCTGTTCACCGGCGAGTTGATGGCGTTGATGCGTGAACGCGGCGTCGAGCCCAATGTCGCGCAGGTGGTGAGCGACGTGTCGACCCTGTTCGGGCTGACCGCGGCTGGGATCGGCGTGATGGTACTGGCGGAATCCTTGTGCAATCTGCAATCGGCGGCATTGGCCTATCGCCCACTGACCGGCGTGACGATGATGCTGTGGCTGGTCCATCACGCCGCCGACCTGACGCTGCCATGCACGCATTTTCTCGAGGTACTCACTCGTCCGGCGAGCGCGATGGAGGCTTAGTGGTGCATCGTTGGCCATGACCTGGCAGGTCATTGCCGCGGTTAGCCGTCCGGCTACTCTTGCCCGCACATTGCGGGGGAGTCATATCATGCGGTCGGCAATCTGGGTCATCGGCATGGTTATGGCCTTGACCGGAGCTTCGGCGCAGACGGGTCCTCAAGGTGCCGATTATCGCGGGTTGCCACGCGATCTCGCTGCCGCGGCAACCGCCTACGATCTCGCGCAATTCAAGGCCAACCGCGCCGAGCTCGAACGGCTGCTCGCCGACGATTATATCCTCGCGGGGTCGAACGGGAAGAACCAGACCAAGGCGCAATATATCGCCGAGGCGACCGCGCCGGGCAGCAGGACGACCTATGTCGCGCTCTCGCTGAAGGTCCGCCGAGTGTGGTCGGATGGCGCCGTGCTCGGCGGGATGGTCGATGCCAAGGGGTTCGATCGCGGCAAGCCGATTACGGCGCATGCTCGCTTCGTCGACGTCTGGGCGAAACGCGGCGGGCGCTGGCGCGTGGTGTTCACGCAGGCGAACGATGTAAAATAGTGGGAAAGCCGGGGACGGCGCGGAGTAAATCCGCGCCGTCGGTCGGCGCCGCGCGCCGCCGGCCGACTTGGCCTCGGGCGCGGAATAGCATCCGCTATTCCGCTAGGGCCAAGTGGAAAACCACATCCAGTGCATGAACGCCTGCTCGCCGGGCAGCGCCGCGGCGGAGATGATCGGGAAGAAATAGACCGCGATGCCGAACGCCAGGATCGCGAACCCCTCATCCCAATGCTGCAGCTTGCCCTTGCCGAAATGCTCGAACGCGGCCGCCAGCGCGATGCACAGGAAGATCGAGGGCAGATAGTAATAATAGAAGAACCCCAGCGACTTGGGGATGATCGCCCAGATCAGATAGCTCGCCAGCCACAGCCCGGCGGCGAACAACAGCCGGGGATCGTGAGACCGCAGCCAACCCCATAGGCAAGCGAGCACTGCCAGCAATCCGCCCCATAGAATCACCGGATTGCCGATCATCAGCACGCCGCGCATCGCCCCGTCCGACGGCTCGTAGAAATACCAGATCGGCCGGATCATCAGCGGCCAGCTCCACCACGCTGACTGGTAGGTGTGGTGCGGCAGGACCTGGGTCTGCTCGCGGTACATCATGTCCTGGAAGGGTAGCAGATCGGCGAGCGTCAGCGGCTGGTCGTGGTAGAAAAAGGCCGGCGCGAAGGTCAGGAAATAGATCGCGATCGATACCAGTCCGAAGACGGCGAGCGCCGGGATCGCGGGAAGTCCCGGCCAGTGCGGCTGATCGCGGCCCGACCACAAAGTCGCGAGCGGCCGTTTCGCTCTCGCCGTGTCGCGCCAGCGTACCGCCAGGAAGCCCATCCCTGCCCAAGCGACATAAGGGACGGCCGCCCATTTTGTACCAACGGCCAGGCCGAACAGCACGGCCGACAGGATCCAGCGCGGCCAGACCTTTCCGGCGGGCGCACGCATCGCCCACAGAATCGCCGCGATTCCCCACAGGGTGAAGGCGGCCAGGAACGGATCGATCATCGCGATCCGCGCTTCGACATAGATCGTGAAGTTGAGCAGCGCGAAGATCGCGCCCATCACTGCCGGGCGCATGCGGCGGTAGAGCAGCCACAGGATCGCGAACACCGCCATCACCGTCGCCGCGCCGGCGATCGTCGAGAAGAAGCGCCAGCCCAGGCTGTTGTCGCCGAACAATGCGATCCCCGCGGCGATGAACTCCTTGGCGAGCAGGGGGTGTTCGGTGTTGACCGGCCCCGACAGGGAAAGCAACGCCCGGGCGGCGGGCACGTAATGGATCTCGTCGAACACGATCTTCGACGGGATCGTGACGCCCCACAGGAACAAGGCTTCCGCAGCCAGCCCGATCAGGATCGCGACGAGAAACGGGCGGGGACGACCATGCATCCCCGCCCGCTTAGCGTGCCGTTCGCGCTTCGGCGACGGCAATTTACGTCCGATCAGGTGGGGATCACCACGTCCCTTCCTGCATCCGACGCTGCCGCTCCGCCTCGCGCGCGGTAGCGATCGGCGGCACCGACGCGCCTTCGGGGATCGGGCCAGCGGGTTGGTAGGTCGCGATGATCGTACCGGACGGCGTGACCTGGTGATCGACCATCTTCAGTGCACCGGCGGGCGTGCCGTCGCCAAACAGCCTTTTGCCGTCGCCCAGGGTCAGGGGGTAGATCATCACCGTCAGCCGATCGAGCAGTCCGGCCGACAACAGGCCGGGATAGACTTCGCTCGACCCCCAGATCATCAGATCGGGGCCGTCGCCCTGCTTCAACGCCGCGACATCGTCCATGCCCTTCAACCGGTGGCTGTTTTCCCATTCGAGCGGCTGATCGCCGCGCGTCAGGACATATTTGCCGGCGTTGGTGAAGGTCTCGCCCAATGTGGCTTCCTCACCTTCGACATAGGGCCAGTAAGCGGCGAAGATGTCGTAGGTCCTTCGCCCGAGCAGCAGATCATAACCATCGAACGTGGCGCCCAGCGTTGCGTCGGCCGCGGGGTCGGGGAATTTGAACTGCCAACCGCCATGCGCGAAGCCGCCGGTGATATCCTCGTTCACCCCGCCTGGTGCCTGCATCACACCATCGAGCGAGACGAAGACGGTGCCGACGATCTTACGCATCGGCCGTCTCCGTCAGTCGCTTGGCGACTTCCTCGAGTTGCTCGGCCATGACCGACCAGCCTTGCTCGAAGCCCATCGCCCGATGCTGCTCGAACGCTTCCTTGGTCCAGTGGCGCGCACCGGCGCGAAAGCGTGTCTTGTCGCCTTCGGGCGTGTATTCGAAGAACCCGACCATGAACGGTCCCTGCGGGATCCAGCCTTCGCGAAAAGCGTCGGTGAAGACGATCTTCCGCATCGGCTCGACCTCGAGATAGACGCCTTCATTGGGCATCACTTCGCCGTTTGGGCCGTGCATCGTGGTCGCGGCACGGCCGCCGGCGCGCAAGTCCATCGCTACCACTTCGGCACGCCAGGGCTTGGGGCAGAACCAGTCGGACAGATGGTCGGTATAGGCCCTCCACGCCGCCTCGACCGGCGCGTCGATCAGGCGTTCGATCGACAGTTCGTATTCGGCGCCGCTCATGCCACCACCTCCCCGGCGCGGGCGCGCTCGATCGTGGCGATGTCGATCTTCTTCATCGTCATCATCGCGTCCATCGCGCGCTTGGCGACGGCGGGATCGGGATCGCTCATGCCAGCGATCAACGCACGCGGCACGATCTGCCACGAAAAGCCCCAGCGGTCCTTGCACCAGCTGCACGCGCTTTCCGCTCCGCCATTGTCGACGATCGCGTTCCAATAGCGATCGGTCTCCTCCTGGTCGTCGGTGAAGACCTGAAAGCTCACCGCCTCGTTGGGGGTGAAGGTCGGGCCGCCGTTCAGCCCGACGAACGATTGGCCGAGCACCGTGAATTCGACGGTCAGCTCGTCGCCTTGCTTGCCGCCCGGAAAATCGGACGCTGCTTTATGCGGGCTTCCGACATGGCTGTCGGGAAAGGTCGCGGCATAGAATTCAGCCGCTTCGCGGGCTTTGCCGTGGTCGAACCACAGACAGGTGGTGATCTTGTTCATTGCCGTTCTCCTGAAACGAAACCGACCGACGCGCCTTGCGGGTCGACCGCGACGATGATGCGCTGGCCGCCGGGGACGTCCATCGGTCCCATGATGACGGTGCCACCGCCTGCCTTCACCTTGTCGACCGCAGCGTCGACATCGGGGATAGCGAAGTAGAAGGTCCATTTGAGCGGCTGCTCAGGACTGGCACGATCCATCATCGCACCCAGTCGCACGTCGCCGCAATCGACGAAGGTATAGTCCCCCATTTCGCCCATCGGCATCGCCTCGGTCGAGGTCCAGCCGAGCAGCGACGAATAGAAGGGTAAAGCTGCTTTCTGGTCGCTGGTGACAAGTTCGTTCCAGCTGCACCGTCCGGGCAATGTGGCCGAGAAGCTGGTGCTTTCCTGGTCGCCCATCGATGGATCGGGAGTCATCAAATAGAAGACCACGCCTTGCGGATCGGCGATCATCGCGATCCGCCCGACGCCAGGCAGGTCCGTCGCGGGCATATGCGTCTTGCCGCCTGCCTGTTCGGTCTGCGCCACGCCGGCATCGACATCCGCGACGTGGAAATAGGCGAACCAGCCGGGACCGGTCGGCGCGCCGTCGGGCAACGTCATCAGCCCGCCGACGCCGGTATCCCCATAATTCAGGATGTTGTAGGGCGTGCCGCCCGCGGGGGAAGGAAAGGTGGTCGTGGTCCAGCCGACGATGTCGCCATAGAAACGCTTGGCGGCCTCGACATCGGTGGTGATCAATTCATACCAGATCGGCATTCCGGTTCGGGTAGCCATCATCTCTCTCCTGTTGATGGTCGTTATTGGTGATCGGCATCCAGCATCGGCACGAAGCCGCCGAAGATCGCGCGCTGCATGTCGAACGCAGGCGGCGCGGCCCGGATGTCGGGATCGTCCATCATCCCGGCAAAGGCGGCATCGCGGGTCGGCTTGTCGGGCCATTCGACCCAGCCGAAAATCACCGTCTCGCCATCCTCGGCCGCGACCGCGCGCTTGAAGTCGGTGACCTTGCCGTCCGGGACATCGGTCCCCCAGCCATCGACGATGCGGGTCGCGCCGCTCTTCAGGAAATAAGCGGAAATGCGCGCGGCATGGTCGGCAAAGGCCTGCTTATCGACCGATGTCGGCGCGACGACGCCGTCGACATAGCCGAAGCTGCCGCCATCGCCGCCATCATACACCGCTTCATAGCCGCCATAGATCATGCGCTGCGGATTGAACGGCATCTCGCCATCGGGCTGCATGCGCTCATCGGCCATCAGTTTCTCGGCGGCATTGTCGCAGGTCGTCTTGTCGGGCCACCAGACCCAGGAGAATACGATATGTTCGCCCGGCTCGGCCTGGACCGCGCGCTTCATGTCGGTGCGCTTGCCGTCGGGGACATCGTCGCCCCAGCATTCGACGGTAGCGGTCGCGCCATATTCGGCGAACACCGGCGCTGCCTTTGTCGCCAAGTCGAGATAGGCCTGTTTGTCACCTTCCTTCACGGGAATGATGAAGCCCTGCACATAGGTCATGATGCCTCTCCTCTTGTTGTTTTGGTCAACGATTCAGGGGCAGCAATGCGCGGATGCGGGAGTCGCGCAGCCACAATCCACCCCATAGCATGATCCCGACATAGACGCCGAACAACGTGTAGCCGAACAGCGGGCTTCCGACCCGCAAATGGGTCGCCACGGCGCCGCCCAGATAGCCGGTCAGCAGGACCGCGCCGAGGAATGCCGTGCGCTGCCAGGCATAAAGCGCGGTCGCGACGCCCAGGATTGCTCCCAGCAGCCGGTAGAAGCCGGACGTGGCGGGTAGCCCCAGCGGCGGACTGTGCGCGATCATCGTCATCGGGGCGATCAGTTTGCCCGCGGCATCGGCACCGAGGCACAGGATGACCAGCGCAGTCAGGATGCGGCCAGTCCATAGCTGGAGGGCGCGCGGGGTCGGCGCCGCCGAAGCGGCTTGATAGGTAGTAGCCATGGCTTCTCTCCTAAAGCTGGTGGTTGCTCACGCGACGATCGGCATGCCGGCGAGCGCCGGATAGTCGAGGATGACGATGCCGGTCACGGCGAACCAGAAAAGGCCGGCAATCCAGGGGCGGAAACGTTCGGGCATCGTAAATCTCCTTTGGGGGGAGGGGCGCGGCGCTCAGGCCGCGACGCCCTCATGCTGATCGGTGGTCGCTGCGGGGAACGCTTCCATGTCCATGTACATCGGCTCGAAGGTGTGGCCGTCGAGGTCCTCGAACGGGCGGCTGTACATGAAGCCCATGTCGTCGGTGTCGCGCGTCTGGCGGCCGCCGGCGGCGATCGCGGCATCGGTGATCCCGTCGACCTCGGCGCGACTGTCGCGCGACAAGGCGATCAGCGCGGCGCTGGTCTGATGCGTGTCGGCGATCTGCTTGGTCGTGAAGGTCCGATAGAAATCGTGACCGAGCAGCATCACATGGATCGCGTCGGACCATACCATGCACGAGGCTTGTTCGTTGCTGAACTGCGGATTCTTCTCGAACCCGATCGCTTCATAAAAGGCAGTTGCCTTGGCGACATCGGCGACGGGCAGGTTCACGAAAATCATCTTGGTCATCTGTTCTCTCCCTAAAGCCGGGGACCGCCAGGGGGCTGGCGAATCGGCTGACTTGACTTTTATGCCGACTACAGTTACAAAAAGCAACCATGAAGTTAGAAAAAGTGACTAAGCTGGAAAAAATGGTGGAAAAACGGTGGTATGACGATGCCTGCGGCACCGCGATGGCGCTCGAATTGGTGGGCGAACGCTGGTCGCTGTTGATCGTTCGCGAGCTGATGTTCGGCGGCCGGCGCTTCGGCGAGCTCAAAGGCGCGCTCAACGGCATCAGCGCCAATGTGCTGACCCAGCGGCTCGAAGGGATGGAGGCCGCCGGCATTCTCCAGAAGCGCAAACTGCCGCCGCCCGCCTCAGTCCAGATCTATGAGCTGACTCGCTGGGGTTATGAAAGCGAAACCGCGATCCAGGAGCTCGGCCGCTGGGCGACGCGCTCGCCCGCGCATGATCCGTCCTTGCCCTTGTCGGCGGCGTCGCTGATGCTGTCGTTCCGCACCATGTTGTCGGCCGAACGTTCGGCGGGCATGGTCGCGAGGATCGGTTTTCGGCTGGGCGATGAGGTGTTCACCACCGAACTCGCCAATAGCAGCTTTCAAGTGGCGCGGACCGAACCAGTGGATGCCGATCTCGTCTTCACCTCGACCCCACGCGGATTTGCCGCGCTGACCTATGGCGGCGTGCCCATCGCGGAAGGCGAGAAATTAGGCTTGGTCACAGTCGAAGGGGACCGTGCGCTCGCCGAGCGGTTCGTCACGCTGTTCCCGCTGCCGCCCAAATGGACCGAGGATTGATCGTGACTGGGCGGACCGACAGCGCCAGCCGGATCATCCGAGCGACGCCCGAGGCGATTTACGACGCCTTCATCGATCCCGAAGCGCAGACGCGTTGGTTACCGCCTGAGGGCATGACGGGGAAATTCGATCGGTTCGAGCCATGGCCTGGCGGGCATTATCGCCTGACGCTGACCTTTACCGGCGAGCACGCCACCGCCGGCAAGAGTTCGGCCGATGCCGATACTGTGGACGGGCGGCTGGTCGAACTGATCCCCGGCGAACGCATCGTCCAGACCGCTGATTTCGAGTCGGACGACCCCGCTTACGCCGGCACGATAACGATGACCTGGTTGCTTCGCGCCGTCCCAGAAGGAACGGTGGTCATGATTACCGCGTCCGATGTACCGCCCGGCATCTCGGCCGAGGATCATGCTCGGGGGCTCGCCTCAACCCTCTCCAACCTCGCAGACTTCCTTGAATAGAGGCAAGCGCGCGCATCTGACGAAGGCGGATTTTCGAACATCGGGTCCGCAATCACGTCTCGACTTCGCCGTACCGCCGCGTCTAGGGAGGGCGCCGCGAAGGAATAGTTGATGACCGATATCCCCAACATCCAGCCCGACAGCCGCCAGACGACATTGCTCGACGCGCCCGACCAGATCAGGAAGGTCCGTGACCTGTTCGGCATCGACAGCGACATGGAAGTGCCCGCGTTCAGCGAGGCCGACGAGCGCGTGCCGGATCTCGACCCCGCTTATGTGTTCGATCCCGACACCACGCTGGCGATCCTGGCGGGCTTCGCGCACAATCGCCGCGTGATGGTCCAGGGCTATCACGGCACCGGTAAGTCGACGCATATCGAACAGGTCGCGGCGCGCCTCAACTGGCCGTGCATCCGCATCAACCTCGACGCGCATATCAGCCGTATCGACCTGATTGGCCGCGACGCGATCGTGCTCAAGGACGGCCAGCAGGTCACCGAATTCCGCGAAGGCCTGCTGCCCTGGGCGCTGCAGACGCCGACCGCTTTGGTGTTCGACGAATATGATGCCGGCCGCCCCGACGTGATGTTCGTGATCCAGCGCGTGCTCGAGACCGAGGGCAAGCTGACTCTGCTCGACCAGAACCGCGTGATCCGCCCCAACCCCTATTTCCGGTTGTTCGCGACCGCGAACACGGTCGGCCTGGGCGACACCAGCGGCCTTTATCACGGCACGCAACAGATCAACCAGGGTCAGATGGACCGTTGGAACATCGTCGTGACGCTCAACTATCTGCCCGCCGCGGTCGAGGCGCAGATCGTGCTCGCCAAGTCGGGCGAATATGACAAGCCCGACGGCAAGCAGGTCGTCGACAACATGGTCCGCGTCGCAGATCTGACTCGCAAGGGCTTCATCAACGGCGACATCTCGACCGTGATGAGCCCGCGTACCGTGATCACCTGGGCGCAGAACGCGCTGATCTTCGGCGATGTCGGCTTCGCGTTCCGCTTGTCGTTCCTCAACAAGTGCGACGAAGCGGAGCGGGCGCTGGTGGCGGAATATTATCAGCGCGTGTTCGGGAAAGATTTGCCCGAGAGCGTAGTGGCGAAGGCGTAACAGCGAGCGCGTGGCGCAGGATACACCCCTCGATCGCTTCAAGGCCGTGCTCGGCGGCGCGTCGCGCGCGCTTGCCGACGAGGCGGAGGTCGAACTTGCGTTCACCGCCGACGCGCCGGCGCAGTCGGGCAAGCATATCAAGGTGCCGATGCCGGCGCGGACGCTCCCGGCCGACCAGGTCGCTGAGGCGCGCGGCTTTGCCGATTCATTCGCGCTGCGGCTGAAACTCCACAACCCGTCGCTCCACCTCAAGAATGCGCCGCACGATGCCGTCGCGCGCGCGGTGTTCGATGCGGCGGAGACGGCGCGGGTCGAGGCGTTGGGGTCGCGCGGCTATGCCGGGATTTCGGACAATCTGAACCATGCGCTCGACATGCGCTTGCGCTCGGACCCGATCACGCGGGCGCGCAGCCGTGACGAAGTTCCGCTATCGACCGCGATCCAGTTGCTGGTGCGCGAGCGGCTGACCGGCCAGGCGGCGCCCGACGTGGCGCGGCAAGGGCTCGATTTGGTCCGCGAGTGGATCGAGGAGAAAGCGGGCGGCGATCTCGACGCGCTCCGCCTCGCGCTCGACGATCAGCGTGCGTTCGCCAGCCTGGCGACCAAATTGCTCGAGGATCTCGAACTGGTCGAAGGCGACCAGATCCCCGAGGACAGCGATGACGGCGGCTCGGACGACGAAGGGACTGACGAGGAGCAGGATCAGGGCGAGGAAGGCGACGACCAGGGCGAGCAGGGCCAGGGCGAAGTCGAAGCGCGTGGCGAACAGTCCGAGGCGGACAGCGACGATGGCGAGGGCTCGGAGGCCGGCGACGAATCCTTCGAGGATGCCGACGGCGAGGCCGGCGACGAAGGCGAGGAGGGGATGCTTCCCGTCCGCCCCAATCGCCCGTTCGCCGATCCGTCGTCGCAATTCGATTACAAAGCGTGGACCACGCAGTTCGACGAGGTGATCGCCGCGACCGAATTGTGCGACGCCGAGGAACTGACCCGGCTGCGCTCGTATCTCGACCAGCAATTGGTCCATCTGCAGGGTGCGGTGACCAAGCTCGCCAACCGGCTGCAGCGCCGGCTGATGGCGCAGCAGAACCGGTCCTGGGATTTCGACCAGGAAGAAGGGTTGCTCGACGCCGCGCGGCTGGCGCGGGTGGTGATCAACCCGATGCAGTCGTTGAGCTACAAGATCGAGCGCGACACCGAGTTCAAGGACACCGTCGTCACCTTGTTGATCGACAATTCGGGGTCGATGCGCGGGCGGCCGATCTCGATCGCCGCGATCAGCGCCGACATCCTGGCACGCACGCTCGAACGCTGCGGGGTCAAGACCGAGATATTGGGCTTCACCACACGCGCGTGGAAAGGCGGGCAGGCCCGTGAAAGCTGGCTCGCGGCGGGGCGGCCACCGCAGCCGGGCCGGCTCAACGACATCCGCCACATCGTCTACAAGCAGGCCGACGAGCCTTGGCGCCGCGCCAAGCCCAGCCTGGGGCTGATGATGCGGGAAGGGTTGCTCAAGGAGAATATCGACGGCGAGGCGTTGCTCTGGGCGCACGGCCGGCTGATCGGCCGCTCCGAGGAACGCAAGATCATGATGGTGATCTCCGACGGCGCGCCGGTCGACGACTCCACCTTGTCGGTGAACAGCGGATCGTATCTCGAACGCCATTTGCGCCAGGTGATCCACTGGATCGAGAACCGCTCGCCGGTTGAACTGGTCGCGATCGGGATCGGCCATGACGTCACGCGTTATTATGAGCGCGCTGTGACGATCATGGATGCCGAGCAATTGGGCGGCGCGATCATCGAGCAGCTCGCGGCTTTGTTCGACAAGCCTTGAGTGGGGACTTCCTTCAAGCCCCTCCCCTTCAGGGGAGGGGTTGGGGTGGGGCCTATCCTCAAGCAATCTGCCCGCGGCACCGCCCCACCCCCAACCCCTCCCCTGAAGGGGAGGGGCTTTCGTGAGTATCGATCCGCCTCCCACTGGCTTTCGCGGCCCCGTCAAACGCTCGATCACCATCGCCGGGCACGAAACCTCGATCACGCTCGAACCCATATTCTGGCAAGCACTCGAACAAGCGGCGAGGGCCCGCGCTTTGCCGCTCTCCGCGCTGGTCGCCGAGATCGACGCATTGCGCATCCTCGCCGACGAGCCGCCCAACCTCGCCAGCGCGCTGCGGACTTGGGCATTCAGCGAGGCGAATGACAAGAGTAGTTGAGAATATTTCTCAATAGCGTTGACACTGCGAACGACTCTCAATAGCGGGTCTCCCAACAAGGGAGATAAGAGTGAATCGCAACAATGCCGCGCGTCGCGTCGCGCAGCCTGCTTTCCTGGCTCTGTCCTGCGTCGGCGCTTTCGCCACGCATCCGGCGCTGGCCGCCGWTGGCCCCGATCTGACGCCCGCCAATGACGACGGCGACGATCAGGATCGTCGCCACGACATCATCATCAATGGTCAGCTGATCAAAGCCGAGGCGGAGCCGAGCGGGCCCAAGGATGTGGCGCGCGTCGTCGACACGCCCAAATCGATCGTCGTCATTCCGAGCAAGGTGATCGAGGAAACCGGATCGGCCTCGCTCCAGGACGCGCTGCGCACCATGCCGGGCATCACCTTCGGCGCGGCCGAGGGCGGCAATCCGATCGGCGACCGCCCGTTCATCCGCGGCTTCGACAGCCAGGGGTCGATCTATGTCGACGGGGTGCGCGATCTGTCGTCGCAGACGCGCGAGACCTTTGCGATCGACTCGGTACAGATCGTCCGGGGCTCGGACTCGACCCTGGGTGGGCGCGGCTCGGCGGGCGGGACGATCAACATCATCTCCAAATTGCCCAAGGCCGGCACGTTCGGCAGCGTCACGGCAAGCTATGGCGAGGCCGATTACAAGCGCGTCACCGCCGACCTCAACATCGCGATCACGCCGACCGTGGCCTTCCGCATCCAGGGGTTATGGCACGATCAGGACTTTTCGGGCCGCGACGCAATCTGGGCCAGGCGCTGGGGCTTTGCGCCGTCGCTGACGATCGGCCTCGGCACGGCGACGCGATTGACCGCGAGCTATTACCGGCTGGAGAGCCACGAACTGCCCGATAGCGGCATTCCCTATCTCTACACGATCGCCAACGCGCCGGGCACGGGCAACATCTATACCCAACCCGCGCTCGGCCGGATCACCACCGCGGGCGGCCAGACCGGCTATGTCGATCGCAGCACTTACTACGGGCTGGCTGACCGCGACTTCCGCGACGCGACCACCGATCAGGCGACGATCCGCTTCGAACACGATCTGTCGCCGACGCTCACCATCCGCAACACCGCGCGCTGGTCGCATTCGACGCAGGCCTATATTTTCCTGCTGCCGGACGACAGCACCGGCAACGTCTACGGCACCGCGCCAACCAATCCGACGACCGGAGCGGCGGGCACGCGCGGCGACCTCGTCAGCGGCGGTTACGTCTGGCGCCGCGCTAATACGCGCTACAGCTATTCGGACGCGCTGACCGACCAGATCGATCTGTATGGCACGTTCGACACCGGCGGGATCAAGCACAGCATCGCGGTGGGCGCGGAATTCTCGTGGGAAAAGGCGCGCCGCGGCACGTTCGTGACGCGCGGCTATCTCAATCCCTCCACCGGCGTCGAAACGCTGTCGACCGGCTCGACCGTCAGCCCGCGCTGCAACACGGCGACGGTTTCGCGTTATTATTGCACCAGCCTGTTCAACCCGAATCCCTATGATCCCTGGGTCAATTACGCGAGCGACACCTCGACCACGCCGTCGCCGATCGTGAAATCCCTGCCGCTCGAAGAGACCCAGAACGACGCCAATACCGTCAGCGTCTATGGCTTCGATTCGATCACGCTGACGCCGCAACTGATCCTGAACCTCGGCGCACGGTTCGACCGCTTCAAGTCCGTGACCACGCCGGGCCAGACCTATGCCGCGACCCAATCCTTCAGGCTTGGTCGCACCGACGAATTGTTCAATTGGCAGGCGGGCCTGGTGTTCAAACCGACGCCTGAGACCAGCCTCTATGCAAGCTACGCCACCGCCGCGACCCCGCCCAACACTTTGCTGGGGGAGGGTCGCGAGGACAATGCGCTGCCGACCACCGTCACTAATCAGAATCTGGCGATCCTCGACGCGCTGAAGGTGCAGAAGACCAAGTCGTACGAAGTCGGCGCCAAGGCGAGCCTGTTCAAGGAGCGGCTAGGGTTGGGTCTCGCGATTTTCCAGACCGATATCGACAATGCGCGCGTGACGGGTAACGATGGCCTGCCGTCCTTCCTGGGCAAGACGCGCATTCGCGGGCTGGAGCTCACCGTCAACGGCACGATCCTGCCCGGCTGGACGGTGTTCGGCGGCTATACCTATCTCGATCCCAAGATCACCGATGGCGGTTTCACCGCGCTGACCGTGCCGGCCAACGGCGCGGCCAAGGCGACGACGGTGCAGGTCGTGTCGGTCAACACCGGCAAGCAGGTGCCGCAAACCGCGAAGAACTCGTTCACCGCCTGGACCACGGTCGACGTGACCAAGCGCTTCTCGGTCAGCGGCGGGGCGCTCTATATGGACAAGCAGTTCGGCGGCTATGCCGACAATCGCGCGGCGACGCAGACCGACGGCGGAGTCGTGACGGTCACGCCGGCGACCAAGGTGCTCTATCGCATGATCCCGTCTTATTGGCGGTTCGACGCGCGCGCGTCGTACAAGCTGACCAGGAACATCCAGCTCAGCGTCAACGCGCAAAACCTGACCGACAAGGTCTATTTCAACCAGGTCTATACCAGCCATTACGCGTCGATCGCCACCGGGCGGACGGTGTTCGGGTCGGTGGAGTTCAAGTTCTGACGACGGCACCCCCCTCCACCGTCGTCAGTGCCGCGCGCTTGCCCGATGATCCCGACGAGCGCGCGGCGTTTCTTCGTCAGCTAGCCGAGAGCGGAGAGGCCGAGGCACAGGCGCTCTATGGCCAATTGCTGCTCGACGGGAACGGCGTGGCCAAGGACGAAGCCGCCGGCTTCGCCTGGTTCAATCGCGCCGCGGCACAGGGCCATCTGATGGCGCTCAACATGGTCGGGCGCTGTTACGATCTCGGCTGGGGTGTCGCGGTCGACAAGGCGCGTGCGGCGGATTGTTATCGCATCGCCGCCGAGCGCGGGCTCGACTGGGCGATGTACAATTACGCGACCCTGCTCGCGCTCGGGCATGGCGTCGCCGAGGACAAGCCGGCGGCGCTGGCCTGGTTCGAGAAGGCGGCCAAGCTGGGTAATGCCAAGGCGATCAACTTCGTCGGCAGCTTCCATGAAGATGGCTGGGTAGTCGCCCGCAACCTGACCAAGGCGGCGCGGCTCTACGAACGCGCGGCGGAGGGCGGCGATTTCCGCGGCATGTTCAACCACGCGCGCATGCTCGGCGCCAAGGGACGCGGGGAGGAAGCGCTTCGCTGGATCGAACGGGCAGGGGAGCGGGCCACACCGGCCTTTGTCGCCAAGGCGGCCGCGTTTCTCGACGTCTCGCCGGTGCCCGCTTTTCGCGCGCGCGGTCGCGCCGCGATCGAGCGCGGAGCGGCCCGATGCTGATCGCCATCCCTGATGTGCTCGACGCCGCGGGCGTCGCCAGGCTGCGCGCGATCATCGACGCGGCCGAGTGGATCGACGGCAACGCAACGTCCGGCCATCAGTCGGCGCTCGCCAAACAGAATGCGCAGCTGCCCGAGGAATCGGCAGCGGCGCGCGAGGCGGGGACGATGGTGCTCGATGCCTTGTCGGGAGCGGCATTGTTCGTCGCTGCCGCCCTGCCGCTCAAAGTCTATCCGCCGCTGTTCAACCGTTATGCCGGCGGCGACACGTTCGGCGCGCATGTCGACAGCGCGATCCGCATCCGGCGCGGCAGCGACTTTCGCGTGCGCAGTGACTTGTCGGCGACGCTCTTCCTGTCCGATCCCGACAGCTATGACGGCGGCGAATTGGTGATCGAGGACCAGTTCGGCGACCAGCGCGTCAAGCTGCCCGCCGGGCACATGGTGCTCTATCCGGCGTCGAGCGTGCACAGGGTCGAACCCGTCACGCGCGGAGAGCGGGTCGCGTCCTTCTTCTGGATCCAGTCGATGGTCCGCGACGACGGCGCGCGCCGCATCCTGTTCGAGCTCGATCAGGCGGTGCAGGACGCCGCGTCGCGGCTCGGTCAGGGCGACCCGGCGGTCGTGCGGCTGACTGGAACCTATCACAATCTCCTCCGCCGCTGGGCCGAGGCATAGGACGACGATGACCAAGATCGGGCTGCGCAATTTCTGGTTCCAGGTGCACAAATGGATCGGGCTGATTCTGGCGATCCTGATCATCCCCTTGTGCGTGACCGGCGCTGCGCTGGTATGGGACGAAGCGCTCGACCATGGCCTTAACCCGCAGCGTTATACGGTAAGCGGCGAGCAGGCGCTCGATTCCCAGCTCTATGTCGCGGCGGCGAAATCGGTGCTCAAGCCCGACGACCGTATCCAGTCGATCACCTTGCCCCAGCGCGATGGCCCGGTGATCGTCGCGGCCATACCGGGTGGCGCCCGATCGCAAGCGGGACCACCGACGCGCACCAACGTCTGGCTCGATCCGCCCACCGCGCGGGTGCTCGATCACGCGAACAGCAATTCCGGCCTGATCCGCGCGATGCACATGATCCATGGCAGCCTGATGATCCCGGTCTGGGGACGCTCGATCGTCGGCTGGCTGGGCGTCTTCATGCTGTTCTCGTGCTTCACGGGGATCTGGCTGTGGTGGCCGACCGTCGGCAAATGGGTGCGCGGGCTGAGATGGCGGCGGCATCGCAATCTCGACACCAATCTGCACCATCTGTTCGGTTTCTGGATCGCCTTGCCGTTATTCGCACTGTCGCTGACCGGCGCGTGGATCAGCTTTCCGCAATTCTTCGGCGCGATGTCGGGCGCGCAGCCGCAAAAGGGCCCCGACCGCGCCGCGATGGCGCGCGCCAAGCCTTTGGAGGCGCCGAAGACCAGCCTCGATACCGCGATCGCCAGCGCCCGGGCGGCATTGCCCGGCGACGTTGCGATGGTCGCCTGGCCGACCGACCTCAAGCCCGAATGGACCGTGACGATCGGCGAAGGGGCCGGGCGTCAGGTCAAGGTCGACGATGCGACCGGAACGGCGAAGGCCTCGCCGCCGCCCAGGGAAGACACTGCCCGCCTGATGCGCCGCATCCATGACGGCACGCGGATGGGTTTGCTGTGGCAGGTGGTGATTTTCCTCGGCGGGTTGCTGCCGGCCGTACTGGCAGTCACCGGGGTGATCATGTGGTGGCGCGCGCGGGGATGGAAGGGTGAGTTGAAGGCGCGGCAGAGGGCGAAGATTGAGGTTAAAGTTTGAACCTGCAGTCGTAGACGGCAGCTGCGCTCAAGCCCTCTCCCGCAAGCGGGTGCACCGGGTCGGTCATGCCCCCGGCATGACCTGAACAGCGCGGGGCGCTGTTCACCCGGTGCAGGTTGGGTGAGGGTCTTCTTTCTTCTTCGAGGCGCGGGTGCCGGGACAGAAGAAGTAAGAAGACCCTCACCCTCCCACCGCCTTCGGCGGCGGGCCCCTCCCTCTCCCGCACGCGGGAGAGGGTTAGCGATTACCGCCCCAGCAACACTCGCGCTTGCCCCGCGATCTGCGCCAGCATCGCGGCATTCGGCGTCGCTGCCGTCCGGGCGCGGTCGACCACGCCCTTGAATTGCGCGACGCGGCCAGCATTGGCGCCCAGCCACATCTCGACCGCGGCCTCGGGATCCTTGCCGGCATGCCGTTCGAGGAATTCGAGGCGGAGCTGTTGGAAGTCGCGCGCGAGCCCGGCGATCAGCAGGCGTTCCCACGGGTCGCTCGACAGGATGCGCGCCGCGGTCGCCTGTGCCCAGTCGAGCCCGAGCGCCTGACCCAGATGGGTGAAGGCGCGCGTCAATACGGTCTCGTCCATGCCGAGCTCGGCGCCGAGATCGGCGAGGCCGACCGCGCCATCGAGCTCGAACAGCCGCACGACCTTCTTCGCTAGCGCGGCGGGCGCGCCAGCCGCTTCCAGGCTGGTCGAGATGCGGACCGATTGCGCGCTCGCTTCCTCGAGCAGCAATTCCTTGGTCTTGCGGTCGAGCGCGGCGACGCCCTTGGCCAGCCGCGCGATCACCACCGACGGCGTCGTGCCAGGAGCGGTCACCCGCAACAGATCGGCGATCTGGCTGCGCACCGCGGCCGCCACTTCGTCGAACAGCGCCAGACGGCCCATTTCGGGCATCGGCGCGCGCTCGATCTCGGCCCATAATTTGTCGAGATCATAGAGCCGCTCGACCACCACGAACATCGCCGCGATGTCGGCCATCGCAGCACCTTCCTCCTCCGCCAGCTCGAACGGGTGGAGCACGCCAAGGCGATTGACGACGCGATTGGCGAGCTTGGTCGCGATAATCTCGCTGCGCAGGCGATGCTGGTCGATCGCCTCGCCGAACTTCTTGCGCATCGCGTGCGGGAAAGCGGCGTGGAGATCGGGGAGCAGCGCGTCGTCGCTGCCGAGCTCCGAATGCTCGATCGAATCCTGCAGCGCGAGCTTGGCGGTGGCGAGCAGCACCGCGAGTTCGGGACGCGTCAGGCCGCGGCCTTCGGGCGCCCGGCGCAGCAGGGTGCCATTATCGGCCAGCCCCTCCACCACGCGGTCGAGCCGGCCGGCGCTCTCGAAAATCTCGATCAGGCGGACGAAGCTCGGCAAGGCCTGGGCGCCGTCTTGTTCCATGATCGACAGCGCCAGCGTCTGCAGCCGGTTGTCCTCGAGCACCAGATGCGCGACGTCGTCGGTCATCTGGACGAGCAATTTGTTGCGCGCCTCGAACTGCAGCCGGCCTTCGATCATCTCGCGGTTGAGCGCGATCTTGATATTGACCTCGTTATCCGAGCAATCGACGCCCGCCGAATTGTCGATAAAGTCGGTGTTGATCCGCCCGCCCTTCGACGCGAAGGCGATGCGTCCGGCCTGGGTCACGCCCAGATTGGCGCCTTCGCCGATCGCGGTCGCGCGGATATCCTCGGCATTGACGCGCAAGCGGTCGTTGGCCGGGTCGCCCACCTCGATATGGTTCTCGCTCGCCGCCTTCACATAGGTGCCGATGCCGCCGAACCAGATCAGGTCGGCGGGCGATTTGAGGATCGCCGAGATCAACGCGGCGGGCTCGAGCTCGTCGGCCTGAATGTCGAGCGCGGCCTTGACCTGTTTCGACAGCGGGATCGTCTTGGCGCTGCGCGGGAACACGCCGCCACCCTTCGAGATCAGCTTGGGATTGTAATCCGCCCAGCTCGACCGCGGCAGGTTGAACATGCGCTCGCGCTCCGCCCAGCTCGCGGCCGGATCGGGATCGGGGTCGAGGAAGATGTGGCGATGGTCGAACGCCGCGACCAATTTGATCGCCTGGCTCAAGAGCATGCCGTTGCCGAACACGTCGCCCGACATGTCGCCACAGCCGACCACGCGGATCGATTGCGTCTGCACGTCGACCCCGCGCTCGGCGAAGTGGCGCTGGACCGAGATCCAGGCGCCCTTGGCAGTGATCGCCATCGCCTTATGGTCATAGCCATAGCTGCCGCCCGAGGCGAAGGCGTCGCCCAGCCAGAAGCCGCGCTCGATCGCGATCGCATTGGCGACGTCGGAGAAGGTCGCCGTGCCCTTGTCGGCGGCAACGACGAAATAGGGATCGTCGCCGTCCAGGATCGTCACGCCCCTGGGATGGACGACCTTGCCCTCGACGATATTGTCGGTGACCGACAGCAAGGTGCGGATGAAGATGCGGTAACTCTCGGTCCCTTCGGCGAACCAGGCGTCGCGATCGACCGAGGGGCTGGGCAGCTGCTTGGGATAGAAGCCGCCCTTGGCGCCGGTCGGCACGATCACCGCGTTCTTGACGCGCTGCGCCTTCATCAGGCCGAGAATCTCGGTGCGGAAGTCGTCGCGCCGGTCGGACCAGCGCAGCCCGCCGCGCGCGACCGGGCCGGCGCGCAGATGGATGCCCTCGACCCGCGGGCTGTACACCCAGATCTCGCGCCAAGGCAGCGGCGCGGGCAGGCCCGGCACCTTGTGGCTGTCGAGCTTGAACGCCAGCGCTTCGTCCGCCGCGGGGGTGAAAGCGTTGGTGCGCAACGTCGCGGCGATCACGCCATGGATCGCGCGCAGGATGCGGTCGTCGTCGATCGCTGAGACATTGTTGAGCCCGGCCTTGATCGCCTCATCGGCGGCGATCACCCCGGCTTCGCTTTTGCCGCCCGGCCCGTGCGCGGCGTCGAACCGGTCGATCAGCGCGGCGGTGACCACCGGCGCCCGGCGCAGCGCGTCGACCACCGTGGTCAGGCCATAGTTCAGTCCGCCCTGGCGCAGATAGCGGAACCAGGCGCGGAACAGCACCGCCGAGCTTGGCGCCATATTGAGGTCGACGATCAGGCGGTTGAACGCATCGTTCTCCGCATTGCCTTCCAGCACCGCGGCGACCGCATTTTCCAGCACGCTGGTATTGCCGTCGAACACCGCGCCGACGCCGCCCGCCGCCTCGATCAGGAATTCGTGGATGTAGCCCTGACCCTCGTCGGTCAGCGCGGTCGGCACTTCCTCGATCACGCGGAAGCCGAAATTCTCCAGCACCGGCACCGCATCCGACAGCGCGATCGAGCCGCCGAGGCGATAGAGTTTCAGCCGCGCTTCGCCGCGCGCGTCGCGATAGAGGCGGACCGCGCGCTGCTCCGGCGTTTCGAGCGTCGACAGGCTGAGGATGTCGCGCGCCGCTTCGTCGGCGCTGTTGACCGTGCGATAGCCTTGCGGGAAGCAATTCGCCCAGCGCAGCGCCAATCGCGTCGACCGCGCCACATCGGTTTCGGCCAGCGCCGCTTCGACCGCCGGCGCCCAGCCGCGCATCATCCGCGCCAGGCGGGTATCGAGCGCGGCGACGTCGGGCATCCGGCTCTCGCCGCGCAGATCGACCGTATAGCGGATCAGCGCGACCAGATCGTCCATCGCGATCGCCCAGTTGAGCACGGCGCCGCCGGCCGCCTCGGCCAGCATGTCGCCGATCGCGATGCGGCGCGCGGTGGTGAATTCGTCGCGCGGCAGCCACACGAAACAGAATAGATGCCGGCCAAGGATCGACCGCGCCAACACCAATTTGGGCCGCGGCCGGTCGGCCAGGCTCATCGCCGTCAGCGCGACGTCCTCCAGCGCCTCGGGCGTGAAGGCGATCAGCAGATCATGGGGCAGGGTGGTCAGCGCATGTTCGAGCGCCTTGCCGGCATGGCCCTTGGGATCGAACCCGAATTTCTTCTGCAAATCGCCCAGCCGCGTGCGCAGGCCCGGCACGTCGTCGGGCGGCGAGTTGAGCGCGGACGAGGTCCACAGGCCGGCATGGATCGACAGGCCGGAAACCTTCTTGCCATCGCGGATCGGCACCACGATCAGGTCGAGCGGGATGTGGCGATGCACGCTGGAGATGAAGTTCGACTTGAGCAGCAACGGCGCTTCATTGCCCTTTTCGAACCATTCGATCGCCAGCGCGCGCGAGGCTTCGGCCAGGATCGGGGTCTCGTGCTTGTTGCGGCAGATGCCGAGCGGATCGCGCGCGCCGCCTTCGCGGCCGAACTTGCCGTGACCGAGCAGCGTGAAATGGCGGTCGAGGAACCAGCGGAGCAATTCCGCGCCCGTGCCGGTCAGCGTCGCGGCATCGGTCGCCATCGCCTCCTGCAACGGCACCCAGTCGTACACCGCGGCGCGCACGTCCTTCAGATTGTCTTCGAGCGCGGTGACCAGCGCCCGGCGCTCGCGCGCATCGGCCCGCTCCATCTCGATATAGATCATCGATTCGGGATTGCCGTCGCCGACGCCCATCAGCCCGCCCGAGGGGTCGCGCGTGACCGGGATGACCGGGTGGATGATGCGATCCACCGCAATGCCCTGCGCCGCGATGGTCGCCGCGACCGAATCGACCAGGAACGGCATGTCGTCATTAACGATCGCCACGCGCATGCGGCGGCGCGGATCGTTGGCCGCGATCGGCTCGATCGCCATGGTCGGCCCGCCCGGCGGGCGGTTGTACGCGGCGGTGGCGACGAAGTTCGCGGCTTCCGCGCGCTCCGCCTTTCCAAACCCCTGCAGCTCTCCCGGCAAGGCGCCCTTGGTCAGCCGGTCCGCAAGCGCGTCCGACAGCGATTTCAGCGTGGTCTTGGCCATCGCCGTCCTATGCCCCCGCGGACCGGCGGGCTCAAGGATAGTTTCGGGTGTAACTTGGTTTGTGGGGGTAATAAGACGGGCGGGTGCGGCCTATTCCAACCGTCATCCCGGCCTTGTGCCGGGATCCACCGGGAGGCTGGCTGAGAAGCAAGAGGCTCAGGGTTCCGCGCTTGCGGCACCGTGGATCCCGGCACAAGGCCGGGATGACGCAGGAGTGTAAGACAGCGCGGGAGATGCGCCGAGCTTTGGAACTACTTCGCCGCCTTCAACGTCCGAGCCGCGAGCGACCGGTCATTCGCCACCGAAGCAACGATATCCACCGTCCCTTCACCCGTCGCCCGCCCCAGCAGCACGACCAGCTCCCCAGGCTCCAGCCCGGTAGCAAACTCGACACTCGCCAGCACCAGCCGCTCGGCAATATCCGCAAGCGGATCGCGCCCCTCTTCCTTCGCCGGATTGCGCGCCGCCCGCTCGGCCGCGACCACTGCCTTGATCCCGCCATTGACGGTTTCGAGCAACGGCGTCAGCTGGCCGGCGGGGATGGAGTGGCGGCGGGCATGCGCCAGCACCGCGGCGAATTCGGTCAGCCGCGCTTTGTCGTAATCGGCGCCGAACACCAATTTCGCCACCGCCGTCATCGGCGCGCGCTCCTGCACGGTCACCCCGGCATCGGCGAGCAAACGGTCATAGGTGTCGCTATCCTGCTCGGCGGCGAGCCCGAAATCGTGCGCGCGGCCCAGCGCGCGATAGAGCGCGGCGCGGCTGCGCGTATCGGCATTGGTCGCGGCCTGCGCGGTCTGGCGCGCCTGTTCCAGCTTGCCGGCCAGATCCTCGGGTTCGGCGACCGGCGAGACGTCGGCGGCGGGACCATCGGCCCAGACCGGGGCGGCCGCCTGCGGCTTGGGCGCGGCGCGCAACGCGGTATCGACCTCGGCGTCGAGCTTCTTTTGCGTGTCGGCGTCGACCAGTTCCTTCCAGTTGATCACGCCATAGATGAAATCGATCGTGTCGTCGTTTGAGGAGAAGGGCATCAGGATGCCGCGATACATCGTATTATAGCCACGCGTGCCGACGAACTCGGCCTCGAACCCGATCGGGGCGCGGTTGGCGATGATCTGAAGATAATGGTCGGTCAGCCGCGACAGCAGCGACCGGCTGGGCACTTGCGAGATATGGGTGATCGACTGATCGAGCGCGGTCTCATCGCGCAGCGCGCGGCCGAGATAGGCGATCGCCGGATCCTCGATCCCGGCGGTGAAATCGAGCAGCACCGAATGCGGGCCGAAATCGGCGATGTTGGCGGGGTCGAGATCCTCGATCGACGGATAAGCGCGCCCGCGCAGCAACGACACCCAATGATTGTACGCGCGCACGTGCATGCGCCGCTCATCGTTGCCGATCGCCGCCGCCACCGTGTCGTCGATCCCATCATCCGCGACGACGCGATCGGCATCCGACCGGTCCTCTTCGTAGCCGCGCTGCGAATCCATAAGCGTCCCCTGGGCGCACATCGCCCTGCACAGAGCGTGTTTTGCGCCGGGCGTGGTAAACGAAGCGTAAAGGGTGTTGGGGGAGGGTGATTTTGGGTGGTGGAGTAGGTGGCCGGGGAATGAGTGCGGCCCATTGACAACGACGTTTATGTTAAACCAAGGCCAGTCGATTGTCTGGCGAGCGCTATTGCCGTTCGAAGTGCCTTCAGGCCGGTCCGGCCTCATCGGCAAGCAGGCGAATTTCATCGATAAAATTTTCGAGCGATTGCAACTGCGGTCTGATCTCTTCCGGATATGAATCTTTTAAAGCCTCTGGCACTACTAGTCGAACGCCGGCCTCCGTCATCTCTTTAAACTGAGACAATGACACTCCTTCCTGAAGTGTAAGAAGGTGTTTGACCGGGATCCGATTTGCCTCGTTGAGAATTTGTCGCCAGCGATCTTTACAGGTAGTTTTAACGGCTAACATTCGCAACTGATCTTCCGGGAAGCTGGTGTCTTTGTACGCCGCTTCTGAAGGGAACAAGAAGTCCGGGCGCTTCCCAGCATCAGATTCTGGCTGATGGGAGAAATCTTGGCCCTCAATCAGGCGCTCCTCTGTAAAAATTTCGAGAGTGTGCAGTTCAAGCGATCGACCCGAGCGGGCTTTGCGCCGCTGCAAGATTGTCTGAGCACGAATGACGAATTCATCAACCGACGTGAAACCGGCAGTGATCTTCGGCAACTCGATTGCCTGCTCGACGCTGCGAAAAATCTGGAACTCGCAATCGCGCCGGCGTTGCAGACGCTTGTCGGGAGACAATTTACGATCCGGACGCATCTCAATCGTCTTACGTATGATGTCTGACCCCGAGGGAAAGGTTTGGAGCCATTCAGCTGGCATTTCGGCAGGGTTGAGCCAGCAATTAGCGCGCGTTTTCTCAATCAGCTGCGGCACATTTTCCGCAGTGCCCGGCGACCAGACCAGATAACGCCCCGGCTCGATGGGGCCAACCCGTTCTTCAGCCAAATCTTCTTCAGAAACGCTTCCGCAAACCCAAACGCGACAGTCGAGAGCATGGCCGCGGTCGTCTAATCTGAAAGCGAAGATCGTAAGAGCGCCCGTGTTTTCCGGGTCAAGCAGCGCCGAGCGGGCTCCGCCAAAATTTGTCAATCGCGCTTCATCCCGCCCTCGGCTGGCGGTCGTGTCGTGATAGCGATTGTTGTAATAAATCGCCCTGACCCGCCGCTGGTCGGAATGCGAATCGATATAGAGATCGAAATGCGTGTCGGGGTTCTTGATATCCGTACGATCGATGGTCGGAAAAATCCGGAACAAAAACTCCTTCGGTACATAAGGGCCCGCTTGGTGCGAGCCGCTCGCGAGGGTGTCGTTGCCCGACAGCCGCTTCACGTACCAGATGACGTTAGAACCCGAATTCGCGTCGAGCCATTGCGAAAAGTTAGCAACTGTTCCTGCCAAAGCTATTCGCCCTGTATAGTTATGGTTTTCTCATTAGAGCGTACCCAAGCTGCGAGGCGGTGCATAGCCTCGGCTTCGTCCAGTCTGGTGCGACCCTTAAGCGCGCATTCCCATACTGTGCCCACTCGCCAGCCCATCTGCAGAAGAGCCTCAGCGGCTCTTGCGTCATTCTCGACGTTGCGACCGATCTTCGTTCGCCAAAACTCGCTGCGGGTCGCCGGCCATTTAAATAGATGGCAATCATGCTGATGCCAAAAGCAGCCATTTATGAAGATCACGGCGCGATGCCGCATGAACACGAGATCGGGCTTGCCGGGCATGTTCTTGGCGTGCAGACGAAATCTTAGGCCCATACCGTGCAGAGCTCTTCTGACAAGCAGTTCAGGCTTCGTGTGGCCGCTCCTAATAGCAGCCATATTCCGCCTGCGCGTGGCGTTGTCGTGAACATCTGCCAAAGCGTCACGCGGCCTTTTGCTGGTCTGCTGCCTCGACCAACATTTGAATATGGGGCTGCATGATACGGGCAACCTCTTCGAACACCGGCACTGCAACCGAATTGCCAAATTGCTTATAGGCCTGCGTGTCTGAGACGGGGATGCGGAAGTCGTCGGGGTAACCCATCAGGCGAGCGCATTCGCGCGGAGTCAGGCGACGCGGGTTTCGATCTTTACCTTGACTAACAAGTATTTCGGAACCGTCCTTATAATAGCGGGCGGAAAGGGTGCGCGCCACATCCTGGGATGAAACCAATCCATAGCCGAAGCCGTTTCCTGCCGCGCGATGCTTGTCGGCATAATCCTGCAAATACCGCCAGAGTTTGTCGCTCAGTGTGTACTTGTCGCTAACAACGCCCTTCGGACCTTGCGTGAAATGGGCCTCTGGTTCCTCAGATCCATCTTCGGGGTGTAAAATACTATCGAGTTTAATTCGGCCCTTCTGCGGCAGGTTAAGCGCGTTCCAGCTGAAGGGAACTTCGTCTCGGAAGCCAACGATAACGATTCGTTCGCGATGTTGTGGGACAAAATGTTGAGCATCGATAACTTTGTGCCAAACCTTATAGCCTAATTCATCGGTCAGGGTTTTAACTATAACCGCAAAGGTCCGGCCTTTATCATGGCTGGTAAGATTTTTTACATTTTCCAACATGAACGCGGCAGGGCGCTTGGCTTTAATAATCCGGGCAACATCAAAAAAAAGCGTGCCCTGTGTCTCGTCAAGAAAGCCATGCTGGCGGCCTAAGGAATTCTTCTTCGAAACACCCGCTATCGAAAATGGCTGACAGGGGAAGCCCGCCAAGAGGACGTCATGATCGGGAATATCGTCGGTGGCGACCGCAGTTATATCGCCTTCTATGGAACGATTGTCGCGGTAGTTGGCTGCGTAAGTTTGCTGCGCGTATTTGTTCCATTCGGACGTGAAGACGCAGTGACCGCCCACTGCGTCAAACCCGCGCCGGAGGCCGCCGATGCCTGCAAAAAGATCAATAAAGGTGAAACGGCCTTGGGATGGAGATTGAGGCACCGCTGCCATAGCACGCAGTAAACCGATAACCGCTTCCCGGGGTGTTCCGTCCCCAGCCTCCCAACGATAAATCTGGCGCGGGCTATAGCCGGTCATGAGGGCCAGTTCCTCTACCGACAAGGCCGCGCGGGCACGGAGGAGGGCGAAATCGTTAAGCATAAAACCTCTGGGACAATTTATGACATGGTGTCTTAATTTGCCCTAGATGGCAATAGGCGGAGACGCTGGAATGTTCTTCTATTGTTCACGGCAAAGCAAGCCCCTTTACTGAGGATGGGGGCGATGGGTAGACCGAATGCACCAAAATGGAGGTTTCTCTCCTCCTTGCGACAAACGGTGCATTTTCCCCTACCAATCCGATGGGAATTGCGCCATACGCACCGCCGGACTTACCCCAGGACCAATTCGCGAGGCGCTGTGCCGAGCGGGGGCGCGGCCTGGATTTTACGGAGATTTGTCCATGAAGAAGCTCGTAGTTCTCTCGGTGATTGCTCCTGTCGTGCTCGGCCTCGCGGCTTGCGGCGGCAACAAGGCGGCCGACAACGCCGTCGTCGTCACCAACACCGACGACGTGAACCTGACCGACACCACCAACATCACCGACGAGAACGTCAGCGACGTCACGGCCAACGCCAGCAACGTCGCCGAGTAATCGGCGCGGCGGCGGGGCGACCCGCCACCGGAACAACAGGCCGCGCGATCCGATGGGGTCGCGCGGCCTTCGTTTTGTCCGGATGCCGCCGGCGCGCGGTCGGCGCGGCCGCCATGTTAGGGATCGAGCATCGCATCGAGCAGGCTGATGTGCAGCCACATCCGGTCGAGCAGATCCTCGGGCTCCGCGATGCCGCTGGCCGCGCACGCCGCGGCGATCTCGCTGTCGATGTCGAGCAGGTCGCGGTCGGGATCGGCGACGACCGGCGTGCCTGCGCTCATCTGCGCGTTGGCGCGGCAGAAAAAGGCGAAATAGGCGTCGGCTGCGGCGATGAACGCGGTCGCGCCCTGCGCCTCCAGATAATCGGCGACCACGCCCGCCTTTCCGAACTCGCCGTGCGCGGCCAGGGGATCGGGATAGGGCACGAAATGCACCTTGCCCGCGGCATCGATCACGCGGCCGAGCGGAAACAGCCGGCAGACCAGCGGGCGGTCGGCATGGACGGTACAGCCCTGATCGCCCAGGAAGATGCAGCGCCCGTCCTCCTGCTGGCGCAAGGCGCCGTCGATGGTGAAATCGTCGCGCGCCTGGGCAGTGGAGACGCCGCGATTGCGCGCCAGCCGGGCGATCTCATACGGATTGACCTGGATACGCTTGTCGACGCAGCAGCTGTTGCAGCGCGTGCAGCGGTAACTGAACCGCGTGCCGGCCGTCATCGGGGCCGTCATCGGGTCGTCGGACGGCATGCTCGCCTGCTCCCCTTCTCCTGATCCCGAGCATAGCGGAGCAGGGCGGTTATCGGATAGGATCGATGCGACTCCGTTCCAGAAAGACTCCATGCGCCTCTCCATCGACGCCCGGCTCGACTATTGGCTTGCCGCGCCGGCCGACCTGCTGTTCGCGCTGGAAGTGGCGCAGACGCCCGATCAGCATCTGGTCACCGACCTGTTGCGGATCGGCGGGGTAGAGGCATTGCGCCCGATCCCGGCGGATAACGGGCTTGGGCGGCGCACCTGGACGCGGGGGGAGGGGCGCGTGACCGCGCATTACACCGCGACGGTCGAGATCGATCGCACCGACGCGACGCTCCATGGCCTCGCCGCCGACGACATCAAGCAGCTGCCGGCCGACGTGGTGCCGTTCCTGTTCCCTAGCCGCTATTGCGAATCCGACCGGTTCGATGCGCTCGTCCGGCGCGAGTTCGGCGCGCTGTCGGGCGGCGATCGGGTCGAGGCGATGGCGGCGTGGATCCGCGGGCATCTCGATTATGTCGTCGGGTCGAGCGACGCGACCACCACCGCCGCCGACACCTATATCGCGCATCGCGGCGTGTGCCGCGATTTCGCGCATCTGCTGATCGCCTTCGTCCGCGCCGCCGACATCCCGGCGCGGATGGCCGCGGCCTATGCCTGGCGGCTCGATCCGCCCGATTTCCACGCGGTGGTCGAAGTGTGGCTGGACGGCGAATGGCGGCTGATCGATCCCACCGGGCTGGCGCCGGTCGAAGGGCTGGTGCGGATCGGGGTTGGGCGGGATGCCACCGATATCAGCTTCATGACCATCTTCGGCGAGGCGGAATGCCTGTCGCAGAGTGTTACGGTCGAGCGGGTGGGGTGAGTGGGTAGCTTAAGCCCCTCCCCTTCAGGGGAGGGGTTGGGGGTGGGGCAGTGCCTCAAGCCGGTCGCTCGTGGATAGGCCCCACCCCAACCCCTCCCCTGAAGGGGAGGGGCTTTTAATTGCCCTAAACCCTCAACACCCACCCCCGCGCCCGCAGCGCCAGCGTAATCGCAATCGAAATCCCACCCGCGATCACCGCATACAGCATCGACGTCCAATCCAGCGGCAATCCCGTCGCGGCGATCCCCGCCAGCAGCTTTTCGCCCAGATGCACGCCGCCGATCGGCACCATCATCAGCACGATCGCCACCGCATCGTGGACGACATAGAGCGTCAGCGACACCGCGCCGAGCGCGGCGACCGTCTGCGCAAGGCGCGACGCGCCGATCCGCGGCCAGACGATCTTGAGCAAGGCCAAGAGCCCAAGCCCGATCGCCGCGTTGATCAGGGTGAAGGTCGGCGTCCACAAATTCTTGTTGATCGGCCAGAACCAGGCGGCGCCGAGCGTCAGGCCCAGGCACAAAACGGCGACCGCGGCGATCATGATTACCGGCTTCTTGCGGCGCACCGACATGCGCTGGACCGCGATCCCGATCATCGTCGTGGCGATCGCCGATAGCGTCGATAGCGGCCCTTCGGGATCGAATGGCGGGCCGTTATCGGGCTGGCCATAGAGCCGCGTGCCGCCGAGGATGACATGATCGAGCCAGCCGCTCATCCCTTCGCCCGGCGCCATGCTGGCGATCAGGTCGCCCGGCGCTGGCAGATGAAGCAGCACGCCATGAACCAGCATCAGCACGCCGGCGGCGATGGCCGGCGCTTTCCACGTCGTCGTCTGGCGGCACGCGATCGCGCAGACCAGATAGACGATGCCGATCCGCTCGAGCACGCCGGTGAAGCGGATCTCCTCCAGCTTGAGACTGAAATGGACGATGAAGCCGATCGCGAAACCGATGAACCACAATAACGCCGAGCGTCGCACGATCTTCGCGATCGACGGCCGCGGCATCTTCCCGTCCATCGTCAGCGGCAGCGCGAGGCCGACCGCGAGCAGGAACATCGGGAACACCAGATCGGCGAAGGTCAGCCCGTTCCACGGCGCATGGTTGATCCACCAGAAAGCGTGCTCCTCCGACCCCTGGAGGTTGGCGAGCACCATTCCGAAAATGGCAAACCCGCGCAGCGCATCGAGCGCTTCGTCGCGGACGCGGACCGGTTTCGACATATCCATCGGTCCTGTCCCTAATCAGCCCGCGATCACCGTGCCACCCTTCATCACCATCCGCACCTGGCGGACCGCGGCGATGTCGGCGGTCGGATCGCCATCGACCGCGATCAAATCGGCGAGCAGGCCGGGTTTGACCGCGCCCAGCTTGTTATCGAGGTGGAACCAACGCGCATTGCCCCAGGTCGCGGCGATCAGCACGTCGGCGGGGCTCATGCCGCCGGCGACCATCAGCTCCATCTCGCGCGCGTTCGTGCCGTGGGCGAACACGCCGACATCGCCGCCCATGCAGATATGGACGCCGGCCTTCATCGCCATCTGAAAGCTCTTGCGATTGATCTGGACGGCTTCGGGCGCCGGCTCGGCCCCGGTCCAGCCGCGATAGCGCGAGGTCGCGTCCGATGCGGCGAGCGTCGGGCAGAGCGCGATGCCTTTCTTCGCCATCTCGGCGAAGATTTCGGGCGTGCCGCCATAGCCATGCTCGATCGTATCGACTCCCGCGGCGATCGCGCGGCGCATGCCCTCGGCGGTGGCGGAATGGACTGCGACCGGGCGCCCGGCATCGTGCGCGGCGGCGACCGCGGCTTTCATCTCCTCCAGGCTGAGCGTCGGGCGGCTGTCCTCGCCGGGGCGCCAGCGATAATCGGCGTAGAGCTTCACCCAATCGGCGCCGCCGGCGATCTGGCGGCGCACCGCCGCCACGATCGACTCGACGCCCGACACTTCCTCGGCGCCCTGCGGGATGGCGACGCCGGGCTCGAACCCCTTGGGACCATAAGCCCCCAGCGCGACGATCGCGCGCGTCGCGACGTTGAGCCGCGGACCGGGGACGATGCCCTGGTCGATCGCCGCCTTCAGCCCGACATCGGCATAGCCCGCGCCTTCGGTGCCGAGGTCGCGCTCGCTGGTGAAGCCGGCAAGCAAGGTCGCTCGGGCGCTCGCCACCGCGCGCGCGGTCCTGAGCGCGAGCGGCTCGTGGAGCACCTGATCGTCCCAACTCGTCTCGTTATAGGGATGGAGGAACAAATGGCCGTGGCCCTCGATCATCCCGGGCATCAGCGTCTCGCCGGGCAAGTCGATCACCTTGGCGTCGGCCGGCGCCGACAAATTGGGTCCGACCGCGGCGATGCGATCGCCCTCGACCAATACTTGCCAGCCGGCATGCGTCTTGCCGTCCAAGCCGTCGAAAACGCGCGCGGGCTTCAGCAGCACGACTTGTTTCGGCGCTTCGGCGGCGGGAAGGGCGGCCGCCGGCCCGAGCAACATCGCCAGTACAAGTGCCACCCAGCGCATGGTTTTCTCCCCGGTGTCGCGTTACGCTCCCGATATGGATAGAGCCCTCCGCCTCCCGCTCCTAGCCCTTGCCGTACTGACCATGGCGCCGACCGCGCCCGACCCCGCTGCCGCTGACATGGCGCGCTGGCGAGCGCAGGCGGCGCGCGTCACGATCACGCGCGACGATTGGGGCATCCCGCACGTCCGCGGGCAGAGCGATGCCGATGCGGTGTTCGGGCTGATCTATGCCCAGGCCGAGGACGATTTCTCGCGCGTCGAGGCGAATTACCTGACCGCGCTCGGCCGCACCGCCGAGGCAGAGGGGGAAGACGCGATCTGGGGCGATCTGCGCCAACGCCTCTATGTCGATCCCGCCGAGCTCAAGGCGCACTATGCCGCCAGCGCGCCATGGCTGAAGTCGTTGATGAATGCCTGGGCCGACGGGCTCAATTTCTATTTGGCGACGCATCCCGGCACCAAGCCCAAGGTGCTCACGCATTTCGAGCCGTGGATGGCGCTGAGCTTCACCGAGGGCAGTATCGGCGGCGATATCGAGCGGATTTCGCTCAGCGACCTCAAGACCTTCTACGGCAAGCCGACGCCGCCGACGCCCGAGGAACTCGGCATGGTGCCACGCGAGCCTTCCGGCTCCAACGGCATTGCGATCGCGCCCAAACTGACCTCGAGCGGCAAGGCGCTGCTGCTGATCAATCCGCACACCAGTTTCTACTTCCGCTCCGAGGCGCAGATGTCGAGCGCGCAAGGCCTCGACGCTTATGGCGCGTCGACCTGGGGCCAGTTCTTCATCTACCAGGGGTTCAACGCCAAAGCCGGGTGGATGCACACCTCATCCACCGTCGACAATGTCGACGAGTTCGCCGAGCGCGTGACGAAGCGCGGCGGCGGCTACGTCTATCGCTACGGCAGTGCCGAGCGGACGGTGACGAGCGTGGCAGTGACCTTGCGCTATCGCAAATCCGACGGGTCGCTAGGCGAACGCCGCTTCACCACCTGGCGCACGCATCACGGCCCGATCGTCGCGGCGAAGAACGGGCGCTGGATCGCAGAGGCCCTGATGTGGAAGCCGGTGCCCGCGCTCGAGCAGAGCTGGCTCAGGACCAAGACCAGCGACCTCAAGAGCTTCCTTCAGGTCGCGTCGCGCCGAGCCAATTCGTCGAACGACACTTTGTTCGCCGACAGCAAGGGCGAGATCGCGTTCCTGATGCCGCAATTCATGCCGCTGCGCGATAACCGCTTCGACTATACCCGGCCGGTCGACGGCGCCGATCCGGCGACCGACTGGAAGGGACTGCACACGCTCCCCAGCCTGCCGAGCGTGCTCAATCCGCGGGTCGGCTGGGTGCACAATACTAACGACTGGCCCTGGGATGCGGCGGGGCCGGACAGTCCCAAAGCGGCCGATTATCCGCGCTACATGGATCAGACCGGCCCCAATGCCCGCGGCACACATGCCGACCTGCTGCTCAAGGGCAAGAGCGGCTGGACGCCGGAGAAGCTGCGCGTCGCGGCGTTCGACAGCTATTTGCCCGCCTTTGCCGAACTGATCCCCGGGCTGGTCGAGGCATGGAATGCGCTACCCGTCGACGATCCGCGCCGCGCCCGACTGGCCGAGCCGATCGCCTTGCTGCGGGGCTGGGATCGCCGCTGGGGTTACGATTCGACCGCGACTAGCCTGGCGGTGTTCTGGGGCGATCAATTGTGGCGCGAAGTCGGCGGTTTCGCCCAGGCCGAGCGGATGAACGTCCCCGATTATATCGCGACGCGAGTCAAACCGGGCGACAAGCTCGACGCATTGGCGGCGGCCACCGACCGGCTCAAGCGCGACTTCGGCGACTGGCGTGTGCCGTGGGCCAATATCAACCGTTTCCAGCGGCTCGACGACGCGATCGCGCCGCATTTCGACGATGCCCGGGATTCGACCCCGATACCCTTCACCTCGGCGCAATGGGGCAGCCTCGCTTCCTTCGGCGCCAAGACCTGGCCGGGGACCAAGCGCTATTACGGCACCAGCGGCAACAGCTTCGTCGCGGTGGTCGAATTCGGCCCGCGAGTGAAGGCGATGGCGGTGATGGCCGGCGGACAGAGCGGCGATCCCGCCTCGCGCCACTTCGCCGACCAGATCGGCCGCTATGCCGAGGGACGGCTGCGTCCGGTTTATTTCTATCCGGACGACCTCAAGGACCATGTCGAGCGGCGCTACCGCCCGGGCGAATAACCTCAGGCTGCGTTCGCGTCGGGATCTGGCGCGCTGTCGTCCGCGGGACCGGCCAGGCTGCTCTGCGGCAGCGCGATACGCACGAGCTTCCACGCGAACAGGCCGCGCCGTTGGAACACTAGGTTCACAGGGTCGTCAGCCGCGCCCTGGCGTCGCAAGATGACGTCGAAACGGTTGAGCGCCACATAGTGAAAGCCATAATCAACCCGCCGCGGCGCCGCGGACTCCGTTTCAGCATGGCCGACCTTGCCCGCCCGAACCAACGCCGCGATCCCTTCGGGCGTCACGACGCTGTCGATCATGCGGTCGAGGATCGACGGCATCAGCATGGCGCCAAGCCCGGCGAGCGGATTGCCCCGCATCGCCGGATCGCGCTCCATCCGCGTGGTCACCGCCGCCGTCAGTTGCGGTTTCAGGTCGGCGCGCACCGCCGGAAAATCGACCGAGCCGCGCAGCTTTTCCGCGTCACCCTGTTTCGCCGCGGCGACGAAGCCGCGCACCGCGACATAAGGCGACGCGCCGTAAGCCAGCGCGAACAATGCGAACGCGGCGCCGATTGCAATGATCCAGCCCTTGCGCATGCGATCCTTTCGGCCCCCGGCCCAACCTAAGGTGGCGTGGTCTTCCCGGCAATGTCGCTGTCCCCCTCCCGCTTGCGGGAGGGGTTAGGGGAGGGCGTGTCTGTCAGCGATGGCGCCTAAAAACAGGCCCTCCCCCAGCCCCTCCCGCAAGCGGGAGGGGAGAGTTGCCGGGATTCTACGATAGTAGATTCCCAGCGTGGCGCGTTAACCATTTATGCCGCGATACGAGTCCCCAGGATGCAGCGAGTCGGGGAACGGTCATGAGCTTTATGGGCACTATCGAGGCGGTGATGCCGCGGATCGCTGTTTTCGGAGTCGGCGGTGCGGGCGGGAACGGTGTTGCCGGTCTGGTCGCTGAGAACCTGCCGAACGTCGAATTGATCGTTGCCAATACCGACGCCCAGGCGCTGCGCATGCTGGGAGTTCGCCAGCAGCTGCAACTCGGACGGATGGCGACGAGAGGGCTGGGGGCGGGCGCGTGGCCGGAGGTCGGTCGCGCCGCCGCGCAGGAAGTCGTGGATGAAATCGATGCAGCGCTCGAGGATGTCGATTTCTGCTTCATCGCCGCCGGGATGGGCGGCGGCACCGGAACCGGCGCGGCGCCGATCTTCGCCGAGCGCGCCCGGCTACGCGGCATTCCGACCATCGCGGTGGTGACCCGCCCGTTCGAGTTCGAAGGATTGCGGCGGGCGGGCAGGGCGGATCAGGGCATCGCCACGCTCGAGCCGCTGGTCGACGCCTTGATCGTCGTCCCAAATCAAAGGCTGCTCGGCATCGGCGATCTGGAGATGACGTTCAAATCCGCCATGCTGGAGTCCAATGCGGTGTTGGCTGATGCGGTCGGCGGGATCGCCCATCTGCTGGTGACCCCAGGGCTCAAGCAGATCGGTTTCGCCGAGATGCGCAACGTGATCGCCGAGATGGGTCGGGCAGTGATCGGGTTCGGCGAGGCCACCGAGCGCACGGACCGCGCGGTGCTCGCAGCGGAACGCGCGATGGCCTGTCCGCTGATCGACGATGAGATCGCGGGGGCGGGCAAGCTGATGATCTCGATCAGCGGCGGCACCGACATGTCGCTGTTGGAACTCGATGCGATCGTCGCGACGATCGCCGACCAGGCGTCGCCGGATGTCGAGCTCGCCTGGGGTGCATCGGTGTCGGAAGCGCTCGACGGCATCGTCCGCGTCGCGCTCATCGCGCAGGGCCATCGGCCTCAAGTGCGCCCGCAGGCGGCGTTCGCTCGCGCGGCGTCGGCGCCGATGGCGACATTCTGCTCGCCGGTTGCCGCGCCGGGACCAGTCGCCATCGTGCCGAGCATGACCATTGCAGTCGAGCCGCCGGTCGCCACAACGCCGGTTATCGCGCTGGCGGAAGCCATGGTCGTCGCGCCGCCAGCGGTCGCTGCCCCCTTTATCGCAGCCCCGGCGCCACTCGGCGCGACGCAGGCGAACAGCCCCGGCGATCTCACCGCGGCGCTCGTCGAACCGGCGAGCGACGCGCCGTTGCTCGACCTGATCGAGCGGCTGCCGCGGCCGGCAGAGCAGCAAATGCCTGCGCCGCCGCGTGGCGAGGCGCCTGCGGCGGTCAACCTCAAGGCCTGCACGATGGACGAACTCTGGCTCGGCGATTTCGAATTGGAGGATCCCAGGCGTGTAAGTCTGGTCGAGCAGATATCCAACGCAGTGAAGGGCTTATTTCGCTCGATGACCTTGCGGCTGGGCTTCGGGCGTCATTCGATGATCACCTATCGCGGCGGCAGGGCGTCGTTGGCGACGTAATTCCCCCCAGAATGGACTCTTTTTATCCCCATAAACATGGCGAGGTTATTGAATTTCCCGAGACATTCCGTGATGCTACAAAACGCTAGTAAAAATGCGGCTGTCCGCATGGTGGGTAGTATAAGGACGGGGAAAAATGCCTGGTCGAATGCGTCGGGGGAACGACGCATCGAGGCGTGACAAAGTTGCATTGGTGTTGGCTGGAATTGCCGCGCTGGCTGCATCTGCGTCGTTATTTGGCTGGCTGTTCAAAATGCCAGCGCTCGCCTCTTTCGGCGCGAGTTACGCGCCGGCCTGGCCGCTCACGACTACCGGATATTTGCTGCTGTCCTTCGCGATGATCGCGGTCGTCCTTGGCCGGAGGGGCGCGATAGTGGCGGTGGCCGCGGTCCTGATCCTGGCCATGCTGGTGATTGCCGAAAGCGTATCCGGCATTCGCCCGGGTATCGATCAGTTGCTCTTTTCCGATCAACTCGCACGCACGGCGGCGCCGAATCCCGGGCGACCGGGATTCAATTCGCTGCTGTCGTTCGTTTTTCTCGCGGTGGCGATCCTGTTCGCCCAGCGACGGTCGACTTGGCTGGATCAGGCGGGGAACGTGCTTGCCGCGCTGGCCCTGTGTCTCGGTCTATATTCGACGATATCATTGATGTGGATCGGCGCCGGAGCCCCGCTCAACCAATTCTTCATCGCGCCGTTGCCGGCCGGCGTCGCATCGCTGGCGCTCTCCTGCTCTTTTCTGTGGTGGAAGCATGAGGCGGGATGGACCGGGCTGCTGTCCGCCGATCAGATGGGACAACCGCTGCGCTGGCTGGTCTTCCCCATATTGTTCGTTCTTCCGGCAATCCCCATTGTCTTCGAACAATGGTCGATAAGGGCCAGCGGCGTCCCGCCGGAAGGCGCCGCCTTGATCGCGATCCTGGTCAATATGCTGATCATGGGCACGATCCTGTCGCTGGTATCCGATCGCCTGACCCGCCAGCGGACGGCGCTGGGCGACCTCAGCGACGCGCTCGACAGCGCCGCCATTGCGCTGGTCCGGCCGGACGGGACGATCCTCCACTGGACGCGAGGATGCACCGAGCTTTACGGCTGGACCGACACCGAAGCGGTGGGACGCAACAAGCATGAATTGTTGCAATCGCGCGCGACCGGAGGCGCCGATCCGCCACCATTGTCCGCCGACGGCGAGGCGGAATTCCTCGAGCGCACCCGCGACGGGATCGACCTCAACGTGATGGAGCGGCGGCGATACTTGCAGCGCTCGGGCCCCGACGACGTGGTCGTGCTCAAGATGCTCGACCTGACGTCGCGCGTCCGGGCCGAGGAGGAACTTCGCGTCAGTGAGAATCGCCTAGCGATCGCGGCAGAGGTCAATGAGATCGGCGTGTTCGATTGGGACGTCGCGAGCGGGCGCATCAGCTGGTCGCCCGGATCGGAGCAGCGGCTGGGGCTGCCCGCCGGTGCGATCGACACGTTCGATATGTGGCGCGATCATGTCGAGGCCGCGGATGTTTTCGATGTGATGGCGTCGATCGACAGTGCGGTCGCAGATCGGCGCGATCGCTTCGCCTTCCAATATCGCTTCCTTCCCGACGCGGGGTCGCCGCGCACGCTCGAAGGAACGGCGCGCTGCCTGTACGACGAGCAAGGCAATCTGGTGCGATCGGTCGGGTCGATTATCGATGTCACGCAGCGCAACCGCCTCGAGGCGCAAATGCGGCTCGATTCGATGATCGAGACGGTGCCTGACGCGACGATCGTCATCAACGAACACGGCGTGATCAAAAGCTTCAGCCGCGCCGCGGAAGCGATGTTCGGTTATTCCAGCGAGTCCGCGATCGGCCGCAATCTCAAGATGCTGATGCCTGAAGGCCTTGCAGCACAACACGACGCGGCGATCGTCGAATACCTCCGGACCGGCGAACGCAAGGTGATCGGGAAGACTCGCGAGCTCATCGCGCGGCGCGCCGATGGCACTTTCTTCCCAGTCGAACTGAATGTCGGCGAGACGTTAATCGGCAACGAGCGGATCTTTACCGGGATCGTCCGCGACATGTCGGACCGCCACCGCGAGGAACAGCAATTGTCGGAACTCAGCGCGGAACTGACTCATATCTCGCGTCAGAGCGCGATGAGCGAACTCGCCGCCGATCTGGCGCACGAACTCAATCAGCCGCTCAGCGCGACGTCCAATTTCATCGCCGCGGCGCGGATGCTGATCGAACAGGGCGCAAGCGGCGAGCGCGTCGCCGACCTGCTCCACATGGCGGAAGAGCAGACCCAGCGGTCGGGCGACATCATCCGGCGATTGCGCGACTTCCTAGCCAAACGCGATATCGAAATGCGGCCCGAATCGCTCGACGATATAACCAGGGGCGCGGTCGCGCTGGTATTCTTCGGCAGCGGGCGCGAGGAGATGGACCTCAGTTACGATCTGGATCCTACCTGCGACACGATCTTCGCCGATCGCGTGCAAATCCAGCAGGTGCTGGTTAACCTGTTGCGTAATGCCGTCGAGGCTCTGCGGTCGCTCGACGCGGGCCAACCGCGTCGGATCATGATCAAGTCGCGATGCCGCGACGACGACATGGTCATGCTCTCGATCAAGGACACCGGACCGGGCATTCCCGACGCGCTGGGCGAACAGCTCTATGCGCGCTTCTCAACCACCAAGTCGGGCACGGCGATGGGGATCGGCCTGTCCATTTCGAGACGTATTGTCGAGGCGCATGGCGGCGTCCTGACGGCGGAGAACCAACCGGGGGGAGGGGCGGCGTTTTGCTTTACCCTGCCGGTGTTCAAGGAGCTGGAAGATGATCCGGAACATCTATCTGATTGATGACGATGATGCCGTGCGGGCGTCGCTGCACGGCCTGCTGTCGCTGCGCTCCGATCTCGTCGTGCGCAATTTTCGCTCGGGCGATCAGTTTCTGGAGCGGGCCCCCGACCTCGAATCGGGCGTGCTGCTGCTCGATTATCACATGCCCGGGAAGAACGGACTCGAAGTCCTGGAGCAACTGAGCTCGCTTTCACATGGGCGGTTCCTGACCATCATTCTGACCGGCGAAGGCAATATCGACGTCGCCGTGCAGGCGATGAAGGCCGGCGCGTTGGATTTCCTCGAAAAGCCATACAAGGCGGACGCGCTGCTCGAAACGATCAACAAGGCCTTCGATCGGATGGAGCATGAGAGCGCGGGATCGGCGCAGATCGAAAGCGCGCGCGCCAAAGTGGACGTCCTTTCGCCCCGAGAGCGCGATGTGCTGACCGGGCTGATCGAGGGTCGGTCGAACAAGGTCATCGCCTACAACCTCGCGATCAGTCCTCGTACCGTCGAGATCTATCGCGCGAACCTGATGACCAAGATGGGGGTGCGCAGTCTGTCAGAGGCGCTGCGCGTGGCGTTCGCCGCCGGCCTTATTTCGCCGGGCTAGAGCGTGATGACGTGAGTTTGCCCCGCCGTGACGGAGCGGATTTTGGCGCAGGGCGAGGAACGAGGAGCGGAGCGATGCAAAATGCATCGTGACCGACGAGAGGCGCTGCAATGCGCCAAAAGGCGCCCGCCGCTTTGCAGTTGCCCGGGCGCGCCCGCTGGTCTGCGTCGCGGTCCTTGCGCGTAGCGCCGCTACGCGCTGCACACCGCTCCTTGCCAGCGAACACGCCCGGGCAAAATCACGACGCGGCAAACTCACGTCATCACGCTCCAGGATCCTGCCATTGGGACAGGACGTCGGCGACTCGCCGTGTCGCGTCGCGTCTGGACAATCGCAACGGCCGGTCGGTGACATCACCTGACGTTCCGTTGAGGAGGATGACCTGAAGCCAACCCGGAAGCGGGGTGCAGGCCGCCAAAGCGTCGTCGTCGGTGATCAGCACTGCTTGTTCGATCGTCGTGCCGGATAGCCCGCCGGTCAACTGACCACGCCTCAGTGTGATCACATTGAAGCCCAGCATCGTCAGCTTGGCCGTCAGGGCGCTGCGCAGGTCATCTTCGGAGATTTGCAGGACAACAAGATCCAGAGGCACGACAACATCCAGATAGAAGGGTGCTGCGAAAGGCTAGCGAGCCGCATTGAGACCGTCGGCTCGGGAAACTTACGTAGCGGAAACTGTTCCCCGCTATCTTCGTCCACCCCCGGTTACTGGGCCGGTACCGGTGTCCTAAGTATTTTGCCGCGATGCTTCAACGGCTTGATAAAATCGGGCCGCCCCGCGCTCGCGCTCACGATTCTTGACGCCAGTTCCCCCCGGCAAATCTTCGGAATCTCACTGATGAAAGGCTAGGGTGCCAAGTTGACGGCGGTAAATGCGAGGGTGAGAATCGGCCTGCGCAGCGCATCCCGAACGGTCATTACCCATTCCTCGGTATTCCAGAAGCGCTCCGGCATCTCCTTGAGCACTTCTGCCGCATAGCGCACTGCCTCAATTCGCGCCGCCGCGAGATCGGGCCATTCAGAACCCTGGTGATCGGTAAAATCATCGCCGTCCACGATGTCGAAGAAATAGCGTGGCATGACTCGCTCCAGGCCTAAGGCGGGAGCTCGGCGTCTCTCAGTCGCTGGCGCCTTATTTCGATGGCAAGCGATAATCCTAATCTAGATTAGTTTTACCATCTATACAACTAACATGGATTAGGATCAGGCTCTCTACAACCGCGGCCGTCCAATAAAACTGCCGAAGTCCGCCCGAATCTATTGCGCCTGGACGATTATTGCGTTCCCGAGGCTGTAAGAAATGGTGCCCAAGGGCGGAATCGAACCACCGACACTGCGATTTTCAGTCGCATGCTCTACCAACTGAGCTACTTGGGCATATCCGGCTAAGCGCGGAAGACGCGGCCTCTAATCGCTCGAAACACCGCTGTCCAGTGCTTCCGGGTCGGCGGGTCCCGCCGGGATGCGATATCCTTCGCCCAGCCATTGCAGCAGGTCGCGGTCCTTGCAGCGGCGGCTGCAGAACGGCTTGTGCGCCGGGTCGGTGATGTTGCCGCAGAGTGGGCAGCTATTGGTCTTGGTCATGACGTGAACGAGATGGGGGCGCCGGTCCGCCGTGACAACTCGGCGACCAAATCGGGATGCGTGGCCAGCCAGGCGGCGACGCGCGGTCCGGCGAACTGTACCGGTGGCACCGGCGGCGGTGTGCGTTCGATCGCGCGCAGCAGGGCCAATGCGGCAGCCGCGACCGGGTCGGCGCGGAGCAATTCCGGGAGCGAGGCGCGGCGGCGTGGACGGACGATCTGGAGAAACCCGAAACCGTTGGTCGCGGTGCGCTCGAACGGCTGGGGCAGGACGGCGTCGATCGCCTCTGCCGCCGCCTGGCGCTCGGCCTTGTTGCCCAGAGTCGGGAAATCGATCCCGATCGATCCGCCGATATCGAGCCGGACGATCGCCATCGCCGCCGCGCGCGCCGCCTGGAGCGCGAGCGCGGCAGGGGCGCCGGGGCCGTCGACGTCGAACAAGGTCATCGCCGGAGTCGGCGACATCCGCAGTGCGCCGCCGGCAAAGGCGATCTCGCCAGCTTCCGCTTCGTCGAGCACTTCGGACCAGCCCGCGGCCTCGAGCGCGTCCGGTTCGTGCGCGCGCAACAGGCGGACCGGAAAACCGCTTGCCCGGCACCGCGCCAGCAGGTCGTCGGCGTCGCGCGGCGCGGCCTCGCTTGCCGCTACTTTGGCGAGCTTTGGGCGGCCCGGTTCGGGAATGGCTTCACGCACGACCTCGACATTCAGTCGCGCACCCAAGGTGATACCGGACGGCAAGCGCTCGATCACCGCGCCGCCGTACGGCGTTTCGATCCTGCTCAGCCCGGCGGCGACGCGCTCGATCAGCTGACCCTCGATCACCGCGCCGAGCTTCAATCCACCCGGCCGCTCGATCCGCGCCTCGATGATCCGGCCGTCCTCGACCAAAGCGGCGCGCGCTTCGCCGATCCCGGCCTCATAGAGCCACTCAGCCAAGCGATATCTCCGACGAGCATTGGCGCTCGGGTTTGCAGACTCCCCTCCCTGCAAGGGAGGGGTTGGGGGTGGGTGCGCGCGTCTGCGCGCCCTCCAAAGACTCGTTGGCCGAGGACCGGAAAAGCGTAGGGCGAGGCATCGAGCCTCGCCCTACGCTAAACCCACCCCTTGATCCCCTCCCTTTCAGGGAGGGGAAATATGGAGGTTGATCCACCTCAATCGGCCTGCGGCTGGTGCAGCGGCAGGCCTGCCGAAGTCAGGAGTGCGCGTGTCTCGAAGATCGGCAGCCCGACCACGTTCGAATGGCTGCCGGCCAGATAGCGGACGAACGCTTCCGCCTTGCCCTGGATGGCATAGCCGCCGGCCTTGCCCATGCCTTCGCCGCTGGCGACGTACCAGTCGATCTGGGCGGGGGAGAGCGCCTTGAAAGCGACGATCGTATCGGCGACGCGGACGCGCGGGCGGCCGTCCGGGCCGATTATGCACACGCCCGAAAAGACATGATGCCGCCGGCCCGACAACTGCCCGAGCATGCGACGCAGATCCGCCTCGTCGGCCGGTTTTTCCAGGATGCGGCGTCCTACCGCGACGGTCGTGTCGCCGGCCAGTACGATCTCGTCTGCCGCGCGCTCGACCGCCAGTGCCTTGGCCTCGGCAAGCCGTGCGACATAGGCACGCGGCGGTTCGGCCTTGAGTGGCGTCTCGTCGATGTCGGGTGCAGCGAGGCGCGCAGGCACGATCCCGATCCGCGCGAGCAATTCGCGGCGGCGAGGACTGGTCGAGGCGAGAACGAGCTTCATTTTCAGGGCGTAATGCCAGCGAAAGCTGGCATCTCGTGCCGCAAGCGACCCCAGCTTTCGCTGGGGTGACGGGGCATTATTGCGGCCCCGGTCCGCCGCGGCCCGGCATGAAGCGATAGGTGATGCGACCCTTGGTCAGGTCGTAAGGCGTGAGCTCGACGAGAACCTCGTCGCCGACCAGCACGCGGATGCGGTTCTTGCGCATCTTGCCGGCGGTGTGACCCAGGATCTCATGGTCGTTTTCCAGCCGGACGCGGAACATGGCGTTGGGCAGCAGTTCGACTACCTGGCCACGCATTTCGAGAAGTTCTTCTTTAGCCAAACAATGCCTCATGAGTATGCGGGCCGCGCCGCGTGACGCGCGCCCTTAGCGGATGGGGAACGAAAAGGGAAGCTGCGCTGCCGGGACGGGCCGGGAAGCGCGTCGAAGATATGGCGATGAGCGCCCCAACCGGCAAGAGCATGCGCCGTTTGCTGTAAATCTTCGGCGATGGCGCAATCTTCCTAGGCAAGATGTTGGCGGCATGGCATTTTTGTCCTTCGTCATCACCGGGGGTCTTTGCCATGCGCCATCTTTGCGTCTCGCTTGCCGCTGTCGCTGCCTGTTTCGCCGTGCCTCTTCCCGCCGACGCCAGCGGCGATTTCGGGTGTTCGCCGAGCTGGCGGCTGAGCCACGCCAACCTCACCGGCTGCGACGACATGGCGATGCTGGGGCCGGGCAACGACACACGGACCAATTTGACGATGCTGCTATTCGACCGGCGCGGGTCGCTACCCAAGCCGGGGGAGGGCGCGCCGCCGCAGCCGCTTGGGGCCTTGTTCGACTGGCGCACCTTGTCGGGCTGGCTGGCGGTGCGGCCGGACAATAGCGATAGCGATTATTCGTCGGGGGAGGGGTCGCGCTGCCGCACCAACGGCAGCGGCGCGGCGGCGTTCGAGGCGGCGGTGAACGCGGCGAAGCTGCCGGGTGGCGAGGGCGCGGCGTTGATCGCGGCGCGCAAGGCGCTCAGCCCCGATTGCGCCAAGTCTGGCGCGAGTGCGAGCGCGGCGCTCGACGGGCAAGTGAAGTCGCCCGCGGGCAAAGGGTTCGCCACCTATCTCGCCGGCGCGCAGGCTTTTTACGACGGCGATTTCGACACGGCGGGGACGCGGTTCGCCAGCCTAAGCGGGGCGCGTGACGCCTGGCTGCGCGAGACCGCACGCTACATGGCGGCGCGGGTCGAAGTGAACCGCATCCAGGTCGGCCTGTTCGACGAATATGGCAATATCAAGGATCTCAAGACGGTTGACCAGAAGGCCGTCGCCGCGGCCGATACGGGCTTGCGCGGCTATATAAAGGACTATCCCAACGGGCTCTACGCGGCGTCGGCGCGGGGATTGTTGCGGCGGGTCTATTGGTTCGGCAGCAAGCGCGATCTGCTCGCGCAGCAATATGTTGCGCTGTTCACACAGCCGATGGCGGCGCGCGGGCTGAACGATGTCGATCTCGCCGAGGAGATGGACACCAAGCTGCTGCCCGATCTGACGATCGGCGATACGCGCGATCCGACTCTGCTCGCGGTGCTCGATCTGCGGCGGATGCGGACGGCGGACGACGAGGTCAGCGCGGGATGCTGCACCCATCCGATCACGCTCGACGAGATCAATGGTCAGCGTGCGGCGTTCGCCGGCAATCAGCCGCTGTTCGATTATCTGGTCGCCGCGCACCAATTCTATATCGGCAGGAAGCCGGCCGAGGTGCTCAAGCTGATCCCGGACGCGGCGCGCCAATCGAGCTTTAACGAGGTGCAGTTCAGCCGGCAGATGCTGCGCGGCATGGCGCTGGAGGTGGTCGGCGACCGCAATGCGCGCGGCTTCTGGCTGGAGATGCTGCCGGGGGCGAAGCTTGATGCGCAGCATTCGGCGCTCGAACTCGCGCTTGCCTGGCATGACGAGCGGACCGGCGGGCTGGCGCGGGTGTTCGCGCCCGATTCGCCGGTCGACGACGCGACGTTGCGCGGTATCCTGCTGACGAACGTCGCCGATGCCGGGTTGCTGCGCAAACAGGCGACGGGAGCGAAGCGATCGCACGAACGCCAACTCGCCTTGTTCACCTTGCTCTACAAGGAATTGAGCCGGGGCGCGTATCGCGATTTCGGGACCGACCTCGCGCTAGTGCCGGCGGGTGCCGCGAGCGACACCAATTTCTACGATTTGCTGGGGTCAGAGCAATTGCCGCTCGGCTTGTTCCTCAAGCCCACCCAGGCGAGCGATATCGACTGCCCTGCGCTCAAGCGCCTCGCGCTCGATCTCGCTGCGGCGCCGGGTAGCGCGCATGCCCGGCTGTGCCTGGCCGATTTCTTCCGCGCCAATGGGTTCGACCAGTTCGTGCTCGACACCCAACCGCCCAAACAGGATCTGGGTGGGACGAAGACCCTGTTCGCCGGGCCGGTCTATTCGCGGCTGGAGGTCTATAAGGCGATCGTCGCCGATCCCAAGGCGCCGGGCGACGACAAGGCCTATGCCTTGTTCCGCGCGGTCAATTGCTATGCGCCGTCGGGCAACAATTCGTGCGGCGGGGCCGATGTCGACAAGAATGTGCGCAAAGCGTGGTTCGCGCGGCTCAAGAGCGATTATCCCAAATCGCGCTGGGCGAGCGAGCTGCGTTATTATTGGTAGGCGGTGATCCGCGCCGCCATCGCCGCCGTGGCAATCGGTATTGCGCTGCTGCCGGTCCCGATCGCGCGGGAGGGGCGCGTCGCGCCGGCCTATGACGCGGTCTGGTTATGGGCCGGGGTGAAGGCGCAGCCGGCGCTGGCGACGGCCAGGCGGTTGTATCTGCTGCAGGGCCAGGTCGAGGCGACCGATCCGGTCCGCTATGCGGCGCAACGCGCGGCAATCCCGCGGCTTGGCAATCGCGAAGTCTGGATGGTGGTGCGGGTCGAGACGCTCGCCTGGTCGCCCGCCATCTATGACCAATTGCTCGCGGCGCTGGCCCGGTGGCGTGCGGCGGGCAACCGCGTCGTCGGCGTACAGATCGATTTCGATGCGCGGACGCGGCATCTGGAGGACTATGCCGCTTTCCTGCGCGGACTACGCGTGCGGCTGCCGGGTGACTGTCACCTGGGGATTACTGGATTGCTCGACTGGAGTGCGAACGGGGATCCGAAAGGGCTCGATGCGCTGGCTGGTGTAGTCGATGAGGCGGTGCTGCAAATCTACCAGGGGGATCATGTCATTCCTGGGTATCAGGCGTATCTGGCGAAACTCGATCGGTTGAAGTTGCCGTTCCGGATCGGCCTGCTGCAGGGGGGTGAGTGGCAGCCGCCGGCGGGGCTGGAGGAGAATCCGTGGTTTCAGGGGTATGTGACTTTTTTGGTCAATCCGACCGCGCCCGAAAATAAAGAGTAGAACGCTTCCCCAACGCCTCTCCGGCGAAGGCCGGCATTCCGTCATCCCAGCGAAAGCTGGGATCTCATGCGATTGATATACTGCACGAGACCCCAGCTTTCGCTGGGGTGACGGCTGTTACTCGGCGGCGTAGGCGGCCAAGCTTAGGCGAATTAGCGATCGCGTCCCGCGGCTGAGAGCGCATCGGGACTGGGCGCCGGCCTTCGCCGGGGAAGCGTAGAGAAATCGGTGCCCCCTAAGACCCCGGACACACCCGCCCAGCCGCCGCCGTTCGCAGCAAGCTCGCCCGGTTGGCCCTCAAATCAGCGCCACTCCGCGCCTGTGGCTCGGGCCCATCGGCGAGTCCCTTCCACAACGCGGCATTGAACCGCGGCGTGTCGAGCCGGTCCTCGCTGGTGAAGTTCTGGCCCTGCATCGCCGCCGCCCACCAGCCGGCGTCGCGCGGCGGGCAGACATTCGCAGCCGTCTTCGCAGCAACGAAGCGGTCGGCGGGGATCGGCAGCTTGGTGCCGCGCAGCACGTCGGCTGCCGTCGCGCGAAAGGTCCAGTCCTTCTGGTTGAGGTCGAACACATCGGCCATCGGCGCTGCGAGCGCGTCGTTGAGCCCGAGCGGCGGCAGGCCGAGCACAGCCTCGATCGTCCGCAGCATGCTGACGGTGGTGTAGCGGGTCGTGACCAGAGCGTGCTGCTTGACATACGGCCCGACGACGAAGGCGATGCTGCGCCGCGCATCGACATGGTCGCCGCCATTCTGGGCGTCGTCCTCGATCACGAACACCAGGGTCGAGTCCTTGAACGGACTGTTGGCGATGCGCTCAATCACCATGCCGACCGAATAATCGTTGTCGGCCATCTCGGCCTCGACCGTGTTCACCCCGTCGACCGCTTCCTTGAAGTCGCCGAAATGGTCGTGGCTGAGGCGCAGCAGGGTGAGCGCGGGCATCGTTCCCGCCTTGTCCTGCTGGTCGAATTCGCGCCGCCATTCGAGCATGCGCCAATAATCCGGCAATTTCTGGTCGAAACCGCGGAAATAGGGATCGCTGCGGCTGGCGAGGTCGCGATCGGCAGGCGTCCAGATCGTGCGCTTGTCCTTGAACGGCTCGCGCAACAGCGGGACGAAACCGGGCGATTCGCTGTCATAGACCGAGGCGTCGGCGAACCCGTAATTGCGCACGGTCAGCCCGGCGCGGATCGCCGCGTTCCATAAATAGCCCTGGCCCGGCAGCTTGTCGTCATCGGCATCGGGTGCGTTGAGCAGAGCGGGGCCGGGCATCAGGTCGGGATCGTCGGGATGGCGGGGGTCGACCTTGCGGCGTTCTGCCAGGCTCAGGCTGGTCGCGACGTTGCGATCCGCTTCCTCCGATTCATAGGCCAGGCCGCGCGCCGAATAATTCACCGGCGCGGTCTTTTCGAGCAGATCGGGGACGCGCCCGGCAGTCGTCCAGGTCCAGCCGGTGCTCGATTGCTCGCCCGAATCGTAGAAATTGTCGAGCGTGACGAAATTGCGCGCCATATTGTGATGGTTGGGGCTCAGCGCCTCGCCCAGGATCGCCAGGCGGGGATCGCCATTTCCGATCTCGAGGTCGCCGAGCACCTGATCATAAGTGCGGTTTTCCTTCACGATGAAGACGACGTGCTTGATGCGCTTGGCGACCTCGGCCATCCGGGCTTCGGCCGCGCGACGGGCAGTGGCGTTCGACAGGCCGATATTGTCGGCGACCTGCAGCGTCGTCTTCGCCAGCGCGCGGCCATCGGGCATCGCGAAGGTCAGCAATCCGGCTTTCTCAAGCTGGAAGATGTACTGGTTCGCTGCGCCGCACGCGCTCGGCTGCGCCTTTTGCACCGCGATCTTGGGTGCGCAGCCTTGGGGATTGGGGCCGGGCGGGCTCTTGCGGTTGACGACGAAGACGCGTCCGCCATCGGCGCTGGTCGCGACCGCGCTGGGATACCAGCCGGTCGGCACGATGCCGACCACCTCGGCCGTGGTCGCACCCGGCGTGACCATCGCCAGCGCGTTGATCCCGCCATAAGTGACCAGCAATGTCCCCGCCGGCGTGAGCGCGAGGCCATTGGGGTTCAACCCCTTGCCGAGTGGCCCGGTGGACAAGCTATCGGGCAGGCCAAGCCGTGGCTCGCCGGCGAGCGTGTCCGTAGCCAGATCGACCATTGCCAGGCGATCGGCATTGTCCTCGGTGGCGTAAAGGCGGTGCGTCCGCGGCGCGATCAGCATCGCGGTCGGCTCGCCCGTGGTGGCGATGCGCTTGGCGACGCGGATCGCGCGGCCGGCCACATCGAGCGCGACGATCTGGCGGTCGCGCGGCGCCGAGACATAAGCGCGCTTATTGTCGCGCCAGACGATCGCGAAGGGGAATTCCCCGCCGGGCTGGCCGGCGGCGGCGGGATCGATCTTGCCCGGCCGCAAATCCTGTTCGGCGATAATCGCGTGGGTAGCGAGATCGATTAGGGTGACCGAGTCGTTGTAATAATTGGCGACCAGCAGGCGCTTGCCGTCGGGGCTGACCGCGACGCCCGCCGCCTGCGGCTTGACGTCGACGCCATTGCCGGTCGCGTGGCCGAGCTTGATCGGATTGCCGGCGGGCGCGAAACCGGTCTTGCCGCGGCGGAATAGATGAACGACGTCGTCGACCCCGCCGCCGACCGCAAAGCCTCGCCCGTCGGGCGTCCAGGCCACGCCCGAATAGGCATTGGGCACGACCAATGTCTGCTCCAACCGCGCGCCGGCGCGATCGATGCGATAGGCGAAGACATATTGGCCGGATTGCGCGGCGACGATCTTGCCGTCGGGGCCGTTGAAGCGATTGAACCCGCTGGTCAGCACCAGCATCTCGCGGCGATCGGGGCTGACCGCGATCGCGGCGGCGCCGTCGGCGACATAATCGGGATGCGGGCCGACCCGCGACACCAATGGACGGAACACCGCGCCGGGCGCGGCGAGTGGGGAGAGCGACTGGCCGGTGGGCAATTGCTGGGCGGACGCCGCGGCGCCAAGCCCGGCGACAAGTCCGATTAGCGCGCGCATCCTCATTGACGTCTCCCCTTCATCCGGGGCGGATAGGACGCGGTTGCTACGCTTCGATGACGGGCCTTACTCGGCCTCGTCCGCGCCCTCGTCCGAATCCGCAGCGGTATGGAAATAGGCCTCGACCGGACCCGACAGTTTGATCGTCAGCGGGTTGCCGTGGCGATCGACCTTCTTGCCGAGCGCGACGCGGACCCAGCCTTCCGAAATCGAATATTCCTCGACATCGGTGCGCTCGGCACCCTTGAAGCGGATGCCGACGCCGCGCTGCAGCGCGTCCTGGTCGAAAAAGGGGCTGCGAGGATTGCTCGACAAATGATCGGGGGGCGTATCGGTCATGGCGCGGGCTATTGCCGCGAGCCGACCCAAAAAGCAAACGGCGCGGGAGATGCCTCCCGCGCCGTTCCAATCATGCCTGCGTCGGCTTCTATGGTTTCAGCAGAGCTGAAACGGTTGCGGTGCCGGCCCGCTCCCCCACCCGGCCACCCGGCAGGGTATTCTATGGGCGGCCGGGTGGGGGAGCGGGCCGGCACCGATCAGCGGAGCTGAAAAGGATCAGTTGCAGACGCGGACCCGGACGCTGCGATCCCAATAGGGGTCGTAGCGGCGCTCGACCCAGCAGCGGCGATAGTCGCGATAGCGATAGGCGTAATAGCCGTCCGGCGGATAATAGCCGCGCTCGCGATAATAATAATTATCGTAATCAGCGCGATAGCCGCGGCTGCGATAATAATAATCACGGTCGTAACGGTCGTTCGACGAGGATGCGATCGCCGCGCCCAGCGCCAGGCCGACGATGCCGCCCGCGAGCACCGCACCGGTATCGTCATGGCCACGGTGCCAGCGGCGATAACGCTGTGCATCGGCCGGAGCGGCGGCGGTCAGTGCGGTGGCTGCGAGCGTGGTGCCCAGCACCGCCTTGGTCAGGAACTTGTTCATGTGAAACTCCATCGTCAAGCACTCGGATACCATACACTAAACGCAGACTGTCCGAGCCTGTTGCATCCTTCTATGCGAGTCGGTCTGAATGGCCGCTGAGACGGGCGTTCACTTGGGATTTAGGTAGGGAGATATCGGATGGCGTACTGGTTCCTGCGGTCGGAGCCCGAAGTCTATGGCTGGGATCACCTGGTCCGCGACGGTGGCACCGAATGGGACGGCATCCGCAATTACACCGCGCGCAATTTCCTCAAGGACATGCAGGTCGGCGATCAGGCGATCCTTTATCATTCGAACACCGAAAAGGCCTGTGCCGGGATCATGGAGATCACACGCACCTGGAAACCGGACGGCGAGAAGGGCGATTGGGCTTCGGTCGCGGTCAAGCCCGTCAGGCCATTGCAGCACCATGTCACGCTTGCCGAAATGAAGGCCGAACCGCGCCTCGCGAAAATCGAGGTGCTACGTCAGTCGCGGCTGTCGGTGACGCCGGTGCGTGACGACGAATGGGCGGTGCTGATGGAAATGGCGCAGGGGTGAGCGCCGGCGTCCTCCATCTGATCACCGGCAAGATCGCCGCGGGCAAATCGACGCTCTCCGCTAAGCTGGCGGTGGAGACGGGCGGGCTGGTGCTGGCCGAGGACCATTGGCTGCCGACGCTCTATCCGGCGCAAATCACGTCGCTCGATGATTATCGGCGCGAGAGCGGGCGGCTGCGGGCCGCGATCGCGCCGTTGATCGTCGACCTGCTGCGGCGCGGCCTGACCATCATCCTCGATTTTCCAGCCAATACCGTCGCCAGCAGGACCTGGATGCGCGGGCTGGCCGACAAGGCGGGAATTACCGCGACGCTGCATTTCCTCGATCTGCCGGATGAGATTTGCCGGCAGCGTCTCCATGCGCGCAACGCCGCCGGCACCCACGCCTATCAGGCGAGCGATGCCGAGTTCGACCAGTTCACCGCGCATTTCGTGCCGCCGCACGCCGACGAAGGCTTTGCGATCGTGCGGCACGGGCCGGCATAATCTGCGCGAAGGGTTCGACGCCATCGCGCGTTAAGCTGGCAAGGACCAGATTGGATACGTGTTGATGCGGTTTTCGAGCGCCGCGCGGGAGGCCGCGGCGGCTGACAACGACGATGCGTTGATGACGCGCATCGCCGGGCGCGATGCCGTGGCGTTCGGGCGCGTGGTCGATGCCCATGCCGCGATGCTCCACCGCATCGCCTATCGCATGATCGGCGACGCGGCAGAGGCAGAGGATGTCGCGCAGGAGGCGTTGCTGCGGTTGTGGGCGTCGGCCGAACGCTGGCGGCCGGGTCAGGCGGGGATCGCGGCGTGGCTGACGCGAGTCGCGGTCAACCAGTGCCTCGATCGCCTCAGGCGGCGGCGCTTTGCCAGCGACGAGGAGCCGCCCGAGCGCGCCGACGAAGCGCCAGGGGCGGAGGCTCTGGTCGAAGAAGAACGTTTGCGCGGCGCGGCGCGGGCCGCGCTGGGCGATCTCAGCGAGCGGCATCGCGCCGCGATCGTGCTGACTTATTACGAGGAGTTACCCAATTCGATGGCCGCGGACGCGCTGGAGCTGAACCTGAAAGCGTTCGAGTCGCTGTTGCTGCGCGCGCGTGGTGCGATGCGTGCCGCGCTGGCGGCGCGAGGGCTGACCTCGCTAGCGGGGGAGATCTCGTCATGAGCGCCGACTTCACCGCGACCGAACGTGCCGCGCTCGACCGCGTGACGGTCCCGGCGATGCGGCCGGGGCTGGCCGCCGATATCGTCGCAGCGGCGGCGTCCGGGACACGCGTGCCGCCGCGGCGCGGCGCGCGGAGCGGATGGCGCGCGCAGAGCCGCGTGCTGATCGGGGC
>NZ_JBFUJY010000008.1:0-171940 GCF_056401155.1 Sphingomonas sp. P4_G2 | reverse complement strand
AGTATCGGCGACTTCGTGGCAGGGACCGACAAGATCGACCTCACCGCGATCGGCTTTGCCAGCTACCAGGACGTGATCAACGCTACCCACGATGTCGGCGGCAACGCGGTGATCGACCTCGGCAATGGCGACCAGCTGACCTTGACCGGGGTCACTACCGCGCAACTCCACTCAGGCGACTTCATCGGGGTCGGCAACAGCGCCGCCGCGGTGCAGATGCAGCCGTTCATGGCCGACCTCGGCACCGACGGCACCTGGCATGGTGGGATCGCCGCAATCTCGGTCCTGCATGGCTGAGCGGTAACCCGCCGTAGCGATGGGTTGGCGCAAACCAACTCCATCGCCTCGCGGGACGTTGCTGCGGTACAACTGCGTGAGGTGGAATTGCATCTTGTGACCGCGGCAGCGTAACGATCGCATTGGATTCATTCGAGTATGCGTCTATCGATCGAGGTCGATCAGTAGAAAGCGTACAATGGCGCGCCCCGGGGGCCATAAGGAATCCGAAATTCGCGCCGCGCTGGCCAAGCTGCGCGGGGGGTTCGGCGCGATCGTCGCGCTCAGTGCGTTCATCAACATTCTAACGATCACCGGCTCGCTGTATTTGATGCTGGTCTATGACCGCGTGCTGCCGGCGCAGAGCCTGCCGACCTTGTTCAGCGTCTTCGCGATGATCCTGATCGCCTACGCCTTTTACGGCGTGTTCGACGTGATGCGCTCGAAGATGCTGGCCGACGTCGCCGCGTCGCTCGACCGCTCGCTGTCGGGGCGCGTCCAGGCGATCGAAGCGCGGATCGCGCTCGAACGGCCCGAGGCCAAGGAACAGGTCAGCCCGGTGCGCGACCTCGACCAATTGCGCGCGTTCATCGCCAGCGCGGGGCCGCCGGCGCTGATCGATCTGCCCTGGATCCTGCTGTTCCTGATCATCCTGACCGCAGTGCATTACTGGCTGGGCGTGGTGACCCTGGTCGGGATGCTGGGCCTCGCCGCGCTGACCCTGGTCGCCGAACGCGTCAGCGGGCGCCATGTCGCGGCGGTCGCGCAGGCGGCGGCGAAGCGGCGCCTGCTCGCCGATCGCCAATGGCGCCATGCCGAGATCATCACCGCGCTCGGCATGCGCGACCGGCTGATGCTGCAATGGCGGCGGATCCATCACGATTATCTCGACCAGCAGGCGACCTTGACCGACACCACCGCGACCTTGTCGGGGATCAGCAAGGTGGCGCGGATGGTGCTGCAATCGGTCGTGCTGACCGTTGGTGCGATGCTGGTGATCGACGGCAAGGCGACCGCGGGGATCATTTTCGCCAGCTCGATCCTGTCGGGCCGCGCGCTGGCGCCAGTCGATGCGGCGATCGCCAATTGGAAGCATTTCGTCGGCGCGCGCCAGGCCTGGGCGCGGCTCGACAAATTGTTCGGGCAAGTGCCGCCGCCGGTCGGCGAGCGTACCGAATTGCCGCCGCCGGCCAAGTCGCTGATCGTCGACAATCTCTCGTTGACCCCGCCGGGCAGCCAGCTGACCACCGTCGCCGGGGTCAGTTTCCAGGCGCAGGCAGGGCAAGTCGTCGGGATCATCGGGCCCAGCGCGTCGGGCAAATCGTCGCTGGTGCGCGGCGTGCTCGGGGTGTGGAAAGCGGCCAAGGGTGCGGTCCGGCTCGACGCCGCGGCGATCCAGCAATGGGATAGCGAGACGCTCGGCCGCTCGATCGGCTATGTCCCGCAATCGGTCGAGTTGTTCGCCGGCACGATCGCCGAGAATATCGCGCGGTTCGAGGTCGGGGCGCCGTCCGACGTGGTGATCGCCGCGGCCAAGGCGGCGGGCGTGCACGAGCTGATCGTGCAATTGCCGGGCGGCTACGACCTCCAGGTCGGCGAGGACGGCCAGCAATTGTCGGCCGGCCAGCGCCAGCGCATCGCGCTTGCCCGCGCGCTCTATCGCGACCCGTTCCTGGTCGTGCTCGACGAGCCCAATTCGAACCTCGACCCCGATGGCGAGGTGGCACTGGCGCGCGCGGTCGCCGGGGTGAAGGCGCGGGGCGGCATCGTCCTGCTGGTCGCGCATCGCCGCGAGATATTGAGCGTGGTCGATCTGTTGCTGGTGATGCGCGGCGGCACCGCGCAAGCCTTCGGGCCGCGCGACGAGGTGCTGGCCAAGCTCGCGCCGCCACCGCAGCAAGCACCCCGGTCCGATCCGGTGGCGCGCGACGGGAGTGGCGGCAAGGGACCCGGCGGACTGGTCGTCAGCAAGAAGGCCGGGCAATGACCGCGCAAGTCCCGCTCCACGCTTTCTGGCCCGATGCCGAGCCCGATCCCGGTGCCGAGCGGCTGCGTCTCCGTACGCGGCGCGCTTATGTGCTGATCGCCGCTTTGGTGCTCGGCTTTTTCGGTCTGTCGGCGATCCTCCAGGTCGGCGGCGCGGTGGTCGGGTCGGGCGAGGTCGCGGTCGAATCGAACGTGAAGACGCTGATCCATCCGACCGGCGGCATCCTCAAGGCGTTGATGGTCCGCGATGGCGATCATGTCGCCAAGGGGCAGCTGCTGATGCGGCTCGACCAGGGCGTGTCGTCGGTCGGCGCCGAGTCCGCCGCGTTGGGCCTCGAGCAATTGCTCGCGCGGCGCGCGCGGCTCGAAGCGGAACGTGACGGCGCCTCCTCGATCCTGTTCCCGCCCGACCTCACTACCAAGGCCGACGCGCGTGCCAGCGAAGCGATGGCACGCGAGCGGCAATTGTTCGCGCTGCGCCGGCGCGAGCGCGACGGATCGATCGCATTGCTCAATCAGCGCGTGCGCCAATATGATGAGCAGATCGCCAGCTATCAGGCGCAGATCGCGGCGATCGAAAGCCAGATGACCCTGATCGAGCCCGAGCTCGCCGGGCTGCGCAAACTCCACGACCGCCAGCTGGTGACGATCAACCGTCTCAACGAGATGGAGCGCACCGCGGTCCAGATGAAGGGTAGCAAGGCCGCGCTCGCATCGAACATCGCCGAGGCGCGCGCGCATATTTCCGAGGCGAACGAGCAGATCCTCAACGTCGACAAGCAGATCCGCAGCGACGCCGGCACCCAGCTGGCCGAGGTGGTCGGCCAGCTCAACGACCAGCAAGTCCGCGTCGCCACCACCACCGACACGGTCGACCGCAGCGAGATCCGCGCGCCGCAATCGGGCGTGGTCGACAAGATCGCCTATACCACGATCGGCAGCGCGGTGCCGCCCACGCAGCCGCTGCTCCAGATCGTGCCCGATCGCGACACTATGATCGTCGAGGCGCGGATTCGCCCGCAGGATGTCGACCAGGTTCGCGTCGGTCAGGCCGCGCGAGTCACCTTTTCGGGCTTCAACCGTCAGACCACGCCGGACATTTCCGGCAAGCTGATCTTCGTCTCGCCCGACCTGACCTCCGACCAGCGCACCGGCCAGAGCTATTATCGGATCAAGGTGCGGCTAGACGCCGGCGCGCTGGCGAGGGCGCCGCAGATCGCGCTCAAGGCAGGCATGCCGGCCGAGACCTTCGTCGAGACCGGCGACCGCTCGATCCTGTCGTTCCTGGTCAAGCCGCTGCTCGACCAATTGCGCTATTCGATGCGCAGCGAGGGTTAGGGTGCAGACCCGCCGCTGATGGAACCGTTTACCGGGGCGGGGTGGCTGGTCTAAGGTTCGGGCAAGGCGCCGCGCACTTCGTCGATCGAACGCCGTCCGAGGGGATCATCGCATGACCGCGCCCAACGCGCCGCTCAAGACCATTACCATTGTCGGCGGCGGCACTGCGGGGTGGATGACTGCCGGGCTGCTTTCGCACCTGTTCAAGAGCTACGAGATCCGGCTGATCGAGTCGGACGAGATCGGCATCATCGGGGTGGGCGAAGCGACGATCCCGGCGATCCGCGACTATATGACCATCGCCGAGATCGATCAGGTCGAGATGATCCGCGCGACCCAGGCGACCTTCAAGCTGGGGATCGATTTCGTCGACTGGAAGAACGGCCAGGATCGTTATTTCCACGGCTTCGGGCGGATCGGCCAGGACTTCATGTGGCTGCACACGCACCAATTGTGGTTGCTCGAGCGCGCAGCGGGCAAGGGGCGACATTTCGACGATTACGCGCTCAATTGCACAGCCGGGATGGCGAACAAATTCGCCTTTCCGGATTCGCGCAACCCGGCGTCGCCACTGGCCGGCCTGGACTTCGCCTATCAGTTCGATGCGTCGCTGCTCGCGCGCTATCTGCGCGTGCGCTCGGAAGCGGCGGGGGTCGAGCGGATCGAGGGCAAGGTCGTCGACGTCAAGCTCGATGGCGAGACCGGCTATGTCGACCACCTCGTGATGGAAGACGGGCGAACGGTCGGTGGCGACCTGTTCGTCGATTGCTCGGGGATGCGCGCGCTGTTGATCGGCCAGGCGCTCGGCATCGACTATGAGGACTGGAACCACTGGCTGCTCAACGACCGCGCACTGGCGGTGCCGTGCGAGCGCGTGTCGCCGCTCACGCCTTATACTCGGGTGACCGCGCGCGATCACGGCTGGCAGTGGCGGATCCCGCTCCAGCACCGCACCGGCAACGGTCACGTCTATTCGAGCAACCACATCTCGGACGATGAAGCGGCGTCGGTGCTGCTCGCCAATCTCGATGGCAAGCCGCTCGCCGATCCGCGGCCGGTGCGGTTTCGGCCGGGCAAAAGGCGCAAGGCGTGGGAGAAGAATGTCGTCGCGATCGGCCTGTCGTCGGGGTTTCTCGAGCCGCTCGAATCGACCAGCATCCACCTCATCCAGACCGGGATCATCAAGCTGCTCGGCCTGTTCCCGCACCGCGGGTTCGCCGCCGCCGATGTTGCAGAATATAACCGCCAGCACGATTTCGAATTCACCGACGTGCGCGACTTCATCGTCGCGCACTACAAGGTGACCGAGCGCGAGGGAACGCCTTACTGGCGCTATCTCAAGCACATGGCGGTCCCGGACAGCCTGACCGAGCGGCTTGAGCTGTTCGCGTCGTCGGGCCGCTTCTACAAGCGCGCGGCGGCCGAACTGTTCCGTGTCGAAAGCTGGGTCCAGGTGTTGCTGGGGCAGGGGTTCGCGATGGGACACGATCCCCATGCGGCGATCATGCCGGCCGAGGTCCGCAGGTCGTTCCTGGCGGATATCGAGGAAGTGATTGCCGATGCCGCGGGACGGATGCCCGATCACGCCGCCTTCATCGATCGTTATTGCAAGGCGCCGGCGATCGCCGCCTGAACGAAGAAGGGCGGATCGATAGCTCGACCCGCCCCCTTTTCGTCTGCGAAACCGACGGTGTCAGAACTTGTAGCGGGCGCCGACCTTGAAGTTGCGGCCTTGGCTCGCCACGCCGCCCAGATCGTACCGGCCGCTCGCGCCGGCGTCGCCGACGTTACGGAAGCCGCCGCCCCACATCGAGTAGTTGCGGTTGACCATGTCGAACGCGTTGAGTGCCTGGAAATAGACGGTCAGCTCATGCGACTTCGCCCACGGCATCTTGAACGTCTTGGAGAAATTGAAGTCGATGTTCGCGTAGCCGATGCCGCCCGGCTTGTAGATGCCGAAATTGGTCGTGTAGCAGCCGTCGACGGCGGGAGCGGGAATGCCGCACAGGACGCCGCCATAATATGGCCCCGACGACAGGGTCAGGAAGGTCGTTGCGCGGATATCCAGCGGTAACCGGACAGTACCCGTGCCGACGAACCGCCACCGCTCGAGCCCGCTCGACCTGCCCCAGCCCTGGGCGCCGATCGTTGGCGCATCGAAGTTGAAGGGATCGCCGATATTGGCGCCATTGCGTGAGTCGTTGGACCGGGCGCTGGAAATGGTCAGCGTCGTGCTGAAGCCCCAGCCAGATTCCTCAGTGTAGGGCTTGTCGGCCTGCAGGTACAACGCGGCATAGGTGGCCTTGCCGTCGCTGTTGCCGATGAAGATGCTGCCGTAGCCAGGCAACGGCGCGGTGCTGAGGGCGCCTGACGGGAAGAAGATGCCGCCTGCATAGACGTTGCCGTCGTAGGTGAAGACCGGGTTGCCGCCCGGATTGTAGCTCCCGTCCGGATTCCGATTGCCGACGACTTCCTGATAGATGTTGTGCGACTTGATGTACGAGAAACTGATCGAGGTGTTGATCTTGCCGAGCCGCTTCCGGATGCCGAAACTGAACTGGTCGGAATAGGGCACCTTGGTGTTGTTGTTCATCAGGTGCACTTCGCCGCCCCGCATCGCGGCCAGCGCACGCAGTGCGGTGACGTCGGTCGGGATCGTCGTGACGCAGCCCAGGGTGCCCAGGGTACAATTGGGCGGCGTGTTGATGGTCACGACCGATTCGTAAACGTCCTTGATAGTCTCCAGCGCGGAATCGATGAACAACGACCGGTTGTAGTAACGGCCGCCGCCGATCGTGAAGACCAGGTCGCGATCGCCCTTCACATCGTAGGAGATGCCCAGACGGGGCTGGAACGCGCCCGTGAACGGCTTACGATTGCTGCCGGTCGAGATGTAGTCGTCAGGGTTGATTCCCGCTGCCTTCCAGCCAGGATAGGCGCGGATCGCGGCCGCAATGTTGGCCGGCGTCACGAACTTTTCGTTGCGCGAATTGGACTCATAGTCCCAACGCAGGCCAGCGCTGACCTGCCAATGGTCGTCGGGTTTCCAGTCGTCCTGGATGAACAGGCCCACCTCGGTGTTCTTCGCGGTGACCGGCTGGACCGCGGCAGTGTTGATCGACGCTGCGAAGGGCGTCGACGAACCGATTCCGGTGAAAGTATTGCCGTTATAGAAGAATGTGCCCTGGCTATTGTTATCCTCAAGGCGCTGCAGTTTGGTGAAATTGACCTTCACACCGGCCTTGACCGTATGCGCGCCACCGAAAAACGTCACATTGTCCTTGAATAGCGTCTGATACTGATGGTCATCCTGCGTAAAATTCGTCCCGCCAAGGGCGATAACTCTCGCACTGCCCACGTTCGGTGTGTTTCCCGGACCACCATCGACGACGACATAGGATGAACCAGGAGTATTGGGTATCGCCCCGTTGGCTGCGGCATCGCGCGCGAAGATGAACTCATTGAGCCAATTTTCACCGCGGTGAGCCCAAGTGAGCTGATACCGGTGCTCGTCGTTTCGGTTCCTCGTCGATGCGTCGGTCGTCGTCACACCTCCGTTGATCTGGAGATTGGACTCGTTACGAATGAACGCGCTGACATTGATGGTATCTTGCGACGTCGCGAAAAATGTCAACTTGCCGAAATACAGCTTCTCATTGAAGTCCGCCGCGAAACTGCCGTTATATTGCGACCGGGCGCTTTGAGCATAGGCTGCCGCTGCAGGAGTGGGAGCGCTTAATCCGGTGGGAAATTGTGTTGATGTCGGATAGACGCCGATATCATTCGAGCCGAAGGTCTTCTTGGTCCCTTCGAAATCGACGAAGAACGTCAGCTTGTCCTTGATGATCGGGCCGCCGAGATTGCCGCCATAATATTTGGTGTCGAAATCGGGCTTCTGCTTGTACGGGCGCGTCGCGTTGTTGCGGCCACCCGGCCGGTCGTCGAAATTCTCGCTGATGAACGCCTTGGGCTGCCATTCGCCAAAGAGCTCGCCGTGGAATTCGTTGCCGCCCGTTTTCGTCACGGACGAGATCACGGCCGATCCCGATTGCTCGAACTCTGCCTTGAAGTTCTGCGTCTGGACGTCGAACTGGTCGACCGCCGATGCCGGGAACGGGTTGCCCGAGGATAGGTTCTGCCCGAGCGTGCCGCCGTGGTTGACCAGGTTCTTGATGCTGATGCCGTCAATGAACGTGTTGGTATTGTCCGAATTGACGCCGCCCGCCTGAACCCGACGCGCCCTGCCGCCGAGCGTGGGGGCTTCGACGGTGACGCCGGGCGCCAGCGCGGCGAAGTTCAGGAAGTTGCGGTCGCCGTTCGGCAGATTCTCGAGCTGGAAGCGCGAGATGTTGGTGCTGATGGTCGGCGTCTTGACGTCGCGGGCGCGCGAACCAGTCACGACGATGTCCTTGGTGTTCTCCGGCGCCGCGATCAGATCAGCGGTGACTGCCTGGCCCAGCGGCACGACGACGATGACGGACTTGTCGCCCGAGGCTACGCGATAGGTGCTCGGCGGGACCCCCACCAACACGTAATTGCCATTGGCGTCGACCTTGACGGTATCCTGATGGCCGGTGTTCGTATCCGTGAGCACCACGGTCGCGCCAGCGGCGGCACCATCGACATGTCCTTGAATGGTCGAGGTCGTCTGCGCGGAAGCCGGCATGGCCAGCGCAAGCGCGCCGCCGGCCAGGATGGTGGTCGCGAGTGCTGTCCGCAGGCTGGCCCTCATCAGGTTCGTCATCTCAATTCCCCTTGCACGCGGGCGCGAGCGCCCTTTGTCCAGTTGTTTGTCGGTTATGATGTCACAATGCTTCGCGCGCGCCGCGCATGGCGGTCGCCGGTGCCGTCCGGGCGCCCTTCGGCTATCGCTGGGTGTGATTGGCTTGCAGCCATCGCCTTGATCTGAATCCTCTCCTCCGCCGGCAAGCTCTGCCGGGTGGACGGGGTCGACTCTCACGGTCGCGTAACCGGTTCCACAGTTGCACCGTAACCGGTTTCATGCGCATTCGCCAAGCAGAAATCGACTGCCGCGAATCGCGCGGGGCCGGATTTGCCGGGCCTGTTGCGGGACGGCATCACAAGCGGAGTAAAAGCCATGACCGATCTGTCCCGCCGAACTCTCCTGAAGGGCGCGTCAGCGGTCGCGATGGTGTCGGCGGGGCTGCCCGCGCTCGCCAAAGCGGTGCCGGCGACCGACCCGTTCATCGAGCGGCTGATCGCCAAGATGAGCATCCAGGACAAAGCGGGTCAGCTGTCGATCTATTCCGACCCGCTGGCGGCACGGACCGAGGGACCGGTGCTCAACCCAGGCCTCGCCAAGCAAGGGATCGACGAGCTCAAGGCGCGCATCCGGCGTGGCGCGATCGTCGGGCTGTTCAACGGCATCGGCACCACGATCGGCCGCGAGTTGCAGCGCGTGGCGATCGAGGAATCGCCGCACAAAATCCCGCTGATCTTCGCGGGCGACGTCATCCACGGGATGAAGACCAGCTTCCCGGTGCCGCTGGGCGAATCCGCCAGCTTCGATCCCGGCCTGGCCGAGCGTACCGCGCGCGCCGCGGCGGTCGAGGCGTCGGCCAAGGGCATCCAATGGACCTTCGCGCCGATGGTCGATGTCGCGCGCGATCAGCGCTGGGGGCGTGTGGTCGAAGGATCGGGCGAAGACACCTGGCTCGGCGTGCAATTGGCCCGCGCGCGCGTCCGCGGTTTCCAGGGGCCGGATATCCGTCGCGACGATTCGATGCTCGCCTGCCCGAAGCATTTCGCGGCCTATGGCGCGGTGCAGGGCGGGATGGAGTATAACACCGCTGACATCCCCGAGACGACCTTGCGCGAAGTGCATTTGCCGGGATTCAAGGCGGCGTTCGATGCCGGCGCGATCACCACCATGTCGAGCTTCAACGACATTGCCGGGGTGCCGTCGACCGCCAACCATTATCTGCTGACCGACATCCTGCGCGGCGAATGGGGATTCAAGGGCCTCGTCGTCAGCGACTATACCTCGGAAGAGGAGTTGATCCTGCACGGTTACGCCGCCGACGGCCCCGATGCGGTGGTCAAGGCACTGACCGCGGGGTGCGATATCTCGATGCAGTCGGGCCTCTATTGGAAGCACTTGCCAGACCTCGTGAAGAGCGCGCGGATTCCGATGTCGGTGGTCGATACCGCGGTGCGGCGGGTGCTCTACGTCAAGAAGGCGATGGGATTGTTCGCCAACCCCTACCGCTCGCTCGACCCGGTGCGCGAGGCGCGCGACGTGCGCCGCCCGGACGCGATCGCACTGGCACGCGAGGCGGGGCGCAAGTCGATGGTGCTGCTCAGGAACGAGGGCAATCTGCTGCCGCTGAAGAAGCAGGGAAAGATCGCGCTGATCGGGCCGGCGGTGAGCCAGAAGGGCGATTATCCGGGCCCCTGGGCCAATTTTCCCGATTACGAAAGCTGCGTGACGGTCGAGGAAGGGTTCCGCGCCGCGCTGGACGGCAAAGCCAAGTTGAGTGTGACGCGTGGGTCGGACTATGAGGCAGTGATCGATGGCGAACTCGACAAGGCGGTGCGCCTGGCGAAGGACGCCGACGTCGTCGTGCTGCTGCTCGGCGAAAGCGCCAGCATGTCGGGCGAGGCGCAAGCGCGCGTCGATATCGGCATCCCCGCGCCGCAGCTGGCCTTGGCCGAGGCGGTCGCCGCGACCGGCAAGCCGATCGTGGTACTGCTCCGCCACGGGCGCGCGCTGGCGCTGACCGGTGCGGTGAAGAACGCGCCAGCGATCCTGGCGACCTGGTTCCTGGGCTCTGAGACGGGCAATTCGATCGCCGATGTGGTGTTCGGCGATTACGCCCCCCAGGGGCGCTTGCCGGTCAGTTTCCCGCAAGCCTCGGGCCAGGAGCCCTTTTATTACAATCACCGCCGCACCGGGCGTCCGCAGCTGACCGAGGACAAGGCCTACAAGGCGCGCTATCGCGAAGTGACCGACGAGCCGCTCTATCCGTTCGGCCATGGCCTGACCTATTCGAGCGCGAGCTATTCGGCGACGAGCGTCAGTGCAGCGAGCATTCCCTGGGCGGGATCGGTCACCGTCACCGCGACCGTCACCAATACCGGCACTCGGGCGATGCACGAGGTCGCGCAGCTCTATATCAACGATAAGGTGGCGAGCCTGACCCAGCCAGTGCGCTCGCTGAAAGGCATCAAGCATCTCGATCTCGAGCCGGGGCAGAGCGCGACCGTGAGTTTCACCTTGAGCCGCGCCGATCTCGGTTTCGTCCATCCCGACAAGAAGAGCTATGCCGAGCCAGGCGCGTTCGATGTATGGATCGCGCCCAATGCGATGGCGGGCACCCCCGCCACCTTCGTCCTCAAGGCTGGAGCATAGAATGCGGCGACATGTGTCCAAGTCAGTGTTCCTGCGAAAGCAGGAACCCAGGGTCGCAGGCCGTGTCGCTCGTGACTCTAGGCTCCTGCTTTCGCAGGAGCACTGGCTGGGATTGGCTGCGTCGGTGCTGGCGCTCGTCCCTGGGGTCGCGGCGGCGAAGCCGGTCGACCATTACACCGCCTCCGCCAACGGCATCAAAATCGAGATCAGCGCGCCGCGCGCGGACATCATCCGCGTTCGTGCGGGCGAAGGCTCATTGCCCGAGGACGCCTCCTGGGCTGTCCTGCCCCAATCGCGTGAAACCCGCGTGCCGCTGGCGATCAGCGACAAAGGCGACACCACCGAAATCCGCACGTCACAGCTGATCGTTCGCATCGACGACAAGACGCTGGCGATCACCATCACCGATCTTTCAGGCAAAACGATCCTGGCCGACGCTCCCGGCGCGCCGATCCGCTTCGACAATGGAGGTTTCCGCGTCCGCAAGGCGATGCCGAATGACGAGCATTTCTTTGGGCTCGGCGACAAGACCGGCCCGCTCGACCGGCGCGGCGGGGCCTATACCTTCTGGAACACCGACCAGTTCGGCTATACGCCCGCGACCGACCCGATCTACAAGTCGATCCCCTTCGTCATCGGCCTGAACGAGGCGGGTGGCACGTACGGCCTGTTCATGGACAATACGTGGCGCGGGTTCATGGATCTGGGCAAATCCGAGCGCGCGGCCTTCTCGTTCGGCGCCGAGGGCGGCGGAGTCGATTATTACGTGATGACCGGGGCGACGCCCAAGGACATTGTCCAGGATTATGCGTACCTGACCGGTCCGGCGCCGCTGACGCCGAAATGGGCGCTCGGCTTCCAGCAATCGCGCTGGAGCTACATGACCCAGGTCCAGGCGCAGGGCATCGCCGACCGCCTGCGCAACGACAAGATTCCGGCCGACGTGCTGTGGCTCGACATTGATTATCAGGACCGCAACCGCCCGTTTACGGTCGACGAGAAGGCCTATCCCGATTTGCGCGGGCTGGTCTCCAAGCTCGACGCGATGAAGATGAAATTGGTGGTCATCACCGACCTCCACATCGCGAGCGCGCCGAACCAGGGCTATGCGCCATACGACAGCGGGATAGCGGCGGATGTGTTCATGAAGAACCCCGACGGCACCCCATTCGTCGGTCCGGTCTGGCCGGGTGCCGCGGTGTTCCCCGATTTCACCCAGGCCAAGGCGCGCGACTGGTGGGGGCGCAATTATGCCGAGTTTGTCGGCATGGGCGTCGCCGGCTTCTGGAACGACATGAACGAGCCGGCGGTGTTCAATTCGCCGACCAAGACGATGCCGATCGAAATCGTCAACACGATCGACTCGCCGGGCTTCAAGACGCGCAAGACCACCCAGGCGGAGACGCACAACATCACCGGCATGCTCAATTCGTGCGCGACCTACGAAGGCGTGAAAAAGCTCGCGCCCGATCGCCGGCCGTTCGTGATGACCCGCGCCTCCTATGCGGGCGGCCAACGCTGCTCGGCGACCTGGACCGGCGACAACACATCGAGCTGGGCGCATCTGTCGCTGTCGACGACGCAACTTTCCAGCCTCGGCCTGTCGGGCTTCTCCTACTCGGGTGCCGATATCGGCGGATTCGCGGGCAACGCGCCGTCGCCCGAATTGCTCACTCGCTGGATCGAAATCGGCGCGTTCAACCCGATCATGCGCGACCATTACCAGAAGGGGAAACCCGAGCAGGAAGTGTGGGTGCATGGCGCGCAGCAGGAGAATATCCGCCGCCGCTATATCGAGGAACGCTATCGGCTGATGCCCTATCTCTACGGCCTGGCCGAGGAGAATAGCCGTACTGGTCTGCCGCTGATGCGTCCGGTGGTGCTCGAATATCCCGCGGTGGTGAAGGGTGGCGACCGCGTCGGCGGCACCGAGGATCAGTTCATGCTCGGCCGCGACTTGCTGATCGCGCCACCGCAGACCTGGGAATCGCCCGCGCCATACGATATCGGCCTGCCCGGCGTCGGCTGGTACGATTACTGGACCGGCGAGCAGGTCCAGGGCGCGTCGGTCAGGGAAACGCCCAGGCTCGATCGCTTGCCGGTATTCGTCCGCCCCGGCGCGATCATTCCGCGCCAGCCGCTCGTCCAGTCGACCGGCGAGACGCCCAAGGGCGCGCTGGAGATCAACGTCTATCCGGGCAATGACTGCACCGGCTCACTCTATCTCGATGACGGGGTCAGTTTCGCCTATCAGCGCGGCGGCTTCCTGCGTCAGGCGATCCGCTGCGACGCGGGGTCGCTTAGTTTCGAGCCGCGCACCGGCAGTTACAAACCGTGGTGGAGCGGATTCGACGTGGCGATCCACGGTTGGAAAGGCGGCGTGCCCAAGGTGACGATGGGATCGAAGCGGATTGCCGTCCGGGTCGCCGATGGCGCGCTGCGCTTCTCGCTTCCCGATCTGCCCAGAGGAGCACGGATCGCGATCCAGCCATGACCCCCGAACTGCGTCATGTCGGCGAGGCGCAGAGCCCGGTGGTCGTCATCGACGATTTCACCGGCGCCGTGGACGAGTTGGTCGAATTGGCCGCGGCGATGGCACCGTTCCCGTCAAGTTCGGGCAGCTATTACCCCGGACTGCGCCGGCCGATTGAGACGGGCGACGATGCTTATGGCTATGTCGAGCGGCTGCTCAGGGCCGCCGCGCCGTTCATTGGCGGCGGGTTCGATGTCGACACGTTCGACCTGATCGAGGCGAGCTTCTCGATGGTGACGAGCGCGCCTGCGACCCTCGACCCGGCGCAACGCGCCCCGCATTTCGATTCGACCGACTCCAATTATCTCGCACTGCTTCATTATCTCAGCGACACAACCGGCACCGCCTTCTTTCGCCAGCGCGCGACGGGCATCGAACTGGTCGACGACCGCAATGTCGAGCGCTTCGTTACGACTGCACGTCGCGTGAACGGCGATCTGTCGGGATACACTCACGGTTCCAACCAGCATTACGAGCAGATCGGGCAGATCGAAGGCGTGCGCGATCGGCTGGCGATCTATCGCGGGGCGATGCTCCATTCAGGGATTATTCCGCCCGACATGGCGTTCAGCGCCGATCCGCGCCTGGGGCGGCTGACCGCCAACATCTTCATCAAGGGGCACAGAGGATGATCGTTTCCGCTTAGCGTCATCCCAGCGAAAGCTGGGATCTCAAGCCGGATTGCGCTTTCGCCCGAGACCCCAGCTTTCGCTGGGGTGACGGAACGGGGGACGACGAAACTAGCCTAGCCGCGGTTCGCGGCGATCCAGCGGGCGATCGTGTCGAGCGGAATCGGGGTATTGAACGCGAGCCCGGCATTGCTCGAATCGTGCCAGCGCGCAGTGCCTTCGATCGGCGGCAGGCCAGTCACGGTCAGCACGATCGGCCCGTCGATCTTTTCCCAGACATTGGGATCGGCGGACGTGATGCGCGCGCCACCTTGCGAGATGTCGCGCAGATCGACGGCATAATAATGCGCGCCGCAACGCAGGCGGCCGCGCGCCGCGATGTTGATGCGCGGCGCGCGCGCGTGGAAACCCGGCGCGGGATCCTCGTCGCCGCCCAGCACAATGGGCACATCGATATCCTGGTCGAATTGCATGCCGATGCGATTCTCGCGCCGCCATACGACATGGCCCGAGGCGCGGTGCCCGGACTTGAACTCGGCGGTCAGCAGGTCGCCGATTGCCAAGTCCGACCAGATATTCGCCATCAATCCGCCGGGCGAGATATTGCGGACCAGGCAGAGTTCCTCGCCGTGCCGCGTGTGCAGCTTCGCGACGCGCATGACTGCGATATGGCGCGCGCCGTGGCGGCGTTCCGCATCGAGCGGGGCTGCGCTCGATAGCGCACTGCTCCGGGGCGCATCGTCGCGCGATTCGAACATGCGGCCCTCCACTTCGAAAATGTCACTCCAACGGTGCCAACGCTCGCCATGATAGCGGCGCCGGCTCCAGCTTCATCCTACGCGATACACTTCCCGCTGAACGGCGTCTTCTCCGGGAAAGTCCGATCGGCCGCAGTCCACCGGTGTCCACTGTGACGGAGGTTTGTTAATGAAGTGCTGACGAGCGGCCCCAAGTAACGGCGATCATGATGAAAAACCCCCGCATGAGCGATTTCAGCGCACGATTGTTACGCTTGCCCCTCAACGGCGGATCGTCGAAAGTCGCGTCCGAACAATAAAGGGATCGTTGATGAACAAGCTCGGACTGGCCGCGATGGCGGCGGCATTGGTGGCCACGGCGGGCGCGGCGGCGCCCAAGACGACGACGCATCCCCAGGCCGAAACCGAGGCGCTCGACCTCGCCAAAAAGGCGATCGCATTGCGCTCGGTGACAGGTCCGAACAACCAGACGCCGCAGGTCGCGGCACTCTACAAAGCGGCGCTGGTCGCCGGCGGGTTCGCCGACAAGGATATCGAGATCACTCCGGTCGACGACACCGCCTATCTCATCGCGACCTGGCCGGGCAGCGATCCCAAGCTCAAGCCGCTGGTCATTTCGGGCCATATGGATGTGGTCGAGGCCAAGCCGTCCGACTGGCAGCGCGATCCGTTCACGCCGGTGGTCGAGAATGGCTATCTGTTCGGCCGCGGCGCCACCGACATGAAGCTCGACGGCACGATGGCGATCGCCGCGCTCAACGAATTGCGCCGGGAGGGCTATAAACCCAAACGGACGATCATCATCGAATTTTCGGGCGACGAAGAGACGCGGATGAAGACCTCGGCGATCATCGCCGAGAAACTCAAGAATGCCGACCTCGTGCTCAACATCGATGGCGGCGGCGGCATTCTCGACGAAGCGACCGCCAAGCCCAAATATTGGACCTGGCAAGGCGCGGAAAAGACCTATGCCGATTTCGAGCTGACCGTGACCAATCCCGGCGGCCATTCCTCGGCGCCGCGCCCGGTCAATGCGATCGTCGAACTGTCGAGCGCGCTCGAGAAGATCGGCGCTTATCACTTCAAGCCCGAAATGAGCGACCTGACGCGCGAGGCGCTGAGCAAGGCCGCGCCTTATGAAGAGCCGGAAGTCGGCGCCGCGCTCAAGGCGTTCGTCGCCAATCCCAGCGACGAAAAAGCGCTGGCGGTGCTGCGCAACAACCCGAGCACGGTCGGACGGATCGGCACGACTTGCGTGCCGACCATGGTCAATGGCGGCCATGCCATCAACGCACTGCCGCAAAAGGCGACCGCCAATATCAATTGCCGCATCTTTCCCGGCCACAAGCCCGCCGACATCATGGCTGAGTTGCAACAGGTCGCGGGCGACCCCGCCATCGCCTTCAAGGACGTGACCGAAGGCTCGGTCGCCAATGACGCCTCGCCGATGCGCCCTGACTTCATTGCCGCGGTCAACCGCGCGATGGGCAAGGTCTATCCCGGCGTTCCGGTCTTCCCGGCAATGTCGTCGGGCGCGTCGGACAGCATGTGGTTCCGTTATCACAACGTGCCGAGCTATGGCGCCAGCCCGACCTTCATCAAGGAATCGGAGGATTTCAGCCACGGGCTGAACGAGCGCACGCCGATCAGCAACATCGCCCCGGGGATCACTTATTATCTGTCGCTGTTCGCCGATCTGACGAGATAGCTCGCCAATTGCCGCTCGGCGAGGCTCCGTGCCTCGTCGGCAGTGAAGCTGTCGGGCGACAGGCAGAGTTCGAGCCATAGGCCGTCGACCAATGCGGTGATCGCGATCGCGGTCAGGCGGCGGTCGGCGGCGGCTATCCCGCATTCGGCCAGCAACGCCTCGAGGTCCTCGCGATAGCGCGCGTAGATCGCGTCGTGGCGTTCGGCGATCTGCGGTTTGCCGGTCAGGCTCCAGAAAGCGATCCAGGTCGCGAGCAATGCGCGATCGGCGATCGGCGGGGCAAAGCTCGCGGTGACATAGGCAGTGAGGCGCGCGCGCGGATCGTCCCCGGCGGTGGCGACCGCGGCGGCCAGCGCATTGCTGACCTGATCGCCGACTGCCGAATAGGTTGCCGCGATCAGCGCCTCGATCCCGGCGAAATAGTGATTGATCAGCCCAGGCGACACGCCCGCCTCGATCGCGATTGGCCGAACCGAGGCGCCGGTCGCGCCGTCACGCGCCAGCACCCGCGCGGTTGCCTCGATCAGGCTCTGGCGGCGCGCATCGGGTTCGGCGCGCCTGTTTAGCCCTCTCCCGCTCGCGGGAGAGGGTTGGGTGAGGGTCTTCTTCCTTCTTTCTCCGCCGCCAGCCAAAAGACCCTCACCGCTGCGACTAGGCAGCAAGCTGCCAAGTCTCGCTCCTCTCCCGCAAGCGGGAGAGGGTAGTTTGCGCGTGGATTCGTCACCCCGGGCTTGTCCCGGGGTCCACTCCTCCATCTTTCCGTCGCTGCATGATGCATGGTGGATGCCGGGACAAGCCCGGCATGACGACGGTTGTGTTGTTGGTTTTCTTATTATACGATCGTACAACAAGCAACGGGAGTTCGCCCATGGCGCATCGATACGCGGACATTGAGGAGCACGATCCCGACGCCGACTGGAGCCTGCCCGGCTGGCTCTATACTGATCCCGAATATTTCGAGGTCGAGATGGCGCGCGTGCTGCGGCCGTCGTGGCAGATCGTCTGTCATCAGAGCGACATCGCCAAGCCCGGCGATTTCCACACGATCGATTATCTCGGCGAGAGTGTGATCGCGATCCGCGGACAAGATGGCCAGGTTCGCGCCTTCTCGAACGTCTGCCGCCATCGCGCGATGCGGCTGGTCGAAGGGCCGGCGGGCTGCGCGAAGAAGCTGGTCTGCCCGTACCACGCCTGGGCTTATGAGACCGATGGGCGGCTGTCGGGCGTGCCGATGAAGGGCGATTATCCAACGCTGCGGCTGGAGGATAACGGGCTCGCCGGAGTAGACGTCGAGATCTGGCGCGGCTTCGTCTTCGTCCGGCTCGAGGATAATGGCGGCCCCTCGGTCGCGGCGATGATGGCGCCGTACGATCACGAGATCGCGCCTTATCGCTTCGAGGACATGCGCTGCATCAGCCCGATCCGGCTGCGCGAGCGCCAGGTCAATTGGAAGAATGTCGGCGACAATTATTCGGACAATCTCCACATCCCGGTCGCGCATGACGGGCTGACCCGCTTGTTCGGCAAGAGCTATGCGATCGAGGCGCAGCCCTGGGTCGACAAAATGTCGGGCGGGATCGTCGATCGCGTGTCGGACAATGTCTGGGAGCGCTTCTACCAGAAGCATCTGCCGCGCGCGGAGCATTTGCCCGAGGCGAACCAGCGGCTGTGGCTCTATTACAAGCTCTGGCCGAACATGGCGTTCGACATCTACGCCGACCAGATCGACTTCATGCAATGGCTTCCGCTGACGCCGACCATCAGCGTGCTGCGCGAAATGGCGTTCGCGATTCCCGATGACCGCCGCGAGATGAAGCTGGTGCGCTACGCCAATTGGCGGATCAATCGCGTGGTCAATGCCGAGGACACCTGGCTGATCGAGCGCGTCCAGCAGGGCATGGCGTCGCAAAGCTACACGGCGGGGCCGATCGGCGCGAGCGAGGTGTGCCTGCGCAGCTTCGCCAGGAAGATCCGGCACCTGATCCCGGAGGCTCGCCAGCACCGTGCGCCGGCGCCAGGATGGTCGCGGCGGCCTAGAGCGGTCGACTAAACGACCCCTCTCCCGCTTGCGGGAGAGGGAGGGGCCCGCCGCCGTAAGGCGGTGGGAGGGTGAGGGTCTTCTTTCTTCTGTTTCAGCACACGCTTGGAAGAAGAAAGAAGACCCTCACCCAAACCCTCTCCCGCTTGCGGGAGAGGGCTTAAAGGCGAACAAGGTGAGCGAATGACCAAGAAATACGACGCGATCATCATCGGCGGTGGGCATAACGGCCTAGTCTGCGCCTTCTACCTCGCGCGCGCCGGCCTCAAGGTCCGCGTGCTCGAACGTCGCGATATCGTCGGCGGCGCGGCGGTGACCGAGGAATTCCATCCCGGTTTCCGCAACTCGACCGCGAGCTATACGGTCAGCCTGCTCCGCCCCAAGGTGATCAAGGATATGCGCCTCCACGAGCGCGGCTGGCGGATCATCGAGCGCACGATCAGCAACTTCTTTCCGCACGAGAATGGCTATCTCAAGCTCGGCGGCGGCGAAGACCGCACGCGCGCCGAATTCGCGCGCTACAGCCAGAAGGACGCCGATACCTTCCCCAAATATGAGGAAGCGCTCGAACGCGTCGCCGACGTATTGCGCGATCTCTCGCTCAAGACGCCGCCCAATGCCGGCGGAGGTTTGCGCGCGCTGATTGCCGCCGCCGTGCAGGGCAAGAAGCTCGCCGGCATGCATATCGAGGCGCAGCGCGACGTGATGGACCTGTTCGTCAAGTCGGCGCGCGACTTCCTCGATGGCTGGTACGAGAACGAATATATCAAGGCCGCGTTCGGCTTCGACGCGGTGGTCGGCAATTACGCCAGTCCGGACACGCCGGGCTCGGCCTATGTCCTGCTCCACCACGTGTTCGGCGAGATCAACGGCAAGAAGGGTATGTGGGGCCATTCGGTCGGCGGCATGGGTGCGATCACCCAATATATGGCCGAGGCGTGCGAAGAGGCTGGTGTCGAGATCAGCCTTGAGGCGCCGGTCGCCCGGGTGCTGGTCGATGGCGGCAAGGTCGCGGGCGTCGTGCTGGAAAGCGGAGAGGAAATCGCGGCATCGATCGTCGCGTCGAACGCCGGGCCAGCATTGCTCTTCCGTCAATTGGTCGACCGCGCCGATCTACCCGCCGAATTCGCGCACCGCATGGACCGCTTCAAGGTCGGGTCGGGCACGTTCCGGATGAATGTGGCGCTGAGCGAATTACCCGATTTCACCGTGCTGCCGGGCAAGGAAAAGGCCGAGCACCACACTTGCGGCATCATCATCTCGCCGACGCTCGATTATATGGACCAGGCGTTCACCGACGCGAAGGCGTTCGGCTGGTCGAAAAAACCGATCGTCGAGATGAAGCTGCCGACCTCGGTCGATGACAGCCTGGCGCCGCCGGGGATGCACATCGCCAGCCTGTTCTGCCAGCAATTCGCTCCCACGCTTCCCGATGGGCGGTCATGGGACGACGAGCGCGAGGCGGCGGCCGATTTGATCATCGATACGGTCAACGAGCACGCGCCCAATTTCAAGGCGGCGATCATCGCGCGCCAGATCCACTCGCCACTCGATCTCGAGCGCAAGTTCGGGCTGATCGGCGGCGACATCATGCATGGCAACATGTCGCTCGATCAGCTCTGGGCGGCGCGCCCGGTGCTCGGCCACGGCGATTACCGCAGCCCGATCAAGGGTCTCTACATGTGCGGTGCGGGTACGCATCCGGGCGGCGGTGTGACCGGTGCGCCGGGCCACAATGCCGCGCACGAGATTCTGCGCGACCGTTCGGTGCTAGGCCGGCTGTTCGGCTAGAATTGCTTTGGGGCGCAGGAAGTAGAGCGGGATCGCGCTCAGCATCAGTACGACGCTGAGGCCGGCGGCCTGCCAACCCGCGCCCCAGAAGGCGAACAGCGAGAAGACCAGACCGATCGCCGCGGCGGGGATCGCGATCCGGCGAACGAGGGCGGCCACGCACACCGCGAGGTAGAGCCACAAGGTTGCGCAAGACGCCAGGATCGCCATGAACTGGAACACGCCGCCCAGGGTCGGGCTGGTGGTGCAGAGGATCAGCACGGTCGCGAGTGCCGACGAAACGACCAGCACGCGGATCGGGACATCGCGGCTCGATACGCGCGCGAACCAGGCAGGCAGCAATCCCGCGCGCGCCATGCCGAGCGGGACTTCGCCCTGGATCAACACCCAGCCGTTGAGCGCCCCAATCGCGGCGATGGCGGCGAACAGCGCGACCAGCAGCGAGGCGCCGCTTCCCCAGAATTGGCCGACGAACAAGGCGAACGGCGCCGAGGATTTGGCGACCGCGTCGGCCGAGAGGATCAGCACGATCGCCGAGCAGACCAGGATATAGAGCAATCCGGTGACGACGGTGCCTGCCATGCTGGCGCGCATGATGTTGCGCGCGGGGTCGCGCACGCGCTCGGCGGCGACACCGGCGGATTCGAAACCGACCAGCGGGAACAGAGTCAGTGTCACTGCGGTGGCCATGCTCGCCATCACCGCCTGCCCGGTCGGCAAGACCGGCAGATGGACGTCGCCGCCCGCGCCCAGCGACACCGCGATCACGACGACGGCGATCAGCGGCGCCAGCTTCAGGATGGTCGTGACCACCTGGAATCGCCCGGCGGCGCGCGCGCCGGCAAGATTGAGCAAGGTCAGCAGCCACAGCAAGGCGATCGATGTCAGCGCGCCGAGCCAGGGAGTCGCATTGAGCGGCGGGAAGATCGCCGCCAGATAGCTCGCCGCCGCGGTGGCGATCGCGGCATTCGCCGTCCATACCGACACCCAATAGCTCCAGCCGACCAGCACGCCCGGCAATTCGCCGAGCGCCGCGCCGGTGATCGCCACCGCGCCGCTCGCCTCGGGCATCGCCTGCGCCAGCCGGCCGATCGTATAGGCGATCGCCAGCGCGCCGGCGATGCTGACGATCCAGGCGAGCGAACCGATCCAGCCGAACGGCGCCAGCGCGGCGGGCATCATGAAGATGCCCGATCCTATCATTCCGCCGACGACCAGCGCGGTCGCGGTCCAGAATCCGAAAGGCCTTTTGCTGGTGTCCATCGCCCGGTTCCCCTCGACGCGCAGCAAAGCACGTCATTCCGCGCGGCGCCACTGGTCCTTTTCGCGCGACCTGGTCTAGGGTGCTCAGGATGGTGAGCGGAGCAACAGGCGGGACGGGTGGCATGGCGATGGGCGGCCGCTATCATCCGCGCCTGGTCGAGGCGGCGATGGCGCTCAACGACAATGCGCTGCATGTCGCCGAGCCATTGCTCAAGCAGCATCTCAAGGACGATCCGTTCGACGTCGCGGCGATGCGCATGCTGGCCGAACTCGCTGGGCGGATCGGGCGCTATCGCGATTCCGAAGCGTTGCTGCGACGCGCAATCGAGCTATCGCCGGCCTTCACCGCCGCGCGCGCCAATCTCGCGCTGGTCCTGTATCGCCTCAATCGCCCGGCCGAGGCGATCGACGAACTCGAGCAAGTGGTCGCCGAGGATCCCGACAATCCCGGCCATGCCAATCTCCAGGCGGCGGCGTTCGGGCGGGTCGGCGATTTCGACGGCGCGATCGCGCTGTATGACCGCGTGCTCAAGGACGCGCCCAACCAGCCGCGCATCTGGATGACCTATGGGCATATCCTCAAGACCGTCGGACGCCAGCAGGACGGGATCGCCGCCTATCGCCGCGCGCTCGCGCTGATGCCGGCCTTGGGCGAGGCGTGGTGGAGTCTCGCCAACCTCAAGACGGTCAAGTTCGACGACGCGGATATCGCCGCGATGGAAGGCGCGCTCGCCGACTCCGCGATCTCGGACGAGGACCGCTTCCACCTCGATTTCGCGCTGGGCAAGGCGTTCGAGGACCGTCGCCAGGCCGAGGCCGCGTTCCGCCATTACGACGCCGGCAATGCGCTGCGGCGCACGAAGCTGGTCTACGACCCCGACGAGACGCGGCGCTTCGTCGATCGCTCGATCGCGCTGTTCACCCCCGATTTCCTGGCAGAGCGCGCCGACCAGGGATGCGGCGCGCCCGACCCGATCTTCATCCTCGGCATGCCGCGCGCAGGCTCGACCTTGATCGAACAGATATTGTCGAGCCACAGCTCGGTCGAGGGCACGTCGGAACTGCCCGACATCCCGACCCTGGCGCGGCGCGATCAGAATTATCCCGAAGGTCTCGCCGATTTCGCGCCCGAAAAGCTGCGCGCGCTGGGCGAGGAATATCTCAAGCGCACGCGCATCCAGCGCCGCACCGACCGACCGTTCTTCATCGATAAATTGCCCAATAACTGGGCGCATCTGCCGTTCATCCACCTGATCCTGCCCAACGCGAAGATCATCGATGCGCGGCGCCATCCGCTCGGCTGCTGCTTCTCCAACTACAAACAGCATTTCGCGCGCGGCCAGGCGTTCAGCTACGCGCTGGAGGACATGGGGCGTTATTATCGCGACTATGTGCGGCTGATGGCGCATGTCGACCGCGTGCTGCCGGGGCGCGTCCATCGCGTGATCTACGAGGACATGGTCGAGCATACCGAGCGCGAAGTGCGCAGCCTGCTCGACTATTGCGGGCTGGAGTTCGAGCCCGCCTGTTTGGCCTTTCACGAGACAGAGCGCGCGGTGCGCACGGCCAGTTCGGAACAGGTTCGCCAGCCGATTTTCCGTGAAGGGACAGAGGCCTGGAAGCCGTTCGAGCCGTGGCTGGATCCGCTCAAAACCGCGTTGGGCGACGTGCTCGATGCCTATCCGGCCGCTCCGGCCGCGTTGTAAAAACGCAACGCGTCGGCACGTAAATATCGTGCTGTCCCGTCTGCGCTTGACGAATGCTGCGCCTGCTAACACGCTGCCGTAACAAAAACGCAAAAGGGGCTTTCCATGTCACTCCTTCGCCGCCGTCTTGCCGTCAGCGGGTTGCTCGCTTCGGCAGCACTCGCCGCTACTCCGGCCCTGGCACAGGACGCCCCGCCGGCGCCCGACAGCCAGGCCAATAACCAGCCCGACAATGGCGACATCATCATCACCGCGCTGAAGCGGTCGGACAGCCTGCAGAATGTGCCGATCAGCGTCCAGGCGCTGAGCACCAAGAAGCTCGACGAGCTCAATATCTCGAATTTCCAGGATTATGTCGCGTCGCTGCCGTCGGTGTCGTTCCAGGCACTGGGCGGCACGCCGGGCACCAACGTCGTCTATATGCGCGGCGTCGCCTCGGGCGGCGACGGCAACCATTCGGGCTCGCTGCCCTCGGTCGGCGTCTATCTCGACGAACAGCCGGTGACGACGATCGGCGGCAATCTCGACGTCCATATCTACGACATCGCCCGTATCGAGAGCCTGTCGGGGCCGCAGGGCACGCTCTACGGCGCCTCGTCCGAAGCCGGCACGATCCGCATCATCACCAACAAGCCCGATACGTCGAAGACCTATGGCCGGATCGATGTCGAAGGCAACAAGGTCAGCAAGGGCGGCTGGGGCGGCAAGGCGGAAGGGATGATCAACCTGCCGCTGTCGCCCAACATCGCGTTTCGCGCGGTCGGGTATTACGAGAAGGATGCCGGCTTCATCGACAATGTGCCGGGCACGCGCGACTTCATTTCGCCCGCAGTTGCCGGCGGGCCGCCCGCGGTCGCGACCTATCCCAACAATACCATCCGCCCGGATGGCGGGATCAGCGTCAACAATGCACCCTTCGTCAAGAAGGACTATAACGACACCGAAATCTGGGGCGGCCGTGCCGCACTCAAGGTCGACCTCGACAGCAATTGGACGATCACGCCGAGCTTCCTCTACCAGGACACGCGCAGCCACGGTTCCTACGGCTTCGACCCCAAAGTGGGCGACCTGGAAGTGCAGCATTTCTTCCCGGAATATCGCCGCGACCGATTCTGGCAGGCGGGGCTGACGATCGAGGGCAAGGTCGGCAATTGGGATGTGACCTACGCCGCCGCCTATCTCGATCGCAAAGATCTGCAGTCGAGCGACTATACCGATTATGCCGAGGCCTATGACAATCTCTACTCGTCGGTCGGCGGCCTGGCCTATTATTTCGCCTATTGGGACAAGAACGGCAACAATATCGACCCGCGCCAGCGCGTCGTCGGCACCGATCATTTCAAGAAGATGAGCCAGGAATTCCGCGTCGCGTCGCCGTCGACCGACCGGTTCCGCATCGTCGCCGGCGCCTTCTACCAGCGTCAGAGCAATGACATCCACCAGGATTACCAGATCACCGGGCTTGCCCCCGAACTGTCGGTCAATGGTTGGCCGGGCACCTTGTGGCTGACCCAGCAGCATCGCGTCGACAAGGATTACGCGATGTTCGGCGAGGCCAGCTACGACATCACGCCGACGGTGACCTTCACCGCAGGCGGCCGCGCGTTCATCTACGACAACACGCTGATCGGCTTCTTCGGGTTCGGGCGTAATCCGGGCGGCGGCTATACAGACTCGCCGCCGAACGGTGCGTTCAGTTCGAGGACTGGCTTCATCCAGTGCTTCACGACGGGCGGGCAGCGGTTACGCGATGCCTTGGCCAGCGGCGGGTCGACGACCTTGCTGCCGCCCGCGGTCGCGGGGGCGCCGTGCACCAACCTGGGCGTTTATACCAATGGGGGCGTCATCCCGGTCGAGGCATCGGGTCAAGGCGTGACCTATCGCTTCAACCTCAGCTGGAAGCCACGGCCGGGGCTGTTGATGTATGGCACGGTGTCGCGCGGATTCCGGCCGGGCGGGATAAATCGCCGCGCCGACGTGTCGCCTTATGCCGCCGACTTCCTGACCAATTACGAGGTCGGTGCGAAGACGACCTGGCTGGGCGGCAAGTTGCGCTTCAACGCCGCTTTCTATCGTCAGGATTGGGACAAATTCCAGTTCTCGTTCCTTGGCCAGAACAGCTTCACCGAAATCCATAACGGCCCCAACGCTCGTATCTGGGGCGCGGAATTCGACAGCTCGTTGACGCTCGGCGGGCTCAGCCTGACCGCATCGGGATCGTATACCGATGCCAAGACGACCAAGAATCTGTGCCTGTTCGACGATCCGACCTTTACCTGCGCCGATACCGGCAACGGTAACATGATCTCGGCGCCCAAGGGCACGCGACTGCCGATCACCCCGAAGGTCAAGCTCAACGGCACCGCGCGCTACACCGTGCCGATGGGGGATGCCAAAATCTATGGTCAGGGGGTCGTGTCGTATCAGAGCTCGGCGTCGTCCGACATCCGTACGGCGATTTACGAGACGTTCAGCGGCAACGTCATCAGTCCCGCAGCGCAATTGGGCGAGTTGAAGGCGTTCACCACCGCGAACTTCGCGCTGGGGGCCGAATTCAAGAACTTCGACATCGAGCTGTTCATCGAAAACGCCTTCGACACGCGCGGCCAGCTCTCCCGGTTCCAGGAGTGCGGAAGCTGCGGACAGCGGCCCTATATCGTCCCGAACCGGCCGCAGACCGTCGGTGTCAGGCTGGGGTCGAAATTCTAGGAATGGCGGGCGCGGCCGTCGGGTGACGGTCGCGCCCTCAATAGTTTCGCTAGGGCGACCTTCACTTCGCCATGCTGGCGCGCCCCGGACTTTGTGCGTATCGCGACCGCGATGGAGCACTATGACGTCCTAATCGTCGGCGCGGGCCATGGCGGCGCGCAGGCGGCGATCGCCCTGAGACAGGGCAAGTTCGACGGATCGATCGCGATTCTCGGCGACGAGCCCGAACTGCCTTACGAGCGCCCACCGCTGAGCAAGGAATATCTCGCCGGCGACAAGAGCTTCGACCGTATCCTGATCCGCCAGCCGGCCTTCTGGGCAGAGCGCCAGGTGACGATGCTGCCGGGCCGGCGCGTCGTCGCGGTCGATCCGGAGGCGCATCGCGTCACCACCGCCGACGGCGCCGAGATCGCTTATGGCAAGCTGATCTGGGCGACAGGCGGCCACGCCCGGCGGTTGTCGTGTCAGGGCCATGATCTCACCGGCGTCCACACCGTCCGCACGCGCGCCGACGCCGATCGCATGATCGCCGAGCTGCCCGACGTGACCAACGCCGTGGTGATCGGCGGCGGGTTCATCGGGCTGGAGGCGGCGGCGGTGCTCGCCAAGTTCGGCAAGAAGGTGACTTTGCTCGAAGCGCTCGACCGCGTCATGGCGCGCGTCGCCGGCCCGGACCTGTCCGATTTCTATCAGGACGAGCATCGCGCGCACGGCGTCGACGTTCGCCTGGGCGTCGCGGTCACCGCGATCGAGGGCGACGGCAAAGCGACCGGCGTGCGCCTCGCCGATGGCACTGTCGTGCCCGCCGATCTGGTCGTCGTCGGGATCGGCATTGTTCCCGCGGTCGAGCCGCTGATTGCGGCAGGCGCCGAGGGCGGCAACGGCGTCAGCGTCGATGCGCAATGCCGCACCTCGCTGCCCGATATCTTCGCGGTCGGCGACTGCGCGCTCCACGCCAACCGCTTTGCCGACGGCGCGGCGGTGCGGTTGGAGTCGGTGCAGAACGCGACCGACCAAGCGACGGTCGCGGCCAAGACGATCCTGGGCGAGGATGTCGCCTATGAGGCGACGCCGTGGTTCTGGTCGAACCAATACGACCTCAAGCTCCAGACGATCGGACTCTCGATCGGTTACGATCAGGCGGTCGTTCGCGGCGACCCGGCGACGCGCAGTTTCTCGGTCGTCCACCTGAAACAGGGCAAAGTGATCGCGCTCGACTGCGTCAACGCGACCAAGGATTATGTCCAGGGCCGCAAGCTGGTCGAAACAGGCGCAGTGATCGATCCTGTCCGGCTCGCCGACACGACCGTGCCGCTCAAGGAAATGATCTGAGCCTCGGCCGCGGCTTGCGTCACGCGAGCGCGATTTCTCGTTCGATCCCGATCGCTTCGAGGAACGTGGGGTCGTGGCTGACTACCAGCACCGCGCCGTCATAGCCGCGCAGCGCCGCTTCGAGCATTTCGATCGAGTCGAGGTCGAGATGATTGGTCGGCTCGTCCAGCAACAACAATTGCGGCGGCCGGGCCGCGGACAGGACGCAGGCGAGCCCGGCACGAAGACGTTCGCCGCCCGACAGGGTATCGACGACGCGTAACGCAGCCTGATTGCGGAAAGCAAAGCGGGCGAGCGCGGCATAAGCCTCGTTCTCGCCGAGCTCGGGATTGAGCGCGCGGAGGTTGGCGAGGATCGTCGCGTCGGGATCGAGCAGCCCGACATGCTGGTCGAGCAAGGCGATGCGGTCGGACCGCGTCACCGTTCCGTCGATCGGTGCGATGGCTCCGGCCGCAAGCAGCAACACGCTGGTCTTGCCGCTGCCGTTGGGTCCCGTCAGCGCCAGGCGTTCGGGACCGCGGATGGCCAGGCTGACCGGCCCGATCCGCCGATCGCCGCGCGCGATCACCGCGTCTTCGATCCGCAGCAAATCGCGCGACGACGACAGCCCGCTGGGCGGCAAATCGATGCGCAGCGGCGTGACGATCTCGACCCGCTCGCGTGCGGTCGCTCGTGCCGCCTCCGCCTCGCCGATCAGCCGCCGCGCAATCTCTCCCTCGCGCGCGCCGCTGCCCTCGGCGCGTTCCTTCATCATGCCGGCGACGATACGCGGCATACTGCCCGAGGCGCCGAGTGCGCGGCCGGCTTTGTCGCGGCGTGCCTTCTTCTCGCGTTGCGCCTGTGCCCCGCGCTCGGCCTGGTGCAGTCCGGCCTCGGCACGGTCGAGCGCCTGCGCCGCGCGCTCGCGATCGGCATCGCGCAGCGCGACGAAGGTGGACCAGCCGCCCTCGACCGACCGGCAGCCGATCGGCGCCAGTTCGACGATGCGATCCATCGCCTCGAGCAGCGCGCGATCGTGGCTGGCGACCACCACGCCGCCTTTCCACCCGGCGATCAGTCCCGCGATCGCGGCGCGGCCATCGGCATCGAGATTGTTGGTCGGCTCGTCGAGCAGCAGCAGATCGGGCGCAGCGATCACGGCACGCGCGATGGCGATCCGCGTGCGCTGCCCACCGCTCAGGCTGGCGCGCGGGCGATCGAGGTCGAGCCCCGACAAGCCAAGCGCGGCAAGCGCGTTGTCGATCCGCTCGACGAGCGTCCAGTCGGCGACGGCGAAATCGTCGACGTCGCCCTCGCCCGCTTCGATCCGGCGGATCAGGGCGAGCGGACCGGCCACCTCGAGCGCCGCCGCGATGGAGATCGTATCGTCGGGCCAGCCCTGGCGCAGCAGCGCGACGCTGCCGGAGCGCGCGATGCTGCCGGCGACGGGATCAATTTCTCCCGCGATCGCGCGGAGCAGGGTCGATTTGCCGCAACCGTTGCGCCCGACCAAAGCGGTGCGCTGGCGGCCGAAGGAAAGCGTCAGATCGGAAAAGAGCGGACGGCCGTCAGGCGTCGAAAGCGACAGCGAATCCAAGGTCACGAACGAAGACATAAGGCACCTGGGCAAGAGAAACGGATCGGGCGATCGTGGTCTTGTCCAAGGTGGGTCTCCTTCGCTGGCGGGCGAGCCTGCCCGTCTTGGTGCCGTCACATAGGGATGGTTGAAAGCGCGCGCAAACCCGCGGTCGGTTGACCCTGCGGCGGGTTGGGTATTTCCTTCGGCCCGTTCGATACAGGGAGTCGTCCGATGACCATCCGCAAGCTCGCTTTCGCCTCAATCCTGATCGCCGCCGGAATCGCCGCCGCACCCGCCCAGGCCCGGATCGCCCGCTGCGTGATCGATTCCGAAGGCACCAGCTATCGCGGCCCCTGCCAGTATGTTGTCGCGCGAGGCGGCACTTTCACGCTGAGCCCGGCGCATGCCCGGTCGTTCGGCGAAGGCGTGGTGAGCGTCACCGTCTACGTTACCCAGCGCGGCGTGGCGGATGTTCGCGGGCTGACCCGAGACGGGATCAATTCGCGCTGGGGCCGCGCGGTCCGCTCGCGCCGCGACAGCGCGTGCTGGGTCGGCGAGGGCTTCTCGGTCTGCGCTTATTGAGATGCCGGAGCCCGGCACCAATCCACGCCGTATCCCGCCCGGCCTGATCGCGGTCGCGGCGGTGCTGGTGATCGCCGGATCGGTGTTCAACAATTGGCATCGCGAAGCGTTGCTCGCCGCGCTCCGGGAATCGGTACTGACACTGGTGATCGTCGCCGTCTTGCTCGCGATCCTCGCGGCGATCGAAATCCTGCTCCATGGCCGGGCGCGATTATGGGGCAGGATCGGCGGCCTCGCGATCGTGTCGGGGGTTGTCTTGTGGCGGCTTTTCCATGGCGGCAGCACGATCATCGCCTCGATCGCGGGAATTGCCTGGGGAGCGGTGATCGGCTGGATGATCTTCAGGATGCTGCGCAACCCGGATCTTGGCCGCTAACGCTACACCTGCCGATCTTGACTTTTTGCGGTGCAGCATCTATTTGGCCGCTATCGAGGCGTAATGCAGCGTGATCGAACCCGGCCTTATGGCTACGGTTCAGGCTCCGCCTCGGTCGTTTAAGCGACAGGCTTCCCAAGTCACGCGGGGTGTCATTTCTCCCCGCCGCCCGTGTGTCCATCGGACATGCGAGAGGCATTTTTGCATAAGGTTTCCATGACCAATTTCACTAATCTCGGCCTTGCCGAGCCGCTCGTTCGCGCGCTCGAGGCCAAAGGCTATTCCACGCCGACGCCGATCCAGGCGCAGGCCATTCCCTATGTGCTTGAAGGCCGCGACCTGCTCGGCATCGCGCAGACCGGCACCGGCAAGACCGCGGCGTTCGTGCTGCCGTCGATCCAGCGCCTGGTCGAGGCTGACAAGCGCGTCCTGCCGACGCATTGCCGCATGCTCGTCCTCGCCCCGACCCGCGAGCTCGCCAGCCAGATTGCCGAGAGCGCGCGTGCTTACGGCAAGTTTAGCCGCATGACGGTCGCCACCGTGTTCGGCGGCACCAGCATCAACAAGAACCGCCAGGACATGAGCCGCGGCGTCGACATCCTGGTCGCCACGCCTGGCCGCCTGCTCGACCTGATCGAGCAGCGATTCGTCAGCCTCAACCTGATCGAGACTTTGGTCCTCGACGAGGCCGATCAGATGCTCGACCTCGGCTTCATCCATGCGCTGCGCAAGATCGTGAAGATGGTCCCGCGCCAGCGCCAGACCCTGTTCTTCTCGGCGACCATGCCGCAGTCGATCCGCGAGCTGGCCGATCAGTTCATCAAGGACCCGGCGCTCGTCTCGATCAAGCCGGCGGCGACCACTGCCGAGCGCGTCGAGCAATTCGCTACCCTGGTCAACCAGGCCGAGAAGCAGGCGCTGCTGACCATGACCCTGCGCGATCCGGCGATCGAGCGCGTGCTGGTCTTCACCCGCACCAAGCACGGCGCCGACCGCGTCGTCCGGTTGCTAGGTGGCAACGGCATCGCGGCCAACGCCATCCACGGCAACAAGAGCCAGGCCAATCGCGAGCGCGCTTTGGCCGCGTTCAAGACCGGTGAAGTAAAGGTCCTGGTCGCGACCGACATCGCCGCGCGCGGCATCGACGTGTCGGGTGTGAGCCATGTGATCAATTTCGAGCTGCCCAACGTGGCGGAGCAATATGTCCACCGCATCGGCCGCACCGCGCGCGCCGGCAATGACGGCATCGCGATCAGCTTCGTGGCGGACGACGAGCGTCCTTATCTGCGCGACATCGAAAGGCTGACGCGCCAGAAGATCGCGCTCAAGGCGCTGCCGGAGAATTTCCTGGCAGAGGCGGCGAAGATCGTCTCGACCCGCTCGAAACAGTCGGTCACCGCGCAGCAGGAACGCGACGAGCGCCCGCGCGGCCCGCGCGGCGTTCGCCCGCCGCGCAAGACGCACGAAGCGCGGCCGGCCAATCCTTATGCCCCCCGTGGTCGTAGCGGCAATCGCCGCCGCGGACGTGGCGGCCAGGGCGGCGGCCGGACCCAAGCCAGCGCGTGATAGGAATTCCTCGCGAGCTTCGGCTCGATCGAGGGTGAGTAAAGCGTACCGAAAGGGGCGTCGGAGCGATCCGACGCCCCTTTTTTTGGCGCGCCTGTAAGTCCGTCACGGGCTAGGCGCCGCACCCTCCCGGACGCAAAGCAAAAACCGCCCCTGCTTCCCAGCAGGAGCGGTTCTATCGCGCCGGACCCCGGCTGGCCGAGTTATCAGCCCTTCGGGATGATCGTCGGCGCGTCTCCACCCGTCGACAATACATTGTCACCGTAGGAGCTGACGCCGCCGCCGCTCAGGATTTCGATCGACTTCGGCGTACGGATGATCTTATTCCCAGATAGCTCGGCCTTGTTGCCCGCGCCGGTGACGCGAACCCCGGCATTGGCGTTGGCGACAATAACCGAATCATAGACTCGCGCCGCGCCGTTGCCGCCGCTCGAGCTGACCAAGATTCCGACATTATTGTTGAAGATGAACGAATGCTCGACCGTCAAGGCGATCTGGTTCGCACCGTTCACCACAATTCCATTGCCCGTGCCGGCCGCGGTAAACCCGCGAATGCTGGTGTTGCGCACGACGACGTCGCGCGCCGAAAGGATGTTGATTCCGTTGGTCGAATTACCACTCGAGGCGAGTCCTTCGATGTCGAGTCCATCGATCACCACCTTGTCGTTCGCCCCGGCATTGATGATGATGCCGTTGGTACCGGCGACGAGAACGCCGCTTTCTACCTGATCGCAACGCAAGGTGATCGACTTGGTGATCGTCACGCCACCAAAGCCGCCAGGGTCGATGCAGTTTATCTCGCCATTCGCCGCGGTCTTGCTGATCGCACCCGCGAAAGTCTTACAGGGCGCGGTGCGGGAACACGGATTGACGTCATCGCCAACGCCGGAAATCCACGTACGGGTCGCCTGGGCCGCCGCGGGACTCGCCTGGAATGCCAGTCCGGCGATTCCTACCCCCAGAATTTTTATCCACACTCTCTTCATGTTCAGCTCCCCTCCACGAAACATCGCATAACCCATCATTGAGTCGGCGAAAATAACTTCCCTCAAGTTGTAAGATATCGCGTCGCGAAAACCCTACCTCTGTTGGATTCGCGTCGATAACGACACTTATCGGCGGGGACGCTATCACTCATTTCGTCATGGTTAAAGAGCACGCCGAAATGAAGTTTTATAGGAGTTTTGCGACGGTGTTGGTCGCCGCAAGTCGCGGCTTTCCCTAAGCCTGCCTAGGAATGGCTATCAGCCAATTCGGGAGTAGAGAGCGGCGCCCTTCAACAAGTTCAAAGCTAACGGATTATGTTGTTTCGATCAGAGGTGTGACGTTAAGCCGCGCCCAACCGCGCGGCTTACTTGTCATACTTAATCAAGGTCTCGCCACGAACGTCTTGCAACGCCGGATCATGTCACGCGCGAGCGGAATGAAACCGTCCGGATTGGGCGGGGGATTGGCGAAGTCGAAAGCACTGCGGCCGGTGGCGAAATCGTTCAGCGGGCAGCTGTGGAACAGTGCGGTCATGTCCCCGATGCGGCGCGGCGGACGTGCATCGTGGACGAGCAGCACGGGCGTGCCCAACGCCAGACACGGGAGCGCGGCGTGGATGCGCGTGGTGACGACCGCGGCCGCGGCGGCATAACGGTCGAGAAGGGCATTGGCGGCCGCCTCTCTCCCGGCAGCGTCGAGTTGTTCGGCGCCCAGATGCGTGACCTCTTCCATCGGCCCCGTCGCGATCCCGCGCAGATACGCGAGCGCATCGGGCGGCACATCGCACGCGACGATCGTGTCGGTGCGGGTGATGCCCTCGCGACGTGGCAGCGTCAGGGTCAGGCAGCCTGAATGGTAGGCTGGAATGCCGCGCCGTTCGAGTTGCTCCAGCGAGAAGGCGTCGCGCGCCCCGACTGGACCCCAGTGCCGCAGGAATTCCGCGCCCGGCCCGCTGAGCATCCGCTCGAGTCGCGACCGGACCCAACGCCTTAGCCGCGGCCTGCCACCCTGCACGAAATGCATCGAAATCAGCAGCGGTTCGATGGCCGGGTTGGGTGGCCAAAAAGCGGTGTCGTGCATGAACCAGCCGTTGAGGATCATCCTGACCGGTCCGTCATGCCCAGCGAGTGGCGCCGACAGACGCTCGCGCGGAACGAGGACATCGACGCGCGGTAGGAACCGGCGGGCGGCCAACGCCTGGATCGTATCACCGAGATTGGCGATGCCGGGATAGTCGAGCAGGCCGAAACGCGGCGGCGTCACGCGCCTTCCTGCTGCAAACGGTCCATGAAGCTGCCGGCCGCGGCGGGCTCGAATTTTCGCGCGGCGATCATATGATTGTAGAGATGGAGTGTACGCGTGCGTGGCGTCACGTGTCGGTCGAGGGATTGGCTGGGATCGAAAATCCATCCGGCGTCATCCCAGTGGTAGGGATAGAAGACGTCGCGGGGTGCCGCGTGATCGAGCAACCCGAACCGGCGCGCCAGCCCGGTCAGCGCGAGTGGTCCGGCAACCCCCCAGGGAAGGTCGGCGAGCTCGATCGTGCCAGCTCTTCTGGATCGCCAATATGCCTGAATTCGGTCGGACAGCCGCAGCCAGTCCGGCACGTAGGGATGCTCGAACAGATCCAGCACGCGCGCGATCACCGGGCTATCCGCCGGCAGGTACAGAACACCGGCACCCAAGGTCGCACGGTCTTGCCACCCGAACAGGGCCTGCCCGTTTGAAAATGCTACTGGGGTCAGCATGTAGACGTCGAGATCGACCCAGAGCCCCTTGCCTCGTCGCTGAAGCTCGAAGCGAAATCGGTCAGAGAATAAGGCCACACTGCCGCTGCGGTGGCGAATGATCGCGTCGGCAGGCAGGATAGTCGCGGCATCGACGAGGCGGACGCCGGACGGCACATCCCGCAGTGGCTCATAACAATAGAGTTCGACCTGATGCCCCATCGCCAGCATCGAGCGGAGGCAGGCGCGTTCGATCGGCGACAGCCGCTCGCCAATCCAGAGCGATACGCAAATGGGCAAGTGATCGCTCACGTGCGGGTATTTACCCGCCTGGCAATTCCGATCAAGAGACGGCCATGACCGACATGACCCGACAGGTCGACCGCGCTCCCGCCCACCGGGGCTATGTCGTGATGACCTATCCCCGTTCGGGCGGCACCTGGTTCGCGCAATTGCTGGGCTCGACCGGCGCACTGGGCCGGCCCGAGGATTGGTTCAATGGTCAAGGGTATCGCGACCGTGGCGTGACCGACTATCCGCTCGACCGCGCCGGCCAGCGTGCCATGATGCTCAGCCGCGGCATGACCGAGAACGGGGTGTTCGGCGTCAAGCTCTCACCGCAGCGTCTCGACGACCTCTGGCCAGATCGCTGGGCGGAAGACTTTCCCGAACGTCGCTTCATCCATCTCGTCCGTCGCGATCGGCTGGCGCGGGCGCTGTCGGACGTGAAAGCGCAGCAGACCCGGCAATTTCGCGCCAGCTCGACCGCGCGCGGCGAGCCGCGCTACAGCGCCGCGATGATCCGCGACATGATCCTCGCCCAGGCGGTGAACGAGGCTCGCGTTCAGCAATATTTCGCTCTCCATGACATTGCGCCACTCGAGATCGCGTATGAGGATCTGCTCGCCGACGCGCCGGCCGTGCTGACCAAGGTTGCCGCTTTCCTCGGGGTGAGTGGCAGCGTGCAACCGGACGCCGGCAAGGTCGATCTGACCATTCAGCGCGACGCGACCAATGCGGAATGGCGAACGCGTTTCCTGGCGGAGCAGCAGACGCTCGATCAAATGCCGGCACTAGTCACTGGACGATGGGAGCGGCTAATCGACCGGCTTGGCGGTTTGGCGAACCGTCGGGGCGAAAAGGGTTGGAAGAGTAGCTCGCCGCCCCTAGGCGACTAGCCGCCGCATCCCTCGGCCCAAGGCCTGGCGAATCCCGGCGAGTCCGCCGACGCGCTCGTCCTCCCACAAATCGACCGAGCTCGACACGGTCAGCTGCACGAAATTGCGCGGGCGCCGTTGTGCGTCGATCCGCGACACCGAATGCAGCGACGTATTGATGCATGGAAACAATATCATGCGGTTATGGCGCGGACGGATCGTCAAGGTTTCACCGTCGGCAGCGTGCAGGATCAAATCGCCGCCCGTCATCTCATCCTCGTCGCCGTCGCACAGATAGATCAGCATTGTCGCGGCGCGGCGGCGGTGATCGACATGCGCGCCTCGCTCGTAACCGACTTTGCCCTGCAGGATGTCGGTGCGGACGAACAATTGATCGGGAGCGAGTCCTGCGGGCGCGAGAAACCGCTGCTCCTTTTCGCCTCGTGCTTCGATATGCGAGACAAAGCGCGCGTGCGACAGGTCGACCACCGCCTCGCGCGCGATCACGTCGGCAAACGGCGCGAGGCACAGATCGACGAACGCCTGGCTCTGGGTCCAGTCGAAGAGCCGCCGCCACACCGGTTGGGCATCGAGCAGCACATCGAATTCGGGATCGCCCCAGAATCGCGAATAGCCGGTCGGGCCGCTATTGTGCGGGCACGGCGGGAAGGATCCACGCAGCGCGTCATAGTCGTCGGCGTCGAGATAGCCGTCCACCATGACGTGCGGAAACGGCCAATCGCTGACAGTCGCGCGGTTCGGGCTCGCCTCCATACGCTCAGTCTATGCTTTCGCGCACGCTGGCGTCCAGTGCAGCAATCTTGCCGTCCTCAAGCCGCAGGACGCGGTCGCACCGTGCGAGGCTCTCCTTGCGGTGCGCGATCATCAAGATCGTCGGCCGCGGCGTCACGTCGAGCAGATTACCGATCAACATCCGTTCCGCGGCGACGTCGAGGGCATTGGTGGCCTCGTCCAAAATCAGCAGGCGGGGATTGCGGATCATTGCTCGCGCGATCGCCAGCCGTTGACGTTCGCCGCCCGAAATCAATGTGCCGCGTTCGCCCACCACGGCATCGAGTCCGTCGGGCATCCGCCGAACCATTGTGTCGGCGCCCGCCAACCGTAGCGCATCCCACAACGCAGTCTCGCTCGCCGCCGGATTCGCCCAAAGCAAGTTGCGCCGGATAGTATCGTAAAACAGATAGGGATCCTGCGAGATATAGCTGATGCGAGCCCGCCAGGCCGGTAAGACGGCCGGGGTTAGCGGTACTCCGTCGATCAGGATCGCGCCGGCGAGCGGCTCGTACAAGCCGACAAGCAGGTCGACCAGCGTCGTCTTCCCCGCGCCCGACAGACCGGTCAGCCCGACAAATTCTCCGCAGGCGATCGCCAATGAACAATTGTCGAGTCCGCCGCCATCGGCGCCGCCCGATACATGTGCAAAGCCGACCCCGCGAAACGCGATCTCTCCACGAAAGACGGGAGCGGCATTCGTGCTCCTCGCGGCGACGGCCGTCGCCGCGGCGAGTTCTTCCTCGAGATCGGTCAATGCGCGATAGGCGGGGAGCAGCTTGGCAAGCTGCTGACTATGCTGACGCAGCGTCGCGGCCGGGCCGGTCATTCTTAGCAGAATCAGCAACAGTCCAACCAGCACCGCCGGCGCCAGATGAAGCACCAATAGGCCTACCGCCGCCACAATCATCCCGGCGATCGCCGCAATCGTACCGATCACGACCTGGCGCCGCGCCTGGCCGCGGGCAAAGGCCAGTTGATGGCCGGCGACATTGTCGAGTGCCGTCTCGACCTCGGCGACATAGCTCGCTTGGAGATCCTGGCTGACGGCGAGTTTGAGCCCACCGAAGAACTGGACGATGGTATTCATCGCCGCCAGATTTCCCTCGACATTGGTCTGGCCGAGCGAATGCGCTTGCTGCATCGTCCGAGTCAGCAGCACGCCACCCAGCCCGAGCACGGCAAGACATAGAAGCGATAGTTGCGGCGACAGGACGATCGCGGCGATGCACTGGCCCAACAACGTGATGGCTGCGATCAGCGAAAACTGCATCATCCGCGCCGCTGTGGCGACGTTCTGTACGTCGGCACCCAGGATCTGCGCGACCCGCGCCTGATGCAAGCGTGAGATCACCTCCCACCGTGCATGCGCGGCGCTGTGGACCACCCGCTTGCGCCGCGCATCGACGAAGTCGATGGTTGATCGCGACAACAGGACGTCCCGGGCCGCGACGACGACCACGCGCATGATGAACAGCCCTGCGAACAATCCGAGCATGGCTATCACCTGGCCCGACTGGCTGGGAATACCGATTCGCGTGAAGATGGCATCGACCAGGCGATCGAGCACCGGTTGCCGCGATCCGCGGTCAAGCGTGATCGATACCATCGGCATGATCAGAATCAATCCAGCCGCTTCGATCATCGCCGCGAGCAGCGTCGCTGCTATGCCGAGCGTACCGCGTCGGCCCGACGAGCGCGCGAGATCGCGCGCGAATTCGCCGATCAGCGACAGGATGCCAGTCGCAGCTTCCCCCGATGATGATCGCCCCCCCGGCATGTCAAATATCGGTTATCCGATCGAACAGCCGGGAGCAAATTCGGCGCTATCAGATCCTTCCTAGCAACTGCCCGACGCCACTGTTAGACTGAGGTCAATCCGGGGGGGATTTGTTGACCAGATTGAGCGTCGTCATGCCGGTCAGAAACGCATTGCCGTTTCTCGATGCAGCGATTTCGAGCATTCTCGACCAGAGCTTTGGCGAATTCGAACTGGTGATCGGCGACGACGGGTCGACTGACGGGTCGACCGAACGCCTGCGGGCATGGGCGGCGCGCGACTGTCGCATCCGGTTGCTTCAACGTAGCCAGTCCGGTGGACCGGTCGGGTCATCCAATTGGGTGGCCAATGCCGCCCGTGCGCCGGTCGTCGCGCGGATGGATGCTGACGATGTCGCCCATCGCGACCGGCTCCGGCGCCAGATCGACCTGTTCGACGGGCGGGCCGACGTGGTGCTGGTTGGCACCTTGTTCGAAGCGATCGATGCCAAGGGACGCTTGACCCGGCGGAGCGGAGCGCGCGCGATCGATCCGGGCGACGCGCCGCCGATCGCACACGGCTCGATAATGTACCGAAAGGCGGCATTCGACCAGGTCGGCGGCTATGCCGCGGGCACCGATTATTTCGAAGATATCGACCTGTATTACCGCATCGCCACGGCGGGCAAGCTGATCGTGCTGACCGAGCCGCTATACCGCTACCGGTTCAGCGAAACGAGTGCGCGGCTCAACATTCCCATCGCGCAATTGCAGCACGCATTCGACGTCCAGCGCGCCAAGCAGCGCGCAGACCGCCGCCTGCCCCCAATTCCGCCGTCGGTCGTCGATCTGCGGCCTGAAACCTTGCGCGCGGTCGGCTCGCTGCGGTTATGGTCGGGCGGGCGGCCCGGGATATTGCGACAATTGCTGAGGAGCCGGGCGCTGGGCTGGAACCTGAATGCCGTCAAGGTGTTGGCGTGGGCTGCATGGGGAGCGATCAGTCCGGGCACGTTACGCGCGAGCATGCGATTGGCCGGCGTGCTGCGCACGCGCGCCACGCGCCGCCGCATCGGCAGCGCAACGATGGTCGAATGGCAGCCGCGCGTGGCCATCGGCGCCGATGGTCCTGGTCCAGTCATGAAGCCTGGCCGGTCCGTGGCCGAAGGATCGCTCGCGGGTCGCGCGAACCAACCGCGCAGCGACGGCGACTTGGCGATCACCGGCCGCGCCTGAGCGATCCGGCGCCCTTTTTTGGTGTTGCAGCGATCAGTCGTGCGCTCGCCCGTCGGCTTCGGTGACCAGCGCGTTGATATAGGCAGTGAGCATGGTCTCGCCGCGCTCGGACGCAGCCGCGTATCGAAGCCGTCGTCGACGCTCACCGCCGTCATGCGCGCATAGGAATCGGCCGCCGCGTCCGAAAAGCCGAGCGCGCGATACGCCTCCACCCAGCGATCGCGCGGCGTCACCTGGACCGTCACGGCTTTCCCCAGCGCGGCGGCAAAGGCGGCGGCGACATCATTCGCTGAATAACGCTCCGGCCCTCGACATCTTTCGCTGCCTGACCTTGCACGCCGGCCCCGCAGATATGCGGTTGCCTCGGCGAGCGGACCGCGTCAGTCTCGGCGCGCCTGCACAGGGGGAAAATATGCGCCGGATTCTGCTCGCGTCACTGCTCGCCGCCACCGCGTCGATCGCCGGGGCCGCGTCGACGCCCAAGGAAGAGCTGATGGCCCCGCCGGCGGGCGCGCGGCATTATACGATCAGCTCGACCGCTGGGAAGCATGGTGACGTCTGGTCGTGGACGATGCCCGATGGCCGGGTCGCCTATCGCATGTCGATGTCGCTGCGCGGCTGGGTCACTGAAACCGACGAGCTGGTGACCCTGGCGGCCGACAAGCGGCCATCGGCGATCGCGATCCGCGGCTTTACCGATTCGGGCGACGCCACCGAGAATTTCGATGTTGATACCGCCGGCGTCGCGCGCTGGAAGACCGCCGTCGATTCCGGCTCCGCGCCATTCGCCGCGCGGCGCTACAATAGCTATGGCGGCCCTTGGCTCGCCAGTGAGATGGACGTCAACGCGCTAGTCGCGGCGGGCGCCAAGGGCATCGACTTATTGCCGACCGGCCATGCCAGCATCAAGATCGGCCAGCCGGTGCAGATTGACGGTCCGCAAGGCAAGAAGACCGTCAAACTCGCCTTCATCACCGGCTATGGTTTCTCGCCGTCGCCGGTCTGGCTCGATCAGGACAACCGATTCTTCGGCAATGCCGGGCAGATCTCGCTGCTGCCCGAAGGCTATGAGAGTGATGGGCCCAAGCTCAAGGACATCCAGGACAAGGCGATCGCGGCGATGGTCCGCGACATTGCCCATAGCTTCCTGGCGCCGGCCAACCGTACGCCGACCCTGGTCGACCACGTGCTGATGTTCGATTCGGTCGCGGGCACCTATCTGCCCGACCGCGCGGTGCTGATCTCGAACGGCAAGGTCGCGTCGGTCGGCGCCGCCGGGTCGATCAAGGCGCCCGCGGGCGCGGTCGTGATCGACGGTAAAGGCAAGACGTTGCTGCCGGGCCTGTGGGACTCGCACCAGCATGTCGGCGACGACTGGAACCTGCTGCAGAACCTCGCCACGGGCATGACCAATTACCGCAGCCCCGGTTCGATGATCGACGAGGCGCTGAGCATCTACAAGCGGCGCGCCGCCGGCGATCTGCTCGCGCCCGACGGCAAGATATCGGTGATCATCGACCGCAAGGATCCGCTCGCCGCGCAGGGTGCGCTCACCGTGTCGTCGGCTGCCGAAACCATCGCCGCGGTCGACAAGATCAAGGCAGCTGGTCTGTGGGGAGTCAAATTCTATACCTCGATGAATCCGGCCTGGATCGCTCCGGGCGCTGCCGAGGCGCACAAGCTCGGCCTCCACGTCCATGGCCATGTCCCGGCGGGCATGCGCCCGCTCGACGCGGTGCGCGCGGGCTATGACGAAGTCACGCACATCAACTTCATCATGATGCAGGCGATGCCGCAGGACGTGGTCGACAAGGCTAATACCGCCGCGCGGCTCGAGGGGCCGGCAAAATATGGCAAGGATGTCGATCTCGACTCCCCGGCGATGAAGGCCTTTTACGCCGAGCTGTCGAAGCGCGGGACGATCATCGATCCGACCCTGACCGTGTGGGAGCCGCTGATGACCTCGGACGGGACGGCGATGTCGCCCGAATATGCGCCATTCGCCGAGGTCGCGCCGCCATCGGTGGTGCGCGGCTGGAAGATCCCGGGCTATCCGCTGTTCGGCGGGCTGACGCGCGACGATTTCCGCAAGAGCTTCGACAAGATGGTGGGATTGGTCGGCCGCCTTCACCAGGCCGGCGTGCGCATCGTCGCGGGGACCGATGGCTATGGACTTGAGCTGGTGCGCGAACTCGAACTCTATCAGCAGGCCGGGCTGACCAACGCGGAATCGCTCCAGACCGCGACGATCGTGCCGGCGCGGATGACCGGAATGGACGGCCGTGTCGGATCGATTGCCCCGGGCAAGACCGCGGACATCATCCTGGTCGATGGCGACGTGTCGAAGGACCTGACCAATCTCCGCCATGTCCGGACGGTGTTCCTCGACGGCTATCGCCTCGACGGCGCCGCGCTGCGCCAGGCGAGCGGCCTCAGCGGCATGCCGAAATAGCGATCACGCACGACCGGCGGCACTCGCACCGGCCGGTAATCTTGGGGAATATCAATGATGGAACATCGCTGGACCGCGATCGTCACGATCGTGGCGCTGCTGGTCTATTTCTACATGAGCCTGCAAGTCGGCCGCGTGCGCGGCACATCGGGCATCGCCGCGCCCGCCATGACCGGCGATCCGCTGCTCGAACGCGCGGTCAGGGTGCATATCAACACGCTCGAAGGGCTGCCGCTGTTCCTCGGCGGGCTGTGGCTGTTCGCGATCTATTGGAACGAATATGTCGCCGCCGGGCTGGGCGTGATGTGGATTGCCGGGCGGCTGATCTATGCCGCCGGCTATATGGCCGATCCCGGCAAGCGCAGCACCGGCTTCCTGATCCAGTTCGCGGCTAGCGGGGTTCTGCTGCTCGGGGCGCTGGGGAGGATCGTCTATACTTTGGTGGCGGGTGGGGTCTGACGGACCTTGCGTCGCGGGCTTAGAACTTATCCGGATGCCGGTCTCTGGACAGGATGATCGTATCGCCCTGTCGATCGACCTTGGCATCGAATATGGCGGCGACGGCCCGGCTGAATCCCGCCGGGTCGTTTGCGGCAAAAAGGCCGGTGACCGGCTCGCGCGCCAGGCTGGCATCGCGGATTTGGATACGGGTGTCGCTATAGCGGGCGAAGCTGTCCGCCGCGGTCTGCAGCGTCTCGCCTTCAAACGCGATCTTGCCTTCCAGCCATGCCAACCCGCGCGTCACGGCGTCGGACGGAACCGGTAAAGGCCGCTCGGGCGGCGTTGGCCGAAACAAGTGCGGTTCAGCCAGGTCCAGCTTCATATCGGATGTTACCGCGACCACGCGCTGATCGCCCCATGATGGCGCGGTCAGCCTGACCTCTCCCTGGTGAACCAGCAGATTGACTGGCGCGCCGGTCAGCTTGCGGACGTTGAATGTGGCCTGGCCCGTTATCAGGCGACGCCCGTCGACCTCGACGACGAGCGGCTTCGTCCTGCCCCGCGCGACCGAGAAGAAAGCCTCGCCCTTGAGCAGGGTCACGCGCCTCTCGTCGGCGCCGTCGCGAATTCTGATGCTGGTATCGGTGTTCAGCATGACCGTCGAACCGTCCTTCAACGGCACCAGGCGAAGCTCGCCCCGGCCCGTGCTGATCGTCGTGCCGGCAGCGGGCATGCCGACCCCCAACGCGATCAACGTCGCACCGGCGACAGCCGTGCCGGTCCAGATCAAGGTCCGGCGGCGCGAGATTCCACTCTTGTCCGCGGGCGGGGGCGGGGCGAAATCGGCGGGATCGAAGCGCGCCCCCAATGCCTGGGCGGACTCGCTCTTCAGCGCGATCGCCTGTGCCCGCAACAAGGCGCCGCGCCGCCGCGGATCACCGTGCAGCCACGCTTCGAGCTCAGCCTGCTCGCCTGGAGTCAGCTGTCCACGATCAAGCCGCGCCGTCCAATCGGACGCGGTTTCATCAATGCTTCGACTGGATTCGAATGTCGGCATCTAGCGAGGCAATCTCCACACCCTGGCTTCTAGAGCCTCGAGACAGCGCTCTTCCGCCATGCCCAAACCACTCGATCAGGAAACGAATGCCTCTGGATATATGCTTTTCGACGGTATTCTCTGAAATGTTCATTTGGGAAGCGATTTCGCGTTGGGGCAGGCCGTGGACCCGGCGCAAGATGAAGGCCTCGCGCATTTTATCGGGCATCGCCGCGATCGCATGGGCCAGTTCGCGCAATTCATCGCGATCCACGGCATATTGTTCGGGCGAGGGACTGTCGTCAGGACAATCGAACCGTTCGTCGATCGCGTGGAGGGGCACGATCCGGGCGCGGCGGATGTGGCGCGTGATCAGCGAGCGGGCGATCTGGAACAGATAGGCGCGCGGATAGCTGATCGTATCGACGCGCTCCATCTCGGCGAAGATCGCATAGGATTGCTGGATGACGTCGTCCGGCTCGAGCCCCGCGATGGTCGATCGGGACAGCCATGCGCGCAGTTCCGGCTCATGTGGCAGGATGTTTCGAAGAAACCAGCGTGTTCGTTCCTGGTCGAATCCGCTCATCTGGTATCCGTAGGCAAGGGAAATGGGCACCCCGGGACCGCCCGCGATCCACATGGTGGAACCAGACCGCGCCGTGTCGATTCGAACCTCCGCTAGCCTGAATATGTGACAGTCCGTCGCGCGGGTGGCGCTTCCAAAATTTTCCTCCGTCCGGTGGCGGAAGCGGTCAGCCCAAGGCTCTCAGTCCCCAACAGGGCGACGATCGTCGCATGCAAAAGGGGGAAGAAGATGTTTTCGCGTCATACCATTCTGTGCGGCAGCGCCATCGCCGCCAGTGTCGTGTCGGCGCCCGCTTATGCGCAGGGCCGCAGCTTCGACATCCCCGCGCAGGCTGCGGTGAAGGCGATCCCGGAGCTTGCCCGCCAGGGCCAGATCCAGATCGTGGCCTCCGCGCGAGACCTGGCCGGTGTCAGTACGCCGGCGATCAAGGGCACGATGGATACGCGCGAAGCACTGCGCCGCCTGATCGCGGGAACACCGCTCCGGATCGTCGGCGACGATGGGCAGACCATCACGCTGCGGTCGAACCGTGCGTCCGACAATGGCAAGGGACGTAGCGTCGGGAACGGCGTGATCCGCGGTCGTGTGCTCAACACGGCGACCGGCCAGTATCTGCATAATGCCGAGATACGCGTCGAAGGCACCGATATCGTCACCTATACCGACGATGACGGCGGCTTCCGCATCACCGACGTCCCGAACGGCGAGGTCACGATCGTGGTGCGCTATGCCGGTTTGCAGGACATCAGGACCACCACCAACATCGCCGCCGGCAAGCCGGCGTCGGTCGACATCGCGATGCGGCCGCAGTCGCTCAATGCCGGGAACGAGGGCAGCCAGGATATCACGGTCGTGGGCGTGCGCTCCGGCGAAGCCGCCGCGCTGATGAAGCGCCGTTCCGCACCGAATGCCATGAATGCGGTCGACGCGGACAATTTCGGCGCGCTGACGATGGGCGATGTCGGCGAATTCCTGAAGAACATGCCCGGCATCTCGCTCGACTATGTCGAAGTCGATACCAATGCCGTGCGTATTGGCGGCCTCGATCCCAAATACTCGCTGTTCACGACCGACGGCGCCCGCATGGCGACCGCCACCTCGAACAACAATGCCGGCCGCCAGAATTCGTTCGAGCAGATGTCGATCACCGGCATCTCGCGGATCGAACTCAACAACACGCTGACCGCCGGGATGGACGCCGACGCCCCGGGGGGCTCGATCAACCTGGTCAGCAAATATGCCTTCCAGCGCAAGAAGCGCCTGTTGCAGCTGCAAATCGGGGCGATCGGCACGTCCGATTCCCAATTCGCCGCGCGGTACATGCCGGACGACAAGAAGCATGCGACGATCTTTCCGTCCGCGCAGGTTTCCTTCGCCGACGTCTTCCTCAATGGTCGTCTCGGGGTCGCGCTCAGCGGCAGCTACAACGCCAATTATGTTGAGCAGGATCGCGTCCAGACCGATTGGTCCTACCTGAAGGACGGTACGGTCCTGCCCTATCAGGTGATGTGGCGCCCCGGGCCGAAGTTCACGCACCGCGAAGCGGTGAACGGCGCGATCGACTATAAATTCTCCGACAAGCTCGTCTTCTCGCTGCGCGGAACCTACTCATTCTACGACGTCGAATATTTCAACCAATACACTTTCCTGACGTTCGGCACCTCGGCCAAGAGCTATGCCACCGCGGATTCGACGCCGACCCATATCGTCGTCAATCCGAACGGTGCCAACACCAACGTCAACACGCAATATTCGCATCGCTACGCCGGCACGCCGGCCGGGATCATCGCCCCCAAGCTGGAATATCAGGGCGACAGCTGGGACATCGTGCTGCGCGGCGCTTATTCCAGCTCGGAATACCATTTCCGCGACGGCAGCAAGGGCTTCTTCCAGCGCGATGACACCAAGGATTCGGGGATCGGCTTCACGCTCGATCGCGCCTCATCGGAATCCCCGGCTTATACGCTGACCCAGACCGCCGGGCCGTCGTGGAGCAATCCCGACAATTGGCTGCCGGTCAGCAATACCGTGCGGTCGGCGGAGTCCAATGCCGCCGGCCGTCAATATGGCGGCAATCTCGACATCAAGAAGAAGTTCGATGTGGGCCCCGTTCGCGCCACCTTGCTGGCCGGCGGCGGCATCCGCACCAACGAATGGTCGACCACCGAAGGGTCCTACAATCTGTTCAATTATGTCGGCCCCAAGGGGTCGACCCTCCCGGCGACGACCAATTACCAATTCCAGATCCGCGGCTTCGACGCCGGCAATTTCAACGATCAGGGCTGGCGCGCCGACAGCAATTACGCGACCTGGGCGCTCTATCAGCAGCATCCGGAATATTTCGTGCCCGACGTCGTGGGCAATTTGCAGCGCGACTACCTCAACAATCATCGCGTCCGCGAAACGATCAGCTCCGGCTATGTCGAGCTGCAAGGCCAGGTCGACAAACTCAAGTTCGACCTCGGCCTGCGTTATGAAGGAACCCGCGAAGGCGCGCTGATCGCGAAAGTCCGCCCGGCGAAAGATGTCCTCGCCGCGGGGTACAAGGCCGGCACCGTCGATTATGTGAATTATCAATATTATAACGGCCAGCAGCTGTGGAAGACCGGCGATTATGGCGACTGGTTCCTGAGCGGCGGGCTCAAATACGATTTCAACCGACATCTGGTCGCGCAATTCGCCTTCAGCCAGGCGATCCTGCGTCCCGACTATGGCAATCTCGGCGGCGCCATCTCGGTCAACGACACGACCCAGATCGTCACCGTGCCCAACCCGCTGCTCAAGCCCGAGCATTCGACGAAATATTATGCCAGCCTGCAATATTATCTCGAGCCGGCGGGCATCATCGCGATTTCGGCCTATCGGCTCGACGTCAAGGACATGCAGGTGACGGGCATCACCATCGATCCCAAGGACGCCGGCTACAGCGACAGCGACTATAGCGGCTATACCTTCGTCAGCACGGTGAATCAGCCGGGCGTGAGCAGCACCAACGGCGTGACGTTCGAATATGACCAGCAGCTGACCTTCCTGCCGGGGGCGCTGAAAGGCTTCGGGCTTCGCGGATCGTTCAACCTGGTCGACCCCGATGGCGTGCGCGTGAACCTGCCCAAATATTCGGCCAATTGGGGCATCCGCTATGGCCGCGGTCCGATCGATTTCCAGCTGACCGGCAATTATCAGTCGTCCTACCGCACCAGCGCGCTGAGCAACACGCCGACGACTGCCACCAACGGTATCCTTTATCACGCCGACCGCACGCTGTGGAACGTCAGCGCGACGTACAAGATCTCCAAGAAATACGCGGTGCAGATCGCCGGCCGAAACATCTTCAACGCGCCGGACATCGTCTATTCCAACATCCGCAGCCGGGTGCAGCTCTACAGCATCTATGGATCGATGTGGAACGTCGCGTTCAAGGCCACCTTCTGAGCCGCCATTTCATCGATCAGTTTTGCGGAGTTTCATGATGTTGACGATCGATAGGCGTAGCCTCGTTCTGGGTGCCGGCTTTGGCCTGGGCGCGCTGCTGGTAGCGCCGGGCCGGAGCCTCGCCCAGCTGCTCGCCGCCAAGGGGTTCACGCATAGCGTGGCGAGCGGAGAGCCCGGCCCCGATTCCATGCTGCTATGGACGCGGTACGTGCCCGCGACGGGCGAGGACATCGTTCGGCTCGATGCCGAAGTCGCGCTCGATCCTGATTTCACCAAGGTGATGTCTGGCCGCAGCGTGCGCACCGGCGTCTATCGGGACTGGACGGCGAAGATCACGGTCGACGGGCTGAAACCGGGAACGGTTTACTGGTATCGCTTCGTCGCCCCCGATGGCAGCCGCTCGCCGGTCGGCCGGACGAAGACCTTGCCGACGGACGATGCCGCTCGCTTCGGACTGGCGGTGTTCTCTTGCTCGAACATGCCGGTCGGTTGGTTCAACGCTTATGGCCATGCGGCCAAGCGGACCGACCTGGATCTCTGGATGCATGTCGGCGACTATTTCTACGAATACGGCAACGCATCCTATAAGGACAAGATTATCGCCGGCCGGGCGGTGGAACCCGATCATGAAATCCTCGCGATCGCCGATTATCGCCTGCGTTATGCCTGCTATCGCGCCGATGGCGATCTGCAGCGGCTGCATCAGATGGCGCCGATGGTTGCCTTCTGGGACGATCACGAATCCGCCAATGACAGCTGGGAAGGCGGGGCGCAAAACCATCAGCCGAAGACCGAAGGCGATTGGAACCCGCGCCGCGCCGCCGCGATGCAGGTCTATCGCGAATGGATGCCGGTGTCCGACGAACCCTGGAAATCCTATCCGATCGGGACGCTGGCAACGCTCTACCGCACCGAATCGCGGTTGCTGGCGCGCACCAAACAGGCCGATATCGCCGCCGCTTATCACGCCCCTGATACCGATGGCGCGCTCAAGGCGTTTCGCGACGGCGTGTGGCAGGATCCTTCCGCGACCATGCTCGGGTCGACCCAGGAAAGCTGGCTGGCGCATGCGCTGAAGGCCGGCGCCCGGTCGACCGCCTGGCAGCTGGTCGGCATGGGCACGATCCTTGGCCGGACGGTGATGCCCGGCGACGCGGTCGGCTGGCTCCGCTCCGACGCCAGCGATCAGGTCGTGAGCCGCTTCAAGAACGATGTTCGCGCGGCGCGGATCGGCCTGCCGATGTGGATGGATCGCTGGGACGGCTATCCCGCCGCGCGGTCGCGATTGCTGAAATCGGCGCAGGAGGCGGACGCGGATCTCGTCATGCTGTCGGGCGACAGTCATAACGCCTGGGCTTATTCGCTGGTCGAGGACGGAAAGCGCGCCGGCGTCGAGTTCGCCGGCCACAGCGTCACCTCGGGCGGCCTGGAGGGTAGTTTCCGCGCCGACTCAAAGAGTGTCGCCCGGGGCTTCGTCGCCGCCAATCCCGAGCTGCAATGGGCCGACACGAGTCAGCGGGGCTATATGATGATCGACATCACGCCGCAGCGCGTAACGGGCGAGTGGCTATTCATGCGGACGATCCAATCTCCGAGCGTCGAGCTCGCAGGGTCGCATCAGATGCATGTCGACCGTGGTCGAAGGGCATTTGCTGGTTGAACGATCTCTTCGGCGCGTTGCCCCAGAGCGTCGCGCGTGATTTCTGAATCACGCGCTCCGTTCTAGTTATTTGTCGTCGCATCGCTTTTTGCGGAAAACCGGTACCCACTTTTCCGCGCGATGCTCTAGCAGTGATTGCTCAACTACCCGGGCCGCCTACTCTCCGCGCTGCAGGATGATCCCCAATTCCTCGACGTCGAGATCGCGTTCGAGTTCTTGCAATACCTCGTCCTCGATCAGCCCAGCGCGGTGGGCGCGGATCAGTTCGGCGCGGCCCGCGGCGATCGCGGTCAGGATCACGTCGAAATGCGGGCGGACATTCTCCATGAACGTATCCGCGTCCGCCGCGTAGCGCTGGATCGCCTCTAGCCGCTTGTGTGATTGCTTGAGCAATTGCGGGTGGATCAGCGTGCCGTCCTGGTCATAGGCATTGGCTTCGACCGCCGCGTTGCGAGCGCCGGCGATCGCCGCCTCGGTCTCCGCCATCGTCATCTTCGCCGGCGGGTCCTTGTCCTCGGGTTCGACCGTCCGGATCAGCCAGCCCAGGCTCGTCCCCTGTACGACGACGGTGGCGAAGATCACCGCGAAGGCAGTGACCAGCATCAGGTCGCGCCCCGGCATCGCCGCGGGCAGGGACAGCGCCACCGCCAGCGTGACGACGCCGCGCATGCCCGTCCAGCTCAGCACTGTCGCCTGGCGCACGCCGAGCGGCCGCGCGCGCTTCAGTCCCATCGCGCGGAGGGCAGAGAGCAGGCCGTCATTGGCGAAGATCCAGGCGAAGCGCGCCGCGACGATGGTCAGGATGACGCCCAGGATCGGGATCGTCATCGTCGCGGTGACCGCCTCGACCCCGCCGACCCGATCGAGCACCCCGCGCAACGACGAGCCGATCAGGATGAAGACGATCGCCTCGAGCACGAACACCATCGTCTGCCAGAAGGCGCTGCCGCGCAGCCGGACGGGAGCGGAAAAGACGATATGCTGATACCAGCCGAGCATCAGCCCGGCGACCACCGTCGCGATCACGCCGGAGACATGAACGCGCTCGCCGGCGATATAGGCGACCCAGCACATCAAGGTATTGGCCATGATGATCAGCGTCTGGTCCTTCAGCCGCTTGACCACGAACAGCCAACCCGCCGCAACCGCCAGCCCGACCACCACCCCGCCGAGCGCGAGCAGGAAGAAACTGGTGACCGCGGCGCCGGCGCTGAACGTGCCGCTCAACGTTGCCGCCACGGCGAAGCGGAACAGCACCAGCCCGGTCGCGTCGTTGAGCAGGCTTTCGCCCTCGACCAGCGCCGACAGCCGGCGCGGGAGCTTGACGTTCTGCAGCACCGCGCGCGCCGAGACCGCGTCGGGCGGCGACACGATCGCGCCGAGCGCGAAACATGCTGCCCAGGGCAGACTGGGGACGAGCCAATGCGTGACGACCCCGACCGCCAGCGTGGTGAAGATGATCGCCCCGATGGCGAGCGACAGGATTCCCGGCAAATGCCGCCGGAACCGTCCGAACGCGGTGAAATAGGCACCGTCCATCAGCAATGGCGGCAGGAACAAGACCAGCGCCAGTTCGGGATCGAGCGCCACGGGCGGCAGTCCGGGGATGAAGGCAAGCCCACCGCCGCCCACCAGCAAGGCAGTCGATGGCGGCAGCTTCAGTCGCCGCGCCGCCCAATGCAGCGCGACGACACCGACCAGCAGGGCCAGGACGAGTTCGAAAGTCTCGACAGGACGCATCGCTTTCCCCATCTCGCCGGGCCGATGCTGACCCGCTTCCTTGCCTGATCCGATCCCGATCGTGCCACCGCGGGAGGCAGGGCGGAAGGCCTCTTCTTTCAAGGCGGCGGGTCAGCCGTACGGAAAACTTGTCGCTTGAGCGCGCGGCACCCCGGCCATTCTCGCGCAGATCGACCCCGGGCTCGCGCCGGTCAGTCAGCCGATCGGCACCGTTTCATGGAGCAACGTCATGTCGAGGCGGACGACGCCATCCTCCTCGGAAATGATATCGACGAATTCGTGATCGGCCCGGATGTGATCGCGGTCATAGCGGACCCCGCCCAGCGATGGCCCGGCGAGCAGCGTGTCGACCCCGCCGATCGTGACGGTCAGCAGGAAGCGGTCCTCGCTCGCCAGCGCGGCCAGGACGGGGCTGTCATCGGCGAGCAGATGGACCAATGTCCAGGACAGGCCGAGCAGCGGATTGGTGTCCCGGACCAGCGGCAGCGTGACGAGACTGCGAAAGAAGCGGCCGTCGCCAAGATGATGCGTCTCGAGGAACGACATCTGCGCCTGGGCGTCGGCCAGCGCGCGCGATCGCGTCGATGCCACCCGCACCATCAGCGCCTTGCTGCCCTGGTGGCGGCCGATCACGGCGACGCGGCTGAATTCGAGGCTTTGCCGCGGCCGCGCGAACCGCGCGAAGATCAGCCCGGTCATCGTCGCCGAGAAGAACAGGCCCGTCAGAATCTCGATCGACGCGATGGCGTGCGCGAAACGGGTCGCGGGTGCCATCACCCCATAGCCGACCGTCCCGAGCGTATCGACCGAGAAGAAGAACCCGTCGACCACCGAATAGGGTTGGGCATTGACGACCGCGCCCGGCATGGCCGCGTAGATCAAGCCAAACACGATGTTGACGACGAGGAACAACAGCGACACCAGGCCGATGAACATCGGCCAGGACATCTCCATGACCCAGTAATAGAGGTCGGCGAACGGCGCGGGCGCGCCGATCTTGATCGCGGGGAAGCCGCCGAGATTGATGACTTGGCGGCGTGGTTTTCTGGCCATGCCGCCTAGGTTGGGCAGGATCGAGCAGCGGTCAAGCGTCTGGCGTTCGCGCGTTAGTCATCGGTGCGCCGTTTGATCTTATTGGGCAGGTCCTTGCCCTTGGTGCGGCGCGATGGGACCTGAATCGGGTGTTTCTTCTTCCACTCCGCCCAGGTCATCGGCCCGTCGGGCGTCTGGATGATGGTGTCGTCGGCCATCGTGATTGCTTACACCAAAGCGAGGGGCGGCGCACGGTCTAGCGGCGCCATCCTTGCGGGCGGCCTCTGGCGGATGTCGCCGCCGAAATTATATCGCAGCGGCGATCAACCAATTTGGAGTACCGGATGCCGCGCGCGATCCTGGCCGTCATTCTGAGCCTGCTGACCTTTTCCTCCGCCAATGCCGGCGAACAGGACGCCGCAATCGGCACATGGCGCAACCTTCGCGACACGATGCATATCGAGATCCGCCATTGCGGCGAATCGGTGTGCGGCAAGGTCGTCTGGGCAAGCGATCAGGCGATCGCCGATGCTCGCCGCGGCGGCACGCACGACCTGATCGGTACCCAGGTCTTTCGCGATTTCCGACAGGATTCCGCGGGCAATTGGCGCGGCAAGGTATTCGTCCCGGATCTCAACAGGACGTTTTCCGGCACCATCGTGCTGGTCGACCACAATACGCTGAAGGGTGCGGGTTGCCTCGTCGGCCGCATCCTTTGCAAGTCGAAGGTGCTGGTCAGGATCGGTTAGCCGCCGCCTGGCCCTTACCTTGCGTCCGCCAATCCGCGGTCATACTCACGAATGATCGCGCTTCGGCGCCTGTTTGGACAGTAGAGACGTTGATGACCCACTATGTCGCCGCGGCGTCGAAAGGCGCCGATCGCCGCACCGGCGCGATCAAGCTCCACGGAGCCGAGGATTTCGCCGGCATGCGCAAGGCAGGGCAGGTGACAGCGTCGGTGCTCGACGCTCTCGCCGACATAGTGCAACCCGGCGTCAGCACCGAGGCGATCGACCTCTTCGCCCATGACGCGATCGTGGCCGTCGGGGCGGTTCCGGCGAATATCGGCTATCGCGGCTATGCCCATACCAGCTGCATTTCGATCAACCATGTCGTTTGCCATGGCATTCCCGGCGCGCGAACGCTGAAGGACGGCGATATCGTCAATATCGACCTGACCTCGATCGTCGACGGCTGGCACGGCGATTCCAGCCGCATGTACTTGGTCGGCGACGTGTCGGTGAAGGCGCGGCGGCTGGTCGACGTCACCTACGAATGCCTCATGCGCGGGATCGAGCAGGCCAGACCAGGCAACCGGCTGGGCGATATCGGGCATGCGATCCAGCAGCATGCCGAACGCCATCGCTACGGCGTGGTCCGGGATTTCGTCGGCCACGGCGTCGGCCGCGTCTATCACGATGCGCCCGATGTCCTGCATTACGGACGGCCCGGCACCGGCCCCGAACTGAAGCCGGGAATGATCTTCACCATCGAGCCGATGATCAATGCCGGCCGCCCCGATGTTAAGATGCTCGACGACGGTTGGACCGCGGTGACGCGCGACCATTCGCTCTCGGCGCAATTCGAACATTCGATCGGCATCACCGAAACCGGCTGCGAGATCTTCACCACCAGCCCGACGGGGCGTCACCGTCCGCCTTACGCGTGAGGTGATGGCTCGGCCCGATTAGTCCGACCGGCGATTGGCGATACCGCTCCGCTTATGGCCGGATCTGTCCGGTCCCTCGCCCGATCCATTTGTACGTCGTCAGCCCCTCGAGCGCGACCGGCCCACGCGCATGCAGCCGCCCCGTCGCGATGCCGATCTCGGCGCCCAGGCCGAACTCGCCGCCATCGGCGAATTGGGTCGAGGCGTTCCACAGCACGATCGCGCTGTCGACCGCGGCGAGGAAGCGCTCGGCGACGGCTGCCTCCTCGGCGATGATCGCATCGGTATGGTGCGAACCGTGCGCGGCGATGAAGCTCAGCGCTTCGTCGACCCCACCGACCAAGCGTGCGGAAGCGATCGCGTCGAGATATTCGGTATCCCAATCCTCGCTGCCCGCCGACACCACGCCGGGCACCAATTGCTTGAGCAACGGATCGCCGCGGACCTCACAGCCCGCCGCCTGCAATTTCTGGATCAGTTGCCCGGCGTTGGGATAGTCGCGGTCGATCAGCAACGTCTCCATCGCGCCGCACACGCCGGTGCGGCGCATCTTGGCGTTGACGACGATGTCCTCGGCCATCGCCTGATCGGCCGAGGCGTGGACATAGATGTGGTTGATCCCGTCGAGATGCGCGAGCACCGGCACCCGCGCCTCTGCCTGAACGCGCGCAACGAGTCCCTTGCCGCCGCGCGGGACGATCATGTCGATCACGCCTTCGCCCGCCAGCATCGCGCCGACCGCGGCGCGGTCGGTCACCGGCACCAATTGCACGGCCTCGCCGGGAAGGCCGGCGGCCTCCAGCCCGCGGACCAGCGCCGCGTGGATCGCGCGATTGCTTTCGATCGCCTCGGACCCGCCGCGCAGGATCACCGCATTGCCCGATCCGATGCAGAGCGCCGCAGCGTCGGCGGTCACATTGGGCCGGCTTTCATAGATGATGCCGATCACGCCGATCGGCACGCGCACGCGCGCGAGCTTCAGGCCGTTGGGCCGCTCGATCTCGTCGATTATCTCGCCGACCGGGTCCTTGAGTGTCGCCACGGTGGCGACTCCGTCGGCGGTCGCGGCGACGCGCTCGGGCGTCAGCTTCAGCCGGTCGAGCAGCGCCGCCGACAGCCCGGCGGCAGTGCCGTTGGCCATGTCGATCTTGTTCGCGGCCAGGATGTCCGGCTCGGCATCGCGGATCGCCTGCGCCATGGCGTTCAGCGCGCGCGCCTTATCAGCGCTCGACAGCCCGGCGAGTACCAGGGCCGCGGATCGCGCATGCCGGCCCATCGACGCGATCAGCGCGACGGGATCGATTTCGATGTCGACGGTCGTTTCCATGGCGGGCCGATTATCACGCCGAAACCGGTCGCCAAAGCCCTATCGCCTTTCCTGCGGCCAATGCTATCCATCGCGCCATGAGCGGGGAATTTGCGGCAGCAGGCGATATCGCCACCGGGGCGCTGATCGGGCGTGCGGTCGAACCAAGCGCGGGCGAACACGGGGTCGGGGAGGGTGCGCACGGCGTCTGCCTCAATTGCGGCACCGCGCTGATCGGCTCGTTCTGTCATGCCTGTGGCCAGAACGGGCATGTCCACAAGACCCTGACCTCGATCGGGCATGATCTCCTTCACGGCGTGTTCCATTTCGAAGGCAAGGTGTGGCGCACCGTGCCGATGCTGGTCACGCGGCCCGGCGGGCTGACGCGGCGCTATATCGATGGCGAGCGCGCGCGCTTCGTGTCGCCGCTGGCGATGTTCCTGTTCTTCGTCTTTCTGATGTTCGCGACTTTCCATTCGCTGGAAAGCGGCACCAACTTCAACTTCGACAAAACGCCGGCGACCAAGGCCGAGAAACTGGCGAAGCTGGATGGAGAGATTGCCAGCACCCAGGCCAAGCTCGACCGCGCGCAACAGCGCGTCGCCCAGGGCAAGGCCGATGACGACGATCAGGGCGATATCGTCGGATATCAGGCGACGCTCAGCGGACTGCGGGTCGCGCGCACCAGCATCGCGGCGGGTCCCGAGCAGGGCCGCAAGGAGGCGGTGAACAACGTCAGCACCGGGTGGCCCGCGCTCGACAAGGGCATCCGCAAAGCCAACGAGAATCCCGAACTCGCGCTCTACAAGCTGCAGTCCTCGGCGTACAAATATAGCTGGGCGCTGATCCCGATCTCGGTGCCGTTCGTGGCGTTGCTGTTCCTGTGGCGGCGGCGCTTCAAGCTCTACGACCACGCCATCTTCGTGACCTATTCGCTGGCATTCATGATGCTGCTGGCGACGACCATCTCGCTGCTGATGACGATCGGCGCGCCGGCCTGGCTCTACGGCAATCTGATCGCGTTTGGCCCGCCGGTACACATCTTCTTCCAGCTGCGCGGCGCCTATCAGCTCAACTGGTTCTCGGCCCTGTGGCGCACCTTCGCGCTGCTGATCTTCGCCACGATCACGCTGACCTTGTTCGGGATCCTGCTGCTCGGACTGGGGTTGATGGAGTAGAGCGCGGCAGCCGCCGTCACTGTTCGTCCTCTTCCCGGAGTGGCGGCCGGCGCCGGTTACGGCTGGCTTTCGATCAGCGTCATCAGGTCGCGTAGCGCGTCCGCCGGAAAGTCGATCGCCTCGACATGAGCTTCGCGCAGCGGTGGCGCGCCGTGCGTCTCCTCCGGAAAGCGCGCTATACCCCAGGAATCGGCCTCGAACAGCGCGTGGTACGCCCCGTGCAGCGCGGCGCGATCTCCATCGACGAACACATACGCCCCGGGCCGCTCGTGGATGTAGAAGGTCGTCATCATGATGACGCCGTGGCGTCCGGCGCATTCGGCCAGCACGGGTATTGCGAGCAGCGGATTGGACGGCATCGGGTAATCGGCCTCGCGGCCGGGCGGCAGCGCGACGATCCGGTCGAACCGCTCGGCGATCCGTAGCGCGTCGATCATCGGGCAGTGTCCGCCCCGTTGCCCATCGGGCCGCGTAAGCTGCCCGCGCTGGGTCAGCGTCTCGGTGCGATGTTCCAGCATTTCGCGCCGGAACGAAGCGAAGCCCGGCAAGCCGCGCGCTTCCAGGAAGCGCACCTGCCTGGCCGCGTCGGTCAGGAAATCCTCGGGATACCCCCGTGCGCGCGCCGCGGCGATGACGTAGCGATCGACCTCGTCGAGCGACAGGCGCACGTCGTTCGGCAGTGCCGGACGCCGCCTTTGCCTGTCCGAAAACATGATCTTGCGCTCGAACATGCCTTTAATCCGTGATGTCGCGGCAATGATGGACGCGGATAGTTAATCCTTCGCAAAGGTCGGGTGGCGCCTCGAACCGACCGGTTGCCCGGTATCTATCCTGGCGATATGGTCAGCAGAAAGGAAAGGGCGGCATGACTAGATCGAAAATCCGCACCAACGATCCGATCGGGTTGCGCAATCGCGTGCTCGACGTTGCGGCGCGATCGTTCCAGTCGTCGGGTTTCGCCGCGACCAGCACGCATGACCTGGTGCGCATGGCGGGGGTTACCGGCGGAGCGCTCCATCATCATTTCCCGACCAAGAAAGCGCTCGCGCTGGCGGTGATCGGCGAGCGGGTCGCGGCCGAATTGGGCGAAACCTGGGTGGCCACGGTCCGCGATGCGCCGAGCGCCGCCGCCGGCATCCTGCAGGCATTCGACACGGTCGCCGCCGCACTCGATGCGCAGGGCTCCGTCTCGGGCTGCCCGCTCGGCAATCTCGCGCTCGAATTGTCGCTGGCCGATGCCGATCTACGCGGCGCGCTGGCGAGCGAATATCGCGTCTGGCGCGACGCCATCGCCGACCGCATCCGCCGTGACCGCGAAAAAGGCGAGGCGTCCTATGCTCCCGATCCGGAGGCTTTCGCCAATGTCGTCATCGCCCTGTTCACGGGCGCGATGACCATCGCCAAGGCCGAACAGGATAGTATCGCGCTCAAGGCCGCTGCCGGCCAGCTTCGCGCGATCATGCGATAGGGGCGAGCGGCGGAGATCGATAAGCTCCGTTTATCCGGATGCTCGCGACGTTGATTTGTAAACCACGGACAGCCATGCCTAAACTGCTCGCGATAATAGGGCAGAGGCGTCTGCCTGCCTCATGCCCGCATTGGAGATGTTGTCGTGCATAGATCGCGCATCAATGGCATTCTGATCGACTGCAACACGGACGATATCGACGCCGCCGCGCACTTCTGGGCGGAAGCGCTGGGCCGGCCGGTCGACCCCGATCATCCCGGTACGCGGGGCAATTACCGGATGCTGGCAACCCCGGAGGGCGAGATCAGCGTGCAGATTCAGCGCGTCGAGCATGACAGCCGGATCCATCTCGATATCGAAACCGACGACATTCCCGCCGAAGTCGAGCGTCTGCAGAAACTCGGCGCGACGATCGACACGCAGATGGAACGCTGGGTGGTGATGCGCGCGCCGAGCGGCCAGCGCTTTTGCGTGGTCCGCGTGCAGCGCGACGGGTTTTCGGACGACGCGATCAGTTGGGAGTAATGCCCCCTTCTAAGCCTTCAGCCAGACCACCGCACCGGCGATCAGCGCGATAGGCAGGACGCACATGATAACGGCGACTGCCCACGCCGCCGCACGCCCGAACCTGTCATCGACCTGGTGGATGAGAGTTTCGGCCAACGAGATGAAGACTATGTCTTCCATCAGACAACTATAGCGAGGGTCGTCGCGCCCGCAAATAGGGCTGGCTCTCTCGCCTCTTATGTCGATCATGCTACCCAATGCGCGTGATCCATGTCCTGACCGCGCCTTGGTACCATTATGTCGGCGATCTCGCTGCGTGGGTCGCGGCGTTCCTTGGTGCGCGGTGGGTCTATCGCCACCGTCGCGCCAGCGTTGATGGGCTCGCGAGTCAGACTGCTCCAGGCTATTTCGTCAACCTTGCGGTCGGGGGCGCGCTCGGTGCCTGGTTGCTGGGTTCGCTCAACACGCTTCGCGATACGCGCCCGGTCGTCTCGCATTCGATCGCCGGCGCGCTGGCGGGGGCGATCGTCGCGGTTGAGCTGTGGAAATGGGCGCGCGGGGTGCGCGGGTCGACCGGTGGGCCGTTCGTCATCCCGCTCGCGCTCGGCATCGTCGTCGGCCGCTGGGGGTGCCTGTTCGCGGGGTTAGGCGACCAGACTTATGGTGTGCCGACCGCGCTCCCCTGGGGAGTCGATCTTGGCGACGGCGTATCGCGCCACCCGGTCGAGATCTACGAATCGCTGGCGATGGCGCTGTTCCTCGCACTTTATTGGCGCGCGCTGGTCCGCCATCGCCGCTGGGCGGTCGAGCACGGCTTTCACGCCTTCGTCCTCTTCTATGCCGTCCAGCGATTTGCCTGGGAGTTCCTCAAGCCCTATCCAACATTGATCGGCCCGTTCAACGTGTTCCACTTCGTGATGATCGGACTCAGCGCCTATGCACTCCTCTGGATCGCTCGCGGACGCGCCGCTCCACTCCCCGCCCGACCGTAAGGCGGCGCCCTATATCTTCCACGGCCAGACCACGAGCCTGTGCGAGACCTGCCTCGAGACCGTGCCGGCCAAGGTCATCATCGAGGATGAGTGCGTCTATTACCTCAAGCGCTGCCGAACGCACGGCGTGCAAAAGACGCTGATCAGCGACGACCTGGCCTATTGGCGCTCGCAAAAGGACTGGCTCAAGCCCGGCGACCGCCCCTTGCATACCCAGACAAGGACCGAGGCCGGCTGCCCGTTCGATTGTGGTCTCTGCCCCGACCACGAACAGCATAGCTGCCTGGCGATCGTCGAGATCAATTCAGCCTGCAACCTCGCTTGCCCGGTCTGCTTCGCCGATGCCGAGGACATGCATGGAGGGCATCTGTCGCTCGAGGTGATCGAAGGGATGCTCGACGCGTTGGTCGAGAGCGAAGGCGAGCCGGATCTCGTTCAGCTGTCGGGCGGCGAGCCGACGCTTCACCCGCGCTTCTTCGACATTCTCGACGCGGTGAAGCGTCGCCCGATCCGCCACGTCATGATCAACACCAACGGCCTGCGGATCGCGCAGGAACCGGAATTCGTCGATCGGCTGGCCAGCTACGCGCCGCGGCTCGAAGTCTATCTTCAGTTCGACAGCCTCAATGACGACGCGCTGATGAACCTGCGCGGCGCGCGCCTCTCGCGCATCCGCCAGGCCGCACTCGAGCAGCTCGAGCGCGTCGGGCTGTCGACCACGCTCGTCGCGGTCGTGAAGCGCGGGGTCAACGATCAGGAAGTCGCCGCGATCGTCGACCATGCGCTCGACTGGTCGTGCGTGCGCGGGGTCACCTTTCAGCCGGTCCAGGATGCCGGGCGCAATGAAGGGTTCGACGCCAAGGCCAACCGCGTACTGCTGTCGCAGATCAGGCGCGAAGTGGCCAAGGCGGGTGTGTTCGGGATCGAGGACATGATCCCCTTGCCGTGCAATCCCGACCAGATCTGCATCGGCTACGGCCTGCGCGCCGGGCGCAGCGTGACGCCGATCACCTCGCTCTTGCCGCGCGAGCTGATCCTCAATGGCCCCAACACGATCAGCTACGAAGCCTATCCGGCGCTGCGTCAGGGCGTGCTCGACCTGCTCAGCCTCGCCACCACGCAATGCAGTACCGAGGAGAAACTGGCCGGCGTGCTGTGCTGCTTGCCGCAGGCGCTGGTGCCCGAGCAGCTGGGCTATGCAAACAGCTTCCGCGTCGTCATCCTGCAATTCCTCGACCGCTACAATTTCGACCTGGCGACGGTGAAGCGCAGCTGCGTCCATTTCGTCACGCCGAACAAACAGATCATTCCGTTCGACACCTACAACACTTTCTACCGCCCGGGCGCGGAAGGCGCCGCGGTCGTGGCTAGGGCACGGCAAGACGCAAGGAGGGATCGATGAGAGGGTTGTTCGGCGGCCTGCTGCTCGGCGTCGGTATCCTGATCATGACGTGCAGCGGGCTGTGCTCGCTGGTGGTCGTGTTCATGGGGTTCAGCGAAGCGATGCGCGATCCCTCGATCATCATGCTCCCGCTGGTCGTCGGCGGCGTCCCGTTCGCGATCGGCTTCGGCCTGTTCTGGTGGGGACGGTGGTTGTTGCGCACCGATCCATCGAGGACGCCGCCGCAGCCGTAAGCGGCGCTTACCGCGAATATTTTATACTTGAAACTTTTTCCCGACAGGCCGACCCTCCCGCGATAATCAGGCGAGGAGTCGAATGCGGATCGCGATTGTCGGCGGGGGCCCGGCGGGACTCTATTTCGCGATCAGCATGAAGCTGCGCGATGCGCGCCACGACATCGCCGTATTCGAGCGCAATCGCGCGGACGACACGTTCGGCTGGGGCGTCGTGCTGTCCGAAGAGACGCTCCAGAACCTCGCCGCCAACGATCCGGTCAGCGCCGAGGCGATCCGCGCACATTTCGCTTATTGGGACGATGTCGCCGTGGTGCATCGCGGCACCCGCACCGTCTCGACCGGGCACGGTTTTTGCGGGATCGGGCGGCGGCGATTGCTGCTGTTGTTGCAGGAGCGCGCGCGGGACCTGGGCGTCGCGCTGAAGTTCGAGAATGAGGTCGCTGACGTCGCGGCGCTGGCGGCCGACTACGACCTCGTCGTCGCTGCCGACGGGCTCAATTCACGCGTCCGCGATGCATTCGCCGATACCTTCCGGCCTGATGTGCAGCTCTATGCCAACAAGTTCGTCTGGCTCGGCACGCACCAGACGTTCGACGACGCGTTCACCTTTATCTTCGAGCCGACCGAGCATGGCTGGATGTGGGCGCACGCCTATCAATTCGAGCCTGGAACCGCGACCTTCATCGTCGAATGCTCGGCCGAGACCTGGGCACGCGCCGGGTTTGGCGACATGAGCCGCGAGGAGTCCATCGCGACGTGCGAGGCCATTTTTGCCGCGCATCTCGGCGGCCAACCCCTCATGTCCAACGCCGGCCATTTGCGTGGTTCGGCCTGGATCAGCTTTCCGCGCGTGCTGTGCGAGACGTGGCGACACGGCAATGTGGTGCTGATGGGCGATGCCGCGGCGAGCGCGCATTTCTCGATCGGCTCGGGCACCAAGCTCGCGCTCGAAAGCGCGGTGGCATTGGCCGACGAGCTCCACGCCGACCGCGCGCTCGACGACGCGCTGGTGCGCTATGAGGAGGCGCGGCGGATCGAAGTGCTGCGGCTGCAATCGGCGGCGCGCAATTCGGCCGAATGGTTCGAGGAGGTCGAACGCTATCTCGACCTCGACCCGGTGCAGTTCACCTATTCGTTGCTGACCCGCTCGCAGCGCATCAGCCATGAGAACCTACGCCTGCGTGACCATGCCTGGCTTGGCGCCGCCGAGGGTTGGTTTCAGCAACAGGCCGGCGCCGGCAATGCCCCGCGCGCGCCGATGTTCGCACCGTTCAAGCTACGCGGCATGACGCTCGTCAACCGCGTCGTCGTCTCGCCGATGGCGCAGTATAAGGCGGTCGACGGCTGCCCGACCGACTGGCATTTCGCGCATTATGCCGAGCGCGCGAAAGGCGGCGCGGGGCTGGTCTATACCGAGATGACCTGCGTCAGCGCCGACGGGCGGATCACGCCGGGCTGTCCCGGTTTCTATGCCCCCGAACACGAAGCGGCGTGGAAGCGGCTGGTCGATTTCGTCCATGCCGAGACCGAGGCGAAGATCTGCGCGCAGCTCGGCCATTCAGGCGCCAAGGGCTCGACCAAATTGGGCTGGGAGGAAATGGACGCGCCGCTGAGCGAGGGCAATTGGCCGGTGATCGCGGCGTCGGCAATCGCCTGGTCGCCCGCCAACCAGATCCCCAAAGCGATGGACCGCGCCGATATGGACATGGTGCGCGACCAGTTCGCCGCTGCCACGCGCATGGCCGACCGCGCCGGATTCGACATGATCGAGCTACACATGGCGCACGGCTATCTGCTGTCGAGCTTCATCACCCCGCTGACCAACCGCCGCGACGACGAATTTGGCGGGAGCCTCGACAACCGGATGCGCTTCCCGCTGGAAGTGTTCGCCGCGGTGCGCGCCGAATGGCCCGAGGACAAACCCATCTCGGTACGTATCTCCGCGAGCGACTGGGTCGGCGAGGATGGCGTGACCCCGCAGGAAGCGGTGGCGATCGCGCGGATGCTGAAGGACGCGGGCGTCGATATCGTCGACGTCTCGGCCGGCCAGACCTCGCTCCAGGCGCGCCCGGTCTATGGCCGCATGTTCCAGACGCCCTTCTCCGACCGTATCCGCAATGAGGTGGGCATTGCGACGATGGCGGTCGGCAACATCTATTCGCCGGATCATGTCAATTCGATCCTGATGGCGGGGCGCGCCGATCTCGTCTGTCTCGCACGGCCACACCTAGCCGATCCCTATTGGACGCTCCATGCCGCCGCGCGACTGGGCGATCAGGGGGTACGCTGGCCCGACCCGTATCTCGCCGGGCGCGACCAGCTCTATCGCCTTGCCGAGCGCGGAGAGATGCCATGACGATCGCGGGCAGCCATGCTTTGGTCACTGGCGGCGGCAGCGGGATCGGCCGCGCGATCGCGCTGGCGCTGGCCGAAGCGGGCGTCGAGGTGACGATCTGCGGTCGCCGTCAGGACGCGCTCGACGCGGTCGAGCATCCGCGCATCCATGGCGTGGCCGCCGACGTCACTGACCCGGCCTCGATCGCCGCACTGTACGAGACCGCGCCACTGGCGCGCGGGCCGTTCGATATCGTCATCGCCAATGCCGGTGCCGCGATGAGTGCGCCCGCCGCGCGGGTGACGCTGGACGACTGGCAGGCAAGCCTCGCGGTCAACCTCACCGGCGCCTTTCTCTCGGTCCAGCCCGCCATCGCGCCGATGACCAAAGCCGGCAGGGGCCGGATTGTGTTCATCGCCTCGACCGCCGGATTGAAGGGCTATGCCTATGTCGCGCCCTATGTCGCCGCCAAGCATGGCGTTATCGGGCTTATGCGCGCGCTTGCCGCCGAGACCGCGAAGAGCGGCGTCACCGTCAACGCAATATGCCCGGGCTTTGCCGAGACCGAGATGCTGGCGCGTTCGCTTGATGAGATCACTGCAAAGACCGGCCGCTCGGAGGCGGAAGCGCGTGCCGCGCTCGCCAACCCGCAAGGGCGCTTTGTTACCCCCGAGGAAGTCGCCGCTACCGTCCTCTGGCTGGTCAGCGAGGGGGCAGGGTCGGTCACCGGCCAGGCGATTTCGGTGTCGGGCGGCGAGACATGGTGAGCGCGGTCGCCCGCATCGCCGACGACGATCGCGCGCGGCTCCGGTTGTGGCTGCGCCTGTTGCGCACGACGCGCGCGATCGAGCGCGAATTGCGCGAACGGCTGGCCAATGCGTTCGACACTACCTTGCCACGCTTCGACGTGATGGCCGCGCTCGACCGCAAGCCCGAAGGCATGATGATGGGCGAGCTGTCGCGCTTCCTGCTCGTCTCGAACGGCAACGTCACCGGGATCGTCGAGCGGCTGGTCGCCGATGGGCTGGTCGTGCGTAGCCATCGCGACGGCGATCGCCGCGCCGCGATCGTGCGGTTGAGCGATGCCGGCCGCACCGCCTTCGCCGCAATGGCTGCCGCGCATGCGCGCTGGATCGACGAATTGCTCGGCCCGATCGAGCCCGACGCGGCGCGCGACCTCAGCACCACGCTCGCCACGTTCCGCAGCCAATGGGAGAATGACGCATGACCGCCATGGCGGAATGGAAGCCGGCGCATTTCCGCTGGGATGTGGCCGATCGCATCGCGCGCATCCGGCTCGACAATCCGGCGCGCAAGAACCCGCTGACCTTCGACAGCTATGCCGAACTGCGCGACACGTTCCGTGGCCTGGTCGATGCCGACGATGTCGACGCCGTGGTGATCCTGCCCAATGGCGGCAATTTCTGTTCGGGCGGCGACGTCCACGACATCATCGGCCCGCTGGTCGGCATGGACATGAAAGGCCTGCTGCGCTTCACCCGGATGACCGGCGACCTGGTCAAGGCGATGATCGGCTGCGGCAAGCCGGTGATCGCCGCGGTCGATGGTGTCGCGGTCGGCGCCGGCGCGATCATGGCGATGGCAAGCGACCTGCGTCTCGCCACGCCCGCGGCCAAGACCGCGTTCCTGTTTACCCGCGTCGGGCTCGCCGGCTGCGACATGGGCGCGTGCGCGATGCTGCCGCGGATCATCGGCCAGGGTCGCGCCGCCGATCTGCTCTATACCGGCCGCACGATGAGCGCCGAGGAAGGCGAGCGCTGGGGCTTCTACAACCGGCTAGTCGCCGCAGATGCACTCGAGGACGAAGCGCTGGCGCTCGCCGCGCGCATCGTCGCCGGACCGACCTTCGCGCACGGTATCACCAAGACCCAGCTCAACCAGGAATGGTCGATGGGGCTCGACCAGGCGATCGAGGCGGAGGCACAAGCACAGGCGATCTGCATGCAGACGCGCGACTTCGAACGCGCCTATCGCGCCTTCGTCGCCAAACAGCAGCCGGTGTTCGAGGGCAACTGATGGCGCTCGGCCCCACCGGTCATGTCGACGGCTTCGCGCGCGCCAATCTGCCGCCGCCCGAGCAATGGCCCGATCTGTTGCTCGACGGGTTCGATTATCCAGATTGGCTCAATGCCGGGGTCGAATTGTGCGATGCCCAGGTCGTCGCCGGGCATGGCGACCGCGTCGCGCTGATCGGCAATGGGCGCGCGCGGACGTACAAAGAGCTCGCCGACTGGTCGAACCGCATCGCGCATGCGCTGGTCGAGGATTATGGCGTCGTGCCGGGCCATCGCGTGCTGATCCGCGGCCCCAACAACCCGGCGATGGTCGCCTGCTGGCTCGCCGCGACCAAGGCGGGTGCGGTGGTGGTCAACACCATGCCGATGCTGCGCGCCGCCGAACTCGCCAAGATCGTCGACAAGGCGGAAGTAAGCCTGGCGCTGTGCGACACGCGAGCGCTCGACGAGCTCGTCGCCTGCGCTAAAAGCAGCAGATTCCTTGCCAAGGTAATCGGCTTCGACGGCACCGCCAATCACGATGCCGAACTCGACCGTGCCGCTTTGTCCAAGCCGGTGCGGTTCGACGCGGTTCGCACCGGGCGCGACGACGTCGCCTTGCTCGGCTTCACTTCGGGCACCACCGGCGAGCCCAAGGCGACGATGCATTTCCATCGCGACCTGCTGATCATCGCCGACGGCTATGCCCGCGAAGTGCTGGGAGTCACGCCAGACGACATCTTCGTCGGCTCGCCGCCGCTCGCCTTCACTTTCGGGCTCGGCGGCCTCGCGATCTTCCCGCTGCGCTTCGGCGCTGCCGCCGCCCTGCTCGAACAGGCCTCGCCCGCCAACATGGTCGAGTTGATCGAACGCCACCGCGCGACGATCAGCTTCACTGCGCCGACCGCCTACCGCGCGATGATGGCGGCGATGGAGGAAGGCGCCGATCTCTCGTCGCTGCGCCTCGCGGTGTCGGCGGGCGAGACCTTGCCCGCACCGGTCTATGAGGAATGGGCGCGGCGGACGGGCAAGCCGATCCTCGACGGCATCGGCTCGACCGAATTGCTCCACATCTTCATCACCAACCGGGTCGACGATCGCGCGCCGGGCGCGACCGGCCGCGCGGTCGGCGGATACGAAGCGCGGATCGTCGACGATGCGATGCGCGATGTGCCGGTGGGCGAGGTCGGCCGCCTGGCGGTGCGCGGGCCGACCGGCTGCCGCTATCTCGCCGATCCGCGCCAGCGCGACTATGTCCGCGACGGCTGGAACCTGACCGGCGACAGCTTCCGCCAGGACGCGGATGGCCGTTACCATTTTGCCGCGCGCTCGGACGATATGATCGTCTCGGCCGGCTATAATATCGCAGGACCGGAGGTCGAGGCGGCGCTGCTTGCGCATCCGATCGTGCGCGAATGCGCGGTGATCGGCGCGCCCGATCCCGATCGCGGCCAGATCGTCGAGGCGCATGTCGTGCTGATCGAGGACGCCGCGCCCGACGCGCTCACCGTCAAATTGCTCCAGGATCACGTCAAGGCGGTGATCGCCCCGTACAAATATCCGCGCGCGATCCGCTTCGTCGACGCTCTGCCCAAGACCGCGACGGGCAAGATCCAGCGCTTCCGGCTGCGCCAGGCCGCCGCCGCTTCGCGAAAGGCCGATCATGCATGACATATTGCAGCCCGCCGGTTGGGCGCCCCCGCTCGGCTATGCCAATGGCGTCGCGGCGGAAGGGCGGCTGATCGCCGTCGGCGGTCAGATCGGCTGGAATGCCCAGCAGCAATTCGACAGCGACGACCTGGTCGATCAGGTGCGCCAGACGCTCGCCAATGTGGTCGCGGTGCTCGCCGCGGGCGGCGCCGCGCCCGAGCATCTCGTCTCGCTGACCTGGTACGTCACCGATATCGAGGACTATGTCGCGCGCCAAAAAGACATCGGCCGCGCCTATCGCGACACGATCGGCAAACACTTCCCCGCCATGGCGCTGGTCCAGGTCGTCCGCCTGGTCGAACCACGAGCCAAGGTCGAGATCCAGGCGATGGCAGTGGTGCCAAGCGACCCGGCCTAGAACCCGAACGTCGGAGCGACTGCAAACCGTCACGGTGCTGACATCGGCCTGTCACATGGCGGACGCAACGAAGGATCCGGACGACGGAGACGGGCGTGCGCTTCCTGATAGTCGAGGACGATCCGGTGATCGCCGAGCATATTGTTGCCGGGCTGGGTCTGCATGGCCACGAGACGACGCTCGCTCAGACCGGGTCGGAGGCGATCCTGATGCTCGACCGGCGGCCGCACGACGCCGTCGTGCTCGATCGCCTGTTGCCCGACATCAATGGCCTGTCGGTGATCGATCATGTCCGGCGCCAGGGCAATACGGTGCCGGTGCTGATGTTGAGCGCATTGGGCTCGGTCAAGGACCGGATCGAGGGGCTCGAGGTCGGCGCCGACGATTATCTCGCCAAGCCGTTCGACATGGACGAGCTCGCCGCGCGGCTGAGCGCGATCGCGCGCCGCAACGTATCCCGGCCGGAAGGATCGCGACTCCAGGTCGGTCGGCTCGAACTCGACCCGAGCAGTCACCGCGCGCGCTATTGCGACGCCTCGGCCGCGCTCAACCGCAAGCAATATTCGCTGCTCGCCCATCTGATGCGCAATACCGATCGCCTCGTCACCCGGTCGATGCTGCTCGAAAGCGTCTGGGCCTATTCCTTCTCGCCGACCACCAATATCGTCGAGAGCAATATGAGCCGGCTGCGCACGGCATTGTTGGCGCTCGGCTGCGACCCGATCGAGACCCAGCGCGGCGCCGGCTATATCTTGCGGTCGGATCGGTGCGCCTGATCCCGTGGGCTTTGGCGCGGTCGCCGCGTGTCGGCCGGCTCGCGATCCAGTTCGGCATGGCGTTCGCGATCGCGATGCTCGCGGTCGGCATGATCGGATTCAGCGCGGCGGATTCCTGGGTGTCGAGCCGCATCGACGCGTCGCTGCGCTATCACGCCGCCAAATATCTCCAGCCGGTCGACGGCCATGGTGCGGACGATGCCGCGGTGGCGGCCAAGATCCTCGACTGGCAGCGCCGCAAGGTGCTCAGCGAGCGGACTTATGTGCTGTTCGGCCGCGACGGCGCCCGGATCGCGGGACGGCTCGACATCACGCCACTGCCGCCGGGCTTTTCCGACGTTCGTTTTCTCGGCGGCGGCCATAACTATCAGGAAGGGCGCGCTCTTGCGACGCGGCTACCGAGCGGCAGCTTGCTGGTGATCGTCCAGCATAGCGAGGCGGCGGCCAGCCTCCACGCGCTGCTGCCCGGCATCGTATTGGCGATCTCGCTCGTTGCGCTGGTGATGGGCGTATCGGCGACCTTCCTGTTCGCGCGGCTGACGGCGAATCGGCTCGCGGAGACGCAGAGCACGGCGGACGCCATCGCCGCGGGCGATCTCAGCCGGCGCATTCCGACCGACCGGCTCGACGGCATGTTCGCGGTCCAGGCCGACAGCCTCAACCGCATGATCGACCGGATGGAGGAACTGGTCCGCGCCCAGCGCCTGTTCTCGAGCAACCTCGCGCACGATTTGCGCACGCCGCTGACTCGGTTGCGCGGCACGCTCGCGCGGGGTGTCGCCGATGGCGATCCGGCCTTGTCGGGCACGTTCGAGCGCGCCGAACGCGAATGCGCGTCGATCATCGCGATCTTCGACGCGCTGCTACGCCTCGCCGAGATCGAAACCGGCCGGCATCCATCGGCGATGGGCACGCTGTCACTCCGCCCGCTGATCGAGGATGTCGCCGACACGATGGACCCGGTGATCGCCGATCGCGGCGGCACGCTCGAAGTCGGGCGGCTCGACGATGTCGCGATCACCGGCGATTCGGACCTGATCAACCAACTGCTGATCAACCTGCTCGAAAATGTCGCCACGCACACGCCCGCCGGAACGCGCGCGCGGCTGTCGCTCGAACGCGATGCCGATGGCGCGGTGATCACGATCCGCGACGATGGGCCGGGCCTGGCCGCCGCCGACCTGGTACGGGTGACTCGCCCGTTCGAGCGCGGGGCGAGCGCGTCGGCCGCGCGGGGCAGCGGCCTCGGGCTCGCCATCGCGCAGGCGATCGTCCGCTTCCACCACGGGCGGATCGACCTGGCCGACGCCGCGCCCGGGCTCGAGGTGCGCGTGCGCATCCCCGCCAACGATTCGCCCGGCCCGCTCGCCGATGCGGGCGCCGCGGCTGCCTGATCCATATTGCCGTTGGCGCTGGTCCGATTTGACACCGGAGATGTGACAAGCCGGTGATGGCAAAATTCTAAGTTTGCAATGTTGGCGCTTTCGACCCGGTCGCGGGCCGCGGAGTCACGGAACCGTCATCACGCGCACCTAGCGGCCGCTCATGACGTCGGCGCTTTCGGGCGCCGTCGGTCGCAGGGGTGACAACGAAGGAAGCAGTGATGATCGCCAGATATTGGGTGCCGTCCGCGCTCGCGGCGGGCCTTGCCGTGTCGTGCGTCCAGGCGAGACCGTTGCCGCCGCAAATGGCGCCAGCGCCCGCCGCCGCCGCAAAGGACGCCACGCCGCCGCTGCTCGACCCCGCCGAGTTCGCGCCTGACCGCACCTTCGCGCCCCCGCCGCCACGCAATTCGCGGCTCGAAGCGCTTGAGCTCCAGCGGGTGAAAGCGTTGCGTGCCGCCGCCTCGCCCGAGCGGCTCGCCCAGGCCGAGCGCGACGGCGAAACCGAGAATCCGACCGCATTCGATCAGGCAGCGGGGCGTGACCTCGCCCAGCTTCCCGCGACCTACGCATTGCTCACGCGGATCCAGCGCGAAACCAACCGCGTAGTCAGCGCGGGCAAAGACTATTTTCGGCGGCTGAGGCCTTATGGTGTCGACCCGCAGATGGCGCATTGCGGCAAGGGGAAGGTCGCCGATCGCGGCTATCCCAGCGGCCATGGCGGCATGGCCTGGTCGGTCGGCTGGGCGCTCGCCCGGCTGATGCCCGACCGCGCGCCCGCCATCATCGCGCGGGCGCAGGATTATTCGCTCAGCCGCGAAATCTGCGGCGTCCACTTCCAGTCCGATCTGGAAGCCAGCCACGGCGTCGCGGTGATGATCGCCGACCGCCTGCTCGCCGATCCGCGCCTGGCCGATCAGGTCGCCGCCGCGCGCCGCGAACTCGCCCGACCGTAACCGACCTATTTGCCGAACTGGGGATGATGATGAACCGACGTGTTTTCCGTGCCACCTTGCTCGCGGCCGCCGCGACCGGCGCCTTCCTGCTTCCCGCGGCCGCGATCGCAGGCCCCGATGCCGCCGCGCCCGTGGCCAAGGATGCCAATGCCAACGCACCCGCCAAGGACGCGTCGACCCCCGCTGCCGACGACCAGTCGACCAGTGCCAACCAGAAGGGGCAGGCCAACGACAAGCAGTCGCTGACCTCCTCCGACATCATCGTCACCGGGTCGCGGGCCGCCGAAAGCGCGCCGATCACCGCGTCGCTTACCACCACCCAGCCGCAATCGGCGGTCAGCCGCGATTATATCGACAATGCGACCGCGACTTCGGACTTCAACGAGCTGATCGCGCTGACTCCGGGCGTGTCGATCTCGGGTGCCGGCAACGGCTATGGCCTGGGCGAGACCAAGGCGACGATCCGCGGGTTCCAGGATGGCGAATATAACGTCACTTACGATTCGATCCCCTTCGCCGATACCAACAATCCGACCCACCATTCGACCTCGTTCTTCCCGTCGAACACGATCGAGACCGTCGTCGTCGACCGCGGTCCGGGCAATGCCAGCCAGCTCGGTCAGGCCAGCTTCGGCGGCAACATCAACATGTATTCGCGCGGCGTGAAGGACCAGATGGGCGGCCAGGTCGAGGCGATCCTGGGCAATTGGAACACCTTCGTCGCCCGCGCCGAGCTCCAATCGGGCAAGATCGACAGCCTGGGCGGCACGCGTATCGTGCTGACCGGCCAGTATCTGCGCTCCGACGGCGCGCTGACCTATTCGCCGGTCGGCTCGAAGAACCTCTATGCCAAGGCGGTGGTGCCGATCGGCAGCGCCAACACGCTGACCATCATGAGTACGTGGAACCGCAACCATTATTATCAGTCGGACGTGCTGAAAGGTGCGACCTGCGGCAGCGCGCAAAAGGGTTACACGACCGTCGATCCCGTCACCGGAAAGACGGTAACCTTCGCCAATGCGGCCCTCGGCGCCGACGGCCAGCCGCTGTCCCAATTGACCGGGGAGAATTGCTCGACCGCTTCGAATGTCGGAGTCTATGGCCGCAATTACGGCCTGGGCAACGATCCGACGCAGCAGGATTACTGGAAGTACAACCGCACCGACAAGACCACCGATTTCTCCTACCTGCGGCTGCAGAGCGATCTCGGATCGGGGTTCTCGATGGACAACCGTGCGTACATGTACGGCTACACCAACAATACCTGGTCGGGAAATACCGGCAATGTCGTCACCGGCTTCTCCGGCGCGGGCACGCCCGCCTCGCCATACAAGGCGGTGGCGGGGCCGGCGACCGACATCCTCGGCTATAGCAAAATGAACAAATATCGCGTGTTCGGCTATATCGGCCAGCTCAACTACGATTTCTCGATGGGCAAAATTCGCGTCGGCGGCTGGTATGAATATGCCGTCACCGACCGCCACAATATCGATTTCGATCTCACGACGGGCCAACCGAGCTATAATGAGAAAGCCAATCTCGGCACCCCCGCGACGAGCGCGCTGCCTCCGACGACACTTGCCAACATCGGCTACGTCCAGCATTCGACATGGAACCAGTATCAGCTGTTCGCCGAATTCGAATTCCGGCCGATCGCCAGCCTGTCGATCACCCCAGGCGTCAAATACGTGCATTTCAACCGCTCGATCGATGCCGCGGTCAACCAGAAGTCACGCCTGCCGCTCGATACCTCGGCGACCTGGACCAAGACGCTGCCGTTCCTGACGGTCAATTGGCAGGCGATGACCAACTGGTCGTTCTACGCGCAATATGCCCAGGGCATGTACGTCCCCGATCTGTCGAGTTTCTATTCGTCCTCGGGCCAGCTTTCGACCGCGCTCGATAGCCTCAAGCCGCAGACCACGACCAATTATCAAATCGGCACCGTGTGGCACGGCAGCAAGTTCTCGGTCGACGCCGACGGTTATATCATCAACGTCAACAACAAGATCGGCACCTGCACCACGGTCGGCTGCGACACGACCCTGCTCGTGAATATCGGCCAGGTCCGGTACAAGGGCGTCGAGGGCCAGGTCAGCTATATGCCGCTCACCGGCCTGACTCTGTTCGCCAACGGATCGTACAATTATGCGCGTAGCGTTTCGACCGGGGCGCAGATCGCCAAGGCGCCATTCTCCACCGCGGCGGCGGGGTTCATCTATCGCAACGGCGGCTTCCGCCTGTCGTTCAATCAGAAATATACCGGTCCGCAATATGCCACCGAGTTCAACGGCAACCCGAACCTGCGGCTGTATCGCATCAAGCCCTATAGCATCGGCGATTTCGCGATCAGCCAGGAGATCGGCAGGAACCTGCGGCTGGGCGTAACCGTCAACAACGTGTTCAACAGCCGCGCTGTCACCGCGATCGCCAACAGCTCGTCGGGCGCGCCGACCGTCACGATCAACGGCACCAGCTATCAGAGCGGCTATGGTCAGCTCGACCAGTTCAATTACCTGCCACCGCGCTCGTTCCAGGTCTCGGCGCGGCTGAAGTTCTGATCGCGCGCCAGCGCCCTGCGGCCGGCCGTGCAAAAAGAGCCGGCAAGCAAAAAGATCGGCGCGCCGCGCCGCGCCTCCGGTCTTTTCCGGACTGCAGCCGGCTGGTAAGGTCAGGTAGATCGAGGGTCGGTCAGTTGCCCGGGTACTCGCGGCTGTGGGGGCACGCGAGATGGGCGGACCAGTCACGATCGGTCGGCGCGGGGTCGCATCCGCTGCTCACTGGGCGTTGCTCATTGGGCGTCCCCAGTTCGGGCGCGCCGACCGACACGCATAGGGTCCGGGCGCGGCGACGGCCAAGGTCGTTGCGCACTGCCCGGCAGAGGGTGGGGTTTGATGGTCAATCGCCGCGCGGTCGTCGCGGGATCTCTGGCATTTGCCGCCGCGGCGCGCGCCGGGATCGGCCGTGCCGCCGATCCTCGCTCCGATCCGCGCGATATCGCCCGCGACGATTGGGCTCCGGTCGACGCGATCGTCGCGCGAATGCGGGCACCGGTCTTCCCCGCCGCCACCTTCTCGATCCTCGATCACGGCGCCAGGCATGGCACCCCGGCGCACCTCGCCGTCCAGGCGGCGATCGATACCTGCGCCGCGGCCGGCGGCGGCCGCGTGCTCGTCCCGGCAGGGGTGTGGCGGATCAACGGTGCGATCCATCTCCGTTCCAATGTCGATCTCCATCTCGATCGCGACGCCGTGCTCCGTTTCGGCAAACCGGGGGAGATCGTGCTGCCGATCGTCCTCACCCGCTGGGAAGGGATCGAAGTCTATAATTACTCGCCGCTGATTTACGCGCGCGATTGCACCAACGTCGCGATCACCGGGCAGGGCGTGTGCGATGGTCAGGGCGGGCAGGGCTTCTTCCAATGGCGCCCGCACCAGGATCGCGACAAGGCGGCGCTGCGCGACATGGGCGAGGCCGGCACGCCGGTCGCCGATCGCCGCTTCGGTCCCGGCCATTTCCTGCGTCCGGCCTTCGTCCAGTTCTTCCGCTGTACCAATGTGCTGATCGACGGGCCGAAATTCGTCGATTCGCCGTTCTGGACGATCCACCCGGTCTATTCGACCAATGTCATCGTGCGCAGCGTCACGGTGATCAGCCACCACCTCAATTCGGACGGCTGTGACCCCGATTCGTGCCAGGACGTGCTGATCGAACATTGCCGCTTCGACGTTTCCGATGACTGTATCGCGATCAAATCGGGCCGCGACCAGGACGGCTGGCGGGTCGGTCGGCCGACCCGTAACGTCGTCATCCGCGATTGCCAGATGTCGACCCATATCGCCGGCGCGATCGCGATCGGCAGCGAGATGTCGGGCGGCGCGTCCAACATCTTCGCCGAACGGCTGGAGGTCCACCACGCCAAGCAGGCGCTGTACTTCAAGGCCAATCTCGACCGCGGCGGCACCATCGCCCAGGTCCGCGTGCGCGATGTGAAGGTGCGCGACAGCGACACGCTGATCGATTTCACCACCGCCTATCACCATAGCCGCGGCGGCAACGCGCCCCCGACCTACAAGCAATTCACCGTCGAGCGCGTCGATTGCCACAATACTGGCCGCGCGCTGCGCATCGTCGGCGTGGAAGCGGCGCCGGTCGAGGACGTGCTGATCCGCGACGTGACGGTCGGCAAAGCGCGCGAGCGGAACGTGATCGCGCATACCCGGGATCTGCGGTTGGACGGCGTGCGGGTGAATGGACAGGTGTTGGTGGCCTAGAGTTTGTTTCAGCAAAGCTGAAACGGCACCGATTCAGCGAAGCTGAAAAAGGACTCTAGGCGATTGCCGGACTGGCGTCGCTGAAGGTACGAATTTTTCGGGGTAGCTGCGACCCTATACCCGGCTTAGGCCGGTGAGATATGAACATGGCGGTGAAAGACGGCTTTGGCGCCCTGACCGAGAAGGAAAAGCAGACCCTTCGCCTGATCGTCCGCGGTCACGACGCCAAATCGGTTGCGCGCAGCCTTGGCCTGTCGGTCCACACGATCAACGAACGACTACGCGACGCGCGCCGCAAGATGGCGGTGTCCAGCAGCCGCGAAGCCGCGCGCTTGTTGTTCGAATCCGAGGGCGGCGCGTCCGCCTCACCGACCCCCGATTTGTTGGGGGACGCAAGAATCGGGGAAGCCACGAGCCGCGTTGGCGTGGATCAGGAAGGGGCGCCGAACAGCGGCGCGGGGCGGGTCACCCGCCATCCCTGGATCGTCATCGGAGTGCTGCTCATGACCTTTGCTCTCGGACTATTGGCGTTTGTCGCTTTGCCTCAGGCCGCGTCGCCCCCGCTGGCGCCAATTGCCGCCGACACGAAGTCCAATGCGGACGTCATGGACGCGACGCGGCAATGGCTGGCGCTGGTCGATCAGGACCGCTGGGCCGACAGTTATCGGATAACCGGCGCCTCCTTCCGCAAGATGAACACCGTGCAGGTCTGGACCGACGTGTCCGAAAAGATGCGCGCCTCTCTCGGCGCGGTGATGTCGCGGACGTTTCTCAGCGAGGAATACCTGCCCGCGCCACCTTATGGCTATGAGGTCGTGAAGTTCCGAGCCCGCTATGCCAACAAGGCCGACGCGGTGGAGACCGTCACGCTCGTGCGCGAGGACGGCGCCTGGCACGTGGTGGGCATGATCATCGAGTGAGGGAGAGGCGGCGCCCAGAACCCGCGCCGCCGAACCCGCCCCGATTTCAGATGAGCAGCAAGTCGACTGGTTTGGCCGCCGGGAATACCGTGCCAAGCCGGTCGCCGGCCAGGCCATATTGCCGCGCCGCGAGCCCGCCGATCATCGAGCGGTAATCGGTCAGGACGGGAAGGTCGCGGCCCTGGTTGAGTGTCGCTTGCGACAGCGCGACCTGGGGGCCCGCCATGCGCCCGCCATTCACGCCGCCGCCCATCACCCAATAGATGCTGCCATGACCGTGATCGGTGCCTTTATCGCCATTCTCGTGAAAGGTGCGGCCGAATTCGGATACGACCACGACCGTCGTGTTTCGCCAGGCATCGGGGCCAATCTCATCGGCAAAGCCGGCAAGGCCGCGCCCCAATTCGCCGATATGCGTCGCCAGATAGCCTTGTGCGCCGCCCTGATTGACATGCGTATCCCACCCGCCGACATCGACAAAGGCGAGGTTGAACTGGTCGCGCATCAGCCGCCCGATCCGCCGCGCCGACAATTCGAAGCCCTTGGGACTGACCGCGCCGCGGCTCGCCTGTTTCATTTCCTCGTCGACCGTCTTGAACACGGTGTCGCGCACCTGAAACCCCGCGGCGACCGAGCTGCCCAGGTCGTTCGTCCCGCTATGCTGCCCCTTGTACATCGCGGTGATCAAAGCGGCGTCCTTGGGCGGCACGGCGGGTTTCGATCCGACCGCCGCCAGGGCAACGTTCGGGATCACCGGCCCACCGCGAAAGCAGAGCGGCAGTTGATCGGTGAACGAGATCGGCTTGTCCTGGCCGAGCGCCGCGGCGAGCCGCGCCATGAAGCCGGAATTGTAATTGCGATGGCCGCCGATCGGCTGGCCGAGCTCGATCGTGTCCTGGGTCTCGAAATGGCTGCGGCTCATATCGTCGGTGCCGACAAAGGGCACGAAGGCGATCTGCTTCTTCTGCCATAGCGGATAGATCGAGTCCTTGAGCGCCGGGTGCAGGCTCCAATCGGCGTCGAGCGCGATCGGCGCGTTGGCGTCGGCCGGATCGGGCTTGCCGAGCGCGATCGTCGGGCGTGAGGCGTGATAGAAATCGCTTCCGGTCGGCGCGATCACATTCGCCGCGTCGTAGGCACCGCGCAGGAACACGACGAGCATCCGGCTGCCCGCTTGCGGCGCGGCGAAGGCGCGGCCGGCGACGATCAGCGGCGCCAGCGCGGCGGCACCGGCAATGAGGTCACGGCGATCGAGCAACATAAGCCTTCTCCGTTCGCGTCAGCGATGCATGAATTCGGGCGACGACAGGAACAATGCGTTCCATTCCTGCGGCGAGCTAGCCTGGGTCAGCGCCGTCCTGGTCTGCCCGGCCAGCGCCGGTGCGATGGCGCTGTAATAAGCGGCATTCTGCAGCTTGGGGAGCGCCGGTATGGGAACAGCCGGCGGTGGCGGTGGCGGTGGAGCGGCGGCGGTCGGCATCCCGGGCGCCATCATCTCCGATGCCATCGGACTGGCCATCGCCGGCGCCCCGCTTATCCCCACGGCAGCCACGGCGGCGGGCGGAGCGGGGGGCTTGAACAGCCCCGCCGCGCCGCCGCCGATCTGGCGCGCAATCTCGAACCGCACCGACATCTGGCCCGGCCCGGTCCAGGCGGCCGAGGTCATCGGATAGCCATCGGGCGTTTCGCGCGCATACAGGCCCTGGCCCATGCGGTTGAGCCAGCCGATGATCGGCTGCGCGTTCACGATCACCTTGTCGCCGTACATCAGGCGCACCGACGAAATCGCATAATGGACCGGGTCCTTGAACACGGTGCCGAGCGATTGCCTGAATTCGGGCGCGCGGATCATCGTGCGCAACACTTGCGCGATATCGCCGTCGCTCTTTTGCCAGGTCGCTGTCATGCGATCGATCACGGCAGCGGGCGGGTTGTCGCCCATGAAATAGGTCGCGAGCTGCTCCGAGACATGGCGCGCGGTGGCCGGCGACCGCGCGATCAGGTCGAGCGCTTCCTCCACCTCGCCAAAGCCGCTCCCTTTGATCGTATGGCCAAGGAACAGCTTGTCGCCGAAATCGTGGCGATTGGGATTGAACTCGAACAGCCCGGCGCGGACGTAGAGCGGCTGGCGCTGCGGGCTGAGCTTGGGCGCATTGGGGCTGAGATCGACCCCGACGCCGGTCAGGATCCGCGCCAGTTCCTGCACGTCCTTTTGCGTATAGCCCGACCCGACTCCCATCGAGTGGAGCTCCATGATCTCGCGCGCGTAATTCTCGTTGATATGGTTGGCCGCGTTCTGATCGTTGTCGAGATAGCGCAACATCGCCGGATGCTTCAGCGTCGCTTCCAGCAGGTCGCGGAACTTGCCCAGCGAATGGTCGCGGATCGTATCCTCGTAATCCCCCACCATCGCGCGGATGTCGCGCTTCTGCGCCTGGACGTTGAAATGGTTGAACCAGAACCAGGTCAGCTGCTCGCGCAATTGGTCGGGCGCGTAGAGATCACGCAGCAAGGATCGCGTCGCCGCTTCACTGGCGAGCGCGTTCATGTCCTGCTGATACGCCTTGCGCGCGGCATCGCGCTGAGCAGGATCGGTGAGCTTGTTGGCATAGCGGCTCGCCGCATCCTGCTCGACCACCAAAGCCGCCAGCGGCTTGCGGCTGATCCGCATCGCTGCGATTTGGGCGGCGGCCTCGGGTGGCAGCGTATCGTCGGGATGTTTGAGCTGGGCGTCGAGCCAGCGACTGCTGCCCGCTTTTTCGCTCTCGCCGTCCGCCGCGGACGCGCCCCAGGTCAGGCGGTTCACCCAGGCGGCCGACTCTTGCGCCGGCGGGGCGGCCAGCGCGGGCGTGGCGAGTGTCGCTAACAGCAGAACGGAGACGGAGCGTGCGCGCATATCGGCCATCCTTCGGGAGTCCACTACGCTTCAGATCCTGAACCGCTCCTGTCGTCGACGAATAATCGTCGTTTTTAATCGACTTGCCATGATTGGCTGAGGGAGGGCGCGGCCAAGCTGCGGCGGCCGCGACAGCTGCGTCATTGCGCCTGCCGCTCATCGCCCCCATATAAAGGCTATCGCATCGACGCTCCGGGCACGGTGTCGACTGAGAGACGAGACGCTCCCGCTCAACCGCCGAGGAGGTCACATGTCCCGCGCCATCAATCTCAACGTTCCTTTGGCTGAGGTGACTGCCTTGTGCGGCCGCCGCAAGGTACCGATCAGCGCGATCGAGAGCCTGTTGGACGGCGGCACCCGCGTGGCGCTGATGAACATGGACGACACCGCGATCATCGCCCGCGCCTTCAAATCGAAAATCATCAACAAAACGGCACGGCGCGTGCCCGTCTTCTCGCGTCACCGCTGATCGATCGCTACCGCGCCCGCGCCGCGGGCCGGCGTCACTATCAAGAAGGAATATCTCATGGCCAAGGCCCAGAAACGCAGCAATCGCGAAATCCGCAAACCCAAAAAGGTTGAGGCCAAGCCCGCGACGCCGCTCGCGATCGACAAGAACGCGGTCAAGGTGACCCTAGGCAAGAGCTCCTGATGGCAAAGGCCGCCGCGCCCCAGCAGCCTGTGGTCGCGGCGGACGAAGCGCCGCAGTCCGAACAGGCGCCGAAAAAGCCCTTCTTTCGCAGCCGCCGCGATCGACCGCACCTGACGCCCGAACAAATCGCGCGCCAGGGGCGCGTCGTCTCGTTCGCGCTGCAATCCTTCGCGGGGCCCGCCGCCGCGATGGAGTATCTCAACAGCGATCAGGCCGGGCTCGGCCGGCCGCTCGATTTGGCGATCGAAAGCGCCGAGGGCCTCGCCGCCGTCGAACAGGCGCTGGCGCTCCGCGCGCGCCGGACTGACCGATGATGGATCGCCTCGTTCCCTCCGGAATCGTCGAGCAGTGGATGACGCATTTGCGGCTGCAACGCTCGCGCGCCAACGACATGATCTGGCTGATCGAACAGGGCGCCACCCTGCATGACGGCAGGAACGGCGAGCCGCTCCACGACGCGACCGACCGCTGGCTGACCGAACAGCGCGAGGTGGTGGCCGACGTCAACCGGCTCGAGGAATTGTACAAGGACATCAACGAGCGCGGGGCGTTTTTCGGCCGGGGGGAGTCATCCGGCGGCACGGCCGGTCCGGGGAAGAAGAAGCCGTCGCGGCATTAACGGGGCGGTTTCCGGCGGGTTGAAGGCGATATCGGCCCCTCCCGCCATGGGCAGTCAGTCAGCCCTCGCCCCACCCGCCTTCGTCAGGCGCAGGATGGGGAAGAGCAAGGCTCGACGAATCGGCGACATGCCATTGGGCGTCTCGACATCGATCTTCAGTTGCCTGAATTGCCAATAGATGATCACGCTCATGATCGCGGCGTAGAAACACCAGACCGAGGCAAAGGCATATTGCTTGACGATCTCTGCGATCGTCAGCGCGACAACGTTGATCGCGCCATACCATCTGACGACGCGATGGGTCGACAACAGCAACGCGCCGCAGGTGGCGAGGACATACAGGCAGGATATCCAGAAATTGCCCGTCATGTGGTTGCGATAGGCGATCGAATCCTGCTCGATGAAGCACCGGCTGGGCAGGAAGATCAGCCCGGTAACATCCCACACGCAGACGACCGCGCCGATGCCCGTCAGCGCCAGAATGGCACCGCGACGCCAGCCGGGCGGCTCCATCAGCACGACCGCGGCCGGCATCAGCAACGGCAGGATGCCCTGGGCATAGAGCATGAACAGGAAGGCGACATGGTCGAGCGCGAGCTTGCCGATCCGCCCGTCAAGGCCGAGCCAGACCCATCCTTCGGTAAACTGGTGCACCGCGAACAGCATCGGCACGGAGGCGAACAGCAGCGCCCGCGGCTCGCGCACGTGGCGAAGCGTCGCAACGCCGATCGCCCCGATCACGCCCGAGGCGATGAAGCTGGACGTGGCCGAAAAGCACATGCGATTTTCTCCGGCCAATGGACGAGAAACCGTGTGGAGCTATTCCCGGCATATAGCCAGCATGTTGGCGAGCAACGGTTCGGGACGCGGGCAGCCTCTCGCGTCGATCGCCAGGCCCGGCACCGTAAGTCACGTTAATCCCGTTCAAGACCGGAGGGGTGAGCCCGCGCTATCGCGTCTGCCAAGGAGACGAACATGGTGCGAATGAACTGGATGATCGCCGGCGCGGCGTTGGTGCTGATCGGGAGCGCGCCGGCGAGCAAATGGCAACCCCACGAGACGCTGGTCGCGACCGGGACGATCGCCGCCGAAGGGCTGAACGGCGATTGGCGCTCGGTCAACGACTTGGGCGACGGCCGCTTCGCCACGCGCACCGACCTGAAAGCGTTCAAGACCGCCGACATTTACGACGGCCGCACGCATTGGCGGATCGAACGGTCGGGCGGCAGCCACAAGCTCGACAGCCAGTTCGCTGAGCGGCGGACGCGGACCAGCGCCTGGCTCGCCCGGTTCGGCTGGATGCAGGCGGGGTTCGGTGGTGCGCAGCGCGGAGCGGCGGTCACGCGAACCGACAAGGGACGGCACTATTCGGTGCTCACCGCCACCCCGCGCGGCGGCGAGCCGGTCGAATTGTGGTTCGACGCGGCGTCGGGCGAACTGGCGCGCGCGGTCGAGCAGGACTGGTTCTACAAGGTAGAGACGCGCTACACCGATTATCGCGCGGTCGCGGGGCGGCGGCTGCCCTTCTCGATCGTGCGGTCCGACGGCAATAACGAAGAGCGGATCGCCATCGACAGCTATCGCCTGCTTCCCCGGGCGCCGGCGGACAGCTATGCGGCGCCGCGCCAGCCCGACGATCACACGATCCCGTCCGCGGGCACGACGGTCGCCGCGACGGCCTTTCCCCAGCTCGAAATCGCGGCCAGCGTCAACGGCCGGCCGATGCACTTCCTGTTCGACACTGGCGGGCACAGCATCCTGTCGCCCGATGCGGCGCGCGCGCTTGGGCTCACGCCCGTCGGCGGGACGCGCAGCGGCGGCAGCGGCGCGGGGACGCTCGCGGAGCAATTCACCCGCGTGAAGGAAGTCCGCATCGGCGACGCGGTGCTGCGCGATCAATTCTTCTCGATCCTCGATCTCGGCTATTCGACGTTCGAGCGCGGCGCGCAACCGCCGCTCGACGGCCTGCTCGGGCTGGAAGTGGTCGAGCGCTTCATCGTCCGGATCGACTATCGCGCCGGCACGATGACCTTGTTGCCGCGCGACAGCGCCGTGACGTGCAAGAGCGGCTGGGTGGCGGCGCGGTTCACCAGCGACATGCCGACGATCGAGGCCCAGCTCGACGGCATCCGCGCGCCGTTCACCATGGATACCGGCAACAACGGATCGCTGCAGCTCTATGCCCATTGGCTGAAGCAAACGGGCGTCACCGCGCGCTACAATCGCGGGGTAGAGGCGGTGTCCTATGGCGCCGGCGGGCCGTCGCGCAACTGGGTGAATTACGCGCAGACCTTCGCCGTCGGCGGCGGCACGGTGCGCTATCCGATGATCCGCACGACCGACGACAAGGGCGGCGTCGCTCTGTCGATCAGCGAGGCCGGCAATCTCGGCACCAATATCTTGGCGAACTACACGATCACGTTCGATTACGGCCGCTCGCGCGTCTGCATGGACTATGTGCCGGGCTATGTGCCGGTGCCGTTCAGCCGCGCCGGGCTGCGCGCGCTCAAGACCGACCCGGACACGATCCTGGTGAGCTTCGTCAACGACGGCGGACCGGCGGCGCAGGCGGGCCTGCGCAAGAACGACAAGCTGCTCAGCGTCGATGGCCGCAGCGCGCACGAGCTGGGCGGCGGCGACGTCACGCGGGCATTCACGCAGGCGCCGGGGACGCGGGTGCGGGTGCGCTACGCCAGGGATGGGCAGGAGCGGGATGCGGAGATCGTGTTGCGGGAGATGTTGGCGGTGCCCGGTGGGTGAGGGGGTGGGTGAGGGTTGGTTTTTGGGGGCAGGCACGGGATAATCTAGGCCCGATTTTTACGATCGCGTTAGCGCTTGACTGACCTGACCGCTCCGCGAATTTAGTAAACTGTCATGTCTGGACGGCGCCCTGCGATCAAGGGTGTAAAGAGCTGAAGTTACGTATTCCGGGTGCGGTCATGTCTTCGGCCTGTTTGGCGTGATGGTTGATCACTGGCCCTGATGTTTGTCCGCCTGTGCTGTTGACCCCTATCACCGTATCGCGCTGTTGTTGCGCAGCCAGTGCACCGGGTTTGGCAGCCTGTGTCCGTTTCTGTCACATCACCTCTTGGTCACCCTGGATGTCGTGCGCGCTGGCCGATCAGGCGCCGGCGTAGCGTGTGTCGCGGGTCATCAGCGCGAACGCCATGCGCGCCAGCTTGTTGGCGGTCGCAATCGCGACGAGCTTGAACGGCTTGGTGGCCAAGAGCTTCCTTGCCCAGGTGCGCAGCGGATCGTCGTGCCGGGCCTGATGGTGCAGCACGGCGTGTGCGCCCACCACGAGCAGCTTGCGTAAATAGCTGTTGCCCATCTTGGTGATACGCCCCAACCGGGCCTTGCCGCCGCTGGAATGCTGGCGCGGGACCAGGCCCAGGAACGCCGCGAACTCGCGCGGGCCCGAGAAGCTCGCCGGATCGCCGATGGTTGCGACCAGCGCCGAGGCGGTGACCGGACCGATGCCGGGGATGGTCATCAACCGGTTCGACACGGGATCGGCTCTGGCCTGTACGGCGATATCCGCGTCGATCGCCTTGATCGCTTCATCGAGGTGCGCGATCTGGACGACCAGTGGCATCAGGCTGGCACGCACCGCTTCAGGTATCACGGGATCGCCTTCATGGATCAGGGCGCCCAGCGCGCGCATGTTGCAGGTGCCTTGCGCCGCGATCACGCCCACCTCGGCCAGATGTCCGCGCAAGCCGTTGAGGAGCTGGGTGCGTTGGACCACCAGCATCTCGCGAGCCTTGTGTTGCATCAGCACCGCCTGGTTGGCGATCGAGCGAACCTTGACGAAGCGCAGCCCCGGGCGGGACAGCGCCTCGCAGATCGCCGCCGCGTCATTGGCATCGTTCTTCTGTCGCTTGACGAAGGGCTTCACATAGACCGGCGGGATCAGCTTCACCGTATGACCCAGCTCCATCAGCTCGCGCCCCCAGTGATGGGCTGAACCGCATGCCTCCATGCCGACAAGGCAGTCCGGCAGCGATGCGAAAAACGGCAGAACCTCGCCCCGGCGCAGCGACCTGGCGACAATCACCTTGCCGCTCGCATCGACCGCGTGAACCTGGAATACATGCTTGGCCAGATCGATGCTGACCGTCGTGACAGCCGAAAGATCGGCGACTATCTTGCTCATGTGGATGGTGCTCCTCAGGTGGATCTTTGACAATCACACCGTGGAGGCTCGGCATCGCCGACTCAAACCCTCAACAGAGCGCCGTCCACACCATCACCGTAACCCATGATCGCCTCGATCTTCGCGATCAGCCCGGGGTCGGTCCTGGCCAGATCGTCATAGGCGACGGCGCCCTTCACCATATGCCCCTGGTTCGATCAGGCGCGCGCGTAACAAATTAAGAACATATAGTGAACATTTTCTCCTTTATGGTATATCGAAGCGATGAATGAGTCGCAGTCAGAATTCGAGCACATGGCGAAGCTGACAACGGAAGTCTGGACGCGCCATACCGCGCACACCGGTTCCGCTTTCGCGCGACACACGTCGCATCGTCGCATCTCAGGGCGCGGGCAGGAGATTTCTGCCGGATTTTTGCCCCTGCTTGTCCACACTTTCCTGACTATACCTGTGGATATTGTCGAAACCGATGTCCAAGGCGGGGCGGCTGTTCGTTTTCACGGAGCAGCCGGTCTGGCAGAACGCCTCCGGGATTCGCTTGAGCGCGAAATCGATTCGACTCGGCCCGTTGTCTGGCTCGGCCTGACGACATGCAGAGCCGCTTCAGCTAATTTTCTGAATCGTTTAGCGACGATTCACGTGGGGGGTGAGTTGTTCTGAGATGGCGCGCAGCGACCTCATAGTATCGATCGTGCGGGCTGGTGCCTCGGGCGACAAGCAATTGTTGCGCGATGCGGCGGAAGCCTTGATGGCCGACGAACGCGCGAAGAGACATTTCGCAGTTGCCGACCGCCTCCAGCGCGCGCTGTCGACCGTGGCGGTGACGCCGCCCGCCCTTTCGACCTCCGCGCAGCCTAACAATTCCGCCAATGGCCGTGATGCGATCCTCGAACTTGAGCCGCGCATCCAGATGGACCAATTGCTCCTGCCCCTGCCCGCGCGCGAAAGTGGACGCCAACTGATCGAGGAACACGCGCGCGCCGATGTCTTGCGCGCGCACGGTTATGAGCCCCGCCACCGCGTACTGCTCTCTGGACCGCCCGGCAATGGCAAGACGTCGTTTGCCGAAGGCATTGCCGAAGCCCTTGGGCTACCGTTCTTCGTGGTGCGTTACGACGCGCTCATTGGCAGCTTCCTCGGCGAGACCAACACTCGATTGCGCCGGTTGTTCGACTATGTCCGGACGCAGCCGAGCGTGCTGTTCTTCGACGAGTTCGATGCCATCGGCAAAGAGCGCGGCGACACGCACGAAACAGGTGAGATCAAGCGGGTTGTCTCCTTCCTTCTAATGCAGCTCGATCAATTGCCGAGCTACGTTATCATCTGCGCCGCAACCAATCATGGCGAATTGCTCGATCGTGCGGTTTGGCGCCGGTTCCAAATGCGTCTCGCTTTCCCGGCACCCGACCGGAAGTCGATTACATCCTATTTGGAGCGAATTATTGATGGTTGGCCGGCCCGTCCGGGATTGCCGCTGGCGAAAATCGCGGGCAAGCTTGGTATGGTAAGTTATGCCGAGGCGTTGGACTTTTGCCAGAACGTACGTCGCCGGCAGATATTGGGGCTGGGGGAAGTCAATATCGATGCAGCACTTGCTGCCGAGCTTGATCTCTGGACCTCGCGCGTAACGCCCGAGGCGATAGATGCCAAGCGATCCAACCAAGCCGCTACTGCGGCTGAACACGGAGAATAGTCGGCCTAGGCCGGTAGGAATCCCGCGTTACGTTCCGCCGCCGGACGCGTTCAGCCAAGATCGCCAACGCCAGGCGATCGGGCCAAAATTCGAGAGATTGCGCCGACTACTCGAACGGGGCAATCCGCTTGAGATGCGCGCGGATGCTACCGCGCTTGCGCCCGAACGCCTGCTGGTATTCGAGGTCCGTGGCACGGTTTCCGATTTCGCCAATGCGATCCAGCGCGTGCCGGGGCTTGAACTGGTCGACGAGGAGGAGCTGATCGCTGAGGAAGGCGATAAGGACCCCGTCGCCTACCTGCTGATGCCCGACCTCGAAGCCTTACGCCAGCTGGAGTCGCTCTGGTCGCGCTGGCTGCGCGGCGCGCTTATCCTTGGCGAGACCCCGTGGCGCAACGTCTTCCAGTTGCTGCGGGACTTGCGTCCATGGGGTCCACAGGATCGCGTCCAGGCGCTCGACGCAGCCGAACTTGCGACCGAGATCGAGGGCGAGTCCGACGACTATCTTCTTCGGCTGGAGATCGAGCTGATCTACCGCGCGAGTGCGGATAAAGGTGCGATCGCTGAAGATGAGGTCCGTCGGTTCGTCGCGCGCTGCGATGGCCGCACGGTGTCGCGCGCCCGGATCGATGACATCGCTTATCATGCCGTCTTGGCCGACCTTCCCGTCTGGGCCGTCCGCCAGATAGTTGAACGCGGGAGCGAAGGGCTAGCCGGGCTTGAGCCCGTTATGCATATTCGGCCGCAAAGCGTCGCGACCGGGATCGAACTCGCCGATCCAGAGGACTTCGCTATATCGGGCGGTCAGTCTGCCGCTCTCGGACGACCCATCCTAGCGTTGCTCGACGGCGTTCCCGTGGCGGCTCATCCGGTGCTCGCCAATCATATCGACTTGGACGATCCGTTTGCTCTCGAGCCTGACGCGCTCGTGACGAACCGCGTGCATGGAACAGCCATGGCGTCGCTCATTGTCCATGGTGATCGAAACCGGAGCGAAGCCCCCTTGCCTCGCCGCATTCACGTCGTCCCGGTCATGGGGAATGGCGATAGGTTTCCACCCGACCGGCTGGTTGTCGACATAATCTACCTTGCGCTCCAGCGCATGCGCGCAGGAGATGCGCCGACAGCTCCCGACGTTCTCATTATCAATCTTTCGCTCGGCAACTGGCGTCGGCCTTTTCATGGCCAGTTATCAGCTTGGGCGCGGCTGCTCGACCGGCTCTCATATCACTTCGGTTGCCTGTTCCTGGTTAGCGCCGGCAACAACGACGCGCCCTTTGGTGTGCCAACCTTTGCGAGCGGAGCCGAGCTCGAAGCGGCCGATCCGCGCGAGCGCTCAGCGGCAATGATTGCCGCTCTTGGTGCCGTTGTCGCGGACCGGCGGCTCTTTGCCCCTGCCGAAACGGTCAACGGCGTTACCGTCGGGGCTTGCAACGAAGACGCGATCCTGCCCGCAGCGCGGGTTGGTGCCGGGCTGCACGTCGACCCTTTTCCCGATCTCAGGATTGCCAATCCGTCGAGCAATCTGGGGCCCGGGTTCGCGAGTTCGGTCAAGCCTGACATCCTAATGCCCGGTAGCCGCGAGCATGTGCATGTCGTTCGCACGCATGATCATGTCGACGTCCGGCCCTCGCGCCCATCGCGAGTTGCCGGTCTCAAGGTCGCCGCGCCGCCGGCGGCGGGTGACGAAAACCGACTGGGCTATACGAGCGGCACGAGTGCAGCGACCGCGCTTGCAGCAAGGACATGTCACCGCATCCACGACAGCCTCGAAGCGGTATATGGCGATCAGTTCACCGGTCTCTCGCATCACCAGCGCGCGGTTCTCTTGAAAGCGCTTCTTATCCATCCCGCGCATTGGCATGAAGATTCGGCTTCGGTCCTACGATCGGTGCTCGGGCCGGCCGATGGTCGCCAGCACGTGCGGCAGAAGGACAATATTCGCCGCTTCCTGGGTTATGGCTGGGTAGACCCCGATGATGCAGTCGCGTGCGCCGAGGATCGGGCAACGTTCTGGGCGACCGGGATGCTGGCGTCTAATCAGATAACCACGCTCAACGTGCCGGTGCCGCAATGCATGTCGGGCCAGGCGCGACTTCACTCGCTCTCAGCGACCGTCGCCTGGTTCACCCCAGTCTCACCCGGACGGAAGCGCTATCGGACATGCCGACTCAAGATCATCGAGCCGCTTGGGCTCGGCGATCTCGCAGTCGCAAGTCACAGCAATCAGCCCGATACTAACCAGACCAATCGCGGCACAGTTTTCACTCGATCGTGGCGCGGCGATCAAGCGCCTGTCATTGGCCCGGGTTTATCGATCCCTATCCACATCCAGCGTGACCCGGACCAAGGGGGTGTGATCGACGACAGCATTCCCTTCGGGGTCGCCGTGACGATAGGTATGCCGGGGCTGGTAGGGTTATATGATGAGGTGCGGCTCCGCCTCCGCCCTGCGGTCAGGGCTTCGGCCGAAGGCGTCTAATATCAGCCCCATAATTCTAAAGGCCAACACTGGCCGCGTGGCGCCTGAACCCCAGCCTACCATGTAAAGGCACACAGCTTACGTTCGGCTGCGGCTCGCCACCTCGCGGACGAGCCTGCCCAGTGCTGATTGCCGGAATCGCTTGCAAGCCGAAGCGCCACGACAAAAAGCCCTCCCCGCTCACATGGGAAGGGCCTCTCGTTTTCCGAGCAATCGTAGAAGCGTTAAGCCCCAGCCGGCGCCGGATTCCTGAACGGCCCCCGACGGGCGCCGCGTCTTCGGGATCGACGTCCCGCTGCTCGGCAGGGTCGATGCTGTCGCTCCCGTGTCGGGCGGTTGATGTTCTCGCCCGCGGCGATCTGCTTGATCTCGTCGCCGGTCAGCGTCTCATATTCGAGGAGCGCGCCATGCGGCGGCACGATCGACACTAGCAGTCGGCAGCCGCGCATTTTCCAGGCTCTATCACCGGCCTGATCAAGCCAAAATGGACGCAATATATGACGCGCGATTCGACACAGGAGATACATTGTCGGCACCGATATTCGGGAGGCAGATCTATGGCGACGTATAGTCCGATTGCGCGAGGAGCGCGGCGCCCGTTTATCGGCGTGATGCCTTAAATCGCGCGAGAATGAACACGGCCCGCGGGAGGTCACAAATGATCGCCTGCAATCGCGTGGCTGATCATTTGCAGCAAGCGCTCGGACAGAATTATTTGGGGGGAGGAAGATGAGTTTTATCGCTGCCGTATGCCCGGCGTGCCATAAGGACATCCAGGTACCAAGCGACGTAGTAAATCCCGCTTGCCCGTACTGCGGCGCAATCGTCGGGCAGGAGGGCGCCGCGCCAGCCGCAACTATAGCGACGCTAATGGGAATGGCGCAGACTGCCGCTTTGGCGGGAAATAACGCCGAAGCGCTCTCTTATTTTAATAGGGTGCTGGAATCCGATCCAAACAATTCGGCGGCATGGATCGGCAAGGGTAAAGCCGCAGGGTGGCAGACGACGCTCGTTAACCTCCGCGTGGGAGAGATGCTTGTCGCCTTTAATCACGCAATAGCCAACGCGGAGCCCGACGCTCGCGATGCTACATTGCAGTCAGTTATACTCGATGCCAATCATCTGATCGTCACGATCTACAAGCTGGCTCGCGACCACATGCTGGAATATGTGTCGCTTGATAGTAGCTGGGCCAACTACCTTAATCAGATGGGCCAGATGATCGATGCGCTCGCTACGGTTCATAGCTGGGATCCAACGGATAGGCTCACGCTCGAAAACATCGTCCACATCTGCAAGGACAACATTGAGGGGGTCAGCTATCGCGACCGGTTCGACCAGAACGCTGCCAAGGCCTGGACGCTGTCTCCTCAATACGAAGCAACACTCAAAGCCAAGATGGACGAGGCGGCGAACCAATTGCGAGCGCTTGATCCATCCTACGCTCCCCCTGCCATCGAGAAGAAGAAGGCGGAAGCGTGCTTTGTGATCACTGCGAGCATGGGCGATCCGCAGCATCCACATGTGACCTTCTTGCAGGCATTCCGTGACGACTGGCTACGCCGGCGCGGATGGGGTCAAAAGGCTATCGCCGTTTACTATCGCGTCGGCCCGAGCGCGGCGGCATTTATTGCGAGAACCGACCTACGAAGGTCCATCTCGCGCGCCGTCGTGGTTCGCCCGATGGTGTGGTTGGCAAGCTGGTTGCTGGCAAAGTAGAGCAGTCGCACCGCTGTACTCACCGAAAAGAAAAGCCCTCCCCGCTCACACGGGAAGGGCCTCTCGCATCACAACAATCGTTGAACCCTTACCTTACGCCCCAGCCGGCGCCGGATTCCCGAACGGCCCCGACGGGCGCCGCGTCTTCGGGATCGACGTCCCGCCGCTCGGCAGGGTCGACGCCGTCGCACCAGCGTCGGGCCGGTTGATGTCCTCGCCCGCGGCGATCTGCTTGATCTCGTCGCCGGTCAGCGTCTCATATTCGAGCAGCGCGCCCGCGATGCGGTGGAGCTGATCGACATTCTCGCTCAGCACCTGGGTCGCGCGCTTGTGGCCGCCGTCGATCAGCGACTTGATCTCGCTGTCGATCATCAGCGCGGTCTCGTTTGACATATTGTGCCGCTGGGTCTGCGAATAGCCCAGGAACGTCTCGCCCTGCTCTTCCTCATATTCGAGCGGGCCGAGCTTGTCGGACATGCCCCAGCGCATCACCATCGCGCGCGCCAGCTTGGTCGCCTGCTTGATGTCGCCGCTCGCGCCCGACGAGACCTTGTCATAGCCGAAGATGATCTCCTCGGCCGCGCGCCCGCCCATCACGGTGGCGAGGTCGGCGTACATCTTGTCGCGATGGTACGAGTAATTGTCGCGCTCGGGCATCGACACGACCATGCCGAGAGCCCCGCCGCGCGGGATGATCGTCGCCTTGTGGATCGGGTCGGACGCCGGCTCATGGATGCGGACCAAAGCGTGACCGGCCTCATGATAGGCGGTCATCTTCTTTTCCTCGGGCGTCATGACGAGCGATTTCCACTCGGTGCCCATGATCACGCGGTCCTTGGCGAGCTCGAACTGCGCCATCGCGACCAGCCGCTTGCCGAGCCGCGCCGCCATCAAAGCGGCCTCGTTGACCAGATTGGCGAGATCGGCGCCCGACATGCCCGGCGTACCGCGCGCGAGCGTGCGCGCATCGACGTCGGGGGCCAGCGGCACCTTCTTCATATGAACCTGGAGGATCTGCACGCGGCCCTCGATATCGGGCAGCGGCACCGTCACGCGGCGGTCGAACCGGCCCGGGCGCAGCAGCGCGGGGTCGAGCACGTCCGGGCGGTTGGTCGCGGCGATGATGATGATGCCTTCGTTCGCCTCGAACCCGTCCATCTCGACCAGCAACTGGTTGAGCGTCTGTTCGCGCTCGTCGTTGCCGTTGCCCAGGCCCGCGCCGCGATGGCGGCCGACCGCGTCGATCTCGTCGATGAAGACGATGCATGGCGCCGATTTCTTGGCCTGTTCGAACATGTCGCGCACGCGGCTGGCGCCGACGCCGACGAACATCTCGACAAAGTCCGAGCCGGAAATGGTGAAGAACGGCACGCCCGCTTCGCCCGCGATCGCGCGCGCCAGCAAGGTCTTGCCGGTACCGGGCGAGCCGACCAGCAATGCGCCCTTCGGGATCTTGCCGCCCAGCCGGGCGAATTTGGTCGGGTCCTTCAGGAACTCGACGATCTCCTGCAATTCCTCGCGCGCCTCATCGATGCCGGCGACGTCGTCGAACGTCACCTTACCCTGTTTCTCGGTCAGCATGCGGGCGCGGCTCTTGCCGAACCCCATCGCGCCGGAGCCGGACGATTTCTGCATCTGGCGGATGACGAAGAAGGCGATCGCCAGCATCAGCACGAACGGCAGCGACTGGACCAGCAGATATTGCCAGATCGACGGCGTTTCCTCGGGCTTGGCGACGACCTCGACATTGTTGTCGATCAGGCGCTGGACCAGATTGGGATCGGGCACGCCGGCATTGGTGCGGAAGGTGGTATTGTCCTTCAGCGTGCCGTTGATCGCGGTGCCGGCGATCTCGACCTTCTTGACCGATCCGTCCTTCACCTTGGCGACGAAGCCCGAATAGGACAATTGCTGGCCCGCGGGCGTCGACGCATTGTTGCCCAGCATGGCCACCAGCACCGCCAGCGCAACCGCGATACCCACCCAGAGCAACAGGTTCCGGGCCCAGTTGTTGTTGCCGCCGTCCGGGCCGGGCTGCTTGTCGTTGTCGTTCATCGTCGCAAGATACCTTTCGTGCCCTTAAAGATAAGGCACCAAGCCTTAATGGCAATGGAACAACGTCGATCAGAGCAATCGACGCGGTGGGGCTTTGCGAAAACGCCACGCCGCGGGCGACAAGGCGACCGCCGCCACGTCGCCCAGCATCGCAGTGTCGCCCGATTCCAGCGCCTTGACCATCCGTACCAATGCGGAGCCGCGGATTTCCGCCGCCGGGTCGATCTGGCGGACGCAGAGCTCGACCAGGCGGCGGACCAGCTCGAAGGGCAGGTCGCGCGGGTCGAGCAGCAGCGAATCGCCCTCGGCCGCGATGCGATCCGTCCCAAGCTGACGCACCATCCAGCCGATCGCCTCCTCGGCGTCGGCCAGGGCGGCCGCACTCGCAGCGACTCGCGAGGAGTCGATCCAGTCGATCGCGGCGAGGTGCTTGCGCAGCCGCGCGCGGTCGAAGCGATCGCTGACATTGCTCGGATCGTCGACCGCGACGATCCCCGCCGCCGCGACGATCGCGCCCAACTCGGCGCGGCGCCAGCCGAGCACGGGCCGGATCACCCGCCCGCTTCTCGCGCGCACCCCCGCCAGCCCGCCGACCCCGGCCCCGCGGTTGAGCCGCATGATCAGCGTTTCGACCTGATCGTCGGCATGGTGCGCGGTGGCGATCTGCGTGGCGCCGATCGCGTCGGCATGGGTTTGGAGCAGCTCGTAGCGCAGCGCCCGCGCCCGCGCCGACAGGTTGGCGGTATGACCCGTCCGCTCGGGCAGGGCGCCGCGCAGTACGGCATGATCGATGCCGTGCGCCGCGCACAGATCGGCCACCCATGCCGCCTCGTCCGCCGCTTCGGAGCGCAAGCCGTGGTCGACCGTCGCCGCGACGCAGCGCTCGCCGAGCGACGCGTGGGTCAGCAACAGCAGTGCCAGGCTGTCTGGGCCGCCCGATACCGCGACCAGCACGCGGGCCTCGGCCGGATCGCACAGCAGCGCCAGATCGTCGGCGAACCGCGCGAGTGCTACCGGGTCGACCGCGCGCGTCAGCTCAGGTGCATTTGTTGGCGGCACGGCCTTTGTCCGCGTCGGCCTTTTGCGCCGCGGTCAGCTTGGCGCCATAGACGTCGCCCAGCTCGGTATAGACGCGGCAAATATCGGTGCGCGGCTTCTTGAGCACGGTCAGCGCCTTGGCCAGGTTGAGCAGGCTGTCGGCGGCGCGCTCGCCATCGGGCAATTTCGAATAATTCTCGTAATAGATTTGCGCGGCCAGATTGGGCTTGCCGTCATCCATATAGATCGTGCCGAGCAGATTCTGCGCGCGGCTGACCAGGCGGTGGCCGGGGAATTTGCCGGCATAGCCCTGGAGCTGCGCCTCGGCCTCGGGATAGAATTGCGCCTGCCACAGGCGATAGGCGTAATTGTACGCGTACATCGCCTTGTCGACCGCGTCCTTGCCGGCGGGTTTGGGAATCGCGGCGACTGCCTTGGCGCGATCGGGGTCATTGGCGGCGGCGGCAGGCTTGGGCGCGGGGCCGGCAGGCTTTGGGCCGGTCTTGACCGGACCCGGCGCCGGACCGTCGGTCACCGCGGCGGGATCGGCATCGCCCGGCGGCGGCGCGGCGCGATCCTCCAGCGCCTTCAGCCGCGCATCGGTCGCGCGCTTATAGGCGGCGAAATCGGCCTCGAGCTGCTGCATCTTGTGCTCGTCGGTCTCCAGCCGCCCGGTGAAGCCGGTCAATTCGCTCTCGATCGAGCTCACCCGCTGTTCGAGATCGGCGAGCGGCGCGCTCGCCGGCGTGCCCGCCGCGGTGACCGGCGTGTTGTCCGGACCGATTTCGGGCTGCACCAGCGGTCCCGACGTGCGCGACACCACGCGCTCGACCGTGTTCATCCGCTTTTCCAGCTGGCCCAGCCGCGCATCGACCGACCGGTCCTGCGCGTGCGCCGGCACTGTGATCGCCAGGCTCGCCGCCGCGATCATGACCGTCGTCAACAAACTACGCATACTCATCCCCAGATTGTCCCGCTGTGGTTAACCTACCCCGGAACGCCGGTCCGCGCCACTAGATGTGGTTGGCGTCATTGCCCGATTTGACTCCCCGCGGGCGGGGTTTCGTCCGGCCGGCCTAAGGCGCCGTTGTCGGCGCCGCGGCGGGCAAGGATACCGGGTCGGGCGTCGCTACCGGTCGCGGCGTCGAGGACGCGGTCGGCTTGTCGCTGGGCTGGCGGAAGAAGTCCGGCACCTCGTTCGATCCTGCACGCTTGCCCGGCTTCGCTTGGGTCGTCGGGGCAGCGGCCGCGGGAGTCGGCACGGCTGCAGGCGCCGCGGCATTCCCGCGCGCCTGCAACGCCGCGGCGCTGATCGGCACGTCCTTGATCGCGCGCTTGCCGTCGCCCAGCGCCGGCACCGCCGATCCGTTGATCGTCACCTGCAATTTGTCGGGCCGGCCGATATTGATCATCGGGTTGGCGGCGTCGTTCGGCAGCGAATATTGCTCGCCGGGCTGCATCGTCTTCTGGATCAACGTCTTGCCGGTCGCGTCATAGACGCGCAGCCACACCGCATCGGTCGCGGTCAGCACGACCTGGCCGCCGGCAACCGGGGCGGGAGTCGGTTCGGGCGCGGCGGCGATTGTTGGCGATGCGTCGGGCGTGGCGAGCGCCGCGGGCTCCTCGCCAGTGCCGCGCAGCCAGGTCGTTCCGTACCAGATGCCGACGCCGACCAGCAGCACCACGGCAATGATCGCGGCGATGCCGGCAATCCCGCTCGAGGGCACGCGGCGCGGATCGGTCGGCTCATATTCCTCGAACTGCGTCGTCGGCGACAGCGGCATTTGCGGGCTCTGGCGCAACTCCGCGGCGATCGCGCGGTCGTCGAGCCCGACGGCGCGCGCATAGGTCTTGGTGAAGCCGATCGCATAGGCCGGCGACGCCATCCCCTCCATCCGGTTATTCTCGATCGCCTCCAGGTGACGCATCGGCACGCGCGTCTTGTTGGCGATGTCGGCCAGGGTCAGTCCCAGTCCTTCACGCGCCTCACGCAGCTTGTCGCCCACGGTCTTGGGGAATAGCGACGCCTGATCGGGTGCGCCCGTCGCTTCGTCCTCGTCCATTACCTTCTCCGGCGAATAGGGGGTTGCGACCTTGAATCGCCATCCGCCGGTGACGGCTGTCGGCCAAAGCGGGTAAGACTGTCAACGGCTCGTTAGCGCGTTTTCGCCCCGGCTCAGGCCAGCTCGACATGGTTTTTGGCTGCCCACTCGGTCAGCACCCCACGAATGTCGCGCGGCGGCTTGGCCAGCAGCCCGTCCATGAAGCGCATCGCCTTGCCGCGATCGAGGCTGCGCACCATCGCCTTGATCGGCCCGACCGCCGCCGGCGTGATCGACAGCCGGTCGATTCCCAGCGCGATCAACGCCATCGCCTCGAGCGGCCGTCCGCCCATCTCGCCGCACACGGTCAGCGCGACCCCGGCCGCGTCGCACGGCGCCACCACGCGCTTGAGGAAGCGCAGGATCGACGGCGACAGCCAGTCATAGCGCTCGGCCAGTTTGGGGTTGGCGCGATCGGCGGCGAACAGGAACTGGGTCAAATCGTTGGTGCCGACCGACAGGAACTGGATATTGGGCAGCAACAGATCGAGCTGCTCGGCCAAGGCCGGCACTTCGAGCATCGCGCCATAGCGGATCTCGCTCGGCAGCCGCTTGCCGCGCTTGCCCAGCCACTCGCGTTGCGCCTCGAACAGCGCCTTGGCCTCGTCGAGCTCCCATGCCTCGCTGACCATCGGGAACATGACGTTGAGCTGCCGACCCCCGGCCGCCTCGATCAACGCGCGGGCCTGTGCCTTCATCAACCCGCCGCGTTCGAGCGCGAGCCTGAGCGCGCGCCAGCCCATCGCCGGATTCTCCTCATCCTCGTCGTGATGATTGAGATAGGGCAGCGCCTTGTCGCCGCCGATATCGACCGTGCGGAACACCACCGGCTTGTCGCCCGCCGCTTCGAGCACGTCCTTGTACAGCCGCAATTGCCGCTCGCGCCGCGGCAGGGTCGCCGACACCAGGAACTGGAATTCGGTGCGGAACAGGCCGATCCCATCAGCGCCGGTGACGTCGAGCGCGGCGACATCGTCGCGCAGGCCGGCATTGACCATCACCGTCATCCGCTCGCCGTCGAGCGTAATCGGCGCTTCCGACTTCAGCGCCGCGAACACCGCGCGGCGTTTCTGGCGGACCAGCAATTTGGCGTCGAACGCCTCTTCCATCGCCTGGGACGGACGGACCAGCACCGATCCCGCCTCGGTCACGTCGAGCAACAGCAGGTCACCGTCGGCGATCGTCTGGCGGACATTGCGCACGCGCCCCAGCACCGGCACGCCCATCGCGCGCGCGACGATGGTGACGTGCGCGGTCAGCGACCCTTCCTCGAGCACCACGCCCTTCAGCCGCCGGCGGTCATATTCGAGCAATTCGGCCGGGCCCAGGTTGCGCGCGATCAGGATCGTATCCTGCCGCAACCCCAATTGTGCCGCGGTCCCCATCTGCCCCGACACGATGCGGAGCAGCCGGTTGGCGAGATCCTCGAGATCGTGCATCCGGTCCTGGAGCAGGGGATCGCCGATCTGGCGCATCCGCATCCGCGTGCGCTGCTGGACGCGCTCGATCGCGGCTTCCGCGGTCAGGCCGGAATCGATTGCCTCGTTGATCCGCCGCGACCAGCCCTCGTCATAGGCGAACATCTTGTAGGTCGCGAGGACCTCTTCATGCTCGCCATCGACGCCGAATTCGGCCTGTTGCGCCATGCGGTCGATCTGCTCGCGCATCTTGTCGAACGCGGCATAGACGCGGTGGCGCTCGGCCTCGGTATCCTCGGCGACGGTATGTTCGATGGTGATGCGCGGCTGGTGATAGACGGCGTGGCCGATCGCCATCCCCTCGACCAGCTTGAGACCCTCCAGCCGCGTCGCCGCGGTCGATTGCGGCCGCGTCGCCGCGTCGCCGCGCTGGTCGATCAGGCCGGCATTGGCGATCAGCTCGCTGAGCACCATCGCCACCGTCTGCAGCGCCTCGATCTCGACATCGTCATATTTGCGCGGCTCGGCATGCTGCACCGCCAGTACGCCGACCGCTTGTTCGCGGCGGATGATCGGCACGCCGGCGAAAGAGTGGAACTCGTCCTCGCCGGTTTCCGGACGATAGGCGAAGTCGGGATGCGACGCCGCTTCGTCCAGGTTCAGCGTCTCGACATTCTGCGCGATCGTGCCGACCAGGCCCTCGCCCAGCGCCATCTTGGTGACGTGGACCGCCGCCTGGTCGAGCCCGCGCGTCGAATAGAGTTCGAGCAGCCCTTCGCGCAGCAGATAGATCGAGCAGACCTCGCTATCCAGCGCCTCGCCGATGATCCGCGCGACCGCGTCGAGCTTTGCCTGCGCGGACGATCGCGCCGCCATCACATCATGCAGGCGGACCAGGATTTCACGAGCGGACGCAGCGGCGGTAAGCGGCATGTCGAAGCGCTAGCAGGTTGGCGGGGGCGGCGCCATGACCCGACATTCGAAGAATTTGTAATGCGCGGCCAAGTATCAAAGCTGCCATGCCGCGCTCCTCCCGGCGTTCCGGGTGCAGCAAGCGCTGCATTCGCCGTCGTTAGCCCCGCCAGCACCGATCGATCATCATCGCGGAACCGGATGAGCCGTCAAATGCTGTGCTGCTGATACAAATGGGGATTGGTATGGACTTGAAGGGCTTCCTCAAAAAGCTTGGTCCCGGCCTGGTCACCGGCGCGGCCGACGACGATCCGAGCGGTATCGCCACGTATTCGCAGGCCGGCGCCGCTTTCGGTCCGGTGCTGCTATGGACGATGGTGCTGACCTATCCGTTGATGAGCGCGGTGCAATTGATCAGCGCGCGGGTCGGCCGCGTGACGGGGCACGGGCTCGCCTGGAATTTGCGCCACGTCATGCCGCGATGGATCGTGATGGTGCTGGTCGGGCTGCTGTTCGTGGCCAATACGATCAATATCGGCGCCGACCTTGCCGCGATGGGCGACGCCGCCCAATTGGTCGCCGGCGGCGGTGGCCATCTCTTCACCATCGGCTTCGCGGCCGTCTCGCTGCTGCTCCAGCTCTTCATTCCCTACCGCAAATATTCGTCCTTCCTGAAATGGCTGACGATGGTGCTGCTCGCTTACGTGGCGCTGATCTTCATCGTGAAGGTCGATTGGGCGGCGGCGCTGCACGGCATGGTCGTCCCGACGATCCCCGGCGCAGCGGCGGTGACCGTTGTCGTCGCCATCTTCGGCACCACGATCAGCCCGTATCTGTTCTTCTGGCAGGCCTCGCAGGAAGTCGAGGAGATCGACGTCGTCGAGGAGCGGGAGCCGCTCAAGAAATCGCCCGATCAGGCGGCGGACGCCGAAGTTCGGATGCGCTATGACACCTTCGTCGGCATGGCGATTTCGAACCTCGTCGCCATCGCCATCATGCTGGGCACCGCCGCCACTCTCCACGCCTCGGGCAAGACCGACATCCAGACCGCCGCCGACGCGGCCAAGGCGCTCGAGCCGATCGCCGGCCAGTTCGCCTTCGCGCTGTTCAGTCTCGGCATCATCGGCACAGGGATGCTGGCGGTGCCGGTACTCGCCGGATCGACCGCTTATGCGATCGGCGAGACCGCCGGTTGGAAAACCGGCCTCGAGCACAAGCCGCGCAAGGCCAAGCTATTCTATGCCGTGATCGGCGTCGCGATGGCGCTCGGCGTCGGCATCGACTGGTCGCCGATCAGCCCGATCAAGGCATTGTTCTGGAGCGCGGTGATCAATGGCGTCGTCGCCGTGCCGATCCTGATCGGAACGATGCTGGTCGTCTCCCGGCGATCGACCATGGGCGACTTCACCGCGTCGACAATGTTGAAGCTATTCGGCTGGGCGAGCACCGCCGTGATGGCGGCGGCGGTCATAGGAATGGCCGTCCTGCCGTCCAGCTAGCGAGGAAGGAGGAAGTGATGGATTGGCTGACCGCTCTGATCGGGCCCGATGACGGCAGTGCCGCGACATGGCAATTCTGCGTCCGGGCGGTGCTGCTGCTGCCTTATGGCATCCTCTGCATTCGCATCGCCAGGCGGCGGACCTTCTCGAACCTCACGCCGCTCGACATTTTCGTGGCGATCGTGATGGGGTCGAAGGCGCGCGAGGCTTGATGCGGATCGCGACCTACAATGTGAACGGCGTCAATGGGCGCCTCCCCGTCCTCCAGCGCTGGCTGTCCGAGGACCTTCCGGACGTGGTTTGCCTCCAGGAATTGAAGGCGCCGGACGAGCGTTTCCCGGAAACGGCGTTGAACGACTTGGGTTACACCGCGATCTGGCACGGCCAGAAAAGCTGGAACGGCGTCGCGATCCTCAGCCGAGTGGGCGAGATCCACGAAACCCGTCGCGGGTTGCCCGGCGACCGCGCCGACGACCAGAGCCGCTACCTCGAGGCCGCGATCAACGGCGTCATCGTCGCCTGCCTCTATCTGCCCAACGGCAACCCGCGGCCCGGACCCAAGTTCGATTTCAAGCTTCGCTGGTTCGAGCGGCTGACGCGGCATGCGCAGTCGCTGCGCGACGCTGGCGTGCCGGTGGTCATCGCCGGCGACTTCAACGTCATGCCGACCGAGCTCGACGTCTACAAACCCGAACGATGGCTCGACGACGCGCTGTTCGCGCCCGAGGTCAGACGGGCTTATGCTGGCTTATTGGAACAAGGCTGGACCGACGCGCTTCGGTCGCGCCGCCCCGGCGAGCACATCTATACCTTCTGGAAGTATTTTCGCGGCGCGTTCGAACGCGACGCCGGCCTCAGGATCGATCACATCCTGCTCAGCCCCGATCTCGCGCCGCGGCTAATTGATGCGCGGGTCGAGAAGCGGGTGCGGGCTTGGGAGAAGACGAGCGATCATGCGCCCGTCTGGATCGAACTCGCGAACCCGTGAGCGGGTAACGGGTCAGACCTTCGGCTTGGCGGCCGTCTTCTTCACCGGCGCGGCAAATGTCGCGCTATCCCAATAGCCGCGTTGGAGCGCGATGCGGCCGTCGATCACGTGGAAGAAGCCGCAGCCGAGCCGATCCTGCGGATCTTTCCATTCGAGGATCGCCCATTCGCCGTCCTCGAACAGGTTGACCGGCAGGCATTCCATAGTCGCTGCGGCGAATTCCTGAGCGAAGCGCTCGCGGATCGCCGATCGGCCCTGGACCGGGCCGACCGCGACTTGATGATTGGTGGCGTCGTCATGATAGAGCGCGGCGAGCGCATCGGGATCGGCGGCATTGAACGCCGCGATCCAGCGCCGCACCACGCCCTTGGGCGTAGCAATGGGAAGGCTCATCGGAAGTTGTCGGCGTAGCTCTGCAGCTTGAGCGTGCGCGCGGGCGCCGGCACGATGTGGAAGGCGAGCCCGACCTTTTCGGCATAGGCCTGTGCGGCTTCCGCGGTGGCAAAGGTCAGCCGGACCTGTTCGCGCGTGTCGCCCGACCCGGCCCAGCCGGTGAGCGGATCCGGGCGCTTGGCCTCGGCGGGTTCGAATTCGAGAATCCAGCGATCGGTCCGGTAACGTCCGGACTGCATCGCGTTCTTGGGACGCTGATAGATACGGGCGGTTGGCATGATCTTTCCCTTATCCTGACTTTCCGAACCTTGCATCGGCTTTTTTGGTCCTCAGCGTCGGGTTTGCGGCGGCGGGGTCGTCGGGCCAGGGATGTTTGGGATAGCGCCCGCGCATTTCCTTGGCGACCGCGGACCAGCTTCCGGCCCAGAAACCGGGCAGATCGCGCGTCGTCTGGATCGGGCGGCCAGCCGGCGAGGTCAGGCTGAGCACGAGCGGCACGCCATTGGCGATGGTCGGATGCACCGCAAGCCCGAACAGGGCCTGGGGGCGGAGCTCGACAGTTGGGCCGGCTTCGGCGGCATAGTCGATCGCGTGACTCGATCCCGCCGGCGTGTCGAGCCGGGCGGGGGCGATACGGTCGAGCGCGCGCATAGCGTCCCAGCAGGCGAGATTGCGCAGCGCCTCGGTGAGATCTGCGTCGGAGAGCTGCGACAGGCGGCGCTTGCCGTCGAGCAACGAGGCGAGCCAATCGTCGAGCCGGGCGGCGAGCGTCTCGTCGTCGAGCGCGCCGTCCCAGCCATGTGCGGCGGCGAACGCCGCGCGGTCGCGAAGCGCGGTCGACGCCTCGCCCCAGGGCAGCAGATGCAGCCCATGCTCTCGGACGCCGTCGACCAGGGCGGCGGCGATCGCGGCCGGATCGGCGTTGCTATCGGGCCCGCGCGACAAAGCGATCGCGCCCAGGCGACGTTCGCGCACTGCTTCGACGCCGCCGGTCGCTGGATCGAATGCGAAGGTGCGGCGCGTTTCGATCTTGTCGGCGAACAAGGTTTCGACCGTCGCCTGGTCGATCGCCGCCGCCGACAGGATGCGCGCGCCGGCCGCGACACCCTGTGTCTCGGCAACGGCGAGCCATTGCGCGGTGGCGAGAGAGTCGGCCGCATCGAGCTTGAACCCCCGGCCGCCGACCGAGGCCCAACGTTCGCCGGAAGCGTCGCGGCGCCGGGAAACGCGGTCGGGGAAGGCGAGGGCGATGGCGATGCTAACGCCCTCTCCCCTCTGGGGAGAGGGTTGGGAGAGGGGCAGTGCGGCAGGCGATCGGTTCGTGCCCCTCTCCCCGACCCTCTCCCCAGAGGGGAGAGGGAGAATGGTTGCCCACCGCTCAGCCAGCCGCCTTGCACTCTCAGCACGCCGTCCACGTTCGGTGCGGAATCTGCGAATACGGGTTTCCAGATCAGTCCCCGGACCACCCAATCCGCGCTCGCCGAGCAGCACCGCAACTTCGGCCGCTTCCGTTGCCAGCCCCATCTCTCCCGCCCGCACCAGCATATGCGCAAGCCGCGGCGGCATCGGCAGCTTCGCGATCGCGCGGCCGTGCGCGGTCGGCCGGCTATCGGCGTCGAGCGCCTCGAGCGTTGCCAACCGTGCGCGTCCTTCCGCCACCGCGGCTTCGGGTGGTGGATCGAGCCATGCCAGCGTGCGCGGATCGGCGACTCCCCAGATCGCGCAATCGAGCACCAGGCCTGATAGATCGGCTTCGAGGATTTCGGGCGGGTCGAAGCGCGGCAACCCTGCCGTCCCCGCTTCTTCCCACAACCGATAAGCGACACCCGGCCCTTGCCGAGCCGCTCGCCCGGCGCGCTGCGTCGCGGCGGCCTGGCTGGCGCGTTCGGTGACCAGCCGCGTCATCCCCGCCGCGCGATCGTAGCGCGGGCGGCGAGCGAGCCCCGAATCGACCACCACCCGGATGCCGTCGAGCGTCAGGCTGGTTTCGGCGATGCTGGTCGCCAGCACGAGCTTGCGCATGCCGTCGGGCTCGCCGGCGATCGCCGCACGCTGATCCGCCGGCGCGATCGTGCCGTGAAGGCGATGCAGGCGCACGCCGGGCAGGTCGCCGAGTCTCTCGGCGGCCCGCTCGATCTCGGCGACGCCGGGCAGGAAGGCGAGCACGCCGCCTTGCTCTTCGCGCAGCGCCAGCCGGATCGCGGCGGTGACCTCGTCCTCGATCCGTGCCTCGCCGCGACGGCCGAGATAGCGGAGGTCGAGCGTGTGACTGCGGCCTTCGCTCTCGATCACCGGCGCGTCGCCGAGCAGCTTGGCGAAGCGCGCGCCGTCGAGCGTCGCCGACATGGCGACGAGGCGGAGGTCGGGGCGCAGCGATCCTTGTGCGTCGAGCGCCAGGGCGAGGCCGAAATCGCTGTCGAGATTGCGTTCGTGGACCTCGTCGAACAGCACTGCCGAGATACCGGCGAGTTCGGGATCGGCCTGGATCCGCGCGACGAAAATGCCTTCGGTCACTACCGTTATGCGGGTCGCGGCGGAGCGCTTGCTGTCCATCCGCGTCGCATAGCCGAACGTCTTGCCGACCGGCTCGCCCGCGAGCATCGCCATCCGCTCGGCCGCGGCGCGCGCCGCGATCCGGCGCGGGCTGAGCAGCAGGATTTCGCCGCCGCACCAATTTTGGCCGAGCAACGCGGGCGCGACCGCGGTGGTCTTGCCCGCACCGGGCGGCGCGACCAGCACCGCATTGGGCTCGGCGTCCAGTGCCGCGAGCAACTGCGGAAGGACGGTTTCGACGGGAAGGCTGGGCGGTTGCATCGGCGATCGCGACACGTGGCAGAAACTTTCCACTGATGACAGCCCAGTGTCCTAGTATCTCCCCCAATTGCAGTGCTAGGCAGGTCCAGCATGCACGACCATAGCCACGACCACGCGCACGATCATGAGCATGATCACGCGCACGACCATCAGCACGGTCATGGCCACAAACATGGACACGGCCATAAACATGGTCATGGTCATGGTCATGGGCACGGCCATGGCCATGGCGGCCACAATCACGGCCCGCTGACCTTCGATCGCGCCTTCGCGATCGGCATCACGCTCAACATCCTGTTCGTCGTCGTCGAATTCGGTTTCGGCTTCGTTGCCCATTCGGTCGCGCTGATGGCGGATGCCGGACACAATCTGTCCGACGTGTTCGGGCTATGCGTCGCCTGGGGCGGCGCCACGCTGGCGCGGCGCGGTCCGTCGAAACGCTTCACTTATGGGCTCAAGGCTTCGACCATCCTGGCCGCGTTGATCAACGCATTGCTGCTGATGATGGCGATGGGCGCGGTCGTATTCGAGGCGGTGACGCGGATCGGCGATCCCGCGCCGGTCAAGGGCGCGGTCGTCGTGGTGGTCGCCGCCGCCGGGATCCTGGTCAATGCGGCGTCAGCCTGGCTGTTCGCGCGCGGGCAGAAATCGGACATCAACCTGCGCGGCGCCTATCTGCACATGGCGGCCGACGCGACGGTTTCGGCCGGGGTGATGCTGGCCGGCGTCGTGATCTGGTTCACCGGCGTGGAATGGATCGACCCGGTGGTATCGATCATCGTGTCGGCGATCATCTTCTGGCAAACCTGGGGCCTGCTCCGCGAGACGATCGAGATGTCGCTGAACGCGGTGCCGCGCGGGATCGACTATGACGAGGTCAAGGCCGCACTCGCGGCGATGCCCGGCGTCAGCGCGACGCACGACCTCCATATCTGGCCGATGTCGACCACCGAGACGGTGCTGACCGCGCATTTGGTGATGACCGAGGAAACCGGGCCGGCATTCCTGGGCAATGCGGCGGCGATGCTGCAGAAGCGGTTCGGCATCGCGCACACGACGATCCAGGTCGAGCGCGCCGCCGATGCCGATTGTGGGACCGATTGCTGACCCGGAACTCGGTACCGGATATCTAAAACCGATCAGACAGGCTGCTTGACCGGCGTGCCTTTCGCCGTCGGGTTGGAAGCGTTGAGCTTGGGCGGCTCCGGCTTCTTGGGCTTGCGGACTTCCTTGTTGCTCTTGCGCTGGCCTTTTGCCACGTCATTTCTCCTCGAACGGGTGCACGGTACGATGGTGGCGGCGCGTATACCGCCAGGGTTCACCGCACCACGCGCGCCCAATGCTCGCGCGTCACCGTGCCGGTCAGGATCTTGTTGCCGAACACGCGGCGCATCGCCTCGGCATCGTCGCCATTCATCATCACGACGCGCGTCCCGCCCTTGGGCAGCTTTTCGATCGCGCTGATCTTGGTCTGATGCTTCACGCACAGAGCTTCGACCGCGGCGCGATCGAGCGAGACGTTGATCGCGCGGCCGGGACCCGGATTGCTCCAGCTGTCATGGCCATTGGTAGCGGGAATAGTCGGCATCATCGGTTTGCTCTCCTTGGATTAGCGGGAGCACGAACCTCTCTCAGTCGCGCCGATGCTGGGGCGGGCAGCGCGATAGGGAGCCTTTAGGCTGTATACCGCCGAAAAGCCATGTATTTCGCCCCGACACTGTCTGTTGCCGCATAGATCGGCGAATTGATGCGAGGCGGCCGGCAAAGTGTGCTATTAGAAATCATCACCTGACCGATTTCGCAGGCATCTTGTGACCGTGAGCGCTTGCGCTTTCGCCTGCTGACGAGGCGTGCCCTTTGGACACCAATTACCTTCTGCACCGCGAGCAGATCTCGCTGATGATGGCTCGCAAAGCCGGCTGTTCCTCATCGCGCCTGGCGCATGCCGGGCTCGCACGGGCTTATGGCAAGCTGCTCGCTGCCGGGACGTTTCCGCACCGCAATTTCAACCTCATCCCGGCCAATGACGCTCTCGACCCGAGCGAATCTCCCGATCGCGGCCGCGCCGACGCGTGAACGACCGGTCCGGGGAGCAGTTATCGACCGTCGAGCGCGCGTTTGAACTGGCGCGGTCGGGCAGTTGCGCCACGGTCGATGATATTCGGCGCGTGTTGACGGCCGAGCGATATCCGTCGGTTCAACCGCATCTGGCGGGGCCGTCGATCCGGCGCGCCTTGCTCGCTCTCTGCAAGGCAGCAAGGGCCGCGAACGACCCCGACGCCGGCTGACGCTGGCACGTCCGCCTTTGGGCGGACATCCTCCCTTTAATACGCTCTCGCCACCGCGAATTCGACCGCTTCGGTCATCGCATCGCGCGCCTGGCCCGAGGAGAAGCCGGCGATCGCGTCGATCGCGCGCTGGCCGTAATGGCGCGCCCGCGCCAGCGTGTCGTCGATCGCGCGCGTCGTGCGGACCAACTCGACCGCATGCGCGAAATCCTCGTCCGAAGCGCGATGGCCCAGGATCGCGTCCTTCCAGAACTTGCGGTCCTCTTCATTGCCGCGCGCATAGGCCAGGATCACCGGCAGGGTGACCTTGCCTTCGCGGAAATCGTCGCCGGTATCCTTGCCCATCGTCCCGGCGTCGGACACGTAATCGATCGCATCGTCGACCAGTTGGAACGCCACCCCGAGGTTGCGGCCGAATGCATCGAGCGCCTGTTCCTCGCTTTCGGGCCGTTCGGCGACCACCGCGGCGATCCGACAGGCGGCAGCGAACAAGGCGGCGGTCTTGGCGCCGATGATATCGAGATAGCGTTCCTCGCCCAGGTCGACGCGGCGCGCGGCGGTCAATTGGTCGACCTCGCCTTCGGCGATCACGGCGCTGGCGTTGCTCAGGATCTTGAGCACTTTCAGGCTGCCGTCCTCGACCATCAATTCGAACGAGCGGCTAAACAGGAAGTCGCCGACCAGGATCGACGCGGGATTGCCCCAGATCAGATTCGCGGTGCGCTTGCCGCGGCGCAAGTCGCTGCCATCGACCACGTCGTCATGGAGCAGGGTCGCGGTGTGGATGAACTCGACTGCCGCCGCCAGGCGATGGTGGCGCATCCCGGTATAGCCGAGCAGCCGCGCGCTCGCGAGCGTCAGCATCGGGCGCATGCGCTTGCCGCCGCCGGCGATCAGGTGACCGGCAAGCTCGGGGATCAGCGGAATGTCCGACTGCATGCGGTCCAGGATCACCGCATTGACCATGTTCATGTCCGACGCGACCAGCTGCATCATCGGCTCGAGGCTGGGCTGCGGCCGGGTCGGATCGAGGCGATAGATCGTGGCGCTCATCTCAGCGGAGCCTCTGGCCGAGAGGGGCGCGGAAGGCAAGCACGGGTTGCGCATCCCGGCATGGATGCGCAGAAGGCCGCCACGAATCGAGGGAGCCGCCAGATGAGCGACGACGTGCTGGACGCCTATCGCAGCAGCATCGACAATATCGATGCCGCGCTGATCCACATGCTCGCCGAGCGGTTCAAGGTGACCCAGGCGGTCGGCCGCTACAAGGCGCAGGCCGGCCTGCCGCCGGCCGATCCCGGCCGCGAGGAACGCCAGATAGCGCGGCTGCGGCATTTGGCCGAGGAAGCGCGTCTCGACCCTGAATTCTCGGAGAAGTTCCTGCGCTTCATCATCGACGAAGTCATCCGTCACCATGAACGGCTGCGCGACGAAGCTTAGCGTTTTCCTTGACTTCGCCGACCGACGTCAAACTGGCCAAAGCGCGCGAAAAGAGTTAAAAATACCGAAGGCGCGATCCCATGCCGGAAGCAGAGCAAAGGCGCGCCGGGGAGAGGTGCGATGCATGGCTTCCACGCGTCGGAGAGCCAGTGCAATTATGGTCTGACGATGCATCTGGTCAGCTTTGCGCTGGCCGGGATCATCTTGGGTGTCGTGCTGCTGATCGGCTAGACCGATCGCTCAGGCGGCCAGTTCCTCGCCAGGCAGGATCTCGGTATCGATCTGCGCTTGCATCGGCGCGAGATAGCGCGGGCCGCGGATCGTGCCGTCGAACACGGCGTCGACCGCCTTCACCAGATCGTCGGAGACGCTGACCGTCGCGGCGCCGACATTCTCCTCGAGATGCGTGAGGCTGCGCGTGCCGGGAATGGCGACGATATGCGGTCCGCGCGCCAGCACCCAACCGAGCGCGAGCTGCGCCGACGTCATTCCGGCGTCGGCCGCCAGCGCGTCGAACCGTGCGACCACGCCCAGATTGTGCCGCAGATTGTCGCCGAGGAAGCGCGGCATGTGGAGCCGGATGTCGCCCGCTTCATAATTGTCGTCGTGCACACCCCGCGCCAGCATGCCGCGCGCCACCGGCGAGAAAGCGACGAAGCCGATGCCGAGTTCGCGGCAGGTGTCGAGCACGGCGATGTCGGGATTGCGGACCATCGGCGAATATTCGCTCTGCACCGCGGCCACCGGATGGACTGCGTGCGCGCGACGGATTGTCGCGGCGCCCATTTCGCTGAGGCCGATCGCACCGATCTTGCCTGCTTCGACCGCGCGCTTGAGCTCGCCGACCGACTCCTCGACCGGCACTTTCTTGTCGAGCCGGTGAAGGTAATAGAGATCGATATGATCGGTCCCGAGCCGTTCCAACGCCCCGTCGAGCGTGCGGCGGATCGATTCGGGGCGGCCATCGAGCACGCGCTTGCCGTCGACCGCGTCGAGCACGCATTTCGAGGCCAGCGTGAATTCGGCGCGGCGATGCATCACTGCCTTGCCGACCAGCCGCTCGTTGGCGCCCAGGCCGTAAAGCGCCGCGGTGTCGAGCAACGTGACGCCGAGATCGAGCGCGCGATTGAGCAATGCCGTGCCCTCTTCGTCGCTCGGTCGCGTGCCGTAAGCATGGCTGAGATTCATGCAGCCGAGCCCGATCGCCGAGACGGTAAGGGGGCCGATCTGTCGGGTCGGGAGCGTCATGCCGATTCGCTTTCGGGAAGGAGAAGGTCGTCGCTCACTATCGCCGCGACCTTGCGCTGGCGAGGTTCCCGCACGCGAAAAATCAGCAGCAGAACCGCGAGGCAGAGGAACCCGAACGACAGCCACAGCACCGGCGGATAACCGAGTTTCCACGCCATCAGCCCGCCGAGCAGCGGCCCGATCGCCGAGATCGTGCCCTCGATCGTGGTCGACAGAGCGAGCCGCATCGCGACGTCGGCACGCTCGCCGAATTCGAGCACCATCGTCTGCTGACTCATCTGATAGCCGCAATTGCCGGCGCCGAGGCAACAGAACGCGGCGAACACTGCCCAGGGATGGTGGACGGTCAGCAGCAAGGCGATGCCGCCCGCCCACAGCGCGGCGGCCAGCGTGAAGGTCGAGCGATAGCCGGTACGGTCGCCGAGATGTCCCCAAGCGAGGTTGGAGACGGTATCGGCGCCAAGATAAGCGAGCGACAATTCGCCGATGACGATCCCAGACAAGCCGAGTTGGCTACCGGCATAGAGGATGTAGAACGGCGCCCCGATCCGCGCGCAGACGCAGCACGCTTCGGCCAGGATGAACCAGCGATAGCCGCGATCTTCGAGCAAGGTCGGGAAGGTCTTCACCCGATCGACGAACCGCATCGGCGAGCGCACCACCGGCGGGATCGGCTCGACCATGCGCAACTGAAGCACGGTCAGCCCCAGGCTGGTCAGCACGAAAGCGAGGAAGAAGGTGGTCGCATAGCCATTGCCGAGCACGTCGTTCTGGATCAGCCAGCGCCCGGCGACATAGGACAAGGCCGCGGCGATCAGCCCGCCGGTGATATTGCGATAAGCCTGCAACCGCCCGCGCCGATGGATCGGAATCACTTTCGACATCAGCATTTGGAAGGCGACGCGCTGGGTGCCGTTGAACGCGCCGAGCAGGAAGAACAGGCCGAGCGTGACGAGCAGCAGCGCCTCGCCGCGCAGGAACCAGCCGGCGAGCGCCAGGCCCAGGATCATGATGCGCATCATCGTGCCGGTGCGGATGGCGTAGGGAAGGATGCGCTGCTTGGTTTCGAACCGCGAGGCGGCGAAGATCGGCGAGATGATTGCGCCGAACTGGAGCAGCGACGTGCCGAGCCCGACCAAGGCGTCGGAGCCGGTCAGGCGGTGGATATAGGTCGGGATGAAGGTCGGCGCGTAGATCAGCCGGAACCCAGTCATGCCGAGCATGCCGTGGATGAAATGCGCAGTGTAGTTGCGGCGGAGATTCGCCTCGACGAACGCGGCATAGGCGGCTTCGCGTTCGGCGGGAGAGCGGGGGTCGGCTGCGTCCTCAGTTGTCGTCATGCCGGGCTTGTCCCGGCATCCACCATGCAGCGAGCGCTGACCTTGAGGGGCGAGGACTCAGCCTGCGGCACGGTGGATCCCGGCACAAGGCCGGGATGACGGAGCAGAGGGGGCACCGTTACTACCCCACGTCAGGCGCGAACATCGGGACCGGTGGACCACCCTCGGTCGGCGTGAACTGCACCCGCACCCGCTGGCCGATCTTCAACGCATCGTGATCCTCGGTCGCGATGTTGGTCAGCACCGCCGGTCCTTCGTCCAGCGCCACCCAAGCCAGGGTGTACGGCGCGCCGGCCCCGCGCCGCATCGTCGACAGCGAATAGATCGCGCCTTTGCCCGCACTCTCCACCCAGCGGCTTTCCGCCAGGCAGAAGGGACACAGCGCCCGCGGATAATAATGCGGTTGGCCGCACGCATCGCACTGGCCGATCAGCAGTGTGCCTTGCGCCGCCGCGTCGAAGAAACGCTGATTCTCGACATTGGGCTGGGGCGCGGGGATCTTGCGGGGCTCGCTCATCATTGCCGCTCCAGGATCAGGGTGCCGGCACCATGCCGCGCACCGAGCGCGCCGCCGATGCCGGTGGCGACGGCGAGACCGCAATCGGGCACCTGCACCGCCGGATGCGCCTCGCCGCGCAATTGGCGCACCGCCTCGATCACCTTGGTGATGCCGCCGCGATTGGTCGGGTGGTTGTTGCACAGGCCGCCGCCATCGGTGTTGAACGGCAATCTGCCGCTGCCCGAGATCAGGTTGCCGTCGGCGACGAAGCGGCCTCCCTGGCCCTTCTCGCAGAACCCGAGATCCTCGAGCTGGATCAGCACGGTGATGGTGAAGCTGTCGTAGATCGAGGCATATTGGATGTCGGCCGGCGTCACGCCTGCTTCGGCAAACGCTGCAGGCCCGGACACCGCCGCCGCCGAGGTCGTGAGGTCGAGATTTATGCCGCCACGCGGGCCCTTCACATGTTCGCCGGCGCCGCGCACCGCGACCAGCGGTCGCTTGAGCGACTTCGCCACGTCGGGCGACACCACCAGCAACGCGCCGCCGCCATCCGACACCACGCAGCAATCGAGCCGGTGGAGCGGGTCCGAGATCATCGGCGAATTGACCACATCCTCGACCGTGACGACGTCGCGCAGCATCGCGTGTGGGTTGTATTGCGCATGCGTGCTGGCCGCGACCTTGACCCAGGCAAGCTGCTCGGCGGTGGTGCCATACTCATACCTGTGGCGCGCGGCGCACATGCCGTAGCTGTTGTGCGTCGATTGCCCGACCCAGCCCTCGAATGGCGCTTCGGGGGCATTGCCCAATTGCCGGCCGAACGGCTCCGATCTCGGGCGCCCGGCAAGCGTGATCAGCGCGACCGAGCATTTGCCTGCGGCGATCGCCTGCGCGGCATGGCTGACGTGGAGGATGTAGGACGAGCCGCCGGTCTCGGTCGAATCGACATGGCGGACATTGAGGCCGAGATAATCCACCATCGACATGCCGCCGAAGCCGGGCGCGTCGCCCGCGCAGAAATAGCCGTCGACGTCCTTGAGGCTGAGCCCGGCATCGGCGAGCGCCCCGGCAGTGCATTCGGCGTGGAGCTGCGGCGTCGACTTGTCCGGCGCCAGGCGCGTGGGATGTTCGTACGCCCCGGAAATATAGGCCTTGTTCCTGATGCTCACGCTGCCCCCTGTATCTCGCCCGATGCCGCCCCGAAGGCCGCCAGCGCCCGCTCCTTGACCGCCTTGTAATCGAGCTTGCCGTTGGGCGCGCGGGCCACGCTCTCGACCACCAGCACATGGCGCGGTGCCTTGTAGATGGCGAGTTGGCCCTTCACATGGTCGCGCAATTCCATTTCGTCGGCCGCTGCCCCCGGATGCGGCTCGACCAATGCGACGATGCGCTCGCCAAAGCGCGGGTCGGGCACGCCGGTCACCGCCGCGTCACGCACTGCCGGATGGCGTTTCAATGCTTCCTCGACTTCCTCGGGAAACACCTTCTCCCCACCGGTATTGATGCATTGCGAGCCGCGGCCGAGGATGCGGACAGTGCCGTCGGCATCGACCGTCGCCCAGTCCCCGGGCATCGACCAGCGCTTGCCTTCATAGGTCGGGAAGGTCGATTCGGTCTTGGTCGGGTCCTTGTAATAGCCGAGCGGAATAGGCCCGCCGACCGCAAGCCGGCCGCTCTCGCCCGACCCCGGTTCGACCCGCCTGCCGTCCTCGGTGAAGATCGCGCAATCGGGGCCGAGCGCGAAGCTCGCCGTGGCGATCTCGCCGCTGGCGTTGGTGGTGGAGATGCCCATGCCGAACGCCTCGGACGAGGAATAGCTATCCATCAACTGGACCTGGGGAATATGGCGGATCAGTCCGAGCTTGTTCTCGCGGTTCCACATCGCGCCCGACGAGCCGATCACGAACACCGATGACAGGTCCCAACGGCTCGGATTGGCATCGAGCGCTTCGAGCAAGGGCTGGGCGAAGGGCTGGCCGACGATCGTGATCCGCGTCGCGCGCCATTGTTCGACCGAATCCCACATCGCCTCAGGATCGAACTTGCCATGGGGCAGCAGGACGACCGTCCCGCCAAAGCCGAGCGCACCGAACGCGGCGATCAGCCCAGTCGCGTGCATCAGCGGCGGCGCGATCAGCGAGCGTGGCTTGATCGGGGTGGCGAGCGCGCGCGGCCCGGCATCCTCGGGTCGGTCGAGCGGCGGGATGCCGAGCAGGGGATTGGCGCCATAGCCACCCTTGGCGAACAGATCGCCTTGCCGCCACATCACCGCTTTGGGCATGCCGGTGGTGCCGCCGGTGAAGATCAGCAGCAGATCCTCGTCGTGACGGCCCCAGGGTGCGACGATCGGGCGCTGGTCCGGGACGGTGGCGGCGAGCGTGGCGAACCCCTGCGCCCAATCGGGCACCGCTTCACCAGCGGGCGCGACCGCGATCCAGCTCTTCACGTCGGGCATCTGTCCGCGCACGCGGTCGAGCAATGACGCGAACCCCGCCTCGAACACCACCGCTTCGGCATCGCCATTGTCGAGCAGATAGCGGACCTCCCCGGGCCCATAGCGGTAATTGACGTTGAACGGCGCCAGCCCGGCCTTGAACGCGGCGAAATAGGCGATGAGATATTCGGGACAATTGGTCGTGTAGACCGCGACCTTCGACTGATGCGTCAGCCCGGCGGCAAGGAAGTGCGCGGCGAGCGCATCGGCGGCGGTATCGAATGCGGCGAAGCTGACGACGCGGTCGCCCTGGACGATTGCGGGCTCGTCGGGGATCGCCGCGGCGACCGCTTCCCAGACATTGGCATAGGTCCAAGCGGTCACTGCTCGGAACCTCGGGTACGGAAGGCTGGCATCCGACTCTCCCAGTTACCGCGCTTCTTTCCTGACGCTACGGCTTCTTGAGAAAGCGATTGGAAGATCGGGTATGGAGCGTCAAGGGGGCAGGGCGAAATAATCGCCGTTCCTGTCGAAGCGGGAATTTCGGCAAAGCCGAGGTGCGGCTCGTAACCCTCGGAGCGCGGACGGTCGCTTTACAGCGATCGCCCGATCAGCTCCTTCATGATCTCGTTGGTCCCGCCATAGATGCGCGACACCCGCGCCGCGCGCCACATCCGCGCGATCGGATATTCGTTCATATAGCCCGCACCGCCATGCAGCTGGAGGCACTTGTCCATGACCTCCCATTGCAGCTCGGTGTGCCAGAGTTTGGCCGCCGCGCCTTCGGTCGGAGTCAGTTCGCCCTTGAGATGCCGCTGGATCGCCCAATCGAGATGCGCCCAGCCGACCTGGAGCTTGGCCTTGAGGTCGGCGAGCACGAACCGCGTATTCTGGAAATCGAACACCATCCCGGCGAACGCCTTGCGCGTCTTGGTGAACTCGACCGTTTCGTCGAACGCCTTTTGCGCCGATGCCTGCGTCCCGATCGCGATCGACAGCCGTTCCTGCGGCAGCTGGCTCATCAGGTAGATGAAGCCCTTGCCTTCCTCGCCCAGGCAATTGGTCATCGGCACGCGCACATCCTCGAAGAACAACTCGGAGGTGTCGGCGGCGTCCTGGCCGATCTTGTCGAGCTTGCGCCCGCGCTTGAAGCCTTCGCGATCGGCCTCGATCAGGATGATCGACATGCCTTTATAGGCCGGCTGGATGTCCGGATCGGTTTTGGCGACGACCAATACCAGGTCGGCATTCTGGCCGTTGGTGATGTAGGTCTTGCTGCCGTTGACGACATAATGGTTGCCGTCCTTCTTGGCCGAGGTGCGGATCGCCTGGAGATCGCTGCCGGTGCCCGGCTCGGTCATCGCGATCGCGGTGATCGTCTCGCCCGACACGAGGCGCGGCAGCCACTGCGCCTTCTGCTCCTCCGAACCATAAGCTTCGAGATAGCCGCACACGATGTCGGATTGCAGCGAGAAGCCGGCGGGAACGCCGATATAGGACATCTCCTCATCGACGATCGCGTTATAGCCGAAATCGAGTCCCAGCCCGCCATAAGCCTCGGGAACGGTCGGGCACAGCATCCCGATCTCGCCGGCCTTGCGCCAGAAGGCCTTCGGGACCAGCCGGTTCTGCTCCCACTCGTTGACGTGCGGCACGCCTTCCTTCTGCAGGAAGGAACGGACGGTCTGGCGGAACGCCTCATGATCCTCGTTATAGGCGAAGCGGCCGGGCACCGAATCCGGGGTCATGATACGTCCTCTCCTGCAACCTTTTGGGCAAGGTGCGGGCAGTTTACGCGGGCGTCAACCGTCGCCGTTCGTGTCGAACGACGCCGAGACACCGTTGAGGGGAGCAAAGGCTTCTCGACTTCGCTCGAAGCGAACGGGTAAGGATGGGCAAAGTTTTCAGGAGAGCGCATGAAACTCGCCAGCCTCAAGCACGGCCGTGACGGCAAACTGGTCGTCGTGTCGACCGACCTCGCCTGGTATGCCGATGCCGGGCATATCGCGCCGACCTTGCAAGCCGCGCTCGACGATTGGGATCGGCTATCGCCCGATCTGCAGAATCTTCAGACCGACCTCGATCACGAAGTCATCCCGCGCCAGCGCTTCCACGAGCACGACGCTGCCTCGCCGCTGCCGCGCGCCTACCAATGGGCGGACGGCTCGGCCTATGTGAACCATGTTGCATTGGTTCGACAGGCACGAAACGCCGAGATGCCGGAGACCTTCTGGCACGATCCCTTGATGTACCAGGGCGGTTCGGACGGTTTTCTCGGCCCGCGCGATCCGATCCCGCTCGCCGACGAAGCCTGGGGCTGCGACCTCGAGGCCGAGGTCGTGGTGGTGACCGGCGACGTGCCACTGGGCGCCACGCGCGACCAGGCGCTCGACGCGATCCTGCTGGTCGGGCTGACCAACGACGTGTCACTGCGTAACCTCATCCCGGGCGAACTCGCCAAGGGCTTCGGCTTCTTCCAGTCGAAACCGGCCAGCGCTTTCTCCCCGGTGTTCGTCACGCCCGATTCGCTCGGCGATTGGTGGCAGGACGGCAAGCTCCATCGCAAATTGATGGTCGACCTCAACGGCCAGCCCTTCGGCCGTGCCGAGGCGGGCGAGGACATGACGTTCGATTTCGGTACCCTGGTCGCGCACGCCGCCAAGACGCGGCGCCTCGGGGCGGGGACGATCATCGGGTCGGGTACCGTCTCCAACCGCGACGCGGATGGCGGTCCGGGCAAACCGATCGCCGATGGCGGGGTCGGTTATTCGTGCCTAGCCGAGGTGCGCACCGTCGAGACGATACAGACCGGCGCGGCCAAAACGCCGTTCCTCAAGAAAGGCGATACCGTCCGCATCTGGGCAGAGGATGACCGCCATCATCCGATCTTCGGGGTGATCGAACAGACGGTGGAATAACTCCGTCACCCGAGCGAGATTCCGTCGCCCCAGCGAAATTCCCGTCACCCCAGCGAAAGCTGGGGTCTCCAGCCTCATCGCGCCACCGCTTGAGACCCCAGCTTTCGCTGGGGTGACGGAGTGCGCAATCCGCTCGGCGCAGCTTGGTTGCCGGGCGGTATGCCGACCTGCTCCACGCAAGACTCGCCAAGTCCGTTGAAATTTTATAACAACGCGCCAAAGCCCGCGCCCAAGCGTTGCGGCTGGTGAGTCGAACCTGGAGAGAGCATGGCCAGCGATCATCCGCGCGCCAATTTGAAGCCCCTGTCGCTGCACGTGCCGGAACCCAAATTCCGCCCCGGCGACACGGTCGATTTCGGCGAAGTCGACGTGCCCCCCGCCGGATCGGTGCGGCGTCCCGATACCGCCGATAAGGCGCAGGACTTCGCCGACCTCGCTTACACCATGGTCCGCGTGCTCGATGAGGACAATCGCGCGGTCGGCCCCTGGGACCCCAAGCTTTCGCCCGACGCGCTGCGCCGCATGCTTCGCAACATGGCATTGGTCCGCGCGTTCGACGAGCGCATGTTCCGCGCCCAGCGCCAGGGCAAGACCAGCTTCTACATGAAGAGCCTGGGTGAGGAAGCGGTGTCGATCGGCGCCGCCGCCGCGCTCGCCGATGACGACATGTGCTTCCCGAGCTATCGTCAGCAAGGCATCCTGATCTCGCGCGGTTGTCCGCTGGTCGACATGATGAACCAGATCTATTCGAACAATGGCGACAAGCTCCAGGGCAAGCAGCTGCCGATCATGTATTCGGAGCGGCGGTTCAGCTTCTTCTCGATCTCCGGCAATCTCACCACGCAATATCCGCAAGCGGTCGGCTGGGCGATGGCCTCGGCGTCGCGCGGCGACACGCGGATCGCCTCGACCTGGTGCGGCGAAGGGTCGACCGCGGAAGGCGACTTCCACTCGGCGCTGACCTTCGCGACGGTCTATCGCGCGCCGGTCATCTTCAACGTCGTCAACAACCAATGGGCGATCAGCTCGTTCTCGGGATTCGCCGGGGCGGAAGCGACCACCTTCGCCGCGCGCGCGATCGGCTATGGCATTGCCGGCCTGCGCGTCGACGGCAACGATGCGCTCGCGGTCTATGCCGCGATGTCCTGGGCAGCGGAGCGCGCGCGGACCAACCAGGGCCCGACCTTGATCGAGCATTTCACCTATCGTGCCGAAGGCCATTCGACCTCGGACGACCCGACGCAATATCGCTCGGCAGGCGAGCCGACGGCCTGGCCGCTCGGCGATCCCGTCACGCGGCTCAAGGACCATCTCATCGCGATCGGCGAATGGGACGAGGAGCGCCATGTCGCGCAGGACAAGGAGCTCGCCGAAATGGTGCGCGACGCGCAAAAAGAGGCCGAGAAGAACGGCATCCTCGGCCACGGCCTGCACCAGCCGCTCGACACCTTGTTCGACGGCGTGTTCGAGGAAATGCCATGGCATTTGCGCGAACAGCAGCAGCAGATGATGAGCGAAGAAGAAGCATCGGGGCGGCCATGGGCGCGGAAGTGACCTTATCCGTCACCCCAGCGAAAGAGCGACGGGTCGGCCCGTCCCCCGGACGGGCCTTGAGCATGCGGGGCATGCTCAACCCGTCGCTGGTCTCGCGCCGCCAGCGCTCGCTCTATTTTCAAGAGACCCCAGCATTCGCTGGGGTGACGGAGTTGGTCTGGTGAGCGATGTCATCGAAACCGAAGCTGGCGCGGCCGATACCGGCACCACCTCCCGCATGAACATGATCCAGGCGATCAACTCGGCGCTCGACGTGATGATGGCGCGCGACCCCAGCGTGATCGTGATGGGCGAGGATGTCGGCTATTTCGGCGGCGTGTTCCGTGCGACCGCCGGGCTGCAGAAGAAGCACGGCAAGACGCGCGTGTTCGACACGCCGATCACCGAATGCGGCATCATCGGCGTCGCGGTCGGCATGGGCGCTTATGGCCTGCGCCCGGTGCCGGAGATCCAGTTCGCTGACTATATCTATCCCGCGCTCGACCAGCTCGTGTCGGAAGCGGCGCGGCTGCGCTATCGCTCGGCGGGCGAGTTCATCGCGCCGATGACGATCCGCTCGCCTTATGGCGGTGGCATCTTCGGTGGGCAGACGCACTCGCAATCGCCCGAGGGCATCTTCACCCACGTCTCGGGCGTGAAGACGGTGATCCCGGCGACGCCGTACGACGCCAAGGGCCTACTGATCGCGGCGATCGAGGACAATGATCCGACGATCTTCTTCGAGCCCAAGCGTATCTATAACGGCCCGTTCAACGGCCATTGGGATCGTCCGGCGGAGAATTGGTCGAAACATCCCGGCGGCGAGGTGCCCGAAGGCTATTACAAGGTGCCGCTGGGCAAGGCGAACGTCGTCCGCGCTGGCGAGGCGCTGACTATCCTCTGCTACGGCACGATGGTCCATGTTTGCCGGGCCGTGATCGAGGAAGCCGGCGTGGACGCCGAGATTCTCGATTTGCGCACGCTGGTCCCGCTCGACATCGAGGCGATCGAGGAGTCGGTCAAGAAGACCGGCCGCTGCATGATCGTCCACGAAGCGACGCGCACCTCGGGCTTCGGCGCCGAATTGTCGGCGCTGGTCCAGGAACGTTGTTTCTATCATCTCGAGGCACCGATCGAACGCGTCACCGGGTTCGACACGCCTTACCCCCACAGCCTCGAATGGGCCTATTTTCCCGGCCCCGTCCGTATCGGACAGGCGCTCAAAAAGATCATGAAGGACTGATCCGAATGGCCCGGTTTGAATTTCGCTTGCCCGACATCGGTGAAGGCATCGCAGAAGCCGAGATCGTCGCCTGGCACGTCAAGGTCGGCGATGCGGTCGAGGAAGACCAGCAGCTCGCCGACATGATGACCGACAAGGCGACGGTCGAGATGGAGAGCCCGGTCTCGGGGACCGTCGTGTCCTTGGCGGGCGAGGTCGGGGATCAGATCCCGATCGGCTCGACGCTGGTGGTGATCGAGACCGTGGGGGAGGCCAGTGCCCAGCCCGAGACAAAGGCCGAGGAAGTCGCGGAAGAGATCGAGGCGGAGACGCCGGGTCTTGCGGATGCTGAGGGCGAGACGCCGGCCTACGAAACCGAATCTCCCTCTCCCCTTGTGGGAGGGGGAAGGGGCCCGCTCGCGTCAGCGAGTGGGAAGGGTGAGGGGGACTCTGCGTCCGTCTCGCCCAGCACTCCCCCTCACCCTTCCGCCGCCTCCGGCGGCTCCCTCCCTCTCCCACAAGGGGAGAGGGAGAAGGTCCTCGCCACCCCCGCGGTCCGCCAGCGCGCCAAAGACCTCGGCGTCGACCTTTCCCAGGTAAAAACCGACGGCGACCGCATCCGCCACGCCGATCTCGACGCCTTCCTGCGCTACGGCTCGGGCCAGGGCTATCATGCCCCGCACGCGAGCCGCGCGCGCGAGGACGAGGTGATCAAGGTCATCGGCATGCGCCGCCGCATTGCCGAGAACATGCAGGCGGCCAAGCGCAACATCCCGCATTTCACGTATGTCGACGAGATCGACGTGACCGCGCTCGAGGACATGCGCGCCGACCTCAACGCCAATCGCGGGGGGCGGCCCAAGCTCACCATGCTGCCGTTCCTGATCGTCGCCATTTGCCGCACCCTACCCGATTTCCCGATGCTCAATGCGCGCTACGACGACGAAGCCGGCGTGGTGACGCGCTCGGGCCGGGTCCATCTCGGCATGGCGACGCAAACCGATGCCGGGCTCACCGTTCCCGTCATCCGCGATGCGCAGGACAGGAACGTGTGGCAGCTCGCGACCGAGATCACGCGGCTGGCCGAGGCCGCGCGCGCCAACAAGCTCAAGCCTGACGAAATGGGCGGCGGCACGATCACCGTGACCTCGCTCGGGCCGTTGGGCGGCATCGCGACGACGCCGGTGATCAACCGACCCGAAGTGGCGATCATCGGTCCCAACAAGATCGTCGAGCGCCCGGTATTCCGTGGCGACGACATCGTCCGCGCCAAGCTGATGAACCTGTCGATCAGCTGCGACCACCGTGTCGTCGATGGCTGGGATGCGGCGAGCTACGTCCAGGCGGTGCGCAAATATCTCGAGACGCCGGTCCTGCTGTTTGCCGACTGACCAGCTGCGCCGGCGCCGGCGCGGCCGTTGCGGCCCGACATAGTTGTGCGACAAAGCGCGCCTAGCGTCCCGCCCTTGAGGGTCGGGGCGGAGTATCGGCGATGGGTTTCTGGTTGGGATTGATGTTGATGGCGGGCGGGCAGGCGGTGCCACCGATACCGCCTTTGGCCGGTAAGCTGCCGGACGACGACAAGCCTGCCGCCGCCCCGCAGGACCGCCCGCGCGGCCGGCTGTTCATCAGCCCGATGGGCGAGCCGTTTCGCGGCCCCGATCCTGTGGGAATGTGGTTCGACGGCGCCGACACCAATCATGACGGCGTGGTGACGCTCGCCGAGTTCACCGCCGACGCGGACCGCTTCTTCCTGCGGCTCGATCGCGGGCATGACGGCGAGATCGATCCCGACGATATCGACTATTACGAGACCGTGCTCGCCCCCGAAATCCGTACCGGCGGTGAAGGCGGCATGGCCGCCGGCCGGCCGAGTGGCGGTGCGCGTCGCGGCGGTGGCGGCCGACATGGCGGCGGCGGCGGTGGTGGGGGTGGAGGCCGCGGCGGCGGTCGCATGGGCGGTGGCGGTGGTGGCGGCGACGCCCAATCGAGCAGCAGCGACGCGCAGCCACGTTATTCCGACGTCAAACGCGGTGCGGCGCGCTTCTCGTTCTTCGATTATCCCGAGCCGGTCACCGTTGCCGACACCAATTTCAACCGTGGGGTCGATCCCAAGGAGTTCCGTGACGCCGCGGCGGATCGCTTCGCGATGCTCGACACCAAGCATGACGGCAAACTCACCCGCGCCGAACTTCCCAAATTGAGCGCGCCGGCGGCGGGCCAGTTCGGCGGCAAGGGCAAGCGGAGAGGCGGCAGAGGTTGGTCGCGCGGCGACGCCACCGGCAACGGCTCGCCCCCGGCGGACAAGGATGGCGGCGACTCCGCGCCCTGAGGCGCCGGTCAGAAGCGCGACCGGCTGTCGAGCAATCCGGTCTCGGTCATCTTGCGGCGCGCGTTGGCGACCAATGCGGTTTGCTCCCTGACCGCATCGTTCCAATCGGTGATCGTTCGGTTGAACGTGCCGACATCGCCCTGATTGTAGAACATGAACTGGCCGCCGACCGCTTTCCAGCGATGCGTCGCGAGGAACGTGCACAACCGGCCGCCGATCTCGAGTTGCTGGCGCTGCAATTCGCTCGACCGGCGCGAATTGGCCAGATTGCTGTCCAGTCCCTTGTCGAACGCCTTGATCAACTCGCGCCGGGTCGCCTCGTCCTTGACGATCTCGCCCAGCCGCGTGTGGACCCGCGCGATCGCCGCGGTCACGCGGCGATCCGACTGGTCGATTTTCGGTTCGACCCGAACAAATCTCGCGCAATCCTTGAGCATCGCCGGCGTGTTGCTGACCATATAGGCGTCGTGCAGCCGATCCATGCCCATCACCTGGAACATCGCCTCGCGCTGGTGCCGTTCGGAGGTCATGTCGCGGAGGAAATCGAACATCGTCCGCGTGATCGGGCCGACCGCCATGCCCGGTGGCAGGCGGGGCTCGCCGGTCTCGTCGATACGGATTCGCCGGACGTTGGCGGCGTCCATCCGCAGCGCGATCGTGTCAAAGGCGATCGCGGCGGCAACGGTGAGCAGGGCGATGCCCCATAGGACCGCCGCTACGCCGATTTTCCAGCCCGTCGTGGCGTGGCGGAGCGTCAGGAACCAGGCGCCGCCCCAGACCAGTGCCGCCAATATCGTCGCTACCGCGAGCGCGCCCGCGCTATGCGTCGATATGTCGACCGGCGACAGGTTGATCGCGACGATCGCGATCAGCAGGATCGCGCCGGCCCCCGCCAGCATGGCGATCCACGGACGGCCATCGGATTGCTCTAGCGCGGCTTCCCATTCGTCGAGACCTTCGTCTCGCCATGTCGACGATATCATGCGCGGCCCCCGCTTTCCCCGCCGGCAACATGTCGTGCGCCGTGTCGCGCGGCAAGGGGTGAATGCGCCATACCGGCACGCGATGGTTTGAACCGCGCGCGCGACAGCGCTACAGCGCGGCGATGCGGTTCGCGTTCGTCAAATGCCACGGTTCGGGCAACGATTTCCCGATGATCGATGCGCGTGCCATCGAATTGCCCGACGCTGCCTGGGCCCAGGTCGCGCGGGCGCTGGCCGATCGGCGCGGGCCGGTCGGTGGCGACGGCCTGCTGCTGCTGACCGCGGGCGATGCGCGGCACGATTTCGGTTTCCGCATGTTCAACAGCGACGGGTCGGAAGCCGAGACTTGTCTCAACGGGCTACGCTGCGTCGCGCGGGCCGGGTTCGATGCGCTGGGGATCGACCATGCGCACGTCCATCTCAAGACCTCGGTGGTCGAGGTGACGCGCGATCCCGATCTTTCGCCGGGCGTGGTGACGGTTCGCGAACTGGCCGGTCCGGCATCGCTCGATATCGTCGACTGGCCGATGACGATCGGCCGCGAACAGAATGTCCAGATGGCGATTCCCGGATTGCCCAGCGATCGGCCGTTCACCGCGGTCTCGATTCCCAACCCGCATCTGATCGCGTTCGTCGACGCAGTCGATGAGCAGGAACTCGTGGCGGTCGGTCAGCTGTGCGAATCGGCGCCCGACTGGCTGCCCAACCGCGCCAATGTCAGCTTCGTCGAAACGCGTCCCGGCGGTCTGTTCGTCCGCACGTTCGAACGCGGCGTCGGACTGACCGACAGTTGCGGCAGCGCGATGGCGGCGTCGACCTTCGCCGCCTGCCTGACCGAACGCGCACGCTTCGATACCGAAATCACCGTCTGGAATGCGGGCGGGTTGATCAGGGCCTGTGCCGATCCGGACGGCATGGTCCGGCTATCGGGCAATGCCACTTACGAATGGGAAGGGTCGGCCGACGTCGATCTCGACCGCGCTTTGGCCGGCGAGCTCATCGTGACGCGGCATTTCAACGACGAGATCGCGGCCTGGGCGGGGGTAGCGGACCAGGCGATCGCGGCACCTCGACCGGCCTGATCGCGGGCCGGCTACGGGTTACTGCCGCTTGGGGAACGAGGCTGTTCGGTGAAGCTGGGCGCGGATTTGCCCAAGGCGCGTCGTCGCGGCCGTGGCTGGGATGCCGAGCCGGACGTAGCGCGCCGCCGATGCTGTCGTATCGCGCCCGGCGGCCATGTCGAAGGCAGCGCAGAAATCGTCCGATTCCCACCGTGCCAGGCTGGCCGCGCGCTGGGCGCAGCCGCGGCTATAAGCAGCGATTCCTTGCTGGCCGTCGCGGCGGACGACGCGGCTATATTGGCGGACGGCAAGGCGGATGGTCGCGTGGTCGATCTGCGGCGCGGCGACCGGGGTCGGCGACGATGTCGCTGCCGACGTCGGGATAGCCGGACTCGCGGCAGCGCTGCCGGCCCCGAATCCGGCGGGCGTGAGCAGGCGCCGCACCTGGCGGAAACTCGACCGCGCGAAGCTCGCGGCCGACCCGCTATCGCCCCCCGGCAGCATCGCCGCGACCTGTCCGGGCACGCCGGGCAGAGTGATCGCGACCGCCGGCAACCCGACAAAGGCGAGGATCAGCACCAGCGTGGTGCCGGCTCCGCGGCGCGGCGGCATCGGATAGGGCGACGCCCAGCCGGGTCGCGTCTCGTCATCGGGCGGTGCCGCGCGTTGCAGGTCATAGGCGATACGGCGGTTGTTATTGCCCAATACCGCCCAGGCCGCGTTGAACGCGCGGGTACGGTCGTCGGCGTCGGGCACGCCATGCGCGGTATCGGGATGGTATTTGCGCAACAGCGCCTTCCACGCGGCGCGGATCACGGCGTGGTCCGCGTCGGGCGTTACGCCGAGCATCGCGTAATAATCGGGCGCTGCCGCCATCGCCAATATTTGCGCCCAAAAGGCGAACTCGGCAAGCGTGGGATGCGCGATCCTGGCCGGGCTGATCGCGTTGTTGGCGCCGTCCGTCGCAGGCGGTTGGCGGACGATGGTCGCACCGCTCTTTCCGCCGTGCCGGCAAGCGGGCGGGAAACCTGAAACCGACGGAAAACCGGGTAAAAGTGTTGCTCCGCCGCCACAGCGGATCAGCTTTGTTTCGCTTGCGTGGAAACGAACCTTTGGGTAGGGAGTTTGCGCTGTCCGTAGTGACAACCGTGAAAGGGGATACAGATGCGCAAGCTTGCCATTGCCGTGGCGCTCGCTTCAACCGCACTTGCGACGCCCGCGCTTGCGCGCGATAAGGCGTGGTATGTTGGCGTCGAAGGCGGCGCGATGATTGTCGAAGACATTCACTTCGACATCGGTGCGGCGCCAGACGCCATGAAGATCGACCATAACTACGGTTATGACGTCGGTGGCCAGGTCGGTTACGACTTCGGTATGTTCCGCGTCGAAACCGAAGTTTCGTACAAGTCCGCCAATGTCGACGCGATCAGCTCGAGCCTTCGCATTCCGGCGTATAACAGCGCTGGCGCTCTGGTTCAGTCAAACGCCGGCAGCTATAGCTATGCCGGGGGCAAGACCACCGCGTTGAGCTTCATGCTGAACGGCATGCTCGACTTCGGCGACGATGATGGCCTGCAGGGCTTCGTCGGCGGCGGTGTCGGTGTCGCTCGCGTCAAGGCCGACAAGTACGCGCTCAACACCTACGGCTCGTTCCTGAACGATTCGGACACGGTGTTCGCGTGGCAGGCGATTGCGGGTATCCGTGCGCCGATCACCAACCATATCGACGCGTCGCTGAAGTATCGCTTCTTCAACGCCGAGAACGTCAAGCTGGTCGACGTGACCGGCCGGACGCTGGACGGACGCTTCCGTACGCACAGCATCCTGGGCGGCTTCACCTACAACTTCGGCGAACCGCCGGCGCCGCCTCCGCCGCCGCCGCCTCCGCCTCCGCCTCCTCCGCCGCCGGAACCGCCGGCGCCGCCGCCTCCGCCGGCCGTGGTCTGCTCGCCGGGACCGTTCATCGTGTTCTTCGAGTGGGACAAGTCGGATATCACGCCGGAAGCGGCGTCGATCCTCGACAACGCGATCAGCCAGTACGCGAACTGCGGCAATGCCCAGGTCATGCTGGCGGGTCACGCGGACCGTTCGGGTTCGGCCAAGTACAATGTCGGCCTCTCGCAGCGTCGTGCCGACGCGGTGAAGGCTTACATGGTCGCCCATTCGGTTCCGGATGGTGTCATCAGCGAGCAGGCGTTCGGCGAGAGCCGTCCGCGTGTCGAGACCGCCGATGGCGTCCGCGAGGTCCAGAACCGTCGCGTGGAGATCACCTACGGCCCGTCTTCGGGTCAGTAAGTCTCCAACGACTGAAAGATTTGGGGAGGTCGGTTCGCCGGCCTCCCTTTTTCTTTGCGTGTGAGCGGAAGGGAATAGCGCAGCTATTTCCACCAGCGAACACGCACGGCCGGCGGGCGTGAGGCGCCCGACCGACGACGCGGCTTTGCCGCGGCGGTTTTCCCGAGCTTAGCCCTCTCCCGTTTAGGGGAGAGGGTTGGGTGAGGGTCTTCTTACTTCTCCTGGCCCGACACTCGCCTTGAAGAAGTAAGAAGACCCTCACCCTCCCACCGCTTCGCGGCGGGCCCCTCCCTCTCCCGCACGCGGGAGAGGGGGCGACGGTTCACGGCTCAGGCTGGCTCACACAGGGATGGCAAAACCCCCTACTTGCGATAGAGCACGCGGGTCACGATCTGGCGGGTCGCCGGACATGCCGTCTGCACCGAGGGACTAGAATGAAAATCACGATGATCGGATCGGGCTATGTCGGCCTGGTGTCGGGAGCCTGCTTTTCCGATTTCGGCCACGACGTGGTCTGCGTCGACAAGGATGCGGCCAAGATCGAGGCGCTCCAGGGCGGTCGCATGCCGATCTACGAACCCGGTCTCGACCAGCTCGTCGCGACCAACGTCGCCGCCGGGCGCCTGACCTTCACCACCGATCTCGCCACCGCGGTCGCGGGCGCCGATGCCATTTTCATCGCGGTGGGCACGCCGTCGCGCCGCGGTGACGGCCATGCCGACCTGACCTATGTGTTCGAGGCGACCAAGGAGATCGCCGCGGCGGTCACCGGGCCCACCGTCGTCGTCACCAAGTCGACCGTGCCGGTCGGCACCGGCGACCGCGTCGAGGAGATTCTGCGCGAAGAACGCCCCGATATCGACATCGCAGTCGTTTCCAATCCCGAATTCCTGCGCGAGGGCGCCGCGATCGGCGACTTCAAGCGGCCCGACCGTATCGTCATCGGCAGCGAGGATGCGCGCGCCCGCGAAGTGATGCGCGAAGTGTATCGCCCGCTCTATCTCAACGAGAGCCCGATCCTGTTCGTCAGCCGCCGCACCTCGGAACTGATCAAATACGCCGCCAATGCCTTCCTCGCGACCAAGATCACCTTCATCAACGAGATCGCCGATTTGTGCGAAGCGGTTGGCGCCAACGTCCAGGACGTGTCACGCGGGATCGGGCTCGACAATCGCATCGGCGCCAAGTTCCTCCATGCCGGACCCGGCTATGGCGGCTCGTGCTTCCCCAAGGACACGCTGGCGCTGCTCAAGACCGCCGAGGATCACGAAAGCCCGGTCCACATCGTCGAGGCGGTGGTGAAGGTCAATGACAGCCGCAAGCGCGCGATGGGCCGCAAGGTACTCCACGCGCTGGGCGACGAGCCCCGCGGCAAGTCGGTCGCGGTGCTGGGGCTGACGTTCAAGCCGAACACCGACGACATGCGCGACGCGCCCAGCCTGGCGGTGGTGCAGAGCCTGCAGGACGCCGGCGTGACGGTGCGCGCGTTCGATCCCGAAGGGATGGAGGCGGCCAAGGCGATGATGCCCGGCGTCATCTTCTGCAAAGATGCCTATGAGGCCGCGACCGGCGCCGACGCGGTAACGATCGTGACCGAATGGGACACGTTCCGCGCGCTCGATCTGCGGCGGCTGGCAAGCGTGATGACCGCGCCCGTGATGGTCGATCTGCGCAACGTCTATCGGCCGGATGACGTTCGCAAACTTGGCTTCGCTTATTCCTCGGTCGGGCGCTGACGATCAGGCGGCGGTTATCTCCCCTCCCGCAAGCGGGAGGGGAATAAGCGTCAGATCAGCGCCGTCGCCAGCCACGGTGCGACGATCGCATCGCCCAGGGCCTCGACCCGGCGTAGTTCGACCATCAGGCCGAGATCGGGATAGACCGCGCGCGTCCGGTCGCCCGCGGGCGCGATCGGCGCGACCACCAGCCGCCGGTTGACCTTGGCGCGATAATGCATCCGCGCGGTATTCTCCTGCCCGACATAACAGCCCTTGGCGAAGCTCACGCCGTTGAGTTCGCTGGCATTCGCCTCCAGCCACAAGGTCTTGTCCTGGCCAAGCTCGGCGACCCCCTCCGTCACGCCGAGCGACAGGCGGTGCGCGCGCCATCCTTGCGCCGGCTCGCTTGGCATGCCCAGCCAACGCCGACCCAGTTCCGGCAAGCGCGGGTCGGGCACGCCCAACGCGCTGTCCCGCGCCCAATGCACTGCGCCCGCGACGCGTTCGATCGTGATCGGCCGTCGCAGCCGGTACATCATCAGCCGCCGCGCCAACGCGTCGGCCTCGGCCGCCTCGCAATCGATCAGCACCGAATCGCCGTCCGCCCAGAGCAGGAAGTCGAACAGCGCCTTGCCTTGCGGGGTCAGTAGCCCCGACCAGCGCGGCGCAGCGGGGTCGAGCGTCAGCACGTCCTGCGTCACCAGCCCTTGCAGGAAATCGCGGACGTCGTCGCCGGCCAGGCGGATCAGTGCGCGGTCGTCCAGCATGGTTCCAGTGTCGCTCATGGTGCCAAACTAGTGCGCGCCCGCCCGAATCCAAGCCATGCTGGCGGATCGCGGCGCACGATTGTAGGGCGATTGTCATGACCGATCGCCTGACCATCCGCCGCCCCGACGACTGGCATGTCCATCTGCGCGACGGCGCGATGCTGGAGGCGGTCGTCGCGCACACCGCGCGCCAGTTCGCGCGCGCCATCGTGATGCCCAACCTCACGCCGCCGGTCACCAACGTCGCCGCGGCCGAAGCTTATCGCACGCGCATCCGCGCCGCCTTGCCCGCCGGCAGCGACTTCACGCCGCTGATGACCTGCTATCTGACCGACGGTGCCGACCCTGCCGAGATTGAGCGCGGGCATGAAGCGGGCGCGTTCACCGCGTGCAAGCTCTACCCCGCGCACGCCACGACCAATTCCGCGCATGGCGTCACCGACATCCGCGCATTGGGCGCGGTGCTCGAAACGATGCAGCGGATCGGCATGCCGCTGCTGATCCACGGCGAGGTCACCGACCGCGATGTCGACATTTTCGACCGCGAGGCGGTGTTCATCGATCGCACGCTGGCGCCGCTGGTGCGCGACTTCCCCGCGCTCAAGATCGTGCTCGAGCACATCACCACCGCCGAAGCCGCTGAATTCGTGGCCGACGCCGGTCCGCTGGTCGCCGCGACGATCACGCCGCAACACCTCCACCTCAACCGCAACGCTTTGTTCGACGGCGGGCTGAGGCCGCATGCTTATTGCCTGCCAGTGATCAAGCGCGAGCGCCATCGTCTCGCGGTGCGTGCGGCGGCGGTGTCGGGTTCGCCCAAATTCTTCCTCGGTACCGACAGCGCGCCGCATGCGGTCGAGCGCAAGGAAATGGATTGCGGCTGTGCCGGCATCTTCAACGCGCCGTTCGCGCTCGAAAGCTATGCCGCGGTGTTCGAGGAAGAAGGCGCGCTCGACAAATTCGAGGGCTTTGCCTCGGAACATGGCCCGCGCTTTTATGGACTGCCGCTCAACGAGGGGACGGTGACGCTGGAGCGCGTGGCGACCGAGGTGCCGGCGCGCGTCGCGGGGCTGGTGTCGTTCCATGCCGGTGAGACGCTGGAGTGGCGGTTAGTGGTATAGCTCCGGAATACCCTCTCCCGCTTGCGGGAGAGGGAGGGGCCCGCGAAGCGGGAGGGTGAGGGTCTTCTTCAACTTGCGACGCGGGCAGAGCCCGCGTCGTCGGTCGGCGCTGTGCGCCGCCGGCCGGGCCGATGCGAGTCAGCGGGCGAGGGCGCCCGCTGCCGCATTCGGCCTTAAAACGGCATCCACTTCGATTTGTGGGTGAATTTCATATAGCCGGCATTGACCCCGGCGCGCCAGCCGACGCCCAAGCGGATCGGGATCAGCACGATGTTGCCGCGCCGGAGATAGGTCGCCGAGAATCCGCCGACGAAATAGAGTCGTCCTTCGCCGCTCGGGAAGCGCTTGTAGAGATCCTCGGTGTCGTAGAGATTGTACACCAACACGAACACCTTGGTGGCGTCGCCGCCGACATCGAACCCGACCGATGGGCCGGTCCAATAGATCTTCTGGTCGCCCGCCACCTTGTGGCTGAGCGTGCCCGAGCCGTAGCGCAGTCCGACGACGAACGCGCCCGATGCCTCGCGCCCGGCGATATAGGCGTTGGGCCGCCCCTGATTCTTCAGAGTCTTCTCGATGATCCCGGCCAGACCCTTGGCGCCCTTGCCGAATACGCCTTCAGCCGCGTCGAGCACGTCGTCGTCGCCATAAGTCGGGCCGGTGGTCGGCGGGATCGGCGGCGGGGCAGTGGTGGTGGTCGCGGTCTCGTCCTGCGGCGGCGGCGCCTCGTCATAGGCCGGCACGCTCGGATTGGCGGGCGGCGGCGTGTACGGCGCGGGCTGTGGCGGTGGCGGCGGCGATCGTTGCAGGTCGCCATCGATCGCCTTGTTGGGATCGATCGTGGTCATCTGCGCGGCGACCGGCCCGGTGATCGTCAGCATCGCCAACGACAGAATAGTCAATAAACGGCGCATCATCGCCCCCAACCCCAACCCATACATGCCATACGCTAAGCCCGGCGGAGATTGCCCGGCAATGAACGCAGCGGCGATCCGAGTCTATTCCGCGCCCGACCGAGTCGAAACCCCCGGTTGATCACCTAGGGGACGCTCGCTATAGGCCCGCATTCTGCCGCAACCGGAGACGTGGGTGAGTGGCTGAAACCAACGCTTTGCTAAAGCGTCATACGGGAAACCGTATCGAGGGTTCGAATCCCTCCGTCTCCGCCAAAACGCCGGCACCGTGATCGAGTGCCATTGGCGGCGTCGCGGTTGCAGCCGGCAGTTGCAATGCCATGCGGCATCTTCACTCGCTCGCCAGATTATCGAGGATCGGGCAGTCGGGCCGGGTGTCGCCGTGGCAGCGTTGGGCGAGGTCGATCAGCGTCCGTCGCATCGCCTCGAGCGCTTCGGCCTTGCGATGGAGTTCTCTGGCTCGCGTCGTGGCCAATGCCTTGACTTCGGCGCTCGCGCGGCTGCGGTCGTTCCACAGGTCAAGCAATGTGCGGATGTCCTCGATCGGAAAGCCGAGGTCGCGCGCATTGGCGATGAAGCGCAACCGGTGGAGATCGGCGGGCGAATAATCGCGATAACCGCTGTCGCGCCGCGGCGCGCGCGGGATCAGCCCGATCTTCTCGTAGTGGCGGATCATCCGCTGCGAGACGCCGCTCGCTTCCGAGGCCTGGCCGATGTTCATAGCTTCACCGCGTTGAGTCGGAGCGCGTTCAATACCACCGTGAAGCTCGACAGCGCCATCGCCGCGCCCGCGAACATCGGCGACATCAGGATCCCGGCGACCGGGTAGAGCACGCCCGCCGCGACCGGCACGCCGATCCCGTTGAACAGGAACGAGAAGAACAGGTTCTGGCGGATATTGCCCATCGTCGCATGTGCGAGCCTGCGTGCCCTCACCATTGCCGACAAGTCGCCCTTGGTCAGCGTCATGCCCGCGCTTTCGATCGCGACATCGGTGCCGGTCCCCATCGCCACCCCGACATCGGCCGCTGCCAGCGCGGGCGCGTCGTTGATGCCGTCGCCGGCCATCGCCACGGTGGCGCCCTTCGCCTTGAGTTCGCCGACGATGCGCGCCTTGTCCTCGGGCTTGAGATCGGCATGGACTTCGTCAATCCCGCCGATCTGGCGGGCGATCGCCTCTGCCGTGCCGCGGCTGTCGCCGGTCAGCATGACGATCCTGAGCCCGTCGCGGTGCAGCGCGGCGATCGCGTCGCGGGCCGATTCCTTGAGCGGGTCGGCGACCGCGACCAGACCGGCCAGCCGTCCCTCGATCGCCACCAACATGACCCCGGCGCCTTCGCTGCGATGACGTTCGGCGGTTTCGTCCAACGCCGCCGGATCGATTCCGACGCGCTGCATCTGTGCGGCATTGCCAACGACTACCGCGCGCCCGCCGACGCGCCCGCTGATCCCGAGCCCGGTCTGCGATTCGAAATCCTCGACCGGCGCCAGCTCCAGGCGTCTCGCCTCGGCCGCCTCGACGATCGCGCGCGCCAGCGGGTGCTCCGAACGGCTCTCGACCGCCGCCGCGGCGGCGATCAGCGCGTCTTCGCCCAGGTCGCCGAGAGGCTCGGCGGCGATCAGCTTGGGCCGCCCCTCGGTCAGCGTTCCGGTCTTGTCGATCACCAGCGTGTCGACCTTTTCCAGCGCCTGCAACGCCTCGGCATTCTTGACTAGTACGCCGGCATGCGCGCCGCGTCCGGTCCCGACCATGATCGACATCGGGGTCGCGAGCCCGAGCGCGCAGGGGCAGGCGATGATCAGCACCGCGATTGCGTTCAACAGCGCGTGGCCGAAGCGCGGCTCGGGACCGACCAAATTCCACACTACGAACGTGGCGACCGCGATCGCGACGACCAGCGGCACGAACCATCCCGAGATGCGGTCGGCTACCGCCTGTATCGGCGCCCGGCTGCGCTGTGCCTGCGCGACCATCTTGACGATCCGGGCGAGCACCGTGTCGGAGCCGATCGCCCGGGCTTCGATCACCAGGCTGCCGGTGCCGTTGACCGTGCCGCCGGTGACCCGCGCCTGTGCCTCCTTGAGCACCGGCGCGGGCTCGCCGGTCAGCATCGATTCGTCGACCGGGGAACGGCCCTCGATAACCATGCCGTCGACCGGGATCGCTTCGCCCGGGCGCACGCGCAGCCTGTCGCCGACCATGACTCCGCCCAACGGCACTTCGCTCTCGCCGCCGTCGGCATCGATCCGGCGCGCCGTTTTTGGCGCGAGGTTGAGCAGCGCCCGGATCGCGCGCCCGGTCGCCGCGCGGGCGCGGAGTTCGAGCACTTGTCCCAGCAGCACCAAGGTCACTACGACGCCGGCCGCCTCATAATAGACCGGGATCATCATGCCGTGTTGCCGGAAGCTGGGCGGAAACAGGCCAGGCGCGACCGTGGCGACCAGGCTGTACGTGAACGCCGCGCCAACGCCGATCGCGATCAGTGTGAACATATTATAGTGCCGGGTCTTGAGCGACGCCCAGCCGCGCTCGAAAAACGGCAATCCACCCCACAGCACGATCGGCGCCGTCAGCAGCAATTGCACCCAGGGCGACCACTTCGGGTCGACGAGGCGGATGCCGAGCATTTCGGCGCCCATCGAGATCGCGAGTAACGGCAAAGTGAGCACGCCCGACACCCATAGTCGCCGCGTGAAGTCGACCAGCTCGGGATTGGGTGCATCGTCGAGCGACGGCTCTTCGGGCTCGAGCGCCATGCCGCAGATCGGGCACGTGCCCGGACCGTCGCGACGGATCTGCGGGTGCATCGGACAGGTCCAGATGGTGCCTGGCGCCGCCTCGGGTTCTGGGCGGGCGCCACCCAGATAGGATTCAGGGCTGGCCACGAACTTGGCGCGGCAGCCGGCGCTGCAGAAATGATAGTCTTGCCCATCATGCTCGGCATGGTGCGGCGTCGCGGCCGGATCCACGGTCATGCCGCAGACCGGGTCCTTCACCTGGCCCTCGGTCAGGGCGTGACCGGAACAGCAGCCGCTTGCGGGATGGGCATGGTGGTCGGCGTGATTCATGTAACGGTCCTCCGATGCCACCCCATGTGAGGTCTGACATCATGTCAGGGTCAAGCCCCGAATTTATGCCGCCCCGGCCCGGCGATCTCGATCGGAGTGGGCATAAGCCGCAACCGGCGCAACGAGCAGCACGGCCGCGCTGATCGGGGCAAAACGCAAAAGCGGCATTCTCCGGAGGGCCGACAAGACGTCGGCAATCAGGAGTACGCATCTCGCCCCAGCAACCCCTCATCAATCAGCACAGAAATTTTGCGATTCGGGGCCCGCACGTTTTTTTTGAGGGATTGCTTCGCCCGGCGCGTAAGAGCGAGAAAGGGCGAGCGGAGATGGTTATGGAACAGGATCTGGACGCGGCCCTTCGACGGCTTTCGACCATACCGGCGCACCCGGGGCTCATGTCGATCGAAGGCGCGGTGCTCGGGCGGTTGCACGACCGTGCAGGCACGACGACCGTACACGGAATTGGAATCGGAGCCGTCGCCGTTGTCGCGGCGCTGACGCTCGGGATTATAAGCGGCGGTTCGCTTCAGGCGAAGGCGGCACCTGACACGCTTTCGCCGTTCGGTCCCTCGAGCCCGCTCGCACCGTCGACCCTGCTGACGGCGAGCCAGTGAAACCGCTGCGCTGGACGATCGTCATCGCGGTGGTGGCGTTCCTGGCCGGCATCGCCGGGGTGTTTATCGGCCGCGCGCTGGTTCCCGTGCCGCAAGACGAGGGCACCGAACTCCATGAGGTGCTCCACCATCAACTACATCTCGATCGGGGGCAGGAGGTTCGGCTCGACGCACTTGAGCAGCGCTTCGCGATCCGCCGTCGCGCGCTCGAGCTCGAGCTACGCGCCGCCAATGCGCGACTCGCGGGCGCAATCCAGGCCGAGCACGGCAATGGTCCGCAGGTCGCCGCCGCGGTCGATGCTTCGCATGCCGTGATGGGCGAGCTCCAGAAGGATACGCTCGCGCATATCTTCGCGATGCGACAGATACTGCGGCCGGATCAGGCGGCGACATTCGATCAGGCGGTGGTGAAGGCGCTGACCGTCGACGCGCGGTGACGCTCGATCTCACCGCGCTGACCGACGGCGAGCTGGCCGCGCTCAGCATCGCCGGGCGCGACTCCGCCTTCGCGGAGATCATGCGCCGCCACCGCGAGCCCCTGTATCGCATCATCGCGAACAATGTCGGCGATGCCGACGAGGCGCTCGACCTCGTGCAGGAAAGTTTCGTTGCCGCGCACCGCGCGCTCGTGCGCTACGAGCCCGACCGCCCGATGCGGCGCTGGCTCGTGACGATCGCGCTCAACAAGTGCCGCGATTGGCGCCGCCGGCGCGCGGTCAGGCGATTGTTCGCGTTCGCTCTGCCGCTTGATGACACCAGCAACCAGATCGCCGAGGATCGCACGCTCCCCGACGCGGAGGCCGCCGGCCGCGAGGAAATGGCGCGCCTCTCGCGTGCGATCGCCGAGCTTCCGGCGGCGCTCCGCGAGCCCCTGATCCTGCACACGATCGACGAGCTGAGTCAGGGCGAGACCGCTGCAATATTGTCGATCAGCGAGAAGGCGGTCGAGACACGCATACGCCGCGCGCGCGCCAAGCTTGCCGAGCGCCTCGGCAGAGGCTGAATCGCGGTGCTTGACCCTGACATAGTGTCAGATCCCATGTTGTCCGGGAAAAGTGAGGGGCACGCGCACGACGTGCGTATGCCTTTCAGACGCCCAAGTTGAAGACGGGACCCAGGACCAGCATGACCGACACCATCGACCGCCGCCAGTTGCTGCGTGGCGCCACGTTCGCGGGAGGCGGCCTCGCGCTGGCGGCGTGGTTGCCTGCCTGGGCGCAAACCAATTCGGCTGGCATCGTGCGACCGCTCCCGACGCTTTCCGGCGAGGATATCACGCTGACGATCGCGCGCCAGACAATGGTCATCGACGGTCGCAGAATGAGCGCGATCGGGGTCAACGGTACCGTGCCCGCGCCGCTTTTGCGATTGCGCGAAGGGCAGAAGGTCCGGCTCAACGTGGTCAACGCGCTCGACGAGGACAGCTCGATTCACTGGCACGGCATGCTCGTGCCGACCCAGTTCGACGGCGTGCCCGGCGTTTCCTTCCCCGGCATCAAACCGCGCTCGACCTTCAGCTATGAATTTCCGATCCGGCAATCGGGCACCTATTGGTACCACAGCCATTCCGGGTTGCAGGAGCAGCTCGGCCATTATGGGCCGATCGTCATCGACCCGGCGGGCACCGATCCCGTGCACTATGACCGCGAACATGTGCTCGTGCTCGCCGATCATAGTGCGTTGTCGCCGGCGGAGATCTTCCGCCGGATCAAGGTCGATCCGGGTCACTTCAACTTTCAGCGCCAGACGCTCTCCGGGCTGCTTGCCAAGCGCGACCAGCCGATCAAGGACCGGATGGACTGGGGCCGGATGCGAATGGATCCGACCGACATCCTCGACGTGACCGGCTCCGCCTATACCTATATCGTCAATGGCTTTGGCCCACGCGACAATTGGACTGCGTTGTTCAAGCCCGGCGAGCGCGTGCGGCTGCGCATCATCAATGCCTCCGCCATGACCAATTTCAACGTCCGCATTCCCGGCCTGTCGCTGTCGATCGTCCAGGCGGACGGCCAGAACGTCCATCCCGTTGCGGTCGACGAATTCCAGATCGGTGTCGCTGAGACTTACGATGCAATCGTCATACCGTCAGAGGACAAGGCCTATTCGATCATCGCGGAAGCGGTCGACCGATCCGGGATGGCGCGCGCCACGCTGGCACCTCGCCCCGGAATGGTCGGCGAAGTCCCGCCGCTCAGGAAGCGCCCGATCGCGACCATGAAGGACATGGGGATGGACATGTCGAGCATGCCCGGGATGGAGGGCATGGACAATTCGGGCGGGATGGCGCCGCAGCGCGGCATCGATCCGAGCGCCGAGCAGAACCGCTCGGCGAGGCTGGCAACGTCAGGTGCCGCCTTGTCGGCTGCACCGCAAGGGACGGACGCGATGCCCGGCATGGCCTCCGGTGACATGGCCGGCATGGACCATGGCAAGATGGCGGGGATGTCCGGCCAGAATGGCGGCGCGGATATGGGCGGCGCGAACATGGGTTCGATGAAGATGCGCGATTTCTCGAACGCGCCCCAGGTCAAGAAAGGCCCGGGCGTCCAGACGATCGCGCCCATGCCGATGGACCGCACCGGCGAACCCGGCCAGGGGCTAGAGGACGCGGGCCACAGGGTGCTGGTCTACAGGGACCTGATGGCGCTCGACCGCAATCCCGACGTGCGTGCGCCGTCGCGCAGCATCGACATCCACCTGACCGGCAACATGGAGCGGTTCATGTGGTCGTTCGACGGCGAGAAGATGTCCGACGTGCACGACCCGATCCCCTTTATCGAGGGCGAGCGGGTTCGGGTGAACCTCATCAACGACACGATGATGAGTCACCCGATCCATATCCATGGCCACTTCTTCGAATTGGTCACGGGACATGGCGATCACGGCCCCCGCAAGCACACGGTCCTCGTTCAGCCCGGCGGCAAGGTGACCTGGGATTTCACTGCCGATGCCGTCGGCGACTGGGCGTTCCATTGCCACCTTCTGTACCACATGATGGCGGGCATGATGCGCATCGTCAGCGTGCGGCCGAAGGGAGAGGCGGCATGAGCCGCCGCCTCACCGCCGCGTTCGCGACCGCCGCTCTCGTGCTCACCGCCCCCGCTGTCGCCCAGACCATGCCGGGGATGAACATGCCCGGGATGAAAATGCCCGCACCGGCGGCAAAGAAGCCGGCCGCAAGGAAGCCCGTCACCAAAAAAGCCGCAGCGAAGAAGCCAATCGCGCGGCGCAAGGCTGCGCCCCGCACCAGGCCCGCGGGGCCCGCGCCGGCGATGGACAGATCGATGCCGGGCATGGCGATGCCGCCCGCCAAGCCCGGTGCGCAGCCCATGCCGGCAATGCCCGGAATGACGCAGCCTGAGCCAAGCGGCGGGCCGGCCGCCCAGCCGGCGATGCCCGGGATGGACATGTCGAGCGACCACAAGGGGCACGACATGGGCGCGATGCCGGAAATGGCGATGCCGGGCATGGAGCAGACGGGCACCGCGCTTCCTGCGGGCAACGCACCCGCACCGACCCCGCCGATGGATCATTACGCCGACCGCCTTTTCCCCGCCGGGGAAATGGAGCGCGCACGCATGCAGGCGATGCGCGAACAGGGTGGCGGGACATTCTACCAGGTGATGTTCAATCTCGCTGAATATCAGGCGCGCGAAGGTCGCGACGGCTACCGCTGGGATGGCGAGGCATTTGTCGGCGGCGACATCAATCGGCTGTGGCTCAAGTCCGAAGGCGAAGGCGCGTTTCGCGAGGGTGTCGAAACTGCCGAAGTCCAGGCACTCTACAGCCATGCGATCGGACCCTATTTCAACCTGCAAGCCGGGGTACGGCACGATTTCCAGCCGTCGCCCACGCGAACCTATGCCACGGTCGGCTTCGAAGGCCTCGCCCCCTATATGTTCGAAGTCGAAGGTGCGGTCTTCCTCAGCAACAAGGGCGAGTTGCTCGGTCGCCTCGAAGGCTATTACGACCAGCGCATCACCCAGCGCCTGATCTTGCAGCCGCGCGTCGAGCTCAATCTATCGGCGCAGGATGCGCCCCAGATTCGGCTTGGCTCGGGGCTGACGGACGCCGAGCTCGGGCTGCGGCTGCGCTACGAGATCAGCCGCCAGTTCGCGCCTTATATCGGCGTCTCGTACGAGGCGAAGACCGGCCGCACCGCCGACTACGTGCGCGCTGACGGCAAGGATCCGACAACCACGAGCTTCGTCGCCGGCATGCGCTTCTGGTTCTGAGCGATCGTCGGCGGCGGCAACAGGAGGAAGATGATGGACAGAGAGACGATGCGGCGCCACCTACCGAGCATCCCGTTCGTCGGCGTGTTCGCTGCGCTGGGGCTGATCCTCGCCGCCGCCTTCGTCTATTTCGGTATCTACAATATCGCGGCCGATGCACCGCACACACCTGTCGTTCATTCGCTGATCGAAAGCCTGCGCGACCGCTCGATCGCGGTTCGTGCGCGCGGCATCACACCGCCCGCCGATCTGAATTCGCCGCAGCGCGTTGCGGCGGGAGCCGGCCTTTACGGCGAAATGTGCTCGAGCTGCCATCTCGGCCCCGGCGTCGAGCGGTCGGAGTTGAGCCAGGGTCTTTATCCGCAGGCGCCCGATCTTGCCAAAGCGCAGGACCTGAGCGCGGGCGAGCAATTCTGGATCATCAAGCACGGCGTCAAGCTGAGTGCGATGCCGGCCTGGGGCAAAACCCATCCGGATCCATTGATCTGGGACATGGTCTCGTTCGTGCGCCGGCTGCCGGGCATGTCGCCCGAAGAATATAAGCGCCTCGTCGCCAGTGCACCGGAGGACCATGACGAGATGATGAAGGACATGCCCGGCATGAAATGATCATCGCGGCAAAGGGCAGGCGATCCCGGATTGGAGGCATGATGACGAAGAACGCCTGTGCAAGCGCGGGTCTGAAGGCATGGATCGCGGGCTAGAGAAACGGCGCGCCCAGCTTGGTGCTGGACGCGCCGTCAGGATGCGGGCCGCGTGCTATCCAGGGGCGCGACCCGTACCGTTCGGCTATTGAGCGGCGTCCTTGACGTCGCCCTTGCCCATCGCCGAGACCAAAGCGCTGCCCGAGCCCGAGAAGTTCGCGGCCGGCAGATCCGCCGTCTTCTTGCCGACGCGGACCAGCACGCTTTGTACCGTACCGCGAGCGGTCGAGCGCACCGACTGAACGGTCCCGATCGTACGCCCCTTGGCGTCGGTGACGGCCATCCCGGGGTTCACCGGGAAGGCGCCCGCATTCGCCGCGCCGCTGCCGGCCAGGGCCAGATTGCCCGTGCCCGAGGCCGCGCCGCCAAGTCCGGACAGCGTGCCCGCGCCGGCGGCGCTGCCGCTGCCCGACGCACTGCCGCCGAGCGACCGAGCGCTGGACGACAGATTGCCGGCTGTACCGCGAGCGCGCTCGGCCGCCGCGCCGGTGGCGTTCCGAGTCCGATCGACCGCGTTGCGCGTCGCGTCGGTCGCGCGCGAGGCGGTCCCGCGAACAGCATCCGTGCCGACCAGTTGTGCGTCGATGCCGGTGCCGGCGCTGCCCGCTGCCGATCCGCTGCCGGTCAGCGCGTTGTCGCCGATCAGGCTGCTGTTGCTCGCATTCGTGTCGGTCGAACTCGCATTGGATGCGCTGACCTTGCCCTTGCGGGTGTCGACGCTCTTGTGCGTCCTGCTCGAACTGCGCGTCGAGGTGGCGGTGTCGGTATCGACCGGCATGCGATCGATCATACCGCCCAGCGAGCCATTGCCCGAACCGCCGAGCGATCCGCTGGCCCCGCCGAGCGTTCCCCCAAGCGTTCCGCCGAGGGTGCCGCCAAGACCGCCGCCGCCGCCAAGCAGCTGCGCCGAAGCCGGGGTCGCGGCGATCGCGATCGCGAGCGTTGCCGCACCAAACAGGATCTTCATCATGACCATTCTCCTTGTTTCTGCCCGGAGAACGGCGCCCGACACGGTTTTAATCCCGCGGCTGCGGAAAAATTATTTCGCGGGCGTTCGACACTCACCGCAGACCAGGCCCCGGCCATAAATTTTGTCGGGCCCGCGCGGTCCCAGGTCACGCGACACCGTGTCGACGCGTTTGAGCGCGGCGCCAATCGCGGTGGGCGAAGGCGACGGATAGAAGCGAGCGATCGTCGCCGCGACCAAGGGCGCCGCGAAAGACGTTCCCCGCGCTCGAAAGACCCGACCGGCAATCCCCGCCGCCAGCATGTCCGCGCCGGGCGCCGCATAATCGAGATGACTCGCGCGCCCAGCCTCGATCAGCACGCGGTTGCGCCCATCGACCCCGGTCACGGCGATCACGCCCGGATACGAAGCGGGAAACCCCGGCGGCGCGGCGGGGCCGTTATTGCCGACCGCCGCCACGATCACGAGCCCGCGCGCCTGTGCCGCCGCCACCACCTTGGCCAGCAACGGATTGGCGGGTCCGACCAGGCTGATCGTCACCACCGGCACGCGCTGCTGAACCATCCAGCCCAGCGCTTTCGCGATCGCGGTTGCATTGCCGCCCGCGGGATCGCTGCCATAGACATCGGCCGAAGCGATCCGCGCGCCAGGCAAGCCGCCGCGCACATTGCCCGACCCGCCGATCAACGATGCGACGGCGGTGGCATGGTCATTGTCTCGCGGCGCGCCGGCGGCGAATCCGGTCGAGATGGCCGCCCCGGCAACGCCGCCATCGATCACGCCGATCAGCGTGCCGTCGCCGCTTGCCACCGGAGCGGGGCGACCGTTCATGGCTCCACTCGGCATGTGGAGTTGATCCGCGCTGACCTCGCCGCCGAGCCTGCGAATTTCCCTTATCGCCGACGCGAGAGACTGTTGGCCGGGCACCGCAAGGCGAGCGAAACCCACGCCCAGCACGTCGCCACGCTCGATCACGCGATATCCCTTGGCAACGGCCGCGGCGATCACGTCATCCTTCGGATCGTCGATAACGACTTCCCCGGCGCGCGCCGGAAAGCCGTCCGGGTCGAGCGCGATACGGTCCGGATTGTCGTGGATCAGCCGCGCGATCGTGGCGCGGCGCGCCTGGTCGAGCATGCGTGCGGCGTCCGAGGGCGCGCGGAGTACGTCATCGGCCAAGCCTCGTGCGACCGGCAGGCCCGGCACGTCGATCGGGAGAGCGGGAAGCCTGGGCACGAGTTGCGCGCCCGCCGCCGTGGCGCCGGCGAGCAAGATCAGGGCAATGACCATGTGACGCAGCACGCAAATCCTTTCGCCTGGCAAAAATCATTCTGCGTGGATTAAACGGGCGACGCCATCCGTTTCATCCAGACGAAGGGAATTGGCTTGGCCGCTTTCGAAAACGAGATGCTTGCGTTGCTGCCGCGCCTGCGGCGGTTCGCGCGTGCGCTCGCCCGCGACGCGGCGGACGCCGACGATCTGTGTCAAATGACGGTCGAAAAGGCGTTGCTTGCGCGCGGATCGTGGCAGCCTGGAACGAGATTGGACAGCTGGATGTACCGGATCATGCGCAATGCCTGGATCGATACCGCCCGTGCCCGCGGCAGGGCGTCGGAGACCTTTGTCGATGCCGAGGCCGGGGCGGGAGTGGGCGGTGACGGCGGAGCCGAGGCGCGTGTCGCGCTTGGCGAGGTCGACGCGGCGATGCGGCGATTGCCGGATGAACAGCGAGAGGCGGTGGCGCTCGTGCTGGTCGAGGGCCTGGCCTATAAGGAAGCGGCCGAGGTGCTCGATATCCCGATGGGCACGCTCACCTCGCGGCTGGTGCGGGGCCGACAGGCGCTGATGCTCGATCTTGGAGAAGCGGCGTGACGATCGAGCCCGAAATGCTGATGGCCTATGCCGATGGCGAGCTTGATCCGCTCAACGCCAAGCGGGTCGAGCGCGCGATGGCCGGCGATCCGGCGCTTGCCCAACAGGTCGAACGCCACCGCGCGCTGCGCAAGCGGATCTCGGACAGCTTTGCGCCGATTGCCGACGAGCAGGTTCCCGACCGGCTGGCCGCTCTGTTGAAAAGCAATGTCGTCGACTTGCCGGCGCCCGGGACGCGCCCGATCCTGACGCGATGGCGCGCGGCGGCGGCATTGGCGGCGTGCCTGGTGCTTGGCCTGATGATCGGAATGAGCATGTCACGCGGACCCGTCTCCTCGGGAGCAGGCGGGCTATACGCCTCGGGATCGCTCGCCGCTGCTCTTGATAATCAAATCGGTGGCGCCGACGGGGCGGTGAAGGTGGCTGTCAGCTTCCGCGACAAACTGGGTGCTTATTGTCGGGTGTTCAGCTCGAGCGCGACCGACGGCATTGCCTGTCGCGACGCGTCCGGCTGGGCGCTGCGCCGCACGCAGCAGGGATCGACGACACAGCGTGGCGACTATGCGCAGGCCGGATCGCCCGATCCCGACCTCATGGCGGCAGCGCAGGACATGATGGCCGGCGAGCCGCTCGACGCAAAGGCGGAAGCAGCGGCGCGCGGCTCGGGGTGGCGCTAAGGGCCACCCGCGCCTAGAGGCGGCGACGCGTTAGTCGCGTCGCAGTGCGACGAGCCGCGCGCCGCGCACGGTCGGAATAACCGCCACCTTGTTGAGCAACGTTTCCGCGCGCGGGTCCTCCAGCCGGCCGAGGTCGATCGAGAGTTTGAGGCTGGCGCGGTGCCGGGTGAGCGCGATGCCGTACGGGATCTCGTCGAATTGCGCGACAAGGCCGAGCAGGCGCGGCAGCAGATTGGGGCAGACGTCGCCACTGACATGCAGGCGGACGAGGTTTGGACGAGCAGTTTTGGGCGCACGTGGGGCGCGAGTTTGACCAGGAAGCACGCTGAATTACTTTCAAGAAGCTGGGCAGGAACGGCGGGGCGCTCGATCACGCCCGGCCGACGACGCGCCGGATCAGCCGATCCGGCTGATGCTAATTCGCGCCTGGGTATCCCGCATTCGTGCGCGCGCAAGGTCCGGGCGAAGACGCCCGGCCGCTACGTCGAGAATCGCGCGCATGGTCATGCTGGCCATATAGAATCGCATTTTCGCTTTGACCAGCCGGATGTCCGCAGATGGATGCTCCTCGCGCGAAGGAAGGCCTGCTTAACTGAAGGATGCTGGATGCCCCGTGAGGATTCGAACCTCAATTGACGGAGTCAGAGTCCGTTTCTACTCACGCATTTCTACAGGTTTCTGGCTTCATATTTGCATTGGTGTTGCAGGCGATCAGCGCGGCAGGAAGCCGCTTAGCACCACCGCCGACCCGATAACAAACGCCATAAGGTTGATGACGGCGGCTAGCGAAATTCGGTCTCTCCGACGCGCCGCTAACGGAGGCAGTCGGCGCTATCAGGTCGAGAAAGATTGCCATTCGGTCGAGGCGGCGGAGCCTTGCAATAGAAAGTGCGTTGGAGCGACGCTAGCTCGGGGGCCTGAACGCAAGTCTCCCGCAGATATTGCGAGCCCCTTCCCGATGCGTAGCGCGCGCGCAGCGTCATGAGGGTGCTTGCGGGCAGCTTTCCGAGCAACCTTATCAGGAACGCAGGGTCATATCGCCCGATCGCGGCCGCTAGCGACGCGACTTCGCCGAAACGCCGCCGAGCGATCGAACGATGGAAGAGCGCGCGGCTCAGCCGGTTGCGCCCTTCGCGGAATCGACTTTCAAGCGCCGGATGGCGCGGCAGCAGGTCGGCAATGCACAGATCGCGCGATCGCAACATCTGCAGCCCGTTGCTGGACATGTTATTGTGGGTGTGGCGATATCCGGTGAGCGCTTCCGGAACCAGCGCGAAATGGTGACGTTCGGCAATCTCGAAATAGAGCTTCCAGTCCTCACATCCCTGCCCGCCCCGTGCGCGCAACGTCGCGTCGAAGCCGCCGACCTCCTCGATCGCGGTGCGGCGAATGAGCGGCGAGCTGCCATTGCCGATGAAGTTGTAATAAGCGAGCGGATCGAGCACGTCCCCTTCGTGACGTATCTGCGGCCCCCACTTGATTATGCGCGACTGGCCATCGAGCAGCGCGAACCACGTATATACCAGCGCGACCCGAGCATCGCTCCTGGCGAATACCGCTAGTTGCTGCTCGATCTTGCGCGGGGCCCAGAGATCGTCGGCGTCGAGAAGGGCAACAAACTCTCCCTCCGCCGCCGCAACGCCGGCGTTGCGCGCCGCGGCCACGCCGGCATTGGCCTGGCTGATAACCGAGACGCGCGGATCCTCGGCACCATGCGCCGCCGCTACTGCCGCGGTATCGTCCGTCGAGCCGTCATCGACGACGATGATCTCGAGATGGCGATGAGACTGGCCACGCGCACTCGCCAGTGTTTGATCGAGTGTCTGCCCGGCGTTGTACGCAGGAATAACCACTGAAACCTTGATCCCGCTTTCTCCCACGCCGCTTCCTCGAAGGGGTACCCTGCCCATCGACACAAAATACCATGGAAGAGGGCGCTTTCGAGGCGGCGCCCGTCGTGCCCCAGGACCGCATTGCCGCAATCGGCGCCAATGCGACGTTGTTGATGCACCCTTCGTCGGACAAAGAGTCGATGGAGAAGCTTATGCCCCGAATCCAGATCGAGCACATCGATGCCGCAGCGGGATTGCAGCCTCTCCTCCGCATCGAGGCCGAAACCCTGCTCGTCTTTTGGCGGGGCGATAGACCGGTGGGGCAGGTAATCGATCAGGGTCCCCCCGGAACACTCATCGATCTGCCACGACATTGGGCACAGCTGGCAGAGACGGCGCCCGATGCCGGCGCGTACCGCTCGGCGAGATCCCCATCGACGGGTGCGACGGCATCGCTCGTCATCTGCACGCGCGATCGACCGGAAGAACTGATCCGCTGCCTCGCTTCGCTGGAGAAACAGACGCGGACACCCGATGAGGTAATCGTCGTCGACAATGCGTCGCGCGATGGGCGAACGCGCGCCGCTGCTGAGGCCGCGGGCGTGATCTATGTCCGTGAGGACCGCCCCGGCCTTGATATCGCCCGCAATGCCGGCGTGCGCGCCGCGCGTGGCGATATCATCGCCTTCACCGATGACGATGTGCGATTGCATCCGTCCTGGTTCGAACGGCTGACCGGCGCGCTGGAGGATGGGACGGCGATGGCGGCAACCGGGCTCGTTCTCCCCGCCGAGCTCGAGACCGAGGCGCAACAGATTTTCGAGCGACACTGGGGTTTCGGGCGCGGTTATGATCCACAGTTGTTCGGCGCCGAATTCTTCGCCGCCGACACGAAGACAGGCAGTGAGGTTTGGCAGATCGGCGCGGGCGCGAGCATGGCGTTTCGCCGTGCGGCCTTCGATCTGGCGGGACTGTTCGACGAAAGACTGGATGTGGGTGCTGCCGGCTGCTCCGGCGACTCCGAATTCTGGCACCGGATACTGAGCAAGGGCGGCGTCTGCCGCTACGAGCCGGCCGCCGTCGCCTTTCACTATCACCGCCGCGATCTCGCGGGGCTCAGCTCGCAGATCTACCATTATATGAAGGGGCATTCGGCCGCGTTGCTCGTGCAATATGAGCGCAGCCGCAATCGCGGCAACCTGTGGCGCGCGTTCAATTTCCTGCCGCGCTATTATGCCGGCCGCAGCTGGAAACGGCTGCGCTACGGAAAGCGGCCCGAGAACCAGTTTCTAGGACGAGAGATTGCAGGGTTCCTCGCCGGGATCGCATATTATCTGCGCCATGCGCGTGCGAGCCGGGGATGAGCGCGGTTTCGATCATCGTTCCGGCACGCGACGCGGCCCACACGCTGCCGGCCGCGCTGGACAGCGTCATCGAACAGCGCTTCGGCGATTGGGAGGCGATCGTAATCGACGATGGATCTACCGACGCCACCATGGAGATTGCGGACCGCTACGCTACCCGCGATCCGCGTTTTCGCATCGGATCCACCCGGGGCACCGGCGTATCGGCGGCGCGTAACGCAGGGATCGCCATCGCGAACGGGCGGCGGCTGCTCTTCCTCGATGCCGATGATTGGCTCGCACCCGATCAGCTCGGCCGGCTGTTCGATGCCGCGGAGGCCGCGCCGGATGCCGTGGCGAGCTATTGCGGCTCGATGCGCGTCGCGGCGGGCGGGCACGGCTTCCTCCCGCGCTTCAGCCGGGAGATCGCCGACGCGGGGCAGCTTTTCGCCCGGCGCAACGGCCTTGCCGTGCACGCGGCGCTCGTCTCGCGCGACCATGTGGAAGCGATCGGTGGCTTCGACCCCGATCTCCAAACCTGCGAAGATTGGGATCTATGGCAAAGACTGGCGATCGAACGGGGGGCTTTCGTGCCCGTGCCGGGGCTGCACGCCCCGTATCGGTTGCATCCCGGTTCGCTATCGCAGCAGGTCGACCAACTCCACGCCGACGGACTGAGCGTGATCGGCCGGGGTTTTGCCGCACTCCGCGACAAGGGCGCGCAGGCGGAACTCGCGCAATCCGCCGCGGAGCAGGCGTCGGCCTATTTCACCCTGTGGTGCGCGACGATCGCGGCGGCGCAAGGCAGTCAGTTGGCGGCGCCGTTTCGTACCTCCATCGCGAACGGCGAGGCGGGGCCACTGGCATCGATGATTCTCGAAGCCCTGTGCGTGGGCGGGTGCTGCTCACCGGCTGCGCTCGCGGCGCGTGCCGACTGGATGGAGGATATCGTCGATGGCCTGTTGGCCAAGCTCGACGATCTTGGGCTGCGCCGCGCGGTTCGGAATAGCCTGCACAGGTCGCTCGGCATCGGTGGCACCGATGCTCCGCTCGTGAGCGTGGTCATTCCCGCCTATAACGGGGAAGGGACGATCGACGAGACCCTGCGCAGCGTGCGAGCGCAGACTCATCGCCGGCTTGAGATCATCGTCGTCGACGACGGCTCCCGCGACGGCACGGTCGAAACCGTGCTGGCCCATGCGGCAGTCGATCCCCGCGTCAGCGTGATGCGGCAACCTAATGCCGGCGTAGCGGCGGCGCGCAATACGGGATGGCGATCCGCGGCGGCCAACCTGATCGCCTTTGTCGATGCCGACGACCTCTGGGCACCGACGAAGATCGCGCGCCAGCTCGAAGCGCTCGACGCGGCCGGGGGGCGAGCGGGGCTCGCTTACACCTGGTATGCGCGGATCGATCCGGACAGCCGCGTTATCAGCGTCGGCCATCGGCCCAATGCCCGAGGACAGGTGCTGCAGGACATCTTCAGGGGCAATTTCATCGGCAACGGCAGCGCGGCGCTGATCCGGCGCGCCGTGTTGGAGGAGGTTGGCGGTTTCGACTCCGGCTTGCGCGCGCGGGGAGCGCAGGGCTGCGAGGATTTCTCGATCTATTTCCGCATCGCCGAGAATCACGACTTCGCGCTCGTTCCGGAACCGCTGACGGGCTATCGGACGCTGCCCGGCAATATGTCGAGCGATATGCTCCAGATGTTGCGGTCGTGGCGCATCGTCGCCGACGAGATGGTCGAGCGCCATCCGGAATCGCGGGCGGCGATTACCGAGGGCCTCGTAAATTACCTCGAATGGTGCGCGTTGTCGGCGGCAGAGCGCGGTGACTTCACGTTGGTGTGGCGCTTTTTTCTTGATCTAATTTGCACCTCGCCGGGGCAGGCGCTGCGGCTCGTCGTCGGTCCTTTGGCCCGTCGGCTTGCGAAGGGGGCACGGCATCGCCTTGGCCGTTCGCCGCGCTGGAAAACCCACTATGTACGGTTCGCAATCGGCGATCCCGACCGCGCCATGGCCGCAGGATAGCCGGGCATGCGCATCGGCAGCATGATCACCGGGCGCCTATCGACACTGCGGGATCTTCGCGCACTGCTGAAAATCGTGCCGGCGGCGCGACGGGCGGCACCGTTGCTGATCTTCCTCGGCCTCGTCGCGTCCTTGGCGGAGACCATCGGCATCAGCCTGGTCATCCTCTTCCTGTATGTGACGATGGGCCGGCTGGGCAGCGGCAATGGCATGACGCGGATGTTCGGCCCCGCCGCCGAATGGGCAATGCACCTGCTTGGTGGCACCGCGCCGCTGGCAGTGGCGATCTTCGCGTTGATCGTTCTGCGCGGGTGGATCGCTTATTGGTATAGCCGGATATCAGCAGCGCTGAGCGCGCAAATCAGCGAGGCGGCGCGCAATGCAATCCACCTCCAATATCTCGAAGTGTCCTACGATTTCATTCGCCGGCACAGCCAGGCCGAGCTGATGGACGTTCTGGGCACGGACAGCTGGGCTGTGGCGAGCGCCTACCGAGCGTTTACGCGGATCATCATCAACCTGTCGGCGATCCTCGTCTTCGCCGCGTTCATCCTGGTGCTGTCGTGGCAGATCACGCTTGCCGCCGCGATCTCGGCTATCCTTGTCTCGGTCTTCATCGGCCGACTGTCGCAGCCCGTTGCCGCTTTGGGGGCCACGGTGAAGGCAGAGCATCAGTCGATGGGCGGGCGGATGCTGATGACGCTGCAGGGAATGCGCGCCATCCGCGCCTATCGCCGCGAGAGCGCTCAGCACGCCCATTTCGTCGAATCCTCCGCTGCCGCCCGCGAGGGCCTGACGCGCGTCGAGCGGCTGTCGGCCGCGATCGGGCCTGCCACCGAAGTGGGCTACCTCGCCATCCTGTGCTTGATCGTGGCGGGCGCGAATCTGTTGGCGATCGATTTTCAGGCGACGCTTACCATCGTCGCACTGTTGTATAGGCTCCAGCCGCACTTGCGGGAGTTCGAGGACAATCTGCTTTCTCTATCCCATACCGAACCTCAGATTCGCGCCGTCCGCGCCATGGTCGATCGGGCCGACAAGACCTTTCCCGAGGACGGACATGAGCCGCTTCCCATCGACTATTCCGCGATCATGCTGGAGGGCGTCGACTTTGGCTATGACGGCCAGCCCGTGCTGCGCGATGTCAGCCTGACCATTCCGCGCGGCAAGGTAACCGCGCTGGTCGGGGCGAGCGGATCGGGCAAGACGACCATCGTCAACCTGCTGCTGCGTCTCTACGAGCCCGATCAGGGCCGTTTGATGGTTGGCGACACTCCGCTCGCTTCGGTGCGGCGCGCCGATTGGCTGGGACAGATCGCCGTCGCGGGCCAGGACATCGATTTGGTCGAGGGCACGGTGCGCAACAATGTCAGGATGGCGCGTCCCGATGCCGACGAAGTCGCGCTGGCGCACGCCTACCGGCTGTCGGGGCTGGGCGATTTCCTGGCGGGGCTGCCACACGGTGATGAAAGCTGGATTGGACAGCAGGGGCTTAATCTCTCGGGCGGGGAGCGACAGCGCGTCGGCATTGCGCGCGCGGTACTGCGCGAGCCCGATTTGCTCATCCTGGACGAGGCCACGAGCGCGCTCGACGGCGCACTGGAAGCGCAGGTGCGGGCAAGCGTGCATGCGCATTTCGCGGGCCGCACGATGCTGATCATCACGCATCGTCTGGAGACGGTTCGCACCGTCGATCATGTCGTTCGACTGACGGAAGGACGTGTCGTCGGCGCCGGGTCGCCGGATGACATATTGCGTTCGGCGGATGCCGGTCCGGTCAGAGTGGTTGAGGCGGGTTAGCGGATCGGCGGGTCCGCCGGTGCCAGGCGAGCGCGGTCCGGACGATGGTGTCGATGTCCGACCGTTCGGCTTTCCAGCCCAGTTCGCGTAGCGCCTTGGTCGGATCGGCGATCAATATCGGCGGATCCCCCGCGCGCCGCGGACCGGTTTTGATGGCGCGGTCCGAACCGCATGCCGCCGCCACGGCATGGGCGATTTCGAAGACGGTCGTGCCCTTGCCGGTGCCGAGATTGAAAGCGTGAAAGCCTTTGTTTCCGGCGATCCATTCGCCCGCCAGCACATGGGCCCGCGCCAGATCCTCGACATGGATATAGTCGCGGACGGCACTCCCATCGCGCGTGTCGAAATCGGTCCCAAACACCGTGAAGGGCCGCTCTCCGTCCAGCGCGCCTTCGATCGCCAGCGGAATCACATGTGTTTCGGGATCATGGCATTCCCCGATCAATCCGTCGCTGTCGCAACCGGCAGCGTTGAAATAGCGCAGCGCGACGCTGTCCAAGCCATAGGCTACGGCATGATCGGCGAGCATGCGTTCCACGAACAGCTTGGACCAGCCATAGGGGTTGATCGGCGATTGCGGGTGATTCTCGTCGATCGGCACGACCCGCGGCACGCCATAGGTCGCGCACGTGCTGGAGAAGATCAATTTGGAAAGACCCGCCGCGCGCATGCGATCGAGCAATGTCAGCGAACCCAGGCTGTTGTTGCGGTAATAGAGATCGGGCTGGCGCACCGATTCCTCCACATAAGCAAAGGCGGCGAAGTGCGCGACCAGATCGGGGCGAACCTCGTCCAGCGCCTTGTCGAGTGTCGGCGCGTCGAGGATTTCGCCATGGATCAGCGGTCCCCATCGCACCGCATCGGCATGGCCGCGCGAAAGGTTGTCATAGGCGACCACCTTCCAGCCCGCCGCGGCGAAGGCCTTGCAACAATGCGCACCGACATAGCCGGCACCGCCCGTTACCAGCACGGTGCGCCTCATGTCGGCCGGCCCGAGACCGGCTCCAGCGTCCGGAAATAGTCGACGGTGCGGGTCAATCCCTGTTCCAGCGGCACCGTCGGTTCCCAGCCGAGAAGCGTGCGTGCGAGTGTGATGTCGGGCTGGCGCTGCCTCGGATCGTCCAGCGGAAGCGGCCGGTGCTCGATCGGCGATGTGCTGCCGGTCAGCGCGAGGACATGGTGGGCAAGCTCTGCCATGGTGAATTCGATAGGATTGCCGATGTTGATCGGGCCGGTGACGTCATCGCCGGTTTCCATCAGGCGAATGAGGCCGTCGATCAGGTCGTCGACATAGCAGAAGGAGCGGGTCTGCTGCCCGTCGCCATAGAGCGTGAGCGGCTCGCCGCGCAGTGCCTGCATGATGAAGTTGGAGACCACGCGTCCATCGTCGGGCTGCATGCGCGGACCATAAGTGTTGAAGATGCGCGCCACCTTGATCGGCATATGGTGCTGACGCCGGTAATCGAAGAACAGCGTCTCGGCACAGCGCTTGCCCTCGTCGTAGCAAGAGCGTGGCCCGATCGGATTGACGTGGCCCCAATAGGTTTCGAGCTGGGGATGCATCTCGGGATCGCCATAGACTTCGGAGGTCGAGGCCTGAAGAATCTTCGCGCCGGTCCGCTTGGCGAGGCCGAGCATGTTGATTGCGCCATGGACGCTGGTCTTGGTCGTCTGCACCGGGTCGTATTGATAGTGGATCGGGCTCGCCGGGCAGGCGAGATTGTAGATCTCATCGACTTCGACATAGAGCGGGAAGGTGATGTCGTGGCGCAGCAGTTCGAACTGCGGGTGATCGATCACCGCCATCAAATTGTCGCGCGTGCCGGTGAAAAAGTTATCGGCGCAGATGACATTGTGGCCCCGCTCGAGCAGCCGCTCGCACAAAAAGGATCCGAGGAAGCCGGCGCCTCCCGTCACTAGAATCGTTTTACGCCGCGACGGCGTTCTACGCGGGCGCGTCGTCAAAACGTGCTATGCCACAATCGGCATATGTCTCGGTGCTGCAACGCAACATCAAAATGCATGATGCTAGAAGCGACGACAGCCCGACCGGTTCCCCGACGCCGCGAAAATTGAGTCGAAATCCGTTGAGACGCGTTTCAATCAGGTCAGTGAACGGCCGCTTCACCGGCATTCCGCCCGGCGGCCTTTTCGGTCGGATGTCGCAGTTGCGAACTCCGGCGGTCTGAAGAGACTCGGAAATCCACTTAACGGCCAAAATTTTCGATTGGCTGGGTGCCCCGTGAATATCAAAACGGCCTTCCAGGCCGGTCCAGCCTCGTCCATTATTTGATATCAAGCTGCTGATAAAGCACCATAACTGCCCACTTGTGATTACATTCGGCATTCGGGGCTTTCTGGTCAAGACATATATATTGTCCCCGATGTTGGCGGTCAGGCCTGCATAAAAAGTACCGGCGCCGGAGCGGCATCTCTATTCTATGCTTGGCAGGTCGGTGATCCGCCATAGGGAGATCTGGAATGGCACATCGGCGTGATGATCCTTCTGTCTGTCGAGCGGCGGTGGGAAGTGAAAAGGTGCCAGTGACAGGTTCAGATGTCGCCAACTCGCACCCGTGAACTTGTTGAGATTCCTTCCGGCGGAAGGCGTGTCGCTGACCAATAGCCACGTCGCGCCCGACCGGCGGAAGTTCTCCAGCATCGCCGCGATATCCTGAAAAGACAGATGCACCCAGCAATCCCTGCACAGGATCAGGTCGCTTTGCGGCAGCGGGTCTTTCGCGAGATCGGCCAGGATGAACCGTACTCCTGGGCGCGCGTATCGCGACTGATTGTCATCGATCACGCTCGGGACGATGTCCGCCCCGATATACTCTACCTCACCGAAATCGACGAGGCGCATCCAGTTCCAATCGCCGCACGGGGCATCCAGCACGAGCTTGACCCCGAGCCGGCCGACCAGGTCGGGGAGATAGGAACGCAGATCATCGGTCGCGGCGATCTCGGAACCGCATCCCGAGCCACTTTCCGCGCTTCCCCACAGCCGTTGCGAATAACATCTCTCGAACACGTGCTGACGGCTTCGCAGCTTGCGCAATATTTGCTGAACCCCGGGGGTATCTGCAATCGCATCGACTGTGCTTGTTTTGATACCGAACATGCTGTGCCCCCGCCGCTAGCAAACCGCGAGCGTTATGCGGAAATATCTTAGGCCCAGCGCGAAATACGGCCACGGAAAAGAAGTAGATAATCCCTCTCGTGGGAATAGGTGCTAGCGCCCGAGGCGCGTGTAACGGCCGTTCATTGGCGTGCGAGCAATATTCACAGTTGGACCAATAGGTTGCCGATGCCTAACGGCGCACCGAACCGGTAGCCGCACCTTGAGTGCCGCCCGTGTCCGGAGGCATCGGGCCGCCACGATCCTTCCCCGGAGACCGGTGTCTGATATCCGGTCGGCACAAGGGTGGAGCCTGGTTGAATTATCTGAGCGGCCCATAGCAGATGCGGTTAAGGAGCTTCTGGCGGTGCGGTATCCCACCAAGACCGAAGATAACGGAGCCGTTGCGAAGGCGGGTTTGGTCGCCATCGATCCGCGGAGTTTGTCCTTCCTTTGACGCGACAACGAGCGTTGGCCGCCGAATGCCTGGCCCGAAAACCGGTGTCAGCATCAGGATTGATATCGAGATCGACGCCGATCATGAGGCGAATGTGTGCCTACCGCTTTGTGGGGATTTTAAGAGCCACATTTTCTGCTAAGGAAAAGTTACACCTCTTTGGCAACCAATTGCCGTTGACCTATCTGATCGGCCAACATGCGAACGTGTAATACTTAAGTGGTAGCTTCAGTGCGTAAGTATATGTAGCTTTCACGGATAAACATATAGAGTACGCGACCATGGATGTGATCGATATTCAATCTCTGCTAAATGGCCTGGGCATTGTCAGTAGCGTTTCCGGAACGGATCTTTCCTGTATCATCGAAGGTCTGTGCATGTGCGCACTCAGCGATGACGAAATGGGTCTGGCGGAATTGAGCCGTCTACTTTCCTGGCTACTGGGGAACACGCCGTCGCCGCTGAACTGAGCGAGTCGTCGGTGATGCTTTGGCGATAGGGGTCATGCTTGCCCTGCGGTCCGGACGCGAGCGCTGCCCGCAGGCATCGGCCGTCGGTACCTCAGGGTGCTCGGCGATCGGTGGCGATCACATGATCGCCTTGATGATCAACTTATCTGCTCCAACGATCGCTCCCGTGGAATCGGTCTGCGGGAAGACATTCATCGTATAGCTGTCGTTGGGATAGGGTTCGTCCTGATGCACGGTCATCGGTAGACCGACAGCGTTGACCGCGCTGACAAAGTTCTGAACGATCGGCATCCACTCGGTGCGATTGGGCGCGCCGAACTCGCCGATATGGCCCTTCGCTTCCAGGCCATGTTGTGCGAGCCATGATAGGAACGGGGTCACGCGCTGCACGCCGAGCTGAGTATTGCTGGGCGCCGCCTCGCCTCCACCGCCATAGACGCCGCTGGAATTGGCGTCGAAATATTGATGCGCGGAAAAGATCGTGCGGCCGGCCGGGTCGCTGAGCTGATGGATCGTCGGATTGTTCGATGCCCAGGACTCCGCGCTCGCCCATCCATAGCCATCGATGAAGATCGAGATCGAGGTGTTGATCTTGCGGATAGCGGTGATGGCGCTCTGGCACGCGCTCTGCCAGCCACTGGACCCGATCGCCAGATCGTGCGGCTCGTTCATCAACTCGATGCCCATGACCGCGGGATGACTGCCGAAGGTTTGCACGAGCTTGACGCAATAGTCGACAAAAGCATCGACGGGGAGCTGGGCGGACCCCAGTTGCGCCTGGGTCTTGCTCGCCCAGGTGCCGTTATAGCCGACATAGCGGCGACCATAATTGTGCGCGAGATCGAGGATCACACGAAGGTTGTTCCGCGCGGCGAGATCCAGATAGCGGTTCACCAGGTTGACGGGGTTGCGCAACGGGTTGTTGGGATCGGAATAATGGTCGAGCAATTGCTCGCCCAGGGCGCCGTTGAGACGAGGTTGCAGGCGTTCCCAGCTGCCTTGCAGCCGGACGTGGTCCATCCCGACGCTCGTGTAATATGTGAAGTGACCGTCGGGTATGACGAATACCTCGCCGTTGAGATAGCCCGGCAGGTGGTCGGGCGTCCCTTCGATCGACGACAGATTGACGCCACGACGGAGGCTGGCCGTCGGCGTAGGTGTTGGCGTCGGCGTCGGCGTGGGCGTGGGTGTAGGAGTTGGCGTAGGGGTCGGGCTGGGCGTCGGCGTTGGGCCCTTCGCGCCGCTCTTCCCCGGCGCCGTGCCGGTCTTGCCTGACGCGCCTCCGCAGCCTGTCAGCACGATGGCGGCGCCGGCGCCCAGCCAATGCAGCATCTTGCGACGGCTCGGCGGGGCATCGTTACCGGTCTCACGTTGAAGTGTCACTGCCCGTCTTCCTCATAAATCAAGTAAAATCATCAATTATCAAGAAGAAACCCAATGATAATCGAAATAGGTAAGTAAATTGTCACTACGCATCGCGATTGGCGGCCTGCGCAACGCAAGCGCCATTGCAACGGCGATGTTGATCGGAATCTCCGGCAAGAAGAAGCAGTTGTCGGTATGTCGCCGCCCAGACGGGCGCACCACAGCAGCGAAGCCGCTTGCGGAATCCGCCAGACTGGCTATCGGAGCGACGCGCCACTTCCATAGCGTGCAAGCATAGAGCGCGCTATTTTTGTGATGACTGGCCGAAAATTAGGGATTAGATCGTTGGAGTGAGATTGTCGGTGACCCTTACTATTTTGCGTTCTTGGACGCTACTTAGCGGAGTGGCCGTACCGAGCAAGTAATCCGAAAGAGGTAGGGTCGCGGGCCGTCGCGCGCCGACCCATTGGTCAGGCATCGTCGCCGGGCTTTGATTGACGCAAGTTAAGCAACCTGGGCGCGCGCCGCGACGTCAGATAATATTCCCCCAGAATTCAATGCCTTCATCTGCGGCGACATTGGGCCATTGCGCCAGGCAACGATGCGCGAACCGCTTCGCGATACGGCCCGAAGTCGAGATATGTTCGGCATTGGCGATGCTGTCGATCCAGATTGTCTTTGCGGCGAACAGACGCCCAAGAACGATAAATGGCAGCATCGGCGCCGATCCGGTAGTGAGGATCGCCGCCGGACGCTCCTTCCACAGGATCAGCAGCGCGCGGACAAACACCGGCGCGAAGGTCTTCAGCCGAAAGCGCGACGCATCCGGTACGGTGTAGTAACGCTGGCCGGCAACCACCTCGGCATAGCTGTCGAACGTCGAGACATAGGCGACGTCGAATCCCGCGAAGGCCGGGCGAAGCCGCAGCAATTCGATCCAGTGCCCGCCGCCGGACGCGCCGACCAGCAGCCGAGGCGGATTCCCGGCGATGCGGCTTCCGCCGCGATCACGCGGTGCCGGCGGCGACCGGCCGCGCACCGCTGTCGGCGAAACCGGGCCCGGCGTCATGTTCGCCAACTCAAAGCCGGCGTTCGGCGATGCGCACGGTGTCGCCGGGGCGCACGGGCGTCGACGGCGTCAGCGGGACCGTGATCTCGCTGTTGGTCAGGTCGCGGGTGATGAAGATTGTCTTCTCATTGGCGCGATAAGTGAAGCCTTGGGCGGTCGCGACCGCCTTCAGCACAGTGAGGCCGTTGGTGAAGGGGTATTGCCCCGGTTTGCCGACTTCGCCGAGGATGTAATAGGGTCGATATTCGATGACTTCGGCCGATACCCTGGGATCACGCACGATCTTGCGGTCAAGCAGTGCATTGGTGATCTTTGCCTGCAGTTCGACCGGCGTCGCGCCCTTTGCCGAAATCGTCCCGATCAGCGGCAGCGCGATGGCGTTGTCGGCGCCAATGATGAACTCGCCGCTCAGATTCTCGAAACCGAAGGTCGTCACGCGGATCTTGTCGCCGGCGCCCAACGTGTAGGCGGTGGCCTGTGGCGGCGGCCCGACCGGCAGCGACTCGGCGGCGCATCCGGCGACCGCGACTGCCAGTGCCGGCGCGATGAACGTTCGATAAATCCTCATGACACTCTCCCCATGAAGCCGTCACGACGTGGCGCGATCCCGCATCAACTCGGCGGAACCGCGATGCCGCGATGGGCCTCCTCCACAAAATGATCTGGCCGTGCCGGCGTTTTCGCCCGGGGGGCGAGCGCGGCGCGGTAACAGGCTTCGACATCGCGTAGGACGCGCGGCCAGCCGAATGTTTCAAGGCGATCGTCGAGGCGGTCGCGCTCGGCGTCGTCGCACGAATAGTAGGAAAGGTCGGTCAGGAACCGATCGACGCCGTCGTCGCGGTCGAAATCGATCGCGGTGCCGAAGCCGATCCGATCGAGCGTGCGGCGGAACGCCGGAATGTCGCTCAGCAGGGGATAGAGACCGGCAGCGATGCCCTCGACCGCCGCCAGGCCGAACCCTTCATAGGTCGACGCGCAGACATAAACGCGCGACCGCGCGATCAGCGCGGACAGTGCCGCGTCGCTCGGCGATACGTGAAATTCCACCATCCGGCCGATCCCCAGGTCGTCGCACAGCGACCGCAGCGACGCCTGCGAAACGCCCATCGCTTTACCCGCGACGATCAACCGCCATTCGGGATCGCGAGCGGCAAGCCTGGCGAACCAGCGGAGCAGCCGCTCGAGCCCTTTGTTGGGCGCCAGCCGGCCAAAATAGATCATGGTCTTTCCGGTGCGATTGGCGAGTCCGGTGAAGCGCTCGGTATCGACCGCGTTCTCGACGACATGGACGCGGTCGGGTGCGATCCGACGGAAGGTTTCGGCATCCTGCACGCTCGATGCCAGGACTGCCGCATAGCGGCGCAGCGTGAAGCGCGTGAGGGTGTTGAACCAGAGGCGCTTGATCGTGTGCGCGAACTGGGTGTGAAAAAACCCGCCGTGCGTCGAAACGACCATCGTCGATCGGTGCAGCCACCGCGTCCAGCTCAAATAGTCGGCGGCGAATTCGATGCCATGGACATGGACCATGTCGGGCCGGCCGAGCTGGCGAAGGATGCCCGGGGCGAGCGGATAGCGAATGCCACCGACAAAACCGACGCGCCGGATTTCGACGCCGCCGCGCAAATCGACCGGGGGCAGAGTAGTGGTTGGGCCGTCGAAGATGCGGTTGAGCGTCACTACTCGGACGCGGTGCCCTGCCGCGGCCTGGCGCTCGGCGAGCGCCCGAACGAAATTCTCCATGCCGCCGATCCCGGGAGGATACTGCCGGACCACATGCGTGATTCGCAAGCCGGCCGGCCCAGGCATGCCGCCGTGCATCACCGATCAATACGCATGCGGGTCGCCCAGCATGCGCGGCAGCGTGAGCAGGATGATGCGCAGGTCGCAAGCCAGCGACCAACTCGCGATATATTCGCGATCGGCGCGCACGCGCCGTTCCATCGAATACAATTCATCGATCTCGCCGCGCAGGCCGCGTATCTGGGCAAGGCCGGTGATGCCGGGTTTGACCATGAACCTTTTGGCATAGCCGTGGATCAGCGAGCCGTAATGCCGATCGTGCGCCAGCGCATGGGGACGAGGGCCGACCAGCGACATGTCGCCGCGCAACACGTTGATCAGTTGCGGCAGTTCGTCGATGCTGGTTGCCCGCAGTATCGCGCCGATCCGCGTGACGCGGCTGTCGCCTCGCATCGCGTGCCGGATATGCTCGCCATCTTCGGCGACATGCATCGTCCGGAACTTGAACAGTTCGAACGGCTGTCCACCCAAGCCGGAGCGATGCTGACGGAAGATGATCGGACCGGGGCTGGTCGCCCGGATCAGGAACGCCGCGACGGCAAAGATGGGCAGGAAAAGCAGCAGCGCGAGCAGAGACGCGACGATGTCGAGCGCCCGTTTCGGGCGGGAATAAGCCGGCCGCGCTGGCATCGACCTGCCCAACGGCTCGAGGTTCGCCTTATATGTTTCGCGCCGTTTGTCGCGAGTTCCACCCAAATATTGGTGTGACGATATGCTGCCGATATTTGCCATTAGGTCACCGGTCTATTGAGAGGCGTAAATCATGCTCGCCTCTATTGGTGATTATGAAAGTATCACGTAGCCGGTAGTTAACAAATCGTTCATAGGAATTAGCTGAAGGGGCCGCCTAATCCTTAAGGGCCGAGTCTTCAGGACAACTAGTCGGGAGCAATCGGGCAGCGCCGAGTCGAACGCCGTTTCAGCCGACGATCAGGGTACCGACAACGCGTGTCTTCATGTCGCCCAGACGACCGACCAGGTGCTGGATCGCGGCGATGGTGGTGCGATTGCGCCGGACGATGAGCACGGCAGCATCGAGCGTTTCGCAAAATGCCGGCGGATCCTCGAACACCATGCCGACATCGACGATCATCATCCCGAAACTGTCGAGCAATGGCATGACGCGGCCATGGAACCGTTCGCCATCGAGCAGCAGTGACGTGTTTTGGCTGGCGGTGCCGACCGGCAGAACGAAAAGATTGCGGACCCGCGTGGCCTCGATCGCCGATAGCGCATCAACGTCGCCGTTGAGCACCGCGGTGAGGCCGTAGCCCTCGCTTACGCCGAGCAGTTCATGATGCAGGGCATCGATGGCGGTGGCGTCGATGATCACCGTGCGAACGTTGCCTTGAGCATAGGTGATCGCCAGGTTCGCGGCGAGTACCGAAGCCTCGAACGATGCGTCGATGTTGAGGACAGCGACGCATCGAATGGGCGCGGCGCTCGTCGCGGCGCTGGAGATCGACATCCTGATCGATCGGGCGGTACGCGACACCGGATCGTCAGGGTCGAAGGCCGCCTTGGCATAGGAGCTCAGCTGGCCATTGCCGGGGGTGAACAGCATGTCGCGGACGGCGGCGGTATCGTCGTCGAGGCCGGTTTCATGCCCGGCCAGTTTAACGGCACTGCCTTCGCTCGATCGGATACGCATCTCAGATTCCCCTCAAGGCTAGCGCGGGCTCCGGCCGGAAAGTCGCGAAGGTGAAGTTCCCCAGCACGGGAAGGCCGGTCGAGTCGAACAGTCCGCCGGCCGAGCGGACCAATGGCGACCGCCATTCGCTGACCATCGCCGCGATGATCCCGAGCACCAGCCCGCCGAGCAACGCCAGCAACGCCAGCAGCGGCACGTTGGGGCTGGCCGGCAGCAACGGCCGCGTGGCGCGGTCGATCTGCTGGACATTGGTGGTCGGCAAGCCGCTTTGCAACCGCATCAGGTTGAGGCGCTGGGTAACCGCGTCGTAGGCGTTTTGTGCCGTCGTCACATCGCTTTGCAGCGCCTCGAACTGGCTTTGAAAACCGGTCAGTTGAAGCATGCGGCCGCGCTGGCCGTTGACCAGGCCGCGCAGCTGCCCCTCGCGCGAGGAGGCGGCCGAGCTTGCAATCCGCACCGCCTCGCTGGCGACCGCGGTCGCATTGCCGAGTTCTGCCCTGAGCGTGGTCAGTTCCGACCGCGCGGCCACCAAGTCGGGGTGGTTGTCGCCGTAGGTCGATGACAGCAGGGCGACTTTCGCGTCGGTGGAGGCTATCTGCTGGCGCAAGCTCGCGACGACCGCGCTGGACTGGACGTCGGGAGAGCGCGAGACCCGCGTCCCGGCGCGCGCGCGCAGATCAGCGGCACTACTTTCCGCGCTCGCCAGCTGGGTCGACAACGAACTGAGCCGGTCGGCCTCGAGCGCCAGGCTGTTGCCGCTGACCATGCCATGGCTGCGCTGGAAATCGCCGAGTTTGGACTGCGCGGCTTCCAGGTTGCGGCGGACCTCGGTCGTGCGCTGCTGGAACCAGCTGGCATATTGCTTCGCCGCGTCGGTGCTGATCTGCAGCCGGGCCGAGACGAATTGCTGCGCGAAGCTATTGGCCATCCGGGCGGCGAAGGCAGGATCACCCGATTTGAAGCCGACGGCGAGGACGTTGCTGTCTTTCTCCGGCGTCACCTCGACGCTGGCGAGCAAATATTGCACCAGCCAGGAATCGAATGGCCCCTTGGCGCCGGACTGCCTCCACGCCGCTGTCAGGGCAGCGTTGCCGGAGAGGCGGTTGGCGATGGCCACGCGGTGAGCGACCGAACTGCTCTTGATGAGGTCGGCCTGCGTGCCCAGCAGCGATTGATTGTCCTTCGCTGCGCCATTTTCTTGAACCGACGGATTGGGTCCGCCGTCGAACAGCAGCGACGCGCGTGCGATATAGACGCGCTGAGTGGTCGCCACCCACAAGGCGGCGAGCGCGGCGGTGATCGTCATGACGAGTACGACCAGTTTCCAGCGCGCCTTCAATGCCAGCATCATGTCCGACGAGAACATCTTCTCTCCCTCCCTCAAACCGCGATCGACAGCGGCAACGACGGCAGATCGCCATCATCCGGATCCGAACCATCCCTCGCGTCGTCTGCCTTGGTGTTCGCCAGCGCGCGTTCGAGCGCCATCATCGCCAGCAGGAATTGCGGCGCTGTGCTGTCGCGAAAGACGTATCGGCCGGCGCTGCCGCCTGGGACCAGCGCGTCGCCGAGCAGTTCGGCGGTCGCCGCGTCGGGGCACAGGCTGTCCTTGCCGGCCGCTTCGCGCGCGGCCAGTTCGGCGCGCGCGGCATCCGCGGCGTTCGACGTGGCGAGCGCCAGGAAGCGGTCATGATCGTCCTGATTGAGCATTCCCCAGGCCTCGCACGCCCGCTCGAGGCCTTTCCGCAGGATGGCGAGATCGACGGTATCCGCGCCGGCCTTCGTCGCCTCGATCGCTGCGACATAGCAGAACAACTGGGCGTGATAGGGCGAGCCGCAGGCCAGCGTGACGATCTGCGTCTTGACGGCCTCGTCAAACTCGATCCGCGCTCGCGCGGCGCCGCTGTCGATCAGTTCGATCACGTCACGCTGCGAAATGCGGCCGATCGGAATCGACATCAGATGACGACGCAGCGACGGATGGCAGTTGATCAAGTCGTCGAGTGTGTGGGCGATACCGACGATGAGCAGCTGGACGGGCACCTGCGCGTCCGACAAGAGCTTCATCAGCGTTGCTACTTGCTGGTCGACATCGGAATTCTGGACGCGATCGAACTCGTCGAAAATCATGATGACCTGCCGTTCGGGCGACAGGCGGGACAGGAAATCGACCACCTCGCGCGGCCCGAAGGCGCCCGAGAGTGCCTCACGGTTCCGCTCGAAATTCGCCTTCTCGCTGAACGGTACGCACGAATCGGGGACGAAGGCGAAATAGGGCCGCAGCAGATCGGCGAAGGACGCCGAGGCTTCGCACGCGGCGTAGATCACGACCGCCGACCGCTGATCGGCATAGTCGCCGAATACCTGCGCCAGCGATGTCTTGCCCGACCCTCGCGCGCCATGGATGATCGCATGCTGGCGATTGAACAGCACCGCTTCGAACAGGAGCTCGAGCTTGTCGTCGCGGCCGTGAAGGTCCTTGCGCTGCCGCACCGGATGGGCCGAATCGAACGCGGTGATGATCCGCAACATCGCGGTGCGCGGGTCGGGCGGGACATCTCGCGATCGCGGTGGCCGCGCGGGCGGCTCGACGCAGGGCGGTCCCGGCTCGGGCAGTGCGACCGGACCGACCGAGTCGGACGGCCTCCCGAGCAGCCAATCGCTCAGCCAAACGATGAAGCGTCTCAGCATGGTGTGATGCGTCCTTGACGACGATGGGCCTTGGCGACGATGGGCGAGACGGCGACCGATCATGTCGTTGCTCCCGCGGTTGAAACGATCGGCGATCGGACCGGCCGGATGGCGCGCCGTGCCGGCGGCGTGACGGCGGCGCGGAAGTGCGACGATCGCATGTGGCCGGCCAGCAGCCAGAGCGGCGCGGCGATCTTCATCGCGAAAACGGCGTTGCCGGCGACCAGCAGATTGATGAAGAAGAACGCCGACAGGCCCCAGGCGCAGCGGCGCTGCTCATCGGACCGGAACGGAACGATCAGGGCGACGTAGAGCCATAGGCAAAGCGTGCCAACGATCGAGCTCGAATAGAGCACGTAGGAATAGCCGCTGTCCGGAAAGGCGTCGGCTTCCAGCGCCCGCCCGCCAAGTGCGGCCTGCAAATCGGTGAGCGACAGCAGGTGGACCGACATCCCGATCCGGCCGGCCAGATCATCGTTTTCGGAAGGGCCCATCGCCAGGGTCAAGCCCACCGCCATCGCCAACAACAGCAATGGCAAGGCGAGCGTTCCGCGGCTGGGCAGCCGTGGAAAGAGGAAATAGCCGGCAAGCGCGATCAGCGCGAAGGTCGACGACATGCGGGTATTGTTGGACAGCAGCGCGATGACCGTGAAGGCGAGCAGGAAGAAGCGCGCCGATGTCGGCAGCGCGCGCCACCGCGCGATCAGATAGATGGCGGTCACACTGGCGAAATTGGCCAGCGAGGTCTGCTCCAGGAAGATCGACGAGGTGCGCGGCGTCTGGAAAAGGCCGTAGCTGAAGCGCCCGTCGAAACCGAGCGCATTGGGGAACAGGCCGAGTTCGTTGACGGTGTCGTCGCCGATCCCGCGCGTGTTGTGGTAATAGGATTGCGGCGCGAACAGGGTCGCGTAGCTTTGTACGGCGACCAGCTCGTAGAGCATACCCGCAAAGACGACCGCGACGGCAACGATCGCAAACCGGCGTACCGTGCGCGCGTCGCAACGGTGGCCCAGCATCGTGAACAGCACGATGATGGCGGCATTGCGCAGCGCGGTCACGACCAGAAAGCCGTTGATGAAGGACAAGATCAGCGCCCCGAGGACGAACAGGGTGCCGAGAAGGACCGGGGCGATGTCGTTCCGCCGCAGCCCCGACCGTAACAAGACCAGTGCGAGCGCCGACAGCAGCACGAATTCCGTGATCGCGACGTGCGTCATGGCGAGCGGCCTGACGTGCGCGTTCACGATCGCAAGGCCTGCGTTGTAGAGCATCGCCACGAGCCCGAAAGCGATGATAACCGTGCTGGGCAACCGCACATCGCGCGCGTCCGGGATGAGCGGATGTCCGGGAGCGGCCGAGTCCCGGCGTCTGGTGAAGCCACGCGCAGCCTCCACCTCATTTATCGCGTTTATTGAACGAAGTGGCCACATCTCCCCACCTGACCTTCATTCGAGAAGGTTTGAACCTTTCATCGTTGGGTCGGGCGGGCAACAATGCATAAGTAAAAGACGTTCGATCAAGTATTATGCTCGATTTGATTCCAGCGATAAATCAGTAATCCTAAAGATAATATCCGCTTCACCATTGCGTGATTCAGCGCGTGGTGTCGGCGGGCGCTCAACGGTTGTAATACCAAACAGGGTAAACCCGCTCTTAAGGGCGCTTTGACTCCCCGGGCCCGAAAGTTAGCGTCGGATCAGGGACTCGTATCGAACGTCGCAATCAGGGCGAACGTCGATGCGGCACGGACGCGGGCATTTCCCGACCGTCCCGCCACTGGGGGAAGCAATGCAGACCGACTTCAATATTGCCATCGTGGGTCTCGGCAAGATGGGCGTCTCTCATCTCGCTATCGCGCGCGAAACCCCGGGGCTGACGGTCATCGCGGTGTGCGACAGTTCGTCGCTGCTCGGCACCATGGTCGAGAAATATACCGGGATGAAGTTTCACTCCGACTATCAAGCGCTGATCGCGCAGCCGGAGCTCGACGGCATCATCATCGCCACCCCGACGCGCTTGCACGTCTCGATGGTCCAGCAGGCGCTCGATCGCGGGCTCCACGTCTTCTGCGAAAAGCCGTTGACTTTGACCGCGTCGGACAGCGCCGATCTGTCGCGGGCAGCCCGGCAAGCCGGTCTGACCGCCCAGGTCGGGTATCATAATCGCTTTCTCGGCACGTTCGCCCGCGCGAAGCAGATTGTCGATGATGGACTGATCGGCAAGATCCGCCACATCCATGCCGAGGCCTATGGCCCGGTCGTGCTTAAGCCGGCGAGCCGGACCTGGCGAAGCGCGGCGGCTGAAGGCGGCGGCTGCCTCTACGATTACGCCGCGCACCCCATCAACCTGATGAACTGGTATCTTGGCCGTCCGATTGCCTGTTCGGGAGCGCAGCTCACGCAGCAATGGTCGCGCGAAGTCGACGACGCGGTCTACGCCTCGCTGATTTTCCCGGACGGTGCCTCGGGGCAGGTGTCGGTCAACTGGGCCGACGAGACCGCCCGCAAGATGTCGACCAGGCTTTCGATCTGGGGCGACTGCGGCAAGATCATCGTCGAGCGGCAGGAACTGCAGGTGTTCCTCGGCGCGCGCGCCGTGCCGACCGCAGAATATCATTCGGGCTGGACGGTGCAATATATCACCGAGCTGACGCCGCACCCCGCATTTTATCTGCGCGGCGAGGAATATTCGGCGCAACTCGAGAACTTCGCGTCGGCGATGCGCACGCCGGAAATGCCGGGCGTCAACGATTTCGGCAGCGCGGCCATGACCGATTTCACGCTGCAGATGATCCGCGACGCGGCCAACAACCGACCGGTCCCCTATGCGCCGACGGCGATGGCCGCGTCCGCGCAGCCGGAATCCAAACGGCGCCGGTTCGCGCTGTTCGGGCGCATGGCGCAGCAGGGCTGATGCGATGATTTTCACTTCGGTCGGCTCAATGTTGCCGTTCGATCGGCTGGTTCGCGCGGTCGACGACTGGGCGGCCGCCAATCGCCACGTGCCGGTGCTGATCCAGATCGGCGATGGCACGTATCAGCCGCGCCATGCCGATTGGGTCCGCATGATGCCGCATGACCTGTACGCCCGGCGGCTCACCGAATGCAGTTTGTTCGTCGCGCATGTGGGAATTGGCTCGATCTTCCAGGCGCTCGAGGCGCGCAAGCAATTGCTCATGCTGCCGCGCCTGGCGACGCTCGGCGAGCATACCACCGATCATCAATTGCATACCGTTGCCCGGTTTCGCGGCACGCCGGGGCTGCGCGTCGTCGAGACCGTCCCCGACCTGCACGCCGAGATGACGCGCCTCCTCGACGCCCCGCTCGAAACAGAAGGAGGCCTTTCACCTTACGCGCCCCCCGCGATGACCGACCGGATTCGCGACTTTCTGGGCGCGGGCGTCAATTAAAGGAGGACGACGTGGAGCGCATCCTGTTCGGAGATAATCAGTTTTTCGGCATCAACCACATGTCGGAGGAAAAGGCCCGGCGGCAGGCAATGCAGTTCGCCGATCTGACGCCCGTTCTCGACACGCTCGCGGCTGCGCGCGATGCCGGGATCAATACCTTCATGTGCACCACCCATGATCGCGTGGCCGAGATCGCGGATGCGGTGCGACGCTCGGCCGACGAATGGCGGAACTACGCCTTCTATCCGTGCATGCCGTACGCGCACAAATATGCTAATGCGGTCACCGAGCTCGGCTATTTCGACGCGTTGCGCAAGTTCCTGCCGTCCAACGGGTTGCTCGATACGGCGCTGCGCGGCGGCAAGGCAATGATCAAGAGGGACATGGATAGTGTCGCTACGTTGCTCATCGATGCAGAGATGAAGCCATTCGAGGGTCTGTCGACGCCGGTGGTGTTCATCCAGAATGTCGTCACCGACCTGATCCTTGGGCTCGGTTATTTCGGGGCGTTCCGTACCTTCGCCGACCATGTGCGCGAAAAATACGGTGCCGAGGCAGGCTTCATCACGATGAACTTGCCGCGACTGGTCGAGGCGCTGGCCTCGGTCGGACTGCACAATCCAATCGTCTGCGCCAACGTCAACAAAATCGGCTTTCGCATGTCGGGTGGCATCGACGCCTATCGCGAGGCCGTCGCGCGGCATCCGACGCGAGTCATCGCGATGTCGGTGTTCGCCTCCGGCGCCATTCCCGCCGTGGAGGCGATCGAATGGGTGGTCGCCGAACCCTATGTCCGGTCGATCCTGTTCGGTGCCTCCAGCGAGCGCAACATCCGCAACACGGTCGACCTCGTTCGCACCTTCGATCGACGGGAAGCGCTTGCAGCATGACCTGAAAGAAACACTGATCCGTGGGGGAACAGCCGTGACAATATCGTTGATAAGCGTTCGGCATCGGCTCGGCCTGCTGGCTGGGACGGTTGTCGGTTTCGTCGCCGTATTTCCGGCGCAGGCGCAGGAAGTGCCGCTGCCCGACCTGCCGCCGCTCCAGCAGACGGTCTATCTTCCCGATGCCCGGGGCAAGGGCGACGTCGACATGGATGTGCGGACCCGGCATCGGCCCGAATTCGATGCGATCGGTTTTCCACTCGGCATCTGGCGACTCTACCCGTCGGTCGCGGCTGACATAGGCTATGAATCGAACCCGTTCGGCGACGCGCGCAACTCGGACTCGGCGGCGTTCGCCGCGCTGCGTCCGGCGGTTGGGCTCGACGCGGCACCGTCCTGGGGACAATTGGCGTTCGGCGCCAGTGGGCGATTTGTCCGCTTCCTGAACCAGGCCCAGGCCAATGAAGACAGCTACACCGTCAACGCTTACGGCCGCTACGACCTGACGGGCGACACCCGCATCGAGGGCGGTGCGAACTTCGGCCAGCGGATCGAGCGTCGTGATTCCAGCGGCTTTCCCGATGGCCGCGTCCAACCCGTAAGGTATATCCAGACCCAGGTGTTCGCGCGCGCGACGCATCAGTCCGGCGATCTGAGGATCATGGGCGCGGTCGACTATACCCGCTTCAACTTTCGCGACACCAAGGCGCTGACGTCGACGGGAGCCGTCGTCGGCATTATCGATCAGGATTTGCGCGACCAGCATATCCTGCGCGGCACCCTGCGCGGCGACTTTCGCGTCACCCCCGACATGGCGGTGTTCGTTCAGGGAATCGCGCAATCGGTCGATTATCGCGTCGCCACCATCGCGCCGGGCGTGCCCAATCTCGGGGGCAAGGCCTATACGGCGCTCGCGGGCGTCTCCTTTGCCGGCAACCGCCTCCTGCGCGGATCGATCGGGGTGGGCTATATTTGGCGCCAATTCGGCCGCGGTGGCGGGACCGACGCCAACGGCCTGGCGGTCAAGGCCGACGTGGCGTTATTCGCGACGCCGTTGCTGACGCTATCCGCCAAAGCGTCGCGGAGCGTCGAGGAAGCGGTGCTTCGGGATAGGTCGGGTTATGTCAGCACTGCCTTCAGCATCGGTGCCGATTACGAACTCAAGCGCTGGTTCATCGTTCGCGCGGGCGCCGGCTATCGCTACGACAATTTCCGGACCAACCCGCGCAACGACAAGGTCTTCGATGCCAATGTCGGTGCCACCTACAATGTCGACCGGCACGTCGCGTTCGAGGGCCGGGCAGCTTTCGTCAGCCGAACGGTCGACAACGATCCGTTTGCCGCCAGTTACAAGGACGTCACTGTCAGCCTCGGGATGCGCTACAGCTTCTGACCGGTTGGATAGTCTCGATCATTCGGCCAGAACGGCGCGGTGGAACCGCGCCACGCCGACCGCCCCTAGCACGAGCTCGAACAGCGTTTTGGAGAATAGTCGCAGCGCGGCCAGGTACAGCAGCGCACCCGTCGCGCTCAGTGCCGCGAGCAGCTCGATCGCCGGCAGACCCGCGGGCAGGATGTAACGCACCATCAGCAAGCCGCCGAGCATGACGACCGTTGCCGACAGCGATGGCAGCACAGCATGCCAGGCGTCGCGCCACTTGCCCCCGAAGGCGCGCAACGCGAAGCCGAGCCGCATCGGCACCAGCAGCAATGCCATGATCGAAACGGTAACGGCGAGCGTTACAGGGCCGAAATGCACCACGGCCAGAAAGGCAATGACATTGGTTGCCGCCGCGATGGCGGAGCTCAGCGAATCGAGATGCGACCGCTGAGCGACCAGCAAGGCCGAACTCGCGATGATGCCGAGCGACAGCAGATAGCCGCTGACCGCCAGCGCCGACAGGATCGGCGCGACTGCTGCCCAGCGATCGCCAAGGATGACGTGGACGACTTCCGGGGCTGTGGCCGCCAAGCCCGCAAAGGCGGGCGCGGTGATCGCGCTCGTGAACCTCAGTCCACCGCAAAGCTCGTGGCGGCGATGCTCGTCGTCCCGAGCGCTGGCGAAAGCGGACAAGGTGACCGCCGAGATCGCGTGGACAAGCATCAGCGTGGCCGATAGCAAGATCCGCTTGGCGGCGTTGTAGATGCCAGCAATTGCCGGCCCGAACCAGGCCGAGGCGAAGAACAGATCCGCGTCGTTGCCGATCGACGTCCACACCGCGCTCAGCGAGATGTGGCGGATCGAGTGGTAGGTCTCCTTGATATCGGCCCTGCGCAGCACGGGTCGGGGACGCCAGTCGGTGGAGAACCACAAGGTCGCGAGGCTGATGGCGTTGATGGCAAGCTGCTGTCCTACCAGACTCCACATCTCGAAGCCGTTGAGCGCCATGGCGATACCGATCGCGCCGCCGATCACCACCGATATCGTCGATCGAACCGCGAGCGCCCGAAAGCGCATGTTGCGCACCAGCCATGCTCCGTGGGCGCCGGCGAGGCCGTAGGCGAAGAGGAGGAGCGACAGCACGCGGAGCGGCTGCGCGGCGGTCGGCGTGCCGACCAAGGTCGTGAGCGGTCCGGCAAGCGCGAACATCACCCCCGAGGCGATCGCGCCGACCAGGGTAAGGAGCGTCAGGCTGACATTATAGTCGCGGTCGGTGATATCGGTCTTGGCCGTGAGCGCATAGGTGATCGGATCGATCAGGACGCGCCGCACGATTTCGATCGCCGCGAGACTCACCGCGACCATCCCGAAGCTCGCCTGCGAGACGAAACGGGCGATGAACAGGAAGCTGATGAGCGAGAGGATCTGGCCCGCGCCCTGGCCGAGCACCGCCCATGCGGCGTTCCGCGCGGTTTTGGCGTTCGATGCCATCAGATGCGACCCCCGGGGCATCGGATCACGCCGTCGTCTTGCCGCCGCCGCCGCGCGCGTCGGCGCCCGATGGCTGCTTGCGCGCATCGATACGGCATCCCGCCGCGGGCACGCCGGCTATTCGGGGATGGTCCGGCTTTGGCAAGAACCCCGTCACCGCTGGCCGGGCCCGGCCAGGACCAGCGCCTGTGCCGTGTGGACGCCGGCCCGGGCTCCCGCTTCGGCCAGCACCGAACGCGTGTAGGCGGCCGTCGCCGACCAGCGGATATGGATGGCGTCGTAGAAGGCCCTGGGATCGGGCTGGTGCCGGGTGGCATCATAGCGCGCCCCGGTGCCGACGAGGCTCGTCCGGATCATGTCGGGAAACGCGGTTGCGAACGCCCCGCCGCCGTAGCGGCTGACCCATTCCGGGTGCAGCGGCGTGATCGTGACGTCAAAGGCGACACCCTTGCGCTCGAGCATATGCGCCGTTTGCCGCAGGGCGGCGAAGCAGGCGGGATCGAGCTTCACCGCGCCATAGAACAGCCCGCGCGACCGATCGGGCTGGTTCGGCGCGTCGCCATAGCTGTTCTGGAAAAGCGGTTCGGGCGCGAACATGCTGCCGCGCGCCGTCCGGATCATCCCGGCATTGTACGCCAGCGTCAGCGGATCGAAATAGCGGGCGTAGAAACGCGCCGGCGACGCTTTGCCGAAGACGTACGCATCGGCGTCCAACACGTCGAATTGCGATGGGTCGGCCTTGGTGCAATTCTCGAAATCGAGCGGTGAGGCGATCAGCAGCACGTGCCTGACCGTCGGTAGGCGTGCCGTCAGCCAGGCCGATATCTTGCGTACCTGCGTCATCCGTGCACCACAGAAGCCGGCGTTGAATGGACGCAGCGACGGATCGGCGGCGATCGCTGCGGGGCTGTTGAAGTGCCGCCAGGCGGCCGATGAGCCGACGATCAGCAGATTGGGATCGGCTGGGATGCCCGCCCGCATGCTGTGCAGCTTTTCGTCGATGCAAAGGCTGTTGGAAAATTGCGGTGGGGGGAGCGTGTCATACGCCTTGAGCGAAACCAGAGCGGCCGCCAGCGTAGCGAACATCAGCAAGGCCCCGATGACCATCGCCAGCAAGTAGCGCCGCATCGGCTCCAGTCGTGGCGCGCTTTTTCCGAGCGGGGCGGCGAGCGTCGCCATCAGGCGGGCGCCAGCTTGGAATCGATCAGGCTCACGAAATCGCCGACATTGCGCAGCGATTCGAATTCGGCGGTGCGAAAACGCACGCCAAAGCGCTGCTCGGCCGCGACGATCAGCGTGATATGCGCCTGGCTGTCCCAGCCGGCCACGTCTTGCGCCGTCGTTTCCGGGCCGATGACGATGTCGTCGCGGTCGAAGACATCGCGCATCACATCGGCGAGCGCCGCATAAAGATCGTCGCTGGTCATGCGGTCGTCTCCAGTTCGAGATGGTGGGCCGGCGCTGGCCGATCGCCGATGTCGAGGCGCCAGAAACGCGCGTCTTCCGCCGCACCCTGTGGCGGCGTGATCGGTGTGAAGCCCAGCTTCTCGTAATGCTGTTCGACCATCGAATTGCGCCCGCTGGGGCGATATTCGCCGACCAGGCTGTTGATGCCACGCTCGACGGCAGCGTCGATCAGGACGGACAGCGCCGCCACCTCGACCTCGCGGCCGAGCACCCGGCAGCTCATGAGCCAGGTGTCGATCAGCAGCGTGTCGTCGGGCCAGGCGGCATCGCGGCGCGCGACGATCACACTGATCAGGCCGTTGTCGCCGAACCGGTCGCGCAGCCGGAAGCACAGACTGATCGCGCCGGGATCGCGTGCTACCTGTTCCAGTTCCGCCTCGTCGCGGCGGATCGTCGTCAGGTTGAATTGGTTGCTCTTGTTGATCAGTTGCGCCGCGCGCGGACGATCGACCGCGACCATCGGCCCGGAAACGAGCTTCATTTCCAGGCTGCGCAGGAAGCCATCCATGTCGGTCGCGTCGTCGAGCGCGGCGGCGCGGAGACTGTTGGCGGCATAGCTTCCGCCGCGTCCGAAATCATCGCGCGTGATCGCCGTGGCCTCGAAATACCCGGCCGCGGCAATCCGCTCTGGATAGAAAGCGACGTCATCCGGGAGTTCGGGAACCGCAACCTGGGGCAGTTCGCGGCGGACGATCTCGCGCTCGGCGGGATTGTCGTCGATGAACACGAGGCTATCGATGCCGATATTGAGATGTGCGGCGATCGCTCGGATATTCCCCGCTTTGTCGTTCCAATTGGCGACGAAGCAGGCGATGTCGGTATAGGCCAGCTGCATGTCGGGGTGCGTATCGAACACGGCGCGGGCGATGTCGGGATCGTTCTTGCTGCACACGGCGAGGATGACGCCTCTGGCCGCGAGCCGCCGCACATAATATTGGAAGGCGAGAAACGCTTCGCCTTCGGCGCTGCCCTGGCCGAGCTTGAGCTGGTCGATCCCGTCGTCGCCGACGACGCCGCCCCACATCGTGTTGTCGAGATCGAGCACGAGGCACTTGCGCGCCCGCCCCGTGGCGGCGGCGAGGACCTGCGCGACCAACTCGCCATAGAGCGGCGCGAAAACCGGATTGATGAGCTGCTTCGCCTGATACCAGCGAACCGGATCGTAGCGGCGATCGCTGCCATGCTCGCCGGGCATCCGCGTCGCCACGTCGACGAGCAACGCGCCGTCGTCGATCGCCGCGTCGCGGATAGCGGCATTGAGCCGGAGGACCATCGCCGCGGGCGATGCAGGAAGCAGCGCCTCGTTGGACCCGACGAGTGTCGGGGACTGCGGTAACAAGGTCTGCTGGATGGGCTGCGCGTTCCAGCGAGCACGGATACGCTGCCACCAGACGCGGATCGCGGCAACGGCCGCGGCGATCGCGTCGCGGACCTCGCCGTCGTCCGCCGACATCGGCAGGGTCGGGAGGATCGATTCAAGATCGAGCGCGAGCAGAACGTGGGTCGGCGCGAATCCGTCGAGTACCGGGTCGCCAGCCAGCAGCGCCGTGCGATATTGGCCATAATCGCCGATATGCGTCGCGATCGTCAGGCCGTGACGCAGTCCCCCGACCCGGATCGCCGGCGCCAAATGGTCGAGCGTGTGCGACCCCAGCAAGGCGAGCCTGACGGGGGTCGAGCCGGAGACAGGCGCGGCCAGATTCGCGGCGAAGCGATCGAGTCGGTTGGTCTCGATCGCATCGAGATCGTACGCCGCCAGCTGTACCGCCGCCATCGCTCGCTCGGCCGGGTCGAGTCCCTTGGCGGCGCGCAGGTCACTTCCCGGGTCGGACGGCGGCGGCAGCCAGGGCAGGAGCGACATCGGATCGGTCTCCATCAGAACTGGAAATAGAGGAATTCGCTCGGCGCAGAGGACAGCGCGTAGAGCAGGGTGATTGTCGAGACCGCGCCGACCACCAGACCGAGCGCGGGCGTCGGGCGCCACGGCACGATCGAGGCGAAGCGATCGGTCCAGCTTGGTGTGGGCTTGAAATCGAGCGCCGTGCGGTGGTCTCGCAACCATTGATAGGCGTTCGGAAAGGTCCAGACGACGATCAGGAAGACGACGATACGGACAACGTAGCTCGCCTCGAAATTGTCGAGCGAACCGATCGCAATGCCCATGCCATCGGCCAGCGACGCGATCAGCGGGATGCGGGCGACCGGACCGGGGAGCGTCACGCCGTTCAATCCCGTCATGCCGCGCAGCAGGTCGATCGCGGCGGGAACCGATGGCGCCCGAAAGAAGACCAATGCGACCGTCGCGCACAGGAAGGTCAGCAGAACCGATCCAGCGACGGTGAGCGGAGAGCCGGATTGCAACGGAAGGCCGCGATGCATCTTCCACGCGCGCCACGCGTGCGCGACGACCAGGTAGAAGCCATGCAGCAGGCCGAAGATCACGAATTGCCAGCCGGCGCCGTGCCAGACGCCCGAAATCAGCATGGTGAAACCTGTCGGCAAGGCGACCAGCGCGACGAACGTCGCCGGGGTCATCTTGCCGCGGCGCGGTAGCGGAAGCCCCTTCATCGCCCGTCGCCGCGTGAAGGCGACGACGATCGGATTGTAGATATAGGCGGTCAGGAAGCGCGTCAGCGTCATGTGCCAGCGCGACCAATAGTCGATGATGTTTCGCGCCTTGTAGGGGCTGTTGAAATTTGGCGGCAGCGAAATGCCGAAGAGCAGCCCGAGGCCGATCGCCATGTCGGTATAGCCGGAAAAGTCGAAATAGATTTGCAGCGCGTAGGATAATGCGCCGGTCCATGCCTGGATGAATTGTACGCCGCCGATCTCTGCCTGCACGAAGATCGGCCGCACCGCGACGCCGAGCGGATCGGCGACCATCACCTTCTTGAACAATCCGATGAGGAACAAGGTGAGTCCGATCGCGACCAGGTCCCAGCGCGGCC
>NZ_JBFUJY010000007.1:0-211868 GCF_056401155.1 Sphingomonas sp. P4_G2 | reverse complement strand
GGGTTGAGACCGACACGCTCGATGGTGAGGGTATTGCGATCGCGGAGAGCGATGCGCGGCCAACGCTGGCCGAGGTGGAAGCGGTGCTGCCGCGCTTCACCGGACCGATCGAGCAGGTACCGCCGGCCTATTCGGCGCTGAAGGTGGATGGCGAGCGGGCGTATGATCTGGCGCGGGCGGGGGAAGAGGTGGTGCTCGCGACGAGGAGCGTGACGGTGCATTCTCTTGCCGTCGCCCTCACCGCCCACGTCTCCAAGGGCACCTATATCCGCAGCCTTGCCCGCGACATCGCACACGCCCTTGGCACTGTCGGCCACGTCACTTATCTCAGACGGGTCAAGGCAGGCCCGTTCGACCTCTCCCACGCGATATCGCTGGACAAATTGACCGAATCCGCTAATGCGCGGCGCCTTGAACAGATTCTCCTGCCATTGAGGGCGGGGCTGGACGACATCCCGGCTCTCTCCCTCAACCCCGACCAGGCAGGGGCGCTCCGACAGGGGCGCGTTCTGGTCGGGATTGCCGAAGACGATGGCCTTCACTTCGCAATGCTGGGCGAAACCCCGGTGGCGTTGGTGGAAGTCGAAAGCGGGGAAGCCCGTATCGTCCGCGGGTTCAATTGTTAGTCACGCGATGTCGAAGGAAACAGAATGTCGATTACCCCCGAGCGCAAAGAAGCAGTTATCAAGGACCACGCCCGTGGCGAAGGCGACACCGGCAGCCCCGAGGTCCAGGTCGCTATCCTGACCGACCGCATCAAGACGCTCACCGAGCATTTCAAGACCCACGCGAAGGACAATCACTCGCGCCGCGGTCTCTTGATGATGGTCAACAAGCGCCGCTCGTTGCTCGATTATCTGCGCAAATCGGATGGCGACCGTTATCTCGCCCTCATCGCGAAGCTCGGTCTTCGCAAGTAATTCAGGGACGGCGCCTCAGGGCGCCGTTTCGCTTATTCGGCCCCGTACAATTCGGTACGGGCCGGCGGCGGAACTCTCCGCCACCAGGACCTGAAGGCAGGTCCTCATTTGGGTTCCCATGAAAGCATTACTTTCATGGGGTCCCTTCAGGCACCGGCAGGCATAGGGCCGCCGGACGAAGGAAATAGAATGTTCGATACCAAGAAGGTAAGCATCGAGTGGGGCGGCAAGACCCTCACGCTCGAAACGGGCAAGGTTGCCCGTCAGGCCGACGGCGCGGTGATCGCGACCCTCGGCGAGACCGTCGTGTTGTGCGCGGTCACGGCCGCCAAGTCGGTCAAGGAAGGGCAGGATTTCTTCCCGCTCACCGTCCATTACCAGGAGAAGTTCTCGTCCTCGGGTCGTATCCCGGGCGGCTTCTTCAAGCGCGAGCGCGGCGCCACCGAGCGCGAGACGCTGATCAGCCGTCTTACCGACCGCCCGATCCGTCCGCTCTTCCCGGAAGGCTTCTACAACGAGATCAACGTCATCGCTCAGGTGATGTCGTATGACGGCGAGAACGAGCCCGACATCCTGGCGATGATCGCCGCCTCGGCCGCGCTGACCATTTCGGGCGTGCCATTCATGGGCCCGATCGGCGCCGCGCGCGTCGGCTACAAGGACGGCGAATATCAGCTCAACCCGACCGACGCCGAAATCGCCGAAGGCGAGCTCGACCTGGTCGTCGCCGCCACCCATGACGCGGTGATGATGGTCGAATCCGAAGCCAAGGAGCTGTCGGAAGAGGTCATGCTGGGCGCCGTGATGTTCGCGCACCGCGCGTCGCAGGACGTCATCAAGGCGATCATCAAGCTGGCCGAGCAATCGGCCAAGGAGCCCTGGGAGCTCAAGAACAGCGACGACAATTCGGCGATCAAGGCTGAGCTGAAGAAGCTGATCGGCAAGGACATCGACGCGGCCTACAAGCTGGTCGACAAGTCGGCCCGCTCGAACGCGCTCAACGAAGCTCGCGCCGCCGCCAAGGCCGCGATGGCCGACAAGGCGCCGCAAGAGCAGATGGTGGCGATGAAGCTGGTCAAGAAGCTCGAAGCGGAAATCGTCCGCGGCGCGATCCTCAAGACCGGCCGCCGCATCGACGGCCGCGACACCAAGACGGTCCGTCCGATCGAGGCGGAAGTCCACTTCCTGCCGCGCGCGCACGGCTCGGCCTTGTTCACGCGTGGCGAGACGCAGACCATCGCGACGACGACCCTGGGCACCAAGGACGCCGAGCAGATGATCGATGGGCTGGGTGGCCTGAGCTACCAACACTTCATGCTGCACTATAACTTCCCGCCTTATTCGGTCGGCGAAGTCGGCCGCTTCGGGGCGCCCAGCCGCCGCGACATCGGCCATGGCAAGCTCGCCTGGCGCGCATTGCACGCGGTGCTGCCGTCGAAGGAAGAGTTCCCCTACACGATCCGCGTCACCAGCGACATCACCGAGTCGAACGGCTCGTCGTCGATGGCGACGGTGTGCGGCGGTTCGCTGAGCCTGATGGACGCCGGTGTGCCGATCAAGCGCCCGGTCTCGGGCATCGCGATGGGCCTGATCCTCGAAGGCAAGGACTTCGCGGTCCTGTCCGACATCCTGGGCGACGAGGATCACCTCGGCGACATGGATTTCAAGGTGGCGGGCACCTCGGAAGGCATCACCAGCCTTCAGATGGACATCAAGATCGCCGGCATCACCGAGGAGATCATGAAGGTCGCGCTGGCGCAGGCCAATGAAGGCCGCGCGCACATCCTGGGCGAAATGGCCAAGGCGCTCGACCACACCCGTTCGGAACTGTCGGCGCACGCGCCGCGGATCGAGACCTTCACGATCGACAAGACCAAGATTCGTGACGTCATCGGCACCGGCGGCAAGGTCATCCGTGAGATCGTCGCCACCACCGGCGCCAAGGTCGACATCGACGACGAGGGCATCATCAAGGTCTCGTCGTCCGACGTCAGCCAGATCGAAGCCGCGATCAACTGGATCAAGGGCATCGTCGAGGAGCCCGAGGTCGGCAAGGTCTATAACGGCAAGGTCGTCAACATCGTCGACTTCGGCGCGTTCGTGAACTTCATGGGTGGCAAGGACGGTCTCGTCCACGTCAGCGAAATGAAGAACGAGCGGGTCGAGAAGCCCGGCGACGTCGTTTCCGAAGGCCAGGAAGTCAAGGTCAAGGTCCTCGAGATCGATCCGCGCGGCAAGGTTCGCCTGTCGATGCGCGTCGTCGACCAGGAAACCGGCGCCGAGCTGGAGGACACCCGTCCCCCGCGCGAGCCGCGCGAAGGTGGCAACCGTGATCGTGGTCCGCGCAGCGGCGGCGGTGACCGTGGTCCGCGCCGTGACGGCGGCGGCGATCGCGGCCCGCGTCGCGACCGTGGTCCCGACCGTGGTGGCGATCGCGGCCCGCGTCGCGAGCGCAGCGAAGGCGGCAAGGACGAAGGCCCCGAGCCCGAGTTCGCGCCGGCGTTCCTGACCGAGCGCAACGACGACTGAGCTTTGCGCGGGAAAGCGGCTACCGCTTTCCCGCAAAAGCGATAGGACGACAAAAGGCATAACACCGGGAAAGCCGGGGAGGATGAAGCGGCTCGGGAGCAATCCCGGGCCGCTTTGCCGTTTGGGTCTCAGCGCAATTCAGGTGTCGGTGGCGACATCGTCCCAATCATCATCCTCATATCGGCAAAGCCAGTTCAGAGCATGATGGCGTTCAATCACGACACCCTGGTCGATGCCGGGAGGCGGAGGACGATGGTGCAGTTCCGCGTCGCGCAGCCGCCAGTGCAGGTCGCGGATATGATCGGTCGCAGATATAATCTCCGCTTCCGGCCTTATCTCCACGTCTTTCCAATATCCGGCCGGGACAGTGAGCCAGAACTCGGACAGATATTCGAAGTCGAAGGTGTCGGTCGGCTCCGGCATCATCTCGAACAACCCAGTGGCCCACATCAATGGGACCATCGCCTCGCGCCGCCAGCTCAAGGCAACGCGCTGTTTGGCGGGCATAGGATCGGTGGTGAGAAAGCCTCTTTCTATTGGCGTCAGAGAACCCTCAAGATCCCATGCACGCAACAGATCCACGCCCTTGTCGACGGCATTGTGGATCGCGGCATAACTGACCGCGAAAAGGCACATGGCTCGGCGCATTGTTTCTTCGCCGGTCCTCACCGCCCCGTAACCACTCACGTCGTTCAATGCGGCCTCCCCCAAACTGCCAGCGTCATACCAATCGGTATCGGCATGTATGATAACGAGTTTTCGATCCGTGGCGGTGCCTGGGGTTGACGCGAACTACGGTATGAACAATACTTCGCTACATGGTGAAGTATCAGTCATCCGCGATCGACCGCACCTTTTCCGCGCTGGCCGACCCGACGCGACGGCACATCCTGTTGCGGCTGAAGGACGAGCCCGGCCTGTCGGTGAGCGAACTCGCGCGACCTTTGTCGCTCAAGCTTCCCGGCATGATGAAGCATCTCGACGTGCTGTCCGATGCCGGGCTGATCACGCGGGCCAAGACCGGGCGCACGGTGTCGGTCAATCTGTCGGTCGGGCCGATGCAGGAGGCGATGGCGTGGCTGCAACGGTACGAGCGTCTCTGGACAGTGAGCATCGATCGGCTCGTCGCCTACGTCGAACAGGATGGCGAATAATGGCCGACACTCTGCCGAGCGTGACCATCGTCCGCCGCATCAAGGCTTCGCCGGCCAAGGTCTGGGCGGCGATCACGCGGCCCGATCAGATGATCCAATGGTGGGGGCCCGATGCCGGGCCGACGCTGCGTGCCGACGTGGATGTGCGCCCCGGCGGCCGGTTCAGCGTGGTGTTCCGCTTGCTCAACGGCGACGAGCACAATCCCACCGGGATCTACCGGGAAGTGGTTCCTGAGCGAAAGCTGGTCTTCACCTGGGATCTGCCCGGCGAGCGCGAATCACTGGTCACCTTCCTGCTCAAGCCGATCGACGGAGGCACCGAACTGACGTTGCTCCACGAGCATCTTCCCAACGAAGCCGAGCGCGAGAGCCATGAGCAAGGCTGGCGCGGCCTGCTCGACAAATTACCCCTATTCCTTGGAGTCTGATGACATGGGCGATCTGACCCTGTTCACCTACAATTGGGTTCCCGAGCCGCCGCGCGGCTTCGTGCGCGACATACGCTTGCGCTGGGCGCTCGAAGAAGCCGGATTGCCCTATCGCGTCGCGAGCGTGCCGTTCAAGGACCGCGGTCCCGAGCATTTCGCGCACCAGCCGTTCGGCCAGATCCCCTGGCTGACCGATGGCGACCTGTCGATCTTCGAGAGTGGCGCCATCCTGCTTCATCTCGGCGGCTTGAGCGACACGCTGATGCCGAGCGACGTCCAAGGGCAAAGCGACACCAAGGAATGGCTGTTCGCAGCACTCGCGTCGGTCGAGGCCGCGAGCCAGCCCTGGTCGTTCTTCATGTTCTCCGGCGATACCGGCGAAAACCCGATGCGGAAGTTCTTCGATGGCTTCCTCGAGGCTCGGCTCAAGCATATGGAAATCGTGCTGGGCGACAGGGAATGGCTGGCCGGGAACTTTTCGGTTGCCGACATCCTGATGTCCGATGTGCTGCGCCTGGTCGATCGGTTCGACGGACTGGCGGACTATCCCGCCTGCCGCGGCTATGTCGAGCGCGCGACGGCGCGGCCGGCGTTCGTCAAGGCGCATGCCGACCAGATGGCGCATTTCGCCGCGGCGGACGAGGCGGGGACCGCTCCGTGAGCCGCATCGAGATCAGGCCCCACAATTGGTCGCAACGGGGTTGACGAATCGCGCTCGCCGAACCACTTGCGCCCACGGCTCCGCTTGGAGTCGCAACCCATTTTTCCTCTCAGAGGGACCCATGTCCGACAACGACCATAGTCGATCGACCGTCCCTCTGGAGGCGACTGGCGGAGTGAACTGAGGTTCATCTCACCGGCGGCGCCCCCAGGGGGCGGTCGCAGCAATAGGTGAGTTATGAACGCAATCCGTTTCTTTGCCGGCCCCTTCCGGCGTGTCCCGCGCGTCCGCGACGTCAACGAGGTTTTCGAGGCGCGCCTGACCTTTGGCGACCGGCTCGCCGATCGCGTCGCTGCGATCGGGGGATCGTGGAACTTCATCATCGGGTTCACCTTGTTCATGGTGGTCTGGGCCATCCTGAACACGGTCGTTCTTGTCCGCCACGCCTTCGACCCGTTCCCCTTCATCTTCCTCAACCTGATGCTGTCGATGCTTGCCGCGCTGCAGGCGCCGATCATCATGATGAGCCAGAACCGGCAGGCCGCGAAGGACCGGCTCGACATGCGGCTGGATTACGAGACCAACTTGCGCTCGGAACAGGAGATTGCCAGCCTGCACGAGAAGATCGACCTGCTGCTGGCAATGGCGGGAGACGAGGCGATCGCGCTGCGCGAGATGGCGCAGGCCTCGAAGTGATGCGCCTCAGGTCAGTCGCCAGACCAGGCAGAGGATCGTGACGAGCACCACCGGCGCCGCGGCCGCGAACATGCGGTGACGGCCCGGCATGTCGCCGCCGGCCATGTCACTGGCGGCGATGAGCGCGGCGATCAGCACCGCGAGCATAGTCCAGAGGTGATAGCGCAACTCGCACGCCACGCTCGCCGGCAGATAGCCGAGGCCATAGAGCAGCCCCGATAAAGCCAGCGGGATGACCAGCCGCCGCGACGGCTGGCCGGGCGCGATGACAAGCAATCCGATCGCCAGCGCCATCCACCAGACCGGCCAGCCCAAGGGCGTATGCGCCGACCAGCGCGCGCCGCGGTCGAGCCAGGTCAGCACCGGATTGGGCGTGAGGCGGAAGCCCCAGTCATTGGGCGGGATCTGGCCCATGACCGGGCGTTCGACCTCGTCATGGACGAGGAAGCGGATGTTGATGTTAAAATGCGTCAGGCGATGCTCGGCATAAGCGATCGGGTGCGTCAGCACCGCGCCGAGCCAGTGGCGGTACGGATTCTCGCCGCTCTGCTTGAACAGATCGTCCATCGCGTCGAACCCGAGCGGGCAGGGATCGGGCACCCACCAGCTATAGGAATCCCAGCGCTCGGGCTTGTAGCAATGGCGATTGACCGCGACCGGATCATCGACATCGTCGTCCGCGGGAAAGGCGTCGACCCCGCTGAACCGGGTGATGCCGCCGAGGTCGAAGATGACCAGCGACAGCCCGACGCCGCTCGGTTTGGCGCCGACCGCTCGATTGGCGAGCGGCAGCGCGGCGGCGATCACCGCGGCGCCGATCAGCAGCGCGGCGCCGAACCGCATTCGCGTCGCGCGCCACGATGCCGGGAGCAGCGCGATCGCGAGTGGCAGGCAGGCGGGAAGCGCGTTGAAGCGCAACGTCGCCGCACAGGCGATCAGGATCAGCGCGATCACGCGGGCGAGGGATCTGCCGCGCGTCGGGATCGCGACCAGGATCGCGCTCGCCGCAAGCAGCAGCGCGGCCATCAAACTGTCCTTGATGATCTCCGCCATCAGCACGACCGGGAGCGGCAGAACCGAGGCGATCGCCAAGGCAATGCCGAGCCGCCGCCGACCCGCGCGCACCGCCCAGACGACCAGGCCGGCAAACGCCGCCCAATAGAGCCCGAGCTGGATCGCCAGCATCGGCGCGGGCCCATGCGCGATCGGCAACAGGCGCCGCCACAGCCATTCCATCGCTGGCGGATGCCAATCGTCGAAATCGCCGCTCAATGCCTGGCCATATTGGCGGATCGAATCCCAGGTCATCAATCCGGGGGCATAGGCATAGGCCTGTGCGGCGCACACGAGCGCCATCGCCAGCAGCAAGGCCGCGATCAGTCGATAGTCGGTCCAGCGGATCGGCACGCCGGCCGGTCTGCGCCGATTACCGGCGCCGACGCAAGCGCGGTTGCGGTCAGTTACGGAAGCTCGGGTCGATGCGATCGAGTTTCCTCAGCAACGCCGGCCAGGCCAGCCGTTCGGCCGCCATCGCCATGCCCGCGGGCGGGGTCTGGCCGGCGACCTTTTCCTCGGTTCCCTGGGGCGGGTTGGAGAGATGATCGTAGCCGGCCGACAGCATCATCACCTGCGCCTGGCACGCGCGTTCGAGGAAATAGAGCCGCAGGAAGCAATCGCCGACGGTCTTGCCCACCGCGAGCGTGCCGTGGTTGCGCAGGATCATCGCATGCTTGTCGCCGAGATCCTGCACCAGCCGCTCGCGCTCATCGAGGTCGGTCGCGATGCCTTCATAGTCGTGGTACGCGACATTGTGCTTGGCGATCATCGCCGTCTGGGTATGCGGCAACAGGCCGAATTCCATCGCCGACACCGCCTGGCCGTGCGGGGTGTGGAGGTGCATCACCGCCGCCGCATCGTCGCGTGCCATGTGGATCGCCGAATGGATGGTGAAGCCTGCCGGATTGACCGGATGCTCGGACTTGCCGACCGGGTTGCCCTCGACGTCGATCTTGACCAGGCTCGATGCGGTGATCTCCTCGAACATCATGTCATAGGGGTTGATCAGGAAATGATGCTCCGGCCCCGGCACGCGTGCCGAGAGGTGGGTGAAGATGAGGTCGTCCCAGCCGTAGAGCGCAACCAGCCGGTAGGCGGCAGCGAGATCGACCCGCGCTTCCCATTCGCCCGGGGCCATGCCGGTATCCTCGACCTGTGCCAGTGTCGCCATGTCAGCCTCTCCGATTCCGTTGCGCCGAACCTAGCTCGGCGAGCGCAATCGAACAATGGGTATGGTGGGCTCTGGGTTCGACGACGGAATAATGCGCTACTTCTCTCGAATCTGTAACATTCGCCGGCCAAGCAGCCGGCGACAGCGGGAGAAGCGACATGGCGGGACGGTGGATGGTCGGAGCGGCGGCGCTGCTCGGCTTGGGATTCGCCCTCGGCGCGTCGGCGCCCGCGCGGACGTCGGCCGATGCGCTGATGGTCGACCGCGTCGTGGTGATGATGCGTCATGGCGTCCGCCCCCCGACCAAGAACCCCGCCATGCCCGCCAAATATGCCGCCGATGCCTGGCCCGGCTGGTCGGTCAATCCCGGCTGGCTGACCCAGCATGGCGCGCAGGCCGTCGCTGCAATCGGTGCCGCCGATCGCGCTTTCTACGCGCGTGCCGGTCTGTTCGCGCGCGGTTGCCCCGATGCCGCGATGATCGCCGATAGCGACCAGCGGACGATCGCCACGGCCCAGGCTTATGCCGGCACGTTGGCGCCGGGCTGTACGATGGCGATCGATCATCAGCCGCAGGGCGCCGACGATCCGCGCTTTTCGGCGATCGAGCAGGGGCTGGGCACGGTCGACGCGCCAGCCGCCAATGCCGCGATGGCCAAGGCGATCGGGCCGGGCGGGATCGCCGTGGTCGAGGCGCGGATGCGGCCGTTGCTCAACCGGCTCGACGCGATCCTGTGCGCGAAGAAGCCGGTTTGCGGGGTGAGCGCGGAGAAGACCGCGATCACGCCGGCCGCACCGAACAAGCGTCCCGATCTCACAGGCGCGCTCGACCGCGCGTCGACCGCGGCGCAAATCCTGCTGCTCGAATATGCCGACGGCAAGCCGATGCGCGAGGTCGGCTGGGGCCGCGCGACGGCGGCGGACGTCACGGCCTTGTCCGAATTCCACGCGCTCGAATTCGCCATCCTGGCGCGGCCCAAGCCGATCGCGGCCGCGAACATGGCCGGGCTGACCCCGCCGATCCTGCGCGCAATGGCGGGCGAAGGTCCGAAGCTGCTGATGATTTCGGGCCACGACACCAATGTCGCCAATCTTGGCGGGATGCTCGGCCTGCACTGGCGCGTGCCGGGTTTCGCCGCCGACGATCCTGCGCCGGGCGGAGCAGTGATCTTCGAGCGGCTGAAGGACGGCGTCGGGAATGCCTTTGTCCGCGCTTATTATCGCGCCCAGACGCTCGATCAGCTCCGTGCGGGCGCGGCGCCGGGCTATCGCCAGATTTTGCCGATCGCGGGCTGCAAGGCGCGCGGTGTCGCTGGCCTGTGCACGCTCGCGCAGTTCCAGACGGTGATGTCGGGGAAATAAGGGTAAGTGGGGAGCTTCTGTTGCCCGGTGCTCCCCGTACCGCTGGAATCCGCTTCTGTTGCCCGGTGCGGTCCAACCGCGCATTTTAGAATAACCTTAAGCCGTTAGGCCTTGGGGTTACGCCGCAATAGCGAGTGCTTCGTTATCGTTGGCACTTGTGTAATGAGCCGTCACAGTGGCCCGTTCTGAGCGAACGTCGGCGCTTTTCAACACACGTCGATCCTGGTTCGGCCCCGTCAGAAACGGTGTCCAGATCCACCACCATTTCTGGTGGAGCCGCCGGGTACTGCCCCCGGGTCCGCTGCGTCTATTGCACGCCATCATTTATCGCCATAGCCGGCGAACCGGCTCCCCCAATATAGGCACCGCGCGCTTAAAGGAAAGTGGTGCCCGCAATCGGCTCGGGCGGATGGTCGGCACTGGCCGCTCCCGCCGATATCAAAACGGCCAGAAAACACGCTTTTTCGCGAGTTTTGCCTGTACTTCGCCTTTCGGTCGCCACATTATCGGGTAATAAGGTTACCTATTATGTTGACGCAGCGTTCCCGTTACGCGCTTCGCGCGATGCTTTATCTGGCTGAGGCGCCCGCAGGCGGCCCCCCGATCCCGATGAACCGGATCGCCGAACATGCCAATGTCCCGCGCAAATTCCTCGAATTGATCCTGGCCGATCTGCGCGAGGCAGGCTTCCTGCATAGCCATCGCGGCAAGACCGGCGGCTATTGCCTATCGCGCCCGACCCATTTGATCTCGCTTGGAGAGATCATCCGCGTGATCGAGGGGCCCCTGGCGCTGGTCCCCTGCGTCAGCCGCACCGCCTATCGCCGCTGCGCCGATTGCAAGGACGAAGCCGCCTGCGCGATCCGTCACGCTATGGCGCGCGTCCGCGACGAGACCGCGCGCATCCTCGACGGTACCAGCCTGGCCGATGCGGTCAGCGAGGATCTCGCGGCCGCTTGAGCAAGCCGGTTCCCCTCCCTGGAAGGGAGGGGTTAGGGGTGGGTGGCTCTCAGTAACGCCATCGAGATGATGCTGATCTTCGGACGCCACACCCTAGCTGCGCCTAGGAGCGAGCGCAGCAGTTTCCACACGCCCACCCACCCCCAACCCCTCCCTTGACTAGGGAGGGGAGTCTTGAAGGTTGAAGCCTAAACCCCCTTGCGTGCCCGCAATTCGTCGCGGATCTCGCGCAGCAGCACGACATCGGCGGGATCGGCCGGCGCGGCTTCCTCGGGCTTGGGCGCGACGCGGTTCACCGCGCGGACCAGTAGGAAGATGATGAACGCGACGATCACGAAATTGACCGCGGCGGTGATGAACTCGCCATAGCCGAACAACGCGACGCCGGCTTTCTTGAGCGCGGCGTAATCGGTCGATCCGGCCAGCGCCGGCGGCACCTTTTCGGGCGACAGGATGATGAAATGGCTCGAGAAATCGAGCCCGCCGAAGACTTTGCCGATCAGCGGCATGATGAGGTCGTCGGTCAGCGAGGTGACGATCTTGCCGAATGCCGCACCGACGATCACCGCGACCGCCAGATCGAGCACGTTGCCGCGGGCAATGAACGCCTTGAATTCCTTGAACATGATCCGGTCTTTCCCTGTCTCAGCGCGGCACAGCCTAAACCTGGATTGCATGGATGCAAGCGGCGGTCCGTTGCGCCCGCGCAACCGAATCCGCTTCACGACGGCGCCGGGCGTCACTACATTGCCGCCACGCAAGGGGCACTGGAGGATATCTCGATGAAGTTTCGTGCGATGATCGTGCTGGCCGCCATGGCGATGCTGTCGGCTTGCGGGATCAACTCCGTCCCGACCGCGGAGGAAAATGCCAAGGCACGCTGGGCCGACGTCCAGGCCGCCTATCAGCGGCGTGCCGATACCATTCCCAACGTCGTCGCGACGGTGAAGGGCAGCGCCGCGTCCGAAGGCAAGATCCTGACCGACGTGATCAACGCGCGCGCCAATGCGACGCGGGTCCAGGTCAACGCCACCGACCTGACCGATCCGGCCAAGGTCGCGAGCTTCCAGGCCGCGCAGAACCAATTGGGCTCGTCGCTCGGCCGGTTGCTGGCGACGGTCGAGGCCTATCCCGATCTCAAGAGCCAGGAGAATTTCCGCTCGCTGATCACCGAGATCGAGGGCAGCAACAACCGCATCACGATCGCGATCCGGGACTATAACACCGCGGTCCAGGCGTATAATACGCGTATCCGCACCTTCCCCGACGCGGTCGGCGCGAAGATCTTCTATGGCGCCAAGCCGATGGTCCCGTTCCAGGCGCAGCCGGGCGCCGAGACCAACCCGACGGTCGATTTCGGCAACACGAACTGACCGGCGTGATCCGGGTGCTGACCCCTGTTCTGCTGGCGCTGGCCGCGTGCGGCCAGCCGGCGACGAGCGCCCGGACCGCAACGGCGACGCCGGGATATGATTTCCCGGCGTTGACCGGCCGGGTAGTCGACCGCGCTGACATACTGCCGACAGCCGACGAGGTGCGGATCGTCGCCAAATCGGATGCCCTCGAGCGCACTACTGGCCATCAATTCGTTGTCGTGACGGTCCCGACCCTGGGCGGCCATGCCATCGAGGAGTATTCGCGAGCGCTCGGCAGCAATTGGGGAGTCGGCCGCAAGGGCGCCAATGACGGCGTGCTGCTGGTGGTTGCCCCGACCGAGCGCAAGGTCCGGATCGAAATCGGCAAGGGGTTGGAAACGACGCTCACCAATGCCGAAGCGCAGCGGATCATCGACACCGACATCCTCCCGGCATTCAGGTCGGGCGATTTCGTTCGCGGGATCGATAATGGCGTCGATGGCGTGATCCGCGACGTCGGGCCGGCGGGAGGTGGCGCATGAAGACGCTCCGTGCCCTGATCCTGATGCTCGCGCTGCTGGTCGTCCCGCAACTGGCCTCCGCACAAACCTTTCCGGCGCTGTCGGGACGCGTGGTCGATGCCGCGAGCCTGCTCAGCCCCGCGCAGAAGCAGCAGCTCGAGGCGCTGTCGACCGATGTCGGCAATGTCGCGCAACGCCAGTTCGTGGTGGCGACGATTCCTGATCTGCAGGGCTATCCGATCGAGGATTACGGCTACAAGCTCGGCCGCGAATGGAAGATCGGGCAAAAGGACGCCAATAACGGCATCATCCTGATCGTCGCGCCCAATGAGCGGAAAGTGCGGATCGAGGTCGGCTATGGGCTAGAGCCGATCATGACCGACGCTTTGGCGCAGACGATCATCGATGACCAGATCCTGCCCAAATTCCGCGCCGGCGACATGGCGGGAGGCATCATGGCAGGGGCGCAGGCGATTGCCGAGCAGATGAAGGCGCCACCCGAAGCCGCCGAGGCGAGAGTCAAGGCGGCCGCCGTTAAACCGCAGGCGGCGCGGTCATCGGGCTCGTCATCGGACGGCTTCATCGCGATCTTCTGGATCGTCATCATCCTGTTCTTCGTGCTGCCGATCGTCTTTCGCGGTGCGCGCGGCCGGAAATATCGCGGCGGGCGTGGGCCGGTGGTGCTGTGGGGTCCGGGGCTGGGCGGCGGCTGGGGCAGCGGCGGCGGATCGTCGTCGAGCAGCTGGAGCAGCGGCGGCAGCGACTGGGGCGGCGGTGGCGGCGGCTTTTCCGGCGGCGGCGGGTCGTTCGGTGGCGGCGGCGCGTCGGGGAGCTGGTGATGCGCGGACCGATCCTGACCCCGGCCGAGCGCGAGCAAGTGACCCAGGCGGTCATCGCCGCCGAAGCCGGCACCGATGCCGAGATCGTCACCATCGTGGCGCCGCGATCGGACCCCTATCACGATATCGGCCTCAACCTCGGCATCGTCGCGATGCTGTTGGTGGCGGGGATCGCCGCGCTCAATCCCACCGCGATCGAAGACAAGATCGCCTGGTTCCAGAATGGCTGGCAGGGCGGGGTCAACCTGGGCCGGTCGTTCTTCGCGCTGATGGTGGTGGAGGCGGTCGTGTTCCTGCTGGTGCGCGGCGCGCTCTATTGGGCGCCGCTTCGGATGGCGCTGACGCCCAAGGCGGTGCGGTCGCGTCGGGTGCGGCGCCGCGCGATCCAATATTTCAAGGTCGGCGCCGAACGTCGCACCGCCGCTCGGATCGGGGTGCTGCTCTATCTCTCGCTCGACGAGCGGCTGGCCGAGATCGTCGCCGATGAAGCAATCCATGCCAAGGTCCCGCCCGAACGCTGGGGCGCGGCGATGGCGGCGCTGATCGACCGGGTGCGCGCGGGCCATCCGGGCGACGGCATGGCCGCCGCGGTGACCGCGATCGGCACCATCGTCGCCGAACATTTCCCCAAGACGGAAAGCGACGTGAACGAGCTCCCCGACCGGCTGATCGAATTGTGAGCGTCACCGACGCGGAGCTGCCCGAGGAAACCGTCTGGAAAGGCCGTTTCCTCGAAATGAAGAAACGCGGCCGCTGGGAATATGTCGGGCGCGTCGGTGGCGTCCAGGCTGCGGTCATCATCGCGATCGACGACGGGCACGTGATACTCGTCGAGCAATATCGCGTACCGCTGGGACGCTCGTGCCTCGAACTGCCCGCCGGCCTGGTCGGCGACGAGAGCGAAGGCGAGACTGCCGAAATGTCGGCCGCGCGCGAGCTCGAGGAAGAAACCGGCTATCGTCCAGCCAAATGCACCCCCTTGGGGACCTTCTATGCCTCGCCCGGCATGGTCAGCGAATGCTTCACCTTGGTCCGTGCGAAAGGGCTGATGCGGGTAAGCGAGGGCGGCGGGACGCCGGATGAGAATATCATCGTCCACCGCGTGCCAGCGGCGACAATAGCAGACTTCATCGCCGAGCGCCGCGCTGCGGGTGTAGCGATCGACGTCAAGCTGCTGACGCTGCTCGGGCCATCGTTGCTTTCCGATCAGGCGGTAGATTCATAGAAAGCCGGATTTCGGCAAGCGACTCATTGGTTAACTCTTGGAGGCGAACAGAGCCGCCCGAGACGGGCGTTACTGCTCCGGCAAAAAATCCCAGGAATACGTAAATGTGTGCTCGCACTTCAGCCCTGAAGGGTCCCGAATTTCAAAACGACTATATACGCTTTTATCATTCTTCCGCCCCCTCAGGTTTATGCCCGTGAGCCATATTATGAGACGGGGCTTGCCGTTCGAGAAGCTGGTCGGACCATAGATGGCGTAACGGCCGCCCCTTCCCCGCACGCGATAAACCGACGTGCTTCCGTTGGCGTAGACCAAGCGCTTCAGCCCTTTTGCTGGCGCGAATATCTCGCCCTCACCAATCGAGAAGTGACCGGACCTGCTGGTGACGGATACCGAGATTCCTTCCGGCGAGCCAGACAACTCTGCGATACTCTCGCCCTCGTCGAGGTAGAATGTGCTGTATTTGAAGCAGATTAGTTTTGGGCCGATGACGGGTTTGTCGAGCGTGTCGGCTCGGGCTGCGACAGCTCCAAGGGAAATCAGTGTCAGTAATATCGCTCTGGTGAACATAAGCGCCCCATGCTTAGCCCGGTCATAGGGGACAAAACGTGCTGATCCAATGTCCATCACGGACGTCCCACGACCGAAAGCGGATATTCGCCTTATCACCCAGTTTTCTCCACTCGGCCTGTATCCTGATAGCGGCCGTTATGGATTCGAGAGTTTGCGATCGTCTGTACCCGATTGCGATGGCGCTTGGCGCGGCGTGCCCCTGACGCACACCGCGGCTTACCAGGCGCCGAGCCCCGTGAGCCCTTGCCGATATTCGGCGATCCGGCGCGCGGTGGCGAGGGACAGTGGAGCGGGCAGGGCGTCCGGCGCGAACCAGCCAGCCTCTTCTATCTCGGCAAGGTCGGCGCGGCGCAACTCGGCGCTCGCATCGGGACCGGCCTGCGCGACGAAAATGACGATATGGTCGTCCTTGCCCTCCTGCCGGCTATGATAGACGCCGAGGATGCGCTCGATCCTGGCGTCGGTCACGCCCACTTCTTCCGCAAGCTCGCGGAATAGAGCGGCGTCGATACTCTCGCCTTTTTTCACTCCGCCGCCGGGCAGATACCATTGATCCATATAGGTGTGGCGGACCAGCGCGATGCGACCACCCCGATCGAGCAGGATTGCACGAACCCCGATTGTCCGTGGCTTGGTGATCCGCCACACGATGCGCGCGGCCTTGCCGGCCAGCCGATGCGTCCACGCCATCCCCGGCCTCCTTCGCAGGCGCCGGCTGCGGCGCGCGTTTACCAATGCACCCAATCAAACTGGATCGAGCGTACATGGTGGCGCACCGACAATGCGAATTCCACCCTCGGCAAACTGACGCAGCAACTCGACAATTGGTACTCTTATTCGTCCTCTGAAGCGCCGCCAGTCGCCGACGGGTCCATCCACAGGATCTCCCAGACGTAACCGTCGAGATCCTCGACATGACGGTTATACATGAAGCCCAGGTCCTGCGCGGGATTGGGATCGGCGGTGCCGCCCGCTACCACGGCGCGATCGACGAGTGCGTCCACCTCATCCCGGCTGTCGGCCGACAGCGCGAGCAGCAAGGGGCTGGACGCATGCGCATCGGCAATCGGACGCTTGGTGAATTCGCCATAATGCGCATGGGTGAGAAGCATGACGAAGATCGTGTCGGAGAACATAAGGGAGGTCGAAGTCTCTCCCGAAAACTGTGGGTTAACCGTGCCGCCCAGCGCGACGTAAAAGGCTGTCGAGGCCGCCAGATCGCGTACGGGGAGGTTCACGAAAATCATTTTGGGCATGGTCTGCTCCACTGCTAGCTCGAATCTAGTACTAGACCGGCTAGTACTGGTGGCGAGCTAGCATTCGGTGTCGGTACTGTCTAGTACCGCGTCGGCGAGGGCGCATGAAAACTGACGGCGAGACGAGATCGGCGCGCAAGGAGCGCGACATCATCCAGGCGGCGACGGCCACCTTCATCAGCCAGGGCTATGACGGCACCAGCATGGAGGAGATCGCCACCAAGGCGGCGGTCTCCAAACAGACCATCTACAAGCACTTCACCGACAAGGAGACGTTGTTCGGAGAGGTCGTCCGCTCGACCGCGGCCGGGGCGAACGACATCGTCGAGTCGGTGACGACCTTGCTGTCCGACACCAAATTCCGGCAGGGCGGTCTCGTCGAGCTCGGTCGGCTCGTGGTGACGACGCTGTTGGACGACGAATTGGTGAAACTCCGGCGCCTGATCATCGCCAATGCCGATCGGATGCCGAGCCTCGGCCGCGATTGGTACGAAAAGGGTTTCGAGCGAATGCTCGGCACCATGGCATCCTGCTTTCGAAAGCTGTCGGCTCAAGGCCTCATGCGAGCCGATGACGCCGATCTCGCCGCCAGCCATTTCTTCGGAATGCTGCTGTGGATTCCGATGAACGAAGCGATGTTCACCGGAAACCGCCATCCCCGATCGAGGACCGAGCTGGAGCGGCATGCCGACGCCTCGGTCGAGGCCTTTCTCGCCCTTTATGGAAGGACGTCCGGCCAAGCCCGTTGAGGGATCGCCAAACTAGGACGGGTCGAACGATGGCGGAAAGTCGAGCACCGCGCCGGTATAGGTTTCGACCACGTAACTGAACGGCTCGCCATCGGCGCGCGTCAGCAGGGCCTGATGCTCGATCACCTTGTCGGGAATCAGCAAGGAAGCGCCTGGATTGGCGCGCGGCAAGGGCGCGCCGCCGCTATCCCAACCCTCGGGCAACGGCGACCAGAGGAGCTTGGCCGCGACGGTGTGACGCTGGAACCGAAGCGGCTGTACGACGCGACCGAATGCCGTATCGCTGGTTTCCAGCGTTCGGTTCATGTCGGGCGTGAGGCGCGACGGCACGTACCAATTATCGGCTTCGGACAGGATGTGTTCGCCGCAGCGCAATCGCACCCGGCGATAGGCGATCGGCTGGTCGGCCCCGGCATGCAATTGTTCACGGACCGCGGCGGGCGGTGCCTTGTCCTGGCCGCGGACGCGGTCCGCCACGATCTTGGCGCCATCGGCGAGATGGTGGTGCGAGCACCAGCGGTCGAGCGTCAGCGTCGCGCTGTCATGGCTCAGCAGATCGGCATTCAGCGTCTGGAGTTCGGCCAGTATTTCGAGCCTGGCGATCGGTGCGTCCGGCCAAGCCGTCCGTGCGGGCGACGCGCCGAGCGTCAGCACTGCCAGCGTGCCGGTGGTCAAGGTTCGCTTTAGGGTGGCGATGACGGGTGCTCCTGAGTCGGGATCACGTTGATATGGGCAAAATGCCTTTCCCGGGCATTTTGTGCATGTCACGTAGTTTCGGATACCGGCCAGGATTCGTCGCCGATCCGATCCGGCGTCACCGCAGCTTGACGACGACCTTTCCCTTCGCCCGTCCCGTTTCGACCAAGGCCAGGGCTTCGTTGGTATCGTCGAATGGGAAGATCCGCTCGACGACCGGGCGGATGATGCCCTTGTCGATCAGCGTCGCGATCTGGCCGAGCTGGTTGCCGTTCGCACGCATGAACAGGAAGGAATAATGGACGCCGCGCGCCGCGGCCTTTCGTCGGATGCCGAGGCTCAGCAGCCGCATCACTTGCCGCAGCGCCCAGCTCAACCCCTGCTCCCGGGCGAAATCCGGGTCGGGCGGACCGGAGATCGAGATCAGCTTGCCGCCCGGCTTGAGCACATCCAGCGACTTGCGAAGCGTGGTGCTATCGAGGCTGTTGAGGACGACATCGTAGCCGGACAGCAGCTTGTCGAATTCCTGATTGCGGTAATCGATGACGATGTCGGCGCCGAGGTGCTTGACCAGATCCACATTGGCCGTGCTCGTGGTGGTCGCCACCGTCGCGCCGAGATGCTTGGCGAGCTGGATGGCGGCAGTGCCGACCCCGCCGGAACCCGCATGGATAAGGACCTTCTGCCCTTGCTCCAGACCCGCTCGTTCGACCAGCGCCTGCCAGGCGGTCAGCCCGGTCAGCGGGATCGAGGCCGCTTCCTCCATGCCGATCGTTCCGGGCTTCAGCGCGACATCCGCCTGGTCGATGGCGATCCGTTCGGCGAAGGCCCCGATCCGGCCGTCGCGCGGCCGGGCATAGACCGCATCGCCAAGCTTGAAGCGCCGGACGTTCGCGCCGACCCCAATAACGATACCGGCCACGTCGTGGCCCAGAATGAAAGGCGGCCGATAGGGAAGGATGGCCTTGAACGCGCCGTCGCGAATCTTGCCATCGAGCGGATTGAGCCCAGCGGCGTGGACTTCGACCAGGACGTCGTCTTGCCCCGGTACCGGCTCCGGCACGTCGCCATAGCGCAGGGGTTCGTTCTTCCGGTAGCGATCGACGATATAGGCCTTCATGCGCGATGTCCTTGCCAAATGCGGGGCGGGATCAGCGACCCCGCCGAACGTTCAGGCGGGGAGCCCGTTGAACTTCCTGAGATTCCGGTCGACGAACGACTCGGGCATGAAGCGGCGTATGAAGCGCACCTGGGCCGCCACTTTTCCGGCCGTGTAGCGTCGCTTGGGTACCACCGCATTGGCGGCCTTGACGACCGTGTCGGCGACGATCTCGGGAGCCTCGCCCTTTTCGATAACCTCGCGCATCAGCACCTCGGCGGCTGTTCGGACGGTATCGTAGACGGGAAGCGGGCGATCCGCGCGCGTCAAATTGTCTTCGAACGAGGTGCGGATGCCGCCCGGCTCGACCAATACGACGCGGATATTCTGGGTTCGCACTTCGTGGTCGAGCGATTCCGAATAGCCCTCGATCGCGTGCTTGGACGACGAATAAAGCGCGTTGAACGGCGCCGGGATGAGGCCGACCAGTGAGCCGAGATTGACGATCCTGCCGCTTCCCTGGCGCCGCATCACGGGCAGAACGGCATTGGTCACCCGCAACACGCCGAAGACGTTCACGTCGAACAGCGCCTTTGCCTGGGCTGGGGACGATTCCTCGGCACCGCCAAGCAACCCGATTCCGGCATTGTTGACCAGCAGGTCGATCCGCCCCGCGCGGCCCACGACTTCGTCGACCAGCGCCTGCACGGACGCGTCATCGGTGACGTCGCAGACCAGCATCGTCACGCCCTGATCGGTTTCGGCCATCTTTTTGCGGCTGGTGCCGAACACCCGATAGCCGTCCCGGTGCAGCGCCCGTGCGGTCGCCAGTCCGATTCCGGAGGAAGCGCCTGTGACCAGCGCGACGCCGCGTTCAGTCTTGCTCATCGATCTTGCCTTCACTTTGTCGTGGAACACCGTCGCGAACCCTGTTACTATCGATTCGATATTAAGGCACTACTAAAAAGATACTGACATGTCGAATCTCTCGGAACAACCTTGCCTGATCGCCCGCAGCCTCGCTTTGGTGGGGGATGCGTGGAGCATGCTCATCCTGCGCGATGCCCATGCCGGGCTCACCCGTTTCGACGAGTTCCGCAAAAGCCTGGGCATCGCGCCGACGATCCTGACTCGTCGCCTCGCGATGCTCACCAAGGAGGGGCTGCTCGAAAAACGGCGCTATTCGGAACGCCCGCCGCGCGACGAATACGTGCTGAGCGAAGCGGGACGCGACTTCCTGCCGGTGTTGTTCGCGATCAGCGCCTGGGGCCGGAAGCACCGCAATGGCGACGGCGTGACCCGCTTCTTCGACGCGGAGGCGGGCAGCGAGATCGACCCCGTCACCATCGATCGGTCGACCGGCGCGCCGATCGGAACGCGGGCCATTCGGATTGTGCTGCCCGATTGACGGGGACAAACGCCGTTACGGCCTCGGCTAAACCAGGGTGTCAGCCAGATCGTCCCTCAGCCTTTGCGCGTTTCGCTTGAGGAAGTCGGCGATAAGCTCCAGCTCCTCGCCATCGTAGCGCTCGCATAGTTCGGCCAAAGACGGGTTCGGCACGCCGAAGCCGCGACGCGAGGTCGTCACGGAAGCTTCGTTCAGCGTCACGACGATCCGCCGCCGATCCGTGGGGTGGGGGCCTCTGCTGACATAACCCTTCGCAACGAGGCGATCGATCAGGTCGGTTACCGACGCGGTCGCCAGCCCGGTTTCCTTCGCGATCTCCCCTGCGCTGAGCGGGCCCAGGCGGCCTAGCAGAAACAGCGTCTTATAGGCTGACGGGTCGAGGCCCATGCTCTGGGCAACCGACGAATGGAACAGCACCACGGCCTCGCTATGCGCATTCAGGGCCGCAGCCAGGTCGGCCGGAACCTTGTCCAAACGGTCCGTCTCCTCGTGCTGTTTTGACATAATGACCTCAAAGTGTTACGGTCTACCGTAATATACGTCATACCGTAGTAAATCAACGCGGGGCCGCTGATGCGGGCCGCTGTCATGGAGCACCACGGTGGGCGCGTGTCGACTCGGGCGGTCGGGATATGCCGCCGCCGAGTACGCAATGAACTGGTCGCAAACAGCGAAGGAGGATGGACAATGAAGGTTCTCGCAGCCCGTTCGGCATATTTTTTGGCGATCTTGCGGATCGTCGCCGCACTCCTGTTCCTGGAGGCGGGGGTATACCACCTCTTTGAATGGCCGGCATTGCCGATGCCCGCGCCACCGCCCGAAATGGCGCCCTGGCTGTTCGCGGCCGGTCTGCTCGAGTTCGTCGGAAGCATGCTGCTCATCGTCGGGCTCTTCACCCGTCCGACTGCCTTCCTTTTGTCGGGAATGATGGCGGTCGCTTATTGGGGGTTCCACGTGCCGATGGGATTCTGGCCGGTCGCGAACATGGGGACTGCGGCCATCCTCTATTGCTTCATCTTCCTTTATTTCGCAGCGGCCGGCCCTGGCGCCTGGGCAATCGACAATGTCCGGGCGCGCGATCCGGAAGATCATGCCCTTCGGCGCTCGGTCGCCTGATTCTGGCCATCGCTGACCTATTCGAGCCAAGCCGCCGCGTCCCGAGCGCGCCGAGCTGACCATCAGGTTCGTCCAAACAAACGGGGATTCAATTGCCCGAACCCTGCATTTCGGCCGAAAGCGCGGATGCCGGTCGCCAACGCGGCTGGCCGAAGCGCCTGCTGCCATGGATCCCCATCGGCATGGCGCTCGCCTATCCTTGGACGTTGCGCCTTTTCCACGAGGCAATCGTCGCGCAGCCCCGGAGCGTCGTTCCGGCAATCTGGCTGATCCTCGCCTTCGCTCTGCCCCTCTCATGCCTGGTCTTCGCCTGGCGCCACGCGGAGCGATCTGGCGATGTACTGCCGGTTGTACGGCGCGTCGCTTTCGTCGCCTTGGCGGCCCCCCCGTTGTTCGTGTCGACCGGCGTGGTTTCGAGTTTGATCCATTCTCCTCTCCCCGACCTATGGGCATGGTCTATCCTGTGGCTCGCCCTCGGCGTCGGCGCGGCGGTCGTGAGTTCCAAAGGGCAACCGCGGCCGCCGGGTGTCATGACGGGTCGTTTGCGTGTGGCGCACGGCGTCTCCGCTTTGGCCATCCTCCTCTTCCTGGCCTTCCATCTGACCAATCATCTGTTCGGGTTGTTCGGACCCGTCACGCATGCGCAGGTGATGGCGATTGGGCGGGTGGTATACCGCTCTCGATTCGTCGAGCCGGTTTTCGTCGCGATCCTGCTTTTCCAGGTTGCGAGCGGCGCCAAGCTGGCATGGCGATGGAGTGCTCGTCCGCTTGATGCCGCAGGGGTGCTACAGGTCGGATCGGGCGCGTATCTCGCAGCGTTCATCCTCACCCATCTCAACTCGGCCTTCGTCTCGGCGCGATGGGTGCACAACATCCCGACCGACTGGGCCTGGGCGACGGGTGCCCCGGATGGACTGTTGATGGACGCGTGGAACATCAGGCTGCTGCCGCATTATGCGCTCGGCGTCTTCTTCGTCATTGCCCACGTCTTTTGCGGCTTGCGCACGGTCTTGTTGGCGCACGGCGTCAGGCCGCCGGCCGCGAACCGTCTATGGGCGTCCGGTCTTCTATGCGCGGGCGGCGTGTCGCTTCTGATCACAGCTGCCCTTTGCGGGCTGCGCATCTGAGGTCGCCCGGATCGGAGGCTCAGGAAGCGGGTTGTGGCGGAAGCGGATAGACAATGAAGTCGGTATGCCGATCGACCATCGGCGCCGAACTCATCTTTGCAACCGCCCGCTGGAGTTCTCCGATCGCCGACGGCGGCAGCGGGAGGGGGTGTTCCAAGGGGTGCGCCGCAGCCTTCATCGGATAGTCCTGCCCGGGCGCGTTGGTCATCTCGATATGCGCCCCGAGCAGCGCGCGAATCGGATGGCTGGCCGCGAAGGCGGCTAGCCGGTCGACGCTCGCGCGGAACTGGCCGAACTGTCCACGCGGCACATAAAGCCTCCCCGGGTAGAGCATGTCGCCCGAAAACAGCAATTGTGTGCGCGCATCATAGACCATGATGTGCGCCGGCTGGTGGCCGGGGGTCGGGATAATGTCGAGAGTGCGTCCGCCGAGATCGAAACGGGCGATATCGTTCGGCCAATTCTTGATGCGAAAGAAGGTCGCGACATCTTCCGGGGCGAGGCCGACGATGTCGGTGTCGGGACGATCGCGAAATTCATCGTCACCCGCATGATGATCGCCATGGCCGTGCGAGTGCGCAACGATGAGGTGGAGCGAACGATCGCGATGTTTTGTCCGCCATTCGCTTATTATCCGGTCGATGGTCGGACGGATCCTGAGTCCTCCTGCGCCGGTGTCGATCAACAGCGCACGATCCTTGCCGAACAGCAGATAGAGGAACGGCGCTTCGAAGTTGGTTTCGACCGACTGACGAATGACGAATGTGTTGGCATCGATCATCTGGACCTGTGTCTCGGGTTCGTTCGCCGTTGCACCGTCGATCCAGTGCGCGAACCGCGGCAAATTGGGCCCGGAAGGCGCTGAGCCAAGCAGCAATACCGAACCGATCAGCGCCATGGAATGACGGCAGGTGGCCAGGCGGCGGGCGGTGCGAAACGAGGCGAGCAGGTCCATAGGCTCACCATATGAGGTATTACCTATTCCGACAAACGTAATATCATGGCAATCGCCACGGGCTCTACTTGTCAGAGACGTGCGCGAGAAAGCCGTCAGTCCGGACAGGCCATTTCCGATCGCCTCAATGAATCGTCTCGCCGCGCGCGCACATCCCGACGAATTTCGCGATCCGCGCGGCCCGCGTTTCCGGCTTCTTCGCGGTCTGCACGCGATACAGGATCGCGTAGCGGTTCGCCCCGGTCAGCGTGTCGAAGAACGCCCGCGCGGCGGGCACCGCGTCCAGCGCGGCCGTCAAATCCTCCGGCTCCGCCGCGGTCGAGGCTGGGGCATAGGCCTTGTCCCAGCGCCCATCGGCCTTGGCCGCCTCGATCTCGGCCAGTCCCGCCGGGGCTACGCGGCCCTCCGCCGCCAGCTGCTCGGCACGCTTGCGGTTGTTTTCCGACCATTTGCTGGTGCGCTTGCGCGGGGTGAAGCGGGTCAGGAACCAGGCTTCGTCATATTTATCGATCTGCCCGTCGATCCAGCCATGGCATAGCGCGCCGTCGATCGCCTGCGCCTTGGTCAGGCTCGACGCAGCGTTGCCCGCCTTGGCGATCTTCAGCCACAGGCCGGCGGCATTTCCGCCGTGCGTCGCCAGCCACGTCTCCCACGCTTCGGCATCGACGAAGTCCAGCACCGGCAACCCGCCGCGTTCCTTATCCATCGCGCTCTCCATCGCCGCTCCCGCATATCCCTTGGCATCGCCGGGCTTGACACTTCAATTACTGTGCATCATACAGTGTATATCACACACTATGTGAAGCACAGCTCATGCCGGTCGATGACGACACATTCGAGAAACTGCGCGTCGAACTCCGGCGGGGATCGCTGGTGCTCGCCGTGCTCGGGGCGCTGCGCGAGGAGCGCTATGGCTATACGCTGCGCCAATCGCTCGAGGATGCCGGGCTGCTGATCGACGAGGGCGCGCTCTATCCACTGCTGCGCCGGCTCGAATCGCAGGGCCTGCTGATCAGCGAATGGCGCGAGGAGGCCAAGCGCACCAAGCGCTTCTACCGCCTCTCGATCGACGGCACCGACACGCTCGCCGCGCTGCTCCACGAATGGAATGCGATTTCAGAATCGATCCTGCGCCTTACCGAAAAGGACAAATGAGATGGACCTGATCGACCGCTATCTCGCCGCGATCGCGCGGCGCCTGCCGGCGGACAAGGCCGACGATATCGTTGCCGAGATTCGCGACGACCTGCTCACCCGCCAGGAAGTGCGCGAGGACGCGCTCGGCCGCCCGCTCGACAGGAAAGAGGTCGCCGCGTTGATCAAGGAGGTCGGTCACCCGCTGATCGTCGCCTCGCGCTATCGGCCGCAGCAATATCTGATCGGGCCGGACGCCTTTCCGTTCTTCGTCGCGACCTTGCGCATCGTCGCGATGGTCCTGGCGCTGGCCTTCGCGGTCACCGCGGCGTCGAGCGTGGTGTTCGGCCATGCCGATATCGCCCATGCCCTCGGCCGCGCGATGTCCAACCTGTTCAGTTCGGCGATGCTCGCCTTCGGCACGGTCGCCGCGGTGTTCTACGCGCTCGAACGCACCGGCTTCCCCGCCGACCATCTCGCCAAATGGCGGCCGCAGGACCTGCCCGAGGTCAAGGACAAGCAACCCAATGTCTGGGGATCGGCGTTCGAGGTCGCGATCGGGGTCTATTTCATCCTGTGGTGGTGCGGCCTGGTGCCGTTCCCGGCTTATTACAGCAACGTGAAGGGACTGACCCTGACGCCCGATCCGATCTGGACCGCAATCTGGTGGCCGGTGCTCGCGCTGTTGGTCGCGCGTCTGGTGTTCAACCTCGTCCAATGGCTGCGCCCGCGCTGGAAAGCCCTGCTGGCGATGCTTGCGGTCGCCACAGCGGCGGGCGGGCTTGGCCTGGCCTATGTGATCTATCAGGCGGGCCATTGGCTCACCGCGAGCGGCACGCTCCCCGCCGACAAACTGGCGCAGATCGATCGTGGCGTGAACATCGGCATCCACTGGGCGATCATCGTGGTCGGCGCGATCCTGGTGCTTCAGGGTCTGCAGGAAGTGTGGCGCCTCGCCACGGCGCGACCAGGGACGGTGGGCATGAAGGCGATCTAATCCGGCTCTAGTGGTCGAAACCAAATGTCTGAAATAATGTTTGAATAACGGCTCCGACCATAATGGACACGATAAGATATTCCAAAGTATTGCGAATGATCGTCTCCTGAACTTGATCGTCCCGCCCAGCGGGCGAGTCGTGGGGAGATGAGCGATGTCCGAAAAACTAATGCAATCGACCAAGGCCGCCGAAAGCAGCCGCGTGATCGCGTTCGAGAGCGCCGAGGTGGTACCAGGGATCGTCAACGGCACCTTTTTCCTGATCGTCACCGGCACCGCGCCGTGTTTCAACATGACCGTCAAACTCGTTCCGCTGATCTACATCCGCCAGCCCGATTATTGGGGCATCGAGGTGGTCGGCACCTTGGCTGGCGGTATCTGCCTCGACGCGGTGAAACCGTATCATGTCTCCTTGCCGCTCACCGGTATCACCGGCACCAGGGGGATCGAGGTAATCGGGGCCAATCAGACCGAGCAATTCGACGTGTCCTAGCCTTGCTCGTATCGGGTATCCGACGCGAACGAGTTGCCGATATCGTGATCGACCGCCATGCTCCCGGCATGGCGGTCCGGCCGGCCGCGCTATTTCGGAGGATGCCCGATGAAGCTCCTGCTCTGCGCCGCTCCGCTGCTGCTATGGCCGCTCGGCTCGCTCGAAGCGGCCGCGCCGGCCGCCACCGCGTGCAACGTCATGGTCAGCGTGATCGATCCCGATCCTGCCGGCACCAATGTGCGCAAGACCCCCGGCGGCGCTGTCGCCGCGACGTTGCGCACACCGCGCACGGGCGACGACTGGATAGAGGTCCATGTCGTGGGCCAGGCGGGCGACTGGTTCGCGATCGACCGCGCCGATCTAGTCGGCGACGCGCGCAAGACGATCTTCCGCGGCAGCGGCTATATGCACCGCTCCGTCCTCGGGTCCGATGGGCTCGTCAACGGAGAGCCGATCCGTGCCGACCACGACGAACGCGCTGCGCAGATTCTGGCAGGGGAGATTGGCGACCAACCCGCTTATCTGCTCGGCTGTGCGGGCGATTTCGTGAAGATCCGCATCAAATCGGGGGTCGGCTGGACCAAGACATTGTGCCTCAACCAGCGCACGACCTGCGCCTGAACGCTATTTTGACGGGCTTGCTATTGCTCGTCAGGCTGCCGCGCAGTCCGGCCGAGCCAGCCCCAGCAGCAAGTGATCGACCACGCGGCCGACATCGCGTTGCGCCTGTGCGGGGTCGGCGGCGGTCGCCAGGAACAGCGCGCCTTCGCGCACCATGCCGAGCAGGATGTGCGCCAGCGGCGGCACCGGTTGCGGCGGGATTTCCCCCGCTGCGATCGCGCTGCTCAGCAGATGTTCGACCAGCGCCAGGCTGTAGCGGTCGCCGATCGCGCGCCAGCGTTCCCAGCCCAACACGGCCGGTGCCTCGATCAGCGCGATGCGATGCACCTCGGGCTCTCGGCACAGGTCGAGCCACTTTTTGGTTCCGTCACGTATCCGGTCGAGTGCGCCACCCTCTCTGCCGGCGGCGGCGAGCCGGGCGATCGTCTCCTCCTCGATCGCCTCGAACACCGCGGCGAACAGGCCCTTCTTGTCCTCGAAATGATGGTAGAGCGCGCCGCGCGTGACGCCCGCCGCCGCGACGATCTCCTCGGCGCTGACCTCGGCATAGCTGCGCTTGGTGAACAGCGCTCGCCCCGCCGCGATCAGTGCGCCGCGCGTGGCGGTCGTCCGTTCGGCTTGCGTACGGCGTTCCATTTTCATACAAACTGTATGTATGTTTCTGAGTCGGGCACACGCCATTGTCGGCACCGGACCGCGAAGTGCAAGCCAAAGCGCATCGTATCCATAGCGGCGACCATGCTGAGCCCGTCCGATCAGAGGACAATCATCTGTTTTCGTGAGGGAGTTCGAACCATGGACAAGACGATCGAAATTACCCGCGCGGCCGTGATTGCCGGCCTCGTCGCCGGCACGATCGACATCGGCGCGGCGGCGCTCATCAACCATGTCGGCCCGGCGCTGATCCTTCAGGGCATCGCCAGCGGGCTGATCGGAATGAAATCCTATGCCGGTGGCACCGGGACGGTGACCTTGGGGCTTGCGCTTCAGCTCGCCATGTCGATCGCGATCGCCGGCATCTACGCCGCCGCCGCGACGCGGCTCGCCTGGCTACGGACGCGCCCCGTCCTGGCCGGTCTGGCCTTCGGTCTCGGCGTGTTCGTCGTGATGAACCTGATCGTCGTGCCGCTATCGGCGTTCGGCCCCAAGCCGGCGCATATCTCGCTGGTCTGGTTGTTGCTCAATGTCCTGGCGATGCTGGTGTTCGGCGTGATCGTCGCGATGATCGTCCGCTGGGGCTTCCGGCGGGCGACGGCGGGATAATCGGGCTGCGCGCGAGCTACGCCGCGCGCTTCTCCAGCGCGTGCGCGGCTTCGGCCATCAATTGCGCGATGATGTCGGCGACTGGTTCTTCCTCTTTCACCATGCCGACCGACTGGCCGGCCATCAGGCTGCCATGCTCGATATCGCCGTCGATCACCGCACGGCGCAGCGCGCCGGCCCAATAATGTTCGATCTGCAACTGCGCCTCGGCCATCTCGACCGTGCCGTCGTTGAGCGATTGCGCGACTTCGAGTTGCTTGGCGGTGAACAATTCGGTGCCGGCATTCTTGAGCGCGCGGACCGGGATGACGGGCAGGCGCGGGTCGATCTGGACGCTGGCGATCGCGTCGCGGGCATTGGCGCGGAAGAACGCCTTCTTGAAATTGGGGTGGGCGATCGATTCGGTCGCGCAGGCGAAGCGCGTGCCGAGCTGGACGCCGGCCGCGCCCATGTCGAGATAGCCGGCAATCGCCTCGCCGCGGCCGATCCCGCCGGCGACGAACACCGGCACCTGCTCGGCGACTTCGGGCAGGATTTCCTGCGCCAGCACGCTGGTCGATACCGGGCCGATATGCCCGCCGGCTTCCATGCCCTCGACGACCAGGGCGTCGACGCCCGAGCGGATCAGCTTCTTGGCGAGTGCGAGCGCGGGAGCGAAGCAGATGAGCTTGGCGCCGTTTGCCTTGATCGCGTCGAGCGACCCCGTCGGGGGCAGGCCGCCGGCCAGCACGACATGGCCGACCCCATGCTTGCTGCAGACCTCGATCAGGTCGAACAGCATCGGGTGCATCGTGATCAGATTGACGCCGAACGGCTTGGCGGTGAGCTTTTTGGTCTCGGCGATCTCGTTATCGAGCAATTCGGGAGTCATCGCCCCGCATGCGATCAATCCGAACCCGCCGGCGTTGGACATCGCCGAGACGAGATGGCGTTCGCTCACCCACGACATCGCGCCGCACAGGATCGCGACCTCGGAGCCGAGAAAATCCACGCCGCGCGCCATGCGCCGCTTGAGGCGCTCGGCGCCGATCGATGAAGGGGATGTCATGCCGCCGGACCTAGCCTTGCCCGGGGGTTTGGGGCAAGCCCGCGTCATGCGGCAGGATAATACCGAGCTGACGGTCGAGACGCGCGGTCAGGGATTGCACGGCTGCACCGACGCGGTGCGGCGCTGGGTCGAGGGCACTGGTATCGATAGCGGTCTGCTGACGCTATTCATCCGCCACACCTCCGCGTCGCTACTGATCCAGGAGAATGCCGCGCCTGCCACGCGCCGCGATCTCGAACGCTATTTCGCTCGCATCGCGCCCGAATCACGCGAGTACGAACATGACGACGAAGGACCGGACGACATGCCCGCGCATCTGCGCGCCGCGCTGACCCAGACCAGCCTGACGATCCCGATGATCGGCGGCCGACTAGCACTCGGGACGTGGCAGGGAATCTACGTGTTCGAGCACCGTCGCGCACCGCATCGGCGGCACCTCGCGCTTCACCTCATCGGCGAGTGAGCAGCCCTTCTAATTCCGGACGCCCAACCCAAATCGAATTATCTCCTCAAGCACATCTATATTGATGTCCTTCAATTTCTTGAATTTGATGCAATAGCCAGTCACAGATGCTTTTCCGAGTTTTTGGCCATAAGTCTGGGCGAGGTATTTCTTGTCTTCTACGCCGATTATATAGACCGATATTCCGGTCGTATTCGCGCTCAGGCCGATTTGGTAAAATTCCCTGGTTTTACCATCGGCATATTCGATCGTCTGGGTTCCATATCCAATATTCGGATTGGAAACTGTTTTGCCTTCCTCGTTCCTGCCGTCCAGGAACCATGTTTTACAGGTCGGCGAGATGCGCAGGATGAGCTCGTGCAGCTCCCGCAGCTCATCGCCTTTCGGCTGGGGCTGCCCGGCAATATAGGCATGGATTTGCTCATCTATGGTCATGGCGGGAGCCTCCTTCCATCGTCACCACGCTCGTCGCGCGCCTGCGGACGGCGACTCTAGGCTTTGTGCCTCCAACGGCCCAGCCGCATCTCGCCCGTGGCGGACAGTCACGGGCGAGATGCGGCTGATCAGGCCGGGCCGTCGATCCCGCCGATTGGTTGATCCCCGGCATTCGGCAGGCAATGATGTGTTCGAGCACCGTCGGGCACCGCATCGGCGGCACCTCGCGCTTCATCTTATCGGCGAGTGAGTCTCGGGCCCTGCGCAGGCACTTCGAATGTCAGGAAACGACAGGGCCGCCGACCGGCACGATTTGTCGTCCCCAGGTCGCATTGGTGACGAAGGCGAAGCTGCCGTACATCGCCAGCGATCCGCAGAGCAGGCCGAGCCACCCGCCGAGATGGCCCAAAGCGGGCTGCCCCAGCGCCGCGCCCAGTCCCAGCAGGAAGAATGTGGGCCAGAGCGTGAGGAAGATCAGGAAGACGATGCGCGCCAATCGAAAGGTGCTGATCCAGAGACCGAGCGTCAGCACGCCCCACAACAATAGCGCGACCCCGACCGTCGGACCCGCCGACGAAATATCGATCACGCCGGTGTGCGCGAAAATCTGCAGCAGGCCGAACCACAGCCAAAAGGCGCCATAGCTCAGAAAGGCCGTCATTCCGAAGGTGTTGGCAAGCCGGACTTCGAGCAAGCCGGCGATGAGCTGGATCAGCCCGCCAAAAGCGAGCGCCAATGGCACGACCACGCCTTCGCCACCCGCGGGAAGCAGGCCGGCGTTGATGAGGCTGAGCAATATCGTCGTGAAGCCAAAGCCCACGAGGCCAAGAGCGGCAGGATTGGCCGGCGCCGGCACGGTGTTTGAATCAGGCACGAACCTCTCTCCCCCTAAGCGATCTTGCAGTTGACCTAACAAACACGGTTCGCCGCCACACAGTCAAGCGTGCGCCGCTCCGTGAGCCTGTTCAGCGTGCTTCAGGCCGCCGCTTCCTCGGCATCCAACCCATAAGCGGTATGCAGCACGCGCACCGCGAGCTCGGTCTCGTCCTCGTGGATCAGCACGCTGACCTTGATCTCGCTGGTCGAGATCGCCTGGATGTTGATGCCGCGCTCGCCGAGCGTGGTGAACATCTTCGACGCGACGCCGGCATGGCTCTTCATCCCGACGCCGACCACCGAGATCTTGGCGACGCGGGTGTCGTGGACCAGTTCCTCGAACCCGATCGATTCCTTGGCCTCGTTCAGCGCCTGGATCGACCGCGCCAGGTCGACCGCGGGGACGGTGAAGGTGACGTCGGTCGACCCCGCGCGCCCCGCGCTCTGGTGCGCGATGTTCTGGATGATCATGTCGACGTTGATATTGGCCTTGGCGAGCGGCGCGAAGATCGCCGCGACCGAGCCCGGCGTGTCGGACACGTTGGTCAGCGTGATCTTCGCCTCGTTCTTGTCGTGCGCGATGCCGGTGATCAGCTGGCGTTCCATGTCGTCGATCTCCTCTTCGCCCACGATCATCGTCCCGGGCAATGTATCCGCCATCGGCGCGTCGTCGCCAGTGAACGACGACAGCACCTGGACGCGGACATTTTCCTTCATCGCAAGGCCCACCGAGCGCGTCTGGAGCACTTTCGCCCCGACGCTCGCGAGCTCGAGCATTTCCTCGTACGTGACTTTCTTGAGCTTGCGCGCCCTCGGCACGATACGCGGGTCGGTCGTGTAGACGCCGTCGACATCGGTATAGATGTCGCAGCGATCGGCCTTCATCGCCGCCGCCACCGCCACTGCCGACGTGTCCGATCCGCCGCGGCCAAGCGTCGTGACGCGGCCCTGTTCGCCATCGGCGCTGTCGGCGACGCCCTGAAATCCCGGGATCACCGCGACCTGGCCCGAGGAGAGCGCGAGGTCGAGCGCGGCAGTGTCGATCTCCTCGATCCGGGCAGAGGCATGGGCGTCGCTGGTATGAATCGGCAACTGCCAGCCGAGCCAGCTCCGCGCCGGCACGCCGATCGCCTGGAGCGCGATCGCAAGCAATCCGCTGGTGACCTGCTCACCGGCCGAGACCACCACGTCATATTCGCGCGGATCGTAGAGCGACGACGCTTCGCGGCAGAAATTGACCAGCCGATCGGTCTCGCCGGCCATTGCCGATACCACCACGGCGACCTGGTTACCGGCATCGACCTCGCGCTTGACGCGATTGGCGACATTGCGGATTCGCTCTATCCCGGCCATCGACGTCCCGCCGAACTTCATGACAATACGGGCAGGGGGCGCGGCCATCGGAGGAGCGGAAGTCCTTTGGATTGGAGAGGCGCGCCTGATAGGAAGCCGCGATGGCAAGCGCAACCGTAACGTCTGTAACCACTATCGACCCCGAGGAAGCCGCGCATTTCGGCAAATTGGCGCGCGACTGGTGGGATCCCAAAGGCTCGTCGGCGATGCTCCATCGGCTTAACCCGCCGCGGCTGGGCTATATCAGGCGCCAAATCGATGCGCATTGGGGTGGCGATCTGGCGAGCTTCACGCCGCTGGCGGGGAAGCGCACGGTCGATGTCGGCTGCGGTGCCGGGTTGTTGTGCGAGCCGCTGGCGCGGCTAGGCGCCGAGGTCACCGGGATCGATGCCGCGGCGGAGAATATCGGCGTGGCGCGCACGCATGCGGCGCAATCGGGGCTGGCGATCGATTATCGCGCGGGCAGTGTCGAGCTGTTGGCCGGAGAGCGGTTCGACCTCGTCACCAGCATGGAAGTGATCGAGCATGTCACCGACCCGGCGGCGTTCGTCGCGGGGCTGGCTACCGCACTGGCCGAAGGCGGGTTGATGATCCTGTCGACGCCGAACCGCACCGCGCTGTCGCGTCTCGCGATGATCACGGTAGGTGAAGGCAGCGGGATGATCCCCAAGGGCACGCACGACTGGAGCAAGTTCCTGACGCCTGAGGAACTGACGGAGCTGGTCGAGGATGCGGGACTAAAGGTGATCGACGTCAGCGGGCTGAGCTTTTCGCCGGGTAAGGGGTTCAAGGTAAGCGACGACACCAAGCTCGACTATTTCCTGACCGCGGTTCGGGGGTAAATTTCCCTCTCCCTTCGGGAGAGGGAGGGAGCGCCCATAGGGCGCGGAAGGGTGAGGGCAGAGCGTTGCTCCAACCTGCCCTCACCTTTCCGCCGCTGCGCGGCTCCCTTCCTCTCCCAAGGGGAGAGGAATTTGGTCACGCCATCACATTCCGCCCACGCGCAACGCTCGTGCTATGCCCGACCACCGCATTGCGCGACTTCGCCCGGACCGTATCGACGAACAGCCAGTCGTTCGACACCTTCTCCGGCGTGATCGTCAGCGCCATGTAGCCGCGGTGCGAGGTGTCGCACCATTTGAGTTCGGGATTGCCTGCGACCAGCCCGGCGGCGACCGTCTTGGGATCGACCTTCACTTCGTGCTCGTAGCCGGGCGAGGTCACGCTGTGCCCGGCGAACTCGACGCCCGCCGCTTTGCCATCCTGCTTGAGATCGAACGCCCAGCCATTGTGGCTGTCGCCTGAAATCACCACCAGATTGGCGTTGGTCCCCTGTGCCGCGCGCAGGAAACGAGCACGCGCGGCCGGATAGCCGCCCCAATTGTCGTAATTGAACGGCAGGCCGAGCTTGCCCGCCTGGATACCGGCGAGGACGTAATTCTTCGCCCGCTCGCTGGCGTTCGGGTCGACCCAGCCAAGCGCGGCGGCGGGCATCACCGTCTCGCCCAGGATCGTGCCGAACCCGACCAACTGCCATTTCTGCCCTGCCGCGACCGATCGGCGCATGGCGTGGAACAGCCAGTCTTCCTGCTGCGTCCCCATCATCGTCGCGGCGGGATCCATCCAAGGGCCATCGCGGAACGCCTTGAGCGCCGCGACCGGGTCGGCCGCCTTGAACAAGGGCGCGATATCGGGCTGCTCGGTGCGCGCCAGCACGCGCGTTTCGGTGCGGAACAGCGTGGCGAGATCGCCGATTTCATAGGCTTTCCACGGCTCGTCGCTGACCGGCATCCATTCGCGATAGACCTGGATCGCGGCCATCTTGCGCAGCGTCCAGTCGCCTTCGTCGGGCTGGTGGTTCTCGGCGCCGCCTTCCCACGAATCATTGGCCGATTCGTGGTCGTCCCATTGCACGATCATCGGCAGGCGGGCGTGGAGCGCCTGGAGGTCGGGGTCGCTGCGATAGCTGGCATAGCGGATGCGGTAATCGGCGAGATGGACCAATTCGTTGGCCGGTTCGGTCGAACGCACCGTGTCCTTGGGGGCGGGATAGCCGCCGGTCTTATATTCGTAGAAATAGTCGCCGAGATGGATGGCGAGGTCGAGATCGTCGCGCGCCGCGGCGTGACCATAAGCGTTGAAATAGCCGAACGGCATGTTCGAGCAGGAGAAGATCGCCGCCCTGAACGCATTGGCCTGCGGCCCCGTCGGCAGCGTACGCGTCCGGCCGGTTGGCGATTTGGAGCCATCGGGACCGACGAAGCGGTAGAAATAATCGGTGCCCGGCTTGAGGCCATCGACGGTGATCTTGGTCGTCCAGTCACGCCACGGTCCGGTGATCGCCATGCCGTTGCCCGCGATTTTGGCGAAATCGGCCTGTTCGGACAGTTCGACCGTCAGATGGACGGGCTTGCCGTCGGCCGGGACGTAGCGCGTCCATAACAGCATCGAGTCGCTGGCCGGTTCGCCGCTCGCGACCGAATGGGTGAAGCCGGTCGCGTTGGTGACGTTAGTGGTTTGCGCGAACCCTGGGACGCTCCAGGCACCCAGTCCCAACGTGCCGGTGACGAGAAGCGAACGGCGGTCAATCCGAAGCATGCGTTTCTCCTTGCGGTGCCGGCCCGCTCCCCCACCCGGCCACCCAACGGCAGTATCTTATGGGTGGCCGGGTGGGGGAGCGGGCCGGCACCGTGAAAACCAATCTAAACGCCGGTTCCCTTGCGCGCTTCATGTGGCGCGTTCGTGACAGGTCCGGTACGGACGCGGCCATGTTGCTACGGATGATGCGTGGGGGGCAAGCGGGCGCGCCGCTGGTCCTGGGTCTGATCTTCCTGTTCGCGGTGCTGTCGGTGCTGCGGCCGGTCAATCATGACGAGAGCCAATATGTCGCCGCCGCGATCCTGGCGCGCAACGCATTGCCGTGGCGCGACTTCGCTTATTTCCAGACGCCGTTGCAGCCGGTGTTGTTCGCACCCTTCGCGGTCGGCCTGGGGACACTGGCCTGGCCGGGACTGCGAGTACTCAATGCGGTGCTCGGCGTAATCGCGGTGCTGATGGTCGGTCGTGCGGCGCGGGCGGCGGGCGCGACATCGCGGATGGCGATCATCGTCGCCGGCTTGTTTGCAGGAACCGACGTCCTGCTGTTCAGCGCGGGAACCGCGCGCAACGATGCGCTTCCCGCCGCCGCGCTGGCCGGTGCGCTGGTGCTGATCGTGCGCGCGGCGCAAGGGCAAGGCTCGACGCGCCACGCGCTGCTGACCGGGTTCCTGCTCGCGCTCGCGGCGGGGGCCAAGATCAGCTACGCGATCCCGGCGGTCGCTTATTTCGTCTGGGCATTGCTCGACCGGCGCCATCGCCCGGTGATGATCGCGCTCGGCACGCTGCCGGTAATCGCGCTGATCGGCTGGATGGTCGCGCAAGCGCCCGAGGCGGCGCGGTTCGAGATGCTGACCTTTCCAGTGCTCGCCCCCGACCAGATGTACCGCGATGCCGGGCGCGCGTTCAAATTGTCGCTCGGGTTCAAGGCGATCGATACGTTCAAATTTCTCGCGCTCGGCACCGCGCTGCCCGCGATCGTCGCGGTCGCGGCGCGCTGGCGGCGCGACGAACAGGGCCTGGCGCGCCTGTTCGACATGCTGATCGTGGCGGGGCTGGTCGCGGCGTTGCTGCCCGAGCCGACCTGGCGGCAATATCTGCTTCCCGTTCTGCCGCCGTTGTTCGTGCGGCTGGCATTATTGTGGGAAAGCAGGCCGCCTGCGCGCTGGGAGCGGATTGCGTTCGCGGTCTTCTTCTTCGCCGGTCTGGCGCCGTCGGTCGAGGCGATGGTGCTGACCGCCGAGCATGGCGCGCCGATGGCCAATGTGGTGACCGACGGCGCGCGGCTGACCGCGGCGATGGATCAGCAAGGCGTGACCGGGATGGTCGCGACGCTGTCGCCGCAATATGTCGCCGCGACCGGCCGCGCGATCGATCCGCGCTTCGCCGCCGGGCCGTTCTATTTCCGCAGCCACGATCTGCTCGATCCGGCGAGCGAGCGGACGCTCAATCTGGTGTCGGCGAAGAATTTGGACGGCGCAGTGCTGCCCAATGCGGTGCTGGTCGGTGGCGATGCCGATGCCGAAGGTGGCGATGCCGCGCTCGAGGCGAAGCTGGCGGCATGGGCGGCACCGCATGCGGTCGGCATCGCGCGGTTGAACGGGAAGTTTACGCTCTACGTGCTGCGCTGACGCTGGCGCCGTCACGCGCGTCGATCAGCGACTGATAATAGGCCATCAGGTCGATCGCATGCTCGCGGTCGGTGCGGACGCGGCCGGCGGCGACGATCGTCGCCTTGCGCAGGATCGCGGGTTCGCGCGCGAACAGGCGATGGATCGCCGCTGCGGCCGCAGCGGTATCGCGCGCGCGATAGGTTTCGCTGGTCAGCGAATCGGCGACCTCGGCACAGCCGCCGGTATCGGGGACAATCAGCGGCAGGCCCGACGCCATCGCCTCGGACGGGACCAGCCCGAACGGCTCGGCCTCGGAGCCATGGATCAGCGCGTCGGCGCTCGCCATAATCCGCGCCAGTTCGTTGCGTTCGTAAACCGGCCGGAACAGCCGAATATGCGGGTTGCCGTCGATCCGCGCCTCGAGCCGCTTGCTCTCGGGGCCCGTGCCGAGCAGCATCAGGCCGACGGGCAATTTGTCGCCCGCCATGCGCACCGCATCGATCACCAGCGGCCAGCGCTTCTCGCCATGATGGCGGCCGATCCCGATCAGCAGATGCCCTTCGGGCGGCAGGTCGACCTGCCGCAGCATCGCCGCGCGCAACCTTTCGTCGCGCAGACCGGGTGAGAAATGGCTGCGCTCGATGCCCAGGGTCATCGCGGCATCGATCCGGACACCGCGCCGCGTCAGCCGCTTCTGGAGCGCCGGGCCATTGGTGACGACGGTGTCGTAGAGCGTCAGAAAGCGGTTCATGTACCGCGCATAGAGGGCGCAGGCCTCCTCGATCTGCTCGGGCGAGGCCAGCCCCTCGAGCCAGCGCATCGGATAGGCCGCGATATTGTCGTTGTGCATGAAGAACGACTTGAGCGCACTGCCCTGCCACTTGCCGACGATCCAGGCTGGGCGCCATGGCGACGAGGTTTCGACGACGTCGGGCTGCAATTGGTCGAGCCAGCGCCAGATCGGCTCGTAGCGTGAGAACAGGCCGTAATTCTTGTCAAACGGCAGACCCGGCGACTTGATATAGATGATCTTGCCGCCGCCGGCGCGTTCCTCGACCCGGTCTTCCTTGCCGCAGGCGATGCAGATCAGTTCGTGGCCCATATCGGCCATGATCGACATCTTGCGGTCGATATAGGTCCGCACGCCGCCACCGGTCGGCGAGTAGAATTCGTTGACGTCGACGACCAGCATCGCGCGCGGCCTAGATCTGGCGCTTGATCAGCGCCTGGACCGCGAAGAACGCGGCGAAGGCGACATGGACCACGAGGGTCAGCGCGGTGGTGAAGGCGATCAAATTGGCGAGATCGACATTGGTCGCGTTGCTGTTGCTGTGAACGAGAATCGCACTGGTCATCGTCGCGAAGACCAGATCCTTGTTCACGAACGGCAGGCGCGACACCAGCATGCGCACGGCGGACAGGATCAGCCAGGCGCCGATGCCGACATTGGGCAGCCCGAAATGCCAGGCGAAGGCGATCAGCACGCAGCCGACCGTCAGGCGCGCGGCATGAATCCAGAAAATCCACCAAAGCGTCTTGCGGTCGAGCGAGAACACTTTGCGCGAGAAGATCAGGAACGGCAGGCACATCGCGATCACGACGGGGATGCCGACGGCCAGGCCGGTATAATAACGTGGCGGCAGCACCTCGAGCGCGAACGGCAGCGCTAGCGCGGTCATGACCAAGGTCATCATGTTGCCGGAGATCGCCGACAGGATCGAGACGTCCTTGACCGCCCCGAACGGGGCCGCGACCATCGCCGCGCGTTGCCGCGCCCAGGCGTAGAAATAGGCATCGCCCGAATAACCGACCACCGCCTCGTTCGCGATGCGCTTCTTGATCAGCGCGCCGAATCCCTCGAAGGGGATTTTCCACAACCGGCGGAAGATGATGTAATCGCCGGTCGGCGGCGAAATGTAGAGCAACGCGAAGGCGATGTAATAGAGCCAGCTGTTGGGCGCAGCGTGGCTGAACCCGGCCAGGCCCGAGCCGAGCAGTTGCTTCGCGAGCCCCGCGATCATCGCCAAGCTCAGCACGCCGGCGATGATCATCGGCCAGCGGCTCTTCAGGCTCCTGACGGGTTCGAGCCCGGCGAGGTCCTCGGCCGCATCAACAATCTTGGGCGCCAGACCGGCGGCAGGATTGCTGGATGCCCCGACAAAGCCGCTGTTCATCGACGCTCCAAAATCTGTTCATCCAAATGCGGCAGTTTAGTCTCCAATCGGACCTGCCCGGAAATAATGGCCGCTTAGCGGCAACGCACGAGCACGACAATTGGCCCGCGACAAGCCGGTTGCCGAGAGCGCCGCGCGATTTGGGGGTGGAAAGGGCTAATGACAAGCACTATGTTGCGGTGCAGCATCGTTTCGGCGGCAAATAAGTCGGTTTTGCCCTAATTATTTCGCCTCCGAGAAACTTTTGACACAAATCGACGTTAGCGCGCCAATCCATGCTCAGTCCTTACGCCCCCGTAAGAATCCTGACTTTCGCTCATAGCCTTCAGGGCGGCGGGGTCGAACGCGCGATGTTGCGGATGATCCGCGGCTGGGTCGAATTGGGGCAGCACGTCACCTTGGTGCTGAGTTCGGCACGAGGTCCGCTCGCGGCCGAAATCCCCGACGGCGTGCAGCTGATCGAGCTGGGCACGACTCATTTCGGCATGATCCGCGCGCTTCCCCAGGCAGTGAAGAGCGCGGCGCCCGATATCGTGTTCTGTCCGGGCAATCATTATTCCAGCGCGGTCGCCTGGCTGAAGCTGCGGCTCGGTCGCGATTGCCCGCCGGTGGTGGGCAAGGTGTCCAACCGGCTCGACCGCGGGGATCAGCATTTTCCGGTGGCGCAGGGCTATCGCGCGTTCCTGCGTTCCTATCCCAGCTTCATCGATCATCTGGTCGCGATGAGCCCGGCAATGGCCGAGGAAACGGTGCGGATGACGGGAATCGGTGCCGATCGCGTCAGCGTGATCGCCAATCCGCCGAGCCCCGAGCCGATCGGGGCGCCGACTCCGCCGCTGCCGGGCGCCGACTATCTGATCGGGATCGGCCGGCTGACGCCGCAAAAGCGCTGGGACCGCGCGATCTCCGCGCTGGCGCGGGTCGAACGCCGCGACGTCAAGCTGATGATCGTCGGCGAGGGAGAGGTTCGCGGCGAACTGGAGAACCAGATCGACGCGCTGGGGCTGCGCTCGCGCGTCCATCTGCCCGGCTATTCGACCAACCCGCGCCCCGCTTTGGCCCAGGCGCGCGCGTTGGTGCTGACCTCGGACTTCGAGGGCGTGCCGGGCGTGCTGCAGGAAGCGCTGGCGCTCGGCACGCCGGTGGTCGCCACCGACTCGAGCGTCGCGATCCGCGAAATCGTCGCGCATCCACGCCTCGGCAGCGTCGTGCCGACCGACGATCCGCTCGCTTTGGTTTCCGCGTTCGACCATTGGCTCGCCCCCGGCCGGCCACGCCCCGACCCGGTGCCCGAACGCGGGCGCGATTCGATCGAACGCTATGTCAGGCTGTTCGAAGAGCTGGTGCTCGATCGCAAGCTCAGGGCATTGAAGGATTAATCCGTCCGCGGACCTTTCATTGTCCGGTTTACCCCCCAGCCAACCCCCCAGCCATAGGTAACTCTGGCGCGCCGCTGCAGCGCAGCATATGCTTACCCCATGCGGATCGCGATCATCGACACCAGCACGACTCGTGCGGCGATCATATCCGAAGGTCTGCGCGAGGCGGGACTCGACGATCTCGTCCTGATCGACAATTCGAACGCGCTGGTCGCGCAAATCGAGGCAGCCAACCCTGAAGTCGTGCTGATCAACCTCGAAAACCCCAGCCGCGACGTGCTGGAGGAATATTTCGCGGTGTCGCGGGCGCTGGCCAAACCGATCGCGATGTTCGTCGATCAGAGCAATCCCGAGACGACCGCCGCGGCGATCGATGCCGGCGTCTCGGCCTATATCATCGACGGTCTGTCGAAACAGCGGATCATGCCGATCGTCGATCTCGCGGTGCGACGCTTCAACGCCTTTTCGCGGCTCCAGGACGAACTCCACGAGGCGCGCAACGCGCTGGCCGACCGCACCGCGATCGACAAGGCGAAGGCGATCCTGATGCGCCGCCGCGCGATCGACGAGCCCGCCGCTTATGCCTTGCTGCGCAGCCACGCGATGCAATCCAACCGCCGCATCGCCGACGTGGCGGAAGCGATCATCACCAGCGCGGCATTGATGGGGGACGATATTTGACGCTCGACCGCATCCGGATCGGCTTTCTGCCGCTGGTCGACGCCGCCTTGCCGATTCTGGCGCGCGAGCGGGGATTCGCCGCAGCGCACGGACTCGAGATCGAATTGGTTCGCGATCTCAGTTGGGCGACGGTGCGCGACCGCCTGCTCTATGGCCATACCGATGCTGCGCACATGATCGCACCGCTGGCGATCGCCACCGCGCTCGGCCGTGGCCGCCCGGCGGTCGAGATCGACGTGCCGTTCGCGCTCGGCCTCAACGGCAACGCGATCACCTTCTCGATCCCGCTCGCGGCCGAAACGCTGGAAAGCGGCCAACTCGGCGACCCGCGGACCGTCGGAGAACGCCTCCGCCAGGTCGCATTGGCGCGGGCGCAAGCGGGTCGCCCGCTCCGCTTCGGCGTCGTCCATCGCTATTCGAGCCACAATTACATGCTGCGCTACTGGTTGGCGGCGGTCGGCATCCGGCCCGACATGGATGTCGAGATCGTCACGACCAGCCCGCCTTTCGCCGCGGACGCGCTTGCCGCGGGAGAGGTCGACGGCATCTGCGTCGGCGAACCGTGGAACAGCGTGGCGGTCGATCGCGGGGTCGGACGGATTGCGCTGGTGACGGCGCAAATCTGGCGGCGCGGGGTCGAGAAGGTGCTCGCGATGCGGCGCGAGACGGTGCGCGGATCGCCCGAATTGGTCGAACGGCTGATTCGTGCGCTGCACGATGCCGCGGCGCATTTCGTCGAGCCGGACGCAGCCGAAGAGAATGCACGGATCCTGGCGCAGCCCGCTTATCTGGCGGCGCCGGAGGAGACGATCCTGCGCGCGATCACCGATCGCGTCCGTTTGTCGCAAGGCGCGACCCCGCTCCACATTCCCGATTTCATGTTCCAGTTTCGCGAGGCGGCGAACTTTCCGTGGCGCAGCCAGGCGGCGTGGCTCTATTCGCAAATGACGCGGTGGGACGGCACGCCTTTCTCGGCCGAAGAAGCCGCCCGCGCCGAAGGCGTGTTCAGGCCGGACCTGTATCGCGCTGCGCTGGCTGGGTCGTCGGCGATCCTGCCGGGCGCGAGCTCGAAACTGGAAGGTGCGATCGGCGATCCGCTCGGTGCCGGATCGGTCCAGGGGCGGCTTGTGCTTGGCGCCGATCGCTTCTTCGACGGCCGCGCGTTCGATCCCGACGATGCGCAGGCGTATCTGGCGTCGCTGCCCTGATTTTTGCTGCAAGTGCGAAATAAGCTTGCGTCCGGCGAGCGAATCACGCATCATCCCTTTCGCAGGGCAATGACGCTCGGCACGAAATAACCGCGACGACCTCCACCGACGGGGGTAATTGCGGGGCGGGTCCGACGATCCGCCAAGGCAACGAAGCCGCCCCGACGCGCCAATATTGGCTGCCGTCGGGGCGGCTTTTTTCTTGTCCATCGCACGCGAAGGGGATCCGCATGGCGACCGCATTCTGGAACAGGGAACAAGGCAGGCAGCAGGACGGCTTCTGGTCGAGCGGGCATGTCCCGACGCTGATCGCCGCGTTCCTTTATTTCGACCTCGCCTTCATGGTCTGGGTATTGCTGGGGCCGCTCGCCCCGGAAATCGCCAAGACATTGGCGCTGACGCCGGCCGAAAAGGGCCTGATGGTGGCGACGCCGACGCTCGCCGGCGCAGTGCTGCGCGTGGTCAACGGCCTGCTCGTCGACCGTATCGGTCCCAAACGCTCGGGCACGATCAGCCAGATCATCGTCATCGCCGGACTGCTGACCGCCTGGTTGGCCGGCGTAACCAGCTTTGCCGGCACCTTGGCGCTCGGCGTCATTCTCGGGTTTGCCGGGGCGAGCTTCGCGATCGCGCTGCCGCTGGCGAGCCGCTGGTACCCGCCGCAGCATCAGGGCAAGGCGATGGGGATTGCCGGCATGGGCAATTCGGGCACCGTGCTCGCCGCTCTGTTCGCGCCCTTGCTGGCCAAGGCGTTCGGTTGGAACGCCGTGCTCGGCCTGGCCTGTATTCCGCTGGTGCTCGTGCTGATCGCCTATCAGTTGATGGCGCGCGATGCGCCCAACCGCCCCGCGCCCAAGTCGCTCGCCGAATATCTCCACCCGCTCAAATCGGCCGACGCCTGGTGGCTGATGGGCTTCTATTCGGTGACCTTTGGCGGGTTCGTCGGACTCGCCGCCTCGCTGCCGATCTATTTCACCGATCGCTTCGGGCTGACGCCGGTGGCCGCCGGCTATTGCACTGCCGCCTGCGTGTTCGCCGGCTCGCTGGTTCGGCCGCTCGGCGGCGCGATCGCCGACCGGATCGGCGGTGTGAAGGCACTGACCGCCGTGTTCGCCGCCGCCGCGCTCGCGCTGGTGGCGGTCAGCATGGCGCCGACCCTGGTCATGGCGATGGCGATGTTCGTGCTGGCCATGCTGGCGCTGGGGGTCGGCAACGGATCGGTGTTCCAGCTGGTGCCGCAGCGGTTTGCCGAAGAGATCGGCGTGATGACCGGGCTGGTCGGCATGGCGGGCGGCGTTGGCGGTTTCTACCTCGCCTCTTCGCTCGGCATCGCCAAGCAGCTGACTGGCAGCTTCGCACCCGGCTTCCTGATCTTCGCGGGACTCGCACTGGTCGCCGGACTCGGTCTGCTGATCGTCAAGCATTCCTGGCGCCGGCGCTGGGGCGCGGCGGCAGGCGTGCGGATCTGAACGAGAGCAGGGGAGACACGCGATGAAACCTGCCTGGTTGATCCTTGGAAGCGTGCTGGCGGCAAGTCCCGCCATGGCGCAGGACATCAAATTGAAGCCACTGATCGATGCGCGGTTGCGCTATGAAACTGTCGATCAGGCGGGGCTGCCGAAAGATGCGGAGGCGGCGACCATCCGCATCCGCAGCGGGGTGCAGGCGAGCAGCGGGCCGCTTTCCGCGATCGTCGAAATGCAGGGCACCCTTGCGCTGGTCGGCGACTATTATGACGGACTGCATGGCGCCGCCACGCGCCCGCTGATCGCCGACCCGCAGAATATCGCGCTGTACCGCGCGCAGCTCCAATATCGCACCAAAGCCGTCGCCCTGACCGTCGGCCGCCAGCGGATAGCGCTCGACGACGAGCGCTTCGTCGGTGCGGTGCCGTTTCGCCAGAACGGCCAGACCTTCGATGCCGCACGCTTCGAATGGACGGGCGTGAAAGGGCTGAAAGCCGACCTGGCCTATGCCTGGCGGGTCAACACCGTCTGGGGAATCGACGGCGTGGGCGCGCGGCCGCGGTCGATCGGGGGCGACAATGTGCTGGGCAATTTGTCCTATGCCAGCCCGCTCGGCACGATCACCGGCTTCGCCTATCTGGTCGACCAGGACGAAGCCGCGGTGCAGGGGTTCCGCCTGTCGAGCCAGACCTATGGCGCGCGGCTGGCTGGCGCGCGCCCGCTCGGCAAGGGGGTCAAATTCTCTTACCAGCTGAGCTACGCGACCCAGTCCGATTATGACCGCAACCCCAATCGCTATCGCGCCGATTATTATCTGATCGACGGCGGACTCGATCTCCACGCGGTCAAGCTCGGCGCGGGGTATGAAGTGCTCGGCGCCGACAAGGGTGCCGCGCTCACGTCCTTCCAGACGCCGATCGCGACCGGCTTCAAGTTCCAGGGCTGGGCCGACAAGTTCCTGACGACGCCGCCCGATGGCGTCCGCGATCTCTATGGCAATCTCGGCTATGGCTGGAAACAGGCGGGGCCGTTCAAGGCATTGACGCTGCAGGCGGTCTATCACCGCTTCGCCAGCGACCGGCATAGCCGCCTCTATGGCGACGAGATCGACCTGCTCGCCAGCGCCAAGCTGGGCAAGACCAGCCTTTCCGCCCGCTACGCCGATTACCAGGCGGACGGCTTCGCCACCGATACCCGCAAATTCTGGCTGCAGCTCGATTGGAGCTTGTGATGGATTTCCTTGTTTCCGCGTCCAACCCTGACTCCGAGCCGGACGCGCCGTCCGGCTCGGAGTCGGGCCTTCCCCATCTGGTCGTCATCGGCAACGGCATGGCCGGATGCCGCGCGGTCGAGGAACTGATCGCTCGCGACGCCGGGCGTTACCGGGTGACGATCTTCGGCGCCGAACCGCGGGTGAACTACAACCGCATCATGCTGTCGCCGGTGCTGGCGGGCGAGAAGACGTTCGACGACATCGTGATCAACGACGCCGCCTGGTACGCGGATAACGGAATCGAGCTGGTCGCCGGCGATCCGGTGGCGGCGATCGACCGCGCCGACAAGACCGTAACCGCGCGATCGGGCCGGTCGGTGCGCTACGACAAATTGCTGATCGCGACCGGATCCGACCCGTTCATCATTCCGGTGCCGGGCAAGGAGCTGCCCGGCGTGATCACCTTCCGCGACATGGACGACGTCGATCATATGCTGGCGGCGGCCGATCGCGGCGGCAGCGCGGTGGTGATCGGCGGCGGGCTGCTGGGGCTGGAGGCGGCGCACGGCCTGTCGCTGCGCGGGATGAAGGTCACCGTGCTCCACTTGATGCCGACCCTGATGGAGCGCCAGCTCGACGAAGCGGCAGCCTGGCTGCTCAAATCGGCGCTGGAGGCGCGCGGCCAGACCGTCCTGACCGGCGCCGACACCGCCGAGATCCTGGGCGACGGCAAGGTCGAAGCGGTGCGGCTCAAGGACGGACGCGACATCCCTGCCGACCTGGTAGTGATGGCGGTCGGCATCCGACCCGCGGTCGGTTTGGCGCGCGCGGCCGGCCTGGCGGTGGGGCGCGGCATCCAGGTCGACGACCATATGGTCACCAGCGACCCCGACGTGCTCGCGGTCGGCGAATGCGTCGAGCATGACGGTCAGGTCTACGGGCTGGTGGCGCCGCTCTGGGATATGTGCCGGGCGCTGGCTGACGGACTGGTCGAGCGGCCGAGCGGCTATCGCGCCAGCGTCACCTCGACCAAGCTCAAGGTGGCCGGGCTCGACGTATTCTCGGCGGGTGATTTCGCCGGCGGTGAAGGATGCGAGGACATCGTGCTGCGCGATGCCAGCCGCGGCGTCTACAAACGCGTCGTGCTCAAGGACGACCGCGTGGTCGGCGCGGTGCTCTATGGCGATACCGCCGATGGCGGCTGGTATTTCGACCTGATGAAGCGAGGGGAGGATATCTCCACCACGCGCGACCTGTTGATCTTCGGCCAGGCCTTCGCCTCGGGAGGGGGGCAAGCGGACCCTAAGGCGGCCGTTGCGGCACTCTCCGACGGAGCGGAGATTTGCGGCTGCAACGGCGTCAACAAGGGTCAGGTCGTCTCCTGCATCGCCAAAGGTGCGCACAGCCTCGATGCGGTACGCTCGGGCTGCAAGGCAAGCGCGAGTTGCGGATCGTGTACCGGGCTGGTGGAGACCCTGCTCGCACTGACACTCGGCGAGGATGTCGAGGCGGGCCCGAAGACGATGTGCAAATGCACCAGCTTCGGCCATGACGACGTCCGGCGCGAGATCGTCGCGCAAGGCATGCGCTCGATCCCCGAGGTGATGCACAAGCTCCACTGGTCGACGCCGGATGGATGTTCGAGTTGCCGCCCGGCGCTCAATTACTATCTGCTCTGCGCCTGGCCCGGCGAGTATGAGGACGACCAGCAGAGCCGCTTCGTCAACGAACGCCTCCACGCCAACATCCAGAAGGACGGCACCTATTCGGTCGTTCCGCGCATGTGGGGCGGCATCACCAGCCCGCGCGAGCTGCGCGCGATCGCCGACGTGGTCGAGAAATACGACGCGCCGATGGTCAAGGTGACCGGCGGCCAGCGGCTCGACATTTTCGGGATCAAGAAAGAGGATTTGCCTGCGGTCTGGGCCGACCTCAACGCCGCCGGCATGGTCTCGGGCCATGCCTACGGCAAGGCGCTGCGCACGGTGAAGACCTGTGTCGGCTCCGAATGGTGCCGCTTCGGCACCCAGGATTCGACCGGGCTGGGCGTCAAGCTCGAGCGCGGTTTCTGGGGCAGCTGGATGCCGCACAAGTTCAAGATGGCGGTCTCCGGTTGTCCGCGGAACTGCGCCGAGGCGACGATCAAGGATTTCGGCGTGGTCTGCGTCGACTCGGGCTACGAACTCCATGTCGGCGGCAATGGCGGCATCCATGTCCGCGCGACCGATCTGTTGACCAAAGTCGCGAGCGAGGAAGAGGCGATCCACGTCGCCGCCGCCTTCGTCCAGCTCTACCGCGAGGAGGCGCGCTATCTCGAGCGCACCGCGCCGTGGATCGAGCGCGTCGGGCTGCAACATATCAAGGATCGCGTGGTCGAGGACGAAGCCGGCCGCGACGCGCTCGCCGAGCGCTTCTGGTATTCGCAGAAATTCAGCCAGGACGATCCCTGGGCCGAACGCGCCTCGGGTGCGGCGCGCGAACAACATGCGCATATGGCGCATTTTCAACCTTTGGCATTGGAGGTCGCGGAATGATCGGCGATTGGCTCGATATTGGCTGGCTCGATCAGATTCCGGTTCGCGGCAGCCGCACCGTCACCGTCTCGGGCGGCGAGGAAGTCGCGGTGTTCCGCACCGCCGACAATCGCGTCTTCGCGCTCGCCAATCGCTGTCCGCATAAAGGCGGACCGCTCAGCCAGGGCATCGTCCACGGCCACAGCGTCGCCTGTCCGCTGCACAATTGGCGGATCGCGCTCGCGACTGGCGAGGCGCAGGGCGAGGACAAAGGCTGCGCGCCGACCATCCCGGTCAAGGTCGATGCCGGCCGCGTGCTGCTGTGCCGCACTTCGACGCTGAAGGCCGCCGCCTGACATGGAAGCGGTCCGCACCACCTGCGCCTATTGCGGGGTCGGGTGCGGCATCGTCGCGCGGCGGACCGGCGAGCGCAGCGTGGAGATTGCCGGCGATCCCGATCATCCCGCCAATGCCGGTCGGCTGTGCTCGAAGGGCACGCATCTCGGCGAGACGGTCGGGCTGGAAGGACGCCTGCTCCATCCGATGATCGGGACCAAGCGCGTCGGCTGGGATCGCGCGCTTGACTTGGTCGCGCGGCGCTTTCGCGACACGATCGCGCGCCATGGGCCGAACAGCGTCGCTTTCTACGTCTCCGGCCAATTGCTGACCGAGGATTATTACGTCGCCAACAAGCTGATGAAGGGGTTCATCGGCTCGGGGAATATCGACACCAATTCGCGGTTGTGCATGTCGAGCGCGGTCGCCGGCCATGTCCGCGCGTTCGGCGAGGATGTGGTGCCGGCAAGCTATGCCGATCTCGACATGGCCGACCTGATCGTGCTGGTCGGGTCGAACACCGCCTGGTGCCATCCGATCGTCTATCAGCGGATCATGGCCGCGCGCGCCGCTCGCGGGACGAAGCTGGTGGTGATCGATCCGCGCCGCACCGAAACCGCGGCCGAGGCTGACCTCCATCTGGCGATCCGGCCGGGCAGCGACGTCGCGCTGATGAACGGGCTGCTCGCCTGGTGCCGCGACGCCGGGCTGATCGATCACGACTATCTCGCCGGACATGTCAGCGTTCCCGGCGATTTCTGGGACAAGCTTGGAGAGGGGAACGATCTGTGGTCGACGGCGCGGACGTGCGACGTCCAACCCGCCGACCTCAGACGTTTCTACGATCTGTTCGCCGCCAATCCGCGCACGGTGACGATGTTCAGCCAGGGCATCAACCAGTCGGTCAGCGGCACCGATCAGGTCAACGCGATCACCAACCTTCACCTCGCGACCGGCCGGATCGGCAAGCCCGGTGCGGCGCCGTTCTCGATCACTGGCCAGCCCAATGCGATGGGCGGACGCGAAGTCGGCGGGCTCTCTTCGACCCTGGCGGCGCATATGGATTTCGCGCCCGAAAACGTGGCGCGGGTCGGCCGGTTCTGGGCGGCGCCCAACATGGCGACCAAGCCGGGATTGAAGGCCGTCGACCTGTTCCGCGGCGTTGGCGAGGGGCGGATCAAGGCGGTGTGGATCATGGCGACCAACCCCGCCGTCTCGATGCCTGATGCCGGCCAGGTGCGCGAGGCACTGGCTGGATGCCCGTTCGTCGTCGTGTCCGATGTCATCGCCGATACCGATACCAGCCGCTTCGCGCATGTCCGCCTGCCGGCGACGGCCTGGGGCGAGAAGGACGGCACGGTGACCAATTCCGAGCGCTGCATCAGCCGCCAGCGTCCGATCTTCGCGCCGCCGGGCGAGGCGCGGCCCGATTGGTGGATCGTCAAGGAAGTCGGCCGTCGCATGGGCTGGCGGTCGGCCTTCGCTTTCGACCGTCCGGTGGACGTGTGGCGCGAACATGTCCGGCTGAGCGCCTATCAGAATGACGGCGCGCGCCGCTTCCGCCTCGACCGCGCGACGCCGGGCAATAGTGATTATGAGACGATGGAGCCGTTCCGCTGGGGCGACGACGCCTTTGCCGATGGCGTCTATCCGACGCCGGACGGGCGGGCGCGGCTGGTCACCGTCACCCAGCGCGCCGGCGAGCGGCCGCTCGACCGCTGGCCGATGACGCTCAATACCGGGCGGTATCGCGACCAATGGCATACGATGACGCGCACCGGGCTCGCCCCCAAGCTCGCACGCCATCGCGAGGAGCCGTTGGTCGAGATCCATCCCGACGACGCCGCGCGGCTGGACATCGCCGACGGCGCCCTGGCCCGCGTGTCGACGCCGCGCGGCGAGAGCCTCTATCGCGTTGCCGTGACGGACGCGCAGCGGCTCGGCGAATTGTTCGTCCCGATCCATTGGACCGATCGCGGGTCGACCGGCGGACGCACCGGGCTGCTGCCGCGCCCGCTGGTCGATCCGCATTCGGGCCAGCCCGGCTTCAAGACGACGCCGGCGGCGATCGCGCCGGTGGCTACCGCGTGGCACGGCTTCCTGCTCATGCGCGGCGAGCCGGCCGCGATGCCGGACTGCCTGTGGGCCACCCGCGTCGCGGTGCCGCAAGGGACATTGTGGGAACTGGCCGGCGACGGCGACGCCGCGGCGATCGAGCGCCTCTTGCCGCAAGGCGACCGCATCGAAGCGTTCGATCCAGCCAAGGGATCGCGCCGCATTGCCGTCATCCGCGAGGAGCGGCTGGCGGCATTGCTGTTCGTCACGTCGGAGGGCGTGCTGCCATCGCGCGACTGGCTGATCGCGCAATTGGCGGCGCCCGCGGTCGCACCCACCCTGCTCGCGGGCCGTGCGCCGGGCCCGAGCGTCGATCGCGGTCCGATCGTCTGCGTCTGTTTCGATATCGGCGCGCGCGTGATCACCGACGCGATCCGCGCGGATGGCCTGGCGGACGTTGCCGCCGTCGGCGCGGCGCTCCGCGCGGGAACCAATTGCGGATCGTGCCGCCCGGCGATCGCCGGATTGATTGCCGAGCACGCCAATCGGGAGAGTGTCAATGTCGGTCGATGACTTTCCGCCAGGCAGCGTCTGGCTGGTCGGCGCGGGTCCCGGAGACCCCGATTTGCTGACGCGCAAGGCCGAGGCGCTGTTGCGCCGCGCCTCGGTCGTGTTCCACGACGCCCTGGTCGGACCTGGCGTGCTGGCTCTCATTCCCGACCATGTCCGGCTGGTCTCGGTCGGCAAAAGGTCCGGGCGCCATTCGCGCGACCAGGAGGCGATCAACCGCCTGCTGATCGAGGCGGCCGGCGACGGCGAGCGCGTCGTCCGCCTCAAGGGAGGCGACCCGACCTTGTTCGCCCGGTCCGCCGAGGAAGTGGCCGCGCTCTCCGGCGAGGGGATCGCTGTTCGGATATGCCCCGGCATCACCGCGGCAAGCGCTGCCGCGGCATCGGCGGGACTATCGCTGTCGTTGCGCGGTCAGGCGCGCCGCGTCGAATTCGTCACCGCGCACGCCGCACCGGGCCGCCCGCTTGACCTCGATTGGAGTCGGCTGGCCGATCCCCAAGCGACGATCGCCTTCTACATGGGACGCGGCGCCGCGGCCGATATCAGCCGAAACCTGATCGCCGCCGGACTTGCCGCGGCGACGCCCGTGATCGTGGCGTGCGATATCAGCCTGCCGGGAGAAACCAGGCTGCAGACCCGGCTCGACCTGCTGCCGTTCGCGGTCGCGGCGATCGCCGACGATCGCCCGACGCTGATCATCGTCGGTGAGGTCGTCGCGCCGCCTGGGATAGCGATGGCGCAGGTCGCCGGGACGAAAGCGGCCGACGCGCAACGTTAGAGCGTGATGACGTGAGGAGCGTCCCGCTTACCGCTTGGTCGTGCGATCCGGGACATAAGGCCGCCCGGCCTTGTCCGCAGCTGCCTTGGCCGGCGTATCGGGGAACAGGTCGTTCATCTTGGTCGGCAAATTGGGCTGGACGTACCATTGCGGCGGAAAATCGGCCGCGCGGGTGCCGTTCGCGTCGCGGTTGACCAACCCGCTACTGGTCTTCTCGGTGTAGGGCACGACATGCTGCCCCCTGCTGTTGGAGAGTTGCTCGAACAGCGCGTGGCGCAGCACCAACTTGCGATCGAAATAGGCGGGATCGTCGACCAGATTGTTCATCTCGTCGGGATCTTTGGAGAGGTCGTACAGTTCCTCAATATCCCATACCCCCTGATACTGGATGTATTTCAGGCGATCGCGCTCGATGGCAAAGGTGGTCGGCGTTTGCGGGAAGGTCCATTCCCAATAATATTCATAGACGAAATCGCCGGGCTTCCAGTCGGCCGGTTTCACTTTGCCTTCGGCCAATGCGAGCCAGCTCTTTCCTTCCATCTGCTTCGGCTCGGCAAGATGGGCGACATCGAGGAAAGTTGGTGCCAGATCGAGGTTGCGCACCAGGGCAGGGTTGACCGCGCCGCGCGGCAGCATGCCCGGAGCATAAGCGATCATCGGGACGCGGACCGATGGCTCATAGGCATTGCGCTTGTCGATCAGGCCATGGTCGCCGATCAGGAAGCCATTGTCCGAATAGAAGACGATCATCGTGTTCCGTTCGAGGCCTGCCTTCTTGAGATAGGCGATGATTCGACCCAGGCTCTCATCGACCGGCGACAGCGTGCGGTAGATATCGCGCACCTGCTCGGTCAGCTTGCGATCGGTATGATACGGGAAGCCGGCGCCATGCCAGCTGTTGCGCTGGTTACGCACCCATATCGGCTTGCCGCGATTATTCTCGGGCGTGTTCGCCATGCTGGCCGGCAGCTTGATCTCGAGATTGCTATATTGCGTCTTGTAGCGATCCGGCGGCACCGCGTCCGAATGGACGGCCTTGTGGCTCAGATAGAGGAAGAACGGCTTGCTCGGATCGCGCCCCTTCTCCAGCCAGTCCATCGCATAATCGGTCAGCTCGTCGGTGATATAGCCCGTTCGCTTGACGACCTTTCCGTCGACATTCAGCGTCTGGCGCTCGCCCGCCGCGATCTGGGCTGGCGATAGCTGATCGGTCGGGAAATAGGTTCCCTGACCCTTGAAGCTGACCCATTTGTCGAATCCCGGACGCGGGGCGTCGGTGTCGTTGCCCATATGCCACTTGCCGAAGAAGCCGGTCTGATACCCGGCCTGCTGCAGATAGGCGGGAAAGAAGATCAGGCCTTTTTCCGACGAATTGTTGTTGTCGATCACGCCGTGATTGCGCGCCGTCTGTCCGGTGAGGATGGTCGCGCGGCTCGGCGAGCATAAGGACGAGGTGACGACGGCATTGGGGAAATAGACCCCGTTCTTCGCCAGATAATCGATATTGGGAGTCCGCAGGCCAGGGGTGAGGAACCCCATCGCATCGAAGCGAAGATCATCGACCAGCACGAAGATGATGTTTTCGGGTTTCGCCGGTACGGGCCTTGCCGGCTTGGGTTTTCCCGCCGGAGATACCGTTGCGGGTCCTCGGGCGGACAGCGGAGAGAGCGCCAGGGTGCAGGCCCCCAGCGCGACGATGCTCAGGCGAAAGCGGCGACGGACGGTCATGGTCTGTCCTTTCTGCGAACCACGCATCGAAAGCCGATATGACTGGTGGAGGAGTCGATCGCCTGGGCGTGCCGAGCCGCCGGGCGATAGCGCTGGCAGTAATTGGCGGCGCAAAGATGCGATCCGCCTTTCAGCACCTTGCGCCCGATCCGCACGTCCGGCGTGACCGGATCGCGGCTGTCGCGCTCGCGGCCGCCACGCGGATTGGCCGGAACGCAGCAGGCGTTGCTACGCTTCTTTTTCTCGATCGTCGGAAGCGCCCACCAGTCCGCGGTCCACTCCCAGACATTGCCGATCATGTCGAACAGTCCGTAGCCGTTGGGCGGATAGGTGCCGACCGGCGACGTGCGCTCCCATCCGTCGAGCAACTGGTTGGCAAAGGGAAAGGCACCTTGCCAGTAATTGGCGAGCATTCGGCCCTCGGGCGCCAGCTCGTCACCCCAGGCGAATTCGGTGCCGTCCAGGCCGCCGCGCGCGGCATATTCCCATTCCGCCTCGCTCGGGAGGCTTTTGCCGGCCCAGGCGGCATAAGCTTCCGCATCGCTATAAGCGACATGGACTACGGGGTGATCGGCCAGATCGTCGATCCCGCTGTCCGGTCCGAGCGGATGGCGCCAGTCCGCACCGAAGGCGAAGCGCCACCACAAGGAGAAATCCTGCAGGTCGACCGGTCCCGCGGTCGGCTCGAACACCAGCGATCCGGGTTGCGCCATCTCGATCGGCATGCCGGGATAGTCCGCCGGATCGGGAGCGATCTCGGCCAAGGTGCGATGACCGGTCGCGGCGACGAATTGGGCGAATTCGCGGTTGGTGACTGGCGCTTCATCGATCCAGAAGGGGTCGACGCGCACCAGGCGCACCGGCGACTCTTCCGGGTAGAAACGCTGCGATCCCATCTTGAAGACGCCGCCGTCGAGATGACGCATGCCGGCGGTCGACGCGATGCTTTCACCTGTCGTGACGGACGCCGGTGTCACCATCGCAACTGCTCCTGACCGCAAAGGGCGTCGACCGGGCTGCGTCCGGTGAACCCCGCCTCGCCGACCAGCCGGCGAACCAACTCGCGCTGGTTGTCGGCCAGCGAACAATAAGCGTTGATATAGGTCGAGAAATTGGGCGCGTCGTAGAGATAATAAGGCTGGCCGAACGACACCAGCAAGGTCGGAACCTCGCGGTTGAACTGGGCCATCGCCTTGCGCGACCCGCCATGCAGTTTGGCCATGTCGAGGAAGATATGGCCAAGGCTCGGCGTCGCTTCCTGGCCGATCAGATAGACCAGCAAATCGGTGTCGGCCGGCGTCGGAAAGTGATCGCGATCGTACAGGCGCAATTCAAAGCCGCGCCGCTCCATCTCTTCGACAAACGGGGCGAAGCTGCGCTCGGGCGCGCCGGAGAAAAAGCTCCAGCCCTGCTCGGCGATCATCGTCACGCGCCGATGGCGCACAGGGTCGAGCGGCAGCAGTGCTTGCGTATCCTTGACCAGCGTCAGCCCCTCGCCAGCCGCCCGCCGCGCGGTGGCGAGATCGGCCGGCCGTCGCAGCCGCGCGCGGACCATATCGAGTGGTGGGAGCCGCTCCTCCACGGTGGCGCGGTGCAGGCCGAGCTTCGCCTTCAATGTCAGCATCCGGGTTACCGCTTCGTCGAGCCGGGCCTCGCTCAACCGGCCCTCGCGCAATCCCTTGAGCATCAGCGCCATGTCGGATCGCGGGTCGCGGCTGAACAGGAACACATCGCAGCCATTCTCGATGACCGCCGGGACCGCCTCTTCGCGGTCCATCCAGCTGGTGAGCCCACCCATCGGGGTCGCGTCCGACACGATGAGTCCGCGAAAACCCAGGCCATCGCGTAACAATGTCTGGTTGAGCAGGCGCGAGACCGACGCCGGACGGAAAGCCTCGCGGCCCGCGTCGGGGATCAGCGACCGCACGAAGGCGGGCAGCGCGATGTGCGCCGACATCACCGTCATCACGCCATCGCCGATCAGCGAACGATAGATGCGCCCAAAACTGTCTTCCCATTCCGCGAGATCGAGCGGATTGACGGTGGTGGTCAGATGCTGGTCGCGGTCGTCAATCCCGTCGCCCGGCCAGTGCTTTGCGGTCGCGGCGATACCATGCGCCTGCAGCACCCGGACATAGGCACGCGCCTGCGCGATGATCGTGTCGGTATCCGCGCCGTACGACCGCGTACCCACCACGGCGTTACGGAAAGCGCGATTGATGTCGACGACGGGCGTGAACGACCAATTATACCCCAGCGCGCGGCTTTCGCTCGCGACGATCGCGGCGATTTCTTCGGACAGGGCCAGATCGGCGCAGGCCGCGACCCCCATCTGATTGGGAACGGGCGTGACGAACGGATAGCTGGTCGTGCCGCCTTCGATATCGCCCGAAAGGATCAACGGAACCTCCGCGTGGTCCAGCGCGTCGCGGGTCGCGCGCCAACTTGCGGCGAGGTCGCCGGCGGGGAAGCGGTGAACACCGCCCGGAGCGAACGCGGTGAGCGTCGCGGTCTCCTCGGCCGTGTCTTCGCGGCTCGACAGCACGAAAAGCTGCGCGATACGGGCTTCGGTATTCAGACCGTCACGGGTGCGTTCCACCCATTGCCGGTCCGCCGGGAGAAGCGCGAGCGGATCCGGCATGGCGCCGGTCTGATCGGTCATGGGCGGCATGACCACGAGTTCGGGGGTCATTCGGTGCCCTCGACCGATTGGGTGGCCTTGAGCCCGTGCATGCCGAGCAGGAGAAAGGCTACGGCGAGCGGTGAGAAGACGGCGCAGGTGATGGCGATGGCCTCGGGCAGGCGCTGCGGATCGCGGAAGCCGTAATCGGTGATGAGCGCCACTACCATCGGCCCGAGAACGCCGCCGACGAGGTTGACCAGCAGCATGTAGCCGGCGGAGACGAGCGCTCGCATGCGATTGGGCGTGAGATCCTGGAGCGCGGCAAGGCCTCCGCCGAGGTTGAAGCCCGCGAAGAAGTTCATCGCGCCGATCATCGCCAGGGCCAGCCACGGTGCCGCGACCAGCGGAAACCCGATCGTGAGCGGCACCAGCGCGACGAATCCGGTCAACGCCACCAACAAATTACCCCGCGAGAAGCCGAGGCGATGCAGCCAACTGGCGCAGAAGCCGCCGGCCAAGGCGCCGGTCGTCCCGCAGAAGAAGACAATCAATCCGTAGCGCGCCCCGATTTCCGCGATCGTCCAACCGAACTTTCGCCCGAAAAAGGCGGGAATCCACGCACCCGTGCCGTTGCCGACCAGGATCATCATCGCAAAGCCCAGGCCGATTCCGAAATAGGCCGCCTTGCGCGACAGGACATGGCTGAACAGCGCTGTAAGCGGCACCGAACCGGAATCCGACGTCAGCCCGCGGCGCGCGGGTTCGCGGATCGCCAATACCAACAGCGACAGGAGCAAGCCCGGCATACCCAGTGCGAGGAAGACGACGTGCCATCCCTTCACCGCGCCAATCACCGGGAGCGTGAACGAGCTTTCCGGCGGCAGCACGCCGGCGACCAGTCCGCCGATGAGCAATGCCAGCGCACCGCCGAGATAGACGCCCATCTGATAGACGCCCATCGCCGAGGCGAGCCGTTCGCGGGGAAAATAGTCGGACAGCAACGAATAAGCGGACGGGCTGAATCCCGCCTCGCCCGCGCCGACGCCGATGCGCGCCACGAACAAGGCGCCGAACGATCGAACGAGCCCGCACGCTGCGGTCGCCAGGCTCCACACGAAGATCGACGCCGCGATGATGTTGCGCCGATTGGAGCGATCGGCCAGTCGCGCGACCGGAATGCCGACGCCGACATAGAAGAGCGTGAAGCTCAATCCATAGAGGAGGCTCATCGCCGTATCGGAGGCATGCAGATCCTGTTTGATCGGCTGCACAAGCAGCGCGAGTGCCTGACGGTCGACGAACGCCAGCGTGTTCGCCAACATTAGCACGATCGCGACGAACCAGGCGGTGCGCGCGGGCGGCCAGACGTCCGCGCTGGTCGACTCCTCGCCCATCAATCGGGCTGGACCAGGCCGGGCGGCGTGAAGTCGCGGAAAACCGCCGGAACACCCTTCTTGAAACCGGCGAAACGCGCGCGCGCGTTGGCGAAGCGCGCGCGCATGTCGGCAAGCACCTCGGGATAGCGATCGGCGACGCTGTAGCTTTCGCTGGAATCGGCGGCGATATCGTAGAGCTGGGGATATTTGGCGTCGGTCGAGATCAGGTGACCGCGATAATAATCGAACGCCACATATTTCCACCGCTGGGTACGGATGCCGACAAGGTCCTCGTTGTTGAACAACAGCAGTTCGTCATGGGTCGTTCGCGCTGCCGACCCGTCAAGAACCGGCGTGAGGTCGCGGCCGTCGAGCTCGACCTGTGGCAACGATGCGCCGGCGAGCCTGCATAACGTGGGCAGGAAATCGATTCCCATGGCGATGGCATCGGTGCGGCGTCCGGCGGGAATCAGACCCGGCGCCCAGGCGATGAGCGGGACGCGATAGCCGCCATCATAGCCGCCGCCGCCTTTGCGTTGGCGCAGACCTCCCGCCGAACCCTCGAACCAGGGACCGTTGTCCGACGTGAAGAGGATCACCGTGTCGCGATCGAGCTTGTTCGCCTTGAGCTTGGCGACCAGCCGGCCGACGATATCGTCTATCTCCGCGACGACATCGCCATACGAACCGACCGCTGCGCGTCCCCGAAAGGCCTTGTTGGGATATTCCGGCAAATGCGGTGCGCTCAACGCCAGTTCGACGAAGAACGGGCGGGACGCGTTCCGCTCGATGAAGCGCTCGGCTTCGGCGTAGAAACGTTGCTGCAATTGGGGCAGGTCCGACTTCTCTTCCCGCACGGGTCCGTCGCCGTCGATCGTGTAGAGCGGCAGCGGCGCCATGTCGTGGCTGTAGGGAATGCCGAAGAAGTAGTCGAAGCCGTGCGCGATCGGGGTCCAATGGTCGCCGGTATGGCCAAGATGCCATTTGCCGAACAATCCGGAAACATAACCGGCAGGCTTGAGCGCTTGCGCGATCGTCACCTCGGATTGAGGCAAAACGCGCGTGTCGTTCTGCATGATGACCTGATAGCCAAGGCCGGTACGGACCGGATAGCGTCCGGTCAGCAACCCGGCACGCGAGGGCGTGCACACATTGGCGGGCGAATAATAATCGGTGAAGGTGAGGCCCTGCGCCGCCAGCTTGTTGAGATTGGGCGTGGGGATACGGCGTCCGCCCGTCGGCTCGATATCGCCATAGCCAAGGTCATCGCAAAGGATGACGATGAAGTTGGGTGGCCGTTTGGAACCGCGTGCACCCAACGGGCCGGATAGGGCCTGGCTGGCCAGCAATGCCGCTGCCGACCCGAGAAGCTGACGACGATCCATCCCTTGGTTCCTTCAAAAATCGCCCGGTCACGCCATCAGAAATGCACCGCGAAGGTCGCCCCCACATAACGGTCGGCATCCTTGTTGAAGGTCGCGACGATGTCTTTCGAATTCGTCGTCGTGGCGAGCAGTGAGTTGTGCGAGATCGTCGAATAGTAATTCTGGTCGAACAGGTTCTTGGCGAACAATGTCAGGCTGAAGCGGCGGTCGCCGGTATAGGCCCCGATGCTGAGGTCGACGATCGTATAGGCCTTCTGGATCAACAGCGGATCCTGCTCGATGGCGAAGCCTTGCTTACTCTGATAGCTCACCGCCACCTGTGCGAAGCCGCCAAAAGCGCTGCCGACATCGAAATCGTAACGCGGCGCCACCGTGAACCGCCATTTGGGCGAGGCCGGCAAGGGCGCGTTGCGCAAATCCTGGCGCGGGCCCGAAACGGTCGTCACGCCGTTCACCGTCGTGCTGGCGCGATAACAGCTATTGGTGGGGAAGTTGCTGGTGAGGGTCGGTGCGGCAGCCTGGAATTGTAAAGGGCAATTCAGACCGTCGATGCTCACCGTCGAGTCGGTATAGGCCAGCGACGCCTGGATATCGAGTTTCGCCAAAGGATGCAGCGTGGCTTCCAGCTCGACGCCCTGGCTGCGCGATTTGCCGGCATTGGTAGAGATGAAGGAAACGACGCCGGTGATCGGGTCGCTGCGGTTGGCCTGCACCTGCAGGTTCGTATAATCCGCGCGATAGACGGCGAGCGCGAAACTGAGCAGCCCGTCTCCGGTCCGGCCCTTGAGGCCGATCTCATAGGCATTGACATGTTCGGGCTTGAGGTCGGTCTGATGGGCGAAGTCGGTGCCGGCCTCCATATTGTAGCCGATGCCTTTGTACCCCCTGGTATAGGTCGCATAGGTCTGCAGGTTGCGGCTGAACTCATATTGCAGGCCGGCCTTGCCGGTCACCGCGGTGTCGCTGTCCCTGAGGGTTCCCGTCGAGACGGCGGCCACGCCCGGCAATAACGTGTCACCGGCGTTGGTGACGCCAAGCTGCGTGCCGAAATTGGTGCCCGTTTCATATTGGACGCGCAGCCCGCCGATCAGCTTGAGTCCGCCGACGACCCGATATTCCACCTGGCCGAATGCCGCGATATTATCGGTCTTGAGGTCGGCGAAGCTCGACGAGGATTGATAGGTCGGCGCGGCGCAAGGCTGGCCGATCGTGCCGCTCGCGCAGACCGCGCGGCGGCGTGCGTAAGGCCTTTTCACCTCGCCATGGCTGTAAAAGGCGCCGACCACATAGGTGAAGTCGCGATTGCCGTTGGAGGCGATGCGAAGCTCCTGCGAGATCTGGTTCAGATCGACGATGCCCTGGTTGAAATTCCACGACGCGTAAGCGGATGGGCCGACATAGAGCACCGGGTTCGAATCGATGCGATCGACCGGCTGGTTCACCAGCAGGTGATATTTCTGATAGGCGGTGATCGACGTGATCGTGGCCGCGCCCAGATCCCAGTCGCCCTGCAGCGAGATTGTCGTCTGGCGGCTATTGGCCTTGTTGGGGGTATCCTCCGAGACCAGGCGATTGGTCGGAGAGGCTACCACCGGGGCTTCGAGCCGGGCGATCACCGGGTTGACCACGCTGATCGACGAATAGGTGCAACAGCTCGAATAGGTCTCGCGATAATCGGCGCCGAGCAGGAAGGTCAGATTGGGCGCCGCCTCCCATTCGATCTTGCCGCGTAGGCCCCAACTCTCCTGACCGTTGACATGGCGTTTCAGCGTGACGTTGTACGCCGGCCCCTGCACATTGTTGTAAAAGCCGCCGACGCGCACGCGTAGCGTGTCCGAGATCGGGCCGGACAGGGTGCCCTTGACGCGATATTCATTGTCCTCGGCGATCGTCACATCGCCCTTCGCTTCGAAAGTCGACGTGGGGCGGGCGGTCACGATGCTGAGCACGCCGGCGCTCGCATTCTTGCCGAACAGCGTACCTTGCGGTCCGCGCAGCACTTCGATGCGGTCGACGTCCGCGATGTCCGACAGAGACTGGGCGGCGCGCACCATCGGGACGCCGTCGACGACCACAGCGACCGACGATTCGACCCCCTGACCGAACAAGGCGGTGCCGACGCCGCGGATACGGAAGGTGGTGTTCGCCGGGTGGTTGCCCTGTTGGAAGGTGAGAGAGGGGACTGCCCGCGTCAGCGCCGTGGTGTCGTTGATCTGACGGCTGGCGAGCGTTTCCCCGCTGACCGCGGTTACCGCGAGCGGCACGTCCTGCAATCTTTCGCTCCGCTTTTGGGCGGTGACGATGATGTCGTTCGACGAATCCTGCGCGGACGCCTGGTCGTCGCTTGGCGCCGCGGGGCTCGCCGGGGTCGGGGCCGGCGCCGGTGCGGACTGCGCATGGGCGGGAAAGGCGCCGATGGCCAGCGAAATGGCGAGCGCGCCCGCCGCGCTGGAGAGGCTATAGAAGCTACGAAGATCGGCCATGTTGGGGCATCCTCCTTTTTCCGAAGCCGCACATGCATGACGGCCCAAATCGGGATGCTCGAGCCCTTGGTGCCCGCTATCCCCTCGGCTCTGATCTACGTCAGATGTAGCGCTACATGATCTGGGGTTTGGAGCGAGTCAACAACTTTGTGTAGCGCAACAAGTTGGTTTCTGAGAGGATGCGGATGTGGGCGACAAGGACAGATCTCGGAAGTCGAGCAACGCGGTGACCATGCACGCCGTCGCCGTTCGTGCGGGCGTATCGCCGATGTCCGTCTCCAACGTGATCAACGGCCGCACCGTTCGGCCGGCAACGCGCGAGGCGGTATTGCGGGCGATCGAGGAGCTCGATTACACGCCGAATGTCGCCGCCCGCGCGCTGGCGAGCGCGACGATCACGCGCATCGGATTGTTGTATCACAGCGCCGAGAGCGCGTTCGTCAGTGCCTTGCTGGTGGGGGCGCTCGACGCCGCCTCGCGCTTCGGCGCGCAATTGCTGATCCGCCGGTTCGACGAGGCGCGTTCGCTCGCCGATATCCTGCTCGACATGGTCGCGGGCGGCGCCAACGCGCTCATCTTGCCGGCCCCGCATTGCGAGGCGATCAGTGGCACCGGCCTGGTCGAGCAACTGAAGGTACCGGTCATCGCGCTCTGTTCCGGCGACGAACTGCCCGACATGTCCTCGGTCCGCGTCGACGACGTTGCCGCGGCGCGCGACATGACCAACTATCTGATCGGCCTCGGCCATCGCCGCATCGGCTTCGTGCGCGGCGCGCAAAACCACGTCATCAGCAGGACGCGGTTCGAGGGCTATCGTCTCGCTTTGGCCGAGCATGGCGTGGACCTCGATCCCGACCTCGTCGTCGATGGGGATCTCACCTTCGATTCGGGTCTGGCGGCAACGGAGCAATTGCTGTCCTTGCGCGATCCGCCCACCGCGATTTTCGCGAGCAACGACGACATGGCGGCGGCGGTCGTTTCTGTCGCCCATCGTCGCGATATTCGCGTGCCTGATCAGCTTTCGATCGTGGGCTTCGACGACAGTCCGATTTCGCGCAAGATCTGGCCGGCCCTGACAACCATCCGACAGCCGATCGTGGACATGACGGCAATTGCCGTCGAATCGCTGATAGCGATGCTCGGCGATTCCCAGGCAAGACTGGCTCCGGCCATTTCCACGATTTATGCCGAACATTCGCTCGTGATCAGAGGGTCGAGCGGCGCTCCGGAACATCTCGGATGAGCGGTTGATTTGCGACCCGTGTCGCGGGGACCAGCATCGGAAGGACGGAAGTGATGGGCAGAATACGTTTCCGCACGAACCTGCCAATTAACGCCAGGCCATGGGAAAACTGGCGCACCCGACAGGATTCGAACCTGTGGCCTCTGCCTTCGGAGGGCAGCGCTCTATCCAGCTGAGCTACGGGTGCGAGCCGGGTGCGCCTAGCAAAGCATCGCCGGCCGCGCCAGCGATTCTATTTCGCGCCTATTTCGTGATGGTGACCGGCTGGAACTTGCCCAGGCCGCAACGCGGGCCGGGGCCGGCGCCACCCGATTGCAGCACGGTGATCGTGTCGACCGAGCATAATTGGTTGGTCGAGACCGAATAGGCGAACCGCTCCTCGAAGCCGAGGCTTGGGCAGGCATTGGGCAAGGTGTTGCGCAGGATCTTGCGGTTGTTCATCTCGAAATCGATCACGCTGTCGCTGCGGACATGCGTCTCGCGCACCTGGCTCAAATTGACGCAATCGACCGCGGGACCGGCGGGGGTCGCGGGCGGGACTTCCTTGTCCTTCGCGCTCAGCGGGGCGACGATCGCGGCGGCGGCGAGGGCGAACAGCAGCGGGCGCATTTGCTTCTACTCCAGTATCAGGCCGGGCGCGATTTGGGCGGCGGCGTCTTGGGCTTGAACGCACAAAGATCGGCAACGACGCATCGCCAGCATTCGGGCGTGCGCGCCTTGCAGACATATCGGCCGTGCAGGATTAACCAGTGATGAGCATGCAGCCGGAACGGCTGCGGCACGGCCTTGTCCAGCTTGAGTTCGACCGCCAGCGGGGTCTTGCCGCGCGCCAGGCCGGTGCGGTTGCCGACGCGGAAGATGTGGGTGTCGACCGCGAAGGTCTCGGCGCCGAACGCGACGTTCATCACGACATTGGCGGTCTTGCGCCCGACCCCGGGCAGTTTCTCGAGTTCGTCGCGATCGGCGGGGACTTCGCCCTGGTGATCGGCGATCAATTGCTCGGACAAGGCGATGACGTTCTTCGCCTTGGTGTTGAACAGCCCGATCGTCTTGATGTGCTCCTTGAGCTTCTCCTCGCCGAGCGCGACCATCTGCGCGGGGGTAAGGACCTCCTGGAAGAGCTTGCGCGTCGCCTTGTTGACCCCGACATCGGTCGCCTGCGCCGACAGCACGACCGCGACGAGCAATTGATAGGGATTGCCCGATTCGAGTTCGGTTTCGGGATGCGGATTGTCGGCGGCGAGGCGGCTGAAGAACTCGACCACGTCGGCCTTGTTCATGCGGCCCTCACCGTTTGCGTCACAGGCCCAACACCTCGGGCATCGTATAGCGCCCGGCCGGCTGGTCGGCGAGCCACAAAGCCGCGCGGACCGCACCGCGCGCGAACATCTCGCGGCTTTCGGCGCGATGGATCAGTTCCAACCGCTCGCCGGGTCCGGCGAAAATCACCTGGTGATCGCCCGCGATCGACCCGCCGCGGATCGCGCAGAAGCCGATCGTCCCTTCGCTCCGTGCCCCGCTCAGCCCGGCGCGGTCGACGACCTTGAGATCGGCGAGCGCGGCGCCGCGCCCCTCGGCTGCTGCTTCGCCGAGCAGCAGGGCGGTGCCCGACGGCGCGTCGACTTTGTGGCGATGATGCGCCTCGACGATTTCGATGTCCCAATCGGGCCCGAGCCGCGCGGCGGCATCGGCGACAAGTCGGGTGAGAAGCGTGATGCCGAGCGAGGTCGTGCTGGTCTGCAGCACCGCGACGCGCGCGGCGGCATTGTCGATCAAATCGTGATGCTGCGGGCCCAGTCCGGTCGTGCCGACGACGATCGGCGTCCCCGCCTCGCATGCCGCCGCCAGATTGGCTTCGAGCGCGGACGGCGCGGTGAAATCGACCAGGACATCGGCACCGCGCGCCAGCGTCAACGGGTTGCCGCCGGCATCGACGCCCCCCGCCACGGTCGCGCCAAAATCGGCGGCGATCGCGGCGATCGCGCGGCCCATCCGGCCCTCGCTCCCCAGAATCCCTATCGCGGTCATGGCTGTTCCCTTGCACCAAACTCCGGCGGTGCGACAGGGGGTATGGGAGGGATCTGAGGCGCGGTGCCCAGGACCAGCGACCAAGGCTGGGGCAGATAGTCGACCGACATGTAGAAATAAAAGGCGCAGCTGCCGTCGGGGCGATAGGTCGCGCCCTTGAGGATGCCGAGCGCGGTGGTGCCCGAGAACACCGGCGACCCGCTGTCGCCGCCCTTGCAGGTCGGTCCCGAAACCGTGACCCAGGTCGGCAGGCAGGCGCCCCCGCACAGATCGCCGGCCGGCGCGAAATCGGTCAGCTCGACCAATGCGCAACTATAGCCGGTGCGCTCGCCGCGATGACAGACGAAGTCGCCCGCACGCGTCTGGTCGCGGGTGCGCGATCCCGTCACCGGGCGCTCGATCGTCTTGGCGGTATCGGCGTAGAATAGCCCGGCGAGCGGCCCCTGCACGGTGCCGATCTGGATGTCGTGATAGCCCCATCCCCATTGGCCGACGAAATCGAGTGGCACCTCACTGTGGTCGGGGGCGATGAAGCTCATCTTGTCGAGGCAGTGCGCGGCGGTGGCGACCCCGTAGCGCGCGCCATCCGTGACGACGAAGCCGCTGGTGCACAGATAACGCTTGCCGTCGTCGGGGCTGGTACCTTCGAGCCGCGCGCCGCCGACCGCAGCGCCCAGGTTGACGTCGACCTGATCGGCCACGCGGATGCTGACCGGCACGCCCGCCACGCGCTCGACCTTCTGGCGCCATTGCTCGACACCGCTCTTCGCCTCGCCGCTGGTGATCAGCACGACCAATTCGCCGGTACGCGGGTCGAGGCCCATGGCGGGCGGGCGTGAGAACATCGCGCGGATCTGCGCCTGGTGCCAGGTCACCGCCCAGATCACGCGGTCGCGCGAGGCGCGCGCGCCGGTGCGGAAGGTGACGGGAACGGTCATCCCGCCCAGTCGCAGCGTCTCGTTGGGAACGGCGTCGCTGCCGGTCAGATAAACGTTGATACGGAAGTCGGGTCGGTGCTGGATCGAGATGCCGGCGATGCGGTCGCGATATTTGGCTTCGATTGCGTCGGTGACGGGGACGCTGGCGTCGAGCGCGATGAGGCGGCGTTCGGCTTCATCCTGCGGGACGGCGAACAGCCTGGCGTATTCGGCGGCGTCGCGGGTCAGAGCTTCCGCCTGGGTTTCGATGGTCTGCGCGTTCGCCATGCTGGGCAGAACCGCGAAGAAAAGCAAAAAGACGGTCAGCAGAATACGCATATGGCCGCCATCACTACATCGTCATCCCGGGCTTGTCCCGGGATCCACGGTGCCGCCGTCCGCGAAGCGAGAGCCTCTTGTCCAGCGCCTGCCTCCCGGCGGACCCCGGCACAAGGCCGGGGTGACGTTAGGAGACAGGCGGCCGCACCCGAGTTTTCCTTCCCCTCCAGTGAGGGGATTTAGTTGGCGGCCGCCATCGTCCCCATTGTCACATAATCGAGCTTGCCCGTTCCCAGCACCGGCAATGCCTCGACCACCCTGACGTCTCGCGGGATGGCGAGTTCTGCGATACCGTTGCCCTTGCCCCAGGCCTGCAACTCCGGCGCCTTCGCGCCCTTGGCGGTGGTGAACAGCACGAGTTGCTCGCCCTTGCGCGGATCGGCGCGCGTCACGACGGCATGGTCGGCGTCGGGCCACACCGCGGCGGCATAGCCCTCGACCGCGGGCAGCGAGACCATCTCCCCGCCGATCTTGGCGAAGCGCTTGGCGCGGCCACGGATGGTGATGAACCCCATCTCGTCGATCGTCACGATATCGCCGGTATCGTGCCAGCCCTCGACCGGCGGCTGCAGCATGCCGGGGCGGTCGGCCTTCATATAGCCGGCCATGATATTGGGCCCGCGGATCGACAATTTGCCGCCTTCCCAGATACCCTCGACCGGCTCGACCTTGGCCTCGATCCCCGGCAGCAGGCGCCCGACGCTGCCCGCCTTGAAATGCATCGGCGTGTTGACCGCGATCACCGGCGACGCCTCGGTCGCGCCATAGCCTTCGAAGATGCGCACGCCGAATTTCTCGGCCCACGCCTTGCGCGTCTCGTCGCGGACGCGCTCGGCGCCGGCAAAGACGTAGCGGACCGAATAGAAGTCGAAACTGTGCCCCATCCGCGCATAGCCGGCCAGGAACGTGTCGGTGCCGAACAGGATCGTCGCATTGGCATCATAGGCCAACGCCGGGACGATCCGGTAGTGGAGCGGATTGGGATAGAGCAGGGTGCGGATTCCGCTCAGGATCGGCAGCAATGTTCCCCCGGTCAGCCCGAAACTGTGGAACACCGGCAGCGCGTTGAGCACCAGGTCGGACGAATTGAAATCGATCCGCGCCGACAATTGCTTGCAGTTGGACAGCAGGTTGCAGTGGGTCAGCACGACGCCCTTGGGCAGCCCCTCCGACCCGCTGGTGAACAGGATCACCGCGGCGTCGTCGGGCGAGACCTTGCGGCGGCGATGCAGCCGCCCCGCCCAGCGCGCCGCGACCAAGGCGCGCAGCTTAGCGATCGTGCCGATGCCCGCGCCGATATCCTCGAGATAAACGATTGTGCGGCCATCGGCCTCAAGTCCTTCGACGATCGGCTCGAGCTTGCCCTGTGTGACGAAGGCGCGTGCCGTAATGATCGTTTTGACTTCAGCCGCCTGGCACGCCGCCTTCAAATTGGTCAGCCCGGCAGTGTAGTTGAGCATCGCCGGCACGCGCCCGATCCGCTGCAATGCGAAGAAGGTCGCGACCACGCCCGCGACATTGGGCAGCAGCACGCCGACCGCTTCGCCCTGCTTCGTCATCGGATCGAAGGCGCGGCCCAGCGCCATGCTGCCGACGACCAGTTTCTTGTAGGTCATCGGCTCGCGCTTGATGTCCTCGACGATCGCCGACTTGCCGCCATTGACGTCCTTGGCATCGAGCAGCGCCTGGAACAACGTCGTGTCCGTGTCCGACGTCGCGAAGATCATGTTGCTCATCTCGTCATAGAGACGGCGCCCGGCGATCGCGCGGCGCGCGCGCGCGGTCATCTCGCCCAGGATCTCGAACCGCCGCGGCGGCAGTACGGTCAGCGTGATCTTGGGGAACAACTTCAATCGGACCTTGCCGCGCAGCTTGGAGAAGGTGGAATATTGCGCCCCGTCGATGCGTACCGGGATGATCGGCGCATCGGCCTTGTCGGCGACCATGCCGGGGCCGTCGAACACCTTCATCAGCGCGCCGGTGACGGTAATCCGTCCCTCTGGGAAGATCACCAGCGTGTTGCCGTCCTTGACCGCCTTGACCATCGCCTTGGTCGACATCGGGTTGGTCGGGTCGACCGGAAAAGCGCGGAACAGCTTGAGCGCAGGCTTGATCCACCAGCTCGCGACCACCGCGCTGTGTACCGCGAACACCGGCTTGCCCGGCAGGAACACCGCGAGCAGCAGGCCGTCGAGCCACGACACATGGTTGACCACGACGACCGCGCGCTCGCCGGGCCTGGGCATATTTTCGGCACCATGGACTTCGACGCGATAGGCGATCTCCAGCACGGTCCGGATCAGCCGCTTGATCACCGTTTCGGGGAGGAGCCAGCAACTGACCAAGGCGACGATCAATGTCGCGAAGCCCATCGTCGCGATCACCGCGGGGATCGCTGCACCATAATGCGCCATCGCGATCACCACCGCCATGACCAGCACGATGACGAGCGAATTGACGATATTGTTGGCGGCGATGATCCGCGACCGCTCGGCGACCGGGCTGTTGGTCTGGAGCAACGCGTAGAGCGGGACGATGAACATGCCGCCGGCAAAGGCGAGGCCGGCGAGGTCGATCAGGATGCGCCAGCTGCCCGGCGCTGCCACGAAGCGCGCGATATCGGCACCGGGCGCGGTGACGACGAAGCCGCGCGTGGCCAGCCACAGGTCGATCATGAACCCGGCCATCAGCAGCGCCGACAAGGGCACGTAGCGCGCCGATACCTTGCCCTTGAGCAAGCGGTTGACCGCAAGCGAGCCGATCGCGATCGAGATCGAGAAGACCAACAGGAACAGGGTCACGACCGGTTTGTCCGCGCCGAGCCGATTGGTCACCAGCGGCGCGAAATCGTTGAGCAGCACCGCGCCGATCGCGAAGAACCAGCTGATTCCCAGGATGCACAGCCAGGCGTCGCGCCCGTCATGCGCCGATTTGAGCACATGCCATGTGCTGCGGAACACATTGCGCTCGACCCGGACGACGCCTGGCGCGGCCGGTGCCGGCGGGATCGCCAGGCTGGCAAGGAATCCCAGCACCGCCATCCCGGTCGCGACCAGCCCGGCTTCCCAGGGCGGGATGAAATTGGGCATCAACTGGCCGCCGAGGATCGCCAGGAACGTCCCGGCCTCGATCATGCCCGTGCCGCCCATGATCTCGTTGGGGCCGAGATGCTGAGGCAGGATCGAATATTTGACCGGGCCGAAAATGGTCGAATGGCACCCCATCAGAAACAAGACGGTCAGCAGCAGCGGCACCGATTGCAGTGCAAGCCCCGCAAGACCGAGCGCCATGAAGACGATTTCCGCGCCCTTCACGATGCGCATCAATTTCGCCTTGTCCCACCCGTCGGCAATCTGCCCGGCCAGCGCGGAGAACAGGAAATAGGGCAGGATGAACAGGCCAGTGGCGAGCGCCGCAAGCGACGCCGCGCCATTCTCGTCGCCCTTGTAGAGGGTGAAGGTGACGAGGAAGAGCATCGCATATTTGAGCGCGTTGTCGTTGAACGCGCCGATGAACTGGACGACGAACATCGGCCCGAAGCGGCGCTTCGCGAGCAGCGAGAAATCAGGTGCGGACATGTTACCCCCGGGTGTCGGCAGGAACGGTATCGGCCGAGTATGACTCTTCGGTCAACGCGGCGTCGGTCAATGCTGCATCGGGAAGATAGCGGCTGTAGAGCCATCCCACCCCGATCAGGCTGAAGCCAAGCGCGGCGAACGAGGCGATGCGCAGCAGTCCGTCAAGACCCGCGGCGTCGAGCAGGAACACCTTGCCCACTGCCGCCAGCATCAGCACCAGCGAGACGATCCGCCAGTCGCGCGACGCACGACGGATGCCCCGTTGCAGGAAGCCGATCGCGATCACGATCGCGGTCAGCGACCGACCAATATCCTCAGCCTGGCTCACCCCCGCTTCCGACAGCAACGAGCCGTGGAACGCCTGGCGGAGCAGCGACGCTGCGAGCATCAGGATCAGCGCCATCCGTATTCCATCGCGTGCGCGGTCCGCGCCCGGCTCGGGGAAGGCATGGCTCGACAGCCACAGCAAGACGAAAGCCAGACTATAAGCCGGCACCAGCCAGGGCCCAACCCACTGGTCGGTCCATAACGGGTTGTGCATCGCGCCGGTGAACCACGCGAAGTGGAGCAAGGCCGCGACGCCCAGTCCGATCGCGATGCGCTGGGCGCCGAGCCGCCAGGCGCCGAAAGCGGTGGCGGCGAGCAAGGCTTCCCACAGGCTTCGCTCGGCCATGCCGGCAGCGGCGAATCGCGCCGCGTCGGCGATCGCCAGGACATGCTTCCACAGCGAGTGGGTGGCGATCAGGCTGAGCACGATCGCGACAATCGATCCGATCTCGCGCAGCCGCTCGGGCAGGATATTACGGAGCAGCAGGGCGATCAGCACGCTGGCCGGCACGGCGACGCGGATCAGCGTCATGTCGATCGCCGGGGTCGCCGTGACGAGGAAGGGTATGCCGACAACCGCTCCGCCCGCGCCGGTTGCCCAGATCAGCAGCGGCTGCACCGCCCAGCCGATCGACAACAAGGCAGCCGTAGGCGCCACGGTCAGCGGTGCGCGCCGGCCCGCCAGCGCCGCGCCGGCAAGCATCGCCGCTGGCACCAGCGCCAGCCAAGTTGCCGGCACGATCTGCGCCGCGGCGACATACACGAGCAGGACGGCGATCGCGGCACTGACCTGACGTGCTCCCCGGTCGATCGACCAGCGGGCGAAGCTTGTCGCCGCTGCCGCCCCGACGGTCCAGCGCAGCAAGGCGATGCCGGCATCGCGATCCTGCACCAGGCCGACCGCGCGTCCGATCTCATTGGCGTCATAGCCGACGAGCAACGCCATGGCAGTCATTCCCGCCACGAACGACGCGTTGCCGATACGAGCATCGTCCGCGGTGCGGCCGAGCAACAGCATAGCGGCCGCACCCAGCGCGACGATCGGCCCGATCGCCCATACCGGCACCGTCAGGCTGGCGCCGAGCCCCGCCAACACGACCGCGCTAATACCCAGGATCGCGAACCGCGCATCATCGCGCCGATCGACTATCCGCCAGCCCCAGCCGGCTGCTGCGCCGGTCACGATCGCGGTGACGAGCGCCAGCGGGGCGAAATCGGCGCGCGGCTGCTGGAGCCAGAAATGGCTCGCGGGGATCAATACGCCGGCAAAGCCGAGCACCGCGACCTGTGCCGCGTCGCTCAACCGGCCGTCGGGGCGCCACAGCCGCCACAAGGCGGGCAAGCCATAGATCGCCGACCCCCCGGCCAGCACCAGCGCCAGCATCATGCCGTCAGGGCTTGGCCAGACAGCGGTGAGCAGCAGCCCGACCACCAATCCGGCTAGCGGCAATTCGGCAAAGCTGGGCTCGCGTCGTGCCAGCCAGATCATCGCCGCCGACAGCAAGGCGAACAGGCCCCAGTCGAGCGGAGCGAAACCGCCGAGCGCAACGATCGCCGCCATTTGCGCGCAACCGAACAAGGCGGCGATCACGCGGACCACGCGCCCGGGATCACCGGCCATCGCAAGCGGAAAGACGATCGCGAGCATCAGGATCAGCATGCCGGTCGACAACACCGATGCGATGTCGTGCAACCCGGTGGCGATCAACACCAGACCCCAGCCGAATCCGCCCGCCACCGCGAGCGCGCCGAGCCACCACCAGCTCTGGCGCCGCCCAAGCATCGACAATCCGCCGGCGGTCAACGCGAGCCAGCTCGCCAGCAACGGCACGTCGGGGGAAGCCGATCCGACCAACGCCGGCGCGGCGAGACCGCCGACCAGCCCCAATATTGCGCTCGGGGCGCCGAAGCGGACCGACAGCAACCCGGCGAGCAAGGTGATCGCGGCAAGCCCGGCGAAGGCGGTCATCGGCCCGATCAAATGATAGAGGTTCGCCGCGACCAGCACCGAAGCATAGAGCGTTGCGATGCCCGCGCCCGACAAAGCCTGGCGAATGCGCGGATCGCGCGCCACGTCGTCGCGGCGCAGCGCGAGCTCCGCGCCGGCGATCAGGGCGCTGCCGAACGCCAGGCCCAGGATCACGCGCACTGGCGGCGACAATAGCCCGGCATCGATCGAATATTTGACGATCAGGAACCCGGCCACCGCGAGCGTGATGCCGCCCGCCCAGATCGGCAGGTAGCGCCCGAAGATATCCTCGAACCCGAAGCGCCTTGCGTAATGTTCGACCGGCGCGGCGACGTGCGTCACCGGTTCGATAGCCGGGGCAGGGGGGAGGGTTTCGGATTCGGGCGCGGCATAGCGCGTCACCGGTTCGGTCTCGGCGATTGCTTGGGGGATTGGCGCTGCCTCGGCAGACGACGGCGGCCTCGGCTCCGGCACAATCCAGTCGGCGCGCTCGAATCTTGCTTGATCAGACATGGCATCTCGCGCGATCCGCTCCCCGCGATCGAGCGCGAGCTCAAGCGAGGCGATCCGCAGTTTGAGCGCATCGTCGCGCTGCCACAAAACCGCCGCCACCACGATCAGACCGATCAGCACCAACGCCGTCATTGCCCGAGCCTCCTCCAGGATGGCGCGCTGGATAGCATAAACTGAGCGGTGTTCAATAAAAATATTAGACAGTGTTCAATTAAGCTTTTAGGCGGACTCCATGGGACGGCGGTCAGATCATACGCGCGACGAACTCGAACAGCTGATAATCGGTGCGGGGCATACCTTGCTGGCCGAGGTCGGCTATCAGCGCTTCTCGGCGCGTGAGGTGGCGAAACGGATCGGCTATTCGGTCGGCACGATCTACAATGTGTTCGACAGCCTCGACGACCTCATGCTGGCGATCAACGGCCGCACCTTCCTGATCTGGGCGGAAACGATCGCCCGGTCGCTGCAGAATGCCGGTCCCGATCGCATCGCATTGCTGGTCGCTTCCTATTTCGATTTCGCGACGAGCAACCGCAATCTTTGGATGGCGATCTACGACCACCGCCTGCCGGTCGGCGTACCGCTTCCCGAACGTTATGCGCGTCAGCGCGGGGTGCTGACCGACATCCTGCGAGGTGAAATCGCCGCGGTGCTGCCCGACGACCGCCGCGACCGCTCCGCCGCCTTGGCGCGATCGTTGCTCGCCACTGTGCATGGCCATTGCGTGTTCGCGCTCAACGGCACGTTCGCGCTGCTCGAGGAACACGATCCGCACGGCGCTGCGCTGGCGCGCGTGCGTGAAGTGCTGGCGGCGGCGGGAGCGATGAGCGACGAATAAGCAAACGCGACGAGCGTTTTGCGGGTCGTTGCACGGGATCCGGCCTAGCCTGCAAACGACTCGCAACAAAGCGACTCCTGGAACGAACCCAACCTCGGTGCGGTTGAAGGGGGAAAATCAGGAGAGACACCATGGCCGACAAACAGGATGCGATCGCGCTGCTGAAATCCGATCACCGCAAGGTCGAAGACCTGTTCGAGCAGTTCGAGAAGGCGAGCGGTGAGGGTCGCAAGCAGAAGATCGCGCTCGAAATCTGCCTCGAGCTGACGGTCCATGCGCAGATCGAGGAAGAGATTTTCTACCCCGCTTGCGAGGGCAAGGTTGAAGAAGATCTGCTCAAGGAAGCCTATGTCGAGCATGACGGCGCCAAGGTGCTGATCGCCGAGATCGAAGCGGGCGCGCCGAGCGACGAGTTTTACGACGCCAAGGTCAAGGTGCTGTCGGAACAGATCGAGCACCATGTCGAAGAGGAAGAAAAGCGGATGGAAGGCATGTTCAGCCAGGCGCGCCACGCCGGGTTGGACATGGATGTGCTCGGCGATCAGCTGCGCGCGCGCAAGGAAGAGCTGATCGCCAATTATAACGCGAATGGGCTCGCCAAGCCGGAAACCACGACCTTGACCGAGGCCAGCGTCTGACGGCCGCGCCCGTCCGTTCGCCACGCACCGGGCCGGCGCACCCCCATGCTTGACTGCGTGGTGGTGGGCGGCGGCCCGGCTGGGCTGACCGCGGCGATCTATCTGGCGCGCTTCCATCTCGGCGTGCGCGTGATCGATGCCGGCAACAGCCGCGCGGCGACGATCCCGATGACGCGCAACCATGCCGGATTTCCCGATGGCATCGCCGGCACCGATCTGCTCGACCGCATGCGGACGCAAGCCCGGCGCTATGGCGCGGCGTTGGTGCGGGCCGAGGTCACCGGGCTAAAGGCGGCTGCCGACGGCCTGCACGTTTCGGTCGGTGACGAGGTCATCGCCACGCGGAGTGTCCTGCTCGCGACCGGGGTGGTCAATCGCCGCCCGCCGATGCCCGACGATCTGCATGCGACCGCCTTGGCGCGGGGATTGCTGCGCTATTGCCCGATCTGCGACGGCTATGAAGTGACCGATCGCCGCGTCGGCGTGCTCGGCACCGGCGGCCGCGGGACGCGCGAAGCGGTGTTCCTGCGCGGTTACACCGCCGATGTGACGTTGATCGCACCAGCGGGAAAGCACGACCTCACCCCTGCCGAGCGCGCACTATTGGCGCAATGCGGGGTGGCAACGGTCGACGGTCCGGCCACTGCTTTTGCGATCGACGGCGACGAGATCGGCCTGCGGACAGCCAACCGCGATTGGCGCTTCGACAGCCTCTATCCGGCGCTGGGTTCGGACATCAATTCGGGAGTGGCCGCGGGCCTCGGCGCGGCGCGGTCGGAGGAAGGCTGCTTGATCGTCGACGCGCATCAGCGAACCAATGTCGGTCGCCTCTATGCCGCGGGAGACGTGGTCAAGGGGCTCGACCAGATCAGCCACGCGATGGGCGAAGGCGGCGTGGCGGCGACCACGATCCGCAACGACCTGGCAAGCGAGCACGCCCTGCTGCGCTCTGCACCGCCTGGATAGGGCGAAAAGCTTAGCGCTGGCTTTCGTTGCTGGCTGGCATCGCCGGCGTCCCCACGACTCGGCTGATATTGGCTACGTGCACGTCCATGCGGCCCGGACTGTCCGCACAATGCGCCGCATAATAAAGCCGCTCCGGCGTTCGCCGGTCGATCGCCGCGCCGAGGATGAAGGGAGAGCAACCGATGCCCAGCGGGCGCCTCGACGTCCAACCCGATCGCGTACGATAAGATATGAACAGCCGCACGTCGGCCGTATCCGCATCCATGTCTCCAACGCTGAAAACGAGCGTGCGGCCATTGGGCGTAACCGCGGCATCGAGTTCGTCGAGCGGGCCGTTGATCGCATCGCCTAGATTGGCCGGCCTGGCACCGGGCGTGCGAAGATCGACCTCGTACAGATCGTGCTTGCCGCGGCCGCCCCAGCCGTTTGAGGAAAAGATCAGCCCGCCCGCAGGCGTTGGCGTCGCGGCCCATTCCTCTCCGGGTGTGTTGACCTGCGGGCCCAGGTTGCGGGGCGTACCGAAGCGGCCGCTGACCGGATCAATCGACACGACATAGAGGTCGCTGCCGCCGAGCCCGCCGGCGCGGTCGGACTGGAAGTACACCCAACGGCCGTCCGGCGAGAAAGCGGGATCGAATTCGGCCGCGTCGGTATCGAACGACACCCGTGCCGGCGCCGACCATCCCCTGCGAATGCGGTGGATTTCCCAGATATCCTGCTGGTCCGCCGCGGCATCGCGTCCGATCGTGCCCCACAAAATACGTCTGCCATCGGGGCTATGGGCGATTCGCACTTCCGCCGCGGCGGTCGAAATCATGCCGGGACGAACCAGCGCGTCGGTCGCCGGTGCCAGTGCGAGCGAAAGGGCCAGGATGGAGATCATGCCGATAGCCGTCGCGCCGTTCGGCACGGCCAATGATGAACAAATGCCATCGTCGATCTATGTAATTGGTGCCGGTTATCGGCAAGAGCGGCAGCGTTTCGGTCGAAGCAGAACTCGGTCGAGCGACTCAATGGCCCCATCCTTCCCGGACTTCCTCGCGACCGTCGTCGGGAGCGGCCAAACCAGCATATCGATGCTCAAACACCTTCTCCCGCGAAGCTGAATAGCGCGGTGCCTGTCGGGTGCTCGCTCTCCGGAAAGGGCCGGGGACGCTGACCGCGACTATTTCTTGGTATCGCAAAAATACTAAACGGTCCAAAATGGTTCAGCATTGGGCTAGCTTAGCATCATGGATGATTCGCGCTTCTCTTCGTTGACCCCTCGGGAGATCGAATGTTTGAAGGGTGTCGCGCAACACAAGCGCACCAAGGACATTGCGGCCGACCTGCAACTCTCCCCCAAAACGGTCGACGCATACATTGCCAATGCGGTGCGAAAGCTCGGTTTCTCCGATCGCGACAGCGCGGTTCGGGCACTGATGAGCAGTAGCGCGATGGTAGGGGGTTTTTCCTCATCGGCAATTTCCGGCGTTGAGAATGAGGTTTCTAACGCGCCTTCCTCGTGGCTCGGACGGCTGCCCTGGCCGTTCCCGACGCGAGAAAGGCCGACCAATGACTTGAACTATCCTGGGACGATCGCCGCCATCCTAATCGCGGCGTCGCTGATGGTGACGGCAGTGTCTCTCTACATGCTCGCCATCCGCATGCTCATCGAGCGCCTCTAGGCGCGCATCCAGCAGTCGATTTTTGATTGGCCGGACCAGTGGTCCCGGCGGAGGGGGAATCATGTCCGTTGCATCAATGCAAACTAGCAGTCTCGCCGACATTCCGACAACCAACCTGGCAGTGGCACGGAGGATCATGCGTGCGTTGCTGCCGGCAGAAACCGGCATCGACAGCGCGATCATCGCCCAAACCGACCTGATCGGCTCGATCGTCCGTGGCCGTATGGAAATGGGCGCGTCGATTGAGGTGGGTCACGACGCGGCGGTTCTGGCGGCGCATTCGCTCGCCCATCTATTCGAGGCTCGCGAGGACACGATCAAATGCCATCAGCGTCTCGCCGTCACACGTGATGTACTGGGGCTGGACGGGTCCGATGTCGGCTGCGGGACCGACAAACTGATGGGGGCAGGCCGCAAGGCTAGGGCTGCGTAAATTCGTCGACCGATATAGGAATCGGATCCTATGCAACTCTATCTCTATATCGGTCTTGTCGTCTACGTCATCGCGTTTCCGGCACTATGCGTATTCGCATGGTTTCGAGGCGGCGTGACCGAGCGACGGGTGGCAACCTCTTATATGATTGCCGCCATCGCCTCGATCTCCGCCGGCCTGTTCGGCAACCATTGGCATGGACCCAATTGGGGCGTGATCGTCGTCGACGTCATATTCCTGATCATCCTCGTCGTGATCGCGCGTCAAAGCACAAGGTTCTGGCCGCTATGGACAGCAGCATCTCAATTGGGAGGGTGCCTCGCGCACTTTCCCGCAATCATGAATCCGGCATTTCCCAAGGAACTCTACGTCAGCACGCAACCCTATTGGGCACTGCCACTGCTGGTGAGCCTGTTGATCGGAGTGATTTCCGCGCATCGGCAACGTCGAGTGTGGGAGACGTCAGGCGGCATGAACTCCGGGCCTCGCCCGCCGATTCCGGTCTAATCGCCTACGCCAAGTTCCTGCTCAAGACGGCGGGACGACGGACGAAGGTAGCGTCGGACCTCCGCCTGGTCAGCGCGCAGTGGAGTATCCTGCTCGACTTGTTCATTTCCGCCTTCGAGCGGCGGGCGGTGCCGACCGGCGATGCCTGTCTCGCCAGTTCGGCACCGCATTCGACCGCGCTGCGTCACCTCATCTTCCTGATGGAAGCGGGTTATGTCACCAGAGTACCGGACCCGGACGATGCGCGCCGCACGCTGGTCGGATTGACGTCCAAGGGCGTGGAACTCGTCGGCGGTTGCCTGCAAGCGGAATTCGATGCGCTGAAGGCGGCCCTGGCGGGAGCGACCGACTGAACTGCCTTGGGAGGGCCGGCCGGTCGCTTACGACCAGCCGCCTGCCAGGGCGCGGAACACGTCGATCTGGGCGTCGGCGATCCGCGCGTCCTGCTGGGCGAGCGTCGCCTCGGTCTCGGCATAGGTCCGCTCGGCGTCGAGCCAGGCGAGCGAGTCGACTGCGCCTTCCCGCTGTTGCGCGCGCGTGATCGCCGCGGCGCGTGCCGCTTCGTCGCGCGCCGCCTTGAGCGCGGTACGGCGGTCGAGCGCTCGGGCGTAGCTGTTGAGCGCGGTCTCGGTCTCTTCGAGCGCGCGCAACACGGTGCCATCGAAGGTCGCGAGCGAGGCCTGGGTATCGGCCTTGGCGGCGGCGATCTTGGCGCGCGCGCCTTCCTGGTTGGGAAAGGCCCAGTTGATCAACGGCCCAAGCAGCCAGCGCAGCGGCCCGCCGCCGAACACGTCACCGATATTGGGACCAGTCGAACCGATCGATCCTCCCAGGCTGATACGCGGATAGAGATCGGCAGTGGCGACCCCGATCCGCGCGGTGTCGGCAGCGAGCCGGCGGTCGGCGGCGAGGACGTCGGGGCGGCGCTTGAGCAGGGTAGCGCCGTCACCAACCGGAATCGGCTGGGTGATCTCGAGCCCGACGACGCGTTCGGCGGCGGCAGTCGGAAGGTCGGCCGGTGGCCGACCCGTCAAGGTCGCGAGGCGGAACAGGGCGGCCTGGCGATCGGCTTCGAGCGCCGGAATGTCGGCCGCGCGCTGTTGGCGGAGCGTGGCGATACGCGAGACGTCGAGCTGGGTGGCAAGGCCGGCCTCGTGCCGCCGCTGGGTGAGCAGCAGCGATTTGTCGAGCAGATCGACGATCTGGTTGGCGACCTTGAGCCGCGCGGCGCCCGAGGCGGCGTCGGCATAAGCGCGGGTGGTGTCGGCGACCACCGCGAGGCGGACGGCATCGGCATCGGCCGCGGCGGCGGCTTCGTCGCCGCGTGCCGCCTCGATCCCACGCTTGACGCGGCCGAACAGATCGACCTCGTAAGACACCGACAAGCCGGTATCGATCGACCAATCCTCACGCGGGCTGCCGGGCGCGCGTTGGCTTTCGGGCAGGCGGCCATAGGTCGCGCCGGCATTGAGGCCGGTCGACGGCAGCCGGTCGCTGCGCGCACCGCGGAGCGAGGCGCGGGCGCGTTCGAGATTCGCCACCGCGACGCGGATGTCGGTGTTCGATTTGAGCGCATCGGCGATCAGCCCGTCGAGGACGGGGTCCTGATAGAGCCGCCACCAATTCGACGCCGCCGGATCATTGCTGAGCGCGGGAGAATTGGCCGAGACGAACTGGCCGGCCGCGGTCGGCGGCGTGATCGGGGCGACGTAGTTCGGCCCTACCGCGCAGGCGGCGAGCGACAGCGCGGAAACAGCGGTGAGAACCAGCCGCAGTTTCCTCCCTCTCCCCGGAAGGGGAGAGGGTTGCGCAGACTTAGCGCGCGCGAAGCGCGGGCTTAGTCGGAGCTGGGAGAGGGGTGAGGAAGCACGCTGTCCGGAGTGCTTCCTACCCCTCTCCCAACCTTCGCTAGGCGCGCCGACTGCGTCGGCGGGCCAAGCTTCGGTAACCGTCCCTCCAGAGGGGAGAGGGAGTGTTTGCTTCACATCAAACGAACGCATCGAATTCCTCCTCATTCAGCCGGCTGCAGCGATCCGGACAGGTCCGGGCCGGCGGCCGGCCGCTTGCCGCGTGCGCGGGCGATGCGGTCGCCCAGCGCTCGGCACACGACGTAGAAAGTGGGGGTGAACAGCAGGCCGAAGGCAGTGACGCCGATCATCCCGAAGAACACGGCGGTACCGAGCGCCTGGCGGAGTTCGGATCCCGCGCCGCTCGCGATCAGCAGCGGCACGGTGCCCAGGATGAAGGCGAAGCTGGTCATCAGGATCGGCCGCAACCGGGTCTGCGCCGCCTGGATCGCGGCACGCGCCGGGGACAGGCCTTCCTGCTCTTCGCCCTGTTTGGCGAACTCGACGATCAGGATCGCGTTCTTCGCTGCCAGCGCGATCAGCACGACCAGGCCGATCTGGGTCAGGACGTTATTGTCCATTCCCCTCAGGTTCACGCCCACCATCGCGGCGAGCAGACACATCGGCACGATCAGGATGATCGACAGCGGCAGGACGAGACTTTCGTACTGCGCCGCCAGCACCAGGAACACGAACACCACCGCCAGCGCGAAGACCACGCCCGCCGTGCTGCCCGCGGCCTTTTGCTGATAGGCGATGCCGGTCCATTCGGTGCCGTAATCGGCGGGGAGATTATCGGCGGCGAGCTTCTCGAAGGTTTTCAACGACTGGCCCGACGAATAGCCCGGCGCGGTGTCGCCATCGACCTCGACCGCGGGGAACAGATTGTAGCGCACGACGCGATACGGGCCGGTCTTGTCGCTGAAATTGGCGACCGATCCGATCGGCACCATCTCGCCCGAGTTGGACCGTGTCTTGAGGTTGGCGATATCGGCGACGGTCGCACGGAACGGGGCATCGGCCTGCGCAGTGACGCGATAGGTGCGCCCCAAGAGGTTGAAGTCGTTCACATAGGCCGAGCCGAGATAGACGTTGAGCGCTTCGAACACGCGCTCGGGCGGCACGCCGATCAGGTCGGCCTTGGCCCGGTCGATATCGGCGAAGACGCGCGGCGTGTTGGTGTCGAAGAAGGTATAGATCTGATTGAGGCCCGGCGTCTGATTGGCCTTGCCGATCAGACCGTAGGACTTGGCGGCAAGGTCGGCATAACCGTGCCCGCCGCGGTCCTCGACCATCAGACGATAGCCGCCGGCCGAACCGATCCCCTGGATCAACGGCGGGGGCACGATCATCAATCGTGCCTCGTTGATGTCGGCGGTCGCCTTGCGCGCCTCACCCATGATGCTGGCAAGCGTGACGCCGAGTTTCTCGCGATCCTCGAACGACTTGAGCGGGATATAGGCGGCGGCCGAATTTGGCGCGAGCGTCTGGGACGGCCCGTCGAACCCGGCGAGCATCACCGCACCCTTGACGCCCTTGAGCGGCAGGATGCGGTCGGCGACCTTGCGCATCACCGCGTCGGTGCGTTCGACCGAGGCACCGGGCGGCAGCGAGATGACGGTCAGGAAGTAGCCCTGATCCTGCGCCGGGATGAAGCCGGTCGGCGTCGCCCAGAACAGAGCGCCCGTCGCGGCGATCAGGCCGGCATAGATGGTCATCATCCGCTTCGGTCGCGCGACGAGACGCGCGGTGAGCCGCGCATAACCATTGCTCATCCGCTCGAAGCCGCGGTTGAAGCGATCGCCCGCCGCCAGCACCAACTGGTGCAAGCGGCCGCCTTTGGCTTCCTGCGCACGCGGGCGCAGCAGCAAGGCAGCGAGCGCAGGCGACAGGGTCAGCGACAGCAGCAGCGAGATGATCGTCGCGGTGGTGATGGTCACCGCGAACTGCTGATAGAAGGCGCCCGACAGGCCGGTCAGGAACAGGGTCGGCACGAACACCGCGCAGAGCACGAGGACGATCGCGACCAGGGCGGCGGACACTTCGTCCATCGACGTGCGTGCCGCCTCCAATGGGCTGAGCCCGTGTTCGAGATTGCGCTCGACATTCTCGACCACGACGATCGCGTCGTCGACAACGATGCCGATCGCCAGCACCAGGCCGAACAGCGACAGGTTGTTGAGCGAATAGCCGAGCCCGGCAAGGACGGCGAAGGTGCCGATCAGCGAGACCGGGATCGCCACCACCGGGATGATCGCGGCGCGCCATTTCTGCAGGAACACGACGATCACCAGCACGACCAGCACGATCGCCTCGAGCAAGGTGTGCATCACCGCGGTGACCGATTGCTGGATGAAGTCGGTCGGGTTCCAGATGACGCTATAGGCGAGGCCCTTGGGGAATTTCGCCGACATCGCGTCCATTTCCGCCTTCACCTTTTCGGCGGCGGCGAGCGCGTTCGATCCGGGCCGCTGGAAGATACCCAGGACCACAGTCGGCTTGCCCGACAGATAGGTGTTGGAATTGTAATCGGCGGCGCCAAGCTCGACGCGCGCGACGTCGGAGACGCGGACCTGGCGGCCATCGGGATCCGAGCGGACAACGACATTAGCGAATTGCGCCGGGTCGGTCAGCCGGCCCTGCGTCTCGACGTTGAACTGGAAGGCGTTGCCCTGGGCATAAGGCGGCTGGCCGAGCGAGCCGGCGGCGACCTGGACGTTCTGCGCGCGGAGCGCCTGAACGATCTCGCCCGCGGTCAGGTTGAGTGCGGCGGCGCGATTGGGGTCGATCCAGACGCGCATCGCATAATCGCGGCTGCCGAACAGCCGGACGTCGCCGACGCCATCGATCCGGCTCAACCGGTCGCGCACCTGGGTCAGCGCGTAATTGGAGAGATAGCCGCGATCGAGCGAATTGTCGGGCGAGACCAGGTTCACCACCATCAGGAAGTCGGGCGAGGTCTTGCGCGTGACGACGCCGAGACGCTGCACTTCCTCGGGCAGGCGCGGCACGGCGATCGCGACGCGGTTCTGGACGAGCACCTGCGCGGCATCGAGATTGGTGCCGATCTTGAAGGTGACGGTGATCGTGACGTTGCCGTCGCCGGTCGATTGGCTCGACTGGTACAGCATGTTGTCGACGCCGTTGATCTCCTGCTCGATCGGCGCGGCGACGGTTTCCGCCACCGTCTCGGCCGAGGCGCCGGGATAGGAAGCGCTGACCGTGACGGTTGGCGGGACGATGTCGGGATATTGCGACACCGGCAGGCTGACCCAGGCGATCGCGCCGACGATGGTGATGATCACCGCGATGACCGCGGCGAAGATCGGGCGCGTGATGAAGAAGCGCGACAGGCGCATGATTCCTGTTCCTCGAAGAAAGAGGCGAAAATTCCGGATGTCTCCTCCCCCGTTCGTGCCGAGCCAGCGAAGCACGAGGAGGCTCGGCGCCCGTCGATACGCCCGGGCGAACGAGGGAAGAGTAGAGTCTTACTGGGCGAGCGTGGCCTGACCCGCGGGCGGCGCTGCCAGTTGGGGCGCGGTGGCAGTGGGCGCGACCGGCGCGATCTTGCCGGCGAGCGTCTGCACCTTGGTCCCCGGCTGTGCCATCTGCGTGCCGACGATCACCACCCGGTCGTTCGTCGCGAGCCCGCCGCGGATGACGCGGAGGCCATCGACCACCGGGCCGAGTTGGACCGGCTTGGCGGCGACGCTGCCGTCCTTGGCCACGACCAGCACGGTCTTGCGCGCCTGGTCGGTAACGATCGCGGTGTCGGGCACCATCAGCGCGCGGCTGCGGCCGCCGGTCGCCAGGCGCATGTTGCCGAACATGCCTGGGGTCAGGAACAGGTTCGGGTTGTCGAGCACGGCGCGGCCGCGGATCGTCCCCGACTTCATGTCGAGGCCGTTATCTGTGAAGTCGAGCCTGCCCTTCCAGCGATAATCGCTCTCGTCCTGCAATTTGACCTCGATCGGCGACGCGGCGCCGGCTCCGGCGCGCTTGGCCTTGAGGAACAAGGCCTCCGATCCGTCGAAGCTGAAATAGATCGGGTCGAGCGCGTTGATCGTGGTGAGCAAAGTAGCGCTGCCGCCTTCGCCCGCCGCGACAAGATTGCCGGCGTCGATCTTGCGGTCGGAGATCCGACCCGAAATCGGCGCACGAACGACGGTGAACTCCATGTCGAGCGCACGAGCGCGGACGCGGGCCTGGGCAGCGGCGACCGCGGCCGTCGTCGCCTGGACGCGGGCACGCAAGCGATCGATTTCGCTCTTCGACACGCCGTCGACGTCGACCAGCCGCGACGCGCGGTCGTAATCGGCACGCGCGAGCGCGAGGTCGCTGCTGGCAGTCGCGACGCCGGCGCGCGCTTCCGCCAAAGCGGCGGCATAAGGACGCGGGTCGATCGTGAAGAGCGGCTGGCCGGCGCGGACGATCTGGCCGTCGGTGAAGTGGATCGCGGTCACCGCGCCCGAGACGCGCGGCCGCACCTCGACCGAGCGGCTCGGCTCGAACCGGCCGACATAATCGTCCCATTCGGTGACGTCGCGTTCGAGCGGCGTGGCGACGGTGACGGTCGGCGGTGGCGGTGCGGCCATCGCTGGGGCCGAGCGATGGACCAGGCCATAGCCGGCGGCGAGCAAAGCAACGGGAGCGGCGACCCAGGCGGCACGCTGCCACAGCTGGCGGCGTCCCGGCGCGCTACCGTCGAGCGGATGCGCGGTAGCGTCGTCGTTGATCGGGGTGATCATGTTCATCGGCGGAAGCTCCGGGGAAGATTGGTGCGGATCGCATTGATCCGGAAGAGCAGGGTTTCGTACTGTTCGAGCGTGAAGCCGGCGGCGAGGAAAGCGCGGACTTCGGCCGGCGCGACGGAGAAACCGCGATACCAGCTCAGCACGGCGATGCGGCGCAATGCCTCGAGCCGCGGATCGGATAGGGCCGTCTTGACCACGCCGCCAAATGCCCAGCGAAACGCGCGGGCGAGCGCGCCTGGGCGGTTGATCGACGATAGCCGATCACGCTGGGCGAGATCGACGACCTGCCATTCGAGCGCGGAAAAATCGGCCGGCTTCGGCGTGAAGCTGCGGGGTGCCACGGGGGACCGATCGAGCAGCGCGCCGCCGCCGGCGGGGGCGAATTCGAGATAGGCCATGGCGTGTCCTCCTTATTGTTGGGGCCGCCGCAGGGGGCGTGCGGCGGCCCATGCCCGGCGATGGGGTAGTCGCCGGGGTGATCCGATGAAGATGTGACAAGTCGCGCGCTCCGGCACCGCATCCGGCGCTCGGGGGCGAGGGCTTATCCCTATAATACGCAAACGCTAGAAGTGAGTGTCCGCTCGGCCGTTCATCCGGTCTCTTCCCTTCGACCCGAAGGACGCCCTGGGGAGGATCGTCCATCTTCTATACCGAGCAGTATAGAAACTCAGGTGGAATGGTTCAAGGGAAAATTCTGTACCGAGCGATATTTTTTGCAATGCGGCGTGAAGCCTGGCTTGTCAATCAGCGGCTTGGCCATACAGCAAGCGTGGTATCGACCAGCCGCTGCAAGTCCTCGCGTGAGGCGCCCGCGCCGGCCTGGACCGCCATGCCCTGAAGGATCGCGGTGAGGTATTTGGTGATGCCCTCGGCATCGACCGGAGTGTGGAAATCGCCTTCGGCGACCGCGCGCTCCATCCGCTCGATCAGCGCTTCGTGCGCGATCCTGCCGCGTTCGAGCACTTCCTGTCGGATGCAGTCGGCTTCGGCGCCGCACGCGACCGAACTGATCACGCCGAGACATCCTCGTGGGTCGTCGCGGCTGGTCTGGTTTTCCAGGCTGCCCTGGAGCAAACGCTGGGCGACGCCGCGTGCGGTCGGTGCCTCGAGCGCCTGGCCCATATAGCACAGCTTCTCGCGCTCGTAGAGGTCGAGCGCCTTGCGGAACAAGGCTTCCTTGTTGCCGAACGCGGCGTAGAGGCTGGGACGAGTGATCCCCATCGCATCGGTGAGGTCGGTCATTGACGCGCCCTCATACCCTTTGCTCCAGAACACGCGCAGAGCCGCCGTCAACGCCTGGTCGACGTCGAATTCACGGGGGCGGCCACGGAGGACGGCTGTTTCCATATCGGTCGGTAGATAATTATCGAGTCGGTGTTTGTCCATAGCGGCGCCCTACCCAGCTTGAGCGGTTGTCATCCCTCGGGTTAGCGGCATAGTCGGCTGATGACGAACAGGGTCGAGGAACTGGCGCCGGATGCCGCCATCGTGCTGGCCGATCGCACGGCGCCGGCGGTTTTCCGCGGGATCGCCGCTGACTGGCCGGCGGTGAAGGCCGCCGACCCTGGCGCCTATCTGGCGCAATTCGACACAGGCAAACCGATCGGCGTGGCGATCGCGCCGCCCGAGGCCAATGGACGACTGGGGTATAATGCCGACATGTCGGCGTTGACCTTCGTCCGCGACTCGGGAACGCTTGCCTCGTTGTTTGCGCGGCTCCACACCGCCGCACCCGCGTCAACGCCGCCGGCGATCGCGGCGCAAGCGGTGGCGGTGCCCGAGGCGCTGCCGGGCTTCGAGGCGGAGAACCGAATGCCGTTGGTGCCGGAGGGCGTGGCGCCGCGCATCTGGATCGGCAATCGCGTGCGGGTCGCGACGCATCATGACATGAACAGCAATATCGCCGTGGTGATGGCGGGGCGGCGGCGCTTCACGTTGTTTCCGCCCGATCAGGTCGCCAATCTCTACATCGGTCCGATCGAATTTACCCCTGCGGGCACGCCGATCGGTCTGTTCGATCCCGACGAACCCGATTTCGATCGCTTCCCGCTGGCGCGCGAGGCGATGGCGCGTGCCCGGATCGTCGAACTCGAGCCAGGCGATGCCCTCTTCATTCCCCATATGTGGTGGCACCACGTCCGCTCGCTCGATCCGGTGAGCATCCTGGTCAATTATTGGTGGGACGAAGCGCCCGCGCCGCAGCCCGGGCTCGCGCCGCTCGACACGATGGTTCACGCGATCCTGGCTTTTTCCGGTCTGCCCGAAAACCAGCGCGCGGCGTGGCGGGCGATGTTCGACGAATTCGTGTTCGGTCCGCCGCTCGATCATGTGCCCGAGGAGCGGCGCGGCATTCGCGGGACGTTGAGCGAGGACAGCAAGGCACGCGTGCGGCGGCAGCTCGGGCAGATGATGTCGCGTTGATTTTTCGGTGCTCCCGGGAAAGCAGGAGCAGGAGTTATCTGGCGACTGCCGCTACCGGTTGCACCACACCACTCGCCTCACCGCCGATCCACGTTTCGCGCACGGCATAATCGTCGTCGAGCAGGACGAGATCGGCGCGCATGCCGGCGGCGATCGTGCCGGTCTGGCCGCTCAGTCCCAGAAACGCCGCCGGTGTCGCCGAAGCCATCGTCACCGCCGTCGCGAGCGAGACGCGGCCGCGCTCGATCATGCCCTTGACCGCGCCTGCCATCGTCAGGGTCGAACCGGCGAGCACGCCGTCCGCGCCATGCAAGGTATCGCCGTCGCGCCAGATCTCGCGGCCCTGGAGCACGAACCGCGTCTCATCCGAGCCGACGCTCGGCATCGCGTCGGTCACCAGCATCAGGCGATGTTGCCCCTTGGCGCGGACCGCGACGCGCAACGTGGCGTCGTGGAGATGGTGGCCGTCGGCGATGATGCCGGCATAGGTGCTGTCATCTTCGAGCGCGGCGCCGACCATGCCGGGCGCGCGGTTGGCGAGCTGCGACATGGCGTTGAACAAATGGGTGAAGCCGGTCAGGCCCGCATCGATCGCGGCGCGGACGGTTTCATAGCGCGCGTCCGAATGGCCGGCACTGACGACAACACCCTTGGCGGCGAGATGCGCGATCTGCGCGGGGGTGGCGCATTCGGGGGCGAGCGTGACCATCGTCCGACCGCGCTTCGCCGAGGTCAGCAGATCGAGATAATCGTCCTTGAGCGGCTGCAGCTTGTCGACCGAATGGATGCCGTGCCGCGCGCTGGACAGGAACGGCCCCTCGATATGGATGCCGAGCACGCCGGGCAGTCCGGCGTCGATCGCGGCATCGACCGCACGGATACCGGCTTCGACTACCGAGAGATCGTCGCTGATCAAGGTCGGCAGCAGGCCGGTGGTGCCAAAGCGGCGGTGCGTTTCGGCGATGACGCGGATCGTCTCGACGCTGGGATCGTCATTGAACAGTCGCCCGCCGCCGCCATTGACCTGGGTGTCGATGAAACCGGGGAGCAGCAATCGGCCGGTGAGATCGACGATCCGTGCATCCTGAGGCGGGGCGGACGAGATCGCGCAAATCTCGCCATCGCCGATCACGACGCAGACATCGTCGCGCAGGCCGGAAGGCAGCAGCACGCGGGCATTGGTGAGCGCGGTGCGGGTCATACCGTTTCGGTCACCTTGGCGAGATGCGGAGGACGGTCGGGATCGCGGCCGCGTGCGACGGCGAGCGCGTTGGCGAGGCGGTAGAAGCTCTGGACGAGCAAAACCGGCTGGAGCACCGGATGCGCGTCGAGGCTTGGCAAGCTCAGGCCCGGCGCATCCTTCAACCCGGCACTCAGCACCAGCGCGCCGCGCTCGGCGAATTCGGGGGCGAGGTCGGCGACGCTGTCGCGCGATTCGTCATCCTGGCCGAGCAGCAGGACCGGAAAGCCCTTTTCGACGATCGCCATCGGGCCGTGGCGGACTTCGGCGGCGCTGAACGCCTCGGCATGGAAGCCGCAGGTCTCCTTGATCTTGAGCGCCATTTCCTGCGCGATGCCGAACGCCGGGCCGCGCGCGACGACATAGAGATTGGTGGCGTTGCGCAGCGGCTCGAGCGCGGGCGACCAATCGAGCGCCCAGGCCTGCTCCAGCAGTGCCGGCAGCCCGTCGAGCGCAGCGAGCAATTCGTCATCCTCCGCCCAGTCGGCGATCAGATGGATCAGCGCGGCGACGCTGGTGATGAACGATTTGGTCGCGGCGACGCTCTTTTCCGGGCCCGCGGCGAGCGGCAGGAAGGTGTCCGCAAGGGCTGCGAGCGGCGAGCTTTCGTCGTTGACCAACGCGACCAGCCGCGCGCCGCCCGTTTTAGCCATCTCGGCGGCGGCGATCAGATCGGGGCTGCGGCCCGATTGCGAGACCGCCAGCATCAAGGTGCCGGCATAATCGGGTGCCGAATCGTAGACCGAGGAAACCGAGGGCGCCGCCGAGCTGGTCAGCAGGCGAAGATGCGTTTCGACCAAATAGCGTGCGACGGTTGCAGCATTGTCCGAGCTGCCGCGCGCCAGGGTCACCACCGCGCGCGGCGGCGCCTGACGCAGCGCTGCGGCCAAGGCGATACGCGCATCGCGCTGGCGGATCGCCTGGCGCGCAACCGCTTCCGCCGCTTCGGCGGCTTCGGCAAACATCAGCGTATTGTGGGGAAGAAGCGGCACGGGACTCTCAGGCTGGCGGGACGTTGAGTTCGGCGACGAAGTCATATGCGTCGCCGCGATACCAGGATTTGGTGAATTCGACCGTACGGCCATCCTGGGTATAACCGCGGCGTTCGATCTCGAGCCCCGGCGAATTGCGCGGGATCGCCAATAATTCGGCCTGCTCGTCGGTGAACAGCACCGCACGGAAGCGCTGCAGCACGCGCACCGGACGGTCATCGCCCAATGCGTCGTAGAGCGATTCGGTCACCGCCTCGAGCCCGGGCAACGAGCTCGCCGGGACGGTCGCATATTCGAGCGCCATCGACACGCCGTCGGCATAGCGGATGCGAGTGAAGCGATAAACCTGGCTGCCGGGGCTGAGCCCCAGCGCCATCGCTTCCTCGGGGGCGACGGTGCCTTCGGTGCGCGCCAGCCACTCGCTGTGCGGCACGCGGCCGCGCGACTGCATGTCCTCGGTGAAGGACGAGATCGTCGCGAAATTCTTCTCGACGCGCGCGGCGACGAAGGTGCCGGCGCCCTGGCGCCGAGTCAGCATCCGCGCGTCGACCAGCCCATCGAGCGCTTTGCGCACGGTGACGCGCGAAACGTTATAGGCCTGGGCAAGATCGCGTTCGGGCGGCAGCGCTTCGTCGGGGGCGAGAACCTGGCGCTCGATCGCGGCGCGCAGCACGCGCTGCAGCTGCTGGTACAGCGGCGCGGTATCTCCTTCCGGCAGCTTTCCTACGCGATCGACGAACATGGCGGACAACCCCCTGACACGACATTCTTTAAGCCATCAGATAATGCCATTTCAATACCAAAGTGCGAAATATTTGCACTGGTATTGATTTTGGTATTGCAATTTAATGACCAATACGCCTTTATGACACTCGCAACAGACCTGATCCGGGCCAAAAATGAGACCGGACAGGGCAGATGGCGACAGTTGGTCGTACTTTGGTACAGTCCAATCCAGGGGTTGAAGGGGAAGATCATGGTCACGTTCCAAACCAAAACGCATCGGGCGATGTTCGCCTGTACCGCAAGCGTGCTCGCGCTGACTATCGCGGCGCCTGCTTTTGCGCAGACCGCTCCAGCAGCGGCGGCGCCTGCCGATGTCGGAGGCAGCGGTCAAGCCACCACTGCCGATCCGCAGGACCAAAGCAACGACATCGTCGTCAGCGGCATCCGCGCCTCGATCCAGGCGTCGCTCGATTCGAAGCGCGCCAATGACGTCGTCTCCGAAGTCGTCACCGCGCAGGATATCGGCAAGTTTCCCGACAAGAACGTCGCCGACTCGCTCGGCCGTCTGACCGGCGTCAACGTCGTCACCGGATCGGCCAATGCTGGCGGCTTCGGCGAGAATCAGTCGGTGTCGATCCGCGGCACCGACCCGACGCTCAATCTGACGTTGCTCGATGGCCATTCGGTCGCGACCGGCGACTGGTTCGTGCTCGACCAGACCAGCGGCGGGCGCAGCTTCGACTTCAGCCTGTTGCCGTCGGAAATCGTCGGCAAGCTGGAAGTCTATAAATCGTCCGAAGCCGACCTGCCTGAAGGCGGCATCGGCGGCACGATCAATCTTCACAGCCGGCGCCCGCTCGATCTGCCGGCCAATTCGTTCAGCCTGACCGCCCAGGCCAATTACAATGACCTGGCCGACAAGGTGAAGCCGCAGGTGTCGGGTCTCTATAGCTGGAAGAACCAGGCGGGGACGGTCGGTCTGCTGATTGCCGGCTATTATCAGGAGCGCGAGTTCCGCCGCGATGGCCAGGAATTCCTCGGCTACACCACGTACAACAATTTCGCCGGCACCAATCAGACGGTCACCGCACCCAATCTGATCGGCGCGGCCTATTTCAGCCAGAAGCGCGTCCGCAAGGGCGGTACCGTCGCGCTGCAATACAAGCCGAACGACCAGTTCGAGGTGACGCTCAACGGCATCTACACGCGGATGGACGCCAACAACGTCAACCGCAACTCGATGGCGTGGATCAGCCGGGTGATCGGCAGCAATTCGACGCCGGGGTCGCCGACCAACGCATTGGGTCCGTACACCGTCACCAACGGCTATCTGACGGCGGCGTCGTGGAACCAGCTCGATGCCAGCGGCAATCCGATCCAGGGCCGCGTCCAGGACGACATCTTCCGCGACGCCTATTCGTCGACCTGGGTGATCAACCTGGAGACCGAGTGGAAGCCGACCGATCACCTGACGCTGTCCGGGGAAGTGGGCTACACCAAGGGTGAGGGTGCCACCAAGGACACTTATGCCTGGGAAACCTATTGGGACACCGGCGTCAATTACGCGCTCGCCGGTAAGGGCGCGACGGTCAATTATCCCGGGCTGCCGACCGACCCGAAATCGGCGGCGTATCTCAACAATTATTACAGCTGGTCGTGGGGCGGCCGCATCCTGTCGCCCGACAAGGAAACCTATGTCCGCGCCGACGCCGAATATAAGTTCGACGGCGATTTCCTGAAGTCTATCAAGATCGGCGGCCGTTACACCGACCACAAGCGTGAGGTGAACTACACCGCCTATTCCTGGGCGGGTAACGGCCTCTATTCAGGTACCAAGGGCGTCGGGCTGGGCACGGTGTTCAATGGCGGCACGACGCCGGACGATTTCCTCGACGGCCTGATCGCCTTCCCGCCATATTCGATCGCCGACAAGGACAAGGTGCTGGCGACCTTGGCGACGCAGGGCGGCCGCCAATTCGCTTTCTATCCGCAGGCGAGCTTCTCGGTGAAGGAGAAGACCGAGGCGGTCTATGCCATGGCCAAGCTGGGCGGCGAGAGCCAGGGCTGGCGCGGCAATATCGGCGTTCGTGCAGTGCATACCGAACTCAACACCACGCAATACACGCCGAACCCGCTGGCTACTGGCGGCCTCGATCCGGTCTATTCGATGTTCTGCCCGACGCAGTCGGACGGGAAGGCCTGGTGCGACACCAATCGCGTCAATCGTAGCTATTGGGATTTCTTGCCCAGCGCCAACCTGACCGTGAACGCGATGCCCAACCTCCTGATCCGCGCAAGTGCCGCCAAGACGATGACGCGGCCGGGCTATGCTCAGCTCGCTGGCGCCTTCACCGTCAGCGACCTCGCGCTGACCGGTACTTCGGGCGGCAATCCCTATCTGGATCCGACTCGTGCCTGGCAGTTCAACCTTGCGGCCGAATGGTATTACGGCAAGCAGTCGCTGTTCTCGGTCAATTTGTTCTACCTCGACATCGACTCGTACATCACGACGAACACCACGACGCAGTTCCTGATCACGCAGCAGCATCCTGCAGGCGCGAACTTCCTGATCACCGGCCCGGTCAACGGAAAGGGCGGCACCAACAAGGGCGTCGAGGTCAATTGGCAACAGCCGATCTATGGCGGGTTCGGGCTGCTGGCGAACTACACTTATGCCGATGCCAAGGCGGCGGACGGCGGTGTCATCGACGGCAATTCGAAGCACACGTTCAACGTCACGGCCTATTATGAGAATTCGCTGATCTCGACCCGCTTCGCTTATACGTTCCGCTCGAAATTCCGCTCGGGCATCGATCGCTCGACACCGATGTGGCAGGCCGATTTCGGCACGCTCGACGGTTCGCTGACGCTCAACGTGACCAAATATTTCGCGTTGACCGCCGACGCGCAGAATCTGCTCAACCACAAGCTCTATTACTTTGTCGGCGACCCCTCGATCCCGCGCGCTTATTACAACAATGGCCGCACCTTCTGGGTCGGTGGCAAAGTCCACTTCTGACCTGTCGCGCATCGGCAAGACCGAATAGGATTACCCGATGCGCACCGCCCTGTTCGCCGCCGTCATGATCTCGACCATGCCGGCGGCGGCATGGGCATCACCTGACCTCCCCCTGCTGCCGATGCCCGCGACGGTGACGTCGCAGGTCGGCAGCTTTTCTTTTGCCCGCGCGACGATCGCCGCCGACGATGCCGGCGGCACCGCCGCCGCGCGACGCCTGGCCGAACTTGTCGCGCGCACCGGCGGACCGAAGCTGGCGCTGGCCAGAGGGGGCGCGATCCGGTTCCGCCGCGACGCGTCGATCAAAGGGAATGAGGCCTATCGCCTGCGCGTGACGCCGGCCGGCGTTACGGTATCGGCGTCCACCGACACCGGGCTCTATTATGGCGCGACCACTCTATGGCAGCTGATCGCCGCATCGCGCGACGGCCGGATCGGCGCGATGACGATCGACGACGCGCCGGCTTTCACCTGGCGCGGGGTGATGCTCGATTCCGCCAGGCATTTCCAGCCGCCGGTCTATGTCAAACAGCTGATCGATCGCCTGGCGATGGAGAAGCTCAATATCCTGCAATGGCATCTGACCGACGACCAGGGATGGCGGATCCAGATCGACAAATATCCGCGCCTGACCGCGATCGGCGCGTGGCGCCAGCCGGCGGGCGCAGCCGGTGTCGACCCGAAGACCGGCAAGCAGGTGCGCTATGGCGGCTTCTACACCAAGGCAGAGATTCGCGAGATCGTCGCTTATGCCGCGGCGCGGCACGTCACGATCGTGCCAGAGGTCGACATGCCGGGGCACGCCACGGCGGCGATCGCTGCCTATCCTGCGCTCGGTTCGACCGCGACGCCGCCCAAGGCTCCCAGTTCCGACTGGGGGGTGATGTACAATCTGTACAACACCGATGACGCGACCTTCACCTTCCTAGCCAATGTGCTCGACGAAGTCCTCGAGCTGTTCCCGTCGCGCTATGTCCATGTCGGCGGCGACGAGGCAGTCAAGGATCAATGGAAGGCCGATCCGCGCATCCAGGCGCGGATGAAGGCGCTGGGGCTGAAGGACGAAGAGCATCTCCAGGGCTGGTTCATGGCGCGGATCGGCGACTATCTCCAGACGCGCGGCCGACGGCTGGTCGGCTGGGATGAGATCTTGGAGGGTAAGGTGCCACCCTCGGCGACGGTGATGTCATGGCACGGCGTGTCCGGCGCGATCACTGCGGCCAAGGCAGGGCACGACACGATCCTGTCGCCCTCGCCCGATTTCTACCTCGACCATATCCAGAGCGATTCAGGCGACGAGCCGCCGGGGCGCGGCGGGGTGATGGACTGGAAGCATATCTACACCTTCGATCCACTGCCCGATGCGCTGAGCGCGGACGAGCGGCGGCATCTATTGGGCGTGCAGGTCAATCTGTGGACCGAGCATGTCCGCACCACCGCCTATGCCGATCGCATGCTGTGGCCGCGCGCGGCCGCGCTCGCCGAACTCGGCTGGACGCCGGCGGCGAAGCGTGACTGGAAGGGATTCGCCGCGCGATTGCCGGCGGAGTTCGCGCGCTATCGGCGGCTGGGGCTCGGGTACAATATGACTCCCCTCGAGCCGCTCGCGAGTGTCGATGGCAAGGATGGGGAAGTGACCATCAAGCTTCGCCAGCAGGCCGATGTCGGTACACTGCGCTATACGATCGATGGAAGCGCGCCGAACCCGGCCTCGTTGGTCTATGAAGGTTCGCTGACCTTGCCGGAGGGAACCCGGCTCCGCGCGCGCGCCTTTGCCGGGAGCGAGCCGCTAGGCGCCGGGCGCGACTGGACGCTGACCGCGGCCTTGCTGCGGACTCGCGCCGCGACTGAGATGGACTTGTGCACCTCGGCGGTCTCGCTGCGGCTCGAGGATGACGGCGTTACCGACGGGCTACGCCGGGTGCATTGGGGCGACATCTTCCATCCCTGCTGGATCTGGACGCGCGCCTCGCTCGACGGCATCGCCTCGCTGTCGGCGGAGGTCGGCCAGGTGCCGTTCAACTTCTCGATCGGCGCCGACCTCACCAAGGTTGTGTTCGACAAACCGCGCACGCCGACCGGCGAGCTCGAGGTCAGGCTCGATCGCTGCGATGGCCCGGTGGTCGCGAGCATTCCGCTCGGCGCCGCGATACGCAATGCCGGCGTCAGCACGATCAACGGATCGCTGCCGCCGCAACAAGGACGCCACGATCTGTGCATGACTTTCACCCAGACCGGCCCCAATCCCCTGTGGATGCTCGACCGGCTGACCTTGGGCCCGGCGAAATGAGCCTGGCCATCGCGAGCCCGCTGGCGGGCTGGGCGACGCGATTGGCCGAGGTGCCCGATCCGGTGTTCGCCGAGAAGATGCTGGGCGACGGCGTCGCGATCGACCCGGTCGAGGGGCGATTGCTAGCACCTGGCGCGGGCGTGGTGGTGTCGGTGCACCCGGCGGGGCATGCGGTGACGCTGCAACTCGATACCGGACCGGTATTGCTGATGCATATCGGTCTGGAAACGGTCGGGCTGGGCGGCGAGGGGTTCGCGCCCAAGGTCGCCGACGGCCAGCGCGTCGCGGCGGGCGAGTTGCTGGTCGAATTCGATCTCGATCGGCTGGCACGGACCGCGAAGAGCCTGATCACGCCGGTCATCGTCACCAATGGCGACGCGTTCGCGGTCGAGGATCCGGTGAGCGATCGCGCAATCGCGGCGGGCGAGACGGTGATGCGCTTCCGGTCACTCGGCGATGCGGTCGCGGCGACCGAGGCGACGGCAGCGACCATCAGTCGAACGCTCGACTTGCCGCTCGCTTATGGGTTGCACGCGCGGCCGGCGGCGCGGATCGCGCAACTCGCGGCTAGCTATCCTGGAACGATCGAAATCGTCGAGTCGTCGGGCCGGGCTGCCTCGGCGCGGAGCGCGGTGGCGATGCTTGCGCTGGCGCTGGCGCACGGCGCGGCGATCACGGTGCGCGGTAGCGATGGTGACGGCGTTGCGGCTGTGGCGGACTTGCTGGCGACCGGGATGGGCGAGCTCAAGCCGGTCGGCGGGCCTGCCGAACCAGCGCCGAGCGCTGCAATTGCCGAGCTGCCCTCGATTCTGAACGGCGTGACCGCGGTGCCGGGAACGGCGATCGGACCCGCCTTCCGTCCGGTCGATCCGGTCGCCGATATTTCCGAAAATGGTTCGGGAATCGAGGCCGAGCGCGCGGCGCTGGCCGGGGCGAAGGATCGTGTGCGTGCCGAGCTGTCGGCGGATGCGGCAGGCGCGGGCGATCGCGCGGGCATCGCGGCGGCGCATCTCGCCTTGCTCGATGATCTCGAGCTGGCGAGCGCGGCGGACACGGCGATCGTGGCGGGCAAGAGCGCGGGGTTCGCCTGGCGGCAAGCGATCGATTTCTATGCCGACCAATTGCGCGGCGCGGGCGACGCGCGCTTCGCCGAACGGATCGACGATTTCAATGATCTCGGGCGCCGCGTGGTGCTGGCGATCCACGGCGAACCCGATCAGGTCCCGCCGCCGCCCGGCGCGATCCTGATCGCCGATGAACTCTATCCTTCGCAATTGATGGCGCTGGGCGAAGCGGGGTTGGCTGGAATCGCGACCTCGCGCGGTGGGACGACCTCGCACGTCGCGATCATCGCGGCGGGGATGGGGCTGCCGATGCTGGTCTCGCTCGGCGACGCGCTGGGGCGGATCGAGCCGGGCACCGAATTGGTGATCGAGGACGGTGCGCTGCGGATCGCGCCTGATGCGGCGGACGTGGCGGCGGTGCGCGCACGGATCGAGACGCGGCAGGTGCGCCGCCAGGCAGCGTTGGCGCATGCCGACGAACCCGCGGTCACTACCGACGGCAGGCGGATCGAGGTGTTCGTCAATCTCGGCTCCGCCGCCGATGCGCGCGCTGCGGTGGCGGAGGGCGCCGAGGGTTGCGGGTTGCTGCGTACCGAATTCCTGTTCCTCGATCGCGCGACGCCGCCCGACGAGGAGGAGCAACGCGCCGCCTATCAGGCGATCGCCGATGCACTGGGCGAGCGGCCGCTGATCGTGCGCACGCTCGATATCGGCGCGGACAAACCGGCGCCCTATCTGACGATCGCGGCCGAGGAGAATCCGGCGCTCGGCTTGCGCGGCATCCGGCTTCAGCTCGCGCGGCGCGATCTGCTCGATGCGCAGTTGCGTGCTTTGCTGCGGGTGAAGGCGCACGCGCCACTCAAGCTGATGCTGCCGATGGTCGCCGATCGTGCCGAGCTGACCGCGGCGCGCGAGGCGCTGGCGCGGCATGCCGACGATCTTGGCGTGGCAGCGCCTGAACTTGGCATCATGGTCGAAACCCCGGCAGCAGCGCTGACCGCGGCGGGACTGGCGGTCGACGCCGACTTCTTCTCGATCGGCAGCAACGACCTCTCGCAATATGCGCTCGCCCGCGACCGCACCAATCCGGCGGTCGCCGCCGGGTTGGATGGACTGCATCCCGCGGTCCTGCGGCTGATCGACGAGACGGTGCGCGGGGGTGCAGTGCACGGACGCTGGACCGGCGTGTGCGGCGGGCTCGCCGCCGATCCGGAGGCAGTGCCTTTATTGATCGGAATGGGCGTGACCGAATTGTCGGTGCCGGGCGCGGCGGTCGCCGAGACCAAGGCATTGGTCCGCACGCTCGATCTCGCCCGATGCCGCGCGATCGCCGCGAAAGCGCTGACCGCGCCCGATGCCGATGCGGTGCGCTCGCTCGTCTCTTCTCTGTCGGAGCAAGGCCAATGAAGCTCTCGCTGCAATCGCTCCAGCCGCTCGGCCGCGCGTTGATGCTGCCGATCGCGGTCCTGCCGATCGCAGGGCTGTTGTTACGCTTGGGCCAGCCCGATCTGCTCGACATCCCGTTCGTCGCCGCGGCGGGGGGGGCGATCTTCGACAATCTCGGCCTGCTGTTCGCCCTCGGCATCGGGGTCGGCATCGCCAAGGACAATAATGGTGCGGCGGGGCTGGCCGGCCTGGTCTGCTTTCTGGTCGCGACGCGCGGGGCGATGACACTGCTTCATGTGCCACCCGACATCACTGCCAATATGGGCAAGGATATCGCCGCGCTGGCCGAGGCGGCGTGGCGCGACAAGGCGATCTCCAAACTGGCGGTGCCGATCGGGATCGCCTCCGGGCTGATCGCGGGGGCGTTCTACAATCGCTATTCGACCATCAGACTGCCGGATTATCTGTCGTTCTTCGGCGGCCGGCGGTTCGTGCCGATCCTGGCGGGGTTCGCCGGGCTGGCGCTCGCGGCCTTCGTCGGCTTCGGCTTCGCGCCGATTGACGCGGGCGTGGACGGGCTGAGCTATGGCGTCGTCCAGTCGGGAACGATCGGGCTGTTCGTCTATGGCGTGCTCAACCGGCTGCTGATCGTGACCGGCCTGCACCATGTGCTCAACAACGTCGCCTGGTTCATCATCGGCGATTTCCACGGCAAGACCGGCGACCTCAACCGCTTCTTCGCCGGCGATCCCAGCGCGGGCGGGTTCATGTCGGGATTCTTCCCGGTGATGATGTTCGGCCTGCCCGCCGCCTGCCTGGCGATGTACCGCTCCGCCTTGCCCGAGCGGCGCCAGGCGGTGGGTGGCATGCTGACCTCGATGGCACTGACGGCCTTCCTGACCGGGGTGACCGAGCCGATCGAGTTCACCTTCATGTTCCTCGCGCCGTTGCTCTATTTCATGCACACGATCCTGACCGGCGTGGCGATGGCGCTGATGCACATTCTGGGCGTGCATCTGGGGTTCGGCTTTTCGGCCGGGTTCTTCGATTACGTGCTCAATTTCTCCAAGTCGACGCGGCCGTTGCTGTTGCTCCCGGTCGGGCTGGCCTATTTCGCGATCTATTACGGCACCTTCCGCTGGGCGATCGTGAAGTTCGACCTCAAGACGCCAGGCCGCGAGCCCGAGGAGGCGGAGGAAGAAGGTGCCGCCCCGCTGCCGGCCGAACGTGGACTGGCGTTCGTCGAGGCACTGGGCGGGGCGGGCAATCTCGCCAGTATCGATGCCTGCACGACGCGGCTCCGCCTGGTGGTCAACGATCAGGCGAAGGTCAGTGAAGCGCGGCTCAAGAAGCTCGGCGCCAGGGGCTTCATCCGCCCGAGCGCGCAGGGACTGCAGGTGGTGCTCGGTCCGATCGCCGATTCGGTGGCCATGGAGATGCGCGCGGCGGCGGGGCCGTTATCCGCTGCCGTAGCGGTGGCCGAAAGCCGGCCGACAGTGACGGCCGCCGATCCGGCGCCGTGGCTCGCTGCGTTGGGCGGACGCGGCAATATTTCCGCATCTGGCGCGGCATCGAGCCGATTGTGGGTCGATCTCGCCGATCCGGCGCGCGCCGACGAGGCGGCGCTGCGGCAACTCGGCGTGCGGATGATCGCACGGCCCTCGGCCAATGCGCTGCACCTGATTTTGGGCGCCGATGCCGCGTCGGTCGCGGCGGGGCTTCAGGCGGCGTAGCCGCCCCTGGCAATTGCCTCGGCCAGGATGGCGCGTGCCGGCTCGAGTTCGCGCGCATAATGCCGCCAGCGCCCGATCGAACGATCGTTGAGCGGTTCCTGGACCTGCGCATAGCTCGGGGTCGGGGCGAAGCGCTGGCTTTCGTGGAAAGCGAGCTGACCAGGCTCCATCGGCAGACCGATATGCGCCATCAGCGCTTCGGTTTCGCCCATCTGCGCAGCGACGAAATTCTCGTAGCGGAGCTGATGCGGCGCAATCCCCGGCAGTTTCCGCCACTCGGCCATCAGCGTGTCGATCAGCGCATAATGGCGCGCGGCATCCTCGAGCCGATAGCCGCAATTGAAGCCATGGGTGAAATCGCGGCTCATCGCCGACACCATCACGTCGAGCGGATGACGCCCGACGGCGACCAAAGGCGCTGCGGGAAAAGCGAGGCGTAGCAGCGGCAGATACAGTTCGTTGAGCGGCATCTTGTCGGTGAAGAACGATGTTCCGGGTGCGAGCAGCCCGAACGCTTCGGCGCGGGCAACATAATGGTCGCGCAGATCGATCGCCAATGTGGCGCGGGTTGCGGCGTCGAGGTCGTTGACATGCGTGGGAAAGGCGCCGCGGGTCCGTTCCGTCGCCATCGCCGCCAATTCGGCGGCGAAGGGCAGCTCGCCGCCAGCGCGGACGCCGGAATGGCTCGCCAGCACTTGTTCGGTCAGCGTGGTGCCCGAGCGCGGGAAGCCGAGGATGAAGATCGGTTGCGGTACATCGTCGCGGACCGATGCGGGGGCCAGTGCGGCAAACCGCTCGGGCCGGAAAAACGAGGTGAGATCGGCGATCAGGCGCTCGACCTCGGCGCGCGCATAGCGGCGGGCTGACGCAGCGGAAAGCGCGGCCTTGCCGTCGGTGAAGTCGCGCCAGGCCTCGGCGTGGCGGCCGGCGCGATCGCGCATGCGCCCGCGCTGGAGCAGGGCGGCACCCGACAGGCCGGGCTCCGCATCGAGCAGCGCCAGCCCGTCGCGCCAATCCTCGGTGCGCGACAGCAATGCTGCGCGCTGCAAGGTAACGTCGCTGCCTTGTGCTCGTGCCAGCCGCTCGGCGCGGTCGAGCATCGCCGCCGCCTCGTCGAACCGCCGGGCCTGTTCGAGCAACTCGGCCAGCCAGGCGAGCGGCGGCAACGCGTCGGGCATCGCGGCGACGGCGCGGCGCAGCAGCGGCTCGGCGTCCGACAGCGCTCCCTGCCGCTGCAGATTGCGGCCGAGATTGGCGAGCAATTGCGGATGCTCGCCGGCCAGCGCGATCGCCCGGCGCAGATGGGTGGCGCCGGCGACCAGCTCCTCCCGTTCGGACAGGATATTGCCGAGCATCATTTCGGGTTGCGGATTGCCGGGATCCGCGGCGATGGCGGCACGGCAGGCTGCCTCCGCCGCGACCACGCGTCCGCTGTCGAACAACATCATGGCAAGGTCGTCATGCGGCCAGCGCGGGCGGGAGTCGATCGCGATCGCTTCGCGCAACAGCCGTTCGGCACCGGCCACGTCGCCGCGCCCGCTATGGGTCAAAGCGAGAATTTCGATCGCATCGAGCGATGCTCGATCCTGCGACCGCGCTTCGGCCGCCAGCTTTTCCGCCTCCGCATGGCGCCCGGACTGAAACGCGGCGCGGGCGCGGGCGACCAGATCGCTGGCGGAAGAAAAAGGGGACATGGCGTCGGATAACGCCATGTCCCGCTCTAAGGAAGCCGATGCTAAAGGGAGGCTCGGCTCTGGACTAGGGTATTCAGACTGCCGGCAAACAATCTGGGGGTCGGAACCGCCCACCCTTGCGATGCAAAAGGGAAGCTGGGGTGGGCGGTTCCGATACAACCGGGATAACGGCGGGAGGTCGGCGCCGCATGTCCCGGTCGTAACGAAAGATTGCTGGAGCAATCCTACGCAGCGAGGCGAGCGAGCCGTCCGTCGGCGCCGAGCAGGGTGACACTGGCCCCGCTCGCGCGGCGCCGTGCCAGCCACTCGCGGAACAGTTCCGCGCAACTGTGATCGACCGCCGCCAGCCTGCGGACGTCGATCGTCAGCGGTTTGTCGGCAGGCGCCTTGTCGAGCGCGTCGCTCAGTCGCGGCAGTTGGACGAAGGTCGCGGTGCCCGACAGGCTGATCGCGGCATGCTCGTCCACTTCCTGGTGATCGACGCCGAGCTTGAGGCGCTTGATGTGCGGGATCACTTCGATCAGCGACAGTGCGATGCCGACCAGCACGCCGGTCAATAGATCCTCGGCGACGACGATCACCAGGGTGGCTGCCCAGATCACCGCGGGCAGCACGCCGTGATGGCGGAACAGCTCACGAACATGCTTCACGTTGACCAGTTTCCAGCCGGTGACGACCAGCACCGCGCCCAGCGTAGCCATCGGAATCTCGCGCAGCAGCCAGGGCAGAAGGGCGACGAAACCCAGGATCCAGACGCCATGCAGGATCGCCGACAGCCGCGTCACCGCGCCTGCCTGAACGTTGGCCGAGCTGCGCACGATGACGCCGGTCATCGGCAAGGCGCCGGCCGCCCCGCACAGCAGGTTGCCGATACCCTGCGCGCGCAATTCCTTGTTGTAATCGGTGCGGACGCCGTTGTGCATCTTGTCGACCGCAGCTGCCGACAGCAGCGTTTCCGCGCTGGCGATGAAGGCAATGGCCAGCGCGGCGGCCAGCGTCGACGGCTTGAGCCAGGTGGCGAACACGGACGCGTCGGGCAGCGACACCGCGGCGGCGATCGATTGCGGCACGTCGACCCGGGTGACGTCGAGCCCGAACAGATAGGCAGCCAGCGTGCCGGCAATCACCCCGAGCAACGCGCCGGGGACGAGGCGCAAAGCGGTTGGGCGCAATTTCTCCCAGCTGATCATCACCCCGATCGTCAGCAGCGCGATGAGCAGCGCGAGCTCAGTGGCTTTGGCATTGGCTGGGTCAAGGCCGAGCAGGCGGCCGGGCATGGCGGCGAGATTCTCGAGCCCGCTCGACAGTGGCTTGGCGTCGAACAAGACGTGGAACTGACCGACCACGATCAGCACGCCGATTCCGGCGAGCATGCCATGGACCACGGCAGGCGAGATCGCGCGGAACCAGCCGCCGAGTTTGAAAATGCCCGCGACGACCTGGATCAGCCCGGCGAGGATCAGGATCGGACCGAGCGCGGACAGGCCCTGATCGCGGATAAGCTCGAACACGATCACCGCCAGGCCGGCGGCAGGGCCGCTGACCTGGAGCGGCGATCCCGCCAGCATGCCGACGACGAGGCCGCCGATGATGCCGGTGATCAGTCCTTTTTCGGGCGGCACGCCCGAGGCGATGGCGATGCCCATGCACAGCGGCATCGCGACGAGGAAAACGACGATCGAGGCAGTGAAGTCGCGGACGAGGAATCCGCTTGCCGGCTTGGCCAGGCTCATTCCGCCGCCTCCGCGAAATCCTCGTCCATCGCCAGGCGCTGCGCGGCGGCCAGCGCCACGGGAAGCGGGCGATCGTCGCGGATCGGCAGGAAGCGCCCGGTATCGCCGTCGAGCCCGAGCATCACGCCCTCATGGATATCGACGAACCAGCCGTGGAGCGAGATTTCGCCACGCGCGATCCCCGCCGCGACTGCCGGGTGCGTGCGAAGGTGCGCGAGCTGGACGACGACATTCTCCAGGCTGGCGGCGCGAACGCGCTCGTTGTTGGTGAGCGGGCCATAGCCGGCGCGCACGACGCTTTCGGCGGCATGGCTGTGGCGCAGCCAGGCGGCGACGTTAGGCATGCCCTCGAGCAATTCGGGGTTCATCAGCGCCTTCATCGCGCCGCAGTCGGAATGGCCGCAGACGATGATATCGCGCACGCCGAGCGCGAGCACGGCATATTCGACGGTCGACGACACGCCGCCATTCTGTGTCGCGAACGGGGGGACGATGTTGCCCGCATTGCGGCAGACGAACAGGTCGCCGGGCTCGGCCTGCATGATCAGCTCGGGCACCACGCGGCTGTCGGCGCACGAGATGATCAGCGCCTTGGGGCTCTGCCCGTCTACCGCGAGCTTGGCATAGAGGTCGTTGCTGGGAAAAACGCGCTTTTCGAAATCGAAGACGCGTCCGATCAGATCGTTCACGGCAGATGCTCCTCTTGGCTGGTTGCCGGGAAGAGCTAGGGCCTTGAATTTGCCGCAGTGCAGCGCGGGCGTAAGGAAATGTTGCCGACGGTGCGCCCGGCTCGGTCGCCGGCAGAGGCGACGGTCAGTTCGCTTCGGTACTCGTGTTCACCCGTTTGAAGACGATTGACCTGCCATAGCGTTCGAGCAGCAGGTTGCCGTTATCGATCCGCAGCGGCGTCTTGGCGAACGCAACCTTGCCGAGGTCGTGCGGCTCGAACCGAACGTGGATGCGCGAGGCCGCCGTGCCGTCGAGACGAAAGGCGTCGCTGCGGAGGTCGTACACGCCCAATGCCAGACGCAGCGATACCGGCCTATCGCCGGGCGCCAGCGGAAACGCGTCGCTGTCGTCGGACAATTGGCCGCCGACGACGCGACCGTCGGCCAAGCCAATTTCGGCATCGAAATATTGTCGCGTCCAGCCCTTCGGCAAATCGAGCACGAGATGCGTCTTTCCGTCGGATGCGGGTCTTTGCTCCAGCAACACGAATTTCGGTGGTGTGACCGGATCGCTCGTCAGAAGGACAACATTGCCGTCCACACTCCAGGTGCCGGTCGCACTTTCGTCCAGCGCGCCATAGGATAAGCCGTAGTCGAACCGCCCGTCAGCTTGCAGTTTCAGACCGACCGCCATTTCCATCTGGTGGCCATCATAGGTTCCGACCAATTGCGAGGAGTTCGCCGGCGCGGTTTGTCCGGCTAGGCCGGAAGAGGGGATCGCGACGGCGGAGAGTGACAGACCGGCCAGCGCGGCGATCGCGGCGCGAGAGGGTCGGTGGCGGGTGATGAACCCCATTCGGGGACGGTAGACGCCTTTGCGGCGTGGGTACAGATTCAGCTGACGTCCGGCTTGTTTTCGCGCCGTAGCCGACGAACGAGCAGGACTAGCCCTGCCAGGACGAAACAAAGCCACGGCACCGCCAGCCAGTCGATCCAGTCCGGGCCGGTCGGCGCACTGGTCTGGCTGTCGGTATAGGCGGCCAGCAGCACCAGCGCGACAGCGTGCGCCAGGACCAGCCACAGGCTATCGGAAGTGATTGTCCAGGAACGCTTGTCCGCGGGTTTGGTCAGCAATGTCCGGATCGCCGATAAGAGCGCGGCAACGATGAATATCCCGCCGCCTGCGACGAGGACCAGCCCGAGCAACAGGCCGTCTAATCGGATCGCGATGTCGCTCAATTGCCCTCCCTGGCGTCGGCCCCGCTCAATGAGCCGATTGCACGAATATCATCGGTCGGACTCAACCGTCCCGTTTTTTTCCGCGCAGCGCCTTGAACACCTCGGCCGGCCCGGCTGCCAGTATGGCGGCGATGATGAACGCCGATAAGAACGGCGCCAGGATGATCCCGATATACGTGCTCTTCAGCACGGATTTCTTGATCGGATCGGGGTCCATGGTCGATTCATATCAGTTTCGTCGACCACTGGGCAGTCCGCCGCACTACGCGACGACCGCCGCCGCGCGTGGCAGCGTGATCCGCGCGCTGAGGCCGCCCGACGGCGCACTATCGAGCGCGAACTCGCCGCCATGCGCCGCCACCGCGCGCTGGACGATGGCGAGGCCGAGGCCGAACCCCTGCGTATCGCGGCCGCGCGCGTCGTCGAGGCGGACGAACGGTTCGAGCGCGCGGGCACGATCCTCTGGCGCGATACCGGGGCCATTGTCCTCGACCGCGATCGTCACTCGATCGGGAGTGGCATCGAGCCGAATGTCGACGCGCTTGCCGTAATGAAGCGCATTCTCGACCAGGTTGGTGACCGCACGCTTCAGCGCGACGCGGCGGACGATCAGTTCGCAATGATCGGGGCCGTGATATTTGGCCTTGCCGCCACGATCGACGGCGTCATCGGCGAGAGTCGCGCACATCACCGCGAGGTCGGTCGCGCTGGGCGCTTCCCCGTCGGCTTCGTCCTCGCCTGATAGATAGGCAAGCAACGACGCGACCATCTGGTCCATCTCGACCACGTCGTGCTGGATTGCGTTGCGCAACTCCTCCTCGTCGATCGCGTCGGCGCGCAGATGGAGGCGAGCGAGCGGGGTGCGGAAATCGTGGCCGACCGCGGCGAGCGCCTGGGTTCGGTCGGCGATCAATGTGTGGATGCGCGCCTGCATCGCGTTGAACGCGACGATCACATCGCGCACTTCGCTCGGACCGCGCTCGGGCACCGCTTCGACTTCGCCATGGCCAACGCGGTCGGCGGCGCGGGCGAGATCGCGCATCGGGCGCAGCATCTGGCGCACCAGCAATCCGCCGATCAGGATCAGGGCGACCGCCGGGGTCAAAGCGAGCAGGATGCGGCTGACCGCCATGTCGAGCGCACGCACCGGTTGGCGTGTGCGAAACGTGACCCAGCTGGCATCGTCGAGCCGAAACGCGCCGGTGATGAAGCCGTCGCGCCCCGGCGAGGTCAGGCTGAGGCGGAGGTCGCGCCCATCGAGATTGGGTTCCCAGGCGAGCACTTGCTCGGTCAATTTGTCGAGCGACGGTGCGACCGCGGGCGATTTGGGCAGTACCGCGCGCCACGCGACCGCATAGCGCGAGGTGGTGAGTTCGGACGCCATCGTGTTGCGCTCGCCGATCGGTGCTTCCTCGATCAGCTTGCTGGCGATGACGAGGTGCTCGGCGAGCCGGTGCGCTTCGTCCTGGCGCACCGAGAATTGGCTGGCGCGCTCGTACAGGAAGGTGCTCGCGCCATATTCGACCAGCACCGCGAGCAGCAGGATCGCGAAGACGCGGCCGATCAGCCCCAGAGTGAGATGGGGCAGGCGCGTCAACGCCGCTCCACCGCGACGTTGAGCATATAGCCGACGCCGCGCACGGTGATGATCGGGGCGGGCTTGCCCGCGCTCGACAATTTGCGGCGTAACCGGCTGATCAGCACGTCGACGCTGCGGTCCGAACTGTCGCCGAGTCTGGTGCGCGACAGCTCGATCAGGCGTTCGCGCGCGATCACGCGCTGGGCGTTGTCACACAAGGCGACGAGCAGGTCGAACTCGGCGCCGGTCAGTTCGACCGCGGCGCCGGTCGGCGACAGCAATTCGCGGCGCGGCAGATTGACCGTCCAGCCCTCGAAGCTGAGCTCGCCTTTCTCGCGATCGGCGGGGCCGCGCTCGATCGCATGGCGGCGCAACACGGCGCGTATGCGGGCGACCAGCTCGCGCGTGCCGAATGGCTTGGCGAGATAATCGTCGGCACCGAGTTCGAGCCCCACGACGCGATCGGTCTCGCTGCTCTTGGCCGAGATGAAGATGATCGGGACGTCGCTGGTGCGGCGAAGCTCGCGGCACAAATCGATGCCGCTGGTGCCGGGCAGCATGATGTCGAGCAGGACAAGATCGACCGGGCCTTGTTCGAACGCGCGCCACATTTCGGGCGCGGTCGCGGCGGGCCGGACATTATAGCCATTCTCCTGTAGCGCGCGGGTAGTGAGCGTGCGGAGCGGCGGGTCGTCCTCGACCAGGACGATGTTGGGGGCGGTCATCGGACGGCCTCTATCGGTGTCATGCGCTGGACCTAGTCGCGCGACGCTCCGCCCTCAAGGTTGCCGCCTCGGGCCGGCAATGATTTGTTACGGAGCGGCAAGGCGGCGCGACGGACCGAATGGCAGGAAGCGGGCTCTTCAAAAAGGAGTCCAATGTGAAATCCGTCCTGATCGCCGTGGCCGCCGCGCTTGTCCTGCCGCTGCCCGCCGCCGCGCAATCGCTCAATGAAACGCACGAACTGGTCTGGCACCCGGCCGGCAAGACCCCCGCGGCCACCTATCGCATGCGCGACCGTCCGGCATGTACCCCGACCGCTGGGCACCACCAATCGGGCAAGACGGCGATGCCGGCGAAGAAGGCCTGTGGTGTGGACGTGGCGAAGGCATCGGCCGCACCGAAGGGTGGAGAGCCTGCGATTGCGCAATGACGCAGCTGCCCGACCGCCAGGTCCGACGGCCCTCTCGCGCGCTTCATAACTCAAGGTAGCGCGAGCTGCGCCTTGGCGACCTGTTGCAGCTGGACCGCGACCCGGGGATCGATGCCGAGATCGTCGGCGGCGCGCTCATTGGCGCCCAGCCTGGTCGGGTCGACCCCGGTGACGCGGCCGAACACGACCAACGCCTCCAGATAATAGCCGAAGATACTGGCGTGGTAATGGTCGTAGGTCCACAGATCGACCTGGCCGAACGCGACGCCGTTATAGGGATCGGGGTCGGCGATTCCGCTCGCGATCGCGCGGTTCCATGCCTCGCCGACGGGGAGGACGCCGCGGAACGCAGGCGACAGCGCGCGAACCCCGTCGGCCGCGCGACGCAAATCCTGCGCCATTGCCGTGATCGGCTTGCCCGACCAGGGGCTGCCCGGCAGATAGACCAGATCGGCGCGGCTCCACGTCGCCATCAGATAGACGTCGACCCGCGGATTGTTGCGCGCGAACATCGCGGCGAATTGCGGGGCATAGGTGCGGTAGTCGGTCGCATCGCCCGGGCGATCGCGATCGAGCGTGCTCAGTTCCTGAAGGACGACGACATCCCATTGCCGGGAGACCAACTGACGGCGCTGGTTCCAGTGGAAGCCAAGCGTCTTGCCGCCATCGGTCTCCAGCGCCACCGTATAATTGAGCCCCGATTCGGCGGCGAACAATTTGAACAATGCCGGCACGCCGCCATAGCCGTCGCCGTTCAGATCGATCACGGTGTTGTTGCGATAGCGTTTGACCGCCGAATGCGCCCCTTGGGTGAAGCTGTTGCCGATGAACAGGATCGAGCGCGGCCGAGCAGCCGTCGCCTGGGGCGCCGCGGTCGTAGCCGGTGGCGGCGGGGCCACCTGCGCCGCCGCCGGGATGGCGGCGATAGTGGCAAGTGTGAAACCGAGCGCGGCGCCAAACAGGGCAAGTCGCTTCATCGTCAGAACTTCTTTCCGATCTGCATGTACCAATAGCGTCCATAAGGCACGTAGAGCGAGCCGAGATAGCCCGACTCAGTGACTGGCGGCTGCTTGTCGAAGATGTTGCGCGCGCCGACCCTGAAGCTTGTGCCGTCCATCGGGCCTTTCCGGAAGCGGTATTGCACATAGAGGTTGAACTGGGTCTGGCCGTCCACGACGAACGGGTTGCCCGCGCCATCGAGGAAGTTGGTGTCGTACACCGTGCCGATATAATTGGCGTAGCCGCCGAGCTGGACCCCGCCCAATGTCCAGGTCAGCGATCCCGACCAGCGCCATTTGGGCTTGCCGTTGACCTGGAGCAGGCTGCTGGCATCGGTCAGCGGGGTAGCCGGATTGATGGTGCCGGCGGCGCGCGCGTCGAACAGCGCCTGCACCGCGGGCGGCGTTTGACGGCTATACTTGGTCAGCCGCGCGACGTTGACGTTGAGGTTGAAGCGCCCGAACCCGGTCTTGACCGTGTAGAGCATGGTCAGATCGTAGCCGCGCACCGTCTGCGGCAGCAGGTTGACGAACTGGTCTTTGATCAGCGTCACCGCGCCCGCCGGGGCAAGCCCGGTGCCGGCGAAGACCGGCGTATCGTCGCTAGTCGGTGCGGCGCGGATCACATTGGGATTGCTCGAGCCTTGCAGGCGCAGCAAGTAATCGAGTACCAGCGCGTTCTGCGCGCCGAACTGGCCGACGATTCCGGTCTGCTTGATCGACCAGTAATCGGCGGTGAAGGTCAGCTTGCCATACTCACTCGGGATGAACTTGGGTTCGAGGACGACGCCCGCGGTCCAGTTGGTGCTGTTCTCTGGCTTGAGGTCGGGATTGCCGCTGACCGAAATCGAATAGCCGATCGTGCGCGAGCAGCCGGGGAAGTTGTTGGCCGCCAGTCGCCCGGCGCGAACATCCGCTTCACAGCGATAATAATCGGTCGACGCGGCGCCGTTGGTGTTGAGCCGCGAAAAAGCGACCGCGTTGGTCTGCTCCAGGTTCGGCGCGCGGAAGCCCTTCGAATAGGACCCGCGCAGGCGGATGCCGTCGATCAGGTCCCAGGCGGCAGCGATCTTGGGCTTCGCCACTGATCCGAAGTCGCTGTAATGTTCGTAGCGGCCGGCGAGCTGGACATCGAGGCGGCGGATCAGCGGCACGTTCATGTCGGGCGAGATGACCGGCACTGCGAGTTCGCCGAACGCCGAAAAGACGGTACGCTCGCCATGGGTGCTGAACGTCGGACTGACCGCGGCGATGTTCGACAGGTTGGTCGCGCCGGTCACCGCATCGGTGAAGGTCACGGTACCGTTGAGGTTCGGGTCGCGATCGTCGCGCTGCGTTTCGCGCCGGCCTTCGATCCCGAGCGCGATACCCAGGCCGCCGGCGGGCAGGCTAATCAGGTCCGGTTTGGACAGCTTGAAATCGGCGAGGCCTAGCGTGGTTTTGGATTGGCGGCGCAGATTGACCTTGAACTGGTCGATCGTCGATTGGCTGGCGGGCGAGCAGTCGCCCAGGCTGGGCGACGCCGCGCACCCGCCGCTGAACGGGTTATAGGCATCGGGCGTCGACAGGGCCAAATTCTTCTGCAGCTTGGTCATGTCGATCGCGTTCGAACTGTCGGTCGCCTGCGCTTCCGAATAGAGCAGCGCGGTATCGAAATCGAAGCTGCCGATCTTGCCCTTGGCACCGATCAGGAAGCGGTCCTGCCAATTGACCGTGTTGACGACCTGATGACCGGCATCGAGGAAGCGATAGGTGCTCAAGGTCACCGGCAGGCCGGCGGCGGGGACATTGGTCAGGCCCGGAATGCGGTTGGGGTTGGTCTGGCCGTTGGCGAACTTCACCGGGCCGAACGGGTTCCAGTAATTCGACGCCGGGATGGTGATGGCGTTGAGGTTGATCGTCGGCGGCTGGATGCGCTGCGTATCGGCGCGGTAATAGCCGAGCTCGGTATAGAGCGTGACGCGGTCGGACACGTCGTAATGCGCGGTCAGGAAGCTGTTGTAACGATTGAGCGACGGCGTGACCGAGGTGCCCGGACGCGTATCGAACCGCTCCGAGCGCAAGGTCGTCGCGGTCGCGCGGGTGCCGGTGCCGAGGCAGGTGTCGGCGCTGATCACGAACACGCAGCCCGGGTTGAGCACCGACTGGGTGTGGAACGCGCCGGCCGAGGAGGTCAGCGCCTTGTTGCCCGGGCTCATGCGGATTGTGCCCGGGCCGCCGACCACGGCGAGGTTGGCCCAGGGCGACTGAGTGGCGCGGCCGTCCGCGCTCAGGTTGCCGGCGAAGGCGGGATTATCCGCGAACAGCGAGAGCAGATTATCGGTTGCGGTATAGGGCTGGTCCGAGGCGAGCTGCGCGGTGTGTCGGGTGTAATCGAGGTAGAGCGACACGTTGCCGCGGCCGCCGCCGAAATTCTTGCCGTAGGTGCCGGTCAGTTCGTAGTCACGGCGGCTGGTGCCCTCGGGCCCACCATAGCGGAAGTCGAAGCTGCCGCCGTTGAGGTCGGTCTTGGTCACCGTGTTGACCACGCCGGCGACCGCATCCGAGCCGTAGATGGCGGCGGCGCCGTCGCGCAGAATCTCGACACGCTCGAGCCCCGCAACCGGCAGCGAATTGGCGTTGTAGCCGAGCACCGGGACATTGCCTTCGCCCGCCTGGCTGGTCGGGTGCGAGACGAGGCGGCGGCCGTTGAGCAGCACGAGCGTATAGCCGATGCCGAGGTTGCGCAGGTTGATCGAATTGACGTCGCCGCGCGCCGCGTTGCTGGTCTGCGGATTATTGCCTTCGTTGAAGGTGACGTCGCCCGCCTGGGGGATCGAGCGGAACAGATCGTCGCCCGACGCCGCGCCCATCGCGTCGATCTGGTCGCTGCCGATCACAGTGACGGGCAGCGCGGCAGTGGTCTTCGCGCCGCGGATCTGCGTGCCGACGACGACGATATCCTTTTCGGATCCGGACTGGCCGTTCGCCCGGCTGTCGTTGCTCTGCGAGTCGCTGAGGCCCGGGACGTTGTCCTGCGGTGCAGCCTGGTCTTGCGGTGCGGGTTGATCCTGCGGCGTGGCAGGCTTGTCCTGCGCGACTGCCGCGCTTGCCGCGGTCAGCGCCGCGAGCGCGGTGCCGGCAGCCAAGGCGCGCCGCCCGATCGATCGGTTCATGTCACTCTCCCTTATTTTATTATGCGATTGTTATTATGCGATGATCTGCGGCTCGACGGCCGCTTCGAGATTCTCTTCGATGAGCGGGCGTTGGTTGAGCGCGCGGTCGAGCGCGGTGCGGTCTAGTTTCCCTTCCCAGCGCGCGACGACGATCGCGGCGACCGCGTTGCCGATGAAATTGGTCAGACTCCGGCACTCGCTCATGAAGCGATCGACGCCCAGGATCAGCGCCATGCCGGCGACCGGCACCGACGGCACGATCGACAAGGTCGCAGCCAGCGTGACGAAGCCGGCGCCGGTGACCCCGGCCGCGCCCTTCGAGCTCAGCATCGCGACGGCCATCAGCAGCAACTGGTCGCCGAGCGATAGGTGAACGCCCGTCGCCTGTGCGATGAACAGCGCGGCCAGCGTCATGTAGATGTTGGTGCCGTCGAGGTTGAACGAATAGCCGGTCGGCACGACCAGTCCGACCACGCCGCGATCGCAGCCCGCCGCTTCCAATTTGGCGATGAGATTGGGGAGCGCAGCTTCGGACGACGAGGTGCCGAGCACGAGCAGCAATTCGGCTTTGAGATAGGCCAGCAGCTTGAGGATCGAGAAACCGTGCACGCGCGCGACCGCGCCGAGCACGACCAGCACGAACAGCAACGACGTTAGATAGAAGGTCGCGACCAAGGCGCCGAGATTGACCAGGCTGCCGACGCCATATTTGCCGATGGTGAAGGCGATCGCGCCGAACGCGCCGATCGGGGCGGCTTTCATCAGGATGCTGGTGAGCTTGAACACGACGAGGCCGAGCCGCTCGACCAGTTCGAGCACGGGCTCGGCGGGGCGGCCGACCAGCGACAGCGAAATGCCGAACAGGATCGCGACGAACAAGGTCTGGAGGATCGACCCTTCGGTCAGTGCCGAGACCATCGTGGTCGGGATGATCGCCATCAGGAAGCCGGTGACGCTGGTCTCGTGCGCGTCGTGGGCATAGCCGGCGACCGCCTTCATATCGAGCGTCGCGGGGTCGACGTTCATCCCCGCGCCGGGCTGGACGACATTGGCGACGACCAGGCCGATGATCAGCGCCAGCGTCGAGAAGACCAGGAAATAACCGAACGCCTTGATCGCGACGCGGCCGACCGAGCCGAGCTCGCGCATCCCGGCGATGCCGCCGACCACGGTCAGGAAGATGACCGGCGCGATGATCATCTTGACCAATTTGATGAACCCGTCGCCGAGCGGCTTGAGCGCCTCGCCGCCAGCCGGCCAGACATGGCCGAGCAGCGCGCCGAGCACGATTGCCGCCAGCACCTGCGCATAGAGATGACGGTAGAAAGGCGCGCGCGCGCGAGCGGCGGGAACCTCGACAGGTTGGGCGATCATTCTTCCTCTCTGTGGCGGCGGCAAGCCGCGTGGTCCTTGTCACCGGGCCTTGGTCGTGCATTCTTGCAGCAAGGAGAGAGGCGGGCCAGCGACTTGCCATTTCGATCTAATAGACTGAGAAACATGGTGTTTATCAATTACTCCAGTCGATGCCTGCCTGCAAAATGTGTGGATTTCCGCACATTATTGGCGATATAGTGCGGATTTTCGCCCCTTCGGTCCGCGCGGCTTGGCGCCGGGTCTGGCTGATCGGGCTCGTGCTGCTGGCGCTGGCCGCGCTGTTGGTCTGGGTGGGCGCGCGCTGGTCGCTGGCGCAGGCGGAGGCGGTGGCCGACGCCACCGCGCGCCAGACCGCACGCACCCACGTCGCCTTGCTTTCGAGCGAGCTTCAAAAATTCCGTCTGCTGCCGCTGGTGCTGGTCGAATATCCCGACATGGCGGCGACACTGGGCGACAGAAGCGGCGCCGCGCAGGCACGGCTCGACCGCACGCTCGAACAGCTCGCGCAGCGCACCGACGCGGCGGCGATCTATGTCGTCGACGCCGCGGGCACGACGCGTGCGGCGAGCAACTGGAACAGCCCCGCCAGCTTTGTCGGCCAGAATTACGGCTTCCGGCCCTATTTCCGCGACGCGATGGCGAACGGGGCGTCCGAATTCTTCGCCTTGGGAACGGTCAGCGGCCGCCCCGGCCTGTATCTTGCCCGCCGCGTCGACCGCGATGGCCGCGCGCTCGGCGTGGTGGTGGTGAAGGTCGAATTCGACGGCGTCGAAGCGGCATGGACCCGCAACACGGGCATGAGCTTCGTCGTCGATGCGCATGGCGTCATCCTGGTGACGGGGGTGCCCGACTGGCGCTTCCATGCGATCCGGCCGATCGATGCGGCGACCATCGCCGACCTCAGGCGCACGCTGCAATTCGGCAATGCTCCACCGGCACCCGCGCCTGTCGCGTTCGACGGTGCCGGAGCGCTGGTCGGCGGCAAGACCCGCTATCGCGTCGCGACCGAACCCGCGCCGCTGGGTGGCGGGCGGTTGTACCATTTGTCGCCGCTCGATCCGCCGCTGGCGGCGGCGCGCAGCCAGGCTTTGCTGCTCGGGCTGGGGCTGCTGCTGGTGGTCGCGGTCGGCGCCGGCTTGCTGATCCGATCGGCCGAGACGCGGCGGTTGCAGGCGGCGGCGCGCGCGGCGCTCGAGGAAGAAGTGAAGCGCCGCACCGCCGAATTGAGCGACGCCAATGCGCGGCTGGTGGTCGAGTCCGAGGAACGGATCGAGGCCGACCGGCGCTATCGCGAATCGCGCGAGGAACTCGCTCAGGCCAACCGGCTCGCCTCGCTCGGCCAGATCACCGCCGGGGTCGCGCATGAGATCAACCAGCCGGTCGCGGCGATCCGCACCTTTGCCGAGAACGGCACGACTTTCATCGACCGCAATGCCCCCGGCAATGCGCGTGAGAATCTGGTGCGGATCGTCGACCTGACCGCGCGGATCGGCACGATCACCGGCGAATTGCGTGCCTTCGCGCGGCGCCGCGCGGGCGCGAGCGGCACCGCAGCGCTGGGGCCGGTGCTCGACGGCGTATTGCTCCTGCTCGGCGAACGCGCGCGGGGCGTGGTGCGGGTCGCGATCGACGATCGGCTGCTCGCCTCGCCATTGGTCGGCGATCGCACCCGGCTCGAACAGGTTGTCATCAATCTCGTCCAGAACGCGATCGAGGCGGTCGACGGGCGCGCCGACGGCAGCGTGATACTGACCGCGGCACCGGTCGACGGGGCGATCGAGCTGACCGTCGCCGACACCGGGCCAGGGCTGGACCCGGCGATCGCGGCGAGCCTGTTCACGCCGTTCGCGTCGGCCAAACCCGAAGGGCTTGGACTCGGGCTGGCGATCGCCCGCGACATCGCGCGCGAATTCGGCGGCGACATCACGCACAGCCCCGGTCCGGCGGGCGCCACTTTCGTCGCGCGATTGAAGACCGCATGACCGGCCCGGTGATCTTCGTCGAGGATGACGACGCATTGCGGCTGGCGACGGGACAGGCGCTCGAACTTGCCGGGATAGAAGTAAAGCCCTTCGCGCGCGCCGATCACGCCGTCGCGGCGATCACTCGCGACTTTCCCGGCGCGATCGTCAGCGACATCCGCATGCCGCATATGGACGGGCTCGAATTCCTGGCGGCGGTGGCAGCGATCGACCGCGAGATCCCGGTCATCCTGATCACCGGTCACGGCGATATCGCGATGGCGGTGGGAGCGATGCGCGATGGCGCGGCCGATTTCCTGACCAAACCGTTCGCGACCGACCATCTGGTCGCCGCGGTCCGCCGCTCGCTCGACCATCGCGCGCTGGTGATGGACAATCGCCGATTGCGCTTGCTGGCCGAGCAGCCCGCCGACGATCCGCTGATCGGCGACAGCCCGCCGATGCAGCGCCTGCGCCACATCGTCCGTCAACTCGCCGAGGCCGATATCGACGTGCTGGTCGAAGGCGAGACCGGGACCGGCAAGGAACTGGTCGCCACCTTGCTGCACCGTTGGGGACGGCGGCGTGCGCGCCCGCTGATGGCGGTCAATTGCGGCGCGTTGCCCGAAGGCCTCGCCGAGATCGAGTTGTTCGGCCATGCCTCGGACAGCGTGCCGCACACCCGGCTGTCGCGCGTCGGCCAGATCGCGGCGTCGAGCGGCGGCACCTTGCTACTCGACGAGATCGACAGCATGCCGATGGCGATGCAGGCGCGGCTGCTCCGCGTGCTCGAGGAGCGAGAAGTCCATCCGATCGGCGCCGAGCGCCCCGAACCGGTCGATTTGCGCGTCGTCGCGACCAGCAAGATCGATCTGGCCGAAGCAGTGCGGGCCGGACAATTCCGCGCCGATCTGCTCTATCGGTTGAGCACCGCGCGCATCCGCGTACCGCCGTTACGCGAACGCGGGGAGGACGTGCTGACGCTGTTCGCCTTGTTCGCGCACGAAGCGGGCGAGCAGTTCGGTCAGTCCGACTGGCGGATGGATGCCGCAACGCGTGGGCGGCTGCGTCACCACGACTGGCCCGGCAATGTCCGCGAGCTGCGCAATTTCGCGGTCGAGACGGTGATGGGCATTGCGCCCGACGATCTGCCGGGTCGCGCCGTCGAACGGTCGCTGCCGGAGCGGGTTGCCGACTATGAGGCGAGCGAAATCCGTGCCGCGCTGGAAGTCAGCCGGGGACGGATCCAGCCGGTGCTGAGCGCGCTCGGCCTGCCGCGCAAGACACTCTACGACAAGATGGCGAAATACGGGATCGTGCCGGGGAACTACCGAGGAACCTGACAACGGTTCGATCTGTCGGAGTGCGGTGGCGCCGACACATCCCCCCCCGGAAATGCTGGGGTGCGGCCTCATCCTTGCGGATTGGCCAGCGTTCCCCGGTCGCAGCGCCACCGAGTGGATCATTAGCGCAATTCCGCGTCATCGCCTTTGAATGCGGAGCCCGCTTACTTGAACGAGTGTTTCAGATAGCGGCGTTAATGATCTTCGTCGGCCAGATCTCGACCGGTTCGGCGGATATATCGCTCGAATTCCTCTACCTTCAGGGCTGCTCCGGTGGGTGCCATCGCGCGATTCGCACGCCAAGAAATACCGCATTTGAATGCACGTTCCGTGTGCGTAACCACCGTCAGATCGATGTCAGGCCAATCAATTGCCGCCGGTAGGTGCTGGGCGCGACGCCGTAGCGCGCGCGGAACGAGCGCGACAGGTGCGCCGCGTCGCTGAACCCGTAAAGGTCGGCAAGCGCCTGTAGCGGCTCGTCGCTGCCGGGCTGGCTCAAAAGCTGGTGGACCGCTTCGAGCCGACGGTTTCGGATATAGGCCTGGACGCCGCCATCGTCGTCGAACAACCGATGCAGGCTGGTCCGCGACAGACCAAGGTCACGGCACAAGCGCGCGATGGTCAGGCCGGCCGATCCGAGGTGTGCGTCGATCAGTGCCCGGGCGGCGTGCGCAGCGGCAGCGCGACGCACTGCCTGTGCGCTTTCGGGCTCCGCCGAGCGCTCGGTCAATACCAGCAGGTCGATGATCGTCCGCGACAGCAGCGGAATGTCTTCCTCGCAATAGGCGTCGGCGGTCTGCAACAGCCGGTCGAGATAGGCGATCAGCGCGGCGCCGGCGGCGGAGCGGACGACCACGCCATGCAAGGCCGCGACGTCGAGGCCGTTGCTGGTCGCCAGCGGTCGAGCAACGGCCACCAGGATCGTCCGGCTCGCGCTCGAATCGTGGCGCGAGGTCTGCGACAGGTCGACGAAATGCACGCTGCCCGGGCCGGTGCGAAACGGGCGGTCGCCCATAACGCCTGCCGCGCGCCCGGCCAGCGTGATGGCGATATTCAACGTCCCGGGATCGTTCGCGGCGATCAATTGGGCATCCCGAACCCAGCGCTGGGCCGTGAAATCGGCGCGATGCACGATCAGATCGCCGAGCAGGAGCGACACCGCCGAAGCGGCGAACGGCTCGTGCGGCGTCGTGCGATAGAGCGTGCCGATGCTCGGCCACGGCCGCTCGACCCAGGCGCTGTGACTGGTGGCGCCCGAATCCGCCTTGAAGTGCCGAAGCCGGAGGCGCGGGGACGAACGCATCAGCGTCCCCTAGCAGCGGTGGCGACGTTAGTGGAGCGCGCGGAGGCCGATCCCGACCTGCTCGCCAATGCTCGAGACCTTGCCGCCGCTACCAAACGTGGACGCGATCCTCGGGCGCCAGGTACAATTTGTCGCCCGGCTTGACGCCGAACGCGGCGTACCAGGCGTCCATGTTCCGGACGATGCCGTTGACGCGATATTCCTCCGGGCTGTGCGGGTTGGACAGAAGTTGCGCGCGTAACGCGCCTTCGCGTGCCTTGCCTTGCCAGCTCTGCGCATAGGCGATGAAGAAGCGCTGGTCGCCGGTATAGCCGTCGATCACCGCCGGCTCGCCATGGCGCGCGACATAGCGCCGATACGCAGCGTATGCGGCTTCGAGCCCGCCGAGATCGCCGAGATTCTCGCCCAGGGTCAGTTCGCCCTTGATGTGGACGCCGGGGATCGGCTCATAGCCGTTGAACTGCGCGACCAGCTTTTGCGCGTGCGCGGTGTAGCGGTCGGCGGATTCCTTGGTCCACCAGTCGCGCAATTTGCCCTGCGCGTCGAACTGGCGGCCTTCGTCGTCGAAACCATGGCCCATTTCGTGGCCGATCGTGGCACCCGTCTCGCCGTAATTGACCGCGGGATCGGCGGCGGGATCGAAGAACGGCGGTTGCAGGATCGCCGCCGGGAACGTCACCTGGTTCATCAGCGGGTTGTAATAAGCGTTCACTTCCTGGACGTTCATGTCCCACAGCCCGCGATCGACCGGCTTGGGCAGCCGCGACAATTCGAGCTTCCACTGGAAATCCTCGGCCGCGATCGCGTTGCCGAGCGGATCGGTCCGCGACACCGGCATCGCCGAATAATCGATATATTTGGCCGGATGCCCGATCCGCGGATCGAACGAGGCGAGCTTGGCGAGCGCTTCCTTGCGCGTCGGCTCGTCCATCCATGCCGCGTTGTCGATCTTTTCCTTATACGCGGCGCGCAAATCGCCGATCAGCTCGGTCATCTGCTTGTCGGTATCGGCGGTCCAGTGATGCTGGGCGTAGAGCTCGCCCACCGCCTCGCCGAGATAGTCGTTGAGCAGGCGCACGCCGCGCTTCCAGCGCTCGGGCTGGCTTTGCACGTCCTGCATCGTCCGGCTGTAGAAACCGAACCGCGTGTCGTCGAACGCCTTGGGCAGATATTGCGCATGGTCGCTGATGAAGCGGAAGGTCATCCAGTCCTTCCAGGTGGCGAGCGGCGTCGTCTCGATCGCCTTGCCCGCCGCGGTCACCGCGCTGGGTTCGGCGACGACCACGATCGGCATCTTGCCCAGGCCGATCTTGGCCAGCACCGGGGTCCAGTCGAATTGCGGCGCGAGCTTGTTGAGGCCGGCGCGGTCCATCGGGTTATAGGTCTTGACCGGGTCGCGCCGCGCTTCGGGCGTCCATTGGTCCTGTGCCAGCTTGGTTTCGAGCGCGATGATCGCATCGGCCTTGGCCGCTGCGTCGGGGATTCCGGCCAGCTCCTGGATATGGATGATATAATCGCGATAGGCCTTGCGATAGCCGACGTATTTGGCGTCGGGCAGCAGATAGTAATCGCGCGTCGGCAGGCCGAGCCGGGCCTGGCCGGTGTCGACCGTATAATGGGTCGGATCCTTGGAATTGGGGCTGACCCCGATGTTGATCGGCGCGGCAAAACCGGGCTCGGCCATCAGCGCGACGAGCTGGTTGGTATTGCTGACCGTGGCGATCCGCGCGAGCCAGGGCTTGAGCGGCGCGGTGCCGCGCGCCTCGATCCCGGCCTGGTCCATCCAGGCGCCGTAGAAATTGGTGATCCGGCGCATCTTGGGGTCGGCCGGGTTGGCGCCGGCATCCTCGACCAGCTTGCGGACTTCCGCCTCGCTTTCGTCGGGCATGTCGTAATTATAGCCGGCGCGCGCCTTGTCCGGGGCGATCGGCGCGGTCTTGAGCCAGCTGCCCTCGGCGTATCGGAAGAAATCGTCGCCGGGCTTGGTCGCCTTGTCCATCGAGGTGTAATCGACTCCCCACGGGCCGTATTTCGGCTTGGGCGCGGTCTGGGCAACGGCCAGCCCCGACATGCCCAGCAGCAACAGCGCAGCAACCCGCTTGATCGCCATGACGAAACTCCCCGCTCGATGATCGCTCGCGCGGTGTGTTGTCAGACTAGGGCGGCCGACAAAAGCGGAATCTTGTTGCCCGGTTTCAGGCGGCTTCGGCGACGATCTGGCGCAGCGCGCGCTCGAACGCTTCCGGCGGCTGGCCGCCCGAGATCAGGTAGCGGCCGTCGATGACGACCGCCGGCACCGAGTTGATGCCGCGCGACTGCCACAGACGTTCGGCGTCGCGGACCTCTTGCGCGTAGCGGCCCGAGGACAAGACTTCACGTGCGGTGGCGCCGTCGAGCCCGGCCTGCTCGGCGATCGAGACCAGAGTGTCGTGATCCGACACGTCGAGGCCTCGAGTGAAGTTGGCCGCGAGCAAGGCATGTTTGAGCGCGAGCTGACGCCCTTCGAACTCGGCCCAATGGAGCAGGCGGTGCGCGTCGAACGTATTGTGCAGCCGCCGCTCGCCCAACATTGCCATGTCGAACCCAACCGCCGCCGCGCGGTCGCGGATCGTGTCGCGATTGGCGGCGGCTTGCTCGGCGCTGATGCCGTATTTGCGCTTGATATGCTCGACTGAATCCTCGCCTTCGGGCGGCATGTCGGGATTGAGTTCGAACGGCTGGAAGGTGATCTGCGCATCGACCAGGTCGCCGGCGCGCGCCAGCGCTTCCTCCAGCCCATTGAGGCCGACCGCGCACCACGGGCAGGCGATGTCGGAGACGAAATCGATCTTGATTGGCCGGGGCATTCGGCATCCTTTCCTGTGCGGTCACGGCACAGATAAGAATCGGATTGCCGCATTTCATCGGTGCCGCGCACGGGCGACGGTTTTCGTCTTATGCCGGGCATCTTAAGTGCGCGACGACGCGGTTTACGCGCACTTAATCGTGTCGGGTGCATGAAGCGGTGATGCTGCATGCACCCGTGTCCAAGCCGGAAGAGGAATCGCCGTCGCCTTCGCTGTTTGCGCAGGCGCGGTCGGCGGTGATCTGGCGCTCGGGCGCGCAGATCGTCGGGCAGATCATCACCTGGGGCGCGACCTTCCTGGTCATCCGCATCCTCGATCCGCATGACTACGGCCTGTTCGCGATGACCCAGGTTGTGCTGGCGGTGCTCAATATGCTCAACGGCGCGGGGCTGGCGAGCGGGCTGATCCAGAAGCCCGATGCTGACGAGCGGACGATCCGCCAGCTCTATGGCATGCTGATCGTGCTCAATTTCGGGCTCGGCGCGGTGCAGTTCCTGATGGCGCCCTTGGTCGCGGCCTATTTCCACCAGCCGATCGTCGCCGATCTGCTGCGCGTGCAGGCGTTCCTCTACGTCACGACGCCGTTCGTGGCGTTTCCCTATGCACTGCTGGCGCGCGCGATCGATTTCAAGCAACAGGCCAAGGTCTATTTCCTGTCGTCGATCACCGGTGCGGTGGCGGCGCTGGCGGGTGCTTATGCCGGCCTGGGCGTGTGGACGCTGATCCTGGCGCCGGCCGTGCTCTACACCACCCGCGCGATCGGGATGACCAAGGTATCGGGGCATCGTTACCGCCCGCTGTTCGACTTCCGCGGCGCGGGCGAGCTCGCCAAATTCGGCGGACTGATGGCGGCGGGGCAGTTCTTCTGGGTGCTGCAGAGCCAGGCCGACGTGTTCATCGCCGGTCGCGTGCTCAATCCCGCGACGCTCGGGCTCTACACGACCGGGCTGTTCCTGACGCAGATTCTGGTGTCCAAGTTCGTGCCGGCGATCAACGATGTCGCCTTTTCGATCTATGCGCGGATGCAGGACGATCGCGCGGCGGTCGCCGACGGCTTCGCGCGTTCGTCGCGGATGGTGATGCTGGTCGCGATGCCTTTCTATGTCGGGTTGGCGGTGACCGCCGGGCCGCTGGTGGCGACCGTGCTCGGGCCCAAATGGGTCGAGGCCGCGCCGCTCGTGCGATTGCTCGCGGTGGCGATGCCGGCGATGACTCTCCAGGTATTGTTCAGCCCGGCGTGCAGCGCGATGGGACGGCCTGGGATCAACGTGCATACCGGCATGATCGGTGCGGTACTGTTGCCGCTGGCGTTCGTGGTCGGGCTGCGCTGGGGCGTGACCGGGCTCGCCGCTTCCTGGTTCTTTGCCTATATCCTCTATCTCGCGATCACCGCTTGGCGCGTGCTGCCGGTGCTCGGCCTGTCGGCGATGGCGCTGGCGAGGGCGATCGCGCCGACTGTGACGCCGGCACTGGCAATGGGCGCGCTGGTCGTGGGAATCGACCACATCTTGCCTATCATGGCGGTGCAGCTCCGGCTCGCGATCCTGGTCGCGGCGGGGGGTGTCGTCTATCTCGGCTGGCTGTGGCTGTTCTCGAAAGACACTGTGCTCGAGGCGATCTCGATGGTGCGCGGCAAGCCTTATTATCGCGCGGGCGAGGGGCCGGCCCAGGTCACCAGCGCCGCCTGATAGCCGGGCGCCGGCTCGAACGAGGCCAAGGCCCAGCCCGGCTCGTCGCTGGTGAAGCGCGCGGGCTCGCCGGGGGCCACCGACACGGTGAAGGCGTCGAGCGGGTGCGAGAGGCCGAGGCCGAGCGCTTTCACGTACGCTTCCTTGCGCGTCCAGCAATTATAGAAGCCGGCGATCCATTGCTCGCTCGGGAGCGCGGTCAGCGTCGCATATTCTTCGGCCGCGAACAGCCGTTGGGCGACGCGCGGGCAGGCCAGTTCGGGGTTGCGCCATTCGATGTCGCAGCCGATCGCCCCGCCGCGCATCGTCGCCAGCAGCGCCAGCCCGTTCGAATGCGAGAGGTTGAAGGCGAGATCGGGATCGTCGCGCAGAAACGGCTTGCCGTGCTCGTCCGTGGCGATGCACACCATCTGCGGCGCGATACCCAACTCCTGACCGAGATGCGCGCGCATCAGTCCGCGCCGAGCGACAAATCGGTCGCGGTCGACCGGACGACGGAAAGCCGCCGCCCGCCGACATTCGTCCGCGTCGAGCCAGCAACGATATTCGTCGAGTTCCGCGCGCGGCAGGTCGAGGTCGAGCAACGTCAGGGTCGCAATGCCCGGCGCGGCGCGGTCGATCGCGGCCATGTCCATGATCAGGGCCTCAGGCGGCGGCCCGGCCGGCAGGCCCGATCGAGCGCTTCGTTCAGCCGCTGCGCGAAGGTCGCGACGTTTGGCGGCTCGGCCATCGTGCCGTGCGTGCCGGGAACGTCGAACGATTCGAGCGAGCCCCGTACGACTTCCGACCAACCCGGGCGGCTGTCGAGCACCGCCAGCCGTTCGGCCGGCTGGAACAAGGCGACCACGCCGTCATAATCGCCGGGGAAATAGCCGTACGCGGCCTGTTCCATCTGCGCGGCGAACACGCGGTAGCGACCCTCGCGCTCGGCGATCTCGGCGACGCCGACATCTTCCATCAGGCCCCGCGCGCGGTCGAAGGCGTAATCCAGCCGCTTGCCGATCGGCAGATTGCTCCACACGCCGAGATGGTAGCGCGCCTTGCTCATCCGCATCTGCGCCGAGGTGATCTTCTGGAACGCGACCGGGTTCATCGTATGGCCGAGCGCGAGCAGCGGCACGTCTTCGCCCGCGGCGCGCAATTGCCGCGCGACCTCGAACGCCATGATGCCGTTGGTGCACCAGCCGCCGATCAGATACGGGCCATTCGGGCGGCTCTCGCGGATCACCGTGACGATCTCCGACGCCATCTGCTCGAACGTCATGCCCGGCTGCAAGGTGCGCTCGAGGATCGGGCCGAGCGGCAGCCCGAGGAACGGGCGGTCGGTGCCCATCGCTTCCGCCAGCGCCATGAAGGTCGGGCCGCCGTCGAGCCACAATAGCGGCAATTCGTCGCCGAGCGGCTGGAGCGGCACCCACTCGCCGAGATCGGCAATGACATTGCCCTCGATCCGCTCGGCGAGCTTTTCGAGCGTCGGCGCCTGGAAGAATTCGGCCATGCCGATGCGGCGGCCCCATTGCTGTTCGATGCGGACGAGCAGCCGCGCGACGAGCAGCGAATGCCCGCCGAGTTCGAAGAAGCTGTCGTCGCGGCTGACCTGGCCGATACGCAGCAGGTCGCACCAGATCGCGGCGAGCTTCTCCTCGGTCTCGCCCTGCGGCGGTTCGATCTCGCGCGCACCCGCGCCACCAGGCTGCGGCAGCGCCTTGCGGTCGACTTTCGCATTTGGCGTCATCGGCAAGGCCGGCAGATGCTCGAAATGCGAGGGGATCATGTAATCGGGCAGCGTCCGGGCGAGATGCTCGCGCAGCTCGGCGCGGCTCGGCGGCGTGTCGCCGCGGGTGACGATATAGGCCGCGAGTGCGCGTTCGCCCGAGGCGTCGGGCCAGCTGCGCACGGCGGCGGCGGCGATGTCGGGATGCTCGGCGAGCGCGCCTTCGATCTCCTCGACCGCGACGCGATAGCCGCGGATCTTCTCGTCATTGTCGACGCGGCCGAGGCACAGGATCGTGCCGTCGGGCCGATAGCGGGCGAGGTCGCCGGTGCGGTAGAGGCGCTCGCCACGGATCTCGACGAAGCGCTCGGTGGTGAGGTCGGCGCGGTGGCGATAGCCGTGCGCGAGGCCGGCGCCGCCGATGAACAATTCGCCGACCACGCCGATCGGCGCGGTGTTGCCATAGCGGTCGAGGATATGGATCGTCGTGTTGGCGATCGGGCGGCCGATCGGCACCGGGCCGTCGCCGGACGTGACGCGCGCGACGGTCGACCAGATCGTGGTCTCGGTCGGGCCGTAGACGTTCCATAGCTCGCCCGAGCGTTGGACCAGGCTTTCGGCGAGGTCGCGCGGCAGCGCTTCGCCGCCGCACAGGATGCGCAGGGTCGGCGATCCTTGCCAGTTCGCCTCGATCAGCGCACGCCAGGTCGCGGGGGTCGCCTGCATGACGCTCGGTTTGGCGCCGACGAATAGCTCGTTCAACTGGCGCGGGTCGGCGGTGACGCTCTTGGGCGCAACGATCAGCTCGCCGCCGCTGATCAGCGGCAGGAACAGTTCGAGCGCGGCAATGTCGAACGACAAGGTGGTGACCGCGAGCAGCGAATCCTCGGACGTGAAGCCGGGGTTGGCGCGGAACGAGGTCAGCAGGTTGATCAGCGCTTGATGGCCGATCTCGACACCCTTGGGATTGCCGGTCGAACCCGACGTGTAGAGGACATAGGCGAGGTCGGTCGGCTGGACGGAGACCGATGGACGTGTGGTCCCGGCCGGCGCGACGTCCTCGATCAGGATGCGCTTGAGCGGGCATTTTGGCAGGACGTGGCTCAGGCGCCGCTCGGTCAGCAGCGCGGCAGCGCCCGCATCGGTCGCGATATAATCGAGCCGCGCGACGGGGAAATCGGGATCGAGCGGCAGGTACGCCGCGCCGATCCGGTGCACCGCGAACAAGGCGGCGACCATGTCGGGCGAGCGGTCGAGGCAGATGCCGACCAGATCGCCTGGCCTGAGCCCGGCTGCATGCAAGGTGCCCGCAATGGCGTCGGCGCGCGCGTCGAGCGCGGCATAGCTGACCGCCTGATCGCCGAAGCGGATCGCGATGGCATCGGGCCTCGCCGCGACTTGCGCACGGAACGCCTCGGGCAGCATCGCCGAAGACAGCGGCGTGGCAGTGTCATTCCAGTCGACCAGCAATTGCTGCCGCTCGCGCTCGCCGAGCAGCGGCAGGTCCTTGAGCGGCCGGGTCGCATCCGCAACCACGCCTTCGAGGATCGTCAGATAATGACCGATCATCCGCCGCACCGTCGACGGGTCGAACAATTCGGTCGAATAGAGGAAGCGGCCGTGCATCCCCTCATTCTGGCGCTCGTCGAGTTCGAGATAGAGGTCGAATTTGGCGCCCCCGACCACGACGTCCATCTGGGTCAGGTCCCAGCCGTTGGGGAAGGGATCGACCGGCGGTTCGATCGAGAACAGGCAATTGAACAGGGGATGCGTGCCCGGCCGGCGCTTGACGTCGAGCGCGCGGACCACCTCGTCGAAGGGCGCTTCGCTCGCGGCGAGCGCGCCGAGCACGGAGTCGCGCACTTCGGTCAGGAAATCGCTGAACCGTGTCTCGCCTTTGGGCTTAGCCCTCAGCGCGATCGTGTTGAGGAAATAGCCGACGACATTTTCGAGTTCGGGGCGGCGGCGCAGGTCAGTAACCCCGCCGACGATGATATCCTCGTCGCCCGAATAGAGGTGGAGCTGCGCGTGATAGGCGGCGAGCAGGGTCATGTAGAGCGTGACGCCGTGGCGTTGTCCGACCAGCTTCAAGTTTTCGATCAGGTCGTTCGGAATCTCGAACACTTCCATCGACCCGGCATGGGTCGGGCGCGCCGGCTTGGTGCGGTCGCCGACCAGTTCGAGCTTGGGCGGCGCATCGGCCAACGTGCGGCGCCAATAGTCGATCTGCTTCTGGATCGGCGCGCTCTTGAGATGCTCCTGCTGCCAGATCGTGTAATCGCCATATTGCAGCGCGGGCATCGGCAGCGGCGAGGGCGCGCCGCGCGAGAAAGCGTCGTAGAGTTTGGCCAGCTCGGGCACGATCACGCGATAGATCGCGACGCCGTCGAAGATGATGTGGTGGAGCGTGAAATAGAGCCGGTGATTGTCGTCGGCGAGCTTGACGATGCGCGCGCGGAACAGCGGCGCGTCGTTCAGGTCGATCGCGCGGCGCGCATCCTCCTGGCCGATCGCCAGCGCGGCGGCGTCGCGCTCGGCTTCGGGCAGATGGCTGACATCGTCATAGGGCAGCACGATGTCGCGATGCTCGCGGACGCGCTGCACCAGCACGCCGCCTTCCTCGACGAACGCGGTGCGCCAGGCTTCGTGCCGACGCAGGATTTCGTTGACGCTGCGCTCCATCGCGCCGCGGTCGAAACTGCCGAAGCGGTGGATCGTGATCGACTCGTTATAGAGCGGCACGTCCGGCGCCATGATGGCGTGGAGCCACACCTGACGCTGGTCGGCCGACAGCGGGATCTCCGCGTCCGGTGTGCGCTTCTCGATCTGCTGCGGCTTGGCGACGGCCACGCCGCCGCCCCGCATCATCTTTTCGAGCAGTGCCCGCTTCGACGCGGACAGATCGACATGCGCATTCATGGGTGTTCAGGCCTCCACGGGGCGGAAGGCGAGCGGGAGGGCGCTCAACCCGCGCAGACCCGAATTGGTGCGCCATTCGAGCGTGCTCTCGGGCACCGCGACGCGAATGTCCTCCATGCGTGCGAGCAAGGCGAGGTACGAGATCCGCGCTTCCATCCGCGCCAGCGCCGCGCCGAAGCAGAAATGCGCCGCCCAGCCAAAGGCGAGGTGACGGTTGTCGGTGCGGGTCAGATCGAGCTCGTCGGGATTGGGGAAGCGTTCGGGATCGCGGTTGCCGGCAGCCATCACCGCCATCACCGCTTCACCCTTTTTCATCAGCTTGCCGCCGATCTCAGTGTCCTGCTTGACGATACGCGCGGTGTGCTGGCTCGGCGTCTCATAGCGCAGCAATTCCTCGACCGCGCTTTCGATGATTTCGGGATGCGCGCGCAATTGCGCCATCTTGTCGGGCTGGCGCGTGAGCGTCAGGATCCCGTTGCCGATCAGGTTGGTCGTGGTCTCCTGACCGCCGACCATCGTCACGATGGTGTTGGCGATGACCTCGTCCTCGGACAGGCGCTGGCCGTCGACCTCGGCATCCATCAGCGAGCGGATCAGCCCGTCATGCGGGTTGCGCTCCTGCTCGCGAACCGCATCGCGGAAATAGCCGGTCATGTCGGCGACGCACTTGAGGACGTCGCGGACGCGGTCGGGGTTGTGCTGGAAATTGCCGAGCATCTCGGCGAAGGTCGCCGACCAGGCCTTGAGCTGGCGATGGTCCTCGAGCGGCACGCCGAGCAGGCCGGCCGTGACGATCGCCGGGAAGGGCTCGGCGAAATCGGCGATCAGCTCGCACTCGCCGCCTTGCACCGCCTGGTCGATCAGGTCGTGCGCGATCTCGCGGACCTTGTCCTCCATCGCATCGACCCGGCGCGGGGTGAACGCGCTCATGCACAATTTGCGCAGGCGGGTGTGGTCCGGCGCGTCGAGGAACAGCATCTGCCGCGCCATCAGATCGGCGACGGGGCCGAGCGAGGGCAGGCCGAGCGCCTCCATCTTCTTGGGATCGGGCGTGCGGTCCGCGCTGAATTCCTTCAGCACGAAATGCACGTCCTCGTACCGAGTGACGACCCAGGTGTGCATGAACGGATCCCACATCACCGGCGCTTCCTCGCGGAGTCGGCGGTAGAACGGGAAGGGATCGGCATGCACTGCCGGGTCGAGCAGCTGGAACAGGCTGAGGCTCGGGTCGAACGGCTGGGCCGCGGCGATGGGCGAATGCTCGGTCATATCTCTCGGCTCTCCGTTGGGCCGTTATTGCTGGGCGCGCGTGGCGGCTTCGTCGTCGTCCATCGCCTCGATCATCGCGAACACGATCTCCTCGATCCGCGCGGCGAGCTGGCGGATGGTCGGCGCCTGGAACAGGTCTCGCAGCGTCAGATCGATGCCGAACGCCTCGCCCGCGCGCAGCACCACCTGGGTGCCGAGCAGCGAGTGACCGCCGAGCAGGAAGAAATTGTCGTCGACCCCGACATTGCCGCGGCCAAGCACGCCTTCGAGGATCTCGGCGAGCTTTGCTTCGGCCGGCGTCTCGGGCGCGGCGAACCCGGCCGAGGCGAGGGCGTTGGCGTCGCTCGGTTCGGGCAGAGCGCGCTTGTCGAGCTTGCCGTTGGGCGTCAGCGGCAGCGCGTCGATCCGGACGAACGCGCCGGGGATCATATATTCGGGCAGGGTCTTGCCGAGGAATTCGCGCAGTTCTTCGGCCGACAGCGGGTCCTTCTCGACGACATAGGCGACGAGCATGTCGCCGCCATCGGGCGAGGGCGCCGCGATCACCGCGCCCGAGCGGACGCCGGGATGGGTGCGCAGGACGCTCGCGGTTTCCTCGGGCTCGACGCGATGGCCGCGCACCTTGGCCTGGTCGTCGACGCGGCCGTGGAACGTGAGCTGGCCATCGGGGCGCCACGCGGCGCGGTCGCCGGTGCGGTAGAAGCGCTCGCCGTCGATCATGATGAAGGCGGCGGCGGAGAGCTCGGGCTGATGGCGATAGCCGCGCGCGACTTGCGGACCGCCGATATAGATTTCGCCCTGTTCGCCATCGGCAACGGCCTTGCGCTCGCCGTCGAGGATGCGGATCGTCGTGCCCTTGATCGGATAGCCGATCGCGGGAAGCCCGGTTTCCTCATTGCCCGGCGGCACGATCGCCGACGTGGCGACGACGGTGCATTCGGTCGGGCCGTAATTGTTGACCAACGCGAAGGGCAGACCCGGACGCGGACGACCGAGCAGCCGATCGGCGCCGGTCAGGATGTAGCGGAGCTTGGTGCCCATCGCCCAATCGTCGCGGACCAGGTCCTGCGCAAGCGCGGTGGGAACGAAAGCGACGGTGACGCCCTGGACGATCAGCCACGCGCGCAACCGCTCGTCCGAGGTGCGGACGTCGTCGGTCGCCAGCACCACCGAGGCGCCGGCGCACAGATACGGCCAGACTTCCCAGACCGAAGCGTCGAAGCCGAGACCGGCAAGGTGGCTGCCGCGATCGTCGGCGGTGACGCCGAACGCCTCGTTATGCCAGCCGATCAGCCAGGAGAGATTGGCGTGGGTGACCTCGACGCCTTTGGGCTTGCCGGTCGTGCCCGAGGTATAGATGACATAAGCGAGCGCATCGGGATCGTTGGGCGCCGCGGCGAGCGGCTCGGCGGTAGCGAGCTCCGGGGCCTGCCAGTCGAGCGTGACGACCGGGGTCGGGCTATTGGGCACGCGCGCGGCAGTGTCTCCGCGGCCGACGACGAGCGCACAAGCGGCTTCCTCGACGATCGTCTGGAGGCGGCCGTCGGGCCAGCTCGGATCGAGTGGCAGATAGGCGGCACCCGCTTTCCATGCGCCGAGCACGACGACGAGTTGGTCGAACGAGCGCTCGAGGCACACGCCGACCAGCGATTCGCGACCGACGCCCTGCGACGCCAGCCAGGCGGCGACGCGGCTCGCTTGGGCGTCGAGCTCGGCATAGCTGAGCACGCCGCAGGGTGCGACCAGCGCGGTGGAATCGGGATGGCGCTTGGCGATCTCCGCGACGACATGCGGCGTCGAGAAGGGCGGCGCGACGAAAGCGGCGGCGCGGGTTGCCGGGGATTCGCCGCCCTGCGACGAATGGAGCGATGCGTTGTGCTGACTAGCCATAGGCTCGCGCTTAACCGATCAGTCGTTTTGAAACGTTTAAAGCGGCGGCAACCCTCTCGTGCCCGCTGCTCGGCGAAGAGCGGTTAAGAGAGGCCGAGTAGTGAAGGCCGCGTTAACCATCGTCGCTCAACGGATCGAAACGCGTCCCGGGCAATATCCTGCTTATGGGGGAGGGCCTTCAGAACCGCGATGTCGCGTGGACATCACCCCCGCCGCGCGTCGACAAGCCGCGCGTTTCGGGCATCGATCTGTTTCGCGGCGCGCTGGTCGTCCTGGTCATCCTCGGCCATTTCGCCGAACTGAGCCAACGCCACCATTTCCTGACCTGGTTCGGCATCGGCTTCCGGATGCCGCTGTTCATCGGCCTGACCGGTTATCTGTTCAACCTCGAACTGGCGCGCAGCCTGTCGTCGGCGGGACTGCTGCGGAAATATTATGACCGCATGGTGCTTCCCTGGCTCGCCGCCTGTGCGGTGGCGGTGGTGATCACCGGCTCGATCGCGTGGTTCTCTCCATTCTATGCGGTGATCCGCCCGCCTTATCATTTGTGGTTCGTGCCGGTCATCCTGGCCTTCATGTTCGCGGCGAAGCTGTGTCGCCTCGGTCCCGCGACGATGCTGGCGATCGCCATCCCGATGAGCATTGGTTCGATGTACGTGTTCGGCGTCGGGCACGATGTCTGGCAATTCGGCGCCTGGACGCCCGACCGGCGCTATTTCATCTATCCGATCTATTTCACGCTGGGGATGTGGGTCGCGCGCCGCCCCGCGCCGACGCGCGAATATCCGCTGCTGCTAGTCGCGTTTGTCGGGCTGCTGTGGTGGTCGCGTCTGTACGATCATCCCTCAACTCCGGCCGAGGCAGCCGCCGAACTGCTGCTGTGCGTTCCGCTGATCGCCCTGTTTCCCTGGTTGCGGCGGATAACGTTCGACATTCCGCTGATCAGTGCGATCGGCCGGGACAGCCTGTTCTTCTACCTTTGGCATCCGCTGGTGTTCGCTTTGTGGTCCGCCTGGGGATTTTCTGGCGCGCCTCTACTGGCGCTCGCGGCCGGCACGACATTGGCGACTTGGGTGGCGATCGCGCGCTTGCCCAATTTGTCAGGTGTGCTGGGCGTGCGGCCGGTCGCCTCGCCGGCTCCCGCCGCAGCGATCGGAATGCCCGATGCCGCATCACCCGAGGGCGCGGTATGAGCACGGCGTTCAGACTGTGCCGCACGGGCATGATGACCATCGCCTGGATCATGGTGTTGCCGTGCCTGCTCATCCTGATCGGCGCGGTCGTGCCGATCATCCCGTGGTTTCGTATCTATGCGTTGGGCGTCGTACCCAACCACACGTCGTGGCTGTTCCTGTGGGGGATCGTCGCGCTGTTGATCGGGTTGCTGGCGAATTCGCTGTTCAAATCCCGGGCCGCGATCGCCCTCGTCGTGACCGCCGTCGTCACCATTCTCGCGACAACCTGGGTGATGCTCCACTTGCTCTATATCGCGCAGGTCAACGGCGCGCGGATCAACGTCGTCCGGGCGCTCGACTTGCGCGAAGTGCGGGACGGCGCGCGCCCCGACGAAAGCCGAATCTATTCGCGGTCGGGCGGCGAAGACCTGTGGCTCGATATCTACCACCCCGCGCCAAACCCAGCCGGCACCTTGAGTCCGGTGCTGATCGCGGTGCATGGCGGAGGCTTCTTCCAGGGCAGCCGATCGTTCGGCGCCGCGAACCAGCGCTGGTTCGCCGACCATGGCTGGACCGTGGTCAGCATCGACTATCGGCTGGCCAGAGACGATCGGCCGACCTGGAATCTGGCCACGCGCGACGTGCAATGCGCGCTCGCCTGGACTGTCGCCAATGCGGGCGCGCTGCACATCGACCTCGATCGCGTGACGCTGACCGGCGGGTCCGCTGGAGGCAGCCTGGCGATGGCCGCCGGATATCTGGCCAATGCCAAGCGCACCGACCCGGAATGCGGCCCCGCCATTCCGCACATCGCGGTCGTGGTCGCCAAAGCGCCGCTGATCGATGTCATCGGGTCGTGGTATTATGCTAGCGAATTGCGTGACGAGCAGCGTTCATACCTGACGCGCTATATCGGCGGGTCGCCGCGCGATTATCCCGATCGTTATGCCGCGATCGATTTGCGCCATTTCCAATTCCCCAGCAATCCGCCGACGCTGATCCTGGGCGGAGCCTCCGATCCCTTGTTATCGCCGGAAGCCGGGACGGATTTCGTGCGCAAGGCAAATACCGCCGGTCTTGAGGTCCACCAGATCCTGTTTCCCTATTCGGGGCATGATTTCAACACGACCTATAACAGCATCACCAACCAGGCGATGCGGCAGATCATCGCGCAATTCATCGTCGACCATGGAGCGGGGCCGAAGCTAACCGGACTGACGTTCGCGGACTGACCGGCGTATCCGTTCCTGGATCGGCCGGGCTGCTTTCGCACGCGGTCAAGCGCCGCCCGATCGCTCGGCTATTCAGTCAGCGGGCTTGAACCGGTCGGGGTGCGCCGCGGCGACCGCGTCGATCTCGGTCAGCCGCGCATCGATCTCCACCAGGCGGGGAAAGGCCTCAAGTTGGGTTTCCAGCCGTCGCGCATTGTACATTTGGGGCACCAGGCAGACATCGGACAAATCGGGCGATCTCCCGCCCAGGAAGGCGCCGCTGCCAGCCATGGTCTCCAGCGCAGTGAAGCCCTCGATGATCCAATGGCGGTACCAATCGTCGCGCGCCGCCTGATCTACACCCATCTCGTTCAGCCGGCGCAGGACGCGCAGATTGTCGACCGGGTGGATGTCCGCGGCGATCACCAGCGCGCGTTGCAGGGTCATGGCGCGGGCGAGCGCATCAGCCGGGATCAGCCGCGGACTAGGAAAACGCGCGTCGAGATAGTCGATGATCGCCAGGCTCTGGCCCAGAATATGGCCGTCTATCTCCAGCGTCGGCACCAATCCCTGCGGATTGACCGCGAGATTTTCCGGTGAAACGTGCTCACGCTTGAGCAGATTGACGTCATGACGCTCATAGTCGACCTGCTTCATCGCCAGCGCGATGCGGACACGATAGCTCGCCGACGAGCGCCAATAATCGTGCAGCCTTATCGTCACAGCATCCCCATGCCGGCAGCCGCCGCTTCGGCATCCTCCTCGGCGGTGCGTTCCGAATTGCGCTCGAGCGCGACCTTGATCATCGCGGTCAGCGGGTCGGCGAGCGCGAGGCCGAGCACGCCGAACAGGGTCGAGGCGAGGATCTGCATCGACAGGGTCAGCGCCGGGGGCAGGTCGACCGTGCGTCGTGCGACCAAGGGAATCACTACCCAGCCGTCGAAGGTCTGGACTAGGAAATAGATGAAGATCGCCCACAATCCCTTGTCGACGCCCGCGCTGAACCCGACCGAGACCATCAACACACCGCTGACGAAGGCGCCGACATTGGGGATGAACGCCAGCATGCCGGTGATGATGCCGAGCACCAGCGCCATCGGAATCCCGGCGATGCTGAGTGCGATCCACATCAGCACGCCTTCGAACGCCATTCCCGCCAGGCGGCCGGCCAGCAGCCGCCGGAGCTGGGATGCCATCCGCCCGAGCGTGATCGAGAATTCGGCGCGATAGTCGCTCGGCACCATCCACTGCAGCCCGCGGTCATAGATGCGGGGTTCCATCGCGACGAACAGCCCGATGACCATGATCATGAACAAGGTCGTGACCGCACCGAGCGCAGTACCGATCCAGCTGGTGAGCTTGCCGACCGATCCCAACGCCTGTTGCGCGAGGCCCTTGAGATCTTCGGCTCCGGGCAGGATGCCCTGCGCTGCCGCCCATTGCGACATGCGGTCGGCCTGGATTTCGAGCGTGGCCTGGAGCTGTTGGAACTGGATCACCACGCCCGCGCCCGTCTTGTAAAAGACGATTCCGATGAAGGCGATCGTCAGGATGACGACGATCAGCAACCGCCAGCTGCGCGCGATCGGCAAAGCGCGGCCCAACAGCCGCACGCCGCCGTCGAGCATCGAGGCGAATACCAGACCCGCCAGAATGATGAGGATCGGCTGGATCAGGATCACCACCAGCGCCATCGTCGCGGCGAGCCCCAGCCAGACGGCCGCGCGCTTCAGCTCGCGGCGCATCTCGGGATCGCGCATTTCGTTGGGGCTGGGCTCGGCGACCAGCGCTGAGGTGTCGTCGGCCATTTATTTATCCCGTGCCGGGTGGAGCGAGGTACCCGCGCGGCCGCCGCGCAGCCCGCCCCACCAGGTCAGCGGGTTCCAGGTCGCCCTGCCGTTCTTGGAAAAGGTGACGAACTCGGCGCGGCCGCCGATATATTCCCACGGCACCGGGCCGCCCAGCCCGCCCTGGTCGAGCGCGATGCGGCTGTCCGCCGAGCGCTCTCGGTTGTCGCCCATCAGGAAGACATGGTCGGGCGGCACCACGCGCGGGCCGTAATTGTCGCCTTCGTAATAGCTCGGACCGCTGTCCGGCGTACCGCGGCTGAGATCGACCGTTTCGAAGCTGCGCCCGTTGGGCAAGGTCTCGCGGACCAGCGGCAACCGGCAAAAATGCTTGTTCGCCGGACCCTGCAGGCCACCGGGGATGTCGCAGGTCGTGCCATATTCCTCACCTGTCAGCGCCACGCCGCCATAATCGGGCAGGTCGACATAGTGAACCGGGCCGCGCTTCACCGGTACATTGTTGATGAACACGACGCCGTTGCGCACCTCGATTCGGTCGCCCGGCAGCCCGATCACGCGCTTGATGTAATCGGTGTTGCGCCCGGGAGGCGTGACGATGACGACATCGCCGCGCTCGGGCAGGCGGCCGAACAGTCGGCCGTGGATGAAGGGCAATTGCACGCCCCAGCTTTCCTGCGGCTTGTGCTGGACGAGATCGCGCCACATCGCGATGGGGTTGGGCAAGGTGGGCGAGATGAACGACCAGCCATAAGCATATTTGGCGACGACCAACTGGTCGCCGACCTCGAGCCCCGGCAGCATCGATTCGGACGGGATGTAGAATGGCTTGGCGATGAAGCTGTGAAAGCCGAGCACGGCGAGGATCAGCCAGAAGATGCCGGCAATCTCTTTCCAGACGGCGTGTGCGCCCGCACGCCACTTGTCCGCGGGCGCGGGCTTGGCGGTTTCGGCCGGTGCCACGGGGTCGAATTTTCCGTCGTTCAACGCCAACTCGTCACTCATTCGTCATTCCCGATACCATGTCTCGACCCGATAGCATCATCCGGGGCCGGCCGCGCCTCGATCACCACGAAGGCCTGCGCCCAGGGATGATCGTCGGTTAGTGTTACATGTATATAAGACACGTGGCCAGCCGGTGTGATCGCGTCGAGCCGTGCTTTCGCGCCGCCGGTCAGCGCCAGGGTCGGCGCGCCCGATCGCGCATTGACCACACCGATATCGCGCATGAAGACGCCGGCCTTGAACCCGGTGCCGACCGCCTTGGAAAAGGCTTCCTTGGCGGCGAAGCGCTTGGCCAGCGTGCCGGCCTTGGTGAACGGGCGGCGATTCGCCTTGGCACGCTCGACCTCGGTGAACACGCGAGTCTCGAATCGCTCGCCAAAACGGTCGAGCGAATTCTGGATCCGCTCGATATTGCACAGGTCTGAGCCGAGACCGATGATCACGACTCTTTGTCCGCTGCCGCGGAAGCGGTGCCGGCCCGCACCCCCATCCGGCCGCCCATAAGATACCATGACTGGGCGGCCGGGTGGGCGCGCGGCCCGGCACCGCGCGCCTCTACGCACATCAGCGCGCCCATCAGGCCGTCGCCCCAGCGAAAGCTGGGGTCTCGTGCCGCAAGCGCGCGCTCCGAAGGCCTGAGATCCCAGCTTTCGCTGGGATGACGGGATCGAGCTAGGCTCACCTAGCCTCATCCATCAGAGCACGCATCCGCCGCACCACCGGCGCCAAGCCGTCGAAGATCGCCTCCCCAATCAGGAAATGCCCGATATTGAGTTCGCGGATCTGCGCGATCGCCGCGATCGGTACGACATTGTCGAAGGTCAGGCCGTGGCCGGCATGCGCTTCGATCCCGTTCTTGGCGGCGAGCGCTGCGGCATCGGCGATTCGGCGGAGTTCGACGGCGCGGTCTTCACCGTCCAGCTCGCAATAGCGGCCGGTATGGATCTCGACCACCGGCGCGCCGAGGCTCAGCGCCGCCTCGATCTGGCGCGGGTCGGGCTCGATGAACAAGGAGACGCGGATATTGGCCGCGCCCAGCGCGCGGACCATCGGCGCCAGGTGATTGTGCTGGCCCGCGGCGTCGAGGCCGCCTTCGGTGGTGCGCTCCTCGCGCTTTTCGGGAACGATGCACGCCGCGTGCGGTCGATGACGCAGCGCGATCTCGAGCATCTCGTCGGTCGCCGCCATTTCGAGGTTGAGCGGGATCGGGAGCTCGGCCGACAGCCGCGCGATATCGTGGTCGGTGATGTGGCGGCGGTCCTCGCGCAGATGCGCGGTGATCCCGTCGGCACCCGCCTCGGCCGCGAGCAAGGCGGCGCGCACGGGATCGGGATAGCCGGAGCCGCGCGCGTTGCGGACGGTCGCGACATGGTCGATATTGACGCCCAGGCGCAGGCGTTCGGAAGGGGAGCCGCTCATCTGACGCCCCAGATACGGGCCCGGTTCGAGGCGCGCAACGTCATGTCTCTGCGAAAATCGACTCCCGCGCTTGAAGATTGCGACGCGGGCGGCGTATAGGCCCGGGCCAGACGGGCCAAATCCGCGACTTATGGGGCCGCTGCCGCGGCTCAAATGCTTGAACAGGGTGACGCGACAATATGCGCTTTACGGTTGTGAAAACAGCGATGCTGGCGGCGGGGCTGATGCTCGCCGGCGCCGGCCAGGCCGCGCCACAGGCGCCCACGGCGCCGCCGCCCGCCACCGCCGCGACTCCGGCGGCGACGACTGCCGCTCCTGCCGGGGCCATCGTTGTCACGGCGGTGCCCAAAGGGACGCCGGATGCCAAGGCGGCGCCCGCGGCTAACGATCCGTTGCTGTCGATGGACGGCGCGCCACCGATGAAGCCCGTCGCAGGGATCGGCCAGCCGGTCGATGGTGAGATCGGTCTCCAGCCGCAGGTGACCAAGAATGGCGAGCGTGCCGCCTGGTTCCACAACGGCCCGCTGCTCTGGACGATCACGATCATCTCGGTGTTCGTGCTGCTCCTGCTGCTCTGGGTGATCTTCCGCTATAACCGCCGGTCCAACCCGGTGCCGTCGAAGACCGCGCACAACACGATGATCGAGGTCGTGTGGACCTTGCTCCCGGTGGTCATCCTCGTGCTGCTGGCGATCCCGTCGATCGGCCTGCTCCAGGCGCAATTCGCGCCGCCGCCGAAGAATGCCATCACGCTCAAGGTCACCGGCAACCAATGGTATTGGACCTATAGCTATCCGGACAATGGCGGGTTCGAAATCACCGCCAACCTGCTCAAGGAAAAGGACGAGGTCGGCCCGGGCGAGCGCGCGCGCACCGACGACGACGGTCCCCGCCTGCTGGCGGTCGACAATCGCGTCGTGCTGCCGGTCGGCGTGCCGATCCGCCTGATCACCACCTCGGCCGACGTCATCCACAGCTGGGCAATGCCGGCATTCTGGATCAAGCTCGACGCCGTCCCCGGCCGCCTCAACGAGACCAGCTTCACGATCGAGAAGCAGGGCCTCTATTTCGGCCAGTGCTCGGAATTGTGCGGTCCCAAGCATGCGTACATGCCGATCGCGGTCGAAGCGGTTCCGCTCGACGTCTACAACAAATGGGTTGTCGCCAAGGGCGGCAAGGTCGCCGGTGCGGCCGAACCCGGCGCGGCGCCGGCTGCTGCCAATGCGTCGGCTCCGGCGGATGCCAACACCGCCGCACCCGCGGACAATATGACCGCCTCCGACAATGCCGCTGCCGGCAATTCGACTGGACAGTAAGACAATGAGCGATATCGCCCTCACGCCCAACGCCTTCGAGGCGCATCACGGCGGCCACGAGCATCATCATGACGCGGATCACAAACCGGGCTTCTTCGCCCGCTGGTTCATGTCGACCAACCACAAGGATATCGGGACGCTGTACCTGATCTTCGCGATCACCGCGGGGATCATCGGCGGTGCGATTTCGGGCCTGATGCGTGCCGAATTGATGCATCCGGGCATCCAGTTCCTCGGCGAATGGGCCAATACGCTCAACCACATCCGTGGCGGCGGCGACGTCAACATGGACCAGGCGCGCCATCTATGGAACGTGCTGGTGACGGCCCATGGTCTGATCATGGTGTTCTTCATGGTCATGCCGGCGATGATCGGCGGGTTCGGCAACTGGTTCGTGCCGCTGATGATCGGCGCGCCGGACATGGCGTTCCCGCGCATGAACAACATCTCGTTCTGGCTGCTGATCCCCAGCTTCACCCTGCTGCTCGCCTCGCCCTTCTTCGGTGGCGCGGATGGCGGCGCGGGCACCGGCTGGACGGTCTATGCGCCGCTATCGACGCAGGAGGCGGGGCCATCGGTCGACATGGCGATCCTGTCGTTGCACCTGGCGGGCGCGAGCTCGATCCTGGGCGCGATCAACTTCATCACTACCATCTTCAACATGCGCGCGCCGGGCATGACCCTGCACAAGATGCCGCTGTTCGTGTGGTCGGTGCTGGTCACCGCGTTCCTGCTGCTGCTGGCGCTGCCGGTGCTCGCCGCGGCGATCACCATGCTGCTGACCGACCGCAATTTCGGCACGACCTTCTTCCAGGCCGAAGGCGGCGGTGACCCGATCCTCTACCAGCATCTGTTCTGGTTCTTCGGCCACCCCGAAGTGTACATCATGATCCTGCCGGGCTTCGGCATGATCAGCCAGATCATCGCCACCTTCTCGAAGAAACCTGTGTTCGGGTACCTGGGCATGGCGTACGCGATGGTCGCGATCGGCGTGGTCGGATTCATCGTGTGGGCGCACCACATGTTCACCACCGGCCTCAGCGTGAACACCAAGATGTACTTCACCGCCGCGACGATGGTGATCGCGGTGCCGACCGGCATCAAGATCTTCTCGTGGATCGCGACGATGTGGGGCGGCTCGCTCAGCTTCAAGACCCCGATGGTCTGGGCGATGGGCTTCATCTTCATGTTCACCGTCGGCGGCGTGACCGGCGTCGTGCTCGCCAATGGCGGCGTCGACGACTACATGCAGGACACGTACTACGTGGTGGCGCACTTCCACTACGTGCTCAGCCTCGGCGCGGTGTTCTCGCTGTTCGCGGGCTTCTATTACTGGTTCCCGAAAATGTCCGGCCGGATGTACAACGAGCTGCTCGGCCATGTGCACTTCTGGGTGTTCTTCATCGGCGTGAACGTGCTGTTCTTCCCGATGCACTTCCTGGGCCTGCAGGGCATGCCGCGGCGCTATCCGGACTATCCCAACGCGTTCGAATATTTCAACAAATTCGCGACGATCGGCTATATGATCATGGCCGCGGGCATGGCCATCTTCTTCATCAACCTGATCTGGTCGCTGTTCGCGGGCAAGAAGGCGCCCGACAATCCCTGGGGCGAAGGTGCGACGACGCTCGAGTGGACCTTGTCGAGCCCGCCGCCGTTCCACCAGTTCGAGACGTTGCCCGTCATAGACGGGGGTGATTCCCATCATCATTGATCGGTACTGATCCGGCAACGAAGCGCCCCGGAAGTTTTCCGGGGCGTTTTCGTTTCGGCGCAACCGCTTTGCATGCCGCCGCGAGCCGCTTATAGGCCCCTCAACCCATGACCACTGAGACCATCGCCCTTCCTGCCGACTGGCGCGATTTCCTGGCGCTGACCAAGCCCCGGGTGATGACGCTTGTCGTCTTTACCGGTCTGTGCGGCATGCTCGCGGCTCCGGTCGCGATCCACCCGGTGATCGGCTTCACCGCGATCCTGTGCATCGCGCTCGGCGCGGGCGCGGCGGGGGCGCTCAATCAATGGTATGAAGCCGATATCGACGCCAAGATGAAGCGCACGCGTGGGCGGCCGCTGCCGGCTGGGCGGATGAGCCGCGACTCGGCGCTGCAATTCGGTGTCGGGCTCGGCGTCTTTTCGGTGCTGCTGATGGGCCTCGCGACCAATTTGCTCGCGGCGGGCATCCTGACGGCGTCGATCCTGTTCTACGTCTTCATCTACACGATCTGGCTCAAGCCGCGCACGCCGCAGAATATCGTCATTGGCGGTGCCGCCGGTGCCTTCCCGCCGCTGATCGGCTGGGCGGCGGCGACCGGCAGCCTCGCGCCCTTGCCGCTGCTGCTCTTCGCGCTGGTATTCCTGTGGACCCCGCCGCATTTCTGGGCGCTCGCTTTGTTCGTGAAGACCGATTACGCCAATGCCGGCATCCCGATGCTGCCGGTAGTCGCGGGCGAGCGCGCCACGCGGACGCAGATCGGGCTCTACACCATCCCGATGGCGGTTGCCGCGGTGGCGCCCTGGCCGCTTGGGCTGACCGGCGCGATCTATGGCTGGGTCGCGGTAGCGGCAACAGCCTGGTTCGCACTGCTCGCGGCGCAGATCACATTCCGTACGACCGGTGCCGAGGATCGCATGCGCCCGGAAAAGCGCCTGTTCGCTTATTCGATCGCCTATCTCTTCATCCTGTTTGGCGCGGTTGTCGCCGATCGGTGGCTGGCATGACTCCCGACCAACAGAGACTCGCGGCGCAACGCCGCAATGCGCGCGCGCTGGCGCTGGTGCTCGGCGTGCTGGTGATCCTGATCTTCGCGCTCGCCATCGCCAAGATCGGGCTGGGTTGGTCGCACGAGTGATGGCGATGCAGCGGACCACACGTACAGCGCTTCTGGCCGTGATCGGCGTATGCTGCTCGACCGGCCTCGCCTGGGCCAGCGTGCCGCTCTATCGCATGTTCTGCCAGGCGACGGGGCTCAACGGCACCACCGGACGGGCGCTGCGCGCTCCCGGCGCGGTCGATGGCAAGGTCACGGTCGCGTTCGACACCAATGTCGCGCCCGGCTTCAAATGGAATTTCAAGCCCGAGAACGAGTCGGAAACGATCGATATCGGCGCGCGCGACATGGCGTTCTTCGATGCGACCAACACGTCCAGCCAGACGCTGACCGGTACCGCGACTTTCAACGTCACCCCGGCGCAGGCGGGGATATATTTCAAGAAAATCCAGTGCTTCTGCTTCACCCAGCAGACGCTCAAGCCCGGCGAGACCCAGCGCATGCCGGTGATCTTCTTCGTCGATCCGGCGATCCTCAAGGACCCGGACGCGCGCGATATCCAGACCATCACGCTCAGCTATACGTTTTACCCGGTAGATTCCGCGAAAACGCCAAGCTAGAGGCTTAATCAAACCAGTCTAACGGGGACCGACATGGCCGGCGCCAAGAACCACGATTACCATATCCTGCAACCCGATCCCTGGCCGCTGATCGGCGCGATGTCCGCGCTGGCGCTGGCGTCGGGCGGTATCATGTGGATGAAGGGCGCGCATTACGGTTCGCTGTTGTTCGGCTTCGGCCTGATTTGCGTGCTGTTCACGATGTTCTCCTGGTGGTCCAACGTCATCAAGGAAGCGCATCAGGGCGATCACACCCCGGTCGTGCAGCTCCACCTGCGCTACGGCATGGTGCTGTTCATCGCCTCCGAAGTGATGTTCTTCGTCGGCTGGTTCTGGGCGTTCTTCGATTTTTCGCTGTTCCCCGCGCCGGTCGTGTGGGACGCCGCGAGCAAGACGGCGAGCCTGGCGACCGAGAATATCGCCGCCGCCTCGGTCTGGCCGCCCAAGGGCATCGAGGTCATCAACGCCTTCCAATTCCCGTTGCTCAACACGATCATTCTGCTGCTGTCGGGCACGACGGTGACCTGGGCGCACCATGCGCTGATCCACAATCAGCGCGGCGGCGCGATGAAGGGCCTATGGGGTCTGCTGGGCGTCGGCGAGAATGACGGCGTCAAGAAGGGCCTGTGGCTGACGATCGTGCTCGGCGTGCTGTTCAGCTCGATCCAGGCGTATGAGTATTCGGAAGCGCCGTTCCCGTTCAAGGGTCTCAACTATGGCGCGTCGTTCTTCATGGCGACGGGCTTCCACGGCTTCCACGTGCTAATCGGCACGATCTTCCTGACCATCAACCTGATCCGCGCGTACAAGGGCGACTTCACCCCGAAGCAGCATTTCGGCTTCGAGGCCGCCGCTTGGTACTGGCATTTCGTCGACGTGGTGTGGCTGTTTCTGTTCATCACGATCTACGTCTGGGGTGGCTGGGGCGCGCCCGTCCACGCCGGCTGATGACTGAGGCGCGACCCGACGGGGGCTCTGCGCCCGCCGCGGTCGCGCCGGTCCAGGTCGCGCTGCGTGGACTTTGCCCGCGCTGCGGCGCGCCGACCTTGTTCTCCGGTTGGGTGCGCTTTGCCGATCGCTGTTCTGCCTGCGCGCTCGACATCTCGGCATTCAATGTCGGCGACGGTCCGGCGGCGTTCCTGATCCTGATCCTGGGCGGGGCGATCGTCGCCGCGGCAATCACGCTCGAATTGTCGCTGTCGCCACCCTTCTGGGTTCATGTGCTGCTCTGGATTCCGCTGAGCGCGGCCGCCGTGCTGCTGGCGTTACGAGTGTCGAAGGCAGGATTGCTCGCGCTCGAATATCGCAACAAGGCGCGCGAATTCCGCAGCGAGGGCCCGCGATGAAGCGCTTCCCGATTGTGGCGACCGTGCTGGTGGCCTTGGCCGTGACCGCGATGATTGCGCTGGGGTTCTGGCAATTGCAGCGGCGCGGGCAGAAGCTCGCCGAATTGGCCGTGCTCGCCGCCAACCCGTCGAAGCCGCCGATCGCCTTCCCGATCCCGGCGATCGGCGACGATTTGCTGTTCCGCCGCGCCGGCACCTTCTGCCTGAAACCGGTCAGCTTCGCGCTCGACGGCGCGGGCAAGGCCGGGTTCCGTGTCATCGCGCGATGCGCCACGGGGGCCGAAGGGCCGGGCTTTTCGGTCCAGCTCGGCACGACGCACAATCCCGAGTTCAAGCCCAAATGGACCGGCGGCAAGGTCGACGGAATGATCAGCCACGCGCCGTCGAGCACCCCGCTGATCGCGACATTGTTCGGCAGGGCCGCGCCCAAGGAATTGCTGTTGGTGGCCAATACGCCGGCGCCGGGACTGGCGGCGAACGAGATGCCCAGCATCGAGTCGATCCCCAACAACCATCTCGCCTATGCGGTGCAATGGTTCCTGTTCGCCGGGATCGCGGTGATCATCTATCTGCTGGCGCTGCGCCGCCGCGCTCGTAAGGGGTAAGCATGCAATATGTGAGTACGCGTGGGGCAGCGCCTGCGCTCGGTTTTCGTGAGGTCACGCTGGCCGGACTGGCGAATGACGGCGGATTGTACCTTCCCGAGGCGTGGCCGACGCTGAGCCGCGATGAGATCGCCGGGCTGGCTGGTCTATCCTATGTCGAGACCGCGGTCCGGGTGATGGCGCCGTTCGTCGGCGACGCGCTGAGCGAGAACGAGCTGCGCGATCTGTGCGCCCAGGCTTACGGCCGTTTCTCGCACGACGCGGTGACGCCGCTGGTCCAGCTCGATCACCGCCACTGGCTGCTCGAACTGTTTCATGGGCCGACCCTGGCGTTCAAGGACGTCGCGCTGCAATTGCTCGGCCTGCTGTTCGAGCGCTTCCTCCAGGGGACCGACCAGAAACTGACGATCGTCGGCGCGACCAGCGGCGATACCGGATCGGCGGCGATCGACGCGGTCGCCGGGCGGACCGGGGTCGAAATCTTCATGCTCCACCCGAAAGGGCGGGTGTCCGACGTCCAGCGCCGCCAGATGACTACGGTGTTCGCGCCCAACGTCCACAATATCGCGATCGAGGGCAGCTTCGACGACGCCCAGGCGATGGTGAAGGCGATGTTCAACGCCAATGCCGCCGGGACTGGCCCGCTCGGGCATCTGACCCTGTCGGCGGTCAATTCGATCAACTGGGCGCGGCTGATGGCGCAGGTGGTCTATTATTTCTATGCGGGTGTGCGGCTCGGCGCACCCGAGCGCGCAATCGCCTTTTCGGTGCCGACCGGCAATTTCGGCGACGTGTTCGCCGGCTATGTCGCGGCTAAGATGGGGCTGCCGGTCGCGAAGTTGATCGTCGCGACCAACGTCAACGACATCCTCCACCGCGCGCTGTCGAGTGGCGACTATTCGGCCGCCGGGGTGGTGGCGACGCCGACCCCGTCGATGGATATTCAGGTGAGCTCGAATTTCGAGCGGCTGCTGTTCGACGTTGGCGGACGCGACGGCGCGGCGATGGCGGCGCAGATGGCGGGGTTCGAGGCGTCGAAGGCGATGCGGCTGACCAACCAACAGCGCGAAGGCGCGGCGGATCTGTTGTCGAGTGCGCGGATCGACCTCGACGACATGGCGTTGGCGATGCGCTGGGCGTGCGAGCGCGCCGGGCAAGTGATCGACCCGCATACCGCGATCGGTCTCGGCGCGGCGCGGCAGGTCGACGTGGACGCTCCGATCGTGACCTTGGCGACCGCGCACCCGGCCAAGTTCGGCGATGCGGTCGAGCGTGCCACCGGCGTACGCCCGGTCCTGCCGGCGCGGGTGGGCGATTTGTTCGAGCGCGAGGAACGGTACGAGACGCTGCCAGCGACGTTCGAGGCGGTGACGGAGTACATCGCTAGGGTCGCGGCATGATCAACAGACCCTCACCCTTCCCACCCGGCTGCGCCGGGCGGGCCCCTTCCCTCTCCCGCATGCGGGAGAGGGAGGGAGCGCCGCAGGCGCGGAAGGGTGAGGGTCTGTCGTCGAGCGCTGCCGCATGAAACTCGACACGATGATCGGCGAGCCCTGGGCCGATTACGGCCTGGTCGACTCCGGTCATGGCCGAAAGCTCGAACGCTATGGCCGCTTCCGCTTCATCCGCCCCGAAGCCCAGGCAATGTGGGCGCCAGCAAGCCCCGACTGGAAGGCCGACGCCGAGTTCATCCCCGGATCGGACGAGGAAGGCGGCGGGCGCTGGCAATATAGCGGCCAGGTGCCATGCGACGGCTGGCCGATGAAATGGGACGATGTCGGCTTCACCGCGCAGACCACGCCGTTCCGTCACCTCGGGTTCTTCCCCGACATGGCGCCGGTATGGAGCTGGATGCGCGAGCGGCTCGCGGGAGTCGACGAAGCCGAGGCGCTCAACCTGTTCGGCTATACCGGCGTCGGCACGCTCGCGTTGGCGTCCAAGGGCGTGAAGATGGTCCATGTCGACGCCTCCAAGAAATCGGTCGAAGGCGCGCGATCGAACGCGCGGCTGGCGGGACTCGACGACAAACCGGTGCGCTGGATGGTCGACGACGCGACCAAGTTCGCCGCGCGCGAAGTGCGCCGTGGTCGGCGGTACGACGGCATCCTGCTCGATCCGCCCAAATTCGGTCGCGGCCCCGAAGGCGAGGTATGGCGGCTCGAGGAAGGGCTGCCAGGGTTGATCCAGGATTGCCGGCAATTGCTCGACGACCGCTCGCGCTTCCTGTTCCTGACCGTCTATGCCGTGCGCATGTCGGCACTGGCGATCGGCGAACTCGTCAGCCAGGCCTTTGCCGGTCTGCCCGGCACGGTCGAGGCAGGCGAGCTCGCGGTGCGCGAGGAAGCGCGCGGGCTGTTACTGCCGACCGCGATCTGGGCGCGCTGGAGCCGGTGAACGGCCGTAGCTGGTAGACGCCTGTCGGCCCGCTTTCGCGATCCGTCGCACCCGTGCCTTGACAGCCGAAAGGGGCCGGTTTTCCACTGCCCGACGAACATGCTATTCTCCGCCGACATTGCGGGGAGCGGTCCAATGCATCGGTTTCTGAGCACCTTGACCATCCTGTTGGCAGCGACATTGGCTGTCCTACCCCGCACCGCCGTCGCCCAGCGCGCCGGCACGCTCATCGCCGCACAACCGGTCGAGGACGCTCCCGCCAATGTGCGAGCCTGGCGGATCGAATATTGGACCAGCGGGGATCGCAACCAGCCGATCCAGGTGACGGGCATGGTCATCGCCCCTCGCGATCGCTCCAGTGCCGGCCCGCGACGGGTAATTGCCTGGACGCATGGCCTGATCGGCATTTCGAAGCGCTGCGCGCCGTCCCTGGGCAATACCAACTTCACGCTGATCCCGGCGCTCGATGACGTCGTCCGCCGCGGCTATACCATCGTCGCGCCCGATTATCCCGGACTCGGTTCCGACATGGTCCATCCCGTGCTGGTCGGCACCAGCGAAGGTAAGTCGACGCTCGACGCGGTCCGTGCGGCGCGGGGCATTCCCGAAGCCGAAGCCGGATCGCGCTTCGCCGTCTGGGGCGAATCGCAAGGCGGTCATGCCGCGCTGTGGACCGGACAACTATGGTCGAGCTACGCCCCCGATCTGCAACTCGTCGGGATCGCGGCGATCGTGCCGCCGACCGACCTGCACCGGAATTTCAAGGAAGGCAGCGACGCCCGTGTCCGCGCCCTGCTCACTGCCTATACCGCGACGAGCTGGTCGCGCTATTACGGCGCGTCGATGTCGATCCTGGGACCGCGCTCGGTCCAGAACGTGATGACGCGGTTGGCCGACAACAATTGCGTCAACTTCGACGCTAAGCCCAAGCTCGGCACGATCATCGGCATCGTCATCGCCCAGCGCGCGATCCGCAATCTCGACCTCGGCACGAAACAGCCCTGGGGACGGTTGATGCGCGAGAACAGTCCGTCGGCTGCTGCCATCAAGGTGCCGGCGCTGATCGCCACCGGGACCGGCGACACCATTGTCGCCCCGGCCGTGGTGCGCGATTTCGCGCGCGCCGCCTGCGCCTCGGGCAAGACGGTGCGCTTCATCTCGGTGCCGGGCGGCGAGCATGGCACTGTCGCCCGTACCGAGGCGGAAGCGACGCTCGGCTGGATCGATGCGCGCTTCGCGGGAGGGCGGGCGCCGAGCAATTGCGGGTCGTTCTGAGCGCCTGCGGAGCCCCGGGGCCGGATCGCCGCGACGCCGACTGGGCTGCCCGCGACCAGCGCGATACGAGCGACCTAGGCCGGATCCCTCAGCACAGCTCCTCGATCACGATCTCCACCGATCGCACATCGGCTTCGTCCACGCTCTGCTTGCCGAAATGCTGTTCGTCCTCGATGTTGATCGTCGTCATGAAAGTCTTCATCTTCAATATCTTCGTTATCTTGTCGCCTGCGACCAGAACCTGATCGCGGAACACTGAAGATCGGTCATTTTTGGCCTCGGACGTCGTTTCGGCATGATAGATATCCTGAAGCGACAATGCCCGCAGGATAGCCAGCGGATCGCACGATACCGGTTTGCCCAAGCTCAGTGACATTATGGTGCAGGACATCTTGAACCCGGCTTTGCCCGACTTCGCCTGATCGAGGATCGTGTCCATCGCGTATGTAGCGCGGCCGACCGAGAGCAGGCTGCCCTCCGTGATCAGATGCCGGAAGTCGCGAAATGCCACGCAGGCTTTGTCCCGGTCGCCTCCGGCGGCGGATGGCCGCTTCCACAGCCCGTATCTTGTTTCGACCTTGAGATCGTCGTCCCACTTTTCCTTCTCGAGAATCGCGCCACGGATGATCTTCGGCGCGACAGTGTACACGGCGACCCTGCAGAGCGTGTCACCATAGGGCCTGGGCGCCCCGTAGAATTCGATCGGGCCGTCCTGCCAGCCCCTGGCCCGGTCGTCGGCGATCAGGTTGCGTCCGACACGCTGCAACAGCTTCGCGCCGAGTTCGGCGCTGCTGCCCTTTGGCGGCGGTGACGTCGGCTCGGGTATCGGGGTTTCTGCGGACATCGATACCGAAATCGATGCAGGCGGGGCGGGACGGGATACGAATGCCCATGTCGTGACCGCTCCGACCACTATGCCAAAGACCATGATCGCGATCTTTGAAGCGAGGGAAGCGAGGCGCATGCCTGGATGCTAACGGCTCGGTACCGGCTCGGCCAGCGAAGATGGCGCCAGTTCGTTCGCTTGCAATGACGGTCCCGCTCCACGATGGAGGGTAATTCGAGAATATTGTTCAATCCAGCCCGGCGCGGATCGCCGCACCGGCGACGAACGGCGCTCCCGCGACCAGCACAAGGCTGACCGCCGCCAGCAGCTTGAGCGCGCCGACGCCGCCGTCGAGGCTGCCCGCGCCGAAGATCAGCAACGGCACCGCGAGCGGCAGCAGTAGCAGCCCGGCGATCGCGCCGGCGCCGCGCAGCCCCGCGACCAGCGCCCCGGTTGCCAGCGCGAGCGCGGCGAGGCCTGGGGTGCCGATCAGCAGCCCGATCTCGACCCGGAGCAGCGTCTCGGTGGATAGGTTGAGCAGGGCCGCCGCGGGGAGCGCGGCGAGCAGGATCGGCGGGGCGAAGGCGAGCCAGTGCGCGATCAGCTTGGCGAAGGCGATGGTCGCGGCGGATTGGCCGCGCGTCAGCAGTTGGTCGATCACCCCGCTGGCCAGATCCGGCGCGACGAGGCGTTCGATCGGGATCAGCGCGGCGAGAAGCGCTGCCGCCCACAACACGCCGCCGCCGACACGCACGAGCAGCTTGGCGTCGGGGCCGATCGCGAACGGAAACAGGATCGCGACGAGCAGGAAGAACGCCACCGGCAGCAACGCGCCGCCGCCGATCCAGGCGCGGCGCAGGTCGCGGGCGATGAGGAGGACGAGAGCCGAACTCATGCCGCCGGCTCCAACTGAGGTAGGTGCTGCGAAAGATCGATCGCGAGGGCGTCAGGCAGCGTGATCGGCGTGTGGCTCGCCACCAGAACCGCGCCGCCCGACGCGCGATGCTTGGCGAGCGCCGTTTCGAGCAGACCGAGCGCGGCCTTATCCAACCCGTTGGCCGGCTCGTCGAGCAGCCAGAGCGGTGCGCCGCTAGCGATGACGCGCGCAATCGCGGCCCGGCGGCGCTGGCCAGTCGAGAGCAAGCGGACGGGGATGTCGGCGAGATCGCTCAGCGCAAGAGCGTCCAGTGCGGCCGCGACATTGTCCGCTGCTCGATCGAGCAGCGCCCAAAAAGTGAGTGCGCGGGCCAGCGGCAATTCCTCGTCGAGCGAGGGCTGGTCGGTCAGGAGGGCACGCGCCGCGTCACCGGTGATGCGACCGGCGGCGGGGGCGAGCAGCCCGGCGGCGAGACGGATCAGGCTCGACTTGCCGATGCCGTTCGGGCCGGTGACCAGCGCCGCTCCACCCTGCTCCAGCGTGAAAGACAGGCGCTGGAACAGTGCCCGTCCGCCGCGAATGCAGGTGACGGCGTCGAACGCGATCAGGGTCACGCGTCGTCCTCGAGCCGGTGCATATCGTCGTCGCTCAGGCCGAAATGATGCCCGACTTCGTGGATCACGATGTGGCGGACGAGCGTCGTCAGATCCTCGCCGTCCTCGATCCATTCGTCGAGGATCGCGCGGCGATAGAGATGGATGCGGTCGGGTACCGCGCCCGACTCCATCGATGATTTCTCGCCGATCGGGCGGCCATGATAGACGCCCGTGAGGTCGAACGGACTTTCGATATCGAGCGCCTTCAGCGTCTCGTCATCGGCGAAATCCTCGACGATCAGCACGATCTCGCCGAGATGGCGGCGAAACGCGTCGGGCAACGCCGCGAGCGTTCGGCGCGCGATCGCCTCGATCTCCTGTGCGCTTGGCGCGACATGTGCGCCCTCTTGCCCGCTCATGACGAGCGGCATAGGCCGTTATCCATCGCGGCGGCAAGCAAGGGAGAAAGCGATGGTCGAACAACTGAGCGACGAGGAACGCGGCGAAGCGCTCGATGAACTCGACGAATGGGATTATGACGAGGGCCGCGACGCGATCAGCCGCAGCATCACCTTCGGCGATTTCAGCGAGGCGTTCGCGTTCATGACACGCGTCGCGCTGTTGGCCGAAAAGCACGACCACCATCCGGAATGGTCGAACGTGTGGAACCGCGTCGACATCACGCTGACCACGCACGACGCCGGCGGATTGTCGCACCGCGACATCGCGATGGCGGAGGCGATCGATCTGTTAGTCGACTAGCGATGGGATTCCGCCGCCATTGCGTGGCCGTTCCGCTTAGCGGATGTCCTCATAGCCCTTGGTGGCGGGCTTGCCGCGGAAGACGATCGAGAAATAATTGAGGAAATAGATACCGGCGATCTTGGCGAAGCCCTGTTTCTTCATCCGCCGTCCCGAGGTGGGCATGACGAACCGCGGCGAGAACAGCACTTTGCCCTGTTGCTTGGCGCGCTTGGCGATGTCGACATCCTCGCCATAGAATTCGATCGAGCTGTCGAACCCGCCCATCCGCTCGAGCACGTCGCGCGGAATGGCGAAATTGCCGCCGACCATCATATAGCCGGTAATCCCGTACAACGGCCGCGCCGCGACGAACCATCCGCTCGAAATCTTGTTACGCAGCCCGCTGAGGTCGTAAAAGCTGTACGGCCCGGACAGGCAGGCCAGATTCTTGCGCTTGCCGAACTGTTCCCAGATCTGCTCGATCCAGCCCGCCGGCGGGTGCGTATCGGCATCGACATAGGCCAGGATATCGCCGGTCGCCTCGAGGAAGCCGCGCTGGCGCGCCCGGGTGATGCCCTTTTCGGGCTCGAACACATAGGTGACGCCGGGATAGCGCTCGATCACTTGCCGCGTGCCGTCGGTGCTGTTGTTGTCGACGACGATGATTTCGGTCACCTTGCCCGCGACGTTGCGCATCACCGCATCGAGACAGGCGGGAAGATATTCCTCCTCGTTATAAGCGGGGATGATGAGGCTGATCGTCGGCCTTCGCTCTTGGGTCACGCCGGGCATAAATTCGCTAGTGCCGCAATATCCGCTTCCTGGCCAGAGCAAGAGCGAACGCACCGAAGTCGGGGATGTTCACCGGGCCGATTCCCGTTCCCGATCCCGCACCAATCGATCTCGCGACGAGCGCCATAGGCCGCGCCCGGTGCGTCGTCAAAGCGCCAGCGACCACGTCTGGCCGACCAGGTCCTTGCCGAAGGAATGGTGCGGCGTTTCGTCGACCAGCACGAAACCGGCTCGCTCGTAGATCGCGCGCGCGGCGGACAGGACGCTGTTGGTCCACAGGTCGAGCCGTTTGTATCCGACCGCCCGCGCACGGTCGATGCACGCCGCGACCAGCATCTTGCCGACCCCCGTGCCGCGCGCATCGCGCTCGACATAAAGCAGGCGCAATTTGCCCACGTCCGGCTCGTCGCCATGAACCAGGAAGATCGAGCCCGCCATCCGCCCGTCCATCTCCGCGATCCAGGCCGCGTCGCGGTCGGGATCGAAGGACTGATGGAAGTCGGCGAGGATGCGCGCGACCAGCGCTTCATAGTCGCCGTTCCAGCCATATTCCTCCGCGTAGAGGATCGCCTGTCGCGCGGTCACCATGCCGAGGTCGCCGGGCCTGAGTCCGCGCAGCACGGGCCGGGGCGTGGTATCCTGTTCGAATATCCGGGTTATCGTCCTCGCCGCGGAGAGCATCGCCGCGCGCCGGAAGGGCGGCAATCCGTCCAACAGCGCGCCGACCGCGCGCTGCGTATTGCCTTCCAGCGCGGCAAAGGCGGCTCGGCCCGGCCCGGTGAGCGACAGCAATTGGTGGCGGCCATGCGATGGATCGTCACGCATCGTGACCAGGCCGCGATTGGCGAACCGCTTGATCGTGCGACTGATCTGCGCCGGGTCGAGCCGGAGCACGCGGGCGATTTCCGCCGCGGTTGGATCGGTCCGGTTGGCCAGTTCGTAGAGAATCCGCGCTTCACTCAGGGTGAACGGGCTGTCGTCGAGATGGGCGTCGAGCAGTCCCAACTGCATGGTATATACGCGGTTGAAGCCGCGCAGCGCGGCCACGTCCCGCTCGTGTCGAACCGTCATGTCGCAACAATCCATTATGTTGATCGAATCAACACTATAGAATCATGACTGAGTCAACAATCCCTCCCGGCGGACAGAATGGGGAGGTCTGAATGTCGATCCACCTAATCCTTGCTGCCGATCCCGCGCCGCATCATCTTCCTGAGCTGGCCTGGCATCCAGCGGGCGGCGAATTTCATCCGGAACGCGGTCTTGCCGACATAAGTGTGGACGGCGTCGCCATGAACCGCATTCCACGCGGCATCGGCGACGTCGGCGGCGCTGCTCAATTCGAGTCCGGCCGCGGTCACCGATTCGCGGATATTGCGGTTGCTGCCGTCGACCGGCACTTGGAGCAAAGGCGTGTCGATAAAGGCGGGAATGAGGGCGCGCACCTTGATGCCGTCGCCATACCATTCGCCATCGAGCGCCTCGGTCAGCGAACGCACGGCGAACTTGGTCGCCGAATAGACCGACAGGCCGGACGTGCCATAGATCGCCGAGGCTGAGGCGGTGTTGAGCAGGCACGATCCCGGCGTCTTGGCCAGATAGGCATGGCCGATCTTGGCGCCGTTGAGCACGCCGACCAGGTTGATCTGGACGACCCGGTCGAGATCCTCGAAGCTCATCTCGGTGATCCGCCCGCCGGTGCCGATCCCGGCATTGTTGAACAGCACGTCGAGCCGGCCGCCGGTCTTGGACGTGAAATCGTCGAGATCGTTCTTCCACGAATCGCGATCGCGCACGTCCATGATATAGGTGTCGCTTATCCCCGTAGGCAGCAACGCGGCGGTCTCGGTCAGTCCCTTGGCGTTGACGTCGGCGAGGCCGACCCGCCAGCCCTCCCGCGCGAACCGCTGTGCCACCGCGCGGCCGATGCCCGATCCGCCGCCGGTGATGAAGATTGCTTTGGTCGTCATTCCCCGCCCTTTTCGTACCGTCGTCATGCCGGGCTTGTCCCGGCATCCACGGAGCCTCTTGGCCCAGGATTGCGGCACAGTGGATCCCGGGACAAGCCCGGGGTGACGAATTCGAGCGTTTGACCCTGTGGCAATCGTTCCGCACAACGTCCGCGTGAGTCTGCCAGGCCCATCCGTCGCCCTTTCCGGCGTGACCAAGAGCTACCCCGGCGGCACCGTCGCGGTCGACGACGTGACGGTCGAGATCGCCGGGGGAAGCTTCGTCGCGCTGGTCGGCAGCTCGGGGTCGGGCAAGTCGACTCTGCTCAAAACGATCAACCGGCTGATCGAGCCGAGCGCGGGCAGCATCGCGATCGACGGGCAACAGATCGATACCGAGGACCGGTTCCGACTGCGGCGGCGGATCGGCTATGTCTTCCAGAATATCGGGCTGTTCCCGCATTTGACCGTCGCCGAGAATGTCGCGATCGGGCTCAGGCTGGAGGGAGAGAAGGACCCGCACGCCCGCGTTGCGGAACTGCTCGGGCTGGTCGATTTGCCGGCGGACTTCGCGACGCGCATGCCCGATGCCTTGTCAGGCGGGCAGCGCCAGCGCGTAGGTGTCGCGCGCGCCTTAGCGACCGAACCCAGATTGTTGCTGATGGACGAGCCGTTCGGCGCGCTCGACCCGGTCACGCGCGATCAATTGGGCAACGCCATCCGCGCGCTGCATGATCGGCTCGGGCTGACCACGATCATGGTCACGCACGACATGGCCGAGGCGCTGCTGCTCGCCGACCGCGTGCTGGTCATGGACAAGGGTCGGATCGTCGCTGATGCGGTGCCTCGGGCGCTGTTGGCCGGTGAAGGCGGCGCAGCGGCGCAGGCGCTGGTCGCGGTGCCGCGCGAACAGATGAAACGGCTCGGCGCGCTGGAGGCGAGCGCGTGATGGTTTCCCCCCAAATCCTCCCCGCTTGCGGGGAGGGGAACCAGCCGGAGGCTGGTGGAGGGGGGGCGCCACCGGCTACATCCCTGGAGGCCTACCCCCTCCACCACCGGGCTGCGCCCGGCGGTCCCCCTCCCCGTGCCGGGGAGGAGTTTTAGTGGTCGACTTCCTCGACGCCCTAGCACGGGTCCCCGATCTCCTCGCCCAGCATCTGTTGCTGGCGATGAGCGCATTGGTGCTGGGGATCATCCTCAGCCTGCCGCTCGCGGTGTGGTCGGCGCGGGTTCCTTCGGTCGGTCGGATCGTGCTCGGCTTCGCGAGCCTGGTCCAGACGATCCCGAGCCTGGCATTGCTCGCTCTGTTCTATCCGATCCTGTTGTCGCTCTCGACGCTGGTCGGCGGCGGAATTCCTGCATTGGGCTTCCTTCCCTCGCTCCTCGCGCTGACGCTCTACGCCTTGCTGCCGATCCTCAGGAACGGCGTGACCGGGCTCGCCGGGATCGATCCGGCGGTGATCGAGGCGGCCGATGGTGTCGGCATGACCGCGTGGCAGAAATTGCGGCTGGTGGAGGCGCCATTGGTCGCGCCGGTGCTGATGGCCGGCATCCGCACGGCGGCGGTGTGGACGATCGGCGCGGCGACACTGTCGACCACGGTCGGTCAGCCGAGCCTGGGCGATATGATCTTCGCCGGGCTGCAGACGCAGAATTGGGCGTTGGTGCTGGCGGGGTGCACCGCGGCGGCGGGACTGGCGCTCGCGGTCGATGGGTTGCTCGGCGTGATCGAGCACGGCATCGCACGGCGCAAGCGGCTCGGCGCGTGGATCGCGTTCGGTCTGCTCGCGCTCGGCGTCATGGTCGCGTTACTCCCGGCGCTGCCGGTGCGGCAGGAGACGGTGACGATCGGCGCCAAGGGCTTCTCCGAACAATATATCCTGGCGCGGATGATCGGCCACCGGCTCGAGGCGGCGGGCTATCGCGTGCGCTACAAGGAAGGGCTGGGATCGGGCGTGATGTTCGCGGCGCTGACGTCGAGCGATGTCGATGTCGCGGTCGATTATACCGGCACGATCTGGACCAACGAGATGAAGCGGACCGACACGCCGCCGCGCGATGCGATGCTGGCGGCGATCCGCAGCTGGCAAGCGAAACAGGGTCTCAATCTGCTCGGACGAATGGGGTTCGAAAACGCCTATGCCTTCGCGATGCGCGGCGATCGCGCCGAGGCGCTGGGTATTACCAGTCTCGACGATCTGGTCGCCAAGGCGCCAGACCTGCAATTCGGCGCCGATCTCGAATTCCTCGAACGCCCCGAATGGAAGGCGGTGCGCGCCGCCTATCCGATCCGGTTCGGGTCGGCCCATGCCTATAATCCGACCTTCATGTATCGCGCGCTCGAAAGCGGGCAGGCGGACGTCATCTCGGCCTTCTCGTCCGACGGACGGATCGCCGCTGACAAGCTGACCGTGCTGAGCGATCCAAAGGGGGCGATCCCCAATTACGATGCGATCCTGACCATCGCTCCGCGCCACGCGAAGGATGCGCGGATGATCGCGGCGCTGAAGCCGCTGATCGGGCGCGTGCCGGTCGAGGCGATGCGCGAGGCCAATTACATGGTCGATCGCGATGCGGGGAAGGAGAGCCCAGACGCGGCGGCGCGGTGGCTGGAGAAGAAGGTGGGGTTGTAGGGATCTCGGCGACGACATTCTCCCCTCCCTGAAAGGGAGGGGATCAAGGGGTGGGTGTAGCGTCGGGCGAGGCTCGATGCCTCGTCCGGCGCTCTCTAGCGATCGGCCAATGAGTCTTTACGGCGCGCAGACGCGTGCACCCACCCCCAACCCCCTCCCTTTAAGGGAGGGGAGTTAGTTGGGGATTGTGCAGTAGCCGGCCTCTCGACGCGGCAAAGCCGCGTCGGACGGCGCCCTTGGCGCCGCCGGCCGGGCCGAGCGCTGGGGCGGGAAATAGCGCGGCTATTTCCCTGCACTCGGTCTTAGAAGAACACCTTTCTCACGCTCAGCCGGACTGTCCGGCCCATCGGGTCGAGATAATCTGGCTGATAGCTGATCGGCGTGTCGCCATTGGCGTCACGGACGCGCTGGCGCGAATCGAAGACGTTGTTGAGCGCCAGGGTCACCCGCATCCCCGCTGCCCAGGGGTTCTTCTTGAGGAACTTAAGCTGTTGGGTGAGGTCGGCGAACAGCCGCAGGTTGATCGTCCCCAGGCTCGAAAAATCGAGCGGGTTGGGATTGCCCGGACTGCCGCCCAGCACATGCGTGCCGCTTTGCCAATCGGCCGACAAGCGGACGCCCAGGCCGTTATTGGAATAGCCCGCCTGTGCCTCCAGTTCGTGGCGCGACTGGCCGCCTTGCCCGATCGTGCCGCCATTGAGCAGGTCGACGACCGGGAGCGTCGGCGAAAGCTCGACGCGGTCGGTGAAATGCCAGGTGTGGTAGAAAGCGAATTGCAGCCGGCCACCGCCGCCGCCGAACGCACCACGGCCGCCGCGCCCGCCGCCGCCGAAACCACCGCCGCCGAACCCGCCACCGCCAAAGCGTCCGCCACCCGGACGACCGCCGCCGGCCGCACCATCCTGGGGCGGGGTACCCGTCGCGTTGGGATTGCTGCCGTCAGCCGGCGGCGTGGTGGCATTGGGCGTGCCGCCGTCACCCGGGGGTGGACCGCCCGCGCCCTGCGGCCGCTCGCCAAAGCGGCGGTTGTTGGGCAAGCGCAGGCCCTGGAACGGGTTGGGGCCCTTGCCGGCGCGGAACGCCTCGATTTCTTTCTGCAACTTGGATTTGAGCGGATGCGAGAAATTGAAGCCCCAGCGCAATTCGGACCGGTCGGTGCGCGCGAAGTTCACCGTGCGCGTATCGATCGCGGTGAGGTCGCCATCGGCGTCGCGCGTGAAGCGGTCGGGAAAGGCGGCCTCGACCGCCGCCGTCGCCGACGGCAAGCCGGCGATCGCGTTGCGCACGCTCGACTTCACGTAATTGGCGGTCAGCGTGAAATCGGTCTTTTCCCACGGCTTCAACGTCAGGCCGATCTTCAGCGTATGCTTGCTGTCGGCGTTGAGGAAGGGGTTGCCGCCGGTCGTGCTGGTGACGCTGACCGTCTCGCCCTTGATATAGTCGAACACGCGGACGTTGGGCGTGACGACGGTGGGATTGGCAAGCTGCGCGGCGGACGGGGCATCGTCCTGGTCGGTCACCGAGGCGATGAACCGCACGCCCTGGATCGGCTGCCAATTGGCGCCGTATCCGCGGGTGGTCAGCGTGCCGAAGTCCGACAATTGGTGCACCGCGTAATTGCCGTTGAGCGACAGGTCGCCGATGAACGCCAGGACGTGCTTCGATTTGCTCGCGATCGGCACGTCGAGATTGATTTGCCCCGAAGCTTCGTTGCGCGTGGTCGATCCGCTGGTGCTGACCAGCCCGCTCTGCGAGTCGAGGCGATACGACTGGCTGTCGAGGCTCGACAAGGAGCCGCCGACCCGGATCGCGGTCGAAATGTCGCCGGCGGGCAGCTTGAGCAGCTTGCCGTTGACCAGCGCATCGACGCCGCCGCTATTGGAGGTCGATTGCCCGCGATTGGCCGGCGCCACCGCATAATCGAGCGGATTGATCGGTCCGAGCGGATTGAACGTCGGGTCGCCGGCATCGAGCCGGGCTTGAAGGGCGCTGACGTCGAACCCCGTCTCGCTGAACGTCTCGCTGTCGACGCGATCGTAATTGGCGGTCAGCGACCAGCGCCATTGCGTCCCGAACTGGCCGTTGAAGCCGGTGCCGAGATGATAGGTCAGCGCCGAATTGCGCTGCTTGAGCGGATCGTAGCCGGTGGCGACGCGGTCGATCTCGACATCGCCGGCGGAGGTGGAAAACGGATTGCCCGCGGGCAAGGTCAAATCGAGCGTCGGCAGACCCTGCGCGCCGGTCGATTCGGTATATTGGAACGTGCCGTTGATCGTCGCATTCACCTTGCCCAGCGGCCGGGCGTAGACCAGGTTCGTCTGGAAATTGCGGCTCGACGACAAGAGCGTGCGATAGGGCCGCTGGTCGAAGCCCGGATTGAGGTCGATCGTTCCCGGCGTGGCCGGCTTGGTCACCGGCGGCAGGATGTCGCGTTCATTCTCGTAGAGCGGCGAACTGTCGGTATAGCCAGCGTGCAGGCTGAAGCGGTTGTTGCGGCGGATCGTGACGATATCGCCGGTCACCGATGGCGTGTTGCGGCCGCCTTCGGTCGCGACCTGGTCGCCCAGTTCGGTGGTGATCGACTTGAAGCGCTGGCGCAGGACGATGTTCACGACCTTCTGGTCGGCGGGATAGCCGTATTTGAGCGCGACTTCCTCAGGCAGGATATCGACGCGCGCGATCGCCTCGGTCGGCAGATCGCGGATTTCGGCGAAGCTCGAGATGCGGCGGCCGTTGAGCAGCACGACCGGCGCGCCGCCCGACCCGCGATCGCTGCGAATCTGCGGAGCGAGCTCGTTGAGCAGGTCGCTGACGCTGTTGACGCCGTACGAGCGGACATCGGCAGGCCCGAGCGACTGTTCGGGCGGGATATCGCCGACTACCGCGCCGGGCAGGCTGCGCGAGCCGGTGACGACGATGTCGTTCTCATCCGCGCTGTCGTCGTCCGATTGCGGCGCAGATGCGGGCTTCGACTGCGGAGGCGCCGGGTTCGGCGCTGGGGCAGGCGCGGTTTGGGCGTGGAGCGCGACGGGCGCGCTGCCGGCAAGCAATAAGACGAGGCTGATCGAACGACGCATTCATTATCCGCTACTGGTCGGGAGCAATGCAGGCCACTACATTCGAATTGTCGCAGAATTGTGCCGTTCCGGTGCCTTTGTAGCGGCGGGTCTGTCCCGGGGAGAAGGCGATGCGGATCACCGTCAACGGCGAAGCGCGCGAGGTGGAGGCGGACGTTCGCACCACCTTGCTCGACCTGTTGCGCGAACATCTCGGTCTGACCGGCGCCAAGAAGGGATGCGATCACGGCCAGTGCGGCGCGTGTACGGTGCTGGTCGACGGGCGGCGGATCAACGCCTGTCTGAGCCTGGCGGTGATGCACGAAGGCGACGAGGTGGTGACGATCGAGGGACTCGGCACGCCCGACCAGCTCAGTCCGTTGCAGGCGGCGTTCCTCCATCATGACGGTTTCCAATGCGGTTATTGCACGCCGGGACAGATCTGCTCGGCGACTGCGATGCTCGATGAAGTCGCCCAGGGCTGGCCGAGCCATGTCAGCGACGATCTCGATCATGTCGTGTTCGACGATATGGAGATACGCGAGCGGATGAGCGGCAATATCTGCCGCTGTTCGGCCTATCCGACGATCGTCGCGGCGATCCGCGAGGTGGCGGATGCCAAGCGCGTGGCGGAGGCCGCGGAATGAAGCCATTCGATTATGCGCGGGCCGCGACCGTCGAGGACGCCTTGGCCGCCGGCGCGGACGGTGGGCGTTATATTGCCGGTGGGACCAATCTGGTCGACCTGATGAAATTGCAGGTCGAGACGCCGGTCAGGCTGGTCGACATCAGCCGGCTCGCACTCGATGGCGTCGAGCAGATCGCTGGCGGCGGCGTGCGGATCGGCGCGTTGGCACCGAATAGCGATCTCGCCGCCCATCCGCTGATCCGTGCGCACTATCCGATGCTGAGCCGAGCGTTGCTCGCAGGGGCGTCGGCGCAATTGCGTAACAAGGCGTCGACTGCGGGCAATCTGCTGCAGCGGACGCGCTGTTATTATTTCTACGAGACCGCGGCGGCCTGCAACAAGCGCGAGCCCGGCAGCGGGTGCGATGCGATCGGCGGGTTCAACCGCATCCATGCGGTGCTCGGTGGATCGGAATCGTGCATCGCGACGCATCCGTCGGACATGGCGGTGGCGTTGCGCGCGCTCGACGCGGTGGTGGTGACCGCGCTGCCGGATGGCGAGGAGCGGCGGATCGCGCTCGGTGACCTCTACCGCCTGCCCGGCGACACGCCCGAGATCGAGACCAACCTCCAGCCAGGCGAACTGATCGTTGCGATCGAGCTGCCCGCGCCGCCTCCGGGGCGGCAACTCTATCGCAAGGTGCGCGACCGCGCGTCCTATGCCTTTGCCCTGGTGTCGGTCGCGGCGGCCGTCGCGGTCGAGGATGGCGTCATCACCTCGGCGCGGCTGGCGTTCGGCGGGCTTGCGCCGATGCCGTGGCGCAGTGCCGAAGCCGAAGCCGCATTGGTCGGCAAGCCTGCCGGGACCGAAGCGTTCGAGGCAGCGGCCGACGCGCTGCTGAGGGCCGCGCGCGGGTACGGCCATAACGATTTCAAGATCGTGCTTGCGCGGCGCACGCTGATCGCCTGCCTGCGTGACCTCACGGCGTAGCGGGCTGGTCGGTCGCCGCCATCTCGACCGGCTGGCGGCCTTTCCAATCGGTGCGTTCGGCACTCTTCCAGGCGGCGTGAAGCCTGGCGTGACCCATGCCCAGGCCAATCCGGTCAGCGGTTTCGGCCCAATCTTCGCCGATTGCGGCAAGGCGGACATTGGTCGGCCCCGGTGGTAGATCGTCGACCCAACCGCTGATCGCGGTCGGGTTGAACAACGCCAGCCCCAACGTTGCCAAGGCGACGATCACGCCCGTCCATTTGAGCGTTGCGCGGCCGTCATCGTCTTCGTCGGGAAGATCTACCGGGAATTCGTAGAGGTCGGACATGATCGGCTCTCTCAGAAGCGAAAGTAGATGAACGGGGCGATCCCTTCGAAGCGCATCGCGTCGACCACCAGCATCGCCGCGACCAACGCGCCGGCGAGCGCGGGCGCGGGCAAGCCGCGCAGCCGCTCGGCCAGTCGCGTCATCGAGTCCCAGCGTAAGGCGTGGATGGCGAGGCCGAACGCGATCAGCAGGACGACCAATGGCGTCACGGTAACCGCGCCCGTCGCCGGCGCGACAATCCCGCCGAGATAGGCCAGCGCGTCGCCGAAGCTTGCCGCGCGGAAGAAGATCCAGCCCAAGGTCACGACGTGGAAGGTCAGCACGACCTTGGCCCAATGCGGCAGGACGATCTTTCGGGTCTGCGGGCTCGTTGCCCAGACCCGCTCTATCACCAATGCCGCGCCGTGCAATCCGCCCCAGATCACGAAGGTCCAGGCCGCGCCGTGCCACAGCCCGCCGAGCAGCATGGTGATCATCAGGTTGCGGTAGAGCCGCATCTTGCCGCCGCGGCTGCCGCCCAGCGCCTCGATATAGAGATAATCGCGCAGCCAGCGCGACAGGCTGATATGCCAGCGCCGCCAGAATTCCTGGAGCGAGGCCGAGCGGTAGGGCCGGTCGAAATTGCGCGGGAAGCGGTAGCCGAGTAAGGCGGCGATGCCGATCGCCATGTCCGAATAGGCCGAGAAGTCGCAATAAATCTGGACCGCATAGCCGTACGCCGCGAGGATCAGGTCGAGCGAGCCATGCGCCGAGGGGGCCGAGAAGACCGGGTCGACGAATTGCGTCGCGAGCTCGGACGCGATCACCGCTTTCTTGAACAATCCCCAGACGATCAGCAGCAACCCCATCGAGACCATTCCACGATTGAGCTTCGGGGTCTGCTGGAACTGGGGCACGAGATCGGCGGCGCGGACGATCGGCCCGGCGACGAGATGCGGGAAGAACGACATCAGCAGCAAAATGTCGAGCAATCGCGCGGCGGGAACGCGCCCGCGATGCACGTCGACGACGTAGCTGATCCCCTGAAAAGTGAAGAACGAGATGCCGACCGGCAGGATCACCTGCATCAGCGGCGCGTCCTGGCCGATGCCGAACAAGGTGAGCAGGCTGCCCGCCTGCTGCGCGAAGAAGTCGAAATATTTGAAGAAGCCGAGCACCAAGAGATTGGCCGCGACGCCGCCGATCAGCAGCGCCTTGCGCGCACGCGCATCGTCGCTGCGCGCGATCAGCGCGGCGGTGCCCCAGTTGATCAGCGCCGAGCCGATCAATAGCGGCACGAAGCGCCAGTCCCAGGCGCCGTAGAACACCCAACTCGCGACGAGCAGGAGCAATTTGCGCCATTCGTTCGACCGCGCGGCCCACACCGCGGGGAAGACGATCAGGAAGAACAGGCCGAAGGTCAGCGTCGGGAACAGCATCGCGTCACTCGCTCATCGCAGCGTCGAGATCGGCTTGAAGCCGGGCGGCGAGCGCCTGACCGCCAAGCCAGCGGAAATGGACATGGTCGGGGCGCATCAGCGGCGGCATCGCGTTCGTCCACGCGCGCGCCGCGCACGGCCCGCCCATCGCTGCTTGCCAGTCCCAGAAAGCGATGCCGAGATCGCGTGCGACCTCGCGCTGGATGCCGCGAACCCGCCCGAGTGCCGGCGGCGCGATCAAAGAGGGCGTTACCGCGTCGGGGCAGCCGAGCAGCGCGCCCTCGGCATTAGTCTTGAGCGCCTGGTTACGGGTCAGCGCGTCGGGCGCGCCGAGCAGCAGCAGCGGGATGCCGGGGGCGAGCGTGCGTATCCGGTCGATTTGGCCGCGCAAGCTTGTCTCGTATTCGCGCGGGTCCAGGTGCGGCGAGAATCCCTCATTGGTGCCGAAGGCCAGCACGATCAGATCGGGCGTATAAGCGCGCAATTCCTCGGCGATCACCGCATCGTCGGTGCGGCCGAAATGCCGCAGCTGCGCGCCGACTACGCCGAGATTGGACAGCACCACGCCGCCCTGGTCGCGGAACGTCGCCCAGGAGGTGATCGTCGCGGGGCGATCGCCGGCGGTCACGGCGACCGACGATTGCGGCATAGAGCTACGAATCGTCGTGCAGCGCGGGGTCGGGACGGGGGCGTCGAGCGTGATGCGCTGGTCGATCCCGCTCAGCCGGACGGTCAGCGTCGCATCATTGGGTCCAGCCATCGCGCACAGCACGAAGCGGTCGAAATCCATGGTTGGGCTGTCGGTGGTGAGGCCGATCGTCGCGCCGGGCTGGAGCGAGGTCAGCGAATAACTCGACAGGCCGAGCGGCACCGCCATGTTCTCGGAACCCTTGCCGAAACTTGCCGCGACCCGCCAGCCAGGCGACATCGTCGCGGTCACGCCATGCGTAATATAGCCGTCCCATGGCCGTCCGGCGGCGAGCACGCCGCGCCCTCCACTGCCATAGCGCGCCTGAAGCAGGTCGCGCCAGGCGCCGGTCAGCACATCGCCGGCGGTGTGGCTGTCGCCAATCTGGATGATATGGACCGGGCGCATGCCCGGGATTCCCGCCCGCGCCGCGTCGAGCCGCGCGAAGACTGGCCTGAGGGTGGCGAGATTGCACGCCTCGCGCTGGCAATTGTCGGCAGCGGCGGTGCCGGGCAACAGCAACGCCAGGGCAAAGGCGAGCGCCTTCACTGCGCGACCTCTGGCGCGACGGCGGGCGCGGTATCGATCGCTCGCGTGGCATCGACATAGTCGCGGATGCGCGCCGCCAGCCCCTTGGTGATCCACAGATAGCCGGTCATCGACATGTGCACGCCGTCGCCTTCGCGGACCAAAGTGCGCTCGCCAGTCTTGGGATCGGGCAGATAGGCGGCATATTGGCCGTTCTTGTCCGAGGCGAGCGGGCGGGTGTCGACAAACGGCACGCCGAGCCTGGCCATTTCGCTCGCGTAAAAGTCGTTGATCGCGCCCATGTCGCTGTCGGTCTGCGCCTCGCGCATGCGCGGCAGGCCGACCCAATAGACCATCGCATGGTGGCGGCGGAGCAGGCCGACGAAACGGTCGATCCGGGTCGCGATCTGCGCCTTCCAGCGGTCGCCGAGCATCGGGCCATATTTGCCGTCATCGGTGATGATGCCCTGGACGTCGTTGGCGCCGAACGAGATCACAGCGATATCGATCGGCTCGGCGCCGAGCTGCTCGGCGGTATGTGCCTCGATATTGAGCCGCTTGTAGCGCGTGAAGCCGGTTGCCGGCTGACTGTATTTGACGACCTCGAAGTTCGCGCGCGGCAATTGCCGCTGTAGCCCCGACCAGACACCATCGCCGTACGAATCGCCGAACACCGCTACACGTACCGGGCGGCCTTGGTGCAAGGTGGCGATCAACTGTTTTTGCGGAACCGATCCGCATAAGCGCGCGGCGGCGACTTCCGGCGGCGCGGCGTTCGTCTTGGCGGGAATCGCGCAGACAGGGGCTTTTACTGCGGACGCGCCAGAACCGGCGTGCCCGACAAAGCCGAGACCTATGGCGGCCCCGGCGCACACGCCGAGGAGAAGGACCGCAGAGCGGTCCAATACTATGAATGGCAATGGCATGGTGAACCCGTTAGTTCGAGTACAGCGTTCAGATACGCCTAGCCGTATCAACAATCAACAGTATTTATATCATATTCTGCGATAATTACTTATCAATGCGGCAGGCTATATTTAGATCACGTTAATAGATTGCCACAAATTGCACAGGCTAAATGGCCTATCGGCGTATTAAGCGCGATCTATCCGCGATAGTTCGGTAAGAATCGGATGTCAGTATTCGATCGTGTTACTATCGGCTGCGGTTTTCAGCTGTTTTTCGGACCCCCTAGCGATTCTCGCGACTAAAACGCCGATCGTTTCGAAGGTGACACTTTATCTCGCGATCATTTGATCGACGAGTCGGGCTATCTAAGCGGCGAACCGTGGCCGATGTGCGACGAAGTGAAAAAATATTTGGGCATGAGTGCGATTTCCGGTCGAGTCGCATTCCCATCCAGTCGTCGCTTGCGTGGTCGATTGCCTTGCCCCGGTCGCTGCGGCACGATCATCGGATCGACCGGAGAGGATTGCCGATGGCCCGGGTCATCATGCCGCTGCCACATCGCGATTTCGATCCGTCGGAAGTAGCGGTCAGTTGGCGCGTGCTGACCGATCGCGGACATGAGGTGTGGTTCGCAACCCCGGATGGCGGACCCGCGACGGCCGATCCGATCATGATCGACGGCATCGGGCTCGATCCTTGGAGCCGCGTGCCGGGACTACGCCGCGTCCGCTTCATCGGGCTGGTGCTGCGCGCCAACCGTGACGCGCGGCGCGCTTATGCCGAGCTCGAGCGCGATCCGCATTTCCGTACGCCGCTGCGCTGGGATCAGGCATCGGCCGGCGATTTCGATGGGCTGGTGCTGCCCGGCGGACATCGCGCGCGCGGGATGCGCGACTATCTCGAAAGCGCGGCGCTACACCGGCTGGTGGTGGCCTTCTTCGATGCCGACAAGCCGGTCGGCGCGATCTGTCACGGCGTGCTGCTCGCCGCGCGCAGCCGGTGCGACGACGGCAAATCGGTGCTGTTCGGCCGCCGCACCGCGTCGCTGACCTGGGCGCAGGAGCGCGCCGCGAGCGCGCTCGCGCATGTTGGGCGCTGGTGGGATCGCGATTATTACCGCACCTATGTCGAAGAACCCGGTCAGCCCAAGGGCTATATGTCGGTCGAGGCAGAGGTGACGCGCGCGCTGGCAAGCCCCGGCGACTATGTCGACGTGCCGCGCGACGCGTCCGATTTCCTGCGCAAGACGAGCGGGCTGGCGCGCGATACGATCGACGATGCCCGCCCGGCCTGGATCGTGCGCGACGGCAAGTATGTCTCCGCGCGCTGGCCGGGCGACGCACATACCTTCGCTGCGCGCTTCGCCGAATTGTTGGACTAGCCCGGGCGGGCCGCGCGCTGCTAGGCGGTTCTCGAGGAGCCGCGACGGATGCGTCAACCAATTCAACGGCCTGCGATCGCGCGACTGGTCGGCATTGCCCGCAGGTGCGCGCCAGCCTTAGCCCTTGCTGCAGCGATCGCGATCCCCGGGCGTGGCGGCGCGGACGGTCCGATCGGAGGCTCCGGATTCGACGTCAGCGGCATGGACCGCAGCGTCGCGCCGGGGGCCGATTTCTTTCGCTACGCCAATGGTGGTTGGGAGCGCCGCACCGCGGTTCCCGCCGACCGGTCGAGCATCGGCACGATCGGCCAACTCGACGATCTCAGCCGGACCCAGGTCCATGCCATTCTCGACGAACTGGCACGCGACCGAGCGAGCCCCGCCGGCACCGCCTATCGCGCGTTCCTCGACCAGGATCGTATCGACCGGCTGGGCATGGCGTCGGCGAACGCTTGGCTCAATAAGCTGCGGGCGGTCCGGTCGCCGGACGATTATTGGGCCGCCGCCGCCCAGGCCGGCCGGCGCGGGGTCGATCTGCCGCTTGCCTTCGCGGTCGAGCCCGACGATCGCGATCCCGGCCATTATGCGCTCACTGTATCGCAAGGCGTGCTCGGCATGCCCGATCGCGATTATTATACCTCCGACACCCCGGCGATGCGGCAGGCGCGCGCCGCGTATCGCGATTACCTGATCCGGATGCTGACGGTCGCGGGCGTCGCGGCGCCGGACAGCGCCGCGGACGCCGTATTTCGCCTGGAGACGGCGATCGCGGCAACCCAATGGTCGGCGGCCGACAGCCGCGATGCCGCCCGGACCTACAATCCGGTTGCCGTGTCGGCGCTCGATGCCGGGCGCTCCCGCTATCGCGTCGCCACGCTGGTGCGGGCGCTGGGCTATCGCACGCCGCGGATCATCGTGCGCCAGCCCGATGCCATCGCCGCCACGTTGCGCCTGATCGATGCGGCCCCGGTCGCGACGTTGCGCGCCATACTGATCGTCCGCACGCTCCATCATTATGTTGAAGTCTTGCCCGCGGACGTTCGGGCGGCCGATTTCGCATTCTACGGTCACGTGATCGATGGCGTGGACACGCCGGAACCGCGCTGGCGCCGCGCGATCGCCTTCGTGCTCGACGCGGTGCCCGACGAGGTCAGCAAAATCTATGTCGCGCGCCATTTCGCGCCGGCGACGCGCACCGCCGCCGAGGCGATGGTGCGCAACCTGGTTGCGGCCTTTGGCCACCGGATCGACGCGCTCGACTGGATGACGCCGGAGACGAAGGCGCGCGCGCACCGCAAACTGGCGGCCTTCCACGCCCAGATCGGCTATCCCGATCGCTGGCACGATTATGCCGGCCTCACGATGCGCGATGGCGATGCGTTCGGCGACGCCATGCGCGCCGCCGAGTTTCGCCACGATTGGGAAGCGGCCAAAATCGGGCGAGCTATCTATCGCTGGGAATGGAGCGCGACGCCGATGACGGTCGACGCCTTCGCCAATTACCCCAAGGTCGCGATCACCTTTCCCGCCGCGATCCTGCAGCCGCCTTTCTTCGATCCGGCGGTCGATCCCGCAGTCAATTATGGCGGCATCGGTGCGTCGATCGCGCACGAGATGACGCACCAGTTCGACGATCAGGGCGCCAAATATGACGAGCAGGGCCGCCTCGCGACCTGGTGGTCGGCGGCCGATCGCGCCGCGTTCGCCAAACGCACCGCGGTGCTGGCCGCGCAGTTCGACAAATACGAGCCGCTGCCCGCCCTCCACGTCAACGGCGCACTGACGCTCGGCGAGAACATCGCCGACCTAGGCGGGCTGACGATCGCTTATGATGCCTATCGCGCCTCGCTAGGCGGGCGAGAGGCGCCGGTGATCGATGGCCTGACCGGCGACCAGCGGTTCTTCCTCGGCTGGGCGCAGATCTGGCGGCTCAAATATCGAGACGCCGACCTCAGGCGGCGCTTGTTGACCAACCCGCATGCTCCCGCCGCGCAACGCGTGTGGACCGCGCGCAACATGGAGGCATGGGTGCGCGCGTTCGGAGTCAGGGCGGCCGACCCGCTATATCTGGCGCCCGGCAATCGGGCGGCGATCTGGTAGGGACTCGGACAGACCCGATAATCTCCCAGCCTTCTTTAAGGCCGAGCGGCTCCTGCACGCTACCGTAATAGTACGGAAGCGACATCGGCCAATATCTTTCGATATACTGGACGTATAAATCTTGCTCATTTTGGCTTCGATTTACCAGAAGATAGTGATTGTCTGATACATAGGTTATAATCTCAAGTTGACTAGCGTGGTATTCGATGCCGGGAGTATAAAGCGTCAGCCGTACGGGGGACGTAGTGCAAGGTATTTTTGTAAGAGCGTCGGAATTTGCGCGCCAATTCGGCCACCTGAGTCAGGCTGGTAGGACAGTATTCGTCACACATCATGGGCGCGAAACCCATGCTCTGCTCCCGATCGCCAATTATCACGAATTTATCGCCACCGCGAAAAGCGACGATCATGACTCGCTCTTTTCCAACCAGGAACTCGCCGACTGGCTGCCATTATTGCTCGTCGTCGTCGATGAAGGGCGGAATATCATCATGGCCAACCGCACCGCGCATGCGATGGCGCGCAAGGCGGAAGGGGCGCTTCCCGGGCGCAGCTTGTTCGAGGCCTTTCCGGCGCTCAGGGAAACCATGTTCGAGAGCTATTGCAATCGGACCGAGCGCTCGGGTGAGCCGTGTTCGTTCGAACTGCCGGGGCTGTTCGGGTCGGACACCTGGCATCGGATGGAGACGTTCCGGACACATCAGGGCGTCGTGATGCTCGCGCGCGACATTACCGATGACGTGAAAGCCTATCGGCTGGCCGACACGAAGAAGGCGCTGATCGAAGCGATCCTGGCGCATGGTGGGATCGGCTATATCTGGTTCAACGTGCGCGGACGGATCGAGGAAGTCGACGCCGCGATGGGCGACCTGCTCCAGCTTCCCCGCGAACGACTGTCCAACGTCTCCGTCGTCGATCTCGTGCCGGTTGGGCAGCGCGTGATGCTGCGCGAAGCGATCGAGACCGTGCTGAGCCACGGCGGCACGCAACGGTTCGAGACCGAATTCCTGCGCAACGACGGCACCACCGTCCCGGCAGTCGGGGCGATCAAGGACCTGCGCGGCGTCTATGGCAGCGAAGGCGCGGTGATGGTGGTGACGCGCAAATAGATTTAGTCGGGCGACGCCGAACCCGCCCCGCCGCATGCGGCTCAGATATCCAGCGGTTTTCCCAGTTCCTGCGATAGCGCGGCGTACTCGGCATGCGCGGCGCTCGGCACGCCGTACGGCATGACACGACGGCAACAGGCCGCCGACTCCCGAGCCATGTGCTGAACGACGCTGAGGTGCAGATGCTGGTCGAACATCAGTTCGGCGAAACCGCTGTCGCTCCAGGCGGTACTCGCCTTGATCGGTGCGAAGCCATCGACGAACAAGGTGATCGGTCGTTCGACCCGGATCTTGAATCCGGCCCATAATCCGCAGCCGGCGACCGACAGTTCGAGCAGCAAGATGTCGAGGCGGCACGACCGGAATTCGCGGATTTCGGCCGGCAATTCGAGCCGATAGCTGAGCGGCCGCCAGGTATCGTCGCGCCTGAAGACTAAATTCGATCTACCCATTTCCTCCCCACCCCGGTCGCTATCCGACCAACACCGGCGTGCCGCATCGCACACCATTTACCCACACGTCCGCTTGCCCGACATGAACCCCCAGCAGCGACGTGACCTGGCCAAACACACCGTCTAGCGGTGCGGCCGCCAGATTGAGCACCTGGCCGACCAATGCCGTCAGCGTCCCCACGTTCAGCCCCAGTCCCAACACATTGACGTTGAGGTCGATCCGCGAAATCAGCGAGGATGCCACGCCTTGGAGCAGGTCGTTGGTGCTGACCTGCTTCACGGTGTGGTTGGCAATGTCGCTCGCTGAAAAGAACACATCCTGTGGATCGGCGCCGCCCAGCTTGACGTCGGCGAAGCCGGACACGCTGGCGAGCGGCGTGCGCAGCATCGTCACGCGGTTGAGCGTGGGCGCCGCCTGGAAATTTCCCAGCGTGGCCGGATCGACATCGGCGATCGCGGCTTCGCCCAGCGAAGGCGTCACGGTCAGCTTGACCGTCGCCTTGCTCGCTCCCGCGGAGCAGGACACCTCCTTCAATCTCGCACTGGCGGCGGCCAGTTCGACATAGATCGGCACTCTGAGCGAGGCGAGGCCGAGTTGCGGCGCGACCTGGGTATCCAGATAGATCCGCGTCTGCGCCGTACGTACCTCGACATCATGCGCCGCGGTGACCCTGAGCCAAGGCGAATTTGCCGGCCGTTCACCAATCGCGATCCAGATCTTGGTCGAGGTGAGGCCCGGCACCGTCGCGCCGAGATCGGTACTGATCTGATGCTGCCCGCCAAGCTCGAGCGTGCCGCGCAGCATCGAGAAAGCATCGACGGTAATCGGCCGCGACGGGTCGGACTTGGTCTCTTCCGCGAGTGGACCGAGGTCGATCAGCGAAGACAATTTGGTCGAGTTTTGCGGCAACCGGTTGGCGACGGCACTCAGCACCGACGACGCCTGGGCGTCGGTGACCGATGCCGCCATCGCGCGCGAAATCTGGGGCAAGCTGGCCTCCATGTTCATCAGCTCGCCAAAGGTCGCGGTCTGGACGTTGAGTTGCGAGCGCAGCGCCTCGCTGAATTTGAGGATGTCGAGCTGGCCGCCGGCGAGTGCCTGATAGTCCATTGCGCTCAGTTGCAGGTCGGTGCCCGCGAGTTGCGACAGCATGGCGTTGGGCAGACCGCCGCTGACCCCCGCCAGCCGCGAGCCGATCGAGAAGGCGACCAGATCGATCCGGGCGGCGGTGCCGCGCGCTTCGACCGGCACGGTCGGCTTGCCGAAAATCCGGGCGAAATAGAGCGGCACGTCGACATGGACACGGACGCGCGCGGCGTTGGCGCCATCGGCACCCACGACGAAGCGTGTGCTTGCCGCAATCTTCGGATCGTCGGTATATTTGCCAGGCTCGACGCTGACGATCGAGAGCCCCTGCATCGAATTGGCGTTGCGCGCCGCGGCTGCGGCGCCGCTCGCATCGTCAATATTACCCGCCGCCGCCAGCGCCGCCGCATCGGCGATCCCCTGAGCATGGCGCTTGGCCAAATAAAGATTGGTCGCGTCGACCGCGAGCGAAGCGACCCCCAGGAACGCGAGCAGGCCGCCGCCGAACAGGATCGTGACGTTGCCGCTGGTCGAGGCGAACAGGGAAGATCTGACGCGCATTCTTGCCCCCTTCAAAAATTGCTCAACCGCACGGCGGCGCTGCGCGATAGGACCTTGTCTGGGATGGGTGCGAACGGCAGCTTCATCACCGGCTGGTCCGACATGTCGTAATTGACCGTGACGTTGAGCGTGGCGCCGTCGTCCTGGATGCCGACAACCACCTTGCGCTGGTCGATGCCGTCATAATGCGACAGCGAGTCGGTAACCGTCTGCCGCGCGGTCAGCGCGCGTTCTTCCTGCGACAGGCCCGACAAGCTGGCGCGCGCGCCTTCATTCGCACTTTGTTGCAGGGCGTTCGCACAGGCCAGCCATTGTCCGTAGACGATGATCCCCATGATCAGCAGCAGCAGCACGGGCAGGACCATCGCCATCTCGACCAGCGCCGCACCGCGTTCGTCTTGAAGAAGTCGCCGGCGACCGCCGCGGTGGCGAGACAGGAAGGCGTTACGGCTCGTCATGACGACATGGTTAGGCGAGGGGCATTGCCGAAATCGCTAGCGGCCTGTTCGATGCAATTGCTCAAACTGCGCAGTTTTACGCGTGCTGGCTGCCGCATCCGGGGCGCGCACCGGGCGGCGGCGACAGCCGTTTCGCCACTTCCGCGGCGAGCAGTGCGACTCCTGCCTGGGCGTTGGCAGCGAACACGCTGGTCGATCCGCACCAGGTCGCGCTGCCCGCCGGTCCGACCGACCATGACAGCGCCAACCTGGTGTCCGAGCGGAGCCGGTCGACCTTCAATTCGCCTCGTATTTCGCTGTTACGCAGGTGCTCGGGAAGATTTTGCTGGATCCGGCGTGACAAGTCGTCGGCTTCGCCCGCGGCATCCGTGGAGGTCGTCGCGATCGACACGCGCGATGTCGGCGCGGGCGTGGTCGCAGCCGCCGGGTCACTGCCCTCGGCGTCGGAGGATGCGATCGCGGTCGACACTTTGCCTTCGACCTGGCGCATCCCCAGTGCGTCGCTGCGCACCCCGACCATCATGAGTTCGGTGATAACGAGCATCGACACGCCCGATTGGATGAATACCGGCGCCCCGGATCGCCACACCAGGATCAGCGAGGCGAAGGCGCCGAAGCACATCGGCGCCAGCCACATCATCGGCGGCGACGTGCGTCCGACGATCAGCACGGCGGCGACGACCAGGAACAATCCGACCGGCGCGAGCGCTGGCCAGGGACTGGAAGGGCCGGGTGAGAATGTCGCCGTCGGTCGCATGCAAACCTTTTCGATGATGGGCGAGGGGTTTGCGCGCACGCGCATTGCGCGACCGTTGACGGGGGCAGAAGGCCAACTGCGCAATTTACGCAGTTTTTGGCTTTGAGTCTGTGCGCTCGGGCGACAATCGGTACGATTCGGTCGGCGATTCAGCCTGCTAGACACGCGATTAGACGGATTCCACTCACTCGCATCACGCTCTCGGCCGGACAGAAAAAGGGGCGCCTGTTGCCGGACGCCCCTTTAATTTTATGCGCGATGGTCGTTGGCGTCAGAACTTCACCTCGACTGACATGGTGTACGACCGGCCACGCGGATCGGTAACGCGGGGTTCCCATGAGCTACCGGCGCCAGTGTTGCCGTCATAGGTGATGGCGAAGGGCGGATCGGTGTTGAACAGGTTCTTGACGCCCAACGCGATCTTGAAGCCCTTGAGACCAGTATAGGCCAATGATGCGTTGTAGATGATGTAGTCGTCGACGAACTGGTTGTAATCGGGCCGCGAGACGGTGCCCGCGGCGATCCCCGGCAAAGCGAAATTCTTATAGCCCTTGCGGAAAATCTGGGTCAGCGAAACGCTGACATTGTTGTTCGACCAGGCGACGAAGGCGTTGTGCTTCCACCGGATGCCCAGGTCGCCAGCGAAGGTGAACACGCCGATCAGGCTCGGCCCGTAAGCCGAGGTCGGAGTGAGCTTCTCGCGCTTCTTGAGCAGCAACGAGCCGTCGAGCCCGGTGCTGATTGTGCCACCCAGCGCGTCGAACGAGCCGCGATAGGTGAATTCGAGGCCTTGGGTGCGTCGCGACCCGGCGTTGATCCAGCGATCGTCGATCGTCACGATCGTATCGGTCGAATCGCGGATGAACCGATCCTGGAACAACGATGCATTGTCGATCAGCTGACGTAGGGTCAGCAGTTGGATGGTGTTGTCGACGCTGATCGACCACCAGTCGACCGACAGGCTGACGTTCTTGACTGGCTGCAGCACCACGCCGAGGTTGAACTGCTTGGCGGTTTCGGGCTTCAGACTCAGCGTGCCGCCAGTCCAGATATTCGGTCGGATGAACGCGCAGGCCGGATTCGTCAGGTTAGGCACGCCGCCCGAGCATTTGACGGGATCGGCCAAGTCGCTGCCCGCGTAAGGCGATTCGGTGATGCCGTTGAATATCTGGTTGAAGGTCGGCACGCGGAAGCTTGTATTGTACGATCCGCGAAACATGATCTGCTGGACCGGCCGGAACTTGAACGACACCTTCGGATTGGTCGTCGTGCCAAAGCCGGTATAGTCGTCGACGCGCACGGCTCCGGTTACGTCGAGGCCCGGTAGGATCGGTACCAGCATTTCGGCATAGGCCGCCTTAACGGTGCGTTCCTTGGGCGTCAGTGCGTTGACGTTATCGAACGCCGCCAGGAAGATCGTCGGCTGGCCTGCGGCTGCCGCCGGCGACCCATTGAACGAATAGGTCTCACGGCGATAGTCTACCCCCAATGCAAGCTGGATGTCGCGGCCCCCGATCGGGAAGAGCGGGCCCGAGATGGAAGCGTCGAACTGCTTCACCTCATATTTGCCGCCATAGAGCGTCGTGCCCTTGGCCGAGACCGCCGCTAGTCCATCGATTGCCGCCTGGGATTGGGTCAGCGAGAACGGATTGAGGATGCCGCTGTTGATCAGGCCGACCAGGCCAGGCTGGGTCGCGCCGGGTGCGATTGGTGCCTTGGGATCGTTTGAATAAGTGGTGACGGGGGGCGTGCCGCTAGTCGTGGCGAGGATGCCCGAATAATAATAACCGCTTCCCAGCACCGACGAGGATTCGCTGCGCGCATAGGAAGCGCCGGCGCGATAATCCCAACCTTTGAGCGGCAGGGGCCCTTCCAATCCTGCCGCGATCCGAAGCGTCTTGGTGTCGGTCACATATTCGCGCGGACCGCAGGCGGCGCAACGCCAGCGGAAGCCGATCGGCTTGCCGTAATTGGCGTTAAGCCCCGCCGTCGCACCGGGGAAGTTGGTCAGGAGCGCATTGAAGATCGAGTCATAGGTCGATTTGGTGATCGAATTGAGCGGGTAGGCGACCGGCAGACTGGTCGTATTGCCCGACAGCTGCGCATTGGAGAAACTCTTGGCCGACTTTGCATCCGATCCGGTCACTTCGAGCGATAACTCGCTCGCCCCGAGCTTGACCACGCCGCGGCCATAATAGGTCAGAGTCTTGATCGGCTGTTGGATGACGGCAGCACGGCCGGTGTCCCAAGAACAGGCATAATAGGCCGTCGGCGCGTTCCACAGCACCTCGTCATACGCCATCCCGCCATCGATCGAGGCGCAACCGGCGCCGCCGGGCAGATCGAGCGTGTTGATGCCGCCGGCAGCGGCATTCGCACCATTGGGGGCTGTCAGCGTCAGGCCGCCGGTCAGCGTGCCCGTCAGCAACGGGTTGAGCGAGTTGCGGGGCTGCAGCACGCTGGCGCCGGTGTTGAAGATGGTGGCGATCGGCGTGCCGCGGGTGTCGATCGACAGGCCGCGATTGGGCTGATTGCCGTTGACGAAATCGCGATCCGATCCGCGCAGGATCTGGTTCCAGCTATAGCTGGCCGCGGCCATGATGTTGAAGCCGTTCTTGTTCAGGTCGCCATAGCCGACCACGCCCGACAAACGGTAGATGTTGCCGTCGCCCTGCTCGGTCGTGTCGGTAAAGCCCTGGACATCCAGGCCGGTGAAGTTTTTCTTGGTGATGAAGTTGATCACGCCGCCGACCGCGTCGGTGCCGTAGATCGCTGAGGCACCGTCCTTCAGCACCTCGATCCGGTCGATCGCGGCGAAGGGAATCTGGTTCACGTCGACCGCCGATCCCGACAGACCGTGCGCGGCGACGCGGCGGCCGTTCAGCAGCACCAGAGTCGCAGCCGACCCCTGGCCGCGCAGGTTCGCCGCCGACAGGCCATTGGTGCCGCGCTGCGCACCGCTGACCACGTCCGAATTCGATGCAAGGTTGTCCGCGCCGCTGCCGTTGGTCGGCAGGAACATGATCAGCTGTTCGGGACTGCTGATCGAGTTGCGTTGCAGGTCCTGGTTGGTGATGATCGTCAACGGCAGCGCGCTATTGTTCGGGTCCTGCTTGATACGCGAACCCGTGATGATGATCTCTTTGCCGCTGCCTCGGTCCTCCTGGTCGTTGACCACCGGCGCCGCCGCACCCGTCGGAGTCGCGGCGGGCGCCGTGGTCTGATCGCTATTGGTCGATTGCGCGAAGGCAGCGTTCGGCAGCAAGCACAAGGCGGCAAGCGCCGTCCCCGACGCCAGCACGAGACGAAGCGAGTTCGATCCTGTCATGATATGGTCCCCCTGGACGCGCCCTTCCCGAGGCGCTTTCATTGGCGACATTAAGCATCAAAATGGACAAGTCTTGTCACCTTCCTTTTGCGCCAAGAGATGAAACCGGTTCCCTTTTTGTGTGCAGAAGGGGCAAAGCGTTGCGTGGTTGCAACACAGCAGCCATTGACGCGGCCGGGCGGGCATCGGACCGTGGCTCCAATGCGTGAGAGAGGATCGCCGGTGCAGCATTTGATCAGCCGCAAGATCGGACCGCGCGCATGACGGCAGGAGCGATGGATTCCGGTGCGGCCGAGCGCACTGTGCTGCGTCCGGGTTTCGGGCGGCTGGCGCTGTACACGCTGCTCGGCTTTTCCGCCGGCTTGCCGTTCTACATGTTCAACACCGTGCTGTTCCTGCGTCTGGCGCGGCACAATGTCGACATCGTCACGATTGGCTATTTCGCCTGGGTATCGCTGCTGCCGACGTTCAAATTCGCCTGGGCGCCGTTGCTCGACAAATATGACATGCCGGGGTTTGGTCGCTTCTGGGGCCGGCGGCGCGGCTGGATCATGGTTTCCCAGCTCGGCATCTTCCTGTCGACGATCGGCATGGCGTTCACCGCATCGGACAAGAGCCTGCCGCTGACCGCCTTGTTCGCATTGCTGCTCGCCTTCTGGACCAGCACGCTCGAGATCGCGGCAGATGGGTGGCGGGTCGAACTGGCGCCGACCGCCGAAGAGCAGGGGCCGCTCGTCGCGGTCAATCAATGGGGCTATCGCATCTCGATGGTGGTGGCCGGCGGCGGCGCGATCTACGTCGCCGCGATATCCGACTGGACCTTCGCCTATCTGGCTATCGGCGTGCTGGCGTTCCTGCCTTTTCCGCTCCTGGCGGCGATGCGGTCCGAGAGCGGCCGCGTCGACGGTCGGATCCCCGCGCTGCTGAGCGGTTTGCTGACCAGCGCGGCGGCAATCGCTGCCATAACCGTGGCGACCGCGGTGATCGGTTGGGTGCTGCTGTCCGCGATCGGCTCGGTCGGGATCGATAATCCCGACATCATGAAATATTGGGTGGCCGGGCTCGGGCTGCTGCCGTTCCTGGTGCTCGGCGCGGCAGTGCCATGGCTACGCAAGCTGCCCTGGCACGCACCGCTGCGACGGTCGCTGGCGGTCGGTCCCTATGTCGACGTGGCGTGGCGATACGGCCTGGTCGTCATTCCGATCCTGCTGTTCATCTCGATTTACCGGACCGGCGATGTGATGGCGAACACGCTGTCGCATCCGATGTTCAATTTCCTGGGCTATGGGCTCAAGCAGATCAGCGCGGCTGATGGCGTCGTTGCTTTGGTGTCGGGGTTGCTCGGCGTGACCCTGGGTGGGCTGCTGGCGGCTCGGGTGTCGATGGGCTGGGCGCTGGTGATCGGCGGGGTGATGTCCGCGCTCAGCAACTGGATATTTGCGTGGCTCGCGCATCAGGCGCCCGGCGGGCCGGTATTGTTCTCGCTGTTCGGCCTCGGCGTGACCGTCGGCGATCTCGATCTCTATCTCGCCATGGCGGTCGATCAGTTCGGGCACGGATTCGAAGGCGCGGTGTTCGTCGTGTATCTCTCGCTGCTCGTGAATCCGCGCTATCCCGCCGCGCAATATGCGCTGTTCTCCGGGCTTGCCTTCCTCATTCCCAGATTGCTCGCAGGGTTGTCGGGGGTGTTCCAGAAGGCAATCGGCTATGACGGCTTCTTCATCATGGCGGGCACGATGAGCGTAGCGGTGCTGGTCCTGCTGCCGTTCATTGTCCGCGCGAAGCCGCGACCCGACGATGATCCCAACGCGACCGGAGCCGTGGCGGCATGATCGAACAGGCCTTCGCTCCTGCCGCCGCCGCGGTCGTGACGGGCAGGATTCCCGGCGCGACGCTGGGCGTGGTGGCAGCCGACGGGCGGCGCTGGGCGACGCATGCCGGGATGGCCGCGCTGCTGCCCGAGCCCGAGGCGTTGACGCTCGACCATTGGTTCGACCTCGCCTCGGTGTCGAAAGTGATCGCGACGACGACGATGATCTTGCGCCTTGCCGATCAGGGCAGGCTCGACCTCGACCGCCCGCTGACCGACGCCATCCCCGATCTGCGTCAGTACGACGTCGCCAACGCCGCCGAGCGCAAGCTCAGCTTTCGCGACTGCCTGGCGCATCGCAGCTTCCTTCCCGCGGTCGAGCCGATCTACACTTATGGCGATGACCCGGCGCGGCTGCGCGCGTTCGTGTTGCAGCGCGAGTGGCGGCATGGACCGCCGGTCTATTCGGACATCAACTTCATCCTGCTGGGGATCGCGATCGAGCGGATCACCGGGCGGCCGCTCTCGGCCTGGCCGCTCGGGACGGGGTTGAGCTACGGCCCGCCGCCGGGTCCCGCGGTCGCGACCGAGCTTTGCCAGTGGCGCGGACGCGTCCTCAAGGGCGAAGTGCATGACGAGAATTGCTTCGCGATGGGTGGCGAGACCGGTCATGCCGGGCTGTTCGGGACGGTAGCGGGGGTGCTCGATTTCGCTTTGGGGCTGCTCGACGGCAGCGGCGCGTCGTCGGCGATGCTCGAGGCGATGCGCACGCCCTATTACGGCCACCGCACCTGCGGCTGGGAACGGTGCTTCGACGGCTGGTCGGGCGGGGCGGCCTGTTCGGGCGAGACGATCGGCCATACCGGCTTCACCGGTACCGGCCTGTGGGTCGATTTCGACCGCGGCATCGCGTGGACCTTGCTGACCAACCGCGTCCATCCGTCGCGGCATAGCGAGGCGGGAAAGAGCATCTTCGAGGTTAGGCCCGCGACTGGCGACGCGGTGATCGCGGCCTGGGACGCGCAGCGTCAGGCTTAGCGGCGGCGACCGACTGGGCTAGTTGCCGCCGCAAGCATCCGCTCGCCCGAGCAGAAACGCCTGCTCGCGCGCGTTGCGGGTGAGCGCGGCGGCAGCCTCGAATGCCGTCCGCGCCTCGGCCAGCCGGCCCGCCCGGAACAGGAAATCGCCTCTCGCCGCCGGGAATGGCGCATAGTGGCGCAAGGCGTCGGCATCGGGAATCTCGTCGATCAGCCTGAGCCCTGCGTCTGGTCCGAACGCCATACTGTGCGCGATCGCGCGATTGAGATCGATCACGGGCGATGGGGTCACGACGCGCAGCCGATCGTAGAGTGCCGCGATCCTTGCCCAGTCGGTATCGGCGGCCCGGCGCGCGCGCGCATGGCAGGCGGCGAGTGCGGCCTGCAGTACATAAGGTCCCTGACCGCCGAGCGCGTCGGCGCGGGCCAGCGCGTCGAGCCCGCGCAGGATCAGCAACTGATCCCAGCGCGCGCGATCCTGCTCGGTGATGGGCACGAACGCGCCGTCCGGCCCGGTGCGCGCGTTCAGCCGCGACGCCTGGATCTCCATCAGCGCCAGCAGGCCTAGTACTTCAGCTTCCTCGGGCATCAACCCCGCCAGGATGCGCCCCAACCGCTGCGCCTCCTGCGCCAGCCCCGGCCGGACCAGGTCGTCGCCCGCCGTCGCCGCATAGCCTTCGTTGAAGATGAGATAGAGGACCTCGAGCACCGCGGGCAGCCGCGCCGCCCGCTCGGCGCCCCGCGGCACCTCGAACGCCAGGCCGGCCTTGGCGATCGCCTTCTTGGCGCGAACGATGCGCTGTGCGATCGTCGCTTCGCTCGACAAAAAAGCGCGGGCGATCTCGTCGGTCGTCAGCCCGCCGACCACCCGCAGCGTGAGCGCCGCGCGGGCATCGGCCGACAGCATCGGATGACAGGCGGTGAAGATCAGCCCGAGCAATTCGTCGCCGAGGTCGTCGTCCAGCGCGGTGTCGATCGCCGCGGTCGCATCCTCGGCTTCCTCATCGAGCGTCCGCGCGATTTCCTCGTGCTTGCGCATCCGCATCTGGTCGTGCCGGATAGCGTCGATCGCGCGCCGCTTGGCGACGGCCATCAGCCAGGCGCCCGGATTGGCCGGAACGCCGGTCTTCGGCCAATCGGACAACGCGACGATCAGCGTTTCCTGCGCCAGTTCCTCGGCCCGGTCGATGTCACGCACCATGCGGGCGAGGCCGGCGATGAGCCTGGCCCGTTCGATGCGAAAGGTCGCCTCGATCGCCTGATGGGTTTCGCCGGTATACGTCGCGCCTGCCGTCACGCCGCCCCTTGTCCGTCAGGGGCGGCGACGACGCAAGCAGGCCGTTATTCAGCTGGCCGGCGGCGCGTTCACCGCCAATTGCGCGGCGAACGCCCGCTGATAGGCCGGGCGCGCTTCGCCGCGTGCGACATAGGCGGCCAGGGTCGGAAACTCATCCAGAATCCCCGACATCCGCAGCCGCAGCAGCACCGACACCATCAGCAGGTCACCTGCGCTGAACCTGCCGTCGAGCCACTCGGCATCGCCAAGGCGATCGGCAAGCTGGCGCAACCGGGCACGGATGCGGTCGAAGACCAGCGGCATCCGCTCCTGCGCCCAGGGCTTGTCGCCTTCCGCGAATTTGGCCGTCTGGAGGTCGAGGATCGGCGGCTCGACGCTGCTGAGCGCGGCGAACATCCAGGTAATTGCGCGCGCCCGGGCATCAGGGTCCTCGGGCAGCAGGGCCGTGTGTCGCTCCGCGATGTGGAAGACGATCGCGCCGGTCTCGAACAAGGCGAGATCGCCTTCCTCGAATGTGGGTATCTGGCCGAACGGATGCACCGCCAGATGTGCCGGTTCCTTCATCTCGGCGAAGGAAACGAAACGAACGTCGTACGGCAGCCCTGCTTCTTCGAGCGCCCAGCGAACCCGCGTATCACGTGCCAGGCCTTTGCCGCCGTCGGGCGACCGTTCGAACGCAGTGATGGTGATGGTCATCGTCAATCTCCGATGATGGCAAGGCGTGTCGACGAAACGATCATCGGCCGCCAATCAGAGTGAAGCCGGCTGGAGAGGCCTTGCCGCCCCAGCCGACGGGTTCAGGCGACGCCAAGCTTGCCGCGGTCGCCGCCGCGCGGGCTGGCGAGTTCCTCGGGCGTGACGAAATCGGCCAGGTCCGCCGCTTCGTAGAATGGCCGGATTTCGACCTCGCTGCCGGCCATCATGGGGTAGCGCGTGGCCCAGGCCACGGCCTCGTCCATGTCCCTGACTTCCCAGATCGAGAAGCCCGCGATCAGCTCGCGCGCTTCGGCGAACGGCCCGTCGGTGACCGTGCTGCTGCCGCCCTCGTACGCGATACGCTTCGATTCGGTGCCGGGCTTGAGCCCGGCGCCGGCGATGAAGATGCCGGCCTCGACCAGTTCCTCGGTGAACCGGTCCATCGCCGCGAACGCTTCCAGCATTTCGGGGGTGGGCGCGAGGCCCGCTTCGGTGTCCTCGTTGCCTTTCACCAGCACCATTACACGCATCGTCTGTCTCCTTGGTCGAGCCTGCCCCAATTGGCGTCTCATCGGGACGACGAACGAGTGTGTCGGAAATCGACAAGGGTTCGCAAATTTTTTCCGACGGGCAATGTGCGTGGTTGGTTAGGCTGACTGACCAGCCGTGTCGCTCCGCTTTGGTGTCCTTCAATTCTCCGCGGCGATCAGTTCCAGCGCGGCGTCCACCGCCTTGGTCGCTTCGACGCCCGGTGGGATGTCGTTGGCATAAGTCGAGAAGGTCAACGTACGGCCGCTCTTGGCAATCATATAGCCCGACAAGGCAGCCGAGGCGTTGAGCGTGCCGGTCTTGGCGAACAATTTGTGGTCGAGCAAAGTCCCGCCGAAGCGCTTTGCCAGCGTGCCGTCGACCCCGCCGACAGGCAAAGTCTCGCGCCACGCCGCGCCCCAGGGCTGCGTCGCGATCCAGCGCAGCATGATCACCGCGCCGCGCGGTGCGACGCGGTTGTAGCTCGACATGCCCGACCCATCCGAGAAGTCGAATGCCGCGCGCGGCACGCCGGCCTTGGAGAGCATCGCGCGCACCGCGACCTGGCCATCGGCGATCGATCCGCTGCCGGCGACCAGCGACGAGCGGCGCAGGAACAGTTCGGCGTGGAGATTCTGGCTGACCTTCATCGTCAGATGCATGTCATCGATCAGCGGCGGCGGAGTCAGCTTGGCGAGTACCGGGGGCAATGGCGGCCGGGCGGGCGGCGCGTTGCCGCGGATCGCCGGATCGTCGCCGGGCATCAATGGACGGTGGCGGACGTTGACCTTGCCGGTGACGCGGACACCGCGTGCCTTCAACAACTGGACGAAGCGCCAGGCGGCGTAGCGCGCCGGATCGTCGATCCCGACGCGCAGCTTTTCGGGCTTGGCGTCGGCGCCGACCGTGCCGGTCAGGCGAAGCTCAAAGCCACTGGGCGCGCGATCGAACTCGACCGAGCTTTTCGCGCCGGGAACGGTGATCAGACGGTTATCGACCGTGTAATAAGCCGGCAGCTCGACCTTGGGCACCGAACCGACCGGGCCGGGCGTGATGGTCACCGGTAATTCATTGTCGTCCATCGTCAGCGCCGAGGTGCCGGTACCCGATCGCGTCGGGATGTTGTTCCAGCTCATCCCCGGGCCCCAGCGCTCGTCGGGCAAAAGGGTGTCGTCGCCGATGACATCGCCGACCACGCGCGTCTTTTTCGCGACCGCATCGGCGAGCGTCGTCAGGCAATCGACCGTGCAATCGTCGGCGCCCGACAGCCGCGCGTCGCCATTGCCGATCAGCACGACGTCGCGCCCGTCGAGCCGCACAGCGGCACCCCCGGTCGTGTCGGGCTGGGTCAGGTCGCCCATCGTCGCCAGCGCCGTCGCGGTGGTGAACATCTTGGTGTTCGACGCCGGGATGAAGCGCGCATCGGGGTTGATCGCGACCACGTCGCGGCCCTGGTCGTCGACCACGACGATGCCGAACCGCGTCCCCGGCCCGGCCAGCTGTGCCAGCGTCGCCTCGACCCGCGCCGTGAGGTCCTTGTCCTGCGCCGTCGCGGGAACCGAGACGGTCAGCGCAGCGAGCAGGGCGAGCGTGGTTTTCTTCGTCGGCAATGTCGCCATCGGATCCTCTATTGTTTGGGAATGCGGGTCGCGCTGGGCTCGTCGATCCATTGCCGCTCCATGGCATCGCCGGTCAGGCGAACTCGGAGATGATCGTCATAGCCCTCGATCGAGAACAGCCCGTCGGCGGTCAGCGGTACCAGCTTCACCACCTGACCGTTGGTCCGCTGGTAGGTCAGGCCGCCATTCTGAAACCCGATGCGGTTGGTGCCATAGACGCCGGTCCACGACCGGAGCTTGGCCCCGGCGATTACCGGCGGACGCAGGCGGGCATCGATGGCGATGCGCGCCCATTGCCAATCGGCACGATCGCCGGCGTCCGCGTTGGGCCGAGCGGCGAGCGATGCCAGCGCCAGCGACTGGGCGGTATCCAATGCCAGGCCGGGATCGATCGCCACGTCGGGCGACACACCGTTCTTCTCCCAGTTCGACTGTGATATCGGATGGACCGGTCGGCCGAACGAGACGCTCAGCATGAATCCGGGTGCGATCGGCGAAAAGCGGTTGTTGTTCGCCGCACCCGCGGTCGTCGCGCCGATCAATGTTCCCAGCCGAAATTGCTGGACGTCATAGGCAAAGGCCTCCGCGGCCGACCCGACATATTGGTCAGTCAGCACATAGAGCGGCTTGCCCTTGAGCCGTCCGGCCGGAAGATATTCCAGCGTCCGCGACTGCGACGGCGGCTCGCCGGCCTGAAGGAAGGTCATGTCGAGCGTGTCGCCGTCCATGAAGTGGCTGAGCAGATAGCGGACCGCGGCATGCGAGCCGCCACCATTGCCGCGCAAGTCGATGATGACGGCATCGCCGTCGCGCAGGAAGCGCATGGCGGAATCGTACGCTGCGCCGGTCTGGTCATCGACCCACTCGAACCCGGTGATCTTCAGATAGCGGACATTGCCCGGCAGGATGTCCATCCGGGCCAGGCCATGATTGGCGCGGATCGCGGTGCGGCGGTGGATCGCTGCCAGCGCCGGGCTCTCCTTCTGGTCGTTTGCGGCGGTCCCGGCGTTCCCCGCTGCGGCGAATTCGTCAGGCGCGTAGTTGAGATACATGTGCCGGTCGTTGCTGGCGGCGCGGAGATCGGTCGTTACCCGTTCGGCGAAGACGCTGGGATCGGCGGTGTCGTAGCGCTGGGTGAGCCCCTCCTTCAGCCTGGCGACGATCGCGGGAACGCGGTCGGGAAAGACATAGCCCTTTTCGATCGTGCCGATGATCTGGTCGATCGCGGCGTTACGTGCCGCCGGCGTCAGCGCGATGGCGGTACCGGTGCGTGCCACCGCGGTAGGCGCCGCGCGTTGCGCCTGGACGGGCATAGACGTTGCCGATGCGAGCAAGGCGACGATCGCGAAGCGAGGGGCGTTCATTTCCGGGTCTCCAGCGAAAGGATGATTCGCTGAAAGGGTAGATCGACTACATCTGTAGTCAACAATGATTCCTGTCGGAACAACGGTATCGCGATTTGCGCTCACGAAAAAGCGAGCGGCGACGCCGCCCATTCGGCGCGTGCCCGCGCGATCAATGTCTTGAGCGTCGCTGCCTGCCGCCGCCACGCGCCCTCGGTCGCCGCGTCCCAATGGTCGATCGTGTCGCGCAGCGCATCGATCGCGAAGTCGACGAACACATCATATTCGTCCTGGCGGAGCTCGCCGTAATTGCGGTGGTTGAAGACGAGTTCGGCAACCTGGCTCCAGACCCATTTACGATCCTGTGCCAGCCCGTACATCCATTGCAGCGTCTCGTCGGTCATCCGCACCGAGGTGGCGTCGACATGGATGAAGATCGCGCGGCGCTCGGGGAAGTGCGCGAAGAAGCGGTCGAACAACAGCCCGCGCATCGCGGCCTCGCGGCCGTCGAGCGCGATCAGGCTCGCTTCGATCAGCGTAGCGTCACTCATCGTGAGTCGAGCGATAGATGTCTTCATCGAGCTCGCCTTCCCAACGCGCGACGGTGGTCGCGACGGCAAGGTTAGCGCAGGCGCTCGGCACGGTGCGGGTCATGTCGAGCAGGCGGTCGAAGGGCAGGACGAAGCCCACCACGAGCGCGGTCTGTTCGGGCGGCACGCCGACCGCAGACAGCACCGCGGCGAGCATGAACAGCGACGCGGAGGGGACCGGCGCGGTGCCGAACGCGGCGAGCGATCCGGTGAGCAGGACGAGCAGGTACACCGAGGGCGTCAACGGTGTGCCGAACGCCTGGAGCGCGAACAGGCTGAGCAGCCCGACATACATCGCGGTGCCGTCCTTGCCGATGCTCGCGCCCAAGGGCAGCACGGTCGAATAGACCGGGCGGCTGATGCCAAGATTGTCTTCGGAAACGCGCATCGCCACCGGCAGCGTCGCGCCGCTCGACGCGGTCGAGAAGGCGACGACCAGCGCGTCGACGATGCCGCGGAAGAAGGGCAGCACCGGTAGCTTGGCGACCAGGCGCAGCAACAGGCTGTGCACCACCAGCATCTGGATCAGCGACCCGACGACCACCGCCAGCGCGAGCCAGCCGACATGGACGAAAACCGCGGCGCCATTGGCCGCGACCGCATTGGCGATCAGTGCGAACACGCCGAACGGAGTCGCTTCCATCACGATCGTCACGACCTTGAGCAGCACCGCCGAGGTCGCCTGGAGGAAAGTGGCGAACGGCTTGCCCGCTTCCCCGGTCAGCACGGTGCCGACGCCGAACAGGATCGCGACGAAGATGAGGGCGAGCATGTCGCCCTTGGCCAAAGCGTCGACGATGTTGAGCGGGATGATGCCGATCAATTGGTCATAGGGCGTGACCGGAGCGCCCAGCGCATGTGGCGCGGCGGTGCCGAGCGGGGCGTCGGCGCCGGGGCGGATCACCGTCGCGACCAGCATGCCGACCGACACGGCAATCGCGGTGGTCGCGGCGAACAGCCCGATCGTGCGCGCGCCAAGGCTGCCGAGCTTCCTGGGATCGGCGAGGCTGGTGATGCCGGCGGCGATCGTCACCAGCACGATCGGCGCGACCAGCATGCGGATCGCGCGGACAAACAGGTCGCCGATGAACTGGACGTACGGGGCGCCCGCCGGCCAGACGAGCGCGAAGATCACGCCGAGGATCAGCGCGCCGACGACGCGCTGCCACAAGGGGATGGCGAACCAGAAGCGCAAGGGGCTCACCGGCCCTCACCCTTCCCATCGCTGGCGCGATGGGGCCCCTCCCTCTCCCGCATGCGGGAGAGGGAGGGAGGCGCGCAGCGCCGGAAGGGTGAGGGTCTGTTCAACCGCACGTTCCCGGCGCCGGCGCATGCGGTAGCGCCCTGCCGGCGGCGGAGCCGGTCAGCTTGCCGTTGTCGACCGCGACCTTGCCATTGACGACGACGGTCTTCACGCCGGTCGCCGGCAAAGTCGGCTGTTCATAGGTCGCCTGCGCGGCATAGGTCTTCGGGTCGAACACCACGACGTCGGCGAACGCCCCAGGCTTGAGCTCGCCGCGTCCGGTCAGTCCGAACCATTTGGCGGTGACCGACGAACTGCGCTCGATGAAATCGCGCAGGCTGATCACCTTATCCGCGACGACATATTTGGCATATTTGCGCGCGAACGTCCCCCAGACGCGGGGGTGGCCGCTCGACGCGTCGCTGTCGGTCATCACCCAGGGCTGCTTCATGAACGCGGCGATGTCGGCTTCGCTCTGGTTGAACGAGACGACCCCGGCATCGTGCACCCGGATCGCCGCGATCGCGGCCGAGATCGGATCGGTCTTCATTACCGCGGCAATCTCGTCGAGGCGTTTGCCGCGCCATTGCCCCTCCGTGATCAGCAGCGAATGCGGCCCGCCACGCTTGCGCATATTTTCGGCGATGCCTTCCCGCAGCTTCTGCTTGAGCGCGGGATCATCGAACCGCTTGATCAGCGCGGTATCGCCACCGTCCTGCGCCCAGAGCGGGATCAACGAGGCGACCAGGCTCGTGCCTGAGGCGGACCAGGGATATTGGCTGGCGGTGATGTTGACCCCGGCCGCGCGCGCGGCGTCGATCTTGGCGATGATCGCCGGCGCCATGCCCTGGACATCGACGCCCAGCGCCTTGATGTGGCTGATATGGATAGGCATCCCCGTCGCCTTGCCGATCTCGATCGCTTCGTCGATCGCGGCGGCGAGGCCGACGGTGTAGCTCGATTCGTCGCGGATATGGCTGTCGTAATAGCCGCCGCGCTTGGCCGCTTCCTGCGACAGCGCGATCACTTCGTCGGTCTTGGAGAAACTCTGCGGCGCGTAGAACAGCCCGGTCGAAAAGCCGATCGCGCCTTCGCACATGCCCTTGGCGACCAGCGCCTTTTCCTTGTCGAGCTCGGCTGGCGTCGGCGCGCGATTGGCACCGCCGATCACTTGGCTGCGGATCGCGCCGAAGCCGACATAGGTGACGAAGTTGGGCCCGACCGGCTTGGTCTTGGGCGTCGCCAGCGTCGCCGCGACATTCGTGCCGCCGCCGCCGTCATTGCCGATGAACGCGGTGGTCACGCCCTGGAGCAGGAAGGCGGGGATCAGCCGCGTCTTCGCGTCGGCCGAGGCGAGCCAGGGGCCGGCATGGGTGTGCGGATCGATGAAGCCCGGGGCGACGATCATGCCGGTCGCGTCGATCGTCCGCGCGGCGGCGATCTTCAGGTCGGGCCCGACCGCGACGATCTTGTCGTCCTTGATCGCGACATCGCCCGTGAACGGCGCGTCGTCACCGGTATAGACGGTCCCGCCACGCAGGATCAGGTCGGCATCCGCGGTGGGGGAAGAGGCGGCGCCGATCGAACAACCGGCGAGCAGCGAGGCGGCGAGAGCGGTGCGCAATTTCATGGCCGCGATCCTTTCGGTCGCGGCAGTCGGCGTCAAGGATGGGCTAGCGATTCCTCGGTGATGGTATAGCTCGAGTGCATACCCTTGTCGGCCGGCACGTCAGTCGCGAAATAGGCCACGCCGGTGCCGCTGGCGGGATCGACCCACAATCCGGATTTGAGACCATAAGCGTCGCCAAGATGCCCGAACCGCCGCTTGCCGTCGCCGAACGGATCGTCGCGGCACCCCGCTTGCGGCGTCGGAATTACGAACATGCCGAGGCCATAACTGCACACCCAGCCGTCGCCGATGTCGCCGTTCTTGCCGTCATAGGTCCAGGCCGGCGTCTCCATCAGCTTGACCGAGGCGGCCGAGAGCAGCCGCACACCGTCGACCTTGCCGTTACCGAGCAGCATCCGCCCGATCCGTTCGAGCCCACGCGCCGAGATGTGCAGCCCCGATTGCGGCGCGAACATCGCGCCATTGGCGCCCGCCTTCCAGCGCGAGAGGTCGCAGCTGCCGTCGGTCGCCGGTGTGACTGGGCAGACGGGGCGCTTGCCGTGATTGTCGTCGCGCGTCACCTGGCCGCCGCGGAACAGCACCACGCCATGCGCTATCGTCGCATCGTCGCACGTATCCCATTGATAGCAGGCCCTGAGCCGCAGCGGCTTGATCACCAGCCGGTCCATCAGGCGGTCGAACCGCTCGCCGGTCGCACGCTCCATCACCGCGCCGACCACGGGGAAGTTGAAATTGGTGTAGCGGAAGAAGGTGCCCGGGGCGTGCTCGGCATCCCAGGCCTTGGGATTGGCCAAGGTCGCGCGCATGTCGCCGTCGAGCGGCAGGACATAGTCGATCGTGTCGGTCAGGCTCGAGCGATGCGACAGCAGCAAGCGGAGTGTGATCGGTGTGTCCGGGAAAGCCGGATTGCGAAAGGTGTAACCGAGCCACTTGGATACGTCCGAGTCGAGATCGAGCTTGCCCTGCTCGACCAATCGCATCACCCCGATTGCCGTCACCAGCTTGGAGATCGAGGCGATCCGCACCGGGTCGTCCGGCGTTACGCCGCGATTGACCGCGGGATCGGCGAACCCCTCGGCGCGCGCGGAGGTCTCGCCCTTGCGGTCGAACGTGACACGAACCGAAGCGACGGGTTGCGCAGCGCTCGCCGCGGCGAACAGGAGGAAGGACAGCATGGGACAAGGCTAAGGTGCGCCGGTGCGCTCGGCAATGGCCGTCGCATTCGTCATGTGCACGACCGGATTGCGCACTGCCATGCGGCCGTGCCTCAGTAGATGCCGGTACACGCACCGGGACCCTTGTCGCGATTCTGGTCGCAGGTCCCAATGACGGACGCGAGACGCCGCAACCTAGCGAAATCACGTCGGTACCGGGCCGGGGTGGTCACGAGCGTCAGCTCTACCTCATATTCTTTTTGACGGTAGAGCGAGGCGATTCTGACGATCTTCAGCCCAGCCTTTGCCTTCATGGCGCAGACCGGGCGCTCGCTGCCGAACAGGCGCATGGTCGCGACCTGGCGGCACGATCTTGCGGTTAGCGGGCGAATACCGTCGTCGATGAATGTCCTGTCGTAATAGACCTCGATACGCGGCGTCGCGCCAGGTTCGAAACCACGTGCGATCGACGGGAAACCGATGCCGTAACACCGGCGAGGCGGAGTGAGGAAAAGGATCGTCCCATGGTCCGTTCCTGTCCAGTCGGCCGGAATTGGGCATGTCCAGGTTTCGCGCAGCGATGGGAAAGCGAGCGCATAATTCTGGCTCGTATATCGTCCATGGGCGCGTTGTGGCGAATAGGGTCTGGAGGTTTCGGCGAGAAGCAGGGCCACAGCGCTAAGCAGCATCGTCATTCTCCGGGGAACAACGATGCATATCGCAACCGCCGCCCCTGGCAATCGGGGCCGTCGCACTTCGCACTCTTGCCGTGTCCTGCCCCGGAGCGGCTATTTGCTGAGCGCTCCCGGCCCTGTCGGAATGCTAGTGCGGCCGCCGTCGTCGAACGACCCGGCGCGATAGAGCAAGGTGATCGACACGCGGCGGTTGCGCGGGTCGGCGGGGTTGTTCTCGATCATCGGCTCGCGGTCGGCGACGCCCTCGATGCGATTGAAGCGATCCTCGTCCAGGCCACCCGTCGCGAGCCGGCGGCGCGTCGCTTCGGCGCGGCCGGTCGACAGCATCCAGTTGTTCATCGCCAGCGGGTTGCCATAGGCCAGATTGTCGGTGTGGCCGCGGATCATGATCGGATTTTCCATCGCCTTGACGGATCCCGCGATCATCCCGATCAGGTTGCTTGCTTCCGGCACGAGCTGGGTCGTGCCGAGCGAGAACATCGAATAATCGGCGTCGTCGACCAGGTCGATGCGCAAGCCGTCGCGGGTCTGGACGAATTTCACATGGCTCGCCAGCTTGGCGAAAGCAGGCGACTTCATCGCCTGTTCGAGCTTGCGTTTCATGTCCTGGAAATTCTTTTGATCCTCGGCGGTCAGCCGTGCCTTGAGCGAGCCCTTTTCGCCCGAGCCGATATTGGATCCGCCGGTCGCGCCGACGGGAATGGTCAGCGACTTGGTGCCGGTCTGCGAGGCCTTGTGCGGGTAATTGTCCTTGTCGGTGATCGACGATCCGCCGAACATGCCGTTCGACCCCGCGCTATTCTCCTTCATGTTGACCAGGGTCGGGGAGAAATAGTCGGCGATGCCCCTGCGCTGCTTCTCGGTCGTCGCGCCGAGGATCCACAGCAATAGGAAGAACGCCATCATCGCGGTCACGAAGTCGGCATAGGCGACCTTCCAGGCGCCGCCATGATGCGCGCCATGGGCCTCGATATAGATCTTCTTGACGATGATCTTGGGTGGCTGGTTGCTACCGTGAGGAGCGCGCGCGGCCATTATTCTGCGCCTCCGGCGCGGTGGCGGCGCCAGCCCGCTTCCCCACACGGGGCGCCCCGCAAAGTATTACTTTGCGGGGACCCCGACGACCGCCCAATCAGGGTACGATCGTCGGCGGTCGGGTGGGGGAGCGGGCCGGCACCGTCAGTCATAACTCAACGCCCGCGGAGGCCATCGAAGACCTCGGCGAAGGCCGGCTGGTTGGAATGCGCGATGCCCGAGCGCGCGGCCTCGATCACCAGCGGCTGCGGGTGACCGTGCAGCGAGGCGATGATGATCTGCTTGACGACGTGATAGATCGCGGCGTCGGCTTCGATGATCTGCTTGAGGCGCGTCGCCAACGGGCCGACCATGCCATAGGCAAGCAACACGCCCAGGAAGGTACCGACCAGCGCCGAGCCGATCATCGCGCCCAGGATCGCGGGCGGCTTGTCGATCGAGCCCATCGTCTTCACGACGCCGAGCACCGCCGCGACGATACCCAAAGCGGGCAGCGCGTCGGCCAGGTTCTGCAGCGTCCCCTGCGGCCCCTCGACTTCGTGGTGGTGGGTCTTGATCGCGTTATCCATCACTTCCTCGACCGCGTGGACGTCAAGCGTGCCCGACGAAACGACGACGAGGCGCAACGTGTCCGCGATCAGATTGACCAAGGTGTGGTCGGCGAGCAGGCGGGGATATTCGGCGAAGATCGCCGACGATTTGGGGTCCTCGACATGCGGTTCGAGCGCGATCGGCCCGTCCATCCGCAGCATCTTCATCAGCTTTGAGACGAGGAAGATGACGTCGAGATAATCCTGTTTCTTGTATTTCGGCCCCTTCATCACTTTCATGATGCCGCTGCCCAGGCCTTTCAGCTCCTTGGGCGAGTTGCCGATGATCAGCGCGCCGGCCCCGGCGCCGCCGATGATGAGCATTTCGTGGGGAATGGCCTCGAGCACGGGCCCCAGCGCGCCGCCGGTGAAGACGAACCCGCCGAAGACCATCGCCAGTAGGACAACGAGGCCGATTGCCGGAAACATCTTAGCTCTACTTACCCCCTGCAATCACGGCCTAACCGGATAACGACCGGTTCGATCGATGGTTAACCGGCTTTTCGTAGCCAACCGGTTAAGGACGTTGCGGTTTGTCGATTCAGCGGAGCTGAACCGGGTGCGGCGCCACCCTCCGCAGCATCGCTGGAGCGGCTGCGGAGGGTGGCGCCGCCGGACTTATTTCAGGAAGTCGAACAGCGACATGCTGGCGAGCTTGGTGAAGCTCGCCTGGGTCGCCTGCAAGACCGTCATCGTCTTCTGCAAATTGGTGATCGTCGCGGTGACGTCGGTGTCCTCGAGCGCCGATCGGGCCGCTTCGCGATTGGTGGCGATATCCTTGAGTCGCGAGGTTTCCAGATCGACTCGCGCTGCGCGAGCGCCGAGCCCGGCCTGGACGCTCGCCGCCTGGTCGTTGGCTGCCTGCAGCGCGTCGCCGGTCGCGCCGGCGATGGTCGAGACGTTACCGGAGCCCCTGAGTGCGGCCGAGAGCGAGGAAATGGTGGAGAGAATGTTGCCGCCGCTCGAATCGACGAACACGCGCGCGGCCGAATCGCCGGGCTGGATCGACTCGTTGGCGCCGACCGGGATCGATGTCGGGCCGGTGGCCGCGAAGCTGAACGTGCCATCGGCATTCCTGGTCACGGCATCGGCGTCGCCATTGGCGAACACCGCGGCGCCGCGCGAATCCTTGACGTTGGCATAGCTGACCAGATTGGTGACGATGGCGTCGAGCTGGTCGGCGATCGCCACGCGATCGCTTGGCGACAGCGTACCACTGTTCGCCTTGACCGCGAGCTCCTTGGCTTGCTGGAGCGCGTCGGTGATCGAGCTCAGCGTGCTGTCGGCCTGGCTCAAGGTCGTGCCGGCGAGCGTCAAATTGCCGCCATAAGCGAGGTCGTCGGCGCCATCGCGCGCGAGGCTCTGCAGCCGCCGCCAGGACACCGCGTCGTCGGATGGCGCGTTGATCCGCTTGGTCGTCGCAATCTGCGTCTGCAATTGATCCGCGGTCGTGGTCAGCGACTGCATATTCTGTTGGTTGAACGCGTAGAATTGGTTGGTCGAGATCTGCATCGGGGCTACCTGATATCGAGGATCGTCTGCATCGTTTCGCGCGCGACCTGGATGACGCGGCTGGTCGCCGCATAGGCCTGCTGGAAGCGCATCAGGTCGACCGCCTCGCTGTCGAGATTGACGCCGGAAGCGCTATCGCGCGCCGCGACGGCGTTGCTGTGGATCGTGTTCTGCGCCGCGGCCACCGCCTTGCGCTGCGACAGGGTCGCGGCATTGGCGGTCGTCATGTCGACGATGCGATTCTCGTAACCGGCAGACGTGCGCAGCGCGGCGAGTGCCGTGAGGTTGGTGTTGTCGCGAGTCCCGCCGCCGACCGCTGCCGCGGCGATGCCGCGCGGGTCGTCGAGGGTGACCATCATGTCGGCGGTACCGCCAGTGCCGAGCGCGAACAGCGGCTGGCCGGGATTGCCGTCGAGGTCGCGCCCGCCGGCCTGGACCGTGTTGACCCCAGTGGCAAAATCCTGGGCCACGGCCTGAAGTTGGCTCTTGGCGTCGACCACCCGCTGCATCGAATCGACCACGCCCGCCAGCGCGCCGCCGCTCGGGGCGAGACTCTGTTGCGCGGCGCCGTTGAGCACATTGAACGACACCGCGCCGGCCGAATTGGAGGTGTAGATGACCGTCGCGGCCTGCGCGCCGGAGACCAGGACGGGGCCGGCGCTGCCGCCGCCATGCACGGTGGCGCGGCCGATCGCATCGAAGTCGACCGAGATGTCGGTCAGCGCGCTCATCTGTTCGAGCACCTGGTCGCGCTGGTCGAGCAACGCCGCGGCGCCCGCAGTGCCGGCGGCGGCGCGACTGAGGCCGTCATTGATCCGGGCGAGCGTGGCAGTTGCGGAATTGAGCGATTCGACCGACGAGCGCGCGGTGCCGTCGAGATCCTGGGCAACCTGATCGAGCGCCTTGCCGGTACTCGAAAACGCGCTGGCGACGCCGGACGCGGCTTCGAGCATCGAGGCGCGCGCGCCCAGCGATGTCGGATCGGCGGCGAGCGTGGTCGAGGCGGTGAAGAAGTCCGACAGTCGGGTGCTCAGCTGATTGCCGTCGAGGCTCGATTCGATGCGGTCGAGCCAGGTGACGCTGGTCTCGGTCCGCGCCAGGTCGGAACCCGCGGTGCGAACCTGGGCCGCGGCGTAGAAATCGCCGGCGCGGACGATCCCGGTAACCAGCGAGCCCATGCCGTTGAGCGACGTGTTCTTGCCGACCGCGGCCACCTCGGAGGTCGACGCGGTGCGGCGCGAATAGCCAACCGTGCCGGCGTTGGAGATATTCTCCGACACGGTGTTGAGCGCGACCTGATAGGCCTTGAGCCCGCTCGCGCCGATCGACAGCATGTCGCTCATGACGTGGTTCCTGCGTCAGGCGTGGCCGGTGCGGGGGACGCCGCCGATGTGGCTGAGGCGGCCGCTGCATCCTGCAGCGCCTTTTGCGATTTCGCGAGGAACTCGGTCATCGCCTTGCCGATGCCGATCGGCTGATGCGCGGCCATGCTCTCCGCGACTTGCTTGTCCTGCATGTCGCGAAAGGTCTCCGAATTCTTGGAGTCGAACAATCCGTCGCCCAGATTGGCCTGGCGCATCGACTTCAGCATCATCCCGATGAACACCGATTCGAACTGCTGGCCGGCCTTTTTAAGATTGGCACGCGACGTCAGCCGGCTGGTGTCGGTCGAGATGCCCGCCGTCGGCTGGGCCAAGGGCTGGGTCGGTGAAGGAATATCGGTCACAGGATGATCAGGTCCGCTTTGAGCGCACCCGCTTCCTTGAGCGCCTCGAGGATCGCTACGAGGTCCGACGGCGTGGCGCCGATCGCGTTCACCGCCTTGACGATATCGGCCAGCTTGGGTCCCGGGTTCATCAGGAACATCGGACGCTTCTCTTCCTCGACACTGACGCCGGATTTCTGTTCGTTGGCGGTCTGGCCCTGGCTGAACGGGGCGGGCTGGACCACGGTCTGCTTCTCGTCGATGCGGACGGTCAGCTTGCCATGCGTGATCGCGGCGGCGCCGACGCGGACGGTTGAATTGATCACGACCGTACCGGTCCGGGCATTGACGATCACGCGCGCGGGTGGGTCGGCCGAGGTGACAGTCAGGTTCTCGATCTCGCTCATCATCGTCGCGCGGACATCGGCGCCGGCAGGGGCGTTGACCTTGATCGACACGCCGTCGACCGCGTCGGCGACGCCGCCGCCGAACCGCGCGTTGATCGCGGTGGCGACATTCTGCGCGGTCGTGAAATCGGCGCGGGCGAGGTTGAAGACGAGCGTCGGCGCGGTTTCGAACCCGGTATCGACCGTGCGTTCGACCGTGGCGCCTTCGGGGATACGGCCGGTCGAGGGGACGTTGACGACGACCGACGATCCGTCCTTGCCCTCAATGCCCAGGCCACCGACCGCGAGGTTGCCCTGCGCCATCGCATAGATCTGGCCGTCGGCACCCATCAGCGGGGTCATGATCAAGGCGCCGCCGCGCAGCGACTTGGCCTTGCCCATTGACGCGACGGTGATGTCGATCCGTTGACCGGGCTTGGCGAAGGCCGGCAATTCGGCGGTGATCATCACTACCGCGGCGTTCTTGAGGCCGGGATTGACGCCGGCGGGCAGCTGCAGGCCGAAGCGCGACGCGACCGCCTTCATCGATTGCATGGTATATTCGAGATTGTCGTCGCCCGTGCCGGCCAGACCGACGACGATGCCGTAACCGGTCAGCTGGTTGCTGCGGATGCCCTGGAATCCGCCCAGGTCCTTGACGCGATCGGCGGCGGCCGGGGTCGCGGCGAAACCGGTCATCAGAGTCAGGAAGACGAGCAGGGCACGCAGCATGGGAGTTTATCCAATCATTCGATTAGGTCGGCATGTCGCATGGAGATGGTTAAGAGGACGCTAACCATCAAAACGGGCTGATCACCGAGAAGAAGCGGCCGAGCCAGCCCTGGCGGCCGGCGCGAGCGACGTCGCCCTTGCCGGTATAGGCGATGCGGGCATCGGCGACGCGGGTCGACAGCACACGATTGTCGGCGCTGATATCCGCGAAGCGGACGAGGCCCTTGATCTGGACAAACTCGTCGCCGCGGTTGAGCGTGACGCGCTTCTGCCCCTGCACCAGCATGGTGTTGTTGGGATAGACCGCGACGACCGTGACCGAGACTTCGCCCGACAGCGAGTTCGACTGGTCGGCGGTGCCCTTGCCGTTGAAGTTGCGCGCGCCGCTGACCGATGCGTCGCTGGGCTTGAACAACGACAGCGCGCCAGTGCTCGGCGGGGTCAGGCTGAACCCGCCGCCCGAATCGAGCTTGGAGGACGAGGATTTCGACGCCTGGGTGTTCTCGACCAGGACGATGGTCAGCGGATCGCCGACCTTCCTCGCCACCGAGCCTTCATACAGCGCGGCATAGCCGTTCTGCGGCTGGAAGATCGATCCGTTGGCGGGCGCCGACGGCGGTGCCACTGGCGGGGCGGCGGAATAATCCTCGGCCGGCTTCTTCTTGCCGAACAGGCGCGCCTCGGCGGGCGCGCCGGCCGACAGAGCGAGCCCGATCGCGGCGGTGCCGAGGGCGATGGTGGTGACGATGCGCATCAGAGGTTCTGATTGACGTATTTGAGCATGTCGTCGGTGGCCGAGATCATCTTGGAATTGACCTCGTAGGCGCGCTGGCATTCGATCATGTCGACCAGTTCCTCGACGACATTGACGTTCGACGCCTCGAGCATGCCCTGGCGGACGGTGCCGCGACCATCTTCGCCCGGCACGCCGAGATTGGCGGCGCCCGACGACGCGGTCTCGAGCATGTAATTGTCGCCCTTTGACTGCAGCCCGGCGGCATTGGGGAAGTTCGCGACCTGAAGCTGGCCGAGCTGGGCAGGTTCGGTCTGGCCGGCGATCGTCGCCGACACGGTGCCGTCGGTGCCGACGGTGATCTGGGTCGCACCCTCGGGCACGGTGATGCCGGGCATCACCTGATAGCCTTCGTTGGTGACCAAGAGGCCTTCGGGCGATCGCGAGAAATTGCCCGAGCGGGTATAGCCGAGCTGGCCGCCGGGCAGCTGCACCTGGAAATAGCCGTCGCCGTCGAGCGCCAGATCGAGCGCGTTGCCGGTCTGCTGCATCGTTCCCTGGGTTTCCATCCGCGACGTGCCCTGGATGCGCACGCCGGTGCCGAGGTTGAGCCCGGTGGCGTATTTGCTGTCGCTCGACGATTGCGCGCCGGCGGCGGTCACCGTCTGATAGGACAGCGTCGCGAACGACGCGCGGTCCTTCTTGAACCCCGTCGTATTGACGTTGGCCAGGTTGTTCGAGATCACCCGCATCCGCATGTCCTGGGCGTCCAGGCCGGTGCGGGCGATGTGCATCGCTGCGCTGCTCATCTCATTCTACTCCTTAGCTCGGCATCCGCATCACGGATGCGGCGCTTTCGTCCATGTCCTTGGCCGATTTCATCAAATTGGCCTGTACTTCGTAGCTGCGCTGGTTCTCGATCATGTCGACCAGCGACTGCGTCATGTTGACGTTCGATTGTTCGAGTGCGCCCGAGATGCACTTGGCATTCTCGTCGGTCGGCAGGATACCGCCGCCCTGCACGTGGATCAGATTGTCGAGACCCTTGCTGGTCTGCGATCCTTGCGCGCTGGCGAATTTGATGCGGTCGATAACCTGCGGGTTCTTGGCGTCGCCGCCGACCGGGATGATCGAGATCGTCCCATCCTGCGCGATCGAGACCGAAGTCGCGGGCGGCACGGTGATGGGGCCCCCCGACCCCATCACCGGGAAACCGTCGCCGGTTTCCAAAACGCCCGTCGCAGAGATGCTTAGATCGCCGCGGCGCGTATAGCCCTCACTACCATCATTCGCCTGAACCGCCATCCACTGGTCACCCGGAATGGCAATATCGAGGTTGCGCCCGGTGGTGGTGACGGCGCCGGCGCTGCGGTCGAAATCGGTTATGTTCTCCGACGCCGGCTGGCGGCTGTCGAAGCCCGCGCCCTTGAGCAGCAGGCTGTTGAAATTGACCTTCTCGGCCCGGAAGCCGATCGTCGACGCATTCGCCATATTGTTGGCGATCGCCGCCTGCGCCGCCATGTGGCTCTTCAGCCCCGACGCCGCGGTATAGATCAGCTTGTCCATGCTTTAGCCCCCAATGCCTCGATCATCAGCTGCGGATGTTGAAGATCGTCTCGGAAATCTGGCTGGCCGTATCGAGCGCCTTGGCATTCGCCTGGAAGTTGCGCTGCGCCGCGATCAGGCTGACCAGTTCCTCGGTGATGTCGACGTTCGACCGTTCGATCGTCGACGACATCAGATTGCCGAAGCCGTCGCTGCCCGGCGAACCGACCACCGGCGCGCCCGACACACCGGTCGCCGCCCAGGTCGAGTCGCCCAGCTGACGAAGGCCGGCCGGGTTGGTGAAGTTCGCCAAGACGACCTTGCCCAGCGACTTGACGTCGCCGTTCGAGAAGCTGGCCTTGACCATGCCGTCGCCGTCGACCGTGACGCCCTGGAGCTGGCCGATCGCGGCGCCGTCGGCGCTGCGCGAGGTGATGTTGAACGCCGTCGGCGACTGTGCGCTCGCAGCGCCCAGGGTGAAGTTGATCGACTGCGCCGCAGTGGCGCCCGTCGGGGTGACCGGATCGAACGTCGTAGCGCCGGTCGGCGCGGTCATCGCACCGGTCGCATCGAACGACATGGTGATATGGTCCGACCCGCCCGCGGTCAGCGGCTTGTCGCCGATGAAGCTATAGGCCGACCAGGTCGATGGCGCACCGGTCGTCTCGCGCTTGAAATAGGTGGTCATGGTCTGCGGATTGCCCGCCGAGTCATAGACGGTGGTCTGCGCCGATTGATTGTAGCTCGACGGATCGAAGCGATCGAAAGTCGCGGTGGTCGGCACCGCGGCGCTCGACGGCATATTGACCGTCATGCCGACATTCTGGGTCGGGCTGGGCGTGCCGCTGGTGGCCGGCAGCTGCAGGCTGATGGCCTGGTCGAGCCCGCTCGCGACGACCGCGCCCGATCCGTCGACCGGATAGACCTGGAGATAATCGCCCTGGGCGTCGGTGACATAATGGTCGGGGTCGACCTTGAAGCCGCCGTTGCGAGTGTAATTGACGTTCGACCCGTTGAGCTGCGGCTTGATCGCGAAGAAGCCGTCACCCGAAATGGCGAGATCGAGCGCGGATGCCGACTGGATGAAATTGCCCTGGCTGAATTGCTGGACGTTGCCCTTCACCATCGTGCCGGCGCCGACCATCATCGTCGGCGACAGGTTGACGCTCGAGGCGATGACGTCGGCGAATTCGGTGACGCTCTTCTTGAAGCCGTTGGTGTCGACGTTGGCGAGGTTGTGCGAGATCGTCGACATCTGGGTCTGGGCGGCGGTGAGGCCGGAAAGCGACGTGTAAAAGGACATGGTTCAGGCTCCTTGGGAGTTTATTTGGATCAGCCGATCTGGCGAACGGCGGAGAGGTCGACGTTGCCGATCCCGGCGACGTTGAGGACGGGGCTGCCCGAGCTGGGCATCGAGACCGAGGTGACCGGTGCCCAGACCAAAGTGTGGGTGGCGACCGTGGCGCCATTGGCATTGGCGTTGCTGACGACCTTGAACGGGCCCGCGCCGGCGTCGGTGCCGGCCTCGGTCTTGCCGTCCCAGTCGAAATTGACCGTGCCTTTGGTCTGCGCGCCGAGGTCGAGGGTCTTGAGCGTGTTGCCATCCTGGTCCTGGATCGTGACCTTGAGGTCGCTCGCGGCGCTGTCGACATCGACCGCACCGGCAATGCCGCCGGTAGTGCGGCCGAACGCGGTATCGCCTTGGGTCAGCACGGTCTTGCCGACATAGGCAAGCGCGTCGTTGGCCGAGGTGCCGGTCAGCTTGTCGGCGATCGACTGCAGCGTCGTGTTCATCTGCGAGATGCCTGACAGCGACGAGAATTGCGCCATCTGCGCAACCATCTGGGTATTATCGACCGGGTTGAACGGGTCCTGGTTCTGCATCTGCGCGGTCATCAGCTTCAGGAAATCGGCCTGACCGAGCGTTTGCCCGGATCCGGCCGGCGCGACCGTCGGCGTCGATGCGCCGGTCCGTCCGATGCCGATATTGGCGAGCGTGGTATCGAAGGTCGAGGTCATCTCTTATTTCCCAAGCTTGAGGGTATCGAGGATCAGCGACTTGGCGGTCTGCATGACTTCGACATTGTTCTGGTAGCTGCGGCTGGTCTCCATCATGTCGACCAGTTCGCGGGTCTCATCGACCGCCGATTCCCAGACATTGCCGTCCTTGTCGGCCATCGGATTGGCGGGGTCGTAGCGTTTCGTCGGGGTCTCGCCGGCAGTGACGACGCTTTCGACGTCGACCGTCGACATGCCCGATGCCTTGTCGAAGCTGGTGCGGAACACCGGCTTGATCGTGCGATAAGCAGTGTCGGCCGAACTCGCGACCGACCCGGCATTGGCCAGGTTGGAGGCTGTTGTATTCATACGCACGAGCTGCGCGCTCATCGCGCGGCCCGAGACCTGGAAGATCGTGAGCGGTCCGTTGCCCATGATTATTCGCCCCTCAGCGCGCGGGTGATCTGGCCGATCCGCCCGTTCAGGAAAGACAAGGTCGTCTGATACTGGACGGCGTTCTCGGCAAAGGCGGTCTGCTCGGTCGACAGGTCGACCGTATTGCCGTCGAGGCTGGGCTGCAGCGGCACGCGATATTTCGTCGCGCCCGCGAGCCCGGTGTCGGTCAGCCTGCCCGAGCCGGTCGCCGAGGACAGTGCCTGCTGAAAGTCGATGTCGCGCGCCTTGAACCCGGGGGTCGAGGCGTTCGCGATATTGGAGGCAAGCACGCCCATGCGCTGACCGCGCACTTCGAGCGCCGCCCCATGTATCCCGAACAGAGTGTTGTCGGCCATTGCCGTCACCTCGCGTGAAATCCTGCGCGATAGGTCAGCAAGGGGCGTGCCAATTGCCGTCCGGGAGGCGGTTGGGCCGGTTTTGCCGAGGGAGAGCGGCCAAAACGGCAAAAGCTTGCCGGGAACGGCAAGGTGGATTGCCGGTTTGCCGCTTCCCATTCCCCTCCCTGGCCAGGGAGGGGTTAGGGGTGGGTCGGGCGCGAGACGGCTTGAGCGGAGGGAATTTCCTCCTACCGCACGGGCAGAAGCTCGCTGCGCTCGCACCCACCCCCGACCCCTCCCTTGCAGGGAGGGGAGTCTGACGGGTCAAACTGGCACCATGCTTGCAGTACATCGCGCATATGACGACGGATCCCATCACGCTCGGCGCTTTCCTCGACCCTGCCGCAATCGGCATTGTCGCCGGCGGCACTGTGGTCGCGACCTTGTTGCGGACCTCGCTCGGCGATGTCGGGCGCGGTGTTGCCGCACTCGGTGTGCTGGCGCGGAAACCATTCGACGCGACGCCTTTGGTCGACCAGATCGCCGCGCTCGGCCGGATCGCGCGCCGTCACGGCATGCACGCGCTCGATCGCTCGGTGATTGCCGACCACGACGTTGCCGCGGCGGTTGCCGGGATCGTTGACGGCGCGACGCCCGACGAGATCATGCGCCAGCTCGACGAACGCCGCCGCGCGCGCATCCTGCGCCATGCCGCCGCCGCCGACATGTGGGCAGGCGCTGCCGAGGTCGCGCCGGCCATGGGCATGGTCGGCACACTGGTCGGCCTGGTGAAGATGTTCTGGGCGATGACCGACCCGGCCGCGATCGGCGCGGGAATGGCGGTCGCCTTGCTCGCGACGCTCTATGGAGCGCTGGTCGCCAATCTGATCGCGATGCCGGTCGCGGTGCGCCTGCGCCGCCGTGCGCGCGCCGAAGCCGAAGAGCGTACACGGCTCGTCGCACCGCTCGCCGCGCTGGCCGAAAAGGGGCGCGTCAAGGCGCCCACCAGCTTCTCGCCGGCGGTGCTATGAGCGAGACCGATCTGCTCGATCCGCCGCCCGCGCGGCCGCTCTGGCTATGGACCTTGGCCGATCTCGCCTTGTTGCTGGTCGGCTTCTTCGTGCTCGTCCAGGCGACCGATCGCCAGGCACTGGCCAGGGGATTGCGCGAGGGGTTCGGCGGCAAGCCGGCGACGACCGCTGCGATGTCCACCCCCACCGACCCGATCCCGCTCGCTTCCGCCGCCGCGGGGTTCGCGCCCGGTTCAGCCAGGATCGTCATCACCGATGGCCTGCTCGACTTCGCGATGGAAAGCCTGCGCGATCCGCGCGTCACCTTGCGGATCGCCGGCAGTGCGGAGGGGACGAAGGCCGATAGCGACCCGACGACCGGCAGCGCCCAGATCCTGGCCAGCGACCGTGCCCGCGCCACCGCCAGCTGGCTGATCGCGCACGGCGTTGCCGCCGACCGTATCATGATCGCGACGCCGGGAACCGGCCGCCGCATCGCGCTGGTGACGATGAGCTTCACCGGCGATCCCGTCAGGAACAACCCATGACTCGCACTCCATTCTTCATCGCACTGATGCTCGCAGCGAGCCCCGCCGCCGCGCAGACTTTCCAGAGCACCACGCTGATCGACAAAGCGGTCGCGGGCTTCACCGGCCATGCGATCGGGGAGTCCGGCGGTGCACGCACCGCGGTCGACACGCGGCTGAAACTTGCGACCTGTCCGATGGTCTCGCTCAATTGGCGCACCGACAGCCATGATTCGGTCGTGGTGACTTGCACCGATCCGCAATGGCGCATCTTCGTGCCCGTGATGATGCCGGCACGGCCCGTGCCTGCCGCGACGCCGACAGCGGCGGCGCCCGTCGTCGCGGCCAAGGCGGCGATCGTCATCAAGCGCGGCGATCCGGTGACGGTGGTCGCGGGCGATGGCGGCTTTTCGGTGACGCGCGACGGTATCGCCACGACCGACGCGGCGGCCGGCGCGCGCGTGCTGATCCGCGTCCAGGACGGCAAGCCGCCGATCCAGGCGATTGCGGTCGAGCCGGGCAAAGCGATGATTCCCGGCGCGGAATAATTTTTTCTAAAGAATTTGGGCAGGCGGACGTTCGATGATCCAGATACGCTTCAGGGTGGACAATGGTGGACTCGATCGGACCGAAGGGCTCAACGCCCAATGCCCGTATCGCTCCGGTGCTCGGAGCGGCGGCCGCCGCGAAAATCGCGTCGGCCATCGCCACGCCCGAGCAGCAGATGCAGGCGTCGCACCCGGTCGGTCAGCTGGCGCAGGAACTCGCCGCCAAGCCACCGGTGGATGCGGACCGCGTCGACCGGTTCCGCCGGGCGATCGCCGATGGCAGCTTCCAGCCCGACCCGCAGAAGGTCGCGGACCGGATGTTGTCGTTAAGGGGGGAATGGATCGATGACGCGGCGTGATGGCCTGATCAAGGTAATCGACCTGCTTCACGCCGAGATTGCGGCGATGAAGTCGAACGACGTCGACGCGTTGGACAAGGCGACCAATGCCAAGCTGGCCGCGCTCAACGACTTGGCGGCGATCGACGGCGGTATGCTGGAACCCGGTGTGCGCGAACTCGCCGAGGAAGCACAGCGGCTGAACGAGACCGCGCGGATCTATTGCAACCTGTTGGCGGCAAATGTCCGTCGCCGCCTGCAAATTCTTGCCGGTGACGCTGCCGGTGGCTACCGCGCCAACGGGCATCTCGCGGCGTACGCGTAATTTTATTCAACGAAATCTGATGGTCTTCTAATTCCCCTCCCGCCTGCGGGAGGGGCTAGGGGAGGGCATGTTTCTCGGGGGGCGGCGCTGTTTCGACACGCCCTCCCCCAACCCCTCCCGCGAGCGGGAGGGGAGTTTAACCTAAACTGGCACGCTGCTTGCTGAGTGTTCCCCGTAACAGGGAGCATTCAGCCAAACCCCATGGGCGGCGTCGTAGCACTTACCGGAAATGTCGACCGCGTCAGGACGGCGATCGCGAATGCGAGTCGCTCGACCGGCATGGATTTCGACTATCTGCTCGGTCAGGCCCAGCTTGAGAGCGGGCTGAACCCGGGCGCGCGCGCCGGCACCTCGTCGGCCACCGGGCTTTACCAATTCATCGACCAATCCTGGCTCGGCATCGTCAAGCAGCACGGCGCCGAAAACGGCCTGGGCTGGGCGTCGAACGCGATCACCCGCTCGGGCAACCGCTGGGTGGTGAGCGATCCGCAGATGAAGAGCGCGATCCTCAACCTGCGCAACAATCCCGAAGTCTCCGCCACGATGGCCGCCGAATTCGCCGCGGACAATCAGGCGTCGCTCGAAAGCTCGCTTGGCCGCGGCGCCACCGGCACCGACCTCTATATGGCGCATTTCCTCGGCCTGGCCGGCGCCAAGTCGTTCCTCCAGACGATGCAGAGCAATCCCGGCGCATCGGGCGCGGCGATGTTCCCGGCCGCCGCCCGCGCCAACCGCTCGATCTTCTACGACGCCGGCGGCAACGCCCGTAGCCTGAGCGACATCTATCAGCGCTTCGCCGCCAAGCTCGACAAGGGCGCGGCCAAGGTCGGCGCGACCAGCCTGGCCTCCGATGCGCTCGACGGATCGGGCGCGACCGCGTTCGCCAAGGCCTATGGCATCAGCGCGTTCGAGACCGCCAAGGCGAATTTCGCCTCGCTCGCCTCGGTCACTGGGCTGGGCACCGGGCTGGGCGACGCGCAGGTCATCACCGGATCGGCGGATACCAGCGGCAGCGCCGCGGCCTGGGCCAAGGCGGCGCTGATGCGCGTCAACGGCGCGCAGGCCTCGACCGGCGCGCCGACCGATCCCGCCAATTCCGCCAGCGCGGTCAACCTTCTCCGGCCGACGCCTGACAATGCGCGGCTGGCCTATCTGATGCTTGCGAGCCTGGGAGCGTAACGCGTGCCGCCTGTCCTGAAGAATCTCCTCGCCGGCAACGTCCGCAACGCCGCCCTGCCGGGCGCCATCCTGCTGCTCGTCGTCTTGATGGTGGTGCCGATCCCGGCCGCCATGCTCGACATCTTCTTCGTCACCAACATCGCGATCAGCCTCGCGGTGCTGATGGTCGCGTTGAACGCGCAAAAGCCGCTCGATTTCTCCGCCTTCCCGACCGTTTTGTTGTTCGCGACCCTGTTCCGCCTCGGCCTCAACGTCGCCTCGACCCGCGTCGTCTTGGTCCATGGCCATGAGGGCGAGAGCGCGGCCGGCCATGTCATCGAGGCGTTCGGATCGTTCCTGATCGGTGGCGACTATGTCGTCGGCATCTTCGTCTTCTCGATCCTGGTGATCATCAACCTGATCGTGGTGACCAAGGGCGCGGGGCGCGTGTCCGAAGTGTCGGCGCGCTTCACCCTGGACGCCTTGCCCGGCAAGCAGATGGCGATCGACGCCGATCTCAATGCCGGCCTGATCACGCCCGACGAAGCCAAGGCGCGCCGCATCGAAGTGTCGACCGAGGCCGATTTCTACGGATCGATGGATGGTTCGTCCAAGTTCGTGAAGGGCGACGCGGTCGCCGGCCTGCTGATCTTGTTCGCCAACATCATCGGCGGCCTGATCCTGGGGCCGGTCAGCCACGGCATGTCGATCAGCGACGCGGCGCATAACTACATTCTGCTGGCGATCGGCGACGCGCTGGTCGCGCAGCTGCCCTCGCTCATGCTTTCGATCGCCGCCGCCGCGATCGTCACCCGCGTCACCTCGAGCCAGGATTTGGCCGGCCAGATCGGCACCCAGTTCGGCTCGGCGCGCACCTGGACCCCGGTCGCGGGCATCCTCGGCCTGCTCGGCGTGCTGCCCGGCATGCCGCATCTGGTGCTGCTCTCGGCTGCCGTGATCGCCGGATTCGCCGCGTGGAAACTGCGCCAGATCGCGCATCGCCCGCCGCCGCCCGCGCCCGCCGCGCCTGCTCCCGATCTGTCGAAGATCGGCTGGGACGAAGTCAGCGACGGCATGCAGATCCATCTCGACATCGGCTATGGCCTGGTGCCGCTGGTCGACGAGCGTCGCGGTGCGCCGCTGATGGGTCGCATCACCGGTGTCCGCCGTCAGCTCAGCAAGGACCTTGGCTTCGTCGTGCCGCAGGTGCGCGTCCGCGACGACATCAACCTCGCGCCCTACACCTATCGCATCATCGTCGGCGGCGTCGTCATCGCCGAGGACCAGGCATCGGCCGACGAGATGCTCGCGCTCGATACCGGCCAGGGCGTCGGCGAATTGCGCGGCAAGAAGGCCAAGGACCCGACCTTCGGGCTCGACGCGACCTGGATCCAGCCGGGCGACGCCGATGCCGCGACCGGCCAGGGCTATCTGGTGGTCGATGCCGGCACCGTGGTCGCGACGCACCTCAACCATCAGCTCGGCCAGAACGCGTCCGACATGCTCGGCGCCGACGAGGTCCAGCAGCTGCTCGAGGGGCTGAAGGAGCGCAATCCGCAGCTGGTCGCCGCTTTGACCCCGGCGCCGCTGCCGCTGACCACCTTGACCCAGGTGCTCAAGGGCCTGCTGGCGGAAGGCATCAGCCTCAAGGAATTCCGCCGCATCGCCTCGGCCATCGCCGTCGCCGCGCAGCGCACGGTCGACGCCGAAGAGATTATCGAGGCGATCCGCCCCGATCTCGGCGGGCTGATCATCCAGAAACTGTGCGGCGTCCACGAGCCGTTGCGCGTGATGACGCTGGAGGGGCAGCTCGAAGGGCTGCTCGGCCAGGCGGTCCGCTCGGACCCGTCGCGTCGCCACACGATCGAACCCGATCTTGGCCGCCGCATCGTCGACGCGCTGACCCAGGCGGCGGCACCGCTTGTCGCCGAAGCCAAACCCTTCGCGCTCGTCGTCCAGCCCTCGATCCGTCTCGCGATCCGCAAGCTGGTCAAGACCTGCCTCCCCGACACTCCAGTGATGAGTTTCTTCGAAGTGCCTGAAGAGAAATCAGTCGAAGTCGTCGCCGTGATCGGCGCTCCCCAGGCGCTCGCGGCATGAGCGCGGAACCGATGATGGGCGCGTTCGCCAACGCCCAACCGATCCCCGGCCCGCTGACCTATGGCCGCACCGGCGCCGATATCGACGCCTTGGTGCGCAAGCATTCGCCGCTCGTCCGCCGCATCGCCTGGCATGTCCATGGCAGCATTTCAGGCGTGTGCGAGGTCGAGGATCTGGTCCAGATCGGCCTGGTCGCGTTGGTCGAGGCGATCCACGGCTTCGAGGATCGCGGCCAGGTGACGTTCGAACAATATCTCGCCACGCGGCTGCGCGGCGCGATGATCGATCAGCTCCGCCGCCAGGCCACCCTGACTCGCGGCGCGATGCGCCGACGCAAGCAATATCAGGAAACGGTCGCGTCCTTGACCGTCGACCGCAAGCCGCCCGCCGAGGCCGATGTCGCCGAGAAACTGGGCGTCAGCGTCGAGAAACTGCGCGCCGATTATTCGAGCGCGGAAGCGGTACGGTTCGACTCCTTGGATGAAGTCTATACCGACGACGGCCCCTGGTTCATGTCCGACGAGCCCGACGCATTCGAGCAACTCGCCGAAGCCGATCTGCGCGAGACGCTGGTTGGCGCGATCGCCGCGTTGCCCGAGCGCGAGGCGCAGGTGGTGCAGCTTTATTATGTCGAAGAACTCAACCTCGAGGAAATCGGGCATGTGCTCGGTGTTGGAGCGGCACGCGTGTGCCAGATCAAGGCGTCGGCGCATGCGCGGTTGAAGAAGGCGCTGGCGAAGGCGGTTTGAGGGGGCGGGTGACTTTTCAGGCGGGCCCCAGATCGAACGATTGAACCTGGCGTTGGCCAGGCAATGCCGCAGCGCGGACCGGCTCGTGCAAACGTCACGCCCCCTCGCGGGCCCGTCATTCCTCGTCCTGGGGAGCGATTCGGCTACTTTGCGGAGGTCAATTTCGCGAGCGTCAACCAGTAACCTGCTCTAAAATGGATGCATCTCCGGTTGCACCGGACTTGCCCACTATGCTCTCTGCGAGCTTCGAACAGGGAGCATCCATGAGCCGCATTGCATCTTGGCTGAGGGGATCGGTCGCTGCCGTGACTATTATGTCGTGCAGCGCTTTGGCGCAGGAGACGACCACCTACTCCTATGACGGTTTGGGCCGGCTCCAGGGCTCGACGATCGCGGGCGGAACCAACAATGGCCGCAAGACGGGAACATGTTTTGACGCGGCGGGCAATCGCACGCGTTATGACGTGGCGACCAGCACTCCCGCGGTGTGTCCGACGCCGACGCCGACCCCGACCTCCACGCCTTGAGCCCAGTCGGGGAAGGGTCGGTACGATTTGCTGAATTTCGGGGGAAAGATGAAATTCCTAGTCGCATGCATCGTGGTTCTTACTGCGGCCCTGATGACGACCAATGCGTCGGCCCAAGACGGCACGGGAACGTTAAAAACGGTTCCCGCCGAGAAATACGCGGTCACTCCGGGGGGCGTCGACATGCGAACCGGCCAATATGTCTACAAGAGCACTGATCTTTCCGCGGGGCCGGCGGATGGCGGCGGGACGTTGGCGCTGACGCGTAGCCTGGAATATCAGGTTAACGGGCATATCAATCCCTTCGCCAACTTCTCCCACAGCTGGGACATCATGCTGACCCAGAAGCGTATCAATATTCAGCAAGGCAATTATTACGACGGCTCCGGACAGGATTATCAGGTCAGCATCTATTACGGCGGTCGCGCGCAGACGTTTCGGGCCGGGTCAACCAGTCCCTTTTCCGTCGAGTCCAAGGCGGGTTGGGGCGGCCTTACGTATAGCGGCGATCGCAATGCGGGCACGGCCATCTACACTTATGCCGCGAGTGATGGGACGCAGATCGTGTTCAGATCGCCGGGAAACAGCGATTGTTCGGCGATGATCGCCTGCGCCTTCGCGTCGTCTATACTTCTTGCGGACGGCACGAAATACGCCCTGGCCTACGAAACGCAGTCGACCGGGACGAACCGCGCGCGTCTCAAGACGGTGCAGAGTTCGCGAGGTTACGCCCTCTTGTTCGAATATACGGGCGCCAACTGGAATCTGGCGTCGAAAGCCTGCGTCCTCAATCTCGCGCTCGCGCCGATGCCGACATCGGGGTCCTGCCCGATTGGGGCGGCGGCAACAGTCAGTTACGGCTATACGTCCTATAATGGCGATCGGCTGGCTAGCGTGATCGATGCGGTCGGGAAGACCTGGTCATATACTTATGCCACTTCGGGAACCGCCATGGCGATGGGGTTCAAGAAACCTGGTGCCGGCGCACCGTGGCTGACCAACTATATCGACGTGCGACCCAATAGCGAAGGCGTGGCGCAAGAGAATGTCGGCTATCAGAGCTTCGCCGACGGGAGGAGCTATACTTACACCTATAATTTCCCGCCAGAAGTCGACGGCGTTCCGATCAGCGTTGCCGGCGGCAGCTATACCGACAACAATGGACGCACGAGCAGCGTGGTGTTCGATTTCCCCGTTACGCCCGGCACCGGCGCAGGGGGAGTTTGTCACCTTTATCCGTGCACGCCGACCAATGTCGGGATGGTCGAATTTCAACAAACCAGCGGACCTGTCACCGTTACCGATCCGCTCAACCGCACGACCAAGTTTCATTATTGCGATTTGAATGCGGAGGCGAACCTGCCCCCGACCTATCATAATCGCTGCTACGTGACCCAATTGCAGTGGATGCTCGATCCAGAAGGCATCAAGACCTATTACACTTGGGACAATGTCGACCAGAACATCCTGCAGATCCGTAAGGTAGCCAAGTCGGGCAGCGGACTGGCGGATGTCACCACCTCCGCAACCTATGACTGCACTCATCGGGCATCGTGCGCCAAACCAACCTCAACGACCGACGCCAAGGGGAATGTAACCACCTATACCTACGATCCGACCCATGGCGGCATTCTGACAGAGACCGAGCCCGCGGTATCAGTGAACGGCGCGGGCACGTCGATCGCGGCGGTCAAGCGCTACGGCTACACCTTGCGCAAGGCGTGGGCCAGCAACGGCGCGGGAGGCTACACCCAGAACACCGATGGTGTCTATCTGCTGACCAGCGAGAAGACGTGCAGGTCGACCGCAACCAACCTCTCGACCGACAATTGCGCCGGCGGCGCGGCGGACGAGGTGGTGACTGCCTATGATTATGGACCGGATAGCGGACCCAACACCCTGATACTCAGGGGAACGACGGTCACCGCCGATGTCGGCGGGACGATCACGACGCTGCGCTCCTGCTTCGGCTATGACGCGCTCGGCAACAAGATCAGCGAGACCAAGCCGCGCGCTGGCTTGACGGTGTGCCCGTGAGCGCGCGGCGTCTCTGGGCGGCCGCAGTCGCCGCCGCGCTGGCAATCCTCCTGCCGATGGCGGCGAGCGCGCAGGCCTCGCCCTCCGCTTTTACCTCGGCAACGCGATACGACGCGGCGCGGCGGGTGACGGGCTCGATCGCGCCCGATCCCGACGGGGCCGGATCGCTCCATTACGCGGCGACCCGCAATACCTATGACGATGCCGGCCGACTGATCCGAATCGAAAAGGGCGAACTCGCGAGCTGGCAATCGGAAGCCGTCGCGCCGGCGTCGTGGCCCGGGTTCACCTTGGTCGCGAAGACGGAGACGAGCTACGACGCGCTCGACCGCAAGGTGCTGGAAACGAGCTGGGGCTGGGATGCTACCGCTTCGGCTTGGGTCCAGAGCGGCGCCACTCAATATAGCTACGACACGTCGGGCGAGCTTGAGTGCACCGCTGTTCGGATGAATCCGGCGACGTGGGGTGCTCTACCGACATCGGCGTGCGCAATGGCGACGACCAGCGCCACCTACGGTCCCGATCGCATCACCAAGAACGTCTACGACGATGCCGGGCAATTGCTGAAGGTCATCAAGGCCTATGGCGTGGCCGGCCTGCAGCAGGATTACGTCACTTACACCTATACCGATAACGGCAAGCAGAAGACGCTGAAGGACGCCAACGGCAATCTTGCGACCTATACCTATGATGGGTTCGACCGGCTGGCCGCTTGGGCGTTCCCGTCGAAGGCGACGACCGGCAGTTCGGCGGCGTGCACGATCGGGACGATCGCGGAGGCGACCGACGCGTTTGGCAATACGGTGGCCGGTCCATCGGAAACGAGGGCCGCCGGCGACGACTGCGAGAAATACGCCTACGACCGTAACGGCAACCGCGCCAAGCTGATGAAGCGCGACGGCAACGTCATCCGCTACGCGTTCGACGCGCTCGATCGCAACACGATCAAGGACATCCCGGGCGGGACCGCGGCCGACGTCTATTACGGTTATGACCTGCGCGGCCTTCAGAAGTTCGCGCGCTTCGGCTCGGCGACGGGCGCCGATACGGTCGACAATGTGTTTGACGGGTTTGGGCAGCTTTCCTCGCAGACGACGGCGATTGGCGGGGCAAGTCGCTCGGTGAGCTATCTCTACGACGCTGACGGCAACAAGATGCGGATCACTCATCCTGACGGCAATTACTGGACGTACGATTATGACGGGTTGGACCGTATGGTGGCGGTCAAGGAGAACGGAACAACAGCGATCGCAACGATGGTGTACAATACAGTGGGCCTCGAAAGTAGCGAGACGCGCGGCGGCGTGGCGACAACGTTCGGCTATGACGGCATCGGGCGGCTGTCGTCATTGTCGGACGATCTTCCCGGAGGCACGACTAACGACATCACGACGACCCTATCCTATAGTCCCGCCAGCCAGTTGATCAGCCGCACCCGGACGAACACCAGCTATGCCTGGCCCGGTTATGTGACCGTTAGCCGGCCGTACGCGGCAAATGGTCTCAACCAATATGCGACGGCGGGCAGCGCGACGTTCGCTTATGACGATAACGGCAACCTCACGTCGGACGGGGCCACAAGCTACACGTACGATGTTGAGAACCGAATGGTGGCGACGACGTTCGGTACCGGTGCGACGCTGCTCTATGACCCCCTCGGGCGCTATTATGGTTCGGTCCAGGGATCGGCGATGAAGACGGTCCTGTACGATGGCGACCAGCGGATCGCCGAATATGACGGCACGGTCCTGTCGAAACGCTATGTGCTTGGCGCAGGCGCGGACAATCCGCTGTTCTGGTATGAGGGCTCGACCCTGAGCGACCGGCGATCGCTGCAAGCGGATGAGCGGGGGTCGATCGTGTCGGTAGTGAACGCCGCAGGGACTTTACTCTCGATCAACACTTACGACGAATATGGCATCCCGTGGTCGCAATTCGGCAAGTACGGCTTCACCGGACAAATATGGATCCCGCAAGTCGGCTGCTGGTATTACAAGGCCCGGTTCTACTGCCCCACCATCGGGCGCTTCATGCAGACTGATCCGATTGGGTATGAGGATCAGGTCAACCTTTATGCCTATGTCGCAAACGATCCGGTCAATAAAACAGACCCGACCGGCGAACGATGCACCGGCGTAGCGGATTGTGCCGTTGACGTTTTCATTGGGGCCTCGGAAGCTGCTGGGGAAAGTATCGTCGCACCGGCCGTTGGAGGAGGTGCGATTCTGGTTGCAGGGGGATCCGCTCTTATCATCGCAGGGGTCACCTATGTGGCGAGTGTAAATCAGAGAGAGGTCAAGGATAGGCCAAACCTGTCCATTTCTCGTCCGCCAACTAGGGCGTCACCGGTCGATAAGAAATCTGCTGCTGATCTCGTCATGGCAGGACGTCGTAGCGGTGGTGGCCCATACCGATGTTCAAATCCGTTATGCGACGCCAGACACGGTGGCGTAACCGAAACTACAGAGTGCCCGCAGTGCGATACGAAACGTAGAAACGGAGATCGCATACCTGGTAAACCGAGGCCCCTGCCGCCAGTTCCACCTCCGGCGAAGAAGCCTCCAAAAGATGAGAAATAGCAGTCGATGTCTAAATCGGTATCAATTTCGAGATCAACGCTAGAATCGAGCCATAACGGCCGAGAGCTTGAGCTCATGATCAATGGGAGCAAGCCTCTTTCTATTTTTCATCGATTTTCTGGAGAGATATTTGATGAATTTGACGGTCAGGATTTCGATAAATACGTCAAATCTGGAAGAATACACAAAAGAAAGTTTTTCTTGTATTACAACGAATACAATAGAAGTATGATTTATACAGCCTTCTTTTTAGAAGGGGAGGAGTGGAGATTCAATTCTTACAAAAATCTTGTTAAAACATTAATGAATGGCTGGTCCTTAGAAAAGGAAGCAATATCTTGCTATCTATTAGGATATTCATTCAAGGAGACTAATAATTATATAAAAGATTATATGAAATACATGGCTTTACAGTGAAGGATTGTTAAATTCCTCAAACTGGAGGCCGTTGGCCGCCGTGAGCTGAGTAGCTCGCTAAGATAGCAATATGGCTCGTCTTCCTCGCTTGGTGCCGCCGACTATCCCTATCACGTGACACAGCGCGGCAATCGTCGGCAGCAGATTTTCTTTGAGGACGGCTATTACGCGCTCCACGGTTTGCTGGCCGAGGCCGAGGGCAAGGCTGGTGCGAAGATCTGGGCTTATTGCCTTATTATCGCTCGATCTCCGCTATATTTTTTCCGGCGTCCGCCCGCGTCGCGATCAACTTCCGATACCAACGATACGAATCCTTCGGCGTCCGCCGTTGCGTGGCGTAATCGACGCGGACGAGGCCGAAGCGTGGTCCATAGCCGTCGGCCCATTCGAAATTGTCGAGGATCGACCAGACCAGATAACCGCGCACATCGATGCCGGCATCCATCGCCTTCCTGACCGCGCGGATATGGGCGTCGAGGAACGCGATCCGGTCAGCGTCATGCACCGCGCCCCGCACGACATTATCGGTGAAGGCCGCCCCGTTTTCCGTGATCACGATCGGGGGCAAGGCGGAGCCGTAGCGATCGCGTAACCCCAGCAGCAGGTCGGTCATTCCCTGCGGATCGACTGGCCAGCCCATCGCGGTTCGCGCGAATTTTGCCGGCGGCGGCGCTTCCTCGATCGGCTGGGCGCTGCCCGGCGGGCTGACGCGCATGAAGTTGGTGTTGTAATAACTGACGCCGAGGAATCGAGCGGCTGCGCGATCGTCGCCAGGTCGCCGTCCCGCACGGCCGTCGCGGTGAGGGCATCCGGCAATTCCGCCAATTACGGCGACGTGGCGTAATTGAGGTAGCCATCCTCCTGCTTAGGTGCGGAGTCGCCTTTCGGCGCTCCAGAGCAGGAGGATGACCGGTGAAGATTTTCGCAGCATTGGATGTTGGGGACAAGGCCACGCATATTTGCGTGCTCGATGACGAAGGCGATGTGGTGTGGCGTGGAGTCTGCGCGACTGATCCCGAGGTGATCGCCAAGACGCTGGCGCGTCATGCTCCCGGGCTGGTCCGTGTGGTGCTCGAGACGGTGCTCGAGACCG
>NZ_JBFUJY010000006.1:0-341494 GCF_056401155.1 Sphingomonas sp. P4_G2 | reverse complement strand
TCCATCAGCAGAATGTGGACGACGTCGCTGCCGTCGTCATCGACCGCTTCGACGTCGCTGAGTTGGCTCGCGTCGACCGCGGCTTCCAGTACGTCAAATCCGTTTTCGGTCAGTATCCTCTGTAACCCGTCCAGAGCTATCCGATTGGGCCCGAGCAGGGCAATCTTGATGCGAGGTATCATTTGGGTCACCCCTCCAATATGAGTTCCGCGCCATCGATCCCCGCAAAAGATTGGCGTTTCTGATCACTTATCATCGGCCGCAAGGCGGCTAGTTAATGATTAGATAATCAACCGGTACAATTAGACGTCAATTCAGCCAAAAGTACTATCCATTATGGACTAATCTGTTATTGCGCCTCCCTCAGAATGTATATATCCTTCGGTGTGCAGCTCTGTGCGACCCTGAGTTTGCCGACTTTTGGTGGCTTCCGTCTAGCCCCGATGGCTAATGATCTGAATTCTACGCGACTTCCCGAATGGAGCGTGATCAATCGTTCCTTAGATGACGCCCGATGTTGAAATCGCGGCGTCGGGATTTGGGGGGCGTCGATGCGTATCCTGATCACCGGAAACATGGGGTATGTTGGCCCTTCGGTCGTGCGACAGTTGCGGCGAATCTATCCCAAATCGCGGATCGAGGGATTCGACTCGGGCTTTTTCGCCCATTGCCTCACGACACCACACGACGTTCCCGAGCGCCGGCTCGACGCCCAGCATTTCGGCGATGTGCGATCGTTCGACGCCCGGCTGCTCGATGGCTGCGACGCGGTGATCCTTCTGGCGGCGGTTTCCAACGACCCGATGGGCGCCCGGTTCGGTCGAGTGACCGAGGAAATCAATCAGGACGCCGCCGTTGCTATCGCCCGGCAGGCCAGCGCCGCGGGTGTTCGAAACCTGGTCTTCGCGTCGAGTTGCAGCGTTTACGGCGTCGCTGAGGGCGGCCCCCGCAACGAGGATGACCCGCTCAATCCGATGACTGCCTACGCTTCCTCCAAAATCGGGGCGGAGCGGGCGCTGGCGACGCTGGCTGGCGACATGACCGTTACTTGCCTGCGCTTCGCGACCGCTTGCGGCATGTCGGATCGGCTGCGGCTCGACCTCGTGCTCAACGATTTCGTCGCCTGCGCGCTCACGACCGGACAAATCTCGGTACTGTCCGACGGGTCGCCCTGGCGGCCGTTGATCGACGTGCGGGACATGGCGCGGGCGATCGAATGGGCCGCGACCCGGTCGCCCGACAATGGCGGCCGTCTGCTGACTGTCAATGCCGGGGCCGATAGCGCCAATTACCAGGTTCGCGATCTCGCCGAGGCCGTCGCGCGACAGGTGCCCGGCTGCAGGGTGTCGGTCAATCGCGATTCGCCGGCGGACTCGCGGTCCTATCGCGTCGATTTCTCGCGTTTCGCGGCACTGGCGCCACACCATCAGCCGCGGATGAGCCTCCAGGATTCGGTCGCCGGCCTCGTCGCCGGATTGCGCGACCTGCATTTCGCCGATGCCGATTTCAGGAATTCATCGCTGATCCGCCTCCACACGCTGAAGGCGCTGATCGCCGAGGGGCGGCTGACAAACGATCTGGAATGGGCCGACCGCCTCGCGCCGGTCGTGCGAAACCCGAGCGAGGAGGTCTTGGTATGAAGGCCGTGATCCTGGCGGGCGGCTTCGGCACTCGTCTCAGCGAAGAGACCGCCGTCACGCCCAAGCCGATGGTCGAAGTCGGCAACCGGCCGATCCTCTGGCACATCATGAAGATCTATGCGCATTACGGTATTCGCGACTTCGTGATCCTGGGCGGATACAAGGTCGACTATATCCGTGCCTATTTCCTCAACTATCAGGCCCGCAGCTGTGACGTTTCGATCGACCTGGGCAGCGGCAGGATCGACTGGCTGAGCCGGTCGGACGACGACTGGCGGGTGACGATCCTCGATACCGGTATCGACACAATGACCGGGGGACGGCTGAAGCGCGCGCGGCATTTGCTCCAGGACGGTCCGTTCTGCCTGACTTATGGCGACGGTGTCAGCGACGTGAACATCGCGGAATTGGTCGCGGCGCATGCGGCATCGGGCGCCTGGTGCACGCTGACCGGTGTCGTCCAGCCCGGCAGGTTCGGCGCATTGCGGCTCAGCGATGACGGTAGCGAAGTGCATGGCTTCAGCGAGAAAGGCGCCACCGACGGCGGTGTCATCAACGGCGGCTTCTTCGTTTGCGAACCCGAAATTTTCGACGTGATCGACGGCGACGAGACGGTGTTCGAGGCTGACCCGATGAACCGGCTGATCGCACGCAACAAGCTCGGCTGCCATATTCATTCGGGCTTCTGGCAGAATATGGACACGTTGCGCGACAAGCACGTGCTGGAGACGCATTGGCACGGCGGTAATGCCCCCTGGAAGATCTGGCCCGATGCGCCGGCGCCGGGCGTCGCTTTGTTGAAGCGCACGGCATGATCCTGGTCGACACGGCGCTGGCGCGGCTCGAGGCGACCGGCTGGCCGATCCGGGTGGGGCTGGTCGGGACCGGCTTCATGGGGGCGGGGATCGTTCGCCAGATCGTCACGGCTACACCCGGCATGCGCATTGTCGCGGTGGCCAACCGTCATATCGAGAGCGCGATCGCCGCGATCGCCGATGTCGGGTTGACCCCGGTCATCTGCGATACGCGCCGGGACATCGAGCGGCGCATCGCCGCCGGCGGGGTCGCCGTCACCCAGGATGCCGAAGCGCTGGCGACCGCTGACGGCATCGATGCCGTGGTCGAGGTGACCGGTTCGATCGAGCATGGCGCGCGCGTGGTCATGGCCGCGATCCACGCCGGCAAGAACGTGATCCAGATGAATGCCGAACTCGACGGCACGGTGGGCCCGATCCTGCGGCGCAAGGCCGAAGAAGCGGGGGTGATCTACACCTTTTCCGATGGCGACCAGCCGGGCGTGCAGATGAACCTGGTGCGCTTCGTGCGCGGTATCGGAGTGACCCCGGTGCTCTGCGGCAACATCAAGGGCCTGCACGATCCGTATCGCGACCCGACCACGCAACAGGCGTTCGCCGCCAAATGGGGACAGAAGCCGGTCATGGTCGCCTCGTTCGCGGATGGCACCAAGATCTCTTACGAACAGGCGATCGTCGCGAACGCCACCGGGTTCCGCGTAGCGCGGCGCGGCATGACAGGCCTCGACTTTTCTGGCGGAGACCCCGAGGCGCCGCTGGTGCCGCTGGAGGAAGCGGTCGAGCCATTGGGCCGCGTGCTCGACGAATACGGGCACGGCCTGGTCGACTATGTCGTCGGGGTAAGGCCCGGGCCGGGCGTGTTCGTGATCGGCACGATCGAGGACCCGCGTCAGCGTCACTTCCTCAACCTCTACAAGCTCGGCACGGGCCCTTATTACTGCTTTCAGACCCCATATCACCTCTGCCATTTCGAGGTGCCGACCTCGATCGCGCGCGCCTGCCTGTTCGGCGACACGGTGTTGGCGTCGATCGACGGACCGCGGGTCGGCGTGGCGGCGGTGGCCAAGCGCGATCTGGTTCCGGGTGACCGCATCACCGAATTCGGCGGCTACGAGACCTATGCCCTCGCCGAGAATTACGACGTGATCGAGCACGAACATTTGCTGCCGCTCGGGCTGGCGCTCGACTGTACGATCCGGCGGCCGGTCGAGCGCGATACGGTGCTGACCTTCGCCGATGTCGATATTCCGCAGGGACGGCTGGTCGACGCGCTCTACGCCGAGCAATCGCGACGATACGCTCCGTCGTTTCTGAGTGCCGCGGAATGATTTTCGAAGAGACCGCGATCAGCGGTTGCTTCGTCATCACGCCCGAGCCGCGCGGCGACGAGCGAGGACGGTTTGCGCGGACCATGTGCCGCACCGAGTTCGCTAATCACGGGCTGTCAGCCGACTTCGTCCAGCAGAATATGTCGGTGACAGCGCAGGCCGGGACTATCCGCGGACTTCATTTCCAACGGCCGCCGCATGCCGAAGCCAAGCTCATCCGTTGCGTGCGCGGCGCCGTGCTCGACGTCGTGGTCGATCTGCGCAGCATGTCGGCGACCCGCTTGACCGTCGTGCAGGTCGAGCTAAGCGATACCAACTGCCGCCAGATCTATGTGCCGCCCGGCTGCGCGCACGGCTTCCAGACGCTCGGAGATGACGTCGAGATGACGTATCTGATGTCCGCGGCGCACGCTCCGGAATTCGAGGGCGGGCTGCGCAACGACGATCCGGTATTGGCGATCGACTGGCCGCTTCCGGTGGCGCAGATTTCACAACGCGACGCGGCGTTTCCGTTGATCGACTCCGATCACCTGCCCCGCCTGTAGTCGCGGGCATCGATCTGGGGGACGTATGGCGGATATCGACGTACTGGTTGTCGGCGCCGGCGTGGTCGGGTTGGCCATCGCCCGGCGGCTGGCGCTCGCCGGCCTCACCACAGTGATCGCCGATTGCGAGGACATGATCGGCACCGGCACGAGTTCGCGTAACAGCGAAGTGATCCATGCCGGCCTGCATTATGACGGCCTTCCTCTCAAGGCGGCGTTGTGCGTGGCGGGACGCCGCCAGCTTTATCGTTTTTGTGCCGAGCATGACGTGCCGCACCGCCGTTGCGGCAAGCTGATCACAGCCTTTTCGCCGGCGGAAGTGCCGACGCTCATGCGGATCGCCGCCGCGGGGGAGCGCGCGGACGTGGACGATCTCGAACTGCTGTCCGGCGAAGAGGCGGCGCAGCTCGAGCCTGCCATCGCTTGTGAAGCGGCGTTGCTGTCGCCTTCGACCGGGATCATCGACAGCCATGCTTTCATGATCGCGCTGCTCGCCGACGCCGAGGCGGCTGGAGCTGTCTTTGCCCGACGCACCAGGGTCGATCGCCTGACCCGTACAATGGCGAGGGACTGGGCGATCCATCTTGCCGGTGAAAGCGGCGCTGCCGCGACGGCGAGGATGGTGGTGAATGCAGCAGGTCACGGAGCGCATGCGATCGCGATGCGCACGGAGGGCCTGCCGTCCGAATGCGTGCCGCAACCCCATTATGCGCGGGGCGTCTATTACGTCTACCAGGGCGCGGCGCCGTTCACGCGACTGATCTATCCGGTGCCGGTCCCCGGCGGGCTGGGCACGCACCTCACGCTCGACATGTCGGGTTCGGCGCGCTTCGGCCCCGATGTCGAATGGATCGATACGCTCGATTATGCGGTGGCGCAGGATCGGCGGGACGCGTTCGCCAGCGCGGCGCGCCGGATCTGGCCGACGCTTGATGCGAAGCGCCTGGTGCCGGGCTATTGCGGCGTCCGTCCCAAGATTTCCGGGCCGGGCGAACGCAATGCCGATTTCATGATCGCGGGCCCACGCGAGCACGGTGTCGATCGGATGGTGCTGTTGATGGGGATCGAGTCGCCCGGTCTCACCGCGTCGCTGGCGATTGCGGATCGGGTCGCGACCGATCTCGGCGTCGGGCGGGCACCGCGCGTCTAGCGAGCCTTGGTAAAGTGACACGACGACGCCAGTGGCTCCAAGGGGGAGATGGATGCGCGTCCAGCGCCGTCGTGCCCGGCCCGCGCAAGCGCGAGCCATCTCGAGTTGATCGGCTGATGAATGAACTCAGCCACCCGGTCTCGTCCGAGACCGTACGGATCGGTCGTTCCCTCTCCGCCCATCACTGGTAAACGATTCGGTCACCGCGCCGGCAACAACTCCGAGCATCATCCTTTGCCGACGATTGCTCCCGAACGGGCGATAGGCCTGCCTATTCGAGTGGGTGAGGGCGGGGACGCGCAATCGAGCGGCAGGTCGTTCGCCGTGATGAGCAATCGCCGTCCGGCCGGCGGCATGACCTGGAAGACCTCTGTCGCGGCGCGGTGCACCGCGGCTTCGTTTTCGAAAAAGATGTCGAAATCATATTCGGGGCCGCGCGCCGGCGCGCCGCTCAGCTTCGCCAAAGCTTCCTCGGTGATGACGAAGCGTAGCGAACAACCGTTCGCGCTGCCGATGAATTCCATGCCCTGGTACTCGGCCGACCAGCGCGCGACACCGGTCAGAAAGGAAAGGTGGGACTGCATCATCATACCCCCAGGGTGGCCGCGACCAGAAGAGGTCGCGCTGTTTCCTGCGCGAACGCTGTAACGGAGGTAAGACGAAGGCGAATCGGCATTGGTGCTACCGCGAAAGAGTGGCCTCGCGGTACTGGATGACCGGAAGAGATCACGACCTTTCAGCTAAACTACTCGCATGGTCTCCATGCGATGCGACCGTGGCTACAAAGTAGTGCGGCTGACGAGCAAGAGCCAAGCAACATGTCTTGATCTATTGACCTTGCGGATGCGGGGTTCCTCTTAGCCCCGCCGGACGCGGGAAAAGGGGGGGGCATGGACACAGTCGCAGAGCGCCGGTGCCGGCATTGCAGTGGCAAGTTCACCGCGACGCTGGCGCGACTGGGACGGATGCCCGTCGCCAATGATTATGTCGATCCGGCTGCGCCGCCGCTATCCGATCCGCGAGTCGAACTGACGGTAATGGTCTGCGGCGACTGCCGGCTGGCACAAACGCTCGACTTCAAGGATTCGGCCGACCTGTTCCGGGCCGATTACGCCTATTTCTCCTCGGCTTCGACGGCATGGCTCGATCATGCGCGACGTTATGTCAATGCGATGATCGCGCGTTTCGAGCTGCTCCCCGGCGCGCGGCATGTCGAACTCGCGAGCAACGACGGCTACCTTCTCCAATTCTCCAGAGCCATGGAGCTAACAGTACTCGGTGTCGAGCCTTGCAGCTCTGTGGCGCAGGCCGCGAGCGTGCTCGACATCGAGACCAGAATCGAGTTCTTCAGCCAGGACTGTGCCAAGCGGCTGGTCGATCAAGGCTGGCGGGCCGATCTGGTCACGGCAAACAACGTCTTCGCCCACGTCCCCGACGTCAACGATTTCGCGCGCGGCATGCGCGACCTGCTGGCGCCGCAGGGAGTCGCGACGATCGAGGTTCAGCACCTGCTACGCCTGATGCAGCGCAACCAGTTCGACACGATCTATCACGAGCATTTCTCTTATTACTCGCTGCTGGCGGCGAAGCGCGTGTTCGAAGGTGCGGGCCTGCGTCTGTTTGATGTCGAGGAACTTGACACGCATGGCGGTTCGCTACGCTATTTCGTGTGCCGCGCCGAGGCGAAGCATGTCGACACGCTCGCGGTGCAGCGCGTTCTCCAGGAGGAACTCGCTTACGGGCTCGACACCGATGCAGTGTACGACCGGTTCGCGGAACGTATCATCAGGGTGCGTCAGGGCTTTCGCGACTTGCTGTTGCGACTGAACGCCGAAGGGCGGTCGGTTGCCGCTTATGGCGCGCCCGCGAAGGGCGTCACGCTGTTGAATTTCTGCGGGGTCGGGCCCGATCTGATCGCGTTCACGGTGGACAAGGCGCCGTCCAAACAGGGACGCTTGATTCCGGGCGTGCGCATTCCGATCCTGCCGCCCGAGGCGCTGACCGAGGCACGGCCCGACTATGTCGTCATCCTGCCCTGGAACTTGAAGGACGAAATCATCGAGCAGCTCGCTGCCACAGCGGACTGGAAACCCGAATTCATCACCGCGATTCCCGAACCGATGATCATCGACCGCGCCGCGCCGGGCGGCCGTCGTCATGTCGCCTGAGGCGGTCGCGGGTTTCGCCCCGCAGGAGGTGTGCGCGGTTGTCCTGACGTACAACCGCAAGGATATGCTCGAACGTTGCCTCGCCGCCCTGGCGGCGCAGACCCGGCGTTGCGACCGCATCATAGTGGTCGACAATGCCAGTATCGACGGCACCGCGGCGATGCTCGGCGACCGCTGGCAACATCTGGTCGATATCTACAGTCTGCGCAGCAATGTGGGCGCGGCGGGCGGGTTCAACATCGGCATGCGCCTGGCGTACGGCCTGGGCGCCGACTTCATCTGGTCGATGGACGACGACGTCATCTGCGAGCCCGATGCGCTCGAACAGCTTCTCCTGGCGCACGACCTGCTCGATCGGCGCCAGATCGCACCGCCCTATCTGGTGTCGGTGCCGCGCTCGACCACCGGTCAGCTCACCGAAGTTCCCCATATCGACCAGCGCAGGAACGTGCTGGGCTTTCCGAACTGGCCTGAGCTTCTCGATCACGGCCTGGCGCCGACGCTCGGCGCGACGTTCGCGTCGATATTGTTGCCGCGCGAGACATTGCGCGTGCACGGCTTGCCGATCGCGTCGATGTTCATCTTTGGCGAGGATCGCGAATTCACCGTCCGCGTCACGCGGCGGACGCCCGGCTATCTGGTCGGGGCGTCACGCGTCCTGCACGCGCGCAAGCTGGAAGGCGTGCTCAGCACGCTCAACGAAACCAGCGCGGTGCGGCTCGGATACCATTATTACCTGCATCGCAATACGACGTCGACGGTGCTCCGCTATGACGATTGGCCGCGTATCGGGCTGCATCTCTGGCGGCAGACGGCGATGCTGCTCAAGCTGCTGGCACGCGGCCAGTTGCGCCGAGCGTGGATCTTGGCGGTGGGGACGGCCGTTGGCGTCTTTTATCGGCCGCGCCCGGAGCGAGCCGACGCTGCACTCGACCCATCCTGTCTGCGCGCCGCTCCGCATGTCGCCGCGGACGAGCCCGAGCGGGACGAAGTCGCGCAGCAGGATGAGATCCGACGATTCGAAAAGGGGTGTGCCGCCGGTTCGAACGCATTGCCGATTGCGGCATCGACCTCGCTCTAGAGCAAAGCCGGGCTCTTTTGAGCTCGGCTTTGCTCCATTTTTCCTTGGATTGTCGTGATTTCGGTGCCGGCGGGAGCGCCCGGCTCGAATTCGCTCTAGCGCGCCAGCAGCTCGCGCCACGCCGCGGCGAAGGCCGGGCGCGAGAACCTGACCAGCGATGCCTGCATACTGGCGAGCCGCGTGCGGCGCTCGGGCTCGGGCATGGCGACGAGATCGATCATTCCGTGGGCGATGGCGTCGAGATCGTCGCTCGGCACCACGACCGCGCCCGCCCCGGCGACTTCCTCGAGCACGCTGCCGCGCGTGATCAGCGGCACGAGGCCGCGGCTGATCGCTTCGGCGACGGGAACGCCGAACCCCTCCAACTGGCTGACCAGTGCAAAGCCGCTCGCATTGGCATAGAGCCAACTGAGCTGGGCGTCCGACACATAGTCGAGGAGGCGGACGCCGGGCGTATCGCGGGCGAGCCGGTCGATCGCTTCCGCGCCCGGTTCCCTGGCGCCGCACAGGACGTAGCCGATGCCGCGTTCCGCGAGCCCGGACCGCGCAAAGGCGCGGATCATCGTCGCCTGGTTCTTGCGGGCGCCGAGGCTGCCGACGGTGAGCAGAAATTGCCGGTCGAGCCCCGGAATGGGTGCCGTCGCCAGGCTGTCGATTTCCGCCCGCAGCGGCGGATAGATGACGCGCATGTCAGGTGCCTCTCCATAGAGGCGGACGAATTCACGCCGCGAATGCTCGCTGATGAACACCATGCGTGGTGCCGCGCGCGCGATGCGGCGATAGGCGCGCTGGTAGAGCCGCGCGACCCAGGGCCGGAACAGGGCCGGATGCGTGATCGGGCCGAGATCGTGGCACAGGACGACGTCGCGTTCGCTGATCGCCGTGTGGATGACGCTGTGCGGATCGAGGTGCAGCGTGGGTTGGTTCGGACGCCGCAAGGGAAAGGGGGAAATCCCTGCCGCGCCCGCCGCGCGCACCTCGATCCGCATGCCCAGCCCGAGCACCCTCTCCAAGAACGGGCTGGGGAGACGATATGTGCCATGCCGCCAATAATAGACCTGATTGATCAGGTTGCCCTGATCGTGAACCAAGTCGCGGCCGATGAAATATTTGCCGGTCTTGTTCTCCAAAGCGCACGAGAATTCGACGTCCCAGAGGCAAGGGACGACCGGGCGGCAGGCCGATGGATCTGACGTGCGTTGCAACATCGATGCCCCTCCAGACGATGCGCCATGCTTCGAACCGACCCTAGTCGGCACCGGTCGGCCGGGGCGAGCGGCAATTCAGACTACCCCCAATGCACCACGCGGATCGGGACGCACGGTGTCGATCCTGGGGCGAACTGCCCTTTCGCTCCGCTTTCGACGCTTGGGCGCGGCGGTGGTCGGCAATTGGAGTAGCTCTTCTCTTCCGTTCGCGAACGGCGGGCACGCGGCTAATGCCGGCGAAAGATTACGCCTCGGGACGATCGTGCTGTGGGAATGGTTGAACGCTTGCTGCCCTGGCGGCGCCATCGCCTCATCCGCGAATTGCTGATGCTGTATGGCATCGACATGCCGCCCGAGGTCGTCGTCGGCAAAGACCTGCAGCTCATCCATCGCGGCATCGGCAGCGTCTTTCATCCCGACACGAGCATCGGCGACCGCGTCCAGATTTATCATCAAGTAACGATCGGCCGCTCCGACGCGCATCTGCCGCACGAGCGGATCAGGCCCATGCTGATCGAGATCGGCGACGATGTTGTCATCTATCCGGGCGCCAAGGTGCTGTGTCGGAGCGGCGTGTTGCGGATCGGCAACGGCACGATCATCGGCGCCAATGCCGTCGTCACGCGGTCGACAGGAGAACGTGAGGTCTGGGCGGGAATACCTGCGCGCTGCGTCGGCCAACGAAAATAGGCGAGTTGGCGCGCAGCGGGCAACCGCCACTCGGCGGTAAAGGCGGGCGCGAGCCGCGACGGCGCTTGCAGCGGGTCATGAGGAAAGTGTGGATGCGACCGGTGCGCCTGCACGTCCGGCCACCGACCGATACGCGATGCGGTTCGCCCCGTCGGGTCGGCGATCCTTGTTCCGCCGAGCAACGGACCGAACTGGCGGCCAGCTGCGCCGTGCTGAAGAGCATCAATGCGTCCGTGGCGGCGCGCTCATGGGTCTACGACCTGATGTGTCTCGGACTGAATGCAACTTATTCGTGTCGAGTATTTCGCGAGATCGCCACTTCTACTCCGAAATGATCATGGCCCTGCAATAAAGCGTCATCCCTCTGCATAGTGGCGCTGGGCGGCGGATCATGTCTCTAATGCGCCAGCTTGATCGTCATGAACAGCTGGGTTCAAGAGGGGGAGGCCGATATGAAGGTTGTCCTGTTTTGTGGTGGGTACGGCACGCGGATGCGCGGCCAGATTCCCAATAAGCCCAAACCATTGGTCGATGTCGGCGGTCATGCCCTGATGTGGCATGTCATGAGCTATTACGCCCATCACGGACACACGGATTTCATCCTTTGCCTGGGTTATGGCGCGGATGCCATTACGGAATATTTTCTGGAGCAGGGCGCAGAAGTCCTGCCCACGATCTCGACTAGACGACGCGCGCAATCCTTTCTGCTGCCGGATGAGGACAAGGGCCATTGGAACGTCACGCTGGTCGATACCGGCATCGATGCGAGTATCGGGCAGCGCTTGAAGGCGATCGAATCCTATGTCGAATCCGACGAGATGTTTCTGGCCAATTATGCTGATGGCCTGACGGACCTTCCGCTTCAGGACATCATCGACTGCCTGGTCCGCAAGCCTGCCTTCGTGGGCGCGCTGGTGGCGGTCAAGCCCACGCTCAGCTTCCATTATATTCGTCACGATTCTGACGGCACGGTAACCGGCGTCGAGTCGTCCACCGACATGGATGTCCGCATCAATGGCGGCTACTTCGTCTTCCGGCGGGAGATTTTCGACTATATTGGTGAGGGCGATGACCTTGTCGAGCAACCCTTCCATCGGCTGATCGGCGAGCAGCGGCTCCTGGCGCATCCCTATGACGGCTTTTGGCGAGCCTGCGACACGTTGAAGGACGTGCATCTGCTGGAAGAGGTGCAGCGCAAGGGCAAGGCTCCCTGGGAGGCCTGCCGCGAGGCTTCCCCGGATTCCCTCTCCGTTCACTTCACGGCCGGGGCTCCGACGCTCGGCGCCGCCAGCGCTTCGCCCGCGGCGTGAAGCGAAAGATCGCCGGTACGGACAAAGGGAGAGACCGGGGGATATGATCAATCTGGCGTTCGCGGATACCGGCGCAAAGACGCAGCGGGTGCTGTGCCTCGGTGCGCATGCCGACGATATCGAGATCGGGTGTGGCGGCACGCTGCTCAATCTCGTCGCGAACGTATCGCGGCTGACGGTGCAGTGGGTCGTGTTCAGCGGGGACGAGCGCCGCGCCGAGGAGGCGCGGCAGAGTGCGGCGGCGCTGCTCGGCAACGGGTGCGAGCAGATCGTGGAGGTGCTGGACTTCCAGGACGGGATCTTTCCGCACGAAACGCCGCGCATCAAGAATGTCTTCGAGAGGATCAAGGCAGGACCCACACCCGACCTCATCCTCACCCACATTGCGAGCGACATGCATCAGGATCATGCGGTGATCGCGGCGCTCACCAACAACACCTTTCGCAACCACCTGATCCTCGGCTACGAGATCCCGAAATATGACGGCGATCTCGGTCGCTCGAACGCCTATGTCCATCTTTCCGAGGAGGTCGCCCGGCGCAAGGCGGCGGCAATCTACGAGGCGTTCCCGAGCCAGCGCCACCGCGCCTGGTTCAATCCCGACACCTTCCTCTCGCTCGCCCGCATCCGCGGGATCGAATGCAATGCGCCTCACGGATTCGCCGAGGCTTTTCGTGCGGAGAAGATCGTGCTCGGCATGTGAGCTTGTGCGTTGGCGTTGGCGGGGCCGCTCGGGCCACCGAAACAAATCCCCTCTAAAGATGGATGATCCCACGCCGCGCCGCATGCGCCACCGCATCCGTGCGCCCGGTCGCGTCGAGCTTGTCGATCAGACGGCCGACATGGAATTTGGCGGTGTCGGGCGAAATGCCGAGCCGCTAGCCGATCGCCTTGTTGGACAGACCTTCGGCAGGCAACGCGATCACGTCGCGCTCGCGCGGCGTCAGGTCGAACCCGTGCGCGCCCGCGTCGGACGCGCTGAGGACCAGATCCGACGCGTCGTCGGCGCCCACAATCCGCAATTCCGGGATCCGGCCCAAGGTTCGCTTGAACAAGGCGGAAGTCCGGGGGGTAGATTCGCGACATCCCTGAAACGGCCCCATTGAGACATTGGTGGGGCCGTCGCCATCCGCTGCTTCGTGAGGGAGCAAATGAACGAGCGACAAAACACGAACGCGGCAATATAGCCTGAAAATCAGTGGCTTAATTGAAGATTGCTGGATGCCCCGTGAGGATTCGAACCTCAATTGACGGAGTCAGAGTCCGTAGTCTTACCTTTAGACGACGGGGCAACAGGCGGCGGGCTCTAGGCGGGCTGGCGCGACCGGTCAAGGCCTTGGGCGCAACCGGCAAGATCGTCGATCGGGCCTTCGCTTGTCGCATCGCACCAGTTCGGTTAGGTTCGGCGCCAAGCAGCGGAGGGCTATGGGCCGGACCGCAAGAATATAAGAGTTACGACGGCATGGGGGACGTTCCCGCCAATATGCCGCACCGGCAGCGCGCCGCCCCGACGGGCAAGCCCGCCGCCCGTCCGGCCCGCATTCCCACCAAACGCTGGGGCGAAGCGCCGCATTATGCCGCGCTCGATCTCGGCACCAACAATTGCCGCCTGCTGATCGCGCGGCCGCAAGGCAACGGTTTTGCGGTGGTCGACGCCTTTTCGCGGATCGTGCGGCTGGGCGAGGGTCTCGCCTCGAGCGGGCGGCTGTCCGATGCGGCGATCGATCGCACCATCGCCGCGCTGAGGATCTGCGCCGACAAGCTGCGTCGCCGCAACGTGCTCGTCGCGCGATCGGTCGCGACCGAGGCGTGCCGCCAGGCGGCGAATGGCGCCGAATTCATCGAGCGCGCTTATCGCGAAACCGGGATCCGGCTCGACGTGATCTCGCCGGAGGAAGAAGCGCGATTGGCGGTGCTCGGCTGCCATGCGCTGATGGAGCCGGGCGACGGGCCGGCGCTGATCTTCGACATCGGCGGCGGATCGACCGAATTGGTGCTGATCGACCTGTCGGGCGATCATCCGCGCGTGCTCGACTGGCATTCGGCGCGCTGGGGCGTGGTGTCGCTGACCGAACATGCCGGCGGCGGCGATAGCGCCGAGGCGCTGGGCGAATCCTATGCGCGGATGCGCGCGCTGGCGACCGAGAGCTTCGCCGCTTTCGCCAGGCGCGTGCCGGCGAAGTTGACGGCGCCGCGACTGCTCGGGACCAGCGGGACGGTGACGACTTTGGCCAGCGTCTTCCTCGAACTCGATCATTATGACCGCGCCAAGGTCGACGGGCTGATCGTCCCGACCGAGTCGATGCGCCGCATCTCGGCCGAATTATCGGGCATGTCGGTCGCCGAGCGTTCGCGCCTCCCCTGCATCGGCGGCGAGCGCGCCGACCTGGTCGTGGCGGGCTGCGCGATCCTCGAATCGATCCTCGATCTGTGGCCGGCCGAGCGGCTGGGGGTCGCCGATCGCGGTATCCGCGAGGGCATCTTGCGCCGCCTGATGGGAGCGCAACGGCCATGAGGGGCGGGGGCGGCGGACATACCCGCGTGCGGACGTCGCGCAATCGCACTCCCCAGTCGACGCGCTGGCTCGAGCGGCAATTGAACGACCCGTACGTCAAGCGCGCCAAGGCCGAGGGCTATCGCAGCCGGGCGGCGTACAAATTGATCGAACTCGACGAGAAGTTCGGGTTCCTCAAGAGCGCGACTCGCGTGGTCGACCTGGGGCTGGCGCCGGGCGGATGGAGCCAGGTGGTGCGGCGCCAGGTGCCCAAGGCGGCGATCGTCGGCATCGACCTGTTGCCGGTCGATCCGATCGATGGCGTCACCATCCTGCAGATGGACTTCATGGACGATGCGGCGCCCGATCGGCTGATCGCGGAACTGGGCGGTGCGCCCGATCTGGTGATGTCGGACATGGCGGCGAACACGGTCGGCCACCCGCAAACCGATGCGTTGCGCACCCTGGCGCTGGTCGAAACCGCGCTGGCCTTCGCGATCGATGTGCTCAAGCCCGGCGGGACGTTCGTGTCGAAAGTGTTCGCCGGCGGTGCCGATTCGACGCTGGTCGCCGAAATGAAGCGCAATTTCGCGACGGTGAAGCACGCCAAACCGCCATCGAGCCGCAAAGGCTCGGTGGAATGGTTCGTGGTGGCGCAGGGGTTCAAGGGTCGCGCGGCGGAATAGCCGCGCTATTCCGCGAGTCAGCGCGACCCCGGCCGGCGGGGCCGAAAGGCGCCCGACCGACGAGCTTCAGGGGCGGGATGCCCCGCATCCCGCAGACCATGCCGGGGGCATGGTCGACCTGAAGCTGCTTTGCCGCGACGGGGAGGCCTTACTCCGGATGTCGTTAGTTAGGCGGAAAGCCGCCACCGCCTTTAAATTCGGGCTCGTGCTGTTGAGCGAAGCGCTCGCGGTTCCGCCGTCGCGAATTGCTCCGCAGCCTTTAGCGGAAGTTAGTAACCGGGTGATACGGTCGGAAGCACAGAACCGGGAAGGGGCTGTCGTGCCGAAAGTTATATTGGATCGCGCCAACCTCATCGCGTTTGCTAGCGTATCCGGCTTCCTCGACGCTGAGCAAATCTTGAACCTCACCGCTCAGGTGGACGAAGCCGTCCAAGCGTTCGGTGATCAAATTGCGCTGCACGGACGCCTATTCGATCTGACTAATGCTAAAGTGGCGTCACCGTTATCGATCGATGCCCTACGCGACAAAACCATCGATCCATCCCGCATCTTGTTGCGGGCCAACCGGGTTGCGTTCTTCGGAGCCTCACCGTTGCTCAAAGTTCAAATGCAGCGCATTTGTGCGCTTCGACCGAACCATGCGATGTTCGACGACCGTCGCCCGGCATATGCGTGGGCAATTGGAGGGCGGTAGCCACATCGCAACACGTCCGCTTCCGGGCGATAGCGGACTTACCCGCGGTCTACCCAAAAGCTCCCGAGGAACGCCCTGCAACTGCCGTTTCGGGTAGACCGCTGAAACCTTTTGGACATCCTTTCAGCGCCATACAAAGCCACCGACAAGGCCGGCGCCCGTCGACCTGCCGGAACGGAGTGCGACGAGAGTGAGCTATGCCTTGCCCCTGACCCATAGCTGGCCCCTGTTCGAGCAACATCAGCGTTTCGACCTCGGTTGCCTGCTTGAGGAGCGGAGCGATGCCCCGGTCGCCTCCGAACATCATCCCGAGCTCCTGGCGGCGCGCGGCATCGGACTGTGGGAATGCACTCTGTCCGACAATGCGCTGAGCTGGACGGACGGGGTGTTCGACCTGTTCGGCCTGCCGCGCGGGGTCCCGATCGAACGGGATGAGATCGCCGCTTTGTATTCCGAACCATCGCGCTGCGCGATGGAACGGCTGCGCGCTTATGCCATCAAGCACCGGCGCGGCTTTACCCTCGATGCCGAAATCGTGCCGGTGACCGGGTCGCCGAAATGGATGCGCCTGATCGCCGCGCCGGTCTGTGTCGGGCGTCAGGTCGTTCGGCTCCATGGCATCAAGCAGGATGTCAGCGCCGCCTACGTCTAACGACAATTCGAAGCGATAGCGTCGCGTCCGCTGCGACGGATTGGCGCGGGGGACGTCCGCCACCGCGCGCATTGCCGCCCACGCCCACTCGCCCTAAGTCGCGGGCATGACCGTCACCCGTTTCGCGCCGAGTCCGACCGGCAATCTCCATATCGGCAATATCCGCACCGCGATCCTCAACTGGCTGTTCGCACGGTCGACCGGCGGGCGGTTCGTGCTCCGGATCGACGATACCGATGTCGAGCGCAGCGAGGAGCGCTATGTCGAGTCGATCCGCGCCGATCTCGCCTGGCTGGGGCTGACACCCGATGAGGAGGTGCGGCAGTCCGAGCGGTTCGCGCTGTACGAGCGCCGCTTCGACGATCTGCGCGCGGCGGGACGGATCTATCCGGCCTATGAAACGCAGCAGGAGCTCGAGCTCAAGCGCAAGATCCTGCTCGGGCGCGGTTTGCCGCCGGTCTATGATCGCGCCGCGCTGGCGCTCAGCGACGCCGATCGGTCCAAGCTCGAGGCCGACGGCATCCGCCCGCATTGGCGCTTCAAGCTCGATCCGGGCGCGATCGAATGGAACGATCTGATCCGCGGTCCCCAGCATTTCGACGCCGCGACGATGAGCGATCCGGTCATCCGCCGCGCCGACGGGTCGTGGCTCTATATGCTCCCTTCGGTGATCGACGATGTCGACATGGGCATCAGCCATGTCGTGCGCGGCGAGGATCACGTCTCCAACACCGCGCTCCAGTTGCAGATGTTCGTCGCGATGAACGCGCCGCTGCCGACCTTCGCGCATGCCGCGCTGCTGACTGGAGCGGAAGGCAAATTGTCGAAGCGATTGGGCTCGCTCGGCGTCGAGCATTTCCGCGGCGAGGGGATCGAGCCGCAGGCGATCGTCGCGTTGCTCGCGCGGATCGGCACCAGCGATCCGGTCGAGCCGTTCGTCGATCCTGCGCCGTTGATCGCCGCGTTCGACTTTTCGCGCTTCGGCCGCGCGCCGGCGCGGTTCGATGAGGGCGAGCTCGCCCAGCTCAACGCGCGGATCGTCCACCAGCTCGATTTCACCGCGGTCGCCGATCGCCTGCCCGCCGGAATGGACGATGCGGCGTGGTATGCGATCAGGCCCAATTTGACGATCATCGCCGGTGCGGCCGATTGGTGGCATGTGGTCGAGGGGCCGATCTCCACCACCGTCGATCCCGAGGATCGCGAGTTCCTGGCCACCGCGCATAGCATCGCCGGTGAGATCGACTGGACCGGGGATCCCTGGCACGCGCTGACCAACGCGCTCAAGGACGTGACCGGGCGCAAGGGCAAGCAGCTTTTCCTACCGCTGCGTCGCGCGCTGACCGGGATGGATCACGGCCCCGACATGGCCGCCTTGCTGCCGCTGATCGGCCGCGACCGCGCGTTGGAGCGGCTCGCGTCCGGGTGATCGCCGAATATCTTGACTGCTTGATGTAATGTTGTATCATCTCTGAGTTGCGGCATCCGAGACCGTGAAAGGAGAGACGATATGGCGACTTATGGCGATCGTTATGGCGCGGGCCCGGCATTCAAGCCGGGCAGCATGACGCTTGCGCTGGGACTGACCGTGGCCCCCATCGCTGCGCTGGTGATGGGACTGCAGATCACCCACGTAATCCCCACGACGACGATCATCGAAGCTTATCCTGTCCCACCCGATCGGCCGCCGCCTCCGCCTGATCCCAAACCGCGGCCCAAGACCGACGCGCCGACTGAACTGGTCTATACTCCTCCCCATCCGCTGGTCCCGGTGCCACCGGTCGATACGCTTCCGACGACCGAGACACCGCAGCCGCCGCCGACCGAACCCACCGTTGGAAAGGCGCCCGATCCCGGCCCGGTGTTCACCCCAGCCGTGGTCGCCAAGCCGGTCATGGTCGATGCGTTTATCGATCCGCGCTATCAGAGCCTGCTCCAGCCGCCTTACCCGCCCGAGGAACAGCGCGCGGGCAATAGCGGTCGCGTCGTGCTCCGCGTGCTGGTCGGTACCGATGGCCGGGTGAAACAGGTCGAGAAGGTGTCGGCCGCGTCGGACGCCTTCTTCGCCGCCGCGCAGCGCCAGGCCTTGGGCAAATGGCGGTTCAAGCCGGCGACCAAGGACGGCGTGCCGATCGAGCAATGGAAGACGATGAGTCTGCGGTTCGTGCTCAACGAGCAGTGACCGTTTCGGTCGCGGGGCTGGCCTGTTGCCAGTCCCGTGACTATATTAGGGCCTGTACTCAGTTACCGTGAGGATCGTGATTGCCCGCAGGAGCCCGTCGACTAGGAGCGCAGCGCAGTCGCGTAGCTGAAGCTACGCGCAAGCAAGCGACGACGCTCGGCGGGCTCCTGCGGGCAACCGCACAGCGGCGGGCCGATTTTGGCGTCCGGACGTCGTCGCGCGTCGGTCACGATGCTATCAGCATCGCTCCCTCCTTGCTCCTAGCCGGACACCAAAATCGGCTCCGTCACGACCTCGCGGTAACTGAGTACAGGCCCTAGGCCGATGGGAAGTTTCCTCGGCCGCTACAATCCGTTTCGCGCGTTGCTCGACCTGCGCCGCTATCTCGGCACGCGCAAGAAATACGAAATCCTGATCCTGTTCGGCTCGCTGATGCTCTGCATCCTGATCGTCGGGGCCTTCGCCGCCGGTTCGACCGTCCAGCGCGAGTGGCGGCGGCCGACCATCATCTACGTCCAATCGTGGCGCGCCGACCGCAGCAATGCCGAGATCGTCGCGCAGCAGAAGATCGACGGCGAAAAGAAGAGGATCGAGGACGCCAAGCAGAAGAAGGAAGACGACGAGAGAAAGGCCGCGTTCAAGCGCCTGAACGATAAATTGTCGCCTTGGCTGTGAGTCCCGACCCGCGTTTCATGAGCGCCGCCTTGGCGCTGGCCGAGCGCGGACGTGGACGGACGGCGCCTAATCCCAATGTCGGCTGCGTGATCGTGAAGCATGGCCGCGTCGTCGGGCGCGGCTGGACCCAGCCCGGCGGGCGACCGCATGCCGAGGCGATGGCGCTGGCGATGGCAGGCGACGCAGCGGCTGGCGCGATCGTCTATGTGACGCTCGAGCCCTGCGCGCACGATTCGCCGCGTGGGCCGGCGTGCAGCGATCTGCTGGTGGACGCGGGGGTCGCGCAGGTGGTGATCGCGCTCGGCGATCCCGATCCGCGCACCGATGGCCAGGGCAGCGCGCGGTTGCGCGCCGCCGGGATCGCGGTGACCGAAGGGCTGATGACCGAGGAGGCGCGGCGCTCGATGGCCGGGTTCTTCACGCGTCGCGAATCCGGACGGCCGCACGTCACGCTCAAGCTCGCCACTTCGCTCGACGGCTGCATCGCGCGCGCCGATGGCGAATCGAAATGGATCACTGGGGACGCGGCGCGCGCGCATGCGCATCTTGAGCGTGCGCGGCACGAGGCGATCCTGGTCGGCCGCGGCACCGCCGAAGCCGATGCGCCGCGGCTCGACGTCCGGCTCGGCGGGCTCGAACAGCATAGCCCGCGGCGCTTGCTGATGACTCGCCATCGCGGCGACCAGGAGCATTGGGAATGGGTCGACTCGCCCGCGGCGATCGCCGGGCTCGAGCAGATCGATCATGTCCTGGTCGAAGGCGGCGCCGGCGCCGCCTCGGCCTTCCTCGCCGACGATCTGGTCGACCGCTTGCTGCTCTATCGCGCGCCGATCCTGATCGGCGGCGGCCGCCCGGCGCTCGGCGACATCGGGCTTGGCCATCTCGCCGAGGCGCATGGCCGCTGGCGGTTGCACGACGCGCGGATGTTGGGCATCGACCGGCTGGAAATCTACGAACGCACCCGCTGACGATCGTCGGCGCAGCTTGGGAAATTAGCGATGTTCACCGGCATCATCTCCGATATCGGCACGATCCGCTCGATCGAGCATCGTGGCGACCTGCGCGCGGTGGTCGCAACCGCCTATGACACGACTGGGGTCGATCTCGGCGCGTCGATCTCATGCTCGGGCGTGTGCCTGACGGTGATCGACAAGGGGCCGGGCTGGTTCACCGTCGACATATCGGGCGAGACCGTCTCGCGCACCGCGCAGGGGCAGTGGAGCGAAGGACGCAAGCTCAACCTCGAACGCGCGATGAAGCTGGGCGACGAGCTCGGCGGGCATATCGTCACGGGGCATGTCGACGGCGTCGCCGAAGTGGTGCGGGTCGAGCCCTCGGGCGATTCGAAGACGATCGCCTTCCGCGTCGCGCGCGACCTCGCGCCCTATATCGCCGCCAAGGGATCGGTGACGGTCGATGGCGTTTCGCTGACGGTCAATACGGTCAGCGACGGCACGGACGGCACCGAATTCACGGTCAATCTGATCCCGCATACCCAGGCGGTGACGACATTAGGCGCGATCGAGGTTGGGCAGGCGGTCAATATCGAGATCGACGTACTCGCACGCTATTTGAGCCGTATGCGGTCGCTTCTCGAAAAGTAGCGTTTCAATGTGATTAGTGGCTGGACTCATCACATTTCAGTGTGATATTTCACCAATCATGAGCACCATGCTGATCGATCGCGTTCGCGATCTCGTCTCCTCGGGCGGTATTTCGCGCTCGGGGCTTGCCCGCGCTGCCGGGCTGCACGCCAATTCGCTACGCATGCTCGACGAGCCGGAATGGAATCCGACCGCCGATACGCTGCGCAAGCTGGAAGTCTATCTCGACCGGCGCGACAAACGCCCGGCGTTGGTCCCGATCGAGGAGATCATCGAGGAAGCGCGCAACGGCCGCATGACCATCCTGGTCGATGACGAGGATCGCGAGAATGAAGGCGATCTGATCATCCCGGCGCAAATGGCGACCCCCGACGCGATCAACTTCATGGCGCGCTATGGCCGCGGCCTGATCTGCCTGACCTTGACCGAAGCGCGGATCAAGCAACTCGAACTCGAGCCGATGGTGCGCAACAACCGCACTCGTCACGGCACTGCCTTCACTGCGTCGATCGAGGCGCGCGATGGGATCACCACTGGTATCTCCGCGCACGATCGCGCGCGCACCGTGTCGGTCGCGATCGACGCGTCGAAGGGTGCGGAGGATATCGTCTCGCCCGGCCATGTCTTTCCGCTGATCGCGCGCGACGGCGGTGTCCTCGTCCGCGCCGGCCATACCGAGGCCGCGGTCGACGTTGCGCGGCTCGCCGGGCTCAACCCGTCGGGCGTGATCTGCGAAGTCATGAAAGACGACGGCACGATGGCGCGGATGGACGACCTGATCGCCTTCGCGCAGGAGCACAAGCTCAAGATCGGCACGATCCGCGACCTGATCGCCTATCGTCGTCAGCACGACCATCTCGTCGAGCGCCGCGCCGAGGCGCGCTTCACCAGCCGCTGGGGCGGCGAGTGGACCGCGCGGACCTATTACAACAAGGCCACTGGCACCGAGCAGATCGCGCTGATCAAGGGGCATATCGACCCCGACAAGCCGACATTGGTCCGGATGCACGCGATGAGCGTGTTCGCCGATTTGTTCGGGGAGGAAGGCAAGCGTGCCGGCCTGCTCGAACGCTCGATGGAGATCATCGGCAAGGCGGGCGCGGGCGTTGTCGTATTGTTGTCGCCGTCGGGCGCGACCGGGTTCAGCCAGGCGCTGGAGCACAAGGCCGGCGCGCCGATGCCCGACGAATTGCGCGACTATGGTGTCGGCGCGCAAATCCTGACCGAATTGGGGGTCGAGGACATGATCCTGTTGACCAACACGCATCACATACTCGTCGCATTGGACGGCTATGGCCTGTCTATCGTAGGAGAACGCGCGATCGACATTGGGGGACTGGATTGATGGCGCGGATATTGATCGTCGAAGCGCGCTTCTACGACCATCTCAACGACATGCTGCTCGCCGGCGCGCGCCGCGCGATCGAGGAAGCGGGGCATGCGCACGAGACGGTGACCGTCCCCGGCGCGCTCGAAATCCCCGGCGCGCTCGCGCTGGCGGCGGAGACCGGGCGCTATGACGCTTATGTCGCGATCGGTGTGGTGATCCGCGGCGAGACCTATCATTTCGAGATCGTCTCGAATGAAAGCGCGCGCGGCATCATGGCGCTGACGATGGACGGCATCGCGATCGGCAACGGCATCCTGACCACCGAGAACGAGGCCCAGGCGATCTATCGCGCCGATCCCGATCAGGCCGACAAGGGCGGCGGCGCGGCCAAGGCGGCGCTGGCGATGCTCGACCTTCGGCAGAAATTCGACTGACATGCCGTCCGGGCCGCCGCCGTCGCGCTATCGCGTGATCGAGCGCGGCGGCCGGCTGCAGGTGATCGACACCTGGGCGGGGCGGCGGCCGCCGGCGATGGCGGCCTATACCGATCCGGTGCCGGTCGAGGACGTCGACCCGTCCGATCCGCCTTTCGGGGACACGGCGGCGGACGATTGGTCCGACACCGCGCCATCGCCTGGTGATTTTGCCGACAGGTCGGCCCAACCGGGAATGACGCTGGACCCGCCGGTCCCCTCCGCTCTTCCGCAACGCGCCCCCAATCTGGTGGCAGGGCCACCCGAGCTGCTGCGGAACGTCGCCGCCACGGTCTGCAGCGATACCCGCGATAGCGACGGCCGATTGGTGCTCAAGACCGCGCGCTTCTACGACAGCCGCGCGCCGCGGGCGATTGCGCTCGATCCCAACGGCGAGCGCGAACTGGGACTGGCGATGCTGGTCGCGTTGGCGCTGGCGGTCGGTGCTGTGCTGTTCACCGTGACGCTCGGTTGGCCGGGGATCGTGGTCGGGGTGATCACAATCATGCTGGTGCGTCAGGTCAACCTGGTCGCGACGCCGTGGCTCGACCGGCTGGCGGCGCGGACCCGCTGACCGGTCACACCGTCCGGATCACACCGCGCCGGTGCAGATAATCCAGCAACTTGCGCCATAGCGGCATCGACATCAGCGCCGGCTGGCCGAGCCAGGGATTGACGAAGCAGAACAGCAAGCCGGTCGCCGTTCCGAGGATTACCGCCCAGCCGCGCCGCCGGATCAGCGCGGCATATTCGGGGTCGAGATCGTCGGCCGCGACCGGCGGCGCCACCGCCATGCTGTTGTTCCACAGATTGCAGATCGCGACGAGCAGCAGCCAGCCGGAATAGGCGACCGCCGGGACCAGCTTGCCATAATAGTCGCTGACCAGGGCGGTGAAGAATGGCATCCCGGCGACCGAGCATAACAGGAATAGATTGGGCATCAGCAATTTGGGCGACCAATGCCGCGCGCAATCGAATGCGCGGTGATGCCCGCTCCAAAACGCACCGATCACGAAGAACGACACGAAAAAGCCGATGAAATGCGGCGTCAGATGGGCAAGCGCCGCCAGGAAGGCGGTGTCTGATGCGCTGTAGGGCAGCGCCGGCACCTTGAGTTCAATGACGAGCAGCGTGATCGAAATCGCGAACACCGCGTCGGAAAAGAATACCAGCCGTTCTAGCGCATGCGCAGGCGCACCGTGATGCATCGGGTGGTCGTTCGGTCCGTCGCTCATTTGTATCCCCCTGGAAATGCTATCTGGCATGGCGCCGCGGCGCTTGCCAAGCACGCATCGCTGCCGCCAATAGGGAGGGCGTTCGAGCATCGCGCGGAAAAGTGGGCAACGGTTTTCCGCGACGCGATGCGACCACAAACGATTAGGGCGGCATGCCGCCCTAAGGAGAGAGCATGTCCGAGCAGAGCGTCTATCCGGTACCGGCCGATTGGGCCAAGCGCGCGAAGGTCAATCGCGCGGCGTATGAAAGGCTGCACGGGCGCAGCCTGGCCGATCCCGGCACCTTCTGGCTCGAACAGGCACGCCGGCTCGACTGGATCAAGCGGCCGGAAATGGCCGGCGACTGGTCGTTCGGCCAGGACGATTTCCGCATCAGCTGGTTCGCGGACGGCGTGCTCAACGCCTCGGCCAATTGCCTCGACCGTCATCTCGCCACGCGCGGCGAGACGGTGGCGCTGATCTGGGAGCCCGACGATCCCACCGAACAGCCGCGCCGCATCACCTATCGCGAGCTCCACCGCGACGTCTGCCGCTTCGCCAATGCGCTGAAGGACCAGGGCGTCGCCAAGGGCGATCGCGTCACCATCTACATGCCGATGATTCCCGAAGCGGCGGTCGCGATCCTGGCCTGTGCCAGGATCGGCGCGATCCATTCGGTGGTGTTCGGCGGCTTCTCGCCCGAAGCGCTGGCCGGGCGAATCGAGGATTGCGGATCGACCCTGGTGATCACCGCCGACGAAGGCCGGCGCGGTGGCAAGAAAGTCCCGCTCAAGGCCAATGTCGATGCCGCGCGCCGCCATGCGCCGGGGCTGAAAAAGGTCATCGTCGTCAAGGCGACGGGCGGCGACGTCGCGATGGGCGACGGCGATCTGTGGTATCACGACCTGGTCGAGCAGGCGTCCGCCGAGTGCCGGCCCGAACCGATGAACGCGGAGGATCCGCTGTTCATCCTCTATACCTCGGGATCGACCGGCAAGCCCAAGGGCGTGCTCCATACCACTGCCGGCTATCTCGTCTGGGTCAGCCTCAGCCACGAACTGACCTTCGATTACCGGCCCGGTCAGATCTATTGGTGCGCCGCCGATATCGGCTGGGTCACCGGGCACAGCTATATCCTCTATGGCCCGCTCGCCAACGGCGCGACCAGCCTGATGTTCGAAGGCGTGCCCAATTGGCCCGACGCCAGCCGCATCTGGCAGGTCGTCGACCGCCACCAGGTCGAGATCATCTACACCGCGCCGACCGCGCTCCGCGCGCTGATGCGCGAAGGCGACGATTACGTGACGCGGACCAGCCGCACATCCTTGAAGCTGCTCGGCACGGTCGGCGAGCCGATCAATCCCGAGGCGTGGCGCTGGTATCACGAAGTGGTCGGCGAGGGGCGCTGCCCGATCGTCGACACCTGGTGGCAGACCGAGACCGGCGGGCACATGATCACGCCCCTGCCCGGCGCCGTCGACCTCAAGCCCGGCAGCGCGACCTTGCCGTTTCCCGGGGTCGATCCGCAGATCGTCGATACCGACGGTGTTGTCCTCAACGGCGCGGCGGAGGGCAATCTGGTCATCGCCAAGAGCTGGCCGGGTCAGATGCGCAGCGTCTGGGGCGATCACGACCGCTTCTTCCAGACCTATTTCACCACCTATCCGGGCAAATATTTCACCGGCGACGGCTGCCGCCGCGACGAGGACGGCTATTATTGGATCACCGGGCGGGTCGACGACGTGATCAACGTCAGCGGACACCGCATGGGCACCGCCGAGGTCGAGAGCGCCCTGGTGCTTCATGCCAAGGTGGCCGAGGCGGCGGTGGTCGGCTTCCCGCACGACATCAAGGGGCAGGGCATCTACGCGTACGTCACGCTCAATGCCGGCGAAGAGCCGAGCGAGGCGTTGCGCAAGGAATTGGTGCAATGGGTACGGACCGAGATCGGCCCGATCGCCTCGCCCGACGCGGTGCAGTTCGCGCCGGGTCTGCCCAAGACGCGATCGGGCAAGATCATGCGCCGCATCCTGCGCAAGATCGCCGAGGGCGATGTGTCGAACCTGGGCGACATCTCGACCCTGGCCGATCCCGCGGTGGTCGACGATCTGGTGACGAACCGGGTCGGCTGATGCCAGTCGAGGCGGTTCGCGGCGACATCACGCGGCTCGAGGTCGACGCGATCGTCAACGCCGCCAATTCCTCGCTGCTCGGTGGCGGCGGAGTCGACGGCGCGATCCATCGCGCGGCTGGGCCGGAGTTGGTGGCCGAGTGTCGCACACTGCACGGTTGCGATCCCGGCCAGGCCAAGGCTACCAGCGGCTACCGCCTACCGGCGCGTTACGTGATCCATACCGTCGGACCGGTGTGGAACGGCGGCGACAAGGGCGAAGCCGAGACGCTGACGAGTTGTTACCGCGAAAGCCTGAGGGTTGCCGAAGGGCTGGGCGTGCGCACGATCGCGTTTCCGGCGATCAGCACCGGCGTTTACGGCTATCCGCGCGAACAGGCGGCGGCGATCGCGGTGCGCGAGACTGTGGCTGCGGCGGACCGCTTTGACCGCATCCTGTTGGTGGCGTTCGATGAGGAGACGTTCGATCTCTACCGAGCGGGCCTGGACGAGTAGTTGGGCGGACTGACGGTGCCATCCTGAAAGTCGTCACCCCGGGCTTGTCCCGGGGTCCACTCCTCCACCATCGAGCTGAGGCGATGCTGCGCGGTGGATGCCGGGACAAGCCCGGCATGACGCTTGGTGGGTGGGTTTCCACCGCCACCTCAAACTCACGGCGCGGTCAGGTCTTGAACAAAGCGACATACTCGGCTGTCTCGCGCCGCAGGATCGTGGCGTTGGCGTAGAGCGGGATTGCGCCTTCCTTCCAACGACCCAACCGAATACCGGCGACGCGCCCGCGCTCGAACGCGACGGTGGCACGCGCTTCCGGCATCTCCAGGAAATGGATGTTGGACGGTGCCGGCGAGGCCCGGCGCTTCGCCAGCTTCTCGTGCTCGAGCGCCGTCATCAATTCGTCGACCCGGGCGTGCGCGCGCGCGATCGCCGCCGGGAACGTCTTGAGACCGTCGAGCGCCAGCAGCGCCGACGCCCAGCCCTGATAAATCATCCCGCCATAAAGATGCCGCCACTCGCGGGCGCGGGCGATATCGGCGGCGGTCCCGGCGAGCACCGCGCCGAACGGTGCGCCGAGATATTTGTAGAGCGAGACGTAGACGGTATCGAACGGCGCGGCATAAGCTTTCACGTCGATCGACGGTGGCGCCAGCAGCAATCGCGCGCCATCCAGATGCAAGCGCGTACCGTGCGCCTTGGCCAGTGCGGCGATCCCCGTCAGGTCGGCTGGCGCGATCATCTGGCCATCGAGCCGGCGCACCGGGCTTTCGAGCGAGATCGCGCCGACCTTGAGCGGAAAAGGCCCTTTCTCGGCCGCGTCGAACGCGGCGGCCAGCTCGGCGATCGTCGGCGCGGCGTGGCCGGGCCCGAGCGGCACCAGATTGATCCCGGACAGCCGCTGCGCGGTATCGCTTTCGTCGCGATAGAGATGGCTGTCGGCCTGGCAGAAGGCATGTGGATGCTCGCCGCACAGCACGCGCAATGCGACGTTGTTGGCGAGCGTCCCGGTGGGCAGGAAGGCGCAGGCCTCCTTCCCGAGCAAGGCGGCAAATGCCTGCTCGAGATCCTCGACGGCGCCGCCTGTCAGGTAGGAATCGCGAATCTTGCCTGGTTTGCCTGCCAGTGTTGCCAACTGGGCGACGGTGTCCGACGGGCTGCGCGACGCATCGTCGCCCACCAGCCAAACGCTGCGCGCGTCGACCGGGGGGAAATCGGCCGGCTTGGCTGCGGCGCCGTAATTCTGAGCGCGCAGCGGGACGGCAATGCCGGCAGCGAGCGCGGCCTGGAGCAGATGGCGTCGATCGAACAGCATGGAGGCTCCCCGGTACAAAACGGTGCGGAAACGTTATTTTGGGTGAATGTACGGCCTCGAATGACGAAGGCGAGCGCGATTATTGGGGAAGCCGATCGCTTCACACGAAACAGGCAATCTCGCCCATGTCGCGCGGGATCGGATAGCCGGTCACCTTGACTCCCGCCGCGTCGAGCCAGGCATGGGCATCGATCGCGCGTTTGTCGTTCGGGCGTGCGCCGAAATGCATCACGCTGGCGATTCCGCGCCGCCGCAGCATCGTGTGCGCGGCCATCGCCTGTTGCAGGCAGACCGAGCGGAACGGCATGAACGGAGCGGCCGAGCGGACTGCCCAGCCGATCGTGCGCGCGGTCGCCGCCTGGTCCGGGGTGGTCGCCGCCGCGCGCTGGGCGACGCGCGGGTCGGCGGGGGTGACGAAGTCGCCCAGCCGCCGCGCGACTCGCGAAAACGGCAGGACGAGCAAGAGCATCCGCGCCGCGAACATGCTGGCGCAGGCCTCCGCGACCAACAATTGGCGCCGCCACCCCACCCCCGCCAGCGTCTTCATTTTGTGCAGAATATCGCGCGCCATGATGCCGATGACTGACAGGGTTTGTTGGCGAAGTCGATTGCGCGCGCTTTGGCCCGCCGCTATATTTGGATAATACACGTAGGGCGGGAGTTTTCATAAAATGAACAAGAAGGTTTTGGGCCGGCTGGCGATCAGCGCCGCGGCGCTGGCGATCGCGATTCCGGCAGTGGCCAAGATGACGGCGACGCCGCGCTACGGCGCGTTCGGCATCGACCTCACCACGCAGGATAAAGCGGTCAAGGCCGGCGACGATTTCTGGACCTACGCCAATGGCGCCTGGGCCAAGCGGACCGAAATCCCGGCCGACAAGGGCTCGGTCGGTTACGGCAACATCCTGAGCGACGAGGCCGAGGTCAACGTCCGCAAGATTCTCGACGACATGGCCGCCAATCCCGCCAAATACGGCGCGACCGGCAAGCAGGTCGGCGATTTCTACGCGAGCTGGATGGACGAAGCCGGCATCGAGGCCAAGGGCACCGAGCCGCTCAAGCCCTATCTCGGCAAGATCGCGGCGGTCAGCGACCTGACCGGCCTGCAGACCCTGTTCGCGTCGACCGGTTATGCCTCGCCGGTCGAACTCGGCACGATCCCGAGCCTGTCGGATCCCGAGCATTATACCGCGGTCGCGGGCCAGGGTGGCCTGGGCATGCCGCGCGATTTCTACCTGCTGCCGGGCGAGAAGTACGACGCGTTCCGCAAGGCGTATCGCGCCTATATCCAGCAGATGCAGGAACTGGCCGGCATTCCCAACGCGGGGGCCAAGGCCGATGCGATCTTCGCGCTCGAAACCGCGATGGCCAAGGAGCAATGGTCGCCCGAGCAGAGCCGCGACATCGCCAAGCTCAACGACCCCGAGGATCTCGCCGGGCTCAAGGCCAAGGCACCAGAGTTCGACTGGGCGCTGATGCTCAAGACCGCCGGGCTCGAATCGTCGCCCAAGGTGCTGATGACCAACAACACCGCGCTGACCGCGATGGGCAAGATCATGACCGCGACGCCGCTGCAGACGTGGAAGGACTATCTCGCCTTCCACTTCGTCAGCGACCACGCGACCTTCCTGCCAAAGGCGTTCGACGACGCGCGGTTCGACTTCTATTCGAAGACGCTGTCGGGCGTGCAGGTCAAGCGCGACCGCTGGAAGCGCGGCGTGCAGATGACCAATGGCGCGCTCGGCGAGGCGGTGGGCAAGCTCTATGTCGAGCAATATTTCCCGGCGTCGAGCAAGGCCAAGATGGCCGAGCTGATCGAGAATCTGCGCGCGGCTTATGGCGAAAAGATCGCCAAGTCGGCCTGGATGGATGAAGCCACCCGCAAGGCGGCGCTGGTCAAGCTGACCGCGTTCGAACCGCGCATCGGCAACCCGGACAAATATATCGATTATTCGTCGCTCCGCGTCGATCGCGGTGACCTGCTCGGCAATGCAATGCGCTCGGCCGAGTTCGATCATCAGCTCGACCTGCAGCGTTTCCCCAAGCCGGTCGACCGCAGTTTGTGGGGCATGACGCCGCAGACGGTGAACGCTTATTACAACCCGCTCGCCAACCAGATCACCTTCCCGGCGGCGATCCTGCAGCCGCCCTATTTCGATCCCAACGCCGATGCGGCGGTCAATTACGGGGCGATCGGCGCAATCATCGGCCACGAAATGGGCCATGGTTTCGACGATCAGGGCAGCCAGTTCGGCCCGACCGGCAAGTTCGAGAATTGGTGGACCGACGGCGCGAAGAAATCCTACACAGAACACACCGCCGCGCTCGCCGCGCAATATGACGGTTATGAAGCGATCCCGGGGACCAAGATCAACGGCAAGCTCACGCTCGGTGAGAATATCGGCGATCTGAGCGGCGTCGAAACCGCTTACGCCGCTTATCAGCTCTATCAGGCGAAGCACGGCAAGGCGCCGGTGATCGGCGGCCTGACCGGCGACCAGCGTTTCTTCCTCGCTTATGCCCAGGCCTGGCAGGCGAAGCTGCGCGAGGGTCTGCAGCGCCAATTGCTGCTGACCGACCCGCATTCGCCGGCCAAGTACCGCGTCAACGGGATCGTCCGCAACGTCGACGCCTGGTACAAAGCGTTCGACATCAAGCCCGGCGACGCGCTGTATCTGCCGCCCGAAAAGCGCGTCCATATCTGGTAAGCATTCGAGATATCGAGCTTAAAGGGGGCGTCCGCGATCCGATCGCGGGCGCCCCTTCTTTATTGGACAGGCCGCCAGTCGCGACGAGGTATCCCGAATGTCGAACAAGGATCGCACGATCATGATCCAGCGCCGCACGCCCGAATCGGCGGCGATGGTGGCGAACACCCAGCGCGCGATGGCGATCACGCCCGTCCTCAACCGCCTGACCTATGCCGATGGCGACGAGATCCGGCGAGTGTTCGGCGACTTGATCGGCCGCCCGGTCGACGACAGCTTCATGCTGATCCCGCCTTTCTACACCGCGCACGGCAGCGAGATCCGGGTCGGGCGCAACGTGTTCATCAACCAGAATTGTACGATCTACGACCTTGGCGGAGTCGATATCGGCGACGATGTGCTGATCGGACCCAATGTCAGCATCATCACCTCGGGCCATCCGCTCGAGCCCTCGCGGCGCCGCGACGGCGTGACCGCGGCGCCGATCGTGATCGAACGCAATGTGTGGATCGCCGCCGGCGCGACGATCATCGGCGGCGTCACTGTCGGCGAGAATTCGGTAGTCGCGGCGGGAGCGGTTGTGACCAGGGATGTTCCGCCGAACAGTCTGGTCGCCGGCGTGCCGGCCAAGGTCATCCGTTCGCTTGACGGCTGAGCAGGCGTCGTCGATCCGATAGCGATGCAACGCCGGAGATTAGCTCTTCAAGCCGGTGGCCGTCGCGCCGTGATCGCAATCCACGGTCCCTGACCGCCTTCGTATCCGCCGCCGATATAGTCGGTGACGGACAGGACATCCCAATCGCCCGAACGAGCATAAGCCGCGGTCAGCGCGGCCCGGTCGGGATAGTTGAAATATCGCCCCAACCCGTCGCGACCGGCGGTCCCGCCGGCTTTGTAATTGGCGAAGTGCAGCCCTCCAGGTTTCAGCGCGCGAAGGATCAGCGCGAGGATATCGGCGAGTGCCGGGGAAGGTACATGGAGCAGGCTGGCATTGGCCCAAACCGCATCATAGCTGCTCACGTCCGAAAGCTCGTCAAACCGCATGACCCGGACCGGTCGCCCCAATCGCTCGGCGGCCTTGGCGGCCATTGCCGGCGTCCCGTCCGTCGCATCGACGTCGAAGCCGCGCGCCAACAGCGCTTCGGCATCCCTGCCGCCGCCGCATCCAAGCTCCAGGACGCGAGCGCCGACCGCTAGAGCGTCAGCGAAACCGTCGAGCCACCGGCTGACTCCGTCTTTGCCGCTCGCGACATAAACCGGCGCTTCGTCGGCGTAGAAATTCAGTGTCGCCTGGTCATAGGCGTTCGACGGGTCAACCGGTTGATCCATATCGCCGGAATAGCAAGCGGAGGGTGCTGCGCAAATGACTCGGTCGGGGGAGAGTCCTTCGTCTTTCTGAATCAGGTGCTTGACTCATATGTAAGTCATGACTTACCGTAAGTCATGGCTAACCGAATCGCCGTCGCGCTCAACGCGCTCGCCGACCCCACGCGCCGGGCGATCTTCGAGCGCGTCGGTGCCGCTCCCGGCGCGGTGGGCGAGATCGCCGCCGGGCTGCCGGTGTCGCGGCCGGCCGTGTCGCAGCATCTCAAGGTGCTGAAGGAGGCTGGGTTGGTGACCGACACGCCCGACGGCACGCGCCGCGTCTACCGCCTCGATCCGCGCGGGCTGGGCGCCTTGCGCGACTGGCTCGACCTTTTCTGGGGCGACCAGCTCAGCGCCTTCAAGGATTTTGCCGACCAGCAGGAGAGCCCCGAATGAGCATTGCCCCGATCGTCCAGTCGGTGACCGTCGCGGTGCCGCCCGATCGCGCCTTTGCCCTGTTCACCGGGTCGATCGGCCGCTGGTGGAAGCGCGGCATGACGATCGGCGCCAAGCCGCACGAGGAGGTGGTGATCGAACCGCGCGCCGGCGGGCGCTGGTTCGAGCGCGACGAGGATGGCGTCGAGACCGAATGGGGCAAGGTGCTCGCCTGGGAACCGCCCGGTCGCGTGTTGCTCGGCTGGCAGATCGATGCCGCGTTCAAACACGATCCTAATCTCACCACTGAAGTCGACGTGACGTTCGTGCCCGACGGAATCGGCACGCGCGTGACGCTCACCCACAGCCGGCTCGAACGCTTCGGCGAGTCGGCCGAGCGCATCGCCGCGCAGCTCGGCGGCGGCTGGCCGGGCCTGCTGCAATTGTTCGCTGACCTTACCGAAAAGGACGCATGATGACCGACTTCGTGATCCACGGCATTCCCGGCAGCCCCTATGTCCGCGCGCCCTTGCTCGCGCTGGAGGAAAAGGGCCTGCCCTGGCGGCTTGATCCCTTGCCGATGGGCGGCAATCGGACGCCCGATTACAAAGCGCGGCTGCATCCCTTCGCCAAGATCCCGGTGCTCGATCATGGCGATTTCCGTCTCTACGAAACGCGCGCGATCCTCGATTATATCGATCAGGTCGCGCCGGAGCCGGCGCTGACGCCGGTCGATTGCAGGCTGCGCGCGCGGATGAACCAGGTGATCGGGATCGTCGATTCCTATGTCGCGCCGCGGCTCAGCGGGGCGGTGACCTTCCCCCGCCTCGTCGCGGCGCGGTTCGGCATGGCGGTCGACGACGCCGCGGTGGTGGCCGCGATCCCGGCCGCGCAGGAAGTCGTGGATGAGCTAGCGCGTCTGCTCGGCGACCAGGCCTATATCGCGGGGCCGGCGCTGAGCCTGGCCGATCTGATGCTGATCCCGCACCTCGCCTTCATGCCCGATTTCACCGAAGGCGCGGCGATGATCGCGCCCCATGCCAATCTCGCCGCCTGGATCGAGTGGGTGAAAGCGCGGCCGAGCATGGCCGCGACCGATTGGGCCGTGCTGCTCGATCGGTTCCCAATGCCGGAAGCAGCTTAGTTCCAACGGCTGCGTCGTTCGCCCTCTCCCGCAAGCGGGTGCGCCGGGTCGGTCATGCCCCCGGCATGACCTGAACAGCGCGGGGCGCTGTTCACCCGGTGCAGGTTGGGTGGGGGTCTTCTTCCTTCTTCCAAGCGGTTGACGCCCAAAAAGAAGAAAGAAGACCCTCACCCTCCCACCGCCTTACGGCGGCGGGCCCCTCCCTCTCCCGCAAGCGGGAGAGGGCTAAGTACGCAGGTGGCGGAGCCAGTAGCCGCCCACGCTTAACAGGCGGGGCCGGGCGAGTTCAGTTCGGCACGCCCCACAGGGTGGCGCGGTCACGCGCGAGCGATTTCATGAATTGGTCGAGATCGATCAGCCGCGTCTCGATCTCGCCGGCGTCGACGCCGCGCCACACCGAAATATCGTAGCCGGCCCTGGCTTTCTTGAGGTCCTGGCCGGCACGATAACGGTCGGTGATGTAGAGCAGTTCGAGCAATTCGGTGGGCCGATGGCGTTTGTCGGCTTTGATGACCCCGTATTTGACGAAATATTCCGTCATGATCCCGTCGTTCGATGTGCTGACCATCACCATACCCCTTTTGTATTACGGAGATGGGGGCGCGTGACGGCGAATCCAGACCTGACGTCGGCCTTCGGCAACTTAGAGCGTGATGACGTGAGTTTGACTCGCCGTGATTGCCCGGGCGCGCCCGGGCAACCGCAAAGCGGCGGGCGCCTTTTAGCGCAGCGCAGCGTCTCTCGTCGGTCACGATGCATTTTGCATCGCTCCGCTCCTCGTTCCTCGCCCTGCGCCAAAATCCGCTCCGTCACGGCGGGGCAAACTCACGTCATCACGCTCTAAACCTTCGAAACACCCATTGCGATCAGGCTGTTGGCGGTGTCGACCACGCTGTCGGCGGCGGCGCGCGGGCGCCAGCCGAGCTTTTCCATCGCATGGGTCGGCTCGGCGTGGCGGACCTTGCCGAGCTCGCCGACCAATTGCCGCACCGCGGGGTCGAACAGCGACACGATCCGCATCACCCAATTGGGCATGCGCCGCTTCGGCACCTTGCCGGCATGATCGGGCAGCCGCTCGCGCAGGATCGCGGCGATCTCCATCAGGCGGAGGAAACCGTGCGGCGCCACCGCCATGAAACGCTCGCCGCTGATGTCGGGCGCGGACAGCGCGCGGACATGCAAGTCGGCGACGTCGCGCACATCGACCAGGTTCAGGCCGATATCGGGCAGGGCTGGATAGGCACCCTCGAGCACGCGCTTCACCACTTCGAGCGACGGCGAGAAATCGGTGCCGAGCAACGGCCCCACGACCAGCCCGGGATTGACCGTGACGAATTCCAGGCTACCGCCCTCGGCCGCGATCCAGTCGCGCGCGGCGCGCTCGGCGATCGTTTTCGACTTGGCATAAGCGGAGACCTGCTTGGCAGTTACGTCGGTCCAGTCGGCCTCGGTGAAACTGTCTTTGCCCTCCGCGCGGCCATAGAAGATCGCCGCCACCGAAGAGGTCATCACCAGCCGCGTGACCCCGGCATCGCGAGCGAAACGGAGCGCGCGCAACGCGCCGTCGCGCGCCGGGACGATCAACTCATTCTCGTCCTTCACGTTGTGCAATGGGATGGGGGAGGCCATGTGGACGACATGGCTGCACCCGGCCATCGCCTCGGCCCAGCCGGCGTTGCCGGTCAGATCGGCGGCGAAGAAGGACAGGCGGTCATTGTCGACCTTCAGCCAGTCGCGGACCTCGGCTTCGCGGCCAAGGCTGCGGATGGTGGCGCGGACCGTCCAGCCTTGCTCGATCAGCTGGCGGATGGTGAAGCCGGCGATATAGCCGCTGCCCCCGGTGACCAGAACCACGCCTGCCATATGTCTCTCCTGTTGCACGTCTGGCTAGCAGATTGGTTTCGATCCGCAACGTGTCAGCGATTGACCGGCGCCTGCCCAAGGGGGAGAGCAGGGCGATGAAAGCGCTGCTCGTCTCCGAACTCGGCCCCGATTTCGCCGGCTGCGCGCTGGCCGAGATGCCAGATCCGGTGCGGGCGCCGGGGCACGTGCTGATCCGGGTCCGCGCGGCGTCGCTCAACTTTCCCGATCTGCTGATGACCGAGGGCAGATATCAGCTGAAGCCCGATCTGCCGTTCGTTCCCGGCATGGAAGTCGCGGGCGACGTGGTGGACGCCGATCGCGACAGCGGATTCGCGCCGGGCGACGCGGTGGTCGCGGGGACGCGGCTCGGCGGGTTCGCCGAATTGGTTGCTGTCGATGCACGCAGCGTGCGGCGGCTTCCCGCCAATCTCGATTTCGCCGCGGGCGCGAGCGTCGGGGCTGCCTATAACACCGCTTATGTCTCGCTGGTGCGCTGCGCCAATGTCCAGCCCGGCGAGTGGGTGCTGGTCCACGGCGCGACCGGCGGGGTCGGGCTGGCCGCGGTCGATCTGGCCAAGGCGCTCGGCGCGCGGGTCATCGCGACGTCGCGCTCGCCGGACAAGCTCGCGACATTGGCGGCGGACTATATGGTCGACGCTGCCTTGCCGGCGCCGGGCTTTCGTGAGGCGGTCAAGGAGATCACCGGCAGTGGCGCCGATGTGATCTTCGACCCCGTTGGCGGCGACGTGTTCGACGAAAGCACACGCTGCATCGCGTTCGGCGGGCGGTTGCTGGTGATCGGCTTCACCTCGGGGCGGATCGCGAGCGTCGCCACCAACATTCCGCTGATCAAGGGATTCTCGGTGATCGGCGTACGCGCCGGCGAATATGGCCGCCGCTTCCCCGCGAAGGGCCGCGAGAATCAGGACGCGATCTGGGCGCTGGCGGCGGAAGGCCGCATCCGCCCGCGGGTCGATAGCCGATACGCGCTGGCCGACTGGCGCGCGGCATTCGAGGCGATGCGCGACAGCCGGATGGTCGGCAAGATCGTGATCGAGCCGTAATTAGGTGAACACAAGAAACCCCGGCGGTCGCGAAGACCGCCGGGGTTCGTGGTCGGCCCCGACACCCTGTGAAGGGGGGTTGGTGCCGAGGCCGTACGCCTGTGGCGCTTACGCGCCTCAGCCGCCCAGCAGTTTGAGCACGCCTTGCGAGCTCTGATTGGCCTGGGCGAGCATCGCCGTCGACGCCTGGCTCAGGATCTGGGCCTTGGCGAGGTTGGTCGATTCGGCCGAGAAGTCGGCATCCTGGATGCGGCTGCGCGCATCGGTCAGGTTGGTCGAATTGTTGGTCAGATTGTTGACCGCCGACTGCAGACGGTTCTGCGCGGCGCCGAGGCCGGCGCGGGTCGTCGACACTTCGGCGATCGCATCGTCGAACGCGCTCAGCGTCAGGCCAGTCTTCATCTTGTTGGCGGTGAAGTCGACGACGGCCGACAGCTTGGTCGTCGCGGCGTTGAGCTGGCTGAACGACATCTGGACGGTGTCGCTCGAATTGGCGCCCGCCTGGATCGTCACGTTGTTCGTCGCGGTCGCGAACAGATTCTTGCCGTTATAGCTGGTGTTGGCGACGATCGAGCTGATCTGCGCGCCCAGGGCATCCTGCTCCGCCGTGATGTTGGCGGCGTCGGTGGTCGAATAGGTGCCGTTGGCGCCCTGGACCGCGAGCTCGCGCATGCGCTGGAGCATGTTGGTGACTTCGTCGAGCGCGCCTTCGGCGGTCTGCGCCATCGAGATGCCGTCATTGGCGTTGCGCACGCCCTGGTTCATGCCGCGGATCTGCGAGGTCATCGAGGCCGAGATGGCGAGGCCGGCGGCGTCGTCCTTGGCCGAGTTGATGCGCATGCCCGTGGACAGGCGGTTCATGGCCGTCGACAATGCGTCGTTGGCTTTGGTCGAAGCATTCTGCGCTCGAAGCGCGGAAATATTGCTACCGATAACGGTCATAATGGTCTCCGTTGCTGACGCTCCCCGCCACCCCCAAGGCAGAAGGTCGAGCCGTCGACAGCAACGAACGACCGCTTTCGCGACCGTTTAAGTAAATTTTTTCGTCACCATGAAAATCCCGGCGGCGGTTGGGCCGCCGGGATCTTCTGGTACGCTTCACTCGAAGCCTGTCCTGCCCAGCCCTCGGGGGGATGGGACTGGGCAGGATCCTTCATTAGCCGAGCAGCTTGAGCACGCCCTGCTGCGACTGGTTGGCCTGGGCCAGCATCGAGGTCGACGCCTGGGCGAGGATCTGCGCCTTCGCCAGGTTGGTCGATTCCGACGAGAAGTCGGCGTCCTGGATGCGGCTGCGCGCGTCGGTCAGGTTGGTCGCGTTGCTGGTCAGGTTGTTGACCGCCGACTGCAGACGGTTCTGGCTGGCACCGAGACCCGCGCGGGTCGTCGACACTTCGTTGATCGCGTCGTCGAACGCGCTCAGCGCCAGGCCGGTCTTCATCTTGCTGGCCGCGAAGTCGACCACGGCCGACAGCTTGGTCGTGCCGGCGTTGAGCTGGGTGAAGTCGACCGAGATCGCGTCGGCCGTGTTGGCGCCGGCCTGGACCGAAACGGTGTTCGACGCAGTGGCGAACAGGTTCTTGCCGTTGAACGCGGTGTTGGTGATGATCGAGCCGATCTGAGCGGACAGAGCGTCCTGCTCCGCCGTGATGTTGGCGGCGTCGGTGGTCGAATAGGTGCCGTTGGCCGACTGCACCGCGAGCTCACGCATACGCTGCAGCATGTTGTTGACCTCGTCCAGCGCGCCTTCACCGGTCTGCGCCATCGAGATGCCGTCATTGGCGTTGCGCACGCCCTGGTTCATGCCCTTGATCTGGGCAGTCATCGAGGCCGAGATGGCGAGGCCGGCGGCGTCGTCCTTGGCCGAGTTGATGCGCTGACCGGTCGACAGGCGGTTCATCGCCGTCGAGAGGGCCAGGTTCGCCTGGTTAGAGGCATTCGTCGCACGAAGCGCCGAAACGTTGCTTCCGATAACAGTCATGTCCGTGTCTCCACTTGCTACGACGATCCCCGCCTCTCCCCCGAATAGTGCGAGGGGCCGAGCCGTCTGAACCGGAGAACGGCAGGTATTTGCCGGGCTTTAGGCAAAAAATTGCCGGTCCTTTGCCGGTCACCCCCATTTCGGGTCGCCGCGCGGTAATTTTTTGCCGCCGTTGCCGGATGGTTTACGTCTCGTTTACCAAGTTCCGGGCATGTCCCTCTTCGACGAAGGGGGAATACATGCGTTCGATCTTTCCATCCGACCTGGTGATGCGGCAAAAATATGCCTTGGTCTCTTCGCTGCGTGCGCAGGGCCTGGCGGTTGCCGAGGGCGATGCCCGGCCGCAGGCGAGCGACGTCTTCCTGGTGATGGAAGGCGAGACGCCGCCGATCGCCGACCGCACTCTGGTCATCGGCAGCGAAGGGCGCGGGTTCCGGCGCGGAACGGGCGGTACGCCCACGCGCCTCTCTTTCGGTCCGGCCGACAATGCGATCGGATCGGCTTTCGCTTATGCTTATGCCGCCGGCCCCGAGGCGCCGACCGCCGCCGACCCCGAGAGCCTGGCGCTGTTCGCGCTGGCCGAGCGCGTCGCCGATGCCGACATCACGGTATTGATCAACGGCCCGACCGGCACCGGCAAGGAAGTGCTGGCGCGCACCATCCACCTGAAATCGCGCCGTCGCGACAAGCCGTTCGTCGCGATCAATTGCGCGGCGCTCCCGGAAACCATGCTCGAAGCCTTGCTGTTCGGCCATCAGAAGGGCGCCTTCACCGGCGCCAGTGCGGCGGGCGAAGGCTTTTTCCGCGCGGCCGAGGGCGGCACCCTGCTGCTCGACGAGATCGCCGAGATGCCGCTTCAGCTCCAGTCCAAATTGCTCCGCGTGCTGCAGGAGCGCGAAGTCATCCCGATCGGCGCATCGACGCCGATCCCGATCGACGTCCGCATCATCGCCTGCGCCAACCGCGACCTGCACGAGGAAGTCGCCGCCGGCCGCTTCCGCTCCGACCTTTATTACCGTCTGTCGGTATTCCCGCTGACCACGCGCTCGCTGGCCGATCGCCCGCAGGATATCCCCGCGCTCGCCGCCGCGATGATCCTACGCCATTCGGGCACGCGCCAGTCGATCCCCTGGCCTGACCAGGGCGCGATCGACACGCTGATGGCGCACGACTGGCCGGGCAATGTCCGCGAACTCGAAAATGTGATCCAGCGCGCTTTGCTGTTTGCCGCCGGCGACACGATCGGCGCCAACCATATCGTGTTCGACCGCCGTCCCGAGCCCAAGGCCGATCCGGTCCCGGGGCGCAGCGCCGACACGCTCGCCAATGTCGTCCAGTTCAGCGAGTTCCAGGCGATCCGCGAAACGCTTGCCGCATGCGGCGGCAGCCGGATCGAGACCGCGCGCCGGCTGGGCATTTCCGAACGCACGCTTCGCTACCGTCTCGCCAGAGCGCGCGAGCAGGGTGAAGATATTACGAGGATGTGGGCATGAGCGGCATCAATGGCATTGGCGGCGCGATGAGCGTCGACCGGGTGATGGCGCTGCGCGCGCAGATCCTGGAGCGCAATACGGCGCTGGCGCGTGCCGGGGCGGCGGGGCCGACGGCCGCGCCCGCCACGGTCCAGCCGGCCGGACCCGCCAGTTTCGCGGACTCGCTGACCAGCGCGCTCAACAGCGTCAACGACAGCCAGAACCGCGCGTCGGACATCTCCGCTTCGTACGAACGCGGCGAGACGATCGACATCGCCAAGGTGATGCTGGCCCGCCAGGAGGCGTCGGTCAGCTTCGAAGCGACCTTGCAAGTCAGGAACAAGCTCTTGTCCGCTTATAAGGACATTATGAGCATGCCGGTTTGAGATAGGCCATGAGCAACGAACTCACCCAATCCGCCCCGCTCGCCGCCGAGCGTTTCGCCAATCCGCTGAAGCAGGTCCAGGGCTTGCTCGGTCAACCCGCGATCCGCCGCAGCTTGCCGATGATCCTGATGGTCGGGCTGATCGCGTCCGCCGCGCTCGCCTGGTTCATGCTGTCGACGCCGACGCAGAAGACTCTGTTCACGGGCTTGCCCGACAGCGACAAGTCGCAGGTCATGGCCGCGCTCAAGACTGGCGGCATCACTGGCCGGATTGATGAATCGACCGACGCGCTGACCGTCAATGAGGACGAATATTCCAAGGCGCGGATGCTGCTCGCCGGCCAGGGGCTGCCCAAGGCGGCGCCGGGCGGCTACGCGATCCTCGACAATCTGCCGATGGGTGTCAGCCGCGCGGTGGAAGGCGAACGGTTGCGCCAGGCGCGCGAGACCGAGCTTGCCCGCTCGATCCAGGATATCGACGCCGTTGCCGAAGCGCGGGTGCATCTCGCCGTGCCGGAAAACACTGTGTTCGTGCGCGACAATGCCGCGCCATCGGCCAGCGTCATGGTCAAGCTCCAGGCCGGCCGCGCGCTCAGCGACGCGCAGGTCTCGTCGATCATCAATCTCGTCGCCTCGTCGGTGCCGGGGATGAAGCCCGACGACGTCACCATCGTCGACCAGATGGGCGCGCTCTTGTCCAAGCCGGGCGCCGGCAGCGACAGCAACGACGCCGCGGTGCGCTACCAGCGCCAGGTCGAACAGAAATATCGCGAGCAACTGACCCAGTTGCTGACGCCGTTGGTCGGCGCCGGCAATTTCACCGCCGAAGTGACCGCCGACGTCAATCTCGACGACACCAGCTCGACGCGCGAAAGCTATGACAAGGCCGGTGCGCTGCGCGCCGAGCAGGGCAATTGGACCAACAAGGACGCCCCCAGCGCGCAAGCGCCGGGCGGAATCCCGGGGGCATTGTCGAACACCCCGCCGCCGCCGACCACGGTCGCGACGCCGACGCCCACGCCGACCCCCGCTCCCGGCGCGACGCCGGCGGCCGGAGCGGCGGGCGCGCCTGCCGCCGCGGCCGGTGCCGCCAACTCGCCGGTGATGCCCGACACGGCCAAGGCGAGCGACAGCTATGCCCGTGCCTATGATCTCGGCCGCGAAGTCTCGGTCACCCGCAATGCCCCGGGCGCGCTCAAGCGCTTGTCGGTGGCGGTCGTGCTGCGCGACGTCGAAGGATCGAAGCCGCGCTCGCCGGTCGAGATGCAGCAGATCACGCAATTGGTGAATTCGGCGGTCGGCGCCAACACCGCGCGCGGCGACCAGGTCACCGTGATCAGCCGCCGCTTCGCCGCGGCGCCCGATCTCGGCGGTGGCCAGCCCTGGTACGAAAGCGGCTGGCTGGCGATGGTCCTGCGCAACGTTACCGCGATCGTCATCGCCTTGCTGGTGCTGATGCTCGGCGTTCGCCCGCTATCCAAAGCGCTGATGAAGAAGCGCGACGATGCCGGGCGCGGTGGACGTGACCTCAATGCGACCTTCGGGATCGGTTCGCCGATGGCGGCCGGCACCGGCAGTGGCCCCAACGGCCAGCCGGTCAGCATCGACGCGCTCGAAAGCGCGCAGAATTTCGACGACCGGATCGGGATGGTCCGCGGCTTCACCCGCGACAACCCGACGCGCGCCGCGCTGGCGGTGCGTGACATGATCAAATCGGACGCCCGCTGATGAACGCTCCCGCCTCTTTCCGCGCCTATTCGGGCGTCGAACGCGCCGCCGTGCTGATGATGCTGGTCGGCGAGGAGGAGGCCGCGGCCATCCTCCAGAAGCTCGACCCCGAGGAAGTCCGCCAGCTCGGCAAGGCGATGTTCGCCGTCGCCGATGTCGGCGAGCCCGAGGTGCAGATGGTGCTCGACGATTTTGTCGGCAAAGCACGCGATCGCACCGCGATCGGGTTCGACCCGAAGCCGCTCATCGAGACGATGATGACTCGCGCGCTCGGCCCCGAAAAGGCCGACAGCGTGCTGGCGCGGATCACCCCGCCCGACGCGCAATGCCAGATCGACCTGCTCGACTGGATGGACGCGGCCGAGATCGCGGCGATGATCGAGAAGGAACATCCCCAGATCGCTGCCGTGGTGATCGCCAATCTCGACCAGGACGTTGCCGGCCAGGTGCTCGAATTGCTGCCCGATGCGGCGCAGCCCGAAATCCTCCACCGTGTCGCGCGGCTGGGGCCGATCACGCCCGAGGCGGTCGATACGCTCCGCACCATGCTCGCCAATCGCAGCGGCGCCGGTGGCCAGTCCGCAGGCGTGATGCTCGGCGGCACCAAGGAAGCCGCCCGCATCCTGTCGGGCGCGCGCAAGACCACCGAACAGCGCGTCATGCCCAAATTGTTCAAGATCGACCGCGAAGTCGCCAAGGCGATCGAGGAGGCCTTGTTCGTGTTCGAGAATCTGCTCGACATGGACGACAAGAATCTCGGTACGCTCATCCGCAATATCGACAGCGACTTGCTCACGCGCGCGCTCAAGGGCGTGGACGAGGCGACGCGCAACCGCTTCCTCGGTTGCATGTCGTCGCGCGCCGCCGACGGTATTCGCGACGAGATGGAAGCGCGCGGCCCGATGAAGCTCAGCGAAGTGCTCGACGCGCAAAAGGCGATCATCCAGCTCGCTCGCGCGCTGGCCAAGGACGGCACGATCATGATGGGCGGCGACGACGATTATGTCTGACCGCCCGCTCAACGACTTCGTCGCCGGGTTCGCGAGCCGCCACGACCAGGCGGGCGCCGCGCTGCGCCGCGCCTTCGCCGCCAAAAGCGAGGCGTTCTCGCCGCGCGACATGACTCCCGAGCCGCCGCCGGCGCCCGATGCGCGGCCGCGGCATTTCGAGCCGGCGGATCGCCAGGAGGATCCGACCGAGGGCTGGGATCCGTTCGACGCCACGCAACAGCCGTCAGGCTTCGTCGATCCGATCGCGACGGCCAGGGCTGCCGGCTATGACGAAGGCGTCGCCGCAGCGATGGCCCAGGTCGCCGCCAATGCGGCACGCGACCGCGCGCTGATCGATGACCTGATCGCCGCGATCAACGACGATCGCCGCATCGATCGCGACCGGCTGGCCGGACATCTCCGCCAGACCGTGATGCAATTGGTCCGCCACATGGTCGGCGAGGCCGGCGTCGACGCCGATCTGCTCAATCGCCGCGTCGCGGTCGCCGCCGGCATGCTCGCCGACGACGCCGAATCGGCGGTGCTGCGGCTCAATCCCGAGGACATGCCACTGGTTGACGGCCATCTGCCGGCCAACATCTTCGCCGCCGGCGATATCAAGGTCGAACGCGGCCATTTCGTGCTCGAATCCGCGGCGACGATCGTCGAGGACGGGCCGGACCTGTGGATCGAGCAACTCGCCCAGGCAATCGACCGCGCGGCGTTGCCGGAATGATGATCGTTTCGCAAATCCTCCCCGGCACGGGGAGGGGGACCGCGCGCGCTAGCGCGTGGTGGAGGGGGTTCTCCTCGCCTACATCGCTTGGGGCTCGCCCCCTCCACCAAGCCGCTGCGCGGCTTGCGTTGGGGCGAGATCGTGTCCCCCGGACACGATCTTGGTTCGCCGGGGGCGAACCAAAGTCCCAGCGCCCTCCCCGTAAACGGGGAGGATTTTAAGATGCTGAACCGCTTCGCCGAAGACTATCTCGAAAGCCTTGGCACCGCCGACTTCGTGCCGCAGCCCAAGATATCGGGCCGCCTGGCGTCGTTCGACGGGCTGCTGATGGAAGCGGTCGGGCTCAACCTGTCGGTCGGCACGGTGTGTCAGGTCGGCGCCGCCGGCGGCGCCAAGGTCGAGGCCGAAGTGATCGGCTTCCGCAATGGCCGCACCTTGCTGATGAATCTCGGCGGTCCCGCCGCTTTGCTCCCGCAATCGCCGGTCCGCCCGGTCGGCGCGCCAGGCGCCGCCGAAGTCGGTGCCGCATTGCTCGGCCGCGTGGTCGATGGCGCGGGCAAGCCGATCGATGGGCTGGGGCCAATCCGCGGCGCCCAGCATTGGCCGCTAGCCGGCAAACTGCAAGGTCCGCTCGATCGCGGCCGCGTGCTCCAGCCGATGGACGTCGGCGTGCGTGCGATCAACGGACTGCTGACGATCGGCCAGGGCCAGCGCGTTGGCATCATGGCCGGATCGGGCGTCGGTAAATCGGTGCTGCTCGGGATGATGGTCCGCGCCGCGCAAGCAGACGTCGTCGTCATCGGCCTGATCGGCGAACGCAGTCGCGAAGTTGCCGATTTCCTCGAGACCAAGGTCGCCGGAGAGGCGCGCGCGCGCTCGGTCGTCGTCGCGGTGCCCGCCAACCATTCGCCGGTGCTGCGCATCCGCGGCGCGCTGCGCGCTACCGCGATTGCCGAAGGCTTTCGCGCCGAGGGCAAGAAAGTCCTGCTGATCATGGATTCGCTGACTCGCGTGGCGCATGCCGGGCGTGAGATCGGCCTCGCCTTGGGCGAGCCCGCCTCCGCGCGCGGCTATCCGCCATCGGCGATCGCGATGCTGCCCAATCTGATCGAGCGCGCCGGCACTGACGTCAATACCGGCGGATCGATCACCGCTATCTATACCGTGCTCGCCGATGGCGACGACGGCAACGATCCCGTGGTCGACAGCGCGCGCTCGATCCTCGACGGCCATATCGTGCTGAGCCGCGCGCTTACCGAACGCGGCGTGTATCCGGCGATCGATCTCGGCCCGTCGGTCAGCCGGGTGATGACCGACATCGTGCCGGCCGAGCATATCGCCGCCGCGCGCATCCTGCGTCGCCACCTCGCCACCTATGAGGAAAATCGCGACCTGGTGCTGATGGGCGCCTATCGCGGCGGGGTCGATCCGGAGATCGACGCGGCGATCGCCTATCATCCTGCCGTGATGGAATATATCCGCCAGGACGCCGACACCAAGGTCTCGTTGCCCGACGCGGTCGCCGAATTGATCGGCGTCTTTGGAAATGTTTGATATGAGGGCGGTGCCGGCCCGCACCCCCACCCGGCCGCCCAATACCATTATTCTATGGGCGGCCGGGTGGGGGTGCGGGCCGGCACCGATGCACTTCCATGCATAAAAAACGCCAACTCGATCGCATCTTGCGGGTCCGCACCCTTCAACTGGGCATGACGCGCGCCGAGGAAGTCCGCGCGCACGCCAAGATCGCCAGCGAGGCCGATCTCGCCAAGCGCATCGCGTCGCTCGCCGACAGCGTCGCGCCGACGCCGACCGAAGCGGGAAGCGGCTTCTCGCTGGTCGCGGCCGCACATTTCCGCTCGCGCCTCCACCAATCGGCCGAGATGGCCGAGCATCGCCTGCGCGCCGCCGAAGCGGCCGCCGAACGTGCCGCCGAGGCGACGCGGGAGGCGAAGCGTGACCAGTCGGCCGTCGAGAAATTGATGGTCCGCGCCGACCGCGAAGCGGCGCTCAAGGCAATCCGCGCGCTCGAGGCGGCACCGGCCGTCCGAAAGATTCGGCACGATCCTTGCTAAATACCCCGCGGGGGCAGTGCACGCCTCCCGCACGAGGGGTTCATGACCGGTTTGACTCTATCCGTTTCCACGACTGTCGCGCTGCCCGCAAAGGGTGCCGCGTCCTCCCTGCTTGCCCCCGGCACGGTCGCCGATGGCGCTACGGGCGTGCCGAGCCTGGCCGCTTTCGTCGACCTGATGATCGGCAAGACGACCATCGCGCCCAAGGACGGGCAGACCGGCGGCGAGCGGCAGGATGATGCCACGACCGGCAATTCCTTGCCGCAACAGGACGACGACAAGAGCGATCCCGCGCTTGCCTGGTTGCTCTCGGTAGCGCCGATCGCTCTGCCCGCCGCTCCTGCGAATCCCATTGCGACTGGCGCGGTCACCGCGCCGCTTACCCCGCTCCCGCAGCCTGCCTTGCCCCCACTGCCGCTGGCGGTCGCGAGCGACGCAGGGCGGGCCAAGCCTGGCGCGGAGCCTGCGTCCCCGCAGATCCTGTCCGAGACGCAATCGCAGCCGGCGACCACGCCGATCCCGGTGGCGCTCCAATCGAATACCGCCGCGCCGATCACGGTCGACCCGGCCCTTGCCGCAGCCGCCGACGCGCAGAGCAAGACATTAGCTGCCAAACAGCAGGCCCTTGCCGCCGACCGCTCCCCCGGATCGCAGGCCGCCGCACAGCCGATCCGCATCACCATGCCGCAAGCGGCACCCGTGACCCTGGCCTCGCTGGCCTCGGCCAACGCGCCGATGCCCGCACTGTTCGCGCTGGCGATGGCGCCCGAGCGCAAGCCCGCTGGCGAGGGCAGCCAACCCGGGGACCTGACCGCCGCCGCGACGCTGTTGACGCCGGCCGATGCCGTCCAGCTGGTCGCCAAGCCGGGTCAGGCTGAGCGCCAGGCGCTCGACATGGGTCGCCAGGATTGGCCGCAAAAGATGATCGACCGGATCGAGGCGCTGCGCGACGACGCCAATGCCAATGATACCTCGATCCGGCTCAAGCCCGACGCGTTGGGGCGAATCGACGTGTCGCTGCGCACGCATGCCGATGGCGCGGTCACCGTCCGCTTCGCCGCCGAGCAGCCGACCACGCGCGCGCTGCTCGCCGATGCCGCGCCGCAGCTCAATGCCGCGGCCGAGGCACGCGGCATCCGGCTGACCGGGACCAGCGTCGACCTGAGCGGCTCGGGCATGACCGGAGGCGATCGCCCGCGGCCGCAGGTCGAGGTCAGGCAGGACAGCAAGAATCGCCTCGCGACTGGCGGGGATGACGACATTCGGGCCGTCGATGACGGCCGTGTGGCTTGAACGGGGAAATGAACGATGAGTGACGAAACCAAGGCCGACACGCCCAAGAAAAAGGGCAAAGGCAAATTGATCATCCTGATGCTCCTGGCCGTGCTCCTGGTGGGTGGCGGCACGGCGGGCGGCCTGTGGGCGGCCGGCATGTTGGGCGGCGCCAAGGCGGCTGGGCCCGAAGGCCCCAAATTGGTGCCCAAGAGCGAGCAGAAGCGCACCAGCGGCGACGGCAAGGAAGGCGAGGGCGCCACATCGGTCGGCACCAAGCCGCCGTCGGGCAGCGGCGGCGACAAATATGCGTCCAATTATTACGCGATCGACAAGGACTTCACGTCGAACCTGCGCGACAGCCCGCATTACGTCCAGATCGGGATCGCGGTGTCGACGCCGTACGACGATTCGGTGATCGAGAACCTCAAGACCAACGAGATCGCGGTGCGCTCGGCGGTGCTGATGGCGCTCGGCGATTCGACCGAGGACGAGGTCACGACCGGCGACGGCAAGAAGCGCCTGGCGCAGCGATTGGTCCAGGCAATCAACGCCACGCTCAAACAAAAAGAGGGATTTGGCGGGATTAGTAACGTCTACTTTACCAATTTTGTTGTTCAGTGACCGGGCATGGTTAACGGCTCGTCATCCATATCCGACACGGACCGGCGCGAACGCCCTCGCGCGGCGGCGACACACGCCCCCGCGCTGGGCGGCGCCAATCTGAATCCGTTCGGCGATCTGCACACGCTGCAGCATCTCTCCGCTCGTCTCGCGCGGAGCCTGCGTGGCGTGTTCGAGCCGTTGTTGCGCCAGGAAGTCCGCTTGTGGGCGGAGCCGCTGGTGGTGCAGCGCTTCACCGATTACCGCGCCGAGCGCCCCGACGGCCTGACCGCCTGGGTGCCGCTGTCGATGACGCCGGGCACTGGCCAGGCGCTGTTGGTGGTCGACGGCAAGTTCGTACTCGAATTGCTCGACATGTTCTTCGGCGGCACCGGCGCCGCGCCGCACGACATGCCGAGCGAATTCTCGCCTGCCGCGGAAGCGATGATCGGGCACCTCGCCGCGATCGTCGCCGAGCCGATGACGACCTCGTGGGAGCCGCTCGCCAAGGTGAGCTTCTCGCCGGGTCGGGTCGAGGCCAACCCGTCGATGGTCGCCGGGCTCGATGGCGACGATCCGATGGTCGTCACCCGTTTCGGCATCGGCAAGCATCACGGCAAGCCGATCTTCATCGACATCGTCTATCCGGTGCAGTCGCTCAAGCCGTACACGCCCTCGCTGAATGGCAAGGTGCTCGGCGCCGCGCCCGACCCGGCATGGCAGAACGGGCTCGCCAAGGCCGTGATGACGGTGACTTTCCCCGTTCGCTCGGTGCTCGCCGAGCCGGTGATCAGCCTCGCCAAGCTGATGGAACTCAAGGAAGGCGACGTGATCCCGATCAGCGTCGCCGCCGACGTGCCGGTGATGGTGGCCAATGGCCGCCTTGGCACCGGTACCGTCGGCACGTCCAATGGACGCGCCGCGATCAAGCTCAATTCGCTCTCTCTCAATGTCGAGGAACTCGCATGACCGATTTGTCCGGGACCTTCCCGGTCGACGCCAATATGGCCGCCAATTACCGGCTGCTGCAGGATGTCGACGTCAAGCTCACGGTGGAGATCGGCCAGACCCGGCTGACGCTCCGCGAACTGCTCGCTCTGGGCGAAAGCTCGGTGATCGAGCTCGACCGCCAGGCCAACGAGCTGCTCGACGTGTTCGTCAACGGCACGCTGATCGGCCGTGGCGAAGTCGTCACCGTCGGCGAGCGCTTCGGCGTTCGCCTGACCGAGTTGGTCAGCCCAGAGAAGCGCGGCTGATGCTCTGGACGTATATCCTCAAGCTGTTCGTGCTGCTGCCGCTGGTCTGCGGTCTGATGGTCGGCTGTCTGTGGCTGTGGCGACGGCTCGAGAGCCGGATGCCGGGCCAGCCGGCCAACCGCACGATCAAGGTTCAGGAAACGATGATGCTGTCGCCGGGCCTGCGCCTCGCGGTGATCGAGTTCGAAGGGCAGAAATTGCTCGTGTCGGTCGGTCGCGGCGGCGTGCAGCTGATCGACAAGGCAGGGGGGCTGCCCAAGTGACGACGATCCGCCGCCTGAAGCAAGACGGCCCTTCGCTGTTCCGCGCGCCGGTCCCCGCCGCGCCGCGCCCGAAGAATGTCCAGCTGATGAAGCTGGTGCTGATCCTGCTCGCCTTCGTCGCTCTGCTGAGCGTTGCGATGCCGTCCTTCGCCCAGAGCGCGCCCGCCGCGCCGGCGGCGACCACCGCTTCCTCGGCGCCGGCCGCCGCGGCCAAGCCCGGCATCGGCGACGCCGTCGACCGCGCGCTCGGCCAACTCGGCGGACCGGGGGCGGCTGCCGCGACCAATGGCGCGGGCAAGGCGCCGCTGTCGCTCAGCCTGCAAGTCCTCATCATCATGGGCCTGCTCACGATCCTGCCCGGGATCCTGCTGATGATGACCAGCTTCACGCGGATCATCATCGTGCTGTCGATCCTGCGCCAGGCGCTGGGATTGCAACAGACGCCGCCCAACCAGGTGCTGATCGGCCTGTCGCTGTTCCTGTCGCTGTTCGTGATGGCGCCGACGATCAACCAGATGAACACCCAGGCGATCCAGCCTTATTCCGCCGGCCAGATCGGCGGGACCGAGATGATCCAGCGCGCCGGCCAGCCGCTCCATGCCTTCATGATCAAGCAGACGCGGATGAAGGACCTCAAGATGTTCGCCGACATGGCGCATTCGGGCCCGTACAAGAGCTCGGTCGACGTGCCCTACACCGTGTTGCTGCCGGCCTTCGTCACCAGCGAATTGAAGACCGCGTTCCAGATCGGCTTCCTGATCTTCCTGCCGTTCATCGTTATCGACCTGGTGGTCGCGACCGTGCTCATGTCCTTGGGCATGATGATGATGTCGCCGACGATCATCTCGATGCCGTTCAAATTATTGCTGTTCGTGCTGGTCGACGGCTGGGCGATGATGATGGGCAGTCTCGCATCGAGTTTCGCGACATGATGCCCGCCTGTCCGCCGCCCGCGCCGAACCCGTTCCGCGCGCCGCCGCCCGCCATGCCGAGCCGCAGGCCGATGCTGTGGCTCGCCTCCCACCGTCATGCCAGCGCAAGCTGGCATCTCGTGGAGGGAAATACGGCACAAGACCCCAGCGTTCGCTGGGGTGACGATGTTTCGAACTGGATCAACTGACGATGGACGCCGACTATTTCATCGGAGTGGCCGATCAGACGATGTGGGTGCTGGCGCTCGCCGCCGCCCCGGTGCTGATCCCGGCATTGCTCGCCGGCCTGATCCTGGGCATGGTCCAGGCGGCGACGTCGATCAACGAACAGACGCTGACCTTCGTCCCCAAGCTCGCGGTCGTCGGCCTGTCGCTGTTGATCTTCGGCAGCCTGATCATGGGCCTGTTGACCGACTTCACGATCGATATCTTCCAGCGCATCCCGGATCTGGTGAGGTGATCCAGGTTGAGGCTCCTTGCTCCCTCTCCCCTTGTGGGAGAGGGAAGGGGCCCGCGCGCGCAGCGCGTGGGAAGGGTGAGGGGGAGTCACAGGCGATATCGCTCGTGACTCCCCCTCACCCTTCCGCGGCTTCGCCGCTCCCTCCCTCTCCCACAAGGGGAGAGGGATAACGTGCTCGGCCTCGGCCTGAATATCGAGGCGCAGCTGTGGGCGCTGCTCTTCGTGATGATCCGGATCGGCGCGGCGTTCGTCGCGGCGCCGGTGTTCGGCGCGGTGGCGGTGCCGTTGCCGGTGCGCGTCGCGCTGTCGGGCGCGATCGGCGTGCTGGTGCTGGCGGTCCATCCGATCGTCCCGCCCGCCGACATCTTCTCGATCGCCACCATCTTGAGCGCGGTCGCCGAAGCCCTGATTGGCCTCGCGATCGGCTTCATCCTGCAGATCGCGTTCGCCGCTCCCGCGGTTGCCAGCGAAGTGATCGGCACGTCGATGGGGATCGGTTTCGCCTCGGCGATCGACCCGCAGAACGGCCGCTCGACCCCGGCTTTGGGCAATTTCCTGTCGGTGCTGATGACGCTCCTGTTCCTGTCGGTGAACGGGCACCTCGTCCTCGTCGACATGCTGGTGCGCAGCTATACCGTGCTGCCCCCGGGTGGCGCCTGGCTGTCGCCCGACCGGCTCAAGGACATCGCGTTCTTCGGCGGCTATACCTTCGCCGCCGGCTTGCTGCTCGCGCTTCCCGTCGGGTTCCTGCTGCTGTGCCTCAACATGATCGTCGGCATGGTCAGCCGCGCCGCGCCCAGCCTCAACCTGTTCGCGATCGGCCTGCCCGCCAGCCTGGCGGTCGGCGTGGTCGCGCTCGCGCTCGCGATGCCGGCAATGGGTGATTACATGCTCGTCATCGTCCAGGAAGGACTCGATGCCGCGCAAAGCCTGGTGTTCGGCTGATGGAATATGAAGGCGACAAGACAGAAGCGCCAACAGCCAAGCGTCGCAAGGACGCGGTCGAGCGCGGCGATGTCCTCAAGTCACGCGAGTTTGCGACCGCGTTGATCGTGCTCGCCGGCTGCGGCTGGATCGCGATGCTCGGACCGCAAATGGTCAAGGCGTGCGAAGGGCTGATGACCGCGAGCTTCCGCTTCGGCCGCGCCGATATCGAGGATTGGTCGCCGATGCGGCCGCTGATCCAGGCCGGCCTGGGCTTCGCGCCGACGGTCGGCGGGCTGTTCCTGATCGCGATGATCGCGGCGGTACTCAGCCAGGCGGCGTTGGGGTCGTTCCGCTTCAACGGTACCCTGCTCCAACCCAAATTCTCGCGGGTCAACCCGGCGTCTGGGTTGAAGCGGATCTTCGGTCCGACCGGCTGGATCGAACTCGGCAAGTCGCTGCTCAAGGTCGCCTTGCTCGGATCGATCGGCGCCTGGCTGATGTGGAAGACCGCGCAGCCGACTTTGGGCCTGTCGACCTCGTCCGACGTCGCCGGCGTGGTCGGCAATCTCGGCGGGACGTTCGTGTGGATCCTGTTCACGATGGCGGGTGGGCTGGTGCTGATCGCCGGCGTCGACCTGCCGATCCAGATCATCCGGCTGCTCGGCAAGCTCCGGATGAGCAAGCAGGAAGTGCGCGACGAGAACAAGGAAACCGAAGGCTCGCCCGAGGCCAAGCAGCATCTCCGCCAGCGTCAGCGCGAGATGAGCCGGCGGTCGGTGCGCAAAGCGGTCGCCACTGCCGACGTCGTCCTGACCAACCCGACCCACTTCTCGGTCGCGCTGCGCTACGACCGCGTCAACGACACTGCGCCGGTGGTGGTGGCCAAGGGCCGCGGCATCACCGCGCTGGCGATCCGCGACGTCGCCGGCGACGAGAAAATCCCGATCCTCGAATATCCGATGCTCGCGCGCGCGGTCTATTATACCAGCCGCGAAGGGCAGGAGATCCGCGACGATCTCTACCCCGCCGTCGCTACCGTGCTCGCCTTCGTGTTCGGCCTCAACCAGCGTGCCGGCACGGTGCCGCCGGCGATCGACGTGCCGACCACGGCGCGGTTCGACGAAAACGGCGTCAAACAATGACAGCTGAAACAGTCGCCGATCCAGCGAAGCTGAAAAAACGACCCTAAATTTCGTTCCGGCCCGGTCGTTATATGATCTGACGCGCGCGGAGTAACGATCATGGTGACGACCAGCTCGACGACGAGCACCCCGACCCCGAGTCCTACGCCGAGCCCATCGGCGTCGAGCGTGATGGGTTCGGCCGCGCAGGCGCTGTTCAATTCGCTGTCGACCGGATCGGGCGTCGATACCGCCTCGCTCGTCACCTCTTTGGTCCAGGCGCAATTCGCCACCAAGACCGACGCGCTGACTGCTCAGGCCGACGCGCTGACCGCGCAGATTTCGGGCGTCTCGACGCTCAAGAGCACGATCCAGCAATTCGCCACCGCGCTCAAGACGCTGACCACCAACGGTACCTTGCAGTCGCAGCCGCAAAGCTCGAACAACAATGTGCTGACCGCCAGCGCCCAGACCGGCGCGGCGCTGAACGGCCTGACTTCCTCGATCACCGTCAGCCAGCTCGCCAGCGCGCAAGTCGCGACGACCCAGGTCGCGGTCGCCGACCGCACCGCGGTGATCGGATCGGGCCAACTCACGCTGACCTTGGGCAGCGCGACCTATTCGGCTGACGGCAGCCAGATGACCGGCTTCACCGCCGGCGCCGGCACGCCGGTCACGATCGACCTGACCGATTCGAGCCTCGACGGCATCGCCGCCGCGATCAACGCCAAGAAGGCCGGTGTGACCGCCTCGGTCGTCACCGATGTCGACGGCAAGGCCTATCTCTCGCTCAAGGGCGTGACCGGCACGGCACAGGCCTTCACTCTAGCCGCGACCACCGATCCAACCGGCAACCTCGCCCAGTTCAATGTCGGCGTCGGCGCGACGGGCACCAAGATGTCCTCGGTCGCGCAGAACGCCAAGCTGACCGTCGACGGCGTGTCGGTCGAGCGCGCGTCGAACACCGTCACCGACCTGATCAACGGGGTGAAGCTGCAGCTGACCGGCACCAGCCCGGTCGCGGTGTCGCTGACCGCGAGCTCGCCGACCAGTGGGCTCAAACAGGCGATTTCCGACTTCGTCGACAGCTACAATGAGGTGCTGAACACGATCAACACCCAGATCGACCCGCAGAACGGGCCGCTCAAGAGCGATACCGCGGCACGCGGGCTGATCAATTCGCTGCGTTCGCTGACGACGCGTTCGCTGCTTACCGGTGCGGCCGCCGGAACGCCGACAACCCTGGGCGAGATCGGCATCAAGACCAACCGCGACGGCACCTTGTCGGTCGACGACGCGGCGGTGACCAACGCGCTCAACAATTATCCGGCGTCGGTCGAGGCGATGTTCTCGTTCTCGACGTCGAGCTCGGACGGCATCACCGCGGCGATGAACGGCATTTCGCTGACCTCGACCAGCACACTGTACGGCCTCGGCGCCTCGCTGACGCGCTATACCCAGCAGCAGTCGGACGTGTCGAAGGCCAAGGACGATCTGTCCGACCAGTCGGACCAGATGAAGACCCGGCTGACCCAGCAATTCGCCAGCATGAACGCCAAGGTCGCGGCCTATAAATCGACCCAGGCGTTCCTCAAGAGCCAGATCGACGCCTGGGCGAAAGGCGACAATTGATGGCCGGCTATGCAACCGCGCTACGCGGCGATCCCGAAGCGACCTATCGCCAGATCGACCTGGTCGGCCGCACCGGCGAAGCGGACGGACCAGCGCTGGTCCAGTTGCTCTACGAGGAATTGGTCCGCGCGCTCCGCGTCGCCGCGCATGCCACCGAAAACCAGAACTACGCGCTGAAGGGTGAGAAGATCACGCGCGCTACCGCGATCCTGTTCGCGCTCGAGGCGGGGCTGGATTTCGACAAGGGCGGCGAGGTCTCGCACACGCTCGCGCGGCTCTATCGCGGCGCGCGCAACGCGATCGTCGATGCCAGCGTGGGACACGACGCGCAGCCGTTCCTCGAAGTCGCATCGAACCTCGAGGAAATCGCCCAGGCCTGGGCTCAGGCCCGCCGAGCTTGATACTCCCTCCGGCAAGTTGGTTGCCGCGCCATTAACCCTTTCGTGACCGGCGCCAGCTTAGGGTCGCGATCAAAGGAAGGACCCGATGGCCGAACTTCACCGACCCGTACGCACGATCCTGGTGGTCGACGACAGCCGCACCAATCTCAATGTCATCGGCAAGCGGCTGACGCATTTCGGTTATCTGACCGCGCTCGCCGATAGTGGCGAGGAAGCGCTCGACCTGATCGCCGTAAGGGGCTTCGATCTCGTCCTGCTCGACCTGGTGATGCCGGGGATGAGCGGACTCCAGGTGCTGACCGAATTGCGCTCGCGCCTCGAAACCGTCGATTTGCCGGTCATCGTCGTCACCGGACGCAGCGATCCCGCAGCGGCGGTCCAGGCGCTCGCCGCCGGCGCCGACGATCATGTCGCCAAACCGTTCGATTTCGACGTGCTGCACGCCCGGATCGAACGCACGCTTGCGCGCGCTCGCCGTGTTACTGACCTCAAAAGATCGAATGCCGCGCTCGATGCGCGGATCGCCGCGCGCGCGATGGAATTGGGCGAAGCCCGCGCCGAACTCGCCGACATCCGCGCCGACCGCCAACGGCTGATCGTCTCGCTCGAGGCGCTGCACGACGAGGTCGAGCGGCTGCGGGCGTAACGAGCGGATAGGCATTAGCCCTCTCCCGCCTGCGGGAGAGGGTTGGGTGAGGGTCTTCTTCCTTCTTCCAGGCGTGTGCCGAGACAGAAGAAGAAAGAAGACCCTCACCCTCCCACCGCTTCGCGGCGGGCCCCTCCCTCTCCCGCAAGCGGGAGAGGGCTAGAAGGCGAGCCCCCCGCAGCTGGGGAGGAATTGGACTCAATTCCGCAACCCGATGTCGGCGTACCACTGGATCAGTCGTCACTCGCGATAGCATCCCGATAGGCGAACAGACCGGGGGTGCCGCCGGTCATCACGAACAGCACGTCGCGGTCCTGCCACGCACCTGTGCGCATGCCGTCGAGCACGCCGGCGAACGCCTTGCCGCTATAGACGGGATCGAGCAGCATGCCCTCGCTGCGCGCCATGATCCGCAGCGCGTCGACCATTGCGTCGGTCGGTATGCCATAGGCTTCACCGCGCTGTGACGCGTCGATGCGGATCGCGTCGTCGGCGAGATCCCGGTCCGGCGCGATCAGGCTGAGCGCCGCGGAGGCGAGGCGGCGGGTCTCGTCCATGGCCTTGTCGAGCGGCGCCAGGACGGTGAAGGACAGGATGCGGCGCGGGTCGTCGCCCGCGGCGCTCAGCCCCGCCGCGAGGCCGGCATGGGTGCCGGAACTTCCGTTCGGCACGACGATCGCCGCGAAGCGGCGGCCGGCGGCTTGTTCTTCCTCGAGGATTTCCGCTGCGCAGACTGCATAGCCCAGACATCCGAGCGGCGAGGACCCGCCACTGCCGACGACATAGGCCTTGCGCCCGTCGCGTGCGAGTTCTTCGGCGCGCGCCTGCGCGGTCCTCAGCGCATCCACCTCGCCCGGCAGCCGACGCACAGCCGCACCGAACAGATCGTCGAGCAGCAGATTACCGTTCGTCCGATAGGCTTCGTCATGGCGCGGCACGACATCACTCAGCATCAATTCGCAGGCGAGGCCGGCGCGTGCCGCCGCGGCCGCGCTTTGCCGTGCGTGGTTCGATTGCAAGCCGCCGGTGGTGATGAACGTGTCGCAGCCCTGGGCGATCGCCTCGCCGATCAGGAATTCCAACTTGCGCAGCTTGTTGCCGCCACCGCCGACGCCCATGACGTCGTCGCGCTTGACCCACAAACGAGCCCCGCCCGTTGCCGTGCCGAGCACTTGCTCCAGGCGAGCCAGCCGCTGGATCGGCGTCGGGCCGTCGAGCAGCCGAAAACGCGGAAATTCCTCCAGCTGGCTTCTCATCTCTGCGACCATGTCCCGTCTCCGTCGCGCCTCAACCCCGCAGCCAATGCCGCCGGACAAAATAGCTTGTCACGCTCACCGCGGTCAGCACGCAGATCCCGACGATCGCATCGAATGCCCATGATTTGTCGGCGAGCCACAGCCCCTTGACGTTCATCCCGTACAACCCGGTCAGGAACGTCAGCGGCAGGAAGATCATCGCGACGATCGAGATGATCAGCGCGCGCTGGTCGATCTGTTCGGCGCGCAGATCGGTCAGCGCTTCATGCGTCAGCGCCGAGCGTTCGCGGATGCTCTCCAGTTCCTCGGCCATGCGCGCCGCGCGGTCGGCGGCGGCCGACAGATGCAGGCGATCGTCGTCGCCCAGCCAGCCGACCTGGAGCGTGCTGAGCTTTTCGATCGCCGTGCGCTGCGGCGCGAGGAAACGGCGATAGCCGATCGACTGGACGCGAACCCGGGTGACGGTGCGGCGCAACTCGAAGATCTTTTCATTGTCGAGCGAGCTCTCGCATTCGTCGAGATCGTCGCCCAATTGCGCGACATCGGGGTCGAGGTCGCTGGTGATCGCGGTGGCGAATTCGGTGATCAGGTCGCCGGGATCGCGCACCTGGCCGGCCTCGACGCATTGTTCGACCAGCTTGATCGCGTTCAATGTCTTGCGCGTGACCGAGATGACGCGCCCGCCGAGCGCCCAGATGCGGACCGAGGCGAGCGGGTCGGACGAGACCAATTCATCCTCGGATCGCCCGCGCAAATTGAGCAGTGCGCCGTCGCCAAACTGCTCACAGCGCGGACGCGTCTCGGTCGCGGTCAGCGCATCGACCAGATAATCGTCGAGCTTGGCGATGTCCCGCAGCCAGGCCTGGGCGTGCTCGTTGTTGGTCGTCAGATGGACCCAGACGAAGCCGTGCTCGATATCGAGCGCCTGCTTGATCTCGCACCGCGTCGACTTGCCGCTTTCGTCGACATGATAGGCGAAACCGCTCATTGCGCCATCTCCAGATACACGGTCAGTCCTTCTGCCATATCAACGGGCGCCGCAACCGCAACGATCCGCGGCGCATCGGCGCGCGCGCGGTCGAGGATCGCGGGCGGCACGTCGGGCGTATGAACGATGCGGTCGGCCCGGGCGAGCAATCTCGCCTGGTGGAGCGTGAGGTCATCGGGGTCGGGCGAGGAGAGGCGGATCGCCTCGATTGCGCGCGGGCACGATGCGTCGCCGTGCCACGCATCGACGCTGGCCGCATCGGCGACCAGCGGATCGAGCACACCGCCTTCGCTCAGCGCCTGCGCCAAGGCGCGGCGGCGGGCATCCATATCGGGGAGCGACGCCTTGAGCCGCGCGCGAACCGCATACAGCGCGTCGGCGAGTCCACCCAGCGTCGTCGGCAGCAGTGATTCGAGCCGCTGACGCAGCGCCGCTGCCAGCCCCGCCGACGCCCCGCCCGTGCCGATCGCGACGATCACCGGCGAGCGATCGACGATCGCGGGCAAGGTGAAGTCGCACAGATCGGGGCGATCGACCGCATTGACCAACACGCCGCGCGCCTTGAGCCGCGCGACCGTCGCGTCGGGGTCCTCGAGCGCCACGATCGCCAGCGCCGCGTCATCTTTTTCGCCGACGATCGTCGCGCCCGCGCGGTCGAGCAGGCGGCGTTTGGCGTCCGCGCTGTCGCCCTCGCCGATCAGCATCACCGGCCGCCCCGCCAGCCGGAGGAAGACCGGCAGGCTGTGCAAGGTCACGCGGCAACCGTCCCGAGCCAGTCGGGAACATGTTCCTCCGACATCACGCGATAGGCCGGGATGCGTTCGGCGACCACGGCGTAGCGGTCGCCATCGACCATCACTTCGGGCACCAGGGCGCGGCTGTTATAGGTCGATGCCATCGTCGCGCCATAGGCGCCGGCAGTACGGAAGATGGCGAGGTCGCCTTCCTTCACCTTGTCGATGTCGCGCGCCTTGGCGAAGGTGTCGCCGCTTTCGCACACCGGGCCGGCGATATTGGCGACGAACCGCGCGCCGCTCGGCTTCACCGCGACGAAATCGTGCCAGGCATCGTACAGCGCCGGCCGTGCGAGGTCGTTCATCGCGGCGTCGACGATCACCCAGGGATTGGTGGGCGAGGGTTTCACCCAGATCACTTGGGTCAGCAGCACCCCGGCATTGCCGGCGATGACCCGGCCCGGCTCGAACATCAGTTCGACGTCCCAGTCGCGGGTGACGCGCGCGACCATTTCGCCATAAGCGGCGGGGCTCTCAGGCTTGTCCTCGGCGCGATAGGCGACGCCCAGGCCGCCGCCCAGGTCGACGCGATCGATGCGGTGGCCGGCGGCGCGCAGATCGGCGACGAGCTGGCCGATCCGGCGATAGGTCGCTTCCATGGGCGCGACGCTGAGCAATTGGCTGCCGATATGCGAGGCGACACCGCGCAATTCGAGGCCGGGAAGCTTCGACAGCCGATCATAGATAGCGGGCGCGTCGGCGATCGCGACGCCGAACTTGTTGTCCGCCTTGCCGGTCGAGATCTTGGCGTGCGTCCCGGCATCGACATCGGGATTGACCCGCAGCACGCATGGCGCCTTGATTCCGCGCGCGGCGGCGATTTCCGACAAAGCGACGCCTTCGGCTTCGAGCTCGAGGTTGAACTGACCAATGCCGCGGTCAAGCCCCTGCGCCAGCTCGCCGCGGGTCTTGCCCACGCCCGAGAAGACGATATCCCGCGCTGGCACGCCGGCAGCCAGTGCACGTTCGAGCTCGCCGCCCGATACGACGTCGGCGCCATAACCGGCATTGGCCATCACGCGGAGCACCGCGAGATTGGGATTGGCCTTGATCGCATAAGCCAGATGGACCCGCGGCAGGTTTTTCAGGCCGTCGCGAAACGCATGCGCGTGCCGCTCGAAGGTGCGGCGCGAATAGATATAGACGGGAGTCCCCACCTCGGCGGCGATGCGCGCCATGGGGACGTCTTCGGCGTAGAGCTCGCCGTTCTTCAGGTTGAAATCGTCCATGAAAACTCAGTTGGCGGGGGGGAGATCGAATTCGTTGCCCTGGCGCTCCTGCGAACTGGTCAGCAAATCGTCGCTGCGGGCGGGGCGCGCCTGGATCGAGGCGGTGAGGAGCTGGTTCGGCGTCGGAGTGGCGGTGGCGCCATAAGGTGCGACCGGCAACGCCTTGCCCGCGACCGGTTTCAAATCGCGCGCGGCACCACATGCCGACAGCGCGAGAACCAGGCCGAGGATGACAAACCGTTTCACGTCTTTTCTCCCGTGCGCGCCGCCTTTGCCGCCGCGCCCTCGTTTGCGCGTACCGCTTTCGCGGCCGCGATGGCCTCCCGTACCCGTATCGGCGCGGTGCCGCCAGCACTGGTGCGGCTCGCGACCGACGCATCGACACTCAGCACATCATAGACGCGTTCGTCGATTCGCGCATCGATCGCTTTCAGCGTTTCGATCGGTAATTGATCGAGCGCGACATGCGCCTCTTCCGCCGCCTTGACCGCGCGGCCGGTGACGTGGTGCGCCTCGCGGAACGGCAGGCCTGCTTCGCGCACCAGCCAGTCGGCGAGATCGGTCGCGGTGGCGAAGCCCGATTCGGCGAGGCCGCGCATGCGATCAGTGCGGAACGTCGCGCTCTCGACCATGCCGGTCATCGCCGCGATCGACAGCGCCAGCAGATCGTGCGCCTCGAACACCGGCGGTTTGTCGTCCTGCATGTCCTTCGAATAGGCCAGCGGCAGGCCCTTCATCGTCACGCACAGAGCGGTCATGCAGCCCATGATCCGCCCGGCATGGCCGCGCACCAATTCGGCGGCGTCGGGGTTGCGCTTTTGCGGCATGATCGAGCTGCCGGTCGACCATTGGTCGGACATGGCGACGAAGCCGAATGGCTGCGACGCCCAGATCACGAATTCCTCGGCCAGGCGGCTCAGATGCAGCGAGCATTGCGTCGCCGCCATCAGATAATCGAGCGCGAAGTCGCGGTCGCTGACCGAATCGAGCGAATTGGTCGTCGGGCCGTCGAACCCGAGCGCCTTTGCCGTCGCATCGCGGTCGAGCGGGAAGCTGGTCCCGGCGAGCGCGGCGGCGCCGAGCGGAGAGCGGTTCATCCGCGCGCGATTGTCGGCGAAGCGGCTGCGGTCGCGCGCGATCATGTCGTGATAGGCCATCAGATGATGACCGAGCGTCACCGGCTGCGCCGACTGGAGATGGGTGAAGCCGGGCATCACCGCCTCGGCATGCTCCTCGGCGCGGGCGATCAGCGCGTCCTGCAATTCGCCCAGGGCGGCGGCGACCTGATCGATCGCATCGCGTACCCACAGCCGGAAATCGGTCGCGACCTGATCATTGCGCGAGCGCGCGGTGTGCAGCCGCCCGGCGACCGGCCCGACCTTCTCGGCCAGCCGCGCCTCGGTCAGCATATGGATGTCCTCGAGCGCGAGATCGTCGGGCACGCCGTCGCGCGCATAATCCTCGGCAACCGCGTCGAGCCCCTTGGCGATCGTCGCGACATCGTCGGCTTTCAAGATGCCTTGCGCGCCGAGCATCGCGACATGCGCCTTCGACCCGGCGATGTCCTGACGCCACAAACGCTTGTCGAACGGTATCGAGGCATTTATCTCGCGCATCACCGCCGCCGGTCCCTCAGCGAACCGACCGCCCCACATCGCGTTCGAGGTCTGTTTGCGCTCTATCGTTCTTCTCCTCGCGGCCACCGCTTTGATCGGCGGCTGCGATAGGCCGTCCACTCCCAAGGGGCAAGCGAACGACAGCGCGGCGCTGCCGACGCTCGACGAAGCGTCGAACATGACACCCGCGCCCTCGGCGCCCGATACGGGTGTCGACGTCATCGGCAAGCTGGTCCGCGACCATAAGGGAGAGGCCGCGCCCGATGCCGGCTTCATTGGTCCCGACGGCAAGGCGCTGACCTTGGCCAGTTTCGCCGGCAAGCCGGTGCTGCTCAATCTGTGGGCGACCTGGTGCGGGCCGTGCAAGGCCGAGATGCCGACGCTCGACAAGGTCGCGGGCGAGGGCAAGGTGCAGGTGGTGACGGTCAGCCAGGATCTGGACGGCAGGGCCGCGGTCGACCCCTATCTCGCCAAAGCCGGGCTCAAATCGGTCAAGGCCTATACCGACAAGGATCTGCATATGTCGGCCGCATTCGGCAATCCCAGCCTGCCGACGACGATCCTCTACGATTCGTCGGGCAAGGAAGTGTGGCGGATGATCGGCGGAATGGACTGGACCAGCCCGACCGCGCGGGGCCTGCTGGCCGAGGCGAAATAGCGGGTTCGCGTGCGCTGTGCACAGCTTGTCCATAGGAGTGGGTGCGCGCTATCGCCGACCGTCATACTTTGCTGTAGCACCTACGGATATGGTGGAGATGGCGAATATTGAGGCGCCCGATTGCCATTGCGGGCCGTCCGACTGGTCGCGACGGAATCGATCGGCATGAGTGACCAGGATCAGGGCGGAGCGGCCGGCGATCCCGGCGCGTCGGCTCGCGCTCGCGCGCCGCGCAAGAACCTGTTGCTGACCGCGACCATCCGTTCGGGAGGCGTGACCGCGCCGGTCAGGATCCGTAATCTGTCCGAAAAGGGCGCGATGGTCGACGGTCACGCGCTGCCCGAGCCCGGCGCGTCGGTCATCCTGCAGCGTCTCGAGGTCGAAATGCGCGGTGTCGTGGCCTGGCGAGCGGAGGGGCGCTGCGGAATCCAGTTCGAAGGCGCCGCGTCGGTCGACGAATGGGTTGCCGGTCGCCGCGCGCCGGCGGCGATCTTCGGTCAGGGGCAATCGCGAGTCGATCAGATCCAGGCCGCGATTCGCGGCGGCCGCGATATCCTCGATGAGGACGTGCCGGCTGCCAGGTCCGCCGAACTCATCACCGATCCCGAAGCACGCGTCGCCGAGGAGCTCGATCATGTCCAAAGGATGCTGGATGACGTGGCCGGGGATCTGATCGGCGACATGGCGCTACTGCAACGCCATGGCGAGGCGCTCCAGCGGTTCGACAATGCCTGCCAGATATTGAACCAGCTCTCCGCCATCCTGAAGGCGAAGGACCGCGCCGCCGCGATCGCCGGGGTCAATCTCGAAGCGTTGCGGGACAGGCTGTTGCGCAAGCCGGAGGCGTGAAGGCGCGGGCGGATCATTAGACCTTCTAGCCCCTCCCCTTCAGGGGAGGGGTTGGGGGTGGGGCGTATCAGTCTCACCGAGCTTGTCGCCCGTGGACAGGCCCCACCCCAACCCCTCCCCTGAAGGGGAGGGGCCTACACCCGGCACGACGATTGGGATGGGCAAGCGCTTACGCCGCGCGCGTCGCCTTCGAATATTTATCCTCGCGCCTGAGCCCGATCATCATGCCGCGCTCGAGCCGACCGCAGAGCGCGGCGTAATAGTCCGACAGGAAGCCGTAATCATCGCCATCGTCGGGCATGTCGCCCTTGCGCCGGATCGCGGCCGCGACGGTGACGATCGCGTCGGTATGGCCGCCGCGCAGCACCTCTTCGAGCGTCTGCAGCTCGTAAATGCCGTAGAGATCGAGCTGCGCGTCGCTGAACACGCGGCGCGGGCGGGTGCTTTGCGCCGCCGACGCGGCGAGGTCGTGGCCGAGCTGCGCGCGCGCACGGTGCACCACCCAGGTCCCGGCGAGCAGGTCGCCGACGCGCAGCCTGTCGCGATTGAACAGTGGGAAGAACAGGAAGATCATGCTCCAGGCGAGCGCGAGCAGCGGCAACAGCACATCGCCGCCCGTGAACATCGCGCCGAGCGAAGCGAAGAAATAGGACAGAGGCAGGAATATCTCGATCTCGCGCATCGCGTTGCGCGCGATCACCGCGCCGCCCGTCAGCCGCGCGCCGTCGCGCGCCACCACGCGCAGCCCGACGATCCTCTTGCCCGGCGTCGCGCCGCGCGCGCCCATCTCGAACAAGGTGAACCAGCCGTTCCTCAGGATGAAGAAGCCGACGATCCACAGCCCGACCATCAGGATCGATCGCGATGCGAACGCCATCAGCCCGATCGCGATCGTGGCGAGGATCAGCACGCCCAGCATCAGCACGCCGTCGAGCAGGAACGCGCCAGCGCGCGCACTCGCTGTGCCGAGCTCGATATTGAGGTCGACGCCCTCGGGCGTGATGAAGCGGCGCCGGAGTGCGGCGATCGAGGTACGGCTAGGCGGGCGCGCCATCGCGTTTCCCCCTCGGCATGTAGAAATAGAGCAGCCAGCCGGCCAGCATCACCAGCCCGATCGCGTAGCGCAATTCGTCATTGGTGATCGTCTGGCGTCCGATCCCTTCGAGCAACCCGGCGACCGCCAGCATGACTACCGTGCCGCCCATCGCGGTCGCCGCAGACCGTCCCGCCGCCACCGCCGCATCGGTGCGCGACAGCCGGCCCGGAAACGCGATGGCCAGCCCGATGCGGAACCCAGCCGCGCCCGAGATGATGATCGCGAACAATTCGGTGGTGCCGTGGATCATCAGCCAGCCGATGAAACCATAGCCCAGTCCTTTCGACGCGAAGACCTCGACCATCGCCCCCAGCATCAGGCCGTTATAGACGATCAACCCCGCGGTCGGCACGCAGAACATGAACCCTAAGGCGAACGAGAAGATCGCGATCTGCGCATTGTGGGTGAACAGGAACGAGGCGAACAGGGCGAGCGCGCTCTGTTGCGCGTCCTTGCCGCCGTCATAGAGGGTCTGGCGGAGCAATTCGGTGCTCGCGGTCGGGTCGCGGCCCTGCGCCATGCCGTCGGGGATCATCGCATAATACCAGGACGGATCGTGCGTGATCATCAGATAGGCGACTACCGCGCCGGCGACGGTCAGCAGGAACGAGACCAATGTCTCCTTCCACAATGCCTGCACCGCCTCTGGCCAGCCGCGCGCGAAGAAATGCGCGAGTTGCTTCATCGGCGAGGTCGGAACGCCGTAAATCTGGAAATAGGCGCGCGTGCAGAGCTGTTCGAGATAGGTGATCAGCGCGCGGTCGAGCGAGGTTTCTCGCGCGACCGACAGCGAGGACAGAGCGGCGCGATAGAGCAGGGGCAGGACCAGCAATTGCTGATCGGGCACTGCCTTGACGCCGCGCTTTTCGATCAAGGTCAGGATCTTGTCGAGCTGATCCCAATCGGCCTCGTGCACCGCGCGGAAGCGCGTCGCGTTGACCAGCGGCGTGCGGGCTTCGACATAGGCCGTCACAGCAGGTTCCTCCGCTTGAGGTCGACATAGCCCTCGACCAGGCGATCGGCGACGCGGTCATAGTCGCTCTCGATCACGTGCGCGCCGAGGTGGCGCAGCCGGGTCAGCGCGAGCAGCCGGTCCTTGAGCAATCCCGCCGCGGTCACCGCGCGGGTGATATCGTCGGCGGTATCGGGGGCGTGATCGACCAAAGATTCGAGTTCCTCGTCGCGCAGCACGACGATCAGCAACAGGTGCGTCTCGACCAGCCGGGCGGCGGCGCGGATCATGAAGTCGGCGCTGGTCAGGTCGGTGAATTCGGTGAACATCACGATCATCGACCGCCGCGTCAGCCGCGCGGCGAGCGTGGTCAGCGCATAGGTGTAATTGGTCTCCTCGCCCGAATAATCGATCCCGGCGGCGAGGTGCTGGAGCTCGGGAAAGGCCGAGGCGCCCGAGATCAGCCCGCTGGCGATGCGCGGGCGCGAATCGAACGAATGGAGTGCGACGCGGTCGCCGAGCTTGAGCGCGACCCAACCGGTCAGCAGCATCGCCGCGACCGCGCGGTCGACGCGCGGGATGCCGGCGACGGGCTCGGACATCTGGCGCCCTGAATCGATCGCGAAGACGATCTGGTTGTTGCGTTCGGTGCGATATTCCTTGGCGTGCAGCTTCTGGTGCCGCGCCGATTGCTTCCAGTCGATCGCGCGGCGATCCATGCCCGAGCGGAATTCGACCAAGGCATCGAAATCGGTACCGTCGCCGCGGTCGAGCTGGGTCATCAGTCCCTGTAGCGCGTGGCGCTGAAAGATCCGCGCGCCGCGTTCGCGGACCGGGCGGATATCGGGCAGGATCTTGAGCGCCGCCTCGCTCGCCATCCGCTTCTGCCGCCACACCAGAGCGAGCGGGCCGCGCCAGCGTACCCAGAAAGTCGCGAAATGCGCGGTGCCGCGACGGCGGGTCGCGACCGGCAGCGCGATCGCGCCCTTGCCCTGGTCGAGCTGGACAATGGCGCGGCCGTCATCCTCCAGCGCCACCAGCGGATCGGCGGCGATCGCGATCTGGACATTGCCGGGCCCGCCACGCGCCGGTCCCTCGACGCTGATCACCGCGTCGACCGTTTCGCCGACGCTGGCGGTGCGCGGCAGGGTCAGTCCCGCGGCGATACGGCCGGCAGGCAAGGCGAGCATCGCGTCGATCAGCGCGCCGAGCAGGATCGCCGCGGGCCAGGCCAGCCCGGCATACCAATGGTCCGGCGCCAACACGGCGATCAACAGCGCGACGGGGGCTCCCGCCGCCGCCGCCATCACCGCGAAGCGCGTAGGGTAGATCAAAGCTGATTCCCCTCGGCCGCGCCAATGGAGCGCGGTTCTCGGTGGCCTTCGCTCCCAACCGTCATGCCGGCCTTGTGCCGGCATCCACGGTGCCGCGAGCGCGAAACAAGAAGCTCGAGCGTATCGGCCTGCCGCCCGGTGGATGCCGGGACGAGCCCGGCATGACGATTGGGGGAACCGGCGGAAGCCATCTTCACCGCGGCGCCTCGATCGTCTCGATGATCGAATGCACCACTTCCTCGACCATGCGGCCGTCGATCTCGGCGGCGGGCGACAGGATCAGGCGGTGGCGGAGCAACGCCGGTGCCAGCTGCTTGACGTCGTCGGGAATGACGAAGTCGCGGCCATCGAGTGCTGCGCGCGCCCGCGCCGCGCCGGCCAGCATCGCGCCGGCGCGCGGGGAGGCGCCGCTTTCGAGATCGGCGACGTCGCGCGTGCCGCGGATCAAAGCGGCGATATAGTCGATCACTTCGTCGACCAGCCGCACGGTACCGACCGCGGCGATCGCCTCGCCGATCTTGGCGGCGTCGGCGCGCGGCTCGACGCCCCAGCCTTCCGGTTCCATCGCCGTCGCCCTGGCGCCGTGGGTGGCGATGATCTTGCGCTCCTCGGCGGCCGAGGGATAGTCGACCGTCTGCTTGAACAGGAAGCGGTCGAGTTGCGCCTCGGGCAGCGGATAGACGCCTTGCTGCTCGATCGGGTTCTGCGTCGCCACCACCATGAAGCGATCGCCCAGCGACAGGCTCTCGCCGTCGATCGTGACGGTGCGCTCCTGCATCGCCTCGAGCAATGCCGCCTGGGTCTTGGGCGGGGTGCGGTTGATCTCGTCGGCGAGCAGCATGTCGGTGAAGATCGGCCCCCGCGTCAGCGTGAAGGTCGAGGTCTGGAAGTTGAACAGATTGGCGCCGATAATGTCGCCCGGCATCAAATCGGGGGTGAATTGGATGCGCCCGAACTTGATCCCGACCGCGCGCGCGAAGCTGTGCGCGAGCAACGTCTTGGCGGTGCCCGGCGGGCCTTCGAGCAGGATATGGCCGCCGGCGAACAGCGCCACGAGCATCAGCTCGACGGTCGCTTCCTGGCCGACCACGGCCTTGCCGACTTCCTGGCGAATCGCCATCGCCAGATTGCGGACTTCCTCGACCGTCACTTGCCCTTCTCCTTCTGCCAATCGTGTAGCGCGCGCGCCGCGGCGACGAGGCTTGCCTTGTCGTCCGCATCGTCCACGGCCTGGGCGAGGTCTGTGAACCGCGACCGCCCGGAAATCTTGTCGAGATAGGCGTCGATCGCCGGCCCGCGCAGCCGCGACGGCACGCCGAACGCGACGATCGCGCGCTCGCGGATCGCCTCGACATAGCGCCCGCCGAGCCGTGCCTGGCGCCCGGCCTTGCGGATCAGCGCGGCGGCATTGTCGACCAACGCGGTCTTGCCGAACGCGATCGCGCGCTCGCGATGCACCGCGGGACCGAACCGCGCGAACGCCTGCCATCCGGCCAGCAGCATCGCCGCGACGATCGCCAGGGTCATCGCCAGGAACGGCGGATCGAAGGCGAGCCGCAACGGGTTCTTGGCCTTGCCCAGCCCCGCCAGCGTGACGTCGAAATCGAAATCGCGGTCGGCGTCCTGGTTGAGCGCATCGAGCAGCGCGAGCGCGGCGCGCGCCTGGCTCTCCTTGCGCATCCCCATGTTCGACAGGATGTCGGGGTCGGCCAGGACGTAGAGCGATTTGCTGCCTACTTCGCCCAGCACGATATTGCCCTGATCGTCGGTCAGCAGCGGCTTGAGGTCGGCGCCGCTGATCGTCTGCAGCGGGCGCGGTGCCTCGAACCCGAAATCTTCCGTCATCCAGCCGGCCGAGCGGAGCGGACGCCCGCCGCTGGTCATCCGCGAGACGGTGAATTTGCGGTCGGGCGCGAGCACGCCTTCCGGTTCCTTTTTGTCGATCAGGCCCCAGCGCATCACCCAGCCGGGACGGCCGGCGGGGCGCTGCGGCGCGGTCGACCATTTGGGCAGCACGACCAGGGTCGGTAAATCGTCGCGCCGCAACAACACGTCGCCGAGCGGGGTCGATCCCAGCGGCGGAGTCAGGATCAACAGGCCGTTGGCGGCGAGTTGCGACGGGTCGCGAATCACCCGCGTATCCTTGCCCATCGCACGCGCCAGCCGGACGATGCCGGTATAGCCGGTCGCGCCGTTCGACAGCGCGTGCGCGGACGATCCGTTGGTCGAATCGGCCGGTGCCTCATAGGCATTGCCGAGCAGCAGGGCGACGAAGCCGATGATGCCGACCGCGAGCAACAGGATCACGGTGCGCAGGCGGAACGCGCCGCGATCGTCGCTGCCGCGGCCGATGACGAGGTCGCTCATGCTTTCCACATCTTGGGAAGAGCGAAGTCGGCATAAGCGGCGCGCGCCGCTTGCCAGGCATCGGCGTCGACTGGGCGGCCGCCGAACAGGCTGTGTTCGACATGGCGGGCAATCGACGCGAACAAGTCGCGCGCGCCGCTCGGGATCGCGCTCGCGGCGGCGAGTTCGCGGCTGGTCAGTGCCGGGCGAACGGCTTGTGGCCGGCGCTGGCGAATATCCTCGATCGAGCGGAACAGCAGGTGGTGGACCGCTTCGGCGAACAGACCCTTGGCAGCGAGCGCATCGGCTTCGTCGAGCCAGGCGCGGCCCTGCGCGGCGTCGGGCTGCCATTGCTCCTCTTCCTCGATCGCGACCGGCATCGCGGCGCGCGATCGGCGGCGGGGCAGGCGCCATTGGCCGTAGCGGAGTCGCTCGACGATCAGCCAGATCAGCGCCAGCGCGGCGATGCCGATCACGCCCCATAACAGGATGCGCGCATAAGGCGCCGCCGGCATGAAGCTGGTCAGCCAGGCGAAGAAGCGGCCGATCGGGGCGAGCACGTGCCCCAGCCATTCGAAGAATTGGGCGAGCCCCTTGAGCCAGGCCGGCGGTGCCGGGGGCGGAGGCGGCGGGGCCAGCGTGAACTGGACCGACGGGTCCGCGCGCAGCGCATCATGCGCCGCGGTGAAGCGGTCGGCAGCGGCCGCGGCACCATGCGTATTCCCCCCGGCCAAACGCCACCCCTGCGCTACGACGGTGCAGACTGGGCTGCACCCGAACTCCACATTGCTTACCCCATGCAGGTAAGCACGCAACCGCTAAAAGTTCCTTTTGAACCAAGTTGTTCTGGACAGCGATGAGCGCGGGGTTCAGCTTGCGACAGAGACATAAGGGGGCTTCATGTCGATCGGACGTATTCTCAACACCGCTTTCGGGGCGATTTTCGGCAATCTGTTCGTGATGTTGGGCATCGCGTTCCTGTTCGGAGGTCTGCCGCAGGGCGTGATCTCCTATTTCCAGGAATCGCTCACGCCACAGCTTGCGGCGGGCTCGATCAGCCTGGGTCAATATGTCGGCGTCGTGATCCTCGCGTCGCTGCTCAACATGGTCTTCACGGTGTTGGCGCAAGGCGCCTTGGTGCGAGCGACGATCGCTTCGAGCCATGGCGAGCGGGCGACGTTCGGCGAGTGCTTGTCGACGGCCCTTCGCCGACTGCTGCCGCTGCTGGGATTGGGCATCGTCAGCGGTCTGGCGGTCGGTTTCGCGGCGATCCTGTTGATCGTTCCCGGCATCATCCTCGCAGTCATGTGGTATGTCGCGGCGCCTGTCGTGATCGCGGAGCGCGAAGGCGTGTTTGCCGCTTTGGGACGCAGTGCCGACCTGACCAAGGGTGAGCGCTGGAACGTCTTCGTCGTGCTGTTGATCTTGTTCGCGTTCCTGGTCGGCCTCGTGATCCTCGGGGCGATCGTCGGCGGCATCGCGGGCGCAACGGGTATGGTCAGCGGCGCCGGCAACGCGATGTCACTCTTGGTCGCGGGTGCGACGATGGTCAGCGGGACGATCAGCGCGACGATCGCCGGGGCACTTCCAACCGCCGTCTACATCGAGTTGCGCGGGCTGAAAGAGGGACCGGAAGCGCATGGGCTCGACGCGGTGTTCGCTTAGATCTGGTGACGGCGGTCTGCTTCTAAAGAACAGCCGGCCTCCGACTTTAACGCCTCCCCCGCACGCCAAGCATCGCCAGCCCCGCGCACAGGACCAGCACCGCCAGCATCGCCATGACCGCGGCGAAATCGCGTGGCGATGCCAGCCACCAGGTCAGCAACGGGCCGAGCAACGAGGGTAAGGTGTTGGTCAGGTTGAACAGGCCGAGATCGCGCCCGCGATGCCGCGGGTCGGGCAGCAATTGCATCGAGAAGGCGACCTGAAGCGGCAGGAACACGCTATAGCCGATCGTATAGCAGGCAAAACCGATCGCTCCCGCCGTCCAGCTATGCGCTGCCGCCATGCCGGCGAGCCCGACCGCGGTGACGACAGCGGCGGCGACCAGGAACGGCTTGCGGCGGTCGAGCCGGTCGGACAGCCGCCCGAACAGCAAGGCGATCGGCAACGGCGCGATGAACGAGAGGGTCAGCAGGTTTCCGACGTGCGCCGCCAATTCGTCCCTGGGCCCATCCGGCACGATGCTTTCGAAATAATAGAGCAGATAGAGCTGAAGCACGCACCCCGCGACCTGGAAGAGCAATCGCGCGCACCATGCCACCGCCAGGTCATGGCGGCGCATTGCGACCGCGGCGCGCGGCGGATCGACGATCGGCAGCGGCCGCGCGTGGCTCAGGATCAGCGGAGTCAGGCAGATAGCGGCGACCGCGATGACGATCATCAGCCGGCTCGTCTCCCCCAGCGCGGAAATGCCGACGACCAATGCGAGCACGCCGGACGCGACCGGATAGCCAAGCGACAACAGACCGCCGGTAGTGCTTTTCTGCGAATCGGGAATCTCGTCCGCCATCACCGCGACCAGCGGCGCCAGCACCGCGTTGAGCGCGACCTGGAAGAACACGATCGCGCCGATGATCGTCGCGGGGCTGTCCGCGACCGCGATCGCCGCATAGGCAGCGATCGTCGCGATCAGGCCGCCCACCATCCAGCCCCGCCGGCCGCCGCCGCGCGCCACCGATCGGTCGCTCAACCAGCCGAACAGGATGTTGGAGGTGCTCGCCGCGATCGCTCCGGCGATCACGGTCGCGGTCAGCAGGTCGACTCGCGCCTCGCCCGCCAGCGTCTCGACCTTGATCGCCAGCAACAAGGTCAGCAGCGGGAGATAGCCGATCACCCCGCCGGCATTGGCCAGCGCATAGAGCAGCAGGAACCCGGTCGAGCGCTGCCCGGCCGCCGCGCCGCCGGTCGTGTCGCGTCGTCGGTCGACTGGCGGGGCGGGGATGCGGGACATCGGTTGGCTGGCATCATGTACGCGCGGGCAAGGCTCGGCAACGGGTAGATCGGAGGCTGGAGGGTTTGGCCGATCGCCGCCTCGCGGGCGCGACCAAAGTCGTACGGATTCGGGGCTTCCTGCTCTTTCAATATGAAGCTACCCAAGGATCATGCCGCGTAGCCATCGTCCGACCACTGAAATGCCGCGCGACCGGGTGTCGAGCCCGGCCGCTTGCGCGACGATCGGGCGCTGAGCGGTCGATGGCGCGGCGCAGGCAGAGCATTACGATCAAGCATGTCGCCGTTGATGCCGGCGTGTCGATGCAGACGGTCAGCCGGGTCATCAACAAGGAGCCCAATGTCCGGCGCAACATGATCGAGCGCGTCCAGCGATCGATCGACAAGCTTGGCTATGTTCCGTCGATCGCCGCGCAGCGGCTGGCCGGGACGCGATCCTATCTGATCCTGGCGCTCAACGATCGCGAGCGTACGATCGAGGGTTGGCGCGCGCGCGAGGGCAGCGACTGGGTCGACCAGATGCTGCTCGGCGGCATGCTGACCTGCGCGCAGCACGGCTATCGCCTGATCGTCGAACTGATCGACACGCATAGCGACCATATCGAGCGCGAATTGCTCGCGGCGATCGCATCGCTGCAGCCCGACGGCGTCATCCTGACTCCGCCGCATTCGGAGAATCCGCTGATCATCGACCTGCTGGTCGCGCATGGGATCAGCTTTGCGCGGATCGGGTCGCTGCGGCCGGGGCCGGGGTTCGCGCTGACGCTGGACGACGAACGCGCGGCGCGGCTCGCGACCGAGCATCTGATCGGCCTCGGGCACCGACGGATTGGCTTCGTCGCCGGCCCGCCGGATTACGAAGTGAGCGGCTGGCGCGTCGACGGCTGGCGGGCGGCGATGGCTGCGGCGGAGTTGCCGACCGACGGCCTGCTCGCGGCCGGCGACTTCTCTTATGCGTCGGGCAAGGCCGCTGCGACGCAATTGCTCGGCCGCGCGCCGGCCCCGACCGCGATCGTCGCGAGCAACGATCAGATGGCACTGGCAACCTTGGAGGTCGCCCGCGATCGCGGGCTTGCGGTGCCGCGCGATCTGTCGCTGATCAGTTTCGACGATACGCCGATCGTCCGCTTCACGCATCCTCCGCTGACCGCCGTGGTTCAGCGAATCGCCGAAGTAACCTCGCGCGCGGTCGAACTGATCATCACCGACCGCACCGGCAAGCATGAGTCCGCCGAGCCTGTCGTGGTGCCGGCGGAGCTCGCCATCCGCGGATCGACTGCCGCGCCGGGTTGATCGCGGCAGTGCTGCCTTTCTCCCTCCCGCTCGCGGGAGGGTCGGAGGGAGGGGATGTCGAAACCGATGCGGACGGTTAGGACACGCCCTCCCCTAAGAGCCCTCTCTCGCTTGCGGTGCACCGGGTCGGTCATGCCCCCGGCATGACCTGAACAGCGCGGGGCGCTGTTCACCAGGTGCAGGTTGGGTGAGGGTCTTCTTCTTCCAAGCGTGTGCCGAGATAGAAGAAGTAAGAAGACCCTCACCCTCCCACCGCTTTGCGGCGGGGCCCTCCCTCTCCCGCTTGCGGGAGAGGGCAGATTCTAGGGGAACGGCGGCCCGCCGTGCCGCGAGATAAGCCGACGCTTTTTCGCGTGGAAAGACTGGCCTGTTCCAAAGACTTCGCTAGGGTGCGCCGGTTTCCAACGGGGTTTATCCAGCAGCAAAGGGGCGCGCGATGGCGAAGGACCAGTATTGGGGTCGGTCGGGGGCGTGTCGCGTCCGGATGAGCGCCAAATCGGCGCTGGCCGCCATAGCGATCGCATTGGTCGCGGCGCAACCGCTCGGCGCGCAGACCATCGGCACCGCCGCGACCGAGAAGGCGTTCGATGCCCAGATCAGCAGCGCCGATCAGCTCGCCTGGCTCAAGGAGATGTCGTCGGCGCCCAACCATGTCGGCAGCCCGCACGACAAGGCCAATGCCGAGATGGAGCTGGCGCTGTTCAAGCAATGGGGCTGGGACGCGCATATCGAAACCTTCAAGGTCCTCTACCCGACGCCGATCTCGACCACGCTCGAACTGGTCGGGGCCGACCGCGTCACCCTGGGCGGGCAGGAGCCGCAGCTCGGCCCCGACAAGCTCGACGGCGCGCTGCCGCCTTATGTCGCTTATCAGGGTGACGGCGATGTCACCGCGCCGGTCGTCTACGTCAATTACGGCATGCCCGACGATTACGATTCGCTCGCGCGGCGCGGGATCAGCGTGAAGGGCAAGATCGTCATCGCGCGCTATGGCGGCGGCTGGCGCGGATTGAAGCCGAAGTTGGCGCAAGAGCATGGCGCGGTCGGCTGCCTGATCTATTCGGACCCGGGCGACGACGGCTATGCCCGCGGCGACGTCTATCCCAAGGGCGGGGCGCGGCCCGAGGGCGGTGTCCAGCGCGGCTCGGTGATGGACATGACGACCTATCCAGGCGATCCGTTGACCCCCGGCGTCGGCGCGACCGACAATGCCAAGCGCCTGACCCGCGCCGAGGCCAAGACGATCCTCAAGATCCCCGCGCTGCCGATCTCTTATGGTGACGCCGCCAAGATCCTCGCCGGGCTCGACGGTCCAGTGGTCACGGGCAAGGATCGCGGCGGGCTGCCGATCACCTACCATTGGGGCGGGTCGGACGCGGTCAAGGTCCACCTGGCGGTCAAGTCGGACTGGTCGCTCAAGACGCTCTACGACGTTATCGCGGTAATGAAGGGCAGCACGCGTCCCGACGAATGGATCGTCCGCGGTAACCATCGCGACGGCTGGGTGTTCGGCGCCGACGATCCGCTGTCGGGCCAGGTTGCCTTGATGTCCGAAGCCAAGGCGCTCGGCGTGCTGGCCAAGACCGGCTGGCGGCCTGACCGCACATTGGTCTATGCCAGCTGGGACGGCGAGGAGCCCGGCCTGCTCGGCTCGACCGAATGGGCCGAGACGCATGCCGATGAGCTCCAGGCCAAGGCCGTGCTCTACATCAACACCGACGACACCTCACGCGGCTTCCTCGGCGCCGAGGGCAGCCATACGCTCCAGCATTTCGTCAATTCGATCGCGCGCGACGTGCCCGATCCGCAAACCGGGGTCAGCGTCTATGATCGCCTCCGCGCGAGCGTCCGCGCCGGCGCCTATTCGGGCAGCGGGCGTGACGCGGGTTCGGGGGCGCTGGAGGCGGCGAAGTCTGGCGGCGACATCCCGATCGGCGCGCTCGGCTCGGGCTCGGACTATAGCTCGTTCATCGCGCATCTCGGCATCCCGTCGGTCAATCTCGGCTTCGGCGGAGAGGGTGCGGGCGGCGGGTCGTATCATTCGGCCTATGACACTTATTACCACGTCACCAATTTCGACGATCCCGGCCTGGTCTATGGCGCGACCTTGTCCAAGTTCGTCGGGCGGATGGTGCTGCGCGCGGCGGCCGCACCGCGCGTGCCGGTGCGCTATGGCGACATGGCCTCGACCGTGGCGCGCTATGTCGGCGAAGTGAAGAAGCTGGCGGCCGACCAGCGCGACCAGGACCGTGCGCTCAAGGACCTCAATCGCGACGATGTGTTCAAGCTGACCGCCAACCCGGTCGATCCCACCGCCGCGCCGGAGGATAAAGGCGTGACCCCGCTGATCGACATGCTCGCGCTGGAGGATGCGTCGGACCATCTGACCCGGTCGTCGCGCGCTGCCGACGCCGCCTTCGAGCGCGCCTCGCCCGACAAGGTCGCGAAGGCGATGGCGGTGCTGAAGGGTGTCGATCAATTGCTGCTCGACAAGGACGGCCTGCCTGGGCGGCCCTGGTACCGCAATTTGATCTACGCACCCGGAACGCTGACCGGTTATGGTGCCAAGACCTTGCCCGGCATTCGCGAAGGGATCGAGCAGCGCCGTTTCGACGACGCCAAGGACTATGTCGCGAAGACCGCCGCGGCGCTCAACCGCTATGCCGACCGGCTCGACGCGGCGGTCAAGGTCTTGAAGAGCTGATTTTCTGTCTCTTCGACTGCCCGACGATCGTCAGAACTGGTCGGCGTCTGTCTGAACGGGTTGCTTCGGCGGTTGCTGTTCGTGTGCCAGATGCAGCGCGACAAGGCGGGCGAGCAGGGTTGCGGGAAAGAGCTGGCCGAACACCGCTTCGAGCGTCGCCAGGCTACGCGCCAGGGGGTGGAGCGGGGTGATGTCGCCAAAGCCGACCGTCGTGATCGTGGTCAGGCTGAAATAGGTGAAGGCGGCAGTCGGCGCCTCGCCAGGCTGTATCACGATGTGGAACGCCTCGGGCACGACTTGCTGAAGGGCGGTATAGGCTATGCCGAACAATGCGGCGACGTTGAGATAAAGCAGGATCGCGCCGCGCACGCGGTGGACGGTCACGCGCTCGGCGGAAAAGACGTGGCGGGCGATCAGCGCGGTGATGGCGGCGTTGAACGCGAACGCGATCAGCGCGACCAGTTCGTGTTGTGCCGCGACGTCGAGATGGAGGTCGGCGCCCAGCCGTTGCGACACCGATGGCCCCATCGCCAACAAGGCCAGCGCGGCGATCACCACGCCCTGGACCACGCGGTGCCGCGTCAGCGCGGCGACGCTGATGGCGGCGAACGAGAAATGACAGAGATCGAGCAGGATCCGCCCGCCGGTCGAACGCGCGCCAAACGGAATGACCGCGAACAAGGTCACGCCCTGAAGGACGAGCAGGGCAGTCAGCGCGGTGTCGACTCGATGCTGGCGCAGGGTGTTGAAAGTGGTCTGGACTGTGCTCGGCATGCCGCGTTTTCGGGCGGCCGCCACGGCTTGGCAATGGCGGCCGCGACGAACGGAGCGCGGGGCGCAATGAGGCATCTCGAGTCGAGAAGATCTACTGGTCGGCCACTATCCATCCGCGGCGTCGGTGCTGAGGTTCGTCATCGCGCGAACGCCGCCCGAGCTGCATGGCAGTGACATCGCCGCGATCAGGCGCCAAGGAAGTCGAATGACCAAACCCGCTCCGCTCGCCGGCCTCAAGGTGCTCGAACTCGCGCGTATCCTGGCGGGACCGTGGGCGGGCCAGGTCCTGGCCGATCTCGGCGCCGAGGTGATCAAGGTCGAGAGCCCGGCGGGCGACGACACGCGCACCTGGGGGCCGCCGTTCATCGTCAACCCCGACGGCACGCGCGACGCGGCCTATTACCATTCGTGCAACCGCGGAAAGTCGTCGGTGGTGATCGACTTCACTACGCCCGAGGGGCAGGCCGAGGTGCGGCGACTGGCGGCGGACAGCGACGTCTTGATCGAGAATTTCAAGGTCGGCGGCCTCGTCAAATACGGGCTCGATTATGCCAGCCTGGCGGCGATCAACCCGCGCCTGATCTATTGCTCGATCACCGGCTTCGGCCAGGACGGGCCCTATGCCCCGCGTCCCGGCTACGACTTCATCATCCAGGGGATGAGCGGGATGATGGACCTGACCGGCGATCCCGACGGCGCGCCGCAGAAAATCGGGGTGGCGATGGCCGACATCGCCACTGGCCTCTATTCGGTGATCGGCATCCAGGCGGCGCTGATCCAGCGCGACAGGACCGGGCGCGGCCAGCATATCGATATGGCGCTGCTCGACACGATGACCGGGGTGCTCGCCAATCAGGCGGCGAATTACTTCGCCAGCGGGGTCACGCCGCCGCGCGTCGGCAACGCGCATCTCAACGTGTCACCCTACGCCGTCTTCCCGACCAGCGACGGCTGGTTCATCCTGGCGGTCGGCAATGACGGCCAGTTCCAGCGCTTCTGCGGCGTGGTCGGGATCGAGCCCGAGCAGCGCTGGGCGACCAACGCCGGCCGGATCGAGCATCGCGCGCCGTTGTTCGCGGCGATCGAGGCGGCCACGCGCCGGTTCGAGCGCGACGATCTGCTGGCCAGGCTGGAAGCGGTCGGTGTCCCGGTCGGACCGATCAACACGGTCGAGCAGGCGCTGACCGATCCCCAGGTCCAGGCGCGCGGCATGGTCGTGCCGGGCGAGCGGCTCGACGGCCTCAGGACGCCGATTCGCTTTTCCGACGCCGACCTCGCGCTCGGTCGCCCGGCGCCGCGGCTTGGCGAAGCGCGGCAAGACTGATTTTTGCCCCGGCGGGGCGGGTGACATCTTTGCCCTGGGCGATTAGGCGGATCGCGATGGCGACCCTCCCCGCCTTTCGACCCGCAGGTCTGTTGATCGGATTGCGGCGGCGCTTCCGTACCAGCGAAGCGGCGCTGATCCTGCTCGCGCTCGGTATCGGCCTGACGGCGGGGCTGCTCACCCTGGTCCAGAGCGGAATCGCGCATTTCATGCAGTCGCTGTTCTACGGCGTGTCGGGCGACGAGCGGTTGAGCGCGCAAACCACGATCGAACCGCTCCGGCTGCTCGCGCTGCCGTTGGGCGGATTGTTGCTGGCGGGGCTCGGCCGCTTGCTGCGCCGGGGCCGGGCGCCGGTCGACGTGGTCGAGGCAAATGCGCTGCATGGCGGTGTGATCCCGATGCGCGACAGCCTGACCGTCGCCGCGCAAACCCTGTTGTCGAACGGCATGGGCGCGTCGGTCGGGCTCGAGGCGGCCTATGCCCAGATGGGCGGAGGGGTCGCGTCGGTGGTCGGGCAATGGCTGAGGCTGCGGCGCGCCGATCTCCGTGTGCTGGTCGGGGCAGGGGCGGGCGCGGCGGTGGGCGCGGCGTTCGGGGCGCCGCTGACCGGGGCCTTCTACGCGTTCGAGATCGTGCTCGGCGCTTATACGCCCGCGGCGATCGCGCCGGTGGCAGTGGCCGCGCTGGCGGCGGTGGTGACGATGCGCATCTCGGGTGTGCCGGCTTATCTGATCGTCCTGCCCGCGGCGGAGGCGATCACCACCTGGGACTATTTCCTGTTCGCCTCGCTCGGACTGATCTGCGCGCTCGTCGGCATCGTGCTGATGCGCGCGGTCACGTTGGTCGAGATCGGGACGCGGCGCCTGCCGATCCCCGACATCTACCGCCCGGTGATCGGCGGATTGCTGCTGATCCCGATCGCCGCGCTGTCGCCGCAAGCATTGTCGGCCGGGCATGGGGCCTTGCACCTCGATCTGACGATGAAGGTCGGGCTGGCGTTCCTTGCGACGATCTTCGTGCTCAAGGTCGCGGCGTCGGCGATCTCGCTCGGGTTCGGATTTCGCGGCGGCCTGTTCTTCGCCTCGTTGTTCCTGGGGTCGCTGGTCGGCCAGCTGTTCGCGGGGCTGGTCAACCTCATCCCCGGCGCCGCGCATGTCAGCGCCAACGACGCAGCCTTGGTCGGCATGGCGGCGATGGCGGTGGCGGTGGTCGGCGGGCCGATGACGATGTCGCTGCTGGTGCTCGAATCGACGCACGATTTCGCGCTCACCGCGGTCGCGATCACTGCCTGCCTGTGCGCCAGCACTTTGGTGCGCGAGACGTTCGGCTTCTCTTTCTCGACCTGGCGCCTGCACACGCGCGGCGAGACGATCCGCAGCGCGCGCGATGTCGGCTGGATCAAGACGCTGACCGCGGGGCGGATGATGCGGCGCGGCATCCCCGAAATCGAGGGCGACACGTCAATCGCCGAATTCCGCCGCCGTTTCCCGCTGGGATCGATTACCCAGGTCGTCGCGCTCGGCCCGACCGGCGCCTATGCCGGGTTGATCCCGACCGTCGCTGCGCATGCGCCCGCGCTAGCCGAGGATGCGCCGGTCACCGCGGCGGCGATCCTGACCGACTTCACTTTGTCGCCCGATCAGGATGCCGCGGCGATCATGCGCGCGTTCGAGGAGCGCGAAGCCAACGAATTCGTCGTCACCGACGCCGACGGCACCGTGCTGGGCGTGGTCAGCGAGCGCTATGTCCGGCGGCGCTATACCGACGAGATCGAAAAGGCGCAGCGCGAGTTGTTCGGCGAATGAGCGCCACCCCGCCCGCCATGCCGTTCAGGAAACTGGCGATCACTGCCGCCGTCGTCTTGGTGTTGATCGTGATCGGCGTGGTGACCGGGGCACAGCTCTGGCGCCCGATGGCGACGGTTGAGCGCCACGTGGTCGCGCCGATCCAGCGCGTGACCAATCGCGCCTCTCCTTCCGAGATGTTGCCGGATCTGGTCGACACGGCCTGCCCGGCAATAGTCAGGATCGGACTGGGCGTGCCGCCCGCCTCGACCGCCAAGCCGAACCCGCTGGCATCGCGCGAGCTCGCCGGCATTGTCGTATCGCCTGATGGCTATATCGTCACCAGCGGCCGGATGCTGGCCGGCCGCGATACTTTGCCGGTCCAGTTCAATGACGGCCGCGAGCTCGACGCCAAGGTCGTGGCGAACGACCCGTTATCGGGGCTCGCGCTGGTCAAGGTCGACGGACGAAATTTCGCGACGCTGCAATTTGCCGACGCCGATTTGCCGCGGACCGGCCAATGGGGATTCAGCCTGACTTCGCCCGCGGGAAGCGGATGCGCGGTGCAGACCGGGGCGATCGCCCGGGATTTCGCGGCCGGCGGGGAGGCGCTGCGATCGTCGGTATCGATCGGCCCCGCGCCTACCACAAACGCCGAAGGCGTCCCCTTTATCGGCAGCGACGGCCGCGTGCTCGGCCTGTCCGCCTTTCCCGACGACGACAGCGCCGGCGATCTTGGCCTACTGGTTCCCGGCGACGTCGCCGCGCGAATCGTCAGTGAGATGCTGCGCAGCGGGGCGCCGCCGGCGGCGCCGTTCGGCATCGTAGCTGAGGATCTAGGCCCCGTTCTGGCAAAGCGGCTGGGTGCCGATCGCCAGCGCGGCGCGGTGGTGGTGATGGTCAGGCCGGGCTCGCCCGCCGACACGGCCGGCCTGAGAGCGGGCGACGTCGTGCTGACCGCGGGCCAGTCGCCGATCTCGGGGGCGTCCGAACTCGGCCGCGCGCTCGATCCCGATGCGGCGTCGATCGACCTCGAAATCGTCAGGCGCGGCGAGCGTCAGCAATTGACCCTGAAGTCGTAATCGAGCGGCCCACCCTCGGCCCGGCGATATCGGCCTGCTTCATCACCCAGGAAAGCGAAACGGGCCCGGCTGACGAGCTGTTGATCCCCATCGCGATCCACCTGCTCGAGTTCCGGCCTCAGATTGTGCGATCGTGAGCGCCGCCGCGATCGCCGGCATTCGATCTGTCGACGCAGATCGCGACCATTTTGAGTGAAAACGGCGATCGTTTCTCGCTAAAAACAATATCTTACGCGAAGATAGTGACCGCCATAACCCCTAGAGTCGCTGCGTTGGATAAGTTCGTGAATTGTCGCATTTAGCCAATAGCGGCGAATAATCATGAAGTATTAGACCAGCACACACGGACGATTGCCTAATCGTGCGGCCTTTGGGTCGTGCGTGCTAAGTCCGCGCAACAGAGGGGAATAATATGACACGCACACCGTATTCGTCGGGCCGTCTTCCTTTCGACTCCAAGGTGTCATCCTCGATAGCCGCACGCCGCCGCAATCTGCGCTCGCAGGCGAGCCGGCTGACGTTGCGCTCGACCGTCGCGGCGGCGGCTTTTGTCGGCCTCGGCGTGTTCGCGCCTAGCGAGGCCTGGGCGCAATGCGCCGTCGGCTTCGACACGGTGACGTGTGCCGATACGTCCACGACCGACACGACCTTTCCGGCCAACCCGCCGGTCGATCGCAATTACCAGGGCATCCTCCCCACCCCGATCGTCGTCACCGTCAACAGCGGAGCAACGATTAGCGGCAACGGGCTCGCTTTCACGAACAATGGAACGGGCGGCATCACGGTCAATAATGGCGGCACGATCAGCGTCGATGCGGGTAATACGCCGACCGCGGGCGGCACCGCGGCGCTATCGCTCACTGCGCTTGGCGGGCCGATCGTCTATACCGGCGGCGACATCGTCAACAACGGCAACGGCAACGCGCTTGATGCGAGGCAGAGTGGCGGGGTCGGCTCGGTCAGCATCACCGCCGGCAACATCTTCGCCGCGGCCGGCGAAGGCATCACGGTTCGCGACGTTGCCACCAGCACGGGGATCGACATCACCACTAACGGCACCGTCACCGCGCTGACCGCCGGCAAGGACGGCATCGACGCGCAGAGCTCGTCGCAGACCGGCAACATCACCGAGATCGCCAATGGCAACATCCAGGCGGGCAATGCCGGCATGGTGGCGGCGATTCTCAATGCCGCGGGCACCGGCAATATCGATGTGACCGCCAACGGATCGATCGATGCGCGGTTCGGTATCGATGCGGAGAATTTCGGGTCGGGTACCACCAGTGTCACTACCGTGGGCCCGGTCAATGTCACGACGGGTAACGGCATCTTCGCGCTGACGACCGGCGGTAACGTCACGGTCAATGCGGGGGATGTCACCGCGGCCAGCAACACCGCGATCATCGCGCAGCAGACCAAGGTCGCCGGTGTGGGCAATGTCGATGTGACCGCGGGCAACGTCTCGGGCACGACCGGCATCGATGCGCACAATTTCGGCACGGGCACGGTCAGCGTGACGGCCAATGGCACGGTGACCGGCACGGCGGCCGAGGGCATCAAGGCAGTCGGCAACGACGCGGTGACCATCTCGGTCGCTGACACGGTGACGGGCGCGACGCGCGGCCTGAGCCTGGTTGGCGGGACTGGCGGCGCGGGCAATATCAGCGTCACCGGGACCGGCGGGTTCGTCGGCGGCACTGGCGACGCGGCGAACATCCTCAACAACGGCTCGGGCAATGTCACGGTCGACATTTCCGGCGCGAGCAGCTCGGCCGGCGGCGAGGGCATCTTCGTTCGCGATACGGCCGCAGGCGGCAATATCAGCGTCACCACCGGCGCAGTGACTGCGCTGACCGCGGGCAAGGACGCGATCGACGTTCAGGCGCAGACGCTGACCGGCAATGTAACCGAGGTCGCGAACGGCGACATCAATGCGGGCAATGCCGGCATGGTGGCGGCGATCCTCAACGCGGCCGGCACCGGCAATATCGACGTGACCGCCAACGGCTCGATGACGGCGCGGTTTGGCGTGGACGCCGAGAATTTCGGGTCGGGCAATACGACGGTCACCACCGTCGGCCCGGTCAATGTGACGACGGGTAACGGCATCTTCGCGCTGACCACCGGCGGCAACGTCTCGGTTACCGCGGGCGACGTCACCGCGGCCAGCAACACCGCGATCATCGCGCAGCAGACCAAGGTCGCGGGCGCGGGCAATGTCGATGTGACTGCGGGTAACGTCTCGGGCACGACCGGCATCGATGCGCACAACTTTGGCACGGGCACGGTCAGCGTGACGGCCAATGGCACGGTGACGGGCACCGCCGCCGAGGGCATCAAGGCAGTCGGCAACGACGCGGTGACCGTGACCGTTGCCGATACGGTGACCGGTGCGACGCGCGGCCTCAGCCTGGTTGGCGGCACTGGCGGCGCGGGCAACATCAGCGTCACCGGCACCGGCGGGTTCGTCGGCGGCACTGGCGATGCGGCGAACATCCTCAACAACGGTTCGGGCACCGTCACGGTCGACATTTCCGGCGCGAGCAGCTCGGCCGGCGGCGAGGGCATCTTCGTTCGCGATACGTCGATTGGCGGCAATATCAGCGTCACCACCGGCGCAGTGACCGCGCTGACGGCGGGCAAGGACGCGATCGACGTTCAGGCGCAGACGCTGACCGGCAATGTCACCGAGGTCGCGAACGGCGACATCAATGCAGGCAATGCCGGCATGGTGGCGGCGATTCTCAACGCGGCCGGCACCGGCAATATCGACGTGACCGCCAACGGCTCGATGACGGCGCGGTTTGGCGTCGACGCCGAGAATTTCGGGTCGGGCAATACGACTGTCACCACCGTAGGTCCGGTCAACGTAACCACCGGCAACGGCATCTTCGCGCTGACCACCGGCGGCAACGTCTCGGTCACTGCCGGCGATGTCACCTCGACCGGCAACACCGCGATCATCGCGCAGCAGACCAAGGTCGCGGGCGCAGGCAATGTCGATGTGACCGCGGGCAACGTCTCGGGCACGACCGGCATCGATGCGCACAACTTTGGCACTGGTACCGTCAGCGTGACGGCCAATGGCACGGTGACCGGCACGGCAGCCGAGGGCATCAAGGCGACCGGCAATGACGCGGTGACCATCTCGGTCGCCGACACGGTGACCGGCGCGACACGCGGCCTGAGCCTGGTTGGCGGCACTGGCGGCGCGGGCAACATCAGCGTCACCGGCACCGGCGGGTTCGTCGGCGGCACTGGCGATGCGGCGAACATCCTCAACAACGGTTCGGGCACCGTCACGGTCGACATATCGGGCGCGAGCAGTTCGGCCGGAGGCGAAGGCATCAAGGTGCGTGACACCGTGGCCGGCGGCGATATCAGCATCACCACCGGCGCAGTGACCGCGCTGACCGCGGGCATGGACGCGATCGACGTCCAGAGCCAATCGCTGACCGCCAATGTCACCGAAGTCGCGAACGGCGACATCAACGCGGGCAATGCCGGCATGGTGGCGGCGATCTTCCCGGCGGCGGCGACCGGCAATATCGATGTCACCGCGAATGGCGCGATCACCGCGCGCTTCGGCATCGACGCCGAGAATTTCGGCACCGGCAATACGACTGTCACCACCGTCGGACCGGTCAATGTGACCACCGGTAACGGCATTTACGCGCAGACCTCCGGCGGTAATGTCACGGTTACCGCGGGTGATGTCACTTCGACCGGCAACACCGCGATCATCGCGCAGCAATCCGACGCGACCGGCGCGGGTAATGTCGATGTGACGGCGGGCAACGTCTCGGGCACGACCGGCATCTTCGCCAACAACATCGGCACCGGCACGCTCAGCGTGACGGCCAACGGCACGGTGACGGGCACGTTTGCCGAGGGCATCAAGGCGACCGGCAACGATGCGGTGACGGTGACCGTCGCCGATACGGTGACCGGCGCGACGCGCGGCCTAAGTCTGGTCGGCGGGACCGGCGGCGCGGGCAACATTTCGGTCACGGGCACTGGTGGGTTCTTTGGCGGCACCGACGACGGCGCCAACATCAAGAACAACGGCTCGGGCACGGTCACGGTCGACATCTCGGGCGCGAGTGGCTCGACCGCCGGTAACGGCATCATCGTTCGTGACACCGCGACCGGCGGCGACATCAGCGTCACCACCGGCGCGGTCACCGCGCTGGCCCTGGGCAAGAACGCGATCGACGTCCAGAGCCAGTCGCTGACCGCCAATGTCACGGAGGTGGCCAATGGCGACATCCAGGCGGGTAATGCCGGCATGGTGGCGGCGATCTTCCCGGCGGCTGCGACCGGCAATATCGATGTCACCGCGAATGGCGCGATGACGGCGCGCTTCGGGGTCGACGCCGAGAATTTCGGTACCGGCACGACCAGCGTCACCACCGTCGGCCCGGTCAACGTAACCACGGGCAACGGCATCTTCGCGCTGACCACCGGCGGCAACGTCACGGTCACTGCGGGCGACGTCACCTCGACCGGCAACACCGCGATCATCGCGCAGCAGACCAGTGCGGCGGGCGCGGGCATCGTCGACGTCACCGGCGGCAACGTCTCGGGCACCACGGGCATCTTTGCCAACAACGTCGGCACCGGCGCGATCAACGTCACGGCCAACGGCACGGTCACCGGCACGGCGGCCGAGGGCATCAAGGCGACCGGAAACGACGCGGTGACGGTGACCGTCGCCGACGCGGTGACGGGCGCGACCAACGGCCTGACCCTGATCGGCGGCACCGGTGGTGCGGGCAACATCTCGGTCACCGGCACCGGCGGGTTCTTCGGCGGCACTGGCGACGGTGCCAACATCAAGAACAACGGCTCGGGCACGACGACGGTCGATATCTCGGGGGCGAGCGGCTCGACCGCCGGCAACGGCATCATCGTCCGCGATACGGCTGCCGGTGGCGACATCAACGTCACCACCGGTGCGGTGACCGCGCTGACCGCGGGTCAGAACGGCATCGACGTCCAAAGCGTGTCGACCGCGGGCAACCTCACGATCGTGGCGAACGGCGACGTCCAGGCGGGTAATGCCGGCATCGTCGGCGCGATCTTCCCGGCCGCTGCGACCGGCAATATCGACGTCACCGCGAACGCAGCGATCACCGCGCGGTTCGGGATCGATGCCGAGAATTTCGGCACCGGCAATACGACGGTGACGACGGTCGGCCCGGTCAACGTGACGACGGGTAACGGCATCTATGCGCTGGCCACGGGCGGCAACGTCACGGTCAATGCCGGCGACGTCACCTCGACCGGCAACACCGCGATCATCGCGCAGCAGGTCCTGGCGGGCGGCGCGGGCAATGTCGATGTGACGACCAGCGGAACGGTAACGGGTACTTCCGGTATCTTCGCGCTGACCAACGGCACCGGCAACGTGTCGGTCATGGCGGGGGGCGATGTAAATTCGGCCGGCGACGCCATCACCGCGCTCAATAACGGCGCGGCGGTCAATGCCGGCACGCTCAACGTGACGGTCGCCGCGGGCACGACGACGACGTCGACCGCCGGCAACGGCATCCGCACCGATAGCGGCGTGTCGACCGGCCTCACCACGATTACGCTCGACGGTAACGTCATCGGCGCCATCGATGGCGTCAATGCGACCTCCACTACCGGCGGGATTCTGATCAACGGCACCGACGGCTCGGCGACGGGCACGACCGGGAACGGCATCACCGCTTTCTCCCTGACGGGTAACGTCGACATCCTGGCGACGGGATCCGCCACCGGCGGGGTCAGCGGCATTGATGCGAAGTCGATCGTCGGTAACGTGAACATCTCGGGCACCGGAGCCGTCCTCGGCACGACCGGGTTCGGCATCCTGGGCTATAGCGCCGGCGGTAACGTCTCGATCGATACCGCAGGCCCGGTGACCAGCACCGGCGGTGAGGGCATCCGCGGCATGGTCTTCGGCGCCTCGACCGTGGACGTCACGACAGGCGGCACGGTGACCAGCAACGGCATCGGCATCCAGACGCAATCGACGGATGGCATCGCCACGATCACCACCAACGCCGACGTCGTCGCCGACAGCGTCGGCATCCTCGGCAACGTCCTTGGTGCCGGCAGCGTGACGATCAACGCCAATGCCGGCGTCTCGGCCGCCAATGGTGACGGCATCTACGCCCTGCTGCAGGGTGCGGGTGCGGGCACGATCAACGTCAATCAGGGCGTCGGCTCGCTGATAGCGGCGACCGACGGTGTGGGTATCCGCACTGACAGTGGCACCTCGACCGGTGCGACCAATATCGTCATCGCGGGTAAAGTGACGGCGACCGGCGCAGGCAATGCCGGTGTCTGGGCGACCTCGACGGCCGGCGACATCACCGTTGATGTCACCGCCACGGGCAGCATCGATCCGGCCATCGGCATCGGCCTCAACACCGTCGACGGCGCTCTATTGGTCAACAATGCCGGATTTGTCTCTGGAACGACCACCGGCGTGCAACTCATCGCTACGGGCGGCGGCACGGGCGAAATCAACAATTTCGGCACGATCACCGGCGGCACCAATGCGGTCGTCGGCAGCCTCAACAATCGGCCGTTTACGCTCTACAATGCGGGCATCCTGAATGGTGCCGTCAACGTATCGGGCTCGACTGTGGCGATCTCGAACTTCATCAACGCGCCGACTGGCATCGCCAATCTTACCGGCACGTCGGTCTTCGCGGGCAATCTGGTCAATGGCGGCAACGTCAATCTCGGCGCAGGCAGCTCGCTGACGATCCTCGGCAATACCAACAATGCCAGCCGCATCACCTTTGCCGGCGCGGGCACGTTCACGACCGCGGGTTCGATGGCCAATACCGGGATCATCAACGCTCGTAACAACCTCACCAGCAACGTCGTCACTGTCGGCGGCAATTATTCGGGAGGGGGCCAGTTTTGGGCCGACTACAGCACCAATACCGCCACGGCCGATCGCCTGAACATCGGCGGCTCGGCCACGGGCAACACCAATGTCACGATGAACCTGGTCGGTACGCGGTCGTTCGTCCCCGGCGGCTTCCTGCCGGTGGTGACGGTCGCCGGGGCAGCACCCGCTAGTGCCTTTACCTCCAGCACCGTGTTTCCGACCACTGGCTTCATCCTCGACAGCTTCGGGCAGAACCCGTCGAACGTCCATCAGTTCGGCGTGATCCAGGCGGTCAATCCGACCGCGGCCGGGCTCGGCAAGCTCAGCTACATGGCCGAATCGGCGTCGGGCCTGCTCGACGATCCGATCAGCCCGTTCGTGACCAACCGGACCGATGTCGGCGGCACGCGGTTCAGCCTGTGGATGCGCGGCAGCGGCGGGCACAGCAAGCAGACGATCAGCTCCTCGCTGACGGGCGGTGGTCTGAGCTACACCTCGACCACGCAGTTCCGCACCAGCCAGCATGCCGCACAGATCGGCGCCGACATCTCGTTCGGCGGCATCGGCGGCGGCTGGAAGATCAATGCCGGCGTGATGGGCGGCTGGTACGGCGCCTCGGCACCACTCGCAGGCGGCGAGCGGATCAAGGTCGAAACGCCGTTCGTCGGTGGCTATTTGGTGGTCGGCAACGGTGCCTTCGAACTCGAAGGCAACATCCGCAAGGAATGGCGCCATTACACGGTCGCCATGCCGTCGCTGTTCGGCACGGTCGGCACGCAGCGGATGCATGGCGACGCGACGGCGGGCTCGGCCCGGATATCGTACCGGGTCGGCGGCAAGACCGGCTTCGCCGCGACGCCGTTCGCTTCGTTCAATTATGCCGACACCAAGATCGATCCGCTCGCCATCGACGCCTTCAGCGTGTGGACGCCGGGCAGCGATACCACCAAGATCGGCCAGGCGGGCTTGCGCCTGTCCTATCGTGGCGGATCGGAAGCGACGGCGACGTTCGAGCCCTTCATCAGCGCGGCGCGGATGGAGAATTGGTCGCGCAACGACAGTTCGAGCTTTGGGTTCGGAGCGCCGGTCACGACCTTCTCGCTCCAGACCAACACCTGGAAAAGCGCGATGCGCTACTCGGCGGGGCTGCTTGTCAATGCCCATGACAGTCGGGTCTCGGGCTTCGTGGTCGGCAATATCGACGACGACTCGCGGCTGCGCAGCTTCACGATCAACGCCGGACTGCGCTTCAACTTCTAACCGGTGGGGCATCGGCCGCGTCGTGTCTTCGGACACGGCGCGGCCGTATCCGTTTCTATTGGATATTGGATACAGTCATATAAATGACGTTCCGCCGGCGGTGAAATCCACGAGAGCGGCCGATCGTGACGAAACGTTGACTGCCTATCGTACCGTTTTCCGCCGGACCATCGTCGAGGCCACCGCCAGCGCGGCGATCGGGATGAGCAGGACGTAGAAGGCGATCGTTCCCTGGAACATCGCGAAGATATGACCCACGACGAACGAACCGGTCGTCCCACCGAGCGCCGAGAACACCACGATCAACCCGACCATCGCCGGCTGCTCCCGGGGCGCCATCGACGACAGGATCGCCGAATTGAGCGCCGGATAGATCGGCGCCATCATCAGCCCGATCGCCGGGAACAGGAAGGCAGCGATCGGCGCGCCCGCCCAGCTCGTCACCTGACCATGGTGCGCGGCGGCGAGCGGCAGCACGGCGACGATCAGCACCGCCATGCCGACGAGACACCCCAGGACGAGCGGAAACCAGCCGGTGCGCCGCACGATCACGCCAGCGCCCAGTCGGCCCGCGGCCAGGCACACCGCGAAGATCGACGCGGCTTGCACGCTCATCGGCGCCGACAGCCCGAGCAATTCGCGGTTGAAGGTCGGCAGCCACGATCCGATCCCCTGTTCGACCAGGACGTAGCAGAAGATCGCGGCGATGAAGCTGAGGCTCAACGGCCGCCAGGCGAGCGCGACCATCTCGGCGAATTTCTGCCCCGGGCCCTGCGGCGTGGCGGCGGGTTCGTCGACCGCGCTTTCGTCATAGGGCGTGACCGCGAGCAGCACCAAGGCGACGAGGCTGACGGCGGCGAGGACGTAATAGACGTTCAGCCATTGCCGGCTGCCCGGATCGGCGGGATCGATGAAGGCGGCAAAGATCCAATAGCCGCTGAGCACGCCGAGCATGAACACGCCCTCGATCACGTTGAGCAACGACGCATGCCGCGCGCTGTCGTCGGTCAACAGGCCGACGAAACTGTAGACCGATACCTTGGTCACCCCGAACGCGACGCCGACCGCGAGGAACAGCAGGCGTGTAGTCCAGAAACCCGGGAATAAAGGCATCGCCAGGCAGGCGACCGCCACCAATGCGAGCGCGACGATCATCGCGCGCCGCAGCCCGAAGCGCGGCAGCTGCGCCGCCAGCAGGAAGCTGGTGGCCGCGATCGACAGATCCTTGAACCCCTCGAGCGAGCTCGCCGCGACCTTGGTCACGTGGAACGATTCGATCGACTGCAGGATAACGGTGCCGACGCTGTTGAGCAGCACCGCGAACACGGCATAGGTCAATGCCAGTGCGACGATCATCCGGGTCCTGTTCATGCGCCTCCCCTGCCGGGATGCCCGGCTTATTGTCTTGACCATCTCCTATTATGAAATGCATATCATTGGCAATCGGGCGTTTGATCGCCGCATCAGAGAGGAATTGCGTGGGGCGGTCATTACCCGAAGCGTCTTTTGCTGACGTGCGATTTGCGCGCGACGCCTGGCGCCTTGCGGCGGACGGGGATTCCGCCCGGTCGGACCATGTTCCTGCGCTGTTTTCGATCGGCAACGGTTTCATCGGCATTCGCGGCCCGGGCGAGGCGGCGGAAGCGCCCAAAGTCTATCTGAACGGCGTCTATGAACGCGTGCCGATCGCCTATCATGAGGCGGCGCATGGCTATGCCCGCGAAAGCGATCTCCGCCTGGCGGTCGCCGATGCCACCCGGCCGGCGATCCTGGTCGGTGACGTGCCCATCGAAGCGCCACCCAGCGTCGAACTCGATCTCGCCCGGGGCGTGCGCACCGAGACTTTCGCTGGACCGGCCGGGATCGTGTTCGAGCAATTCGTCTCGATGACGGAGACCGCGTTGGTGCTGACGCGAGTCAGCTTCGCAGACGGCGCCGATGTGAACGTGTCGCCGACGATGACACCGCCGCCGGGACGCGGCGATCGGGCCGCCGATGTCGTCAACCATGGCGTTTACGATCCGCGCGTCGCCCCGGTCATGGCCACCAGCCCCTGGGTCGACCCGCAGGTTCATGACGAGCCCGGGGCCGCCATGCGCAGCGATCGGTTGCGCACGAGCGGCTTCGTGGTGGCGTGCGCGATGCGCGAAATCGGGCGTCGGACCGTCGGCGGCCAAGTGCAGATCGACTTCGCCTCGGGCTACCACGCCGGCACTGACGGGCAGGGTGTTGATGCGCTCATCGGGATACTGCGCGCCGCGGCCGAGCGAGGATATGACGCTTTGCTGGCCGATCAGGTCGCCTGGTTCGCGGATTTCTGGGCGGCGAGCAATATCGCCATGCCGGGCCAGCCCCATGCCGAACTCGCCATCCGCTTCGCTTTGGCCGAATTGGCGATGGCGGTCGGGCGCGACGGCAAGACCTCGATCGGCGCCAAGGGGCAGACCGGAGAGGGCTATGAAGGCCATGTCTTCTGGGACGCCGATCTCTACGTCATGCCGGTGTTCGCCTTCACCCATCCGGCGATTGCCCGGGCGATGCTGGCGTGGCGGATTTCCAAGCTTGCCGCCGCGCGCGACAATGCGCGGGCGATGGGGCACGAAGCGGGGGCGCTCTATCCGTGGCGGACGATCGGCGGGCACGAATGCTCGTCCTATTTTCCTGCCGGATCCGCCCAATATCACATCAATGCCGATATCGCTTATGCGCTGGAGACTTATCTGGCGGCGAGCGGCGACCGCTCGCTGCTCGACGCCGGCGGCGCGGCGATGCTGGTCGAGACGGCGCGCATCTGGCTGGCGATCGGCTATCACGACGCGGCGCGCGGCGGCGCTTTCGTCATCAATCGCGTGACCGGGCCCGACGAATATTCGGCGATCGTCAACAACAACCTCTACACCAACATGATGGCCGCGAGGCATTTGCGGTTCGCCGCGCGCGAAGGCCTGGCGGCGTCGCTGATCGACGACGCGGAAGCCGCCCGCATGGTTCGCGCCGCTGATGCGATGCTGCTGGCATATGACGACGAGCGGCAGGTCTATGCCCAGGACGATGCCTATTTCCAGCTCGACCCGTGGCCGTTCGAGGCGACGCCGCCGGCCGCCTATCCGCTGCTGCTGCACGTCCATCCGCTCGCCATCTATCGTCGTTGCGTCTCGAAACAGGCGGATGCGGTGCTCGCTTTGGCGCTGATGCCCGACGCGTTCGATCCGGCGATGCGGCGGCGGATGCTCGATACGTACGAAGCCACGACCGTCCACGATTCGACCCTGTCGGCGAGTGCATTCGCGACCGCGGCGGCGCATGCCGTAGATGGCGCACGGGCCGCGCATTACTGGCGGGTCGCCGCGCTGACCGACCTCAACGATCTGTTCGGCAATACCGATCACGGCCTGCATATGGCGGCACTGGCGGGGAGCTGGACGACCCTGGCGATGGGTTTTGCCGGCATGCGCGTCGACGGTGACACATTGTGCTTCGATCCCGTCGAGATACCGGGGCTGCCCGACTATCGCTTCACCGTTACCTTCCGCGGTGCGCCAGTCGATGTCGCGGTGTCGGGCCGAACCGCCAGCGTGTCGGTGCGCGGCGATCGCACGGTCGCGATCCGCGTCGCCGGTGACGAGCTGGCTGCCTGACCATGGCGTTCCGCGCGGCGATCTTCGACCTCGACGGCGTGCTGGTCGACAGCGCCCGGCTGCATTTCGTCGCCTGGAAACGGATCGCCGACGAGCTCGGCATCGCGTTCGACGAGCATGACAATGAGGCGCTCAAGGGCGTCGACCGCATGGGGTCGCTCGAGCATATCCTGACGCTGGGCAATGTGCCGCTGGACCTCCCGGCGCGAGAGGAGCTCGCGGCGCGCAAGAACGGTTATTATCTCGACGCGCTGGCGACGATGACCGATGCCGACATCTTGCCGGGCGCCACCGCTTTACTGGCGGGCGCCCGCGCCGCCGGACTGTCGCTGGGGGTCGCCTCGGCCAGTCGAAACGCGACGATGGTACTAGAGCGGGCAGGGTTGTCGGGCTCGATCGATTTCGTCGCGGACGCCGCCAGGGTCGCTCGGTCCAAGCCTGCGCCGGACATCTTCCTGGCCTGCGCGGCAGGGCTGGGCATCGCGCCCGCCGCGTGCGTCGGGTTCGAGGACGCCGCGGCCGGGGTGACTGCGATCAAGGCGGCGGACATGGTCGCGATCGGGATCGGCGACGCTGCCATCCTGGCCGAAGCCGACTTGGTGTTCGCCTCCACCGCGGCGGTCGATCTCGACAGGGTGTTGCGACTGGCCCCGGCTGCTTCTCAGGTCTGACGAACGATCAGCCGGGTCGGGAGCACGCTTGATTTCGGCTTCCCGCCATCGAGGATCTGCATCAGCTTTTCGACCAGGATCGCGCCGGCCAGATGGGTTTCCTGTTCGATCGTGGTGAGCGCCGGAGTGAAATCGGCCGCGGGCGGGATGTTGTTGTAACCGCATAGCGAATAATCGGCCGGCGCCTCCAGCCCCAGCTCGCGGAACGCGGCGACGATCGCGATCGCCGCGGTGTCCGAGAAAGCGAACACCGCATCGGGCGGCGGATTGCCGCGCAGCCATGCCAAGGTCTGCTGGTAAGCGGGCGCATAGGCCATATGCTCGACCTCGAGATGCTCGACCGTCACTTCGGGATGCTTGGCGGCGACCGCGCGCAGGCCGTCGAACCGCATCCGGATCTCGGCATGCGCGACATTGCCGACGAACAGCCAGCGTTTGGCGCCGCGCTTGACGAACAGATCGCCGGCCAATTGCCCGCCCAGGCGATTGTCGCTGCCGACCGAGCAATAGGGTTCGGCAGGATCCACGCCACCCCACACCACGAACGGCGCCCCGGCCCGCGCGAGATCGCGCAGCATCGGGCCGCGCACGCCTTGCCCGAGGAAGATGAACCCGTCGGCGACGCGCGAGCTGATCAGGTCGAGATGGCTCTGCACGTCGGTGAGGTTGGAGGGCGAAAGCAAGAGATCCTGGTTGCGCACCGATAAGGCCTCGGACACGCCGGCGAGCAATTCGAAGATGAACGGATCGGCGATCCGCCCGGCGCGATGCGAGCCGAAATCGAGCACGACGGCGACCGTATCGTTGCGCGCCTGACGCAGTTTCTGCGCGTTGCGGTTGATCGCATAGCCATTTTCGCGCGCGACGCGCAGCACGCGTTCGCGCGTCGCTTCATTGACCAGCGGGCTGTTGTTGAGAACGCGCGACACGGTCGGCTTCGACACATTGGCGAGCCGGGCGATATCCCCCATGTTCAGATCCATCGCACGTCGACGCAAAGCTCGGCTCCTCAATCAGCGGGCCGCCGGACAACCATTGAAACTGGTTTCCGACGATCCTCGACGATGCACCGCCCCCGCTCAGCGCGCCCAAAATAGGCTGGTCGCGATCCCCGATGCAACAAGCGCTTTACGCGATGACGGGATAAAGCGCGCGGCACGCCTTTTGTGCCCCGATAGCGGTCTGAAATTTCGTTGCAGGCGCTGTGACATCTCTGCCACATCCGCCACCTATCTCCTTAGGCTATATCGTTGATATATAAGGAACTATTATAATAATACGCTTATGTAACGGTGTATTGAAATGCAATTCATTCGTGTGTAGACCCCGTCCTCAGGCACTTCCCGAGCAGGAAGGCAGCGGCAGGAGAGGATCATGATGGTTTCGCGCAATCGCAATTTCGTTGCTGTGTCGGGGTTCGCACTGGCGATTGCCCTGGCCCATCCGGCCGCGGCGCAGGAGACGCCCGCCGCGGCGCCGGCCGCCGATCCCGCGCAGGCTGCGGACACCGCGCCGCCCGCCGATCTGCCCGACATCATCGTCACCGGCCGCGCCGCGGGTAACGGCATCAACAAGCTCGAAGCCGGCTATTCGGTGACGACGCTGTCGGCGGACGATATCAAGCTCCAGGCGCCGAAGAGCTCGGGCGACGTGCTCAAGTCGATCCCCGGCGTGTGGGTCGAGAGCTCGGGCGGCGTCGGCACCTCCAACATCTTCGTCCGCGGCATCCCGAGCACCGGCGACGCGCCGTTCGTCACGATGCAGTTCAACGGCGTGCCGGTCTATGGATCGAGCAGCCTGTCGTTCATGGATCAGACCGGCATTGTCCGCCTCGACGAAACCGTCGCGGGGATCGAAGGCGTCAATGGTGGCCCGGCGTCGCTTTATTCGGACGGCCAGCCCGGCCTCACCACCAACCTCCGCCTGCGCGAAGGTCATGATCAAACGCAGGGCAGCATCGGCGCCTCGATCACCGACTACAGCGCCTGGCGAGTCGACGGCTGGCTCAGCGGCAAGCTCGCCGACGATCTCTATTATATGGTCGGCGGGTACGTGTCGCGCGGTGACACGGTGCGCAGTGCCGGCTTCAACACCGAGCGCGGCCAGCAGATCACCGCGAACATCACCAAGAAGTTCTCGCACGGCAAGTTCAACATCTTCGCCCGCTACACCGACGATCACGGCGAATGGTTCCTGCCGTTCGCGGCGAACGTGCCCGGCATCGATCGCGGCACGTACAACCAGCTCAACCAATATACGCGTTACGCGACGATCATCTCGCCGGGCTCGGCGGGCAGCGGGGCGACCGAGCGCGTCGACCTGGCCGATGGCCGCGGCTGGAAGGGCGTCGTCACCGGCGCCAGTCTCGATTACGACTTTGGCGGCGGGATCAGTTTCACCGACCGGTTCGGGTTCACCAGCGGCACGCTGCGGACGACGGGGCTCGTCCCGCAAGGCGCGGGTGCGATCACCGTGGCCAATGCGCTCGCGACGGCGGGCAATCCCGGCCAAACGCTCGTCCACACGATCAACACCGGCCAGACGCTCGCGCCGACCGACTATGTGCAGCAATTCGGGTCGTGGTGGGTCGACAAGAAACTCCAGAACGTCTCGAACGAGGCGGTGGTCAATTTCAAGACCGGCCCGAACACGCTCAACCTCGGCTATTATTTCTCGCACTTCACCTCGGACGACGCCTGGAGCCTGGGCGGCAATCGCTGGATGCAAGTGGGCGGCTCGGGCGATCTGGTCGACCTGAACAACGGCGCACTGTCGGCCTTCGCCATTTCGGATCGCGGTCGCGCCACGGTGAACGCGATCTATGTGTCGGATTCGTTCAACATCACCGACGCATTGCGCCTCGACGCCGGCATCCGCCATCAATGGACCGATATCGACTTCCACATCACGGGCAATGGCCTGCCCGATTCGGCGAAGATCAGCCGCGAGGCGACGCCGTGGACGGTCGGACTCAACTATCGCGCGACCCGCAATTTCGACGTCTATGCTCGCGTCTCGCAGGGCTATCACTCGCCATCGTTCGACGATGTCCGCTCGCAACTCGGCAATACCGGACCGCGGCTCGATCTGAACTGGAAAGTGCGGTCGTACGAAGGCGGCGTGAAATATCGTGGCGGCGGGTTCGAAGCGGCGGTGACCGGCTTCTACGACAAGGTCGTCGGCGCGGTGTATAACGATGTCGGCGTGCCGCCGCAGATCGCCGGATCGAAGACCAAGGGTATCGAATTCGACGCGTCGTATCACAGCGCCAGCGGCTTCGGGTTCATCGGCAATGCCGTGCTCGAAGATGCCAAGACCGACACGCCCAACATCCCGGACTTCGACGGCAAGAAAGCGCAGCGTATCCCGTCCTATCAGGTGCGCTTCACGCCGACTTATACCGCGCGCTTCTCGGACAAGTCCGACATCACGTTCTACGGCACGTATGAAGCGATCGGGAAACGGTATAGCGATCTCGCCAATACCCAGTTGCTGCCGGCTTACGCCACGCTGAGCGCCGGGCTGCGCGCGAAGGTGAACGGCTACACGCTGCAGATTTCGGGCGACAACCTGACCAACTCGCACGGCCTGACCGAAGGCAATCCACGCTTCCTTGCCGGCCCGGGCGCTGCGCTTCCCGACGTGCGTCCGATCTTCGGTCGCTCGTACAGGGTGTCGGTCAGCTACGCTTTCTGAGCTGAGCGGGTAATAGCGGAAGGGGCGGCGTCGGAGGACGCCATGTCGTCGCCCCGGCGGAGGCCGGGGCCGCGATGTCGTGATGCGGCCAACGGCCCCGGCCTCCGCCGGGGCGACGGTTTCTTTTTGCGTTCGGGCATCGCAAGGCCTCGTTCGTCGGACCGTGTCGATAGCGAGGGAGCCTGTCGCGCAATACGGCGTTTGAGGGGGCGCCGATCATTTCGATTTGGCCTATCACCCATCCCGGCGACCGCCCGTCGTCCCCGCACGGAGACCGACCGCATGAGCGACGATCTGTTCACTTTCTCCGGCCTCCATTTGCACCCCGACCCGTCGCGCACGGTGATCAAACCGTTCAGCGTCGATTATCCCGAACCGTTCCGCGATGCCGCGCATCCCCGCATGCGCACGGTGATCGAGCGCGTGCTGTCGCTCGATACGGCCAGCTGCAGCAAGGATTGTCAAACCGTGGTCGCGTCGCTGTCCGAGCGGCATCGCAATGTCGAGACCATATTGACGCGCCGGTTCGAGGCTGTGCGCGACAGCTTGCCGGAAGACGTCACGGCGAACCCGGAGCAGCAGCTGCTGATCGGTGCCTATCTCAGCGCCGAATATTCGTTCGAGGCGGCAGCCCTGTTCAACCCCAGCATCGTGTTACGGATGAACCAGGATGACGCGCCGGCCGACGGCCTGAACTTCATCCTCTCGTTGCGCGGCATCGGCGAAGGTCACGTCTCCTCGGTTACTTTCCGCACCGGCAATTGGAGCGCGAGCACCGGTTTCCAGGTCGACGATCCGAGTCCCTGGGTCACGTCCCCGCGGATCGAAGGGCCGGATGAGAGCGGCACGTCGGGCACGACGCGGATCATCTGCGAGGGAAGCAAGGAGCCTTCGGAAAGCGTCCTGTTTCCGATCACCGCCAGCCAGCGCCAGGGGATCGAGGATCTGCGCATGGTGCGGTTCACCGAAGAGGACGGCACGCCGAGCTTCCTCGGCACCTATACCGCGTTCGACGGCCGCAATGCACGGTGCGAGCTGTTCCGCGGCACCGGCGTCAACACGTTCGAGATGACGGTGCTCAAGGGATCGGTGCCGCAGAGCAAGGGCATGGCGCTGTTCCCGCGCCGCGTCGATGGCCGCTTCAACATGATCGGCCGCCAGGACAATGAGAATCTGTGGCTGATCGTATCGGACGACATCACCACCTGGAATGGCGGCACCAAGCTCATCGGGCCGCGCTATCCGTGGGAATTCATCCAGATGGGCAATTGCGGCTCGCCGATCGAGATCGACGAGGGCTGGCTGGTCATCACGCACGGCGTCGGCATGATGCGCAATTATTGCATGGGCGCCTGCCTGCTCGACAAGGCCGACCCGACCCGATTGCTTGCGCGCACGCCCGAACCGATCCTGCGGCCCAGCCCCGAGGAACGCAGCGGTTATGTCCCCAATGTCGTCTATGGCTGCGGCGCGATCGTCCATGATCGCACGTTGCTGCTACCGTTCGGAATCGCCGACAATTTCGCGAGCTTCGCCAGTTGCGGTGTAGACGATTTGCTCGCACGGATGAACTGAGGGACACCGGCTTTCCGGCGGCAGCGAATTGAGCCAGTCCGGATTGCGCGCACGATATTCGCCCGTGTCGTCCCTCGGACTATATCCATCGATATATTTACGGCGGCGGCACCGGCGTGAGAGGCTCGCATGTTTCGACCTGATGTCGACAAAGGGGACAGACATGGCACGTCTTGCTGCTTCGATCGCGGCCTTCGCCCTCCTGACGGGGATTCCGATGAGTCTCCAGGCGCAATCCGCCCAGGGGCTGTTGAAGTCCGGTAACGTCTATCACGCCGCGGTTTGCCCGGGGGCCGCGGGTCCGGGAACGGCACGTTGCCACGCGCGCATCGTCACCGACGACAAGGGCAAGCCGATCGAACGCGATGCGGCGCCCAATGTCGTTCCGTCGGGCTTCGGTCCGGCCGACTTGCGGGCCGCCTATAACGTCTCCGCGCAGGGCAGCAGCACGACGACGGTCGCGATCGTCGATGCTTATGGTTATGCCAATGCGGAGAGCGATCTGGCGACCTATCGCGCAACCTATGGGCTTCCCGCCTGCACCACCGCGAACGGCTGCTTCACCAAGTACAACCAGTCCGGCGTGAAGGGCAATTATCCGCGCCAGAATAACGGCTGGGCACAGGAAACCGCGCTCGATCTCGATATGGTCAGCGCGATGTGCCCGGGATGCAAGATCATCCTGGTCCAGGCAAATTCGGCGAGCTTCAGCAATCTGGCGGCGGCGGAGAACACCGCGGCGTCGCTTGGGGCGCACGTTATCAGCAACAGTTATGGCGGTGGCGAAAGCGGATCGCAGGCCTATGAATCGGCATACGACCATGCCGGCGTGGCGGTCACCGTCAGTTCCGGCGATAGCGGGTATGGCGTACAGTTCCCGGCATCCTCGCCGCACGTCATCGCGGTCGGTGGCACGACGCTGAAGCGCAACACCAGCGCGCGCGGCTGGGGTGAGACGGTGTGGGCCGGTGCGGGCAGCGGGTGCAGCACCATCTATGCCAAGCCCAACTGGCAGCTCGACGGTGGCTGCTCCATGCGCATGGAAGCCGATGTCGCGGCGGTGGCAGATCCGGCCACTGGCGTCGCCGTCTACGGACCGGGCAATGGTGGTAAGCCGACTTGGCTGGTCTTTGGCGGTACCAGCGTGGCGGCACCGTTGATCGGCGGCGTCTATGGCGCCAATGGTGGCGGGGTGACCTATGGTAGCAATCCTTATGCCAATACGGGCGCGCTGTACGATGTGACGTCGGGCAGCAACGGCAGCTGCGGGGGCACCTATTTCTGCACCGCTCGCGCCGGCTATGACGGGCCGACCGGCCTGGGCACGCCCAACGGCATCACGGCTTTCTAACGCTAGGGCCCAATGAAGTACTCGATTACCCTGCGTCCTGCGAAAATCGGGAACACGGGGTAATCTGGTGCTTCGCTACCCTGGGCTCCTGCTTCCGCAGGAGCTCATCCCAAAGCGGTATGGCCGCATCATCTCAGCGCGGCATCATTGCGCTGGATGAAGCGTTTTCCTCAATGACGTCAGCAATGAAGGTCGTCCGGTCTGAAGTGAGTCCCGATTGACGGGACCGGCGGCATTGGAAAAGCCGGTCCCCAGAACAAGTTACGGTTTCGCCGGCGTGTCGATCTTGATGTCGGCATCGACCTTTTTCGTGTTGCTGAGCATGTTCTGACCAAACATCAGGAACAAGACCACGGCGATTACCGCCAAGACGACGGCGAGCAGAGCAATCGCTCCTCCGCTACCGCCTCTCTCGATCACGGTCGTTTTATCATCGTCTGCCATTACGCCTCTCCTTTACTGCCCCACGATAACCGGCGGGGCCGTTGCCCGGTTCCAACACTATGAATCTATTTCCCGGCGTTGGCCGATCGGCGATACTCAGAGCCTGCCAAGCAACAGGAGGATGATCAGGATGACGACGACAAGTCCCAATCCGCCCGAAGGCGCATATCCCCAATTGCGGCTATGACCCCAGGTCGGGAGAGCGCCGACCAAGGCGAGTACCAGGATGATGATAAGGATCGTTCCAAGCATTGTTCCGCTCCTGTTCTGATTGGCTAGTACAACCAGCGGACGCGATTGCGGTTCCGATCGAGGCTCCGGCGCGAAGCGACCTCGGCTCTCGCCACCGCGCTTCTCGCTTGTCTATGAAGCGGGCGTTGCCCAGTCGGCGATCAGGCCAGGCCAGGCGGGGACTCGTCGCCTGACGGCACCGCCGGCACATCACCATCGTGCTGCCCGAGCATCGGTGCCGCGAACGGTTCGGGACCCGGCGTGCGCGCGAACTTGATGGCGCGCGCGACGCCGCGATAGCGGCCGAGCACGGGGTGCGCGATGCTCGTCACCATTCCCTCGGCGCGCACTTGCGGATGGTCGAACATTTCCTCGATATGGTGCACGGCGGAACAGGGCACCGCTTCGCCGAACACCTCTTCCCATTCGAGCGCGCTCCGCTTGGCGAGCGCGGCGTGCAGCAGCGGGACGAGCTCGGCGGCATGTTCGGCGCGCTTGCGGACGCTGTCATAGCGCGGATCGCGCGCCAGCGCCTCGAGCCCGGTCCGCTCGCACAAGGCATTCCAGAAATGCGGCGTGTTGGCCGACAGATAGAGGTAGCCGTCGCCGGTCGGATGGAGACCGGTGATCCCGCCCGATCGCATGTCGCGCGAGATGTCGTGCGCCTCCCCCTCGGCCTGGATCATCCGCGCCGATTGCATCGTCAGCGCGCTGCGGAGCAGCGACACGCCGACATATTGCCCCTTGCCGCTACGCTCGCGCTCGAACAGTGCCGAGGAGACGCCGGCCGCGACCAGGGCGGCGGCATAATAATCGACCGGCGAGCCATAAGTCAGTTCGGGCACTGGCGGCTTGCCCTGCAGCACGCACATCCCGGTCATCGCCTGGAGCACCTGATCGTACCCGGCCTTGCCGCGCAGCGGTCCTTCCTCGCCATAACCAGTGACCGCGCAATAGATCAGCCGCGGGTTGATCGCCTCGAGTTGCGAATGGCCGATCCCGAGCCGCTCGGTCACGCCGGGGCGGAAATTGTGGACCAGCACGTCGGCCTGCGCGACCAGCGCCAGCAGCCGCGCGCGGTCGGCTTCGTCCTTGAGGTCGAGCACGATGCCGCGCTTGCTGCGGTTGACGCCGAGAAAAGCGCGGTTCTCGCCCTCGAGCGTGGAGGGGTAGTTGCGCAGATTATCGCCCGCCGGGGGTTCGATCTTGATCACGTCGGCGCCCTGATCGGCGAGCAGCGAGCAGCCATAGGGCCCGGCGATATAGGCGCTGAGGTCGAGTACGCCGATACCCGAGAGCGGCCCGCGGGGGCCGGTGCGCGCGGGATTGTCGAACGCGGACGGGGAAGAAGAGGAGGCGTTCGTCAAGGTCAGGTTCCCGGCTGGGTATAAGGGGCGGGGGCAAACAATTCGCGCTGCCAGCGGCGCGGGTCGTTCTCGACCCGGCTGGCGACATCGAAGATCATCGTCGCCCGGCGGTTTTCGTCATAAACGGGCCAGGCGGGCGATCCGGGCAGATCGGGGCGGCCGGTGCGGGCGAAGGCGACGAAACGCCGCTGCATCAAGCGCGACAGCATCCTCGTCTCGGGGCCGCTACCGGTCCAGGCATAAGGCGCATCGAACGTGCCGAAGACCAGTCCGATATCCACGCCGTGGAACGCGCCGCGATCGGGGTTGGTCGGGGACTGGAAATCGACCTGATAGACGAACGCCGGACGACCGGCGCGAGCGCGCGCCTCGGCCTCGATGATCTGCGGCCGCCAGCTGCGGCCATCGGTCGTCGCGGCGTAGAAGATGTCCGCCGGGGAAGCGGCCGGCATGCGCGCGCGATAGGCGCGGACCACCGTTTCGGGCAGCAAGTCGACCGGCAGTTCGGCGGCGATGCGGTCGGGCAGGGCATCCCAGCTCAGGCCGCGCATCTCGGGCGAAGCGGGATCGGAGAAATCGCGGGTTTCGTCGCGCGTGCCGCCGAGCATCACATCGACGCCGAGGCCATCGGGGTGCGCATCGGGCCAGAAGGGATGGCGTGCCAGCGACCGGCCATCGAGGACCGGGCCGAAATAGATTGTGCTGTGCTCGACCGGATCGTCGGCATCGAGCGCCTCGATCAGCGTCTCGACCGGCTGATCGAGCAGGCGCCGGGCCTCGGTCTCCTTGATGCCCAGGCGGGCCAGATAGGCGCGGGCGCGACGCGTTGCGTGAATCGGACCCGACACCGTCACTTGCTGCCCGCTCATCGTGATCGCGCGGCGGAACAGGCCGCGTGCCGCGGGCATCGCCATCAGGGTCGCGATCTTGGCACCGCCGCCCGACTGGCCGATCAGGGTCACACGCGTCGGGTCGCCCCCGAACGCGGCGATATTGTCGCGCACCCAGTGCAGCGCGACGATCAGGTCGAGCTGACCGGCATTGCCGCTGTCGGGAAATGCCGCATCGAGCCGCGCGAGATAGAGATAGCCGAGCGCGTTGAGCCGGTGGTTGACCGTCACCACGACGACATCGCCCGCCGCGGCGAGTCCGCCGCCATCGGTGATCGGGTCGTTGGCGCTGCCATAGGCATAGCCGCCGCCATGGATCCACACGAATACCGGCAGCCGCACGCGAGCGTCTGGCGCGGGCGTCCACAGGTTGAGGAACAGGCAATCCTCGGCTTGCGGCCGGCGCTTGCCGCGCTGCGGACAAGCCGGGCCGGATTTGGTCGCGGGGATTGTCTCGCGCACCAGCGGTGCCGCGACGGGCGCCGCGAAGCGCCGAGCCTGGCCGTAGCGGATGCCTCGGAACGAGGCGACGCCATCCTGCCGTCGACCCAGGAAACGTCCAGCGCGGCAGGTCACCAACGGATCGCCGGCCGACCGCGCCGCGCCGGTCGCGAGCAACGCGGCGCCGCCGGCGATCATCGCGCGCCGGCTCTGTGCAGGAAAGGCGTCTCCGGTCACGCGCCGGCCTCCGCATCGTCGGCCAGGCCGAGCCAGGTCAGTCGCCACGCGCCGTCGTGCCGTCCACCCGCGCGGTACCAGGGCTCGAACACGATCGGGGCGCGGCCTTCGGGCTCCAGGCGGACGGTATCGCCATCCGCGACCGCGACCGGCGCGCCAACGAACCGTACCGTCTCGCCGCGCTTGAAACCGTCGATCAGTCCGGTCGCATAAGCGAGCGGCCCGCGCGTGAGCGCGATGAAATCGTAGCGCATCACTTCCTGCGCGACTGGTTCGCCACCCGGCGCCAGCGATTCCTGAACGTTGCGCTGAACCGCGCGATGCAGCTTGGGCGGCATGCGTAAGTCGAGCCTGATCACGTCGCCGGGTGCCCAATACCGCTCGATCCGGGCATAGCTGCCGGGCGTCGCGGCGACGCTCTCGTCCCCAATATGAAGCGTGGCGTGCTCGGCCCAATCGGGGATACGGACGTGGATCGCGAAATACGCCAGCGATGCCGGCGTCACCTCGATCCTGATCGGTCCCTCGAACGGGTAAGGCGTTTCCTGGCGAAGCCGGATCTTACCCACGTTCGGCAATGCGATGTCGGCGAGGGACGCACCAAGCAAATTGACCGCCAGCGCGCCGTCGGCGGTCACGCCATAGGCGATCGCCGGCAGCTCCTCGAGCGCCATCGCGCCGCTCGACTTGCAGCAGCGCCAATAGGTCGTGTGGGTGCGTCGGCCGTTGGGGAAGGAATAATAGCACCAATCCTCGCCGTCGGGCGCCTGGGCGCCGAGCAGGTCGTTATAGGCGCTGCGCTCGATCTCCTGCGCGAAGGCGGCGTCGCCCAGGATCACCAGCAATTCGCGGTTGAGCTGGATCCAGGCCATGGTCGAGCAGGTCTCGACATAGGCTTCGGGGCTGAACACGCCGGCGGGGTTGAACACCTCGCGCGAACGATGCGCGACGCCGCCCCAGGGTCCGCCGCCCAAGGTCAGGTGATGCGCGCGCACGGCTTGCCAGATGTTGCGGACGGCAGTGAGGTAGCGCTCCTCACCGGTCGCGCGATGGAGCTTGGCGAGACCGACCAGGTTCCACAGCAATTGATAGGCCTTGCCGGTGGCGATCTCCGACGGGTCGGCGCCGGCCAGCGCCATGCTAAGCAGCCGATTGCGCGGCTCGCGCTCGGCCTGATCGAGCACGAGGCGCGCCAGGTCGAGATAGCGTTGCTCGCCGGTCGCCAGATAGAGGTCGACCGCGGGATCGAGCAGCACCGTGGCCGACAGGCCGAAATGGTTGCCGAGATCGGTGATCGCGATCCCGTCCTCGCTCAGCGTCCGCCAGCACAGGTCGCCGATACGGCGGGCAGCGATGAGATAGCGATCCTCGCCCGCCGCTTTCCACAACTCGACCAGGCCCAGGATCAGATAGGAATGCGTCCAGATATCCCAGGTGCGTAGCGCCGGCGCGCCATCCCAGGTAACCGGCTTGGGCGGCTGCGGCACCATGAAGCGGCGCGCCGGCGCGTAATTGCCGAGATAGCCATCGGCATCCTGTTGCTCGATCAGATAATCGGCGACGCGCACCACGCGCGCCAGCAGCGCGTCGTCGCCGGCGCGCACCGCCGCGCGCGTCGCCGCGACCAGCCATTTGCCGGCATGCTCGCCATACCAATCGCCTTCCTCGTCGCGCGCCACGATGTCGGGGGCGAACAAGGCGATCGCCGGACTGTGTTCGTCGGTGATGAAGTGCGAGAGCCTGCCGGTGCGATTGGCCTCGACCGCCTCGCCCAGCAGCCCGCCCAGCGTCACCGCGCCGAGCGGGGCGAGGCGCATTGCCGGTTCAGCGATCGGCGGCACAACGGAATCCGATCCCGGCCGAACGATCCTTGGCCGGCGCCATCAGCAGGAACTTGCCGTGTTCGTCGAGGCGATAGGCCTGGGGGAAATACCAATGCGAGGTCTGGGGCTGATAGGCGCTGCCGCCGCGCAGGACGCCGGCGCGGACGCGATCGTCGCGATATTCGTCGGTCCATTGCCAGACGTTGCCGACCAGATCCATCACGCCGAACGGACTCGCGCCGGCAGGATGCGCGTCGACATCGGCTGGCACCGGCATCACGCGGTCGAGCGATGGCGCGGGTACCGCCGCCTCGTCCCATTCATTGCCCCAGGGATAGGAACGGCCGTCGCTCCCTTGCGCGGCATATTGCCATTCCCATTCGCGCGGCAGGCGCTTGCCCGCCCAATCGGCATAGGCACGCGCATCCTCGATCGCGACCCAGGTGACGGGCTTGTTCTCCCATCCGGCGGGCGGCGCGCCGTCCTGCCAATGGCGCAGGAAATTGCGGTCATCGGCGGGGACATAGCCGCTGGCGTCGAGGAAAGCCTTGAACTGGGCGTTGGTCACCGGGAAGCGGTCGATCCAGAAGGCATGGATCGCCATGCGGCGGCGATGATGGCGGCGCGGGCTGTCTTCCCAAGGATATTGCACATCGACGCCGTCGGCGGCGTAGCCCTCGATCTCGATCCCATGCACCGCGAAGTCGAATTCGCCGGCGGGGATCGGCACCATGCCGTCGGGTGCGTCGGCGTGACGAGCGGTCGGCGCGATCGGCACGAGCTCCTGCTTGGCCGAACTCCAGCTCGCCGAAATCGAGGCGAGCGGGGTGGCGGCGCGGTCGCGCATCTCGGCCAGGAAGGCATCGAGGCCCGCGACGGTCTCGTCCTTGGCAATCGAGAGGATCGCGCCGAAGCCGCGTCCGGCGATGTCGAGCGTCAGGATTGCCCGGTCGCCATCGATCCGTGGATCGAGCGCGGCACCGTTCCAGACATCGACATAGCGCGTGCCCGCCTTGTGCGGCACCGCAAGCTGCTCGCCATCAATGGCATATTCGGCGCGGTTGATCAGCGTCCATAAGGCCCGCCCGTCGCCCGGAAAGCGGCTGGCGAAGATTCCGGCCTGCAGTGTCCGCTCATAGGGCCGCCAGTCGGAGCTGACGATCAGCGGCGCGAAAAAGCGCTGGACCATCGCCACCCGGCGCAAGGTCTCGGCGTCGCGCGGCGTGAACTGGTTGACGAAGCCGAACACATTCTCCCAGGCGACGTAACCGACGCCGTTGAAAAAGGCGTGCTGCAGGTCGTTGGTCCGCGTGCGGCTCCAACGGTTCTCGATATTGATGATGTGCCTGGGCTCGAGCCATTTGAGCTTGAGCACCGTCGGGATGCTCTCGTCGGGGACGCGCTTGGTCCAGCTCTGCAGGTTCCAGCTGAGGATATGGTCGCCCGCCTGCGCCGTCGTCTCGGGCTGCAGCACCACCGCACCGCCCGCCGCCTCGCACGCTTTGTGAAAGGCGAGCGGCACGCCGCTATAGGTGTCGCCGTTGATGCCGTTGGCGCCGGTCGCGGCGACGATCGCCGCCATCCGTTCCCAATCGGGCGCGTCGCCCGGCCGCGTACCATTGTCCCACGGCATGGTCGGCAGGAACACCTTGACCCCGCGGCGGTGGAAGTCGGCGACTGCTTGCTTCAGTCCATCGATCCCGCCGGGGAGCGCGTCGACCAGGTCGAACTGGCTGCGGTCGTCGATCCCGATATTGGGATAGATATACCAGAGCAGCACGCTGTCGATCGTGCCGAGCCGCGCCTCGAGATCGTCGAGATAGCGGTCGACCGTATAGCGGCCGGTGTCGGGATCGTAGAAATAGCGATCCTCGACCATCAGCAGATGATGGACGAAGTTGGCCTGCGACCATTGCAGTTCGGGGCGGCGGTAAAGTTCGTCGTCGAAGCCGATCCGGATCAGATGCTCGCGGCGCCATTCGATCAGCCCCTGCACCCATTCGTCGGCGGCACCATCGGCATCGATCTTCCAACGGCCCATTTCCTGGAACGGCCAGCCGGGCACCTTGCCTGGCGTCGGCAGATAGGGGCCGGTGAGGGCGTGCGAGAATTTGACGTCGCTGGTCGTGCGGATCGGGTTGGTCATGGGACTTTCTTCAATTCGCTGCCGGGGCCAGGCCACAATAAGCGGCGAGGTCGTCCTGACCATGCTGACGCGCAGTGGCGATGAACGCATCCAGTTCGGCGCGCGACGGGATGCTCGATTGCGCGCCCGCTTTCGTGGTGGCGAGCGCGCCGGCCGCCGCGGCGCGGGCCAAAGCGGCCGGCACGTCGAGACCGTCCGCAAGGCCCGCGGCGAGCACGCCGCAAAAGGTGTCGCCGGCAGCGGTGGTATCGACCGGCGTGACGGCGAAGGCTGGCTGGAGCGCATAGTCCTTGCCGATGCGTGCGCAGGCGCCGCGGCCGCCCAGCGTCACCACGGTAATGGCGACCTCGCTGCGCGCGAGCCGTTCGGCGATCGATCCCTCGGCACCGACCAGCGCGCCAAGCTCGTCCTCGTTCACGACCAGCAGGTCGACTGCCGCGAGCAGGGCGGAGGGCAATGCGCGTGCCGGCGCCGCGTTGAGCAGCACCTTGATCCCGCGATCGCGCGCGGCTCGAGCGAAAGCCGCAACCGTGTCGAGCGGCGTTTCGAGCTGCATCACCAGCCACGCGACACCGTCGAGATCGGGCAGATCGCCGGGACCGAGATCCATATTGGCGCCGGGCGCGACGGTGATCGCATTCTCGCCCTCGTCGGACACGGTGATCAGCGCCGCCCCGGTCGATCGCGACGAGCCACGGACGTCGAGCTCGACGCCGGCGCCGGTCAGGGAATTGGCGATCAAGCGCGCGAGATCGTCATCGCCGAGCGCCGCTACCATCCTGGTGGCAACGCCGCCGGCGCGGGCAGCGGCGACCGCCTGGTTGGCGCCCTTGCCGCCTGGAAAGATCGCCAAATCGCCGCCGAGCATTGTCTCGCCGGCCGCGGGAATGCGGGCGGCTCGGACGACGAAATCGGCATTGGCGGAGCCGGCGATCAGCACCGACGGTTTGGAGCGATCGCCCACGGCTCTTCTCGCCTTAGAAATTGCGGCTGAACGTCAACGACACCGTCCGTCCGCGGCCCGCGAAATAATTCTGATAGATATCGATCTGCGACGAGCTCAGGAAATAGAATTTGTTGAACAGATTCTCGACGCCGAGCGAGAAGGTGCCGACCTGATCGACGCGATAATTGGCCGTTGCGTCGAACAAAGTATAGCCCTTGGTATGCTCGTTGATCGTGTTGAGGTCGCGGCTGAAGAGGTGACTGGCGCCGAACGAGACCGACCCTTGTGGGTTGAATTGCCACGAAATCTGGCCGTTGAGCTTGTCGGGGGCGATGTTGATGATGCCCAATTGGACGTCAAGCGGTGAGGTGATGCCATTGGCCTTGGTGGTCTTGCCGATGACGTGGCTGAACAAGGCATTCAACCGCAGGGTCGAGGTCGGCCGGAACTCGGCGGTGACGTCGATGCCGTAGATTTTGATCGGCTTGCGGTTGAGGACATAATCCTTGGTCACCGGATCGATCGACAGGCTGGATCCAAGGGCCGACTTGGACTGGTAATAGGACACGCCGAAACTGCCCTGCTTGCCGCGCCAGTTGAAGCCCACTTCCTTGTTCTTGAAGATCACCGCCTCGAGGTCGAGCAACCCTTCGACCGACTTGCCCGGCACGTTCACGTTGCGCAGCGGAATGCCGAAATTGGGCAAAGTGAAGCCCTCGCCATAAGTGGCATAGACCGAGAAGCCGCTGCCCAGCCGACCGATCGCGCCGGCGTTGAACAGATCGTTCTTATACTTGAGCGTGCCGCCCTTCACGAACACGCTGTTGCGATAGGCGGTGGTGGTATAGTCGTCGACCTTCACCCGGCCGTCCTCGTGGCGCATACCGCCGCTCAGCGTGATCGGGCCGATCTCATATTCGAGCTGAACATAGGGGCCGAAGCTGGTGTAGTTCATCGGCGGCACCCAGACGCGGTTGGTCACCGCGAGATATTGCTGGGTCTGGTCGTGGACCAGGTCGACGCCGAACCGCAGTTCGAGCCCCTTCAGCAGGAAATCGGGGTGCGTGTACGAGGTGCGCAGGCCGTATTTCTTCGAGAGGATCTCGGACTGATCGTAAAGCTTGCCGGTCGGATCGATCTTCGGATCCTGCTTGTCGATGGCGTTGTCGCCGGGGAAACGCATCTCCTGCTTGGCGTAATAAGCGGTCGCGACCAGGCTGCCGCCGACCAGATCCTTGTTGGTGTAGTTGACCGCATATTGCTGGAAGCGGTTGAAGTCGGGCTTAAACAGCAATTGGCCGGTGAGCGGATCGACCGGCGGACCCGGCTCGGCAGTATCGGGAATGCCCGTGGTCTGGTCCTTGCCCGCGGGGGGACGGACGCCGGCGACATAATGATAATCGCCATTGGCTGTGAGCTTGAAATAGCTCGCCTCGGCCTCGAGCCGTTGCGAATCGTTGGCGCCGAAATCCTTGCCGACCTTGAGGAAGAAATCGATCTGCTTCGAATCGGCCAGCGAGCTCGACGCGCTGAGGCCGATACGGCGTCCCCTGGCGTCATAGGTGATGCCGCGGCTGAGATAGGAAGCGGCGGCGAAGATATCGATGGCGTCGGATTTGTGCGCGATCGTCGCGCCGACCTTCCACACCGAGCTGTCGTCGTCGAACTGGGTGCCGAAGCGGCCGGAGACGCCGAAATGCGTGCCGGGTTCGGTCGCGCGCTTGGAGATATAGTTAATGATGCCGCCGGCGGCGCCGATCCCTTCGGCCGCCGAGGCGCCGCCGATCACTTCGATCCGCTCGATCGTCGCCATGTCGGTGAAGGTCGCGTTGCGGCTGCCGTCGCGCAGCGGCGTCGACTGCGGAATGCCATCGAACATGTAGAGCGCGGTGCGGCCGCGCATCGTCTCGCCCAGCGTGTTCATCGTCTGGTTCGATTCGGAATAGCCGGGCACCGAGCGGGCCAGGATGGCGGTGGCGTCCTCGGTGATCGTCAGCGACCGCTTCACTTCGGCCGAAGTGATGACGGTTACCGCACCCGCGATCTTGTCGACAGCCTTGGGCGAGCGGCTGCCGGTGACGACGATCTCACCGCGATCCTCCGCGCTGTCCTGCTGGCCAGTGGAGCTGTTCTGACCGTCGAGGGGTGCCGCCGCACTCGCGGTCTGCGGTTCGGTCGCGGCGGCGGGATCGGGACCGGCCTGGGCAAAGGCCGGCAAAGCGACGCTCGACAGCAGAGCGGCGGCAAGCGTCAGACGCGCATGATTGTTCATTGGAAATCCTCCCCGGCGTATTTTTTCAGCAGCCTAAAGCGAGGCCGAGGCACGCAAAAGCGGCAGACTGCTACGTTCACACCCAAGATTTTCTGTGGTTCTCCGACCCAAGCCTGGCTACGGTTCGGCTTGGTGAGACGACAGTTTTCCTGTGCTGTGAACGCAGCAACTAAGCGCTTTTCCCGCGCTACAGACCGGTCGACCGCATCGCGCAAGGTGCGGCGACATGGGAGGGAGCTGCGATGCGCAGCAAGTTGTTCGTGCCGTGCTCGCGACCCGAATTCTTCGCCAAAGCCTTGGCGAGCGATGCCGACGCGCTGTCGTTCGACCTTGAAGATGCCGTGCCCGATGGCGACAAGGCGGCGGCACGCTCGCGGCTGGCCGAATGGTTGCGGTCGGACGCTGTCCTCTCATCGGCCAAGCGGATGATCGTCCGGATCAACGCGCTCGAAAGCCCGTTTTTCGCCGACGACCTGGCCGCGCTGGCCGGCCTCCGCGTCGACTGCGTCAACCTCCCCAAGGCGGGCTCGCCGGCCGCGGTGCGGATGGTCGCCGTGCAAATGGAATCGGCCGGCATCGCCGCCGGTTTGCTGGTCAATATCGAGACCCCGCGCGGGATTTCCCAAGCCGCCGGAATCGCCGGCGCGCATCCGCGGGTGATCGGGCTGCAGGTCGGGCTCAACGATCTTTTCGCGTCGCTCGGCGTGGACCGGCACGACCTTCGCCACGTCCATGCCGCGTTGTGGTCGATCCGGCTCGCGGCAGGTGAGCACGGGCGGCTCGCCTTTGACGGGGCGTGGCCCGATCTTGCCGATGACGAGGGGTTCCGCGCCGAGGCCGAGCTCGCGCGCAGCCTCGGCTATCCCGGCAAAAGCTGTATCCATCCGCGCCAGGTGGCGATCGCCAATGAGGTGTTCGACCAAGGCGGCGACGTGGCGCGCGCTCGGCGCCTGTTGGCGGCGGCGGCGGAGGCCCGCGCGCGCGGCCATGGCGCATTCCTGTTCGACGGCGCGATGGCCGATGCCCCCGCGGTCGCCGCGGCACGCGAAACGCTTCGCCGTGCGGGCGACGCCTGATGCGCGCGCTGCTCAAGCTGTTGCTGGCCGCCTGCCTGCTGATCGGAGTCGCAGGACCGGCTTTTGCCGAGCCGCCGATGTCGACGGTCGCGACACGGTTGCCGACGCTGCCGAGTTCTGGACCGGTCCTGCTCGCGGCGATCGATGGTCGTCCGGTAGCGATCGATATGGGCGGCAAGCGCGCATTCGTGCTGGGGCCGCGAGGTTGGTCGGCGGTATATGCGGGGCATATAGACTTTGGGCGTCTGCTGACGGTCATAAGCGACGGCCGCCGTACGTTGCTCATCGGCCGCGGCGATGACGGAGGGGTTCAACTGGTCGCCGGGCTCCATTTTTCGGGCGGTGACCTCAGGCTGCGCATCCTGCCGCCACTGCCGATGTCGCTCACGTCCGCCACTGCCGCTTTCGAACCCGACGCCGTATTGGTGGCCGGAACAGACGCCCGCGGCGCGGCGCATCTACTTCGCCTCGACTGGACCACGGCGGACGCCTGGAAGCCCCTCGACGCCTGGCCCGGCGGCGGCGTGCCCACTGCGCTCGCGGCACAGAATGGCGGCATCTTCGTCACCCTGACGGGCGGCCAGCAATGGCGCTGGATACGGCTCAAGGGCTGGAGCGCGGGCGCGCCGGCGCCGGGTGCGGTCGTTCCGGGCTCAGCGCGCGCGATCGGTCAGGCCTATCTGCTCTATCTCATCGGCGGCGCGAACGGCGCGCGCCTCTACAGCTACAGCGCGATCACCGACGCCTGGTCACCTCTGGGGTCGGTGCTGTCGCACCCGCCAGTCGCTGCCGTCAGCCAGGGCGACGGCATTCTGTCGGCTTGGCGCGACGGCAAGGGCCTCGCTTTCTCGGCGCTGACGCTCAAGTCTGCGCGCCAGTCGATCGCGCCGATCGATATGGCGATCATCGGCGTCTATCTGTTCGGCATGCTCGGCATCGGGCTGACCTTCTACCGGCGCGCCAAGCAGGGTTCATCGAGCGAGTTCTTCCTCGGCTCACGCACCATTCCGTTCTGGGCCGCCGGGATCAGCATGTTCGCCGGTTCGATCAGCTCGATCAGCTATCTCGCGGTCCCGGCCAAGGCGTTCGAGACCGACTGGGAATATATCATGTCGAAGATGACGACGGTGTTCGGACTGATGTTCGTCGCCGTCTTCGTCGTGCCGATCTTCCGCCGCCTGAACCTGGTGTCGGTGTTCAACTATCTCGAACAGCGCTTTCACCCCGCGATCCGCATGCTGTCGAGCGCGCTGTGGATCATGATGCAGATCGGCGGCCGGATGGGGATCGTGCTGTTTCTGCCGGCGATGGCGATCGGCACGATCACCGACACCAACATCGTCGCGTGCATCGTCGTCGTCGGCCTGTTCACCATCGTCTATACCGCGCTCGGCGGGATGCGCGCGGTGGTGTGGACCGACGTCTTCCAGGTGCTGGTACTGACTTGCGGTGCGCTGTTCGCGATCGGCTTCATCGTCTGGCAGATCGGCTTCGGGACGATCGTCGATACCGCGGCGGCGTTCGACAAGACCAGGATGCTGAACTTCAGCTTCGACGTCACCCAGCCGACGGTCTGGGCGTTCACCATCCTTGTCCTGTTCGACGTCGTGCTGACCTTCCCCAAGGATCAGGTGCTGATGCAGCGCGTGCTGGCGACGCCATCGGAAAAGGCCGCGGGGCGCTCAGTCTGGCTGTTCGCGGCGGTGCTGCTGCCCAGTGCGTTCATGTTCTACATGATCGGCACGGTGCTGTTCGCTTATTACCGGGTCCATCCGGGGCAGCTCAATCCGCTGCTGCCGATCGACACGGTGTTTCCCTCGTTCATCGGCACCGAGCTGCCGCATGGCGTGGTCGGGCTGATCATCGCCGGCCTGATCGCGGCGGCGATGGGGACGCTGTCGGGCATCATCAACAGCGTCGCGACCTTGCTGTCGGTCGATTTCTACGACCGGCTGATCCCCGGGCGCAGCCAGCGCCAGATCGTCCGCTTCGCCGAGATCACCAGCGTCGGCGTCGGCCTGGTCGGGATCGCCATCGCGATCATCCTTTCACGGCTCGACATCCACTCGCTACTCGACCTGACCATCGAGCTGTTCGGTCTGTTCGGGGGCAGCTGCGCGGGCGCCTATACGCTCGGCCTGTTCACCCGGCGCGCCAATTGGCAGGGCGTGGCGATCGGCATCGTGCTGGCGTCGATCATTACGCTCGTCGTGTGGATTTTCGGCCTCGTCCACCCCTATCTCTATCTCGCGCTGGCAATCGCCTCGTCGATCGCGATCGGCTATGTCGCCAGCTTCCTGTTCCCGCCGCCCAGCCATTCGCTCGAGGGTCTGACGATCTTCACGCCACGTCGCGGCAAGGCGCAATCGGAGGAGTCGCTACTATCGACACCGGCTTCCTGAGGACGTTCGTCACGGTCGTCGACCAGGGATCGATGGCCGCCGCGGCGCGCGTGCTCAACATCAGCGCGTCGGCGGTCGCCCAGCAGCTCCACGCGCTCGAACGGGAGATGGGCGCCCCCTTGCTGCTCCGCGTCGGCCGGACGATGCGGATGACCGAACAGGGCGCGCGCGTCCTGGCGCCTGCGCGCAAGCTGCTGCGCGACGCGACCGATCTGCGCGGTATCGCGCAGGAAGGCGAAGTGACCGGCGAATTGTGGCTCGGCGCCTGCACCACGCCGCTGACCGGCCTGCTGCCCGATATCCTGGCGGCGGTGAGCAAGACCTTTCCCCAGGTCAACATCCACATCCAGTCGGGCAATTCGGCGCAGCTCTTCGTCGATGTCGAAGCGGGCAAACTCGACGCGGCTTTGGTGCTCGAAGCGCCCTATCCGCTGCCCAAGACCTGCGACTGGCTGTTGTTGCGCGAGGAACCGTTGATCGTGCTGGCGCCGCGCGCGTTGGCCGACCGCGATCCGCTCGACTTGCTGCGCGAGGAACCGCTGATACGCTACGACCGCAATCAATGGGGCGGTCGGTCGGCCGAGGTCTATCTGAACGAACTCGGCATCGTCCCGCGCGAGCGGTTCGAGCTCAATGCCTTGAATGCGATCGCGATGATGGTCGATCGCGGACTGGGCGTGTCGATCGTTCCCGATTGGACCCCACCCTGGCCCGAAGGGATCGACATCGTTCGCCTGCAACTGCCGGAGCGGCGGATCGGGCGGCGTATCGGTATCGTGTGGTCGCGCTCCAGCGTGCGGATGCGGCTGGTGACGGTATTGCTGCAGGAAAGCGCGCGCCTGTCAGCCGCGCAGAAACCTAGTTCCGCGGAATCGCCGCGAGGCTCCCGCGTTCGATGAATTCGTAGGGCAGTTCGACGCAGGCGCTGCCGTCGCGGGTCTGCTGTCCCGGCCCGATCAGTAGATCGATCGCCGCCGCCGCCATTTCCGGATTGGGCTGGCGCACGGTGCTGAGCTGTGGCCAGGCCATGCGCGACACCGGCGCGTCGTCGAACCCGACGATCGACAAGGCAGTGGGAACCGCGATCTGATGGCGCATGGCGACGACCAATGCGGCCAGCGCCATCTCGTCATTGCTGGCGAAGATCGCGGTCGGCCGCTCGCCCTCGCCCAGGATCGCCTCCGCCGCGATCAGGCCGCTGCGAAACGTGAAATCTCCCTGCAGCACGCGTTTCGGCGGGATCGTTATCCCCGCGGCGGCAATGGCGTCGCAAAACCCTTCCCACCGCCGCACGGTCGCGCTGTGGGTGGGATTGCCCTTGATGAAGCCGATATCGCGATGGCCGAGCGCGATCAGCTTCTCGGTTACTTCACGCGCCGCGGCGCGGTCGTCCATCCGAACTTGCGGCGTGCGGTCGAGTGCGTCGCCGGGCGCGATCCGGACGATCGGCACTTCGTTCGCCTCGAGCATGTCGATCAGGTCCGGCCAGTCGCAGATCGGTGGGGTGAGCACCGCGCCCGCCAGCTTTACCGTGCGCAAGGTGGCATCCAGCCGCGCCATCCAATCGGGCTGGACGCGGTCGACCTGTTCGATCAGCAAGTGATGACTGAGCGCGCGGCAGCGGATGAGCGCGCCGCGCTGCAGGTCGGCGGCATAGACCGAGGCGGGATCGTCGAAGAACATCCCGATCAGGAAAGACTTGGCGCTCGACAATCCGCGCGCGAAGGCATTGGGCCGGTAATCGAGTTCCGCGACCACGCGCATGACCTGTTCGCGCACTTCGGGGCGGACGTGCACTTCATCGTTGATGACGCGCGACACCGTCTTGGGCGACACGCCCGCGCGTTCCGCGACGTCCTTGATGGTGACCGTCTTCATGCCATGCAAATGTCCGCCAGCCGATCGGCCGGTGAGGCGGTGCGATAATACCAATTGGCGCGGAAGCAAGGCCGGGACGTCACGAAGAGGATTCTAGCCGGCCTCATCCCCCATGCAATGGCGAGGGTCAGCGGCAATCGACCACCCCTTCCGGCGGCGAGGCGAAGCGGATGGCGGAGATCGTCAGGTCGAGTCGGCCCGCCGAGGTCAGCGTCAACGGCTGGGTAACACGGTCGAGCGGCGTACCGACGAGGCAGCGCAGCGGCACGGCGATCTGGCCCCATTGCTTGCTGGCCGCCAGCGCCGTCAGCCGCGCGGTCACGTCCCTGCCGCCCAGCAGGACGTGAGCTGTCGGCGCCTCGTCGACCTTGAGGTCGATGACCAATGCGACGTCGCCATTGGCCTCGCGCGTCAAGTCGACCGGCTCGCCGACCAAAGCCGCCGTCGCGCTCGCTTTGCCGGTCCAGGCGATCCTGACCGAATCTTCCTGCGCCCCGCGATCGGCCGACCGCGCCGATATCAGCGCCGGATCCGGATCGGCCGACAGCGCGCCATCGGCACCGAACAGGAAGTGTCGGCCGTTGGTCGGCTTGCCGCGGGCGAACAGGATGTTGCGGTCGCCCTTCAGCGTGCCGCGATCTTCCGGCAGCGGGGCGAGATCGCCTTTGTCGCGCGTGCTGAGGCCGAAACCATAAGCGAAGAGCGGATCATACCCGGGATCGCCGACATTGAGCGGTGCCTGATCGGGGCGCTTGGGCCAGCTGAACGGTAGCTTGCCGCGGAAATCGGCCTTGCCGAACAGCAGGTCGGCGACGCCTTCTCCTTCCGATCCCGGCAGCCAGGCGGCGACGAACGCGTCCGATGCGTTGAGATAGGGGTTCACCCAGAGCGGGCGCCCCGACAGGAACACCGCGACCACCGGCACGCCTGCCGCCTTCAACCGCTTCATCGTCGCCAGATTGTCGATCGTGGCGGGGTCGTCGAACGCCACGTCGCTGCGGTCGCCCTGGAATTCGGCATAGGGATTTTCGCCGAAAACGACGATCGCGGCATCCGGCTTGGTCGCGAACTGCCCGTCGACCGACAGGCTGGCCTTGCCGCCGGCGGCCTTGACCTCATTCTCGATACCGCGCCAGATCGAGGTGGCATTGGGAAAGTCGCTGGGGCGGGTGCCGGTGCCCTGCCACGATAATGTCCAGCCGCCGGCCTGCTTGGCGACATTATCGGCGCCGTCTCCGGCGACGAGGATATCGGCGCCAGCCTTCAGCGGCAGCAGCGAGCCCGCATTCTTCAGCAGCACCAAAGATTCGCGCACGGCCTGGCGCGCGACCGCGCGGTGATCGGGCGAGCCGAGCTGGTCATATTGGCCGGCATAAGGGCGTTCGGACGGCCGTTTCGCCTCGAAGATGCCGGCGCGGAACTTGACCCGCAGGATGCGGCGAACGGCGTCGTCCAGCCGGCTCATCGGGATCGTTCCCGCTTTCACCTCGCGCAGGGTCGATTCCCAGATGCCTTTCCAGCTGTCCGGCGCCATGTAGAGGTCGAGCCCGGCGAGGATCGCCTGCGGGCAGTCGGATGCGGTGCATCCCTCGACCTGGGCATGGGCATTCCAGTCGCTGACCAGGAAACCGTCGAAATTCCAGCGATCCTTGACGACGCCGGTCAACAGGCTGTGGTTGCCGGTCATCTTGCGGCCGTTCCAGCTCGAAAAGCTGATCATGATCGACTGCACGCCGGCCTTGATCGCAGCCTCATAGGGCGGCGCGAACAGATCGCGGAGCTGCGCTTCCGACACCTGAGCGTCGCCTTGGTCCTTGCCGTCTTTGGTACCGCCGTCGCCGAGGAAATGTTTGGCGGTGGCGATGACGTGCGGGCCCTTCAGCCAGTCCCTGGAGCCGATCTTGCCCTGCAGCCCTGTGACCAGCGGTCCGGCATAGCTGGCGGCGATCTCGGGGACTTCGCCGAACCCCTCGTAGCTGCGGCCCCAGCGGTCGTCGCGGACCACGGCGATGGTCGGCGCGAAGGTCCAATCGATGCCGGTCACGCGCATCTCGATCGCGGTCACTTCACCGATCCGCCGCATCAGCGCCGGATCGCGCATCGCGCCGAGCCCGACATTGTGCGGGAACAGCGTCGCGCCGACGATGTTCGAATGACCGTGCACCGCGTCGATCCCCCAGATCGCCGGGATGCGTGGCAATTTGGGATCGTCGCCGGTCGACGCGTCCCAAAAGGCATCGGCGAGCGCGAGCCAGTCCTTGGCGGGCGCGTTGTACTTGCCGCCCGGGTCCGAATTGCCGCCGTTGAACACCGAGCCGAGATGATATTTGCGGACATCGTCGGGTGTGATCGAGGCGATGTCGCCCTGCACGATCTGGCCGACCTTCTGCTCGAGCGACATGCGCGCGATCAACTGGGTGATCTTGTCTTCGACGACCGGATCTTCGCGCACCGGCGATTTGATCGCGGGCCAGGTCGCCGGGTTCGCGACGCTGGATGGGGCGGCGGGAGATGCGTCAGCGGGAGCAGAGGACGTGGTCTGTCCCGATGCCGGCGTTCCAAGTGCCAAAGCGGCCATGGCAAAGCCGGCCAACGGCGCTCCCCTACGAATCATCTCCACCCCTTATCGTTCTGCAGGCGTCGCTCGCCGAAACTCGTTGACATCGATGTCGGTCTTGGCGATCTACGTCAAGCATTTCGGAAAAACCGAAAGAGGGGAGAGGGATGATGATCGCCGCGCGAGCCCTGCCGTCCGACGCTTTTGCCTCCCCTATTTTTCCGATTCTCGAATCCTCCCCCGCCGTGCCTCGCGCCGGCGGGCTAGCGGCCGCCGCAAGCTGCGGCGGCCGCTTTTTTTGCCACATGGATTGAGGAATCCGCGATGAAGTCTCGTCTGTTTGGCGCCTTGATCTGCATCGGTTGCGTCAGTCTGCCGGCCGCGCTCGCTGCGCGCGATGCCGGGCAGAAGCCCAGCGCGGGTGCAACGAATCGCATCGGAGAACCCTGGCGCAACAAGAGCTTGTCGGCCGCGGCGCGCGCCGCGGCTTTGGTCAAGGCGATGACGCTTCAGGAGAAGCTGACCTATATCCACGGACTGTTCCCCAACAAGATCGATCCCCGCCCCGCCGACATGGTTCCCTCGGCCGGCTATGTGCCCGGCGTGCCGCGGCTCGGCATCCCGACCTTGCGCGAGAGCGATGCCAGCCTGGGCGTCGCCAACCAGATGAACCTGCGCACCGACGACGTCGCGACGGCACTGCCCTCGGGCCTCGCCACCGCCGCCACCTTCGATCCCAAGCTGGCTTATGCCGGCGGCGCGATGGCCGGGGCGGAAGCGCGCGCCAAGACCTTCAACGTCCTGCTCGCCGGCGGGGTCAATTTGACGCGCGACGGCTGGAACGGGCGCAATTTCGAGTATCTTGGGGAAGACCCGCTGCTCGCCGGCACGCTCGTCGCCGCTGCGATACGCGGCGTCGAATCGAACCATATCGTCTCGACCGTCAAGCATTTCGCGCTCAACGCGCAGGAAACCGGCCGCACTATTCTCAACGCGCGGATCGACGAAGCGGCGTTGCGCGAGAGCGACCTGCTCGCGTTCGAGATCGCGGTGAAGGACGGCCGGCCCGGCTCGGTGATGTGCGCCTATAACAAGGTCAATGGCGACTGGGCGTGCGAGAACCGCTTCCTGCTGACCAAGATATTGCGCGACGACTGGAAATATCCCGGCTGGGTGATGTCCGACTGGGGCGGAGTCCATTCGACGGTCAAGGCGGCGATGGCGGGTCTCGACCAGGAATCGGGCCAGGAACTCGACAAGGAAATCTATTTCGGCGCGCCGTTCGCCGCCGCGGTCGCGAACGGCACGATCCCAGTGGCGCGGCTGGACGAGATGGTGCGTCGCATCCTGACCGGGGTAATCGCCAGTGGCCTTTATGACGATCCATCGCCGGCGGCGGTGCAACCTATTGATTATGCGGCACATGCGGACGTGGCGCAGCGCGTGGCCGAAGCATCGATGGTCCTGCTCAAGAACCGGGGCAATGTCCTGCCGCTGGCCAAGCGCGCGCAGAAGATCGTGCTGATCGGCGGCCATGCCGATGTCGGCGTGCTGTCGGGCGGCGGGTCGAGCCAGGTGCGTTCGGTCGGCGGCGTGCCGATCGAGATTCCGCTGACATCGGGCGCGGCGATGTCGTTCGTGCGCGTGACATATCACAATTCCTCGCCGCTCAAGGCGATCCAGGCGCTCGCGCCGGGCGCGCGGATTTCCTATGTCGACGGCAAGGATCCCGCCGCTGCGGCAGCGGCGGCGCGCGACGCCGACATCGCGATCGTCTTTGCTACGCAATGGTCGACCGAGGCCGAGGATAATCGCGACATCGCGCTGCCCGACAATCAGGATGCGCTGATCGACGCGGTCGCCGCGGCCCAGGCGAAGACGGTGGTGGTGCTCGAGACCGGCGGCCCGGTGCTGATGCCCTGGATCGATCGCGTGCCGGCAGTTGTCGAGGCCTGGTATCCCGGCCAGCGCGGCGGCGAAGCGATCGCGCGGATCCTGTTCGGCGATGTCGACGCGACCGGACGCTTGCCGATGACCTTCCCGCGCGCGTCTGCGCAGCTACCGCGCTCCGGGCCTATCGGCTTGGAAAGCCTGAAGAACGACGCCGCGAGCAACGCCGGTTCGGGGACCGCCGAGCCGGTCGCATCGTTCGATGTCGATTATAAGGAAGGCGCCAATGTCGGTTACCGCTGGTATGCGGCGCAGAACAGCCAGCCGCTGTTCGCGTTCGGCTATGGCCTCAATTATGCCAGGGTGAGTTATGCCAAGGCCCGCTTCACCGGCGGGGCCAAGCCTAGCGTGACGGTTGCGGTCACCAATCAAAGCGACCGCGCGACCGTCGCGGTGCCCCAGCTCTACGTGACTTTGCCCGATGGTAGTCCGTTGAGACTCGCCGGATGGAGCCGGGAAGCGCTGGCGCCGCACGAGACGCGAACCGTGACGATATCGGCCGATGCGCGCCTGCTGACGCGCTGGCAAGCCGGCCGGTGGCGGCAGGCCGCGGGCAGCTACAAACTGACCTTGGCAACCGACGCCGCGCACCCGCTGCAATCGGCCAGTGTTGCCCTGGCGCAACGCTAAACCGAACGATCCGAAATGGGCTTTGTCCGATATTGACATCGATGTCGGACGCGATACGAAGACAGTCGAGGCGAGACCACATCGCTTAACATCAAAATTGTGTCGGCATGGGAAGATGCCGACCAGGTAGGGAGGATCCGGGGCATGAGGACATTGAGAATTTCTGCGTCTGCGCTGGCACTTGCGGTCGGGCTAGCAGCGCCGGGCGTGGCTGCGGCTCAGGCTCAACCGCAAACGGCTGCGCCCGACGCGGCGCCGCCGGCACCGGCCGACGATCAGGCCGCATCGAGCGGTGACATCGTCGTCACCGGCGTCCGCGCCTCGCTCGAACGCTCGATCGCGATCAAGCGCAATTCCAACGGTATCGTCGACGCCATCTCGGCCGAGGATATCGGCAAATTCCCCAACACCAACCTGGCCGAATCGCTCCAGCGCATCACCGGCGTGTCGATCGACCGCGTCAACGGCGAAGGCTCGACCGTCACCGTCCGTGGGTTCGGCGCACAGTACAACCTCGTCACCTTGAACGGGCGCCAGCTCGCCACGTCGAATATCGTCTCGGTGGGCGGCGATCAGAACGGCGATGGCGCGGGCGGCTTCGGCCGGTCGTTCGATTTCGCGAACCTCGCCGCGGAAGGGGTCAAGACGCTCGAAGTCTACAAGACCGGCCGCGCCGCGATTCCGTCGGGCGGCATCGGTGCCGCGATCAACGTCGTTACCCGACGCCCGCTCGATGCGCGGGAAAGTGGGTTCACCGGCACGATCGGCGCGAAGGCCAGTTACGATACCAGTGCCGACGACTGCATCAGCTGCGGCAGCCATGTGACGCCGGAAGTTTCCGGCCTGCTCAGCTGGAGCGACAAGGATCAGAAGGTCGGCGTCTCGCTGTTCGGCAGCTACCAGAAGCGCAACTTCAGCGTCCCCACCGTCGCGAGCAACGACTGGAATATTCGCACTCTGTCGGATTTCCTCAATCCGGCCAATGGTTTCGTTAACGCCGCGACCAAGCTCAACAACGTGCCGGGCAATGCCAATGTCCTGGTTTCGGTGCCTGATGACAGCCGCTACCATTTCTCCGAGGACAGCCGTGAGCGGCTGAACGGTCAGGCGATGCTGCAATTCCGGCCGACCGACGGGCTGACCATCACTGCTGACGGTATGTATGCGCAGCTCCGGGCGTCCGAGCGCCGTTCGACCCAGTCCAACTGGTTCAACCGGCCGTTCGACGAGGTGACGTTCGACGACGCGTCCAACGGCATCGCCACGACCTCCTACCTTCACGAAACCATCAACGGCGTGAAGGATGAGGCGTTCGAGCAGGCCTATCGCGCACAGAAGAACCGTTTGTGGGATGTCGGTCTGAATATCGATTGGCAGGCGACCGATCGGTTGAAGTTCGTGCTCGACGGGCATCTCGGCAAGGCCGAAAGCCTGCCGGACAACCCCAATGGCCAGACCTCGACCACGGTCGCGTTCAATATGCCGGTGGTGACCTCGCACTCGCTCACCACCACTCCGGGCGGCTTCCCGCAGCAGACGTTGACCTTCAACGACTGCACGCCGAGCGTCACCCCCAACGGCACGCCGTTCATCAAGGGCAATTGCAATAACAAGCTCGATGCAGGCGATCTGTCCGGCGCGATTCAGCGCCAATTCGCCTCGACCCAATCGCAGCGCATCAAGGAACTGCGCCTCGACGGCACCTGGGATCTGGGCGGTGGCAGCAAGTTCGACTTCGGCGGCGGCTATCGCACCACCAATACGCTGCAGACGCAGTATAATACGCGTCAGGTTCTCGGCGACTGGGGCAACTCACTGCCGCCCGAGATCAATGCCGTGGCGCCCGGGCAGGTCTTCCAGTTCTGCACCGCCTGCCAATTCACCCACAACAATCCGAACGCCGACGCCAATACGCTGGTGGCGTGGCGCACCGAGGACGCGACCAAGCTCTATAATACGCTGTATCAGCATTATATCGGCATCACGAACGATGGCGTGAACCACCAGAACAATATCGACACCAACAGCTTCAACCGTGTCAAGGAGAGCATCTGGTCGGTCTATGGCCAGATCACCTGGAACGGCACGATCGGCAACATGCAGGCGCAGCTCGTCGCCGGTGCCCGGTTCGAGAGCACTAAGGTCACGGCCCAGTCGCTGCAACCCGTTCCGCTCGCAATCGTCTGGCAGGCGGACAACGACTTCAACATCCTCAACTCGACTGATCGTCAGGCGCTGACGTCGAAGGGCTCCTACAACAATCTGCTGCCGTCGATGGATTTCTCGATCGGCTTTACCGACAAGCTGAAGGGGCGCTTCTCTTACTCGAAGACGATCGCGCGCGCTCCCTATGGCAGCTTGTTCGCCTCGACCACTGTCGGCGCGCCGCCGCGTCCGACCGCGATCGGCGGCACTGCGACCGGTTTTGCCAACAATACCGATCTCAATCCGCTCGACTCGGATAATTTCGACGTCTCGCTTGAATGGTATCCGAACAAGGACAGCTATTTCTCGGTCGGCTTCTTCGACAAGCGCGTCCACAACTTCATCGGCAACACGTTGGTCAATCGCAACCTGTTCGGCTTGCGGGATCCCACATCGGCTGCTGCGGGCACGCGCTCGGGCATAGCCAAGGACCAGCTGACTGCGTTACAGGCCGGCATCACCGACGTGAACCTGTTTACCTATACCGCTTTGCTGCAGCAGAATAACGGCAACGTGGCGGCGGCGAATGCAGCGTTCCAGGCGAACTATCACAATGGTGCACTCGATCAGGGCTTCGTCGACTCGACGCTGGCCGCGGTCGACATTATCGCCAACTCCAGTGACCCGTTGTTCAACTTCTCGGTCAACACGCCGATCAACAACAAGGACGCGGAGATTTACGGCGTCGAGATCGCTGGCCAGTATTTCTTCGGCCGGACCGGTTTCGGCCTTGCCGCCAGCTACACGCTGGTGCGCGGCGATGTCGGAATCGACGTGGCGGCCAATCCCAATGTCGACCAGTTCGCGCTGGTCGGTCTGTCGGACACCGCCAACGTTACCTTGATCTATGAGAAATACGGGATCTCGGCACGTCTGGCCTATAACTGGCGCGCCAAGTTCCTGAGCCAGCTCAACCGCGACTCTTATCACAACCCGGTGTACACCGCGCCTTATGGCCAGCTCGACCTCAACCTCAGCTATGACATCACCAAGAACATCGCGGTAAGCTTCGAAGGCATCAACCTTACCGAGGAAGGTGTCCGGACCTATGGTCGCGATCCGAGCAACACCTGGTATCTGGCCGAAGGGTCGGCCCGCTATCTGGTCGGTGCGCGCTTCAAGTTCTGAACAGCCATCACATGCTGGAAATGGGGAAGGCCGCTGCACAAGCGGCCTTCTTCGTCTAAGGATCGGCAGCGATGGCGAATCCCGTCCTACTCAACAATGTCGACCATGCCGATCTGCGGGTCGTGGTGGATCGCGGCGCCGCTTATGGCGATGCCGTCAATCAGACGATGGTGTTCGCCACCGAGTTCGAGGAATTGCAGCGCGAATATGCGATCCTGTTCCGGCGTGACCCTGCCGGCGCCTATCGCGCGACCGTCCTGCTCGGGTTCGATGCCGAGGAGAATCTCTATCTCGACGGCACGCATTGGGACGCGCGCTATATCCCCGCGCTGATGAGCCGCGGTCCGTTCTCGATCGGGGTCCCGCCGGAAGGCGTTGCCGGCGAACCGATGATCCATATCGACCCGTCGCATCCTCGCGTGCGCCATGGCGGCGAGGGCGCTGCGATCTTCCTCGACCATGGCGGCAACGCGCCCCTACTCGACCAGGTCGCAACCGCGCTCCAGCGCGTCTATGTCGGATCGCAGGCCGCGCCCGCCATGTTCGCCGCGTTCGAGGAGCATGACCTGATCCAGCCGGTCGAGCTGCGGATAGAGACCGAGGACGGACGCCGTTTCACCGTGCCCGACGGCTATGCGATCGCGCAGGATCGGCTCGCCGCGCTCGACGGCGCGGCGCTCGCGGCATTGCATCGCGACGATTTCCTGCGGCCGGCGATCTGGGCGGCATCCTCGCTGGGCAACATCTCCGCGCTGGTCGCGCGCAAGCGGCGCCGCGATGGCTGATGCCGCCCCCGTCCGGATCGCCGTCACTCGGCGAACCCGCGAGTTGGACGGAAATATCGCCGCGCCCGATCTCGCTGCCATTGTCGCCGAGGGCGTGCCGACGATCCTGAAGGGCGTCGCGCGTGACTGGCCGTTGGTCCAGGCTGGGCTGCAATCGCCGGAACGCGCCGTCGACTATCTGCTGCGGTTCCACAGCGGACAGCCGGTGGTCGGCTATACCGCCGACCCGGCAACCGGCGGCCGCTTCCACTATAACGAAGACGCGACGGCGATGAACTTCCGCGGCGAACGCGTCGCGTTCGACGCCTTCCTCGCCCGCATCTTCGAACAGCGCGGCAACCCAGACGCACCGGCTTTCTACATCGGCTCGACCGACCTCGACACCTTCTTCCCGGGCTTTCGTGCGGAGAACGAATTGGCGCCCGCGGGCGACTTGTTCGCCAAGCATCCGCCGCTCGCCAGCATCTGGCTCGGCAATCGTACGATCGCGGCGGCGCATTTCGACATGTCGAACAATGCGGCGTGCTGCGCGGTCGGGCATCGCCGCTTCACCTTGTTCCCGCCCGACCAGGTCGCCAACCTCTATCCCGGTCCGCTGGCGCCGACGCCGGGCGGGCAAGTCGTGACGATGGTCGATTTCGCCGCACCCGATCTCGACCGCTTCCCCGATTTTCCCAAGGCGGCGGCGGCCGGCGAGATCGCCGAACTCGAGCCCGGCGACGTCCTCGTTTACCCGGCCTTGTGGTGGCACCAGGTCGAGGCGCTCGACGACTTCAACGTGCTGGTCAATTATTGGTGGAACGCGGCACCCGATTTCCTCGACACGCCGATGACGACCTTGCTCCACGCCATGCTCTCGCTCCGCGATCGCCCGGCGCACGAGAAAGCCGCGTGGCGCGCGATGTTCGACTATTACATCTTCGGCCCGCCCGAGCGCCCGGCGGCCCATTTGCCCACCGCGGCCCGCGGGCCGCTGGCGTCCCTCGATCCCATGGCGGCGCGGCAGTTGCGCGCCCTGATCCAAAGGCAGCTCAATCGATGACCGAAGCAACTCCCGACAGGATCCGTCGCGTCGTCGTGGCGGGGGGCGGCACGGCAGGCTGGATCGCCGCGACCACGCTCGCCAAGCATCTCAGCCCGATGATCGAGGTGGTGCTTGTCGAATCCGACGAGATCGGCACCGTCGGCGTCGGCGAATCCACCATCCCGACGATCCGCAGCTTCCATTCCTTCATCGGCATCGACGAGGACGCGTTCGTCCGCGCGACCAATGCCAGCTTCAAGCTGGGGATCGGCTTCGAGAATTGGGACCGGCCGGGCGACCATTATTTCCACTCGTTCGGATCGGTCGGGCGATCGGTGTTCGTCGCCGATTTCCAGCATTTCTGGCTCGAGGCGCGGCATCGCGGGTTCGGGCGTCCTTATGGCGATTACTCGCTGGAGCTGCGCGCGGCGGCGGAAAACCGCTTCTCCGCCGATCCCGAGCTCGGCCTCGCTTATGCCTATCATCTCGACGCCACCGCTTATGCCCGGTTCCTGCGGAACATTGCCGAGGCCGACGGGGTAAAACGTGTCGAGGGCCGTATCGCGGAAGTGTCGCAGGATGCGGACAGCGGCGACATCCGATCGCTGGTGCTGGCATCGGGCGAGCGGGTCGACGGTGATTTCTTCATCGACTGCACCGGCTTTCGCGCGCTCCTGATCGAGCAAACGCTCAAGGCCGGGTTCGACGATTGGAGCCACTGGCTGGCGACCGACAGCGCGTTTGCGGTCCAGACCGAAAGCGCCGGCGAACCCGTCCCCTATACCCGCGCCATCGCGCATGACGCCGGGTGGCGCTGGCGCATTCCGCTCCAGCATCGGGTCGGCAACGGCATCGTGTTTTGCAGCGCGGACATGGACAATGACACCGCGCGCGAGACGCTGTTGGCCGGGATCGACGGCGAACCCTTGTTCGAGCCGCGCCTGCTGCGCTTCACTGCCGGGATGCGCCGCCGGGCGTGGCATCGCAACTGCCTGGCGCTCGGCCTCGCCGGCGGGTTCATCGAGCCGTTGGAGTCGACCAGCATCCATCTGGTGATGATCGCCATCACGCGCTTCATCCAGTCATTCCCGTTCACGCGCGACTATCAGGCGCTGGCCGAGCGCTTCAATACGCGGTCAGAAGCCGAATGGACGCATGTCCGCGACTTCGTGATCCTGCATTACGCGCTGAACCATCGCGACGAGCCGTTCTGGCAACGCATGACGCGGATAGAGCTGCCCGATACGCTGGCCGCCCGCCTCGACCTGTTCCGCGAACAGGCGATGGCGCATCAGGACCAGGACGAGATTTTCCGCGTCGATTCCTGGTGCCAGGTTATGATGGGGCAGGGCCTGACGCCCGATGGCTGGCACTTGCTGCCGAGCCAGCTGCCCGATGCCAATCTTCGCCAGGCGCTGGACGGGCTCGACGCGGGGATCAAGGCCCGGCTGCCGCAGCTGCCGAGCCTGGCTCAGTTCCTGACGCGCTACGCCGCGCCGGTCCCGGCGGCAGCGCTGCGCTGACATCGACATTCGTTCGCCGATGGCGATCCGGCGCGTCATTGCCGCCTTATGGTGATCGTGATTCGTCCGGCTTTTTCGACCCGAACGGACGCAAGTTGCTCCGCGAAGACAAGGTGGCCCCCGGCGACATCGAATGTGCAGCCGTTGGGATATTGGGTTCGCGGCACGTAGATTTCAGTGGGCGCCGCGATCGCCGGATCAGCGTCGAAGGTCAGCGCGAACTCGCCACTCGCCCGGTCGAAATGCATGTTTTGGATTCGTCCCTGGACGTGCCTGGCGAATGGCCGGCAAAATCCCCTGACCCCACGACCGCCAGAAGTGGAATCGCCTGCTACCAATTGGTCGCGTGAAAAGATCGACAGATCCTCCTGGTTCCAATTGTCCCCGATCCTGAGGTCGTTGCGGTTCGACGCGGTGTAATTCCACTGCGTCGAGTTGAGCTGCAGCGCGTCGAGCGCGTCGTACATCAGCCCGAGCAACAGATCGTGTTTCGCCCAGATCGCCGGATCGCGCTCGCCGCGATCCCAGGCGGCGTAGGCCTCGCCTTCGTCGAGATCATAGGGAATGCCGAATTCGCCGATCAGCGACGGCGCGCCGTTGGGGCCGAATGTCTTGGCGCCGCCCGCCGCCTTATAGCCGATCTGCGCGACATAACGCTGCAGCACCTGATCCTCGCTGGTCGCGAGTTCGCCAGTAAGGAAGTCATACGAATTGTTGGGATCGAACGTCTTCAGATAGAGCGTCGAAGCGTCGTACCAGTGGCTGGCATTGACCGAGCGCTCGGGCATGCGCTCGGGGAAGGGGCGCCCCGACGCCGCGCCGAACGCGTCGAGCTCGGCGAACACCGACCAGTCGGGATTGTGCCGCCGCGTCGTCTCCGCGACAGCGTGGAACAGCGGGCCGAAGCCGTCCTCCGATATCGTGATGCGGCGGCCGTCGCGGCTGCGGAAGAATTCCTCGTCGAGCGCGACCGCCTTACCGCCCTCGACACGCCAGGCGCCCGCGGCGGCGAACGGACAGGTCACGCCGTCGCGCCAGATCGATACGCCGTCAGGATTGATGACGCGGCTGCCTGCCGGCTCGGCATGGCCGGTATCGAGGTTGCGCCGCAGCACTGGCACTTCGACCGATAGCCCGCTCGCCGCGGCCAGACCGTCAAGCGCCGACGTCGCGACACCGGGGCGGGGGCGCGTTCGGTTTTCCTCGCTCGGGGCCAAGTGGCGATAGCTCAGGCCATCGCCGACCCAGCCGGTGCCGGGCTCGTTGAGCGTATCGAAACCAAGCACGTGCGGCATGCCGGCGACGCGCTCGGCAATCGCTTCCATCGCGCCGAGATAATGGCGCTGCAGGTAATGCTGGATGTTCTCGCCGTCGACGCGATGGTCGGGGGTGAACAAGGCACCGCACCAGAACAGGCTCCACATGATCGCATTGCCCGACAGGCGGTAATTCGATCCCCAGCTCATCTGCGGATATTGCGGCTGGCGGCGGACGTCGCTGCCATAATCGTAGACCTGTTGCATGACGTGCGCCGCGCCCGCCGCGTGGAACTTGGTGAAATCGAGGCCCACCGCCTCGAACGTCCAGCCCGGCGCGCCGTCGCCGCCGGTCATCCGCGACCAGACGTCCTGATGGAAATCGACGAACAGATAGAGGCCGTGCTTGCCCGCGCGCGCGCAGACTTCGGTGAAATAATCGAGATAGTCCTGATCGTGCTGGCCCGGCCCGGCATGCTCGACCGCTTCCCAGGTGGTGAGCAGGCGCAGGCAGTTGAAACCCCAATGCGCCAGCCGCGCCAGATGCTCGTCGGCCTCGGCGATCGGAAACGGGCGCCCGACGAACGACACGGTGCGATGGTCGGCAAAATCGCTCGGATATTGGGTGCCGCCATTGGGGGAGGGCACTTTGCAATCGCCGCCCAGATTGACCCCGCGCAGGATGACATGGCGCCCATGGCTGTCGACGAACCGATCCCCGTCGATCGAGAGGGTGGGGAGAAGGGCAGGTCGCGTCGCGATGTCGATAGTCATGGTTTCTAAGCCTAGCCGTGACGAAATGGTCGGCTATAATTTGATCGAAAATAGAATAAAAAGTCAATTATGATCAAAAAATACGAAAAGGAGATGCGGGTGGTTTTCCGGTACACCTTTCAATTCGCCCAGCCCGCTGCTCTATGAGGCCGGCATCTCGCCCGATCAGAAAGACCTGATGTGACAGCATTGGTTTCCGTCGCAACATTTACCGATCCCCGCCTGACCGTCGGGATCGACGCCGACAAGAACCCGACCCAGGCGATCGCGCACTGGTTGCGCCGCGACATCGTACGCGGCGTGTTTTCCCCTTTCGAGCGGCTCAAGGTCGAACAGCTCACCCAATATTACGGTGTGGGGCACAGCCCGGTGCGCGAAGCGATCCTGCTGGTCTCGGCGCGCGGGCTGATCGAGCACGAGCATAATAAGGGCTATCGCGTCGCCGGCGTGTCGCTGGCCGATTATAACGACCTGATCGATATCTATCAGCGCACCTATCAACTCGCGCTGCAAATGGCGGTCGAGCGCGGCGGCGAGGCGTGGGAAGAACGCGTCGTGCTCGCGCTGCATCGCTCGCTCAAAGTCAGCAAGGTGATGACCGATGGTGATCCCGAAGCGCGCGAATTGTGGCAGCAGGCGTATAAGAGCCTGCACGAGGAAATCCTGTCGGGTTGCGGGTCGCCGATTCTGATGGGGGTGGTCGGCAATCTCGGCGACCGCGCCGAGCGCTACGTCAATCTTCACGCCGATCTCGCCACCGACCGCGCGCGCGACAGCCATGCCGAGCACCGCGTGATCGTCGAAGCAATCGTCAGCGGCGACGCCGACCGGCTGCATTCGCTGCTCGACCGCTTCTTCGAAGGCGGCGAGCCGATGCGCGAGACCATCCGGCGTAACCTCGCCGAGCTCGACCAGCCGAAGCGCCGGCGTGGCGGCGTTCAGGGCGCACGCGGCCGGCGTGCTGACTCGGCCGCCTGAGCGCATGCGCCAGCTTCGCATCGGCCTGGTGGGTGCCGCGCGCATAGCGCCGCACGGGATTATCGATCCGGTCCGCGCCGAGCCGCGCTCGGCGCTTGTCGCGGTGGCCGCGCGCGATGCCAGCCGCGCCGCGGCCGCTGGACCGAGGCGAGGGTGTAGATCGATATCGCGGAGGAATGTTTCATGCAGGCGTTCGCCAATTTCGAAACCGAAGACGATTAGCCCGCGTTCCCGCGAGCCTTTGGTCATCGGTCTGACAGCGGTCTTTTAGGTCTGCTAGCGGCTCGATTGTGAAGTTTCGGCATCGCCCCTAGAATCGATGGATGAGCAACGGACTTGAACCGCTCGCGGAAGCAGTGGAGCGAGCGCAGCACCTATTGGCCGACTATGGTGATAGCGCAACCGCCCCAGGACTGTCCGGTCTTATTGAACGGCTGCGTAGCGGCGATGATAGCGCGGTCGTCTCTGCGTTATCCGAAGCGACTGGCAGCATGGGCTCGCTTAACGATAGGTGGCTCTGCCCAGAAAACGGAGACCGGATTTCGAGCAGCGACGTCGTCGCTGTTAACGACCGTTTGAGCAAATTGGTCAGGGACATCGAGATCCAAGCGCGGTCTGTTGCCGCTGAACGTGGCATCCACTTGGTCCGTTGAACCCACCTATCACCAAGTTCGCACCGGTGGCGGCCGGAATGAGGAAGCTTGGTCGAAAGCGGTCGCGTCGGCCTCGCGCCATCCTCCCCCGGGCAGAGCGAGGTAACAGTCCCCGTAAAAGCGGGGACTGGTGGAGAGGGAGGACGCGACGCGCCTAGCCGTGATAGAAGGATCGCCGATGAAGTCCTCACTACCGAGCACCGCAAAGCCTCTTCGATCGCCTTTTGTGGAAGCATCGCGGACGCTCCTTTTCGTTGCCTTCCTTCTCATCCCTTCACGCTTTGTCGCGATCGCGGTTTTGACTGGCCGAACCATATTTCCAATCACGTATAATAGGACTTACGTCACTGCGGCGGCCCATCTGATTTTGTTCGCGGCCTCGATCGCGGCATGGCTGCTGATGGGAGCCATTCTCGCATACGTGTCTTGGCGGTGCTGGCAGCGGTTTGTCATGGCGCTGAGGCGCTAAAGCCCGCGAGCAAATATCCGATGTTCGTAGTCGGTTGCTGGCTCCCTTTCTGTTCGATCAGGCCGTCACACCGGGAATGATCCCCAGCGCCGCCGAGCGTCGGAACCGCTCGTCGCCGGTGTCGGGCCACGGTCCCGGCTCCGGGAACCCGCCGCCTGCCAGCGGCCAGGCAATCGGTGTCGCCGGCCCGTCGATCGGCGCGCCGATCGCGATGCCGGTTCGGTCGACCGAGGGATGCGATCGCTCGCCGCTGCGCGTGCAGCCGTCGGCGAAATAGATCGCGGTATAGGCGCGGCGCGTTATCCCCGACTGGTTGGGCAGCGCCATGTGCATCGTGCGGCCATGATGGAACAGCACGTCGCCCGGCCGAGCGGGGACGAACACTGCCTGGTCCTCGACTTGCGGCCCGTTGCTGTCGTTGCCGGCGAAGATGTCGACGAATTGCCGCGCGTCGCGGTGCGAGCCGGGGACATAGCCCATGCAGCCTGTCTCGCGATCAACCTCGACCAAGGGAATCCAGGCGGTGATCGTCGCGTCCTCGGCGATCGGCCAATAGGGATGGTCCTGGTGCGCCTGGGTCGATTTGCCGCCAGCCTCCTTGAACAGCGCTTGGTCGTGCCACAGCCGCACGGCCGGGGCGCCGATCAGCTCGGCGGCCATCCGGCAGACATTCTCGTGGAAGGTGAGGGGGCGGATGCCGGGCGAATCCTCCCACATATATTGGCATTGCACGAACGACTGTTCGTAGCGCGACTTCTCCGCCAGGCTGCGCGCGTCGCGCGCCTTGCGCCGCGCGACGGCGGCATCGACTTCGGCGGCGAGTGGGGCGAGTTCGGCGGGATCGATCAGCCCGCGTACCGCGACGAAGCCATCGCTGCGATACGCCTCGATCAGCGCCGCGCTGTCGTCGCGCATCATTGCCCGGCACTTTCGATCACGAACTGGCGCTCGGCATCGTCCTGCCGGATCGCCTCGCCATCGACCATCGTATGCGCGCCGTCGGGGGCATATTGCAGGATGTACGCCTTGCGCACGGTACCGTCGCGCAGGTTCGGCCCGGTGCGATGCGGGGATAGCGACGAGAACAGGATGATGTCGCCCTTCTTCGCCGGCACCGCGACCGCGTCCTCGGCTTCTTCCAGGCACTTCAACCCGATCGGCGTGCGCCAATGGTCGAGCGTGCCGCCCTTGTGCAGGCCGGGCACGATCCAGGGACAGCCATTCTCCTCGTCGACATCGAGCAACGGAATCCAGAAGGTCAGATATTGCTGCGGCTCGATGAAGGTGTAGCCATTGTCCTGATGCCAGGGGAATTCCTGCTTCACCCCGGTCTTCTTGTAGACCGACTGGTCCCAATAGAGCCGCACCGTCCCGCCCATCAGATCGTGGCACAGGTCGCGGATCACGGGATGCGCGGCGAAGCGGCGCAGTTCGTCCGAATGCTTGACGATATGCGTGGTGAAGGTGATCGCGTCGGTGTTGGTCAGGCTGAGATTGCCGCCCTGTTCCTTGACGTATTTCTCATAGGCCTGCTCGATCGGGTCGATCGCCGCCTCGACCGCAGTCAGTTCGGCATCGCTGAACGCGCCGCGGATGACGATGAAGCCGTCGCGGTCGAACGCCTGCACTTCGTCGCGTGTCAGGCGGCGCAGCGGCCGCGCGCCGGGCACGTCCTGCCAATGGAAATCGCGGTTGAGCGGGTGCGGGCGGGGATAGGTCTGGGTCGACATCGAGATCCGTTCTTCTAGGCTGCGATGGTGGAGGTGGCGCGCCGCGCGGGGAGCCAGCGGTTGACATGCGCGAGCGTCGCCGCCGCGACCGCATCGACCGGCTCGGTGCCGGCCTCGGCATAATGATAGACCATCGCCGATCGCCGATAGTCGGCGACGTTGTCGGTCGAGCGATGCATCAGGTACGAGTGGAAGAAGAGCACGTCGCCGGGCTCCATCGTCACCGGGATTTCCGGTGAGGTGTCCTCCGACACGATCTCTTGATAGCCCTGCAGGCTTTCCGGCCGGCGGTCGGCGACATGCTCGAACACTTGCTGCCTTTTGTGCGACCCGGGCAGCACCCACAGGCAGCCATTCTCCAAGGTCGCGCGGCTCAGCGCGACCCAGACGGTCACCTGCGGCTGTTTGTCGTAGCGGAAATAATAAGCGTCCTGATGCCAGGGCTGGCCGACCACGCCGGGGTTCTTGAAGATGAACTGGCTCTGGAAACAGTCGATATCGTCGGTGAGGATGTCGCGCAGCGGATCGGTGAGCACCGGATCGACGGCGAGGTCGTGCGCCGCGCCGACGATGTGGCAATTGAACACCTTGGCGATGAAATCCTCGGGGTTGCGCGCCACCGGGCTCGGCGCCTTTTCAGGATAGATCAGCAAATCGTCGGCGGTCGAATAGACGCGCTCGCCGTCATGCCCCGCCGGCGGGTCGGCACGGATCGCGTCAACCGCTTCGCGCTCGATTCGCTCGGTGACGGCCGCCGAGAGCAGGCCACGTTCGATGAAGAAGCCACGCTCCTCCCAGCTGTCGCGATCCGGCATATCCATCTCCCCATGATTCGATCTAATACATCATATTTACGCAATTTACATCAAAAATAGATCGAATCTGCAAGAGGCGAAAGGGCGGAGCGATGCCGTGCGTGGGAGACACCGACCACCACACCAACGAAGCCACCCCGGCGAAGGAGCGCCGGGGTGGGATGCAAGCTAGATGGGTTACAACTGGGTGATCGAGTGCTGGGCTAGGATCGCCGCGAGACGTCACCCCATGCCCAGGGTCAGGGCACGTTGCTCAAGATGCTCTGCCAGTTGGTCGTCTCGGTATAGATCTCGCCGGTCGAGGCCTTGAACGCCTGCTGTCCGTCGGCTGCTCCCTGGAGCTGCCACATCAGCCAGGCGGTCGGATAGCCGAGATAGGCATCGACGCCGTTGTTGCACGACCCGAGCCCCGACGGGCAGGTCGGATTGCCCTGGACGTCATTATGGTTGGTGCCCTTGATGATCGCCTTGGCCTTGGTCAGCGCCGAGGGCGTCGCGTTGTAATAGGCCGTGTTCGAATTGAGTTGGCTGCCGAACAATTGCGTGTCGGGCGAGATCAGGGTGTCAGCTGATCCGCTGACATAGAGGATCGACCCTGCGGTCGCGCCGGTCAGCGTCGCCGTCTGCAGGCAATTGGACGACGAACTGCACCACATCTGTGCGGGAAGGTGGAACGCGGCCGCGGTGCGGATCATGCCACCCGAATGGATCATCGCGTTGATCACCCCGGTCGCGCCTTGCGAATGGCCGACAGCGCCGATCTTGGTCACGTCGAGCTTGCCGAAGAAGACGCTGCTCGCGTCGGTGTTGCGCGCCTTGATGTAATTGGCGCTGTCGATCAGCGTCTGGCCGATGCCGGTGGTGCCGTCCTGCGTCGCGATAACGACGAAGCCCCACGACGCCAGGTGACGGAGATAATAAGCGTAAGTGCTGGCGGCGATCGGCGTCGTGCCGGTGCCGTTCCCCCAAACCACGATCGGATGCAGGAAGCCGTTGGCGCCGAGATTGGCGGGGAAATAGATATCGCAGAGGTCGCCCTTGGAATCGCAGCCCGTGGCGGTGACCGTCGTCGTCACGGTCCAGGGGCCGTTGGCGTAATATTTCTGCTCGATGGGCTTCGTCGGAAGGTTGGGCCCTGCGTATGCGCTCAAGGGCAATACCGCGACCAACGCCGCAGCCAACCAGGCTAACCGCTTCATAATCCTCTCCCTTCGCCGAATTTGGCATCGGGCCGTTCCGTCCGGGACGGTTTCGATGCCCTTTGATAATTATCGACTCTCTTTATAGAAAGTAGAATTAAATACAGAAAATTATCGAATCAAGCTGAATTTAAATTATTGGGCCGAGGCCCCTTCAACAGGAGACGATGATGACTAATCTCCCGACCACTGCACCGCGGATCGATCCGCGCAGCGCCGGCTTCGACTGGCAGGACGTGCCCGCCGACCGGCCGTTGCGGCGTTTGACCCGCGATGAAGTGGAGGCGTTCGACCGCGACGGCTTCGTCATCGTGCGCGGCGCGTTCACCCGCGCCGAACTGGCCGAGGTCGAGGCCGCGATCGATCCGATCGAACAGGCCTATGAAACCTATGTCAGCGAGCAGCAGGGCGGCAATTTCCGCCTGACCTCATCGGGCACGATCACGTTCACCGCGCATCTGGTCACCCAGTCCGCGATCTTGCGCGATTTCGCCGCGCATCCCGTGATCCGCGACCTCTGCCACGACCTCGCCGATGCGCCGATGCGGCTCTATTGGGACCAGTCGGTGTACAAGAAGACCGGCAAGAAGCAGGAATTCCCCTGGCATCAGGACAATGGCTATACCTTCATCGAGCCGCAGCAATATCTGACCTTCTGGATCCCGCTGGTCGATGTCGATGAGGAGAATGGCTGTCCGTGGATCGCGCGCGGCCTCCATCGGCTCGGCACGCTCGACCATTGGTTGACCCCGATCGGACTGAAGTGCCTGGAGGAGGTCGACGACGCGGTCGCCGCGCCTGCCGCGGCCGGCGACATCATCCTGTTCTCGTCACTGGCGCCGCATCGGACCGGACCCAACCTCAAGGACGGGACGGTGCGCAAGGCGTACATCCTGCAATATGCCCCCGACGGCGCGCGGACGTTCGGCACCGATGGCTCGGTGGTGTTTCAGAACGACCCCGCTCGCCAATTTCTGATCGATGGTTAGGCGCTAAAATGATGGAGGGGGAGGACGGCGATTGCTCGCCGTCGTGCTCCTCCCCCTCCGACAGTCCCTGCGGAGACTGTCACTCTCCCTGGGGAGAACCGATCAGGCCTCGCCGGCGACCACGCGGCGCTGCGCCTCGAGCTCTTCGACGATCTCGTCGTGCCGCTTGCCGCGCAGCGGATAGAAGAACATCGCGACGCCCGCGATAACCAGCCCCAAGGCGGGCAGCGCGGTCATCAGTGCTTTCATCCGCGCGAGCGTCTCGGCCGATTGCGCGACATTGGCTTGATAGCCGATTACGCCGAGCAACCAGCCAAACAGCCCCGCACCAAGGCCTAATGCGACTTTCAGGAAGAACTGCCCCAGCCCGAACACGAAGCTTTCGGTCCGCCGACCCGATCGCCATTCGCCATATTCGACCGTATCCGGCAGGATCGACCAAAAGCCGAGCGCGAGGCCGAGACCGGTCACCTGCATCCACAGGAAGAATCCGATCGCCAGCGCCGTCGTCCGCACGTCGGTGATGGCGAACCAGGTCAAGCCGGCCAGGCCCCAGACCACCGCGGCCAGGCAGGCGTTGCGCTTGCCGATCCAGCGGGTGACGACCATCCAGATCGGCACGACGATCAGCCCCGATGCGGCGCAGAGGCTCAGCGCGGTGCGCGCCTGGGCCTCGTCGTGGAGGTAATATTTGAAATAATAGAGGATCGATTTGCCCAAAGCGGTCGAACACATCACCCCGGCGCACATCGCGGCGAGCATTGTCCAGAGCGCGCGATTGCCCTTCAGCGCCTGCCAATATTCGCCCAGGCTGTGCGGCACGACTTCGTGGACGTCGCCTTCCGGCTCGCGAGTGGCGGCGAACACGATCGGGAAGATCATTGTCGCCATCGCCGCGAACAGGACAGCCGCGATCAGATAGCCGTGCGGTGAGTCGACCGTTCCGCCGAAATGAGCTGCGAGCGGCTGGGTCGTGATTGCGATGGTCAGCCCTGCCAGGGTCGCGAAGATGATCCGCGCGCCGGCGATCGATCCGCGCTCGCCCGAATTGGGCGTGATGCGCGCGCTCATCGCGGTATAGGGGATGGATACAACCGTATAGGCGATGCGGAACAGGATGTGCGTGGCGAGCATCCAGGCGGCAAGTGCCGACCCCGCCAGATCCGGCTTGAAATAGAGCAGGACGAACGCGATTCCGACGAACGGGCCGCCGAACAGCAGATAGGGGCGGTAGCGTCCCCAGCGCGTCCGCGTACGATCGGCAATCGCGCCCATCAGCGGGTCGATCGTCGCATCGAAGATCGAGGCGATCATGTAGATCAGTCCCGCCGTCCCCGCGCTCAGCCCGACGGCGTCGGTGTAGAAGAACAGCAGATAGAGCGAGATGCTCTGCCAATAGAGATTGAACGCGAAATCGCCGACCGTGAAGCCGATCACGCGCGAGATGCCTAATTTCGTACGCGCCAGTCCGGCCATCCCATCCTCCCGATTTTTTGGGGAGGAATAAATGGAGAATTGATAATTAGCTAGATAATTTATCTATTTTAACTCGGATTTTTGCGTGGCCGTCCACGCTTGCGCGGCGCACCCTCCATCTCCGGCGCGGGGTCGGCGTGAGCGGACTTTTCGTAGCTGGAAAGCGTACGGCTGATCGTCTGGTGGAACTGTACGCCCATCTCGAACATGTCGGCGACCAGCTCGTGCAGCCGCTCGGCATCGCGGTGCACCACCGCGTCGACGATTTCGCGATGCTTGCTGTGATGGTCGAGCACGCGGTCGATCTCGAGATCGGCGAACAAATTGACATAGCGTTCGAGCCGCCCGCCGAGATCGGCCCAGATCCGCATCAGGATCGGCGAACCGCAGCCCGACAGCAAGGTCCAGTGCAGCGCCGAATAAGCGCGCTGCCACATTTCGCGATGCTCGGGATCGTCGAAATTCTTCTCGACCTTGAGCGAGCGGTGGAGCTGGAGCACCACCGCTTCCTCCCAAGCCTCGTTGCCATGCTTGAGCGCGCTGTCGAGCATGAGCTGATAGATCTTGCGATAGGCGCGAATCAGATCGTCGTAATCGGCCAGTGAGACCGGTGCGACGCGATGCCCCTTCTGGTGCTCATGTACGACCAACCCGCTGGTCGACAACAATAAAATCGCCTCGCGCACGGGGCTGTGGCCGACATCGTAGAAAGCGACGAGTTGTTCGACCTTGAGCCGTTCGAGCGGCGCAAAGACACCGCGGACAATGTCGCGGCCGAGCCAATATTGCACCGCCAGCGTCGGATTTCGCTTGGGGTCGACGGGGGCGATGACCGACGGTGCGGTGAAGTTCTTTACGGACGGAATGTCGGTCGGCACGCCGCGACTATTAGACATGCCTCGCGCCCGCGCAACCAGCACGCCTTCCAGCCGTGGGCGATCGTTACGGGGGTGTTTCGGTGTCCCTTCGCCGTGACGGCTATTCGCGGCCATCGTCGCTCGCGAGCATCGGCAGGGCTGGGGGTGCCGATGCCGCGATGCCCTGGACGGCAGCGTCGAAACAGGCGCGCGCCTGCTCGGTGAGGAAGGCGGCCTCGACCCAGCGGTCGCTTTCCTCGCGCGGACTGCCATCGGAGCCGGTGACCATCTTGGGATAAAAAGTGCGCGCGGGGAGCAATTCGCAAAGCGCGGGCAAATAGTCCCCGGAGCAGGCGGTGAGGAGGAAGCCGCCGATGCTCTCCGTCCACATCCGCCGGAAGATGGCGAGATGCTGCGCTTCGGCCGGGTCGCTCGCGGTGAGCTGGCCGAACGCGCCGGACGATACGCGCAAGTGGAGGAAGCGGACGCGCTCGAACACCGGGCGCATGGCGATGAGCTTGGCCTCGATATCGCCATACGGCAGTTCGTGGCCGGTATACCAATGTGCGAAATCGCCGTTGAAGGTCAGTTCGGGAAAGCGCTCGATCAGTCCGAGCGTCCGTCGGATATCCTGCGTCATCGTCGCGCGATGCGTTTCGAGGTGGAGCACGTGGCGCTCCTGCTCGGCGATCCGCAATATGCCCTCGGCGAGCCGCCACAGGTCGTCGTCTTCCTCGAGACCGGTGCCGAGCTGCACCGTGGTGCAGGCGCAGCCCTGGTCGCGCCAGTGTCGCGTCATTGCGCGGAGCTGGTCGAGGTCATGGATCACGCGCGCGATGCCGAATGGGATCAGCCCGGCGCCGCGCGCGACCGCCGGCTCGAGCGTCTGGATACCTTCATAGCCGGCGCCCGGCAGCGCGGTGTAGATGTCGGCCGTGCTGCCCTTGGGTCCGGCGGACCAGTCGGGCAGATCGGCGATCGTGACGAAGCTCAATCCCGCGAGCAGGCGGGGAGGGGCCAAACCCTCCCCGTCCGCGCCGCGCGGTTCAGAAACCGACATCGAGCGACAGCCCCATCGAGCGCTGCGATTCATACGGCCGGAACTGGCTCAGGCTGCGCGCGCTGCCGAACGGAGTCGAGAACATCGTCACGGCGAAATGCTCGTCGAGCAGGTTCTTGCCGTAAACCGACAGCTTCCACAGCTTGCCGCTGGCCAGTGCGATGGCGCCGTTGACCAGCACATAACCGTCCTGGCGCGTGCGCGGATTGTTGGGGAAGGCGATCAGCTGCGACGAGCGATAGCTGGCCGACAGATCGAATTGCAGCTTGAGCCTGGACGACAAATCGACGCCGTACGAACCGCCCGCATTCAATTGCCATTTGGGCGAATAGGGCAGCGGCGCGTCGGTCAGATTCTGCTGCACGCCGGGCGATCCCGCCGGCGATCCCGGCGCGGGGACGCATCCTTCCGCCACGGTCTGCCCGCCGAAGCACGGCGCGTTGGGGAAATCGCCCCAGCGCGCATCGACATAGGAACCGCTCAGCACCAGATTGAGGTCGGTCGCCGCGATCGGCCGCCAGCCGAGATCGAACTCGACGCCCTTGGTCTTCGCCTCGCTGCTGACGATCGGATAGGTCGCGGTGACCGGGTCGCGGCCCGCTGTCTGGTAATTGTCGACATGCGTGTAGAAAGCGGTGACGTTGAACGTCACGCGCGCGTCGGGCCAATAGGTGCGCAGGCCGATTTCGTAATTGGTTGGCCGCTCGGGTTTCACGTAGCGCAAGGTCTTGACGCCGATATTGGTGTCGAACCCGCCGCCCTTGAATCCGCGCGTCACGGTGGCGAACACGTTGGCGTCCTTGGCGATGTCGTATTGAGCACCGGCGCGCCACACCAACGCGTAGGATTGTTCGGCTTTACGATCGGAATCGGTCAGATGATAAGTCGGATCGAGACGATCCTTGGCCGCTTCCACCCGGTCCTTGAGGTAGCGCAGTCCGCCGATCAGTTTGAACGATTTCGATATGTTGAGATTGGCCTGGCCGAACAGCGCCATGTTGCGCGAATCCGAGGTGATGTGGGCGCGGCGGTTGAAGAACGGGAACGGCACCGTTGCGAAAATCTGGGTCGACCGCGAATTGACGTCGGCGTCGAAATAATAGGCGCCGAGCACGTAATCGATCAGTTTGCCGGTCGGCGAGGCCAACCGGATTTCCTGACTGAACTGCGCCTGGTTGAAATGGGCATAATTGACATCAAGGAGGTTGATCGGTGCCGAATCCGAATCGAGCCCGTCGGTCGTCTCCCAGGTCCGCCACGCGGTGATCGAGGTCAGCGTGAAGCCGCCCAGGCGATAATCGGCTTGCAGTGACACGCCCTTGCTCCTGGCGTTGGAGAAGACGTCGCCATTGATATCCTGGTCGAGATTGTCCCTGCCCGGCTTGATGCCTTTTGCAATTTGAAACAGTTCGGGCGCGCCCGGGGGCGTCCCGACCGAATAGAGCGTCCACACGCAGCAATCGGAGTCGCGCTTGTAATAATCGGCGATGCCGGTCAGCGTCAGGTTGGCCGTCGGCTCCCATTCCAGCTTGGCGCGCCCGCCCCAATCGTCGCGGTCGTTCAATTTGCGGCCATCGAACACGTTGGTGACATAGCCGTCACGCTTGTTGCGGCGTCCCGAGATCGAGAAGCGCAGCGTGTCGGTGATCGGTCCCGATAGATAGGCGCTGAAGCGGCGGTCGTTATCGGGCCAGCCCCAGCTCACGCCGGCATTGCCGGTAAATTCCTTGGACGGGCGCTTGGTCACGACATTGACCACGCCGGCCGAAGCGTTCTTGCCGAACAACGTGCCTTGCGGCCCGCGCAGCACTTCGATCCGCTCGATATCGGGGAGGTCGCCGAGCGACGCTCCAGCCTGGCCCATGACGACTCCGTCCAGGACATAGGCGACGCTGCCCTCGATCGCCTCGGACGAAAAGGTGCTGGTGCCGATGCCGCGGATGAAGAAGCCGAAATTGCGCGGTCCCGCGGAATTGGTCAGCGTGACGCTCGGGACCATATATTGCAGGTCGCTGGTCTCGTTGAACTTGAGCGAGGTGAGCTTGTCGCCGCCAATCACCGCGACCGACAGCGGCACGTCCTGCAGATTCTCGGCGCGGCGCTGCGCGGTGATGACGATGTCGCCGCGTGTGTCGATCGATTGTGCCTGCGAATTCGCGGCAGGCGTGCCCGGCGCTTGCGTATCGGGCGCCGGCTTGTCCTGCGCCTGTGCCGCGGTCGTCCAGCTTAGCGCCAACATGCTGACAGCGACGCTTCCAACCGCCCGGAATCGAAAACTGAGCATTCACCTCTCCTGATAAATTACTATATTTATCACTAATAATTTATCGGATTTATGATGTTGTCAATCATTCGATATTTTAAGCACGATGGGGCGGCCCTCGCACCCCAGCGCCGTTCGCGGAAATGCGGTTTCGCCTAACGCGAGGCTTTTGAGTGAGGCGACAGGCGTCGGCTAACGGACGGATTGTGCCGTCAGTCCAAGGCGAACCGGTCTCTGGACGATGGATTCGCGATTATTCCACGGGGCCGGTCGAGCTCATCGGCACGTTCTTCCTCAATCGGAGGTCGTCGGAGCCGCCGTCAGCCAATAGCCGGTAGATCTGATAGACCACGACCGGGACAGACGTTCATGTCGACCGCGACCCGGCAGCGGCATCGCGTTCGCTTCATTCCAGCCGGACGGCAACCTCGCGCTGCGCCGCTCAGGTGGTGTGCGAGTTTGGTCTGGCGGAACCAGTACCTTCCTGTGCGCGAACCTCCAGATTCAGAATGAGGCAATCCCCGAAATGCCCTCCATTTTACCCGCCGCATTGTGGTGGGAAGAGGAGGGACTGAGTAAATTCGATGGGACGGTTAATCCAAAAATCCTGACAGACTTATAAAAGGTTACGGGTATTCTGGGGAGCCCGGGAGAGGGTGCAAGTGGCGGTGCTGTCAGTCTAAGGCGAACTCGTCTCTGGGCGATACAGGGCAGTTTTTGACGGCAAGAGCTTTACTCGCGAGCAACTGCCGTTCAGACGGCCCTTGTCCCGTTGCTTGATCGGAACGGCCGGCAGGTGCCCGGCACGATTTAGCACGAGCGCTCGGCTTGCTGCCAAGCGAGAGACGCGAGCACGGGCAGGTCGGCCGCGAGCCGTCCCGCTTCCGCGGAAGCGGCCGTTCCACGGAGCATCCGCGCCTTGATGCCGTGGCAGATCGCGGCGAAGCGGAAGAAGTTGAACGCGACGTAGAAGTCCAGGTGAGGAATCCCCGCGCGTCCGGTCCGGCGGCAATAGGCCGCGACATAATCCTCCTCGCTCGGGATGCCGAGCTTGGCCAGATCGCTATCCGCCAGCCCGGGAATGGTGAGCGCAGGCATCCGGTACATCATCAGGTGATAGGCGAAGTCGGCGAGCGGATGGCCGAGCGTCGACAGCTCCCAGTCGAGCACCGCGCGGACGGCGAAGGCGTCGGGCGCGAAGATCAGATTGTCGATGCGAAAATCGCCATGGACCAATGTCGTCTCGTCACCCGCCGGGATATGCTCGGGCAGCCAGGCGATCAGCCGGTCCATATTGGCGTCGCGGCCGGCGATATCGTCCGCCAGATACTGGCGCGACCAGCGCGCGACCTGCCGCTCGATATACTGGCCGTGACGCCCGTACCTGCCGAGCCCGACCGCTTCCGGATCGATCGTATGAAGTTGCGCGATCACGGCGTTCATCGCGTCGTAGATCGCGGCGCGCGCCGCCGTGGTTTCGCCGGACAAGGTCGCGTCCCAGAATATCCGGCCGTCGACCATGTCCATCACATAGAACCAGGTGCCGATCACCGCGTCGTCGGTGCACAGCGCATGAACGTGCGGCACGGGAAAACCCACGCCTTCGACCGCGCGGATGACCTGCGCCTCGCGATCGACCGCGTGCGCGCCGGGCAGCAAGGTGCCGGGCGGCTTGCGGCGCAGGACGTAGCGGCGGCTGGGCGTGACCAATTTGTAGGTCGGGTTGGACTGGCCTCCGTTGAACTGCTCGACATGCAACGGGCCTTCGAAGCCGGGGACATTGGCGGCCATCCAGTCCGCGAGCCGTTCCTCGTCGAAGCGATGCGCGAGACGGACTGCGCCGGTGCCGGCGAACGAGTCCGCGGTCATTGCGCGGCGATCCAGTCGCGCTTGATCTTCTTGGCGAGGCTCCATTTGTGGACCTCGGTCGGTCCGTCATAGATGCGGAAGGCGCGCACCTCGCGAAAGACCTGTTCGACGATCGTATCACCCGACACGCCGGTTCCGCCCATCGCCTGGACGCAGCGATCGGCGATCCGCATCAGCGCCTCGCTGACCGCGACCTTCGCCATCGAGCTCTCGACGGTGCCGAGCGCACCCGTATCGAGCACGCCCGCGCACCAATCGATCATCAATTCGGCCTGTTTCAGGTCGATCACATTCTCGGCGAGCATGAACCCGACACCTTCATGGTCGATCAGCGGTTTGCCGAACGCCTGGCGGCGATTGGCGTAGTCGGTCGCGATCTCGTTCGCGCGGGTGCAGGCGCCGAGCCAGCGCATGCAATGCGTCAACCGCGCCGGCGCCAACCGGACCTGCGCTAGCTTGAAGCCGTCTCCGGGTGCGCCCAGCATCTGGTCTGCGGTAACCCTGAGCCGCTCGATCGCGACGATCGCATGGCCGCCCGGCATCGACGAATCGATCGTGTCGAGCACGCGTTCGATGCGGATCGCGGGATCGGGCAGATCGACGAGGAACAGCGAGGCGCCTTCCTCGGCCTTGGCCATGACGATGCCGACCCTGGCGCCTTCCGCGCCGGTGATGAACGCCTTGCGCCCGTCGATCCGCCAGCCATTGCCGTCGCGCGTCGCGATCGTCTGCAGCATCGACGGATCCGACCCCGCACCGCCGTCCGTCGCGGGTTCGGTCATGAAGAAGGCCGAGCGCGCCTCGCCGGCGACGAGCGGTGCGAGGAAGCGCGCTTTCTGCTCCGCCGTCGCGACCTTGCCGAGCAGGTACATATTGCCTTCGTCGGGCGCCGCGACATTGACCGCGACGGGACCGAGTGGCGAGAGGCCGGCCGCGCGCAAGATGACGGCGACCTCGCGATGATGCAGGTGCGTGCCATTCGCCAGGATATGCGGCGTCAACACGCCGGCCGCGCGCGCCTTGCCACGAAGCTCGGTGACCAGTTCGTCGCTCGGCCCGTGTGGACCGCACCGCGGATCGCGCTCATAAGGGGCAACCACGTCGCGGACGAAGGCTTCCACCTTGGCGGCGATGCCGGCGGCGCTCATCGCGGCGCCATCCGGATCGCGCCGTCGAGCCGGATCACTTCGCCGTTGAGCATCGGATTGGTCACGATCGTCTCAACCAAAGCGGCATATTCCTCGGGCCGTCCGAGCCGGCTGGGATGCGGCACCTGGGTCCCGAGCGATTCCTGCGCGGCGGGCGGCAAACCCATCAGCATCGGCGTCAGGAAGATGCCCGGCGCGATCGTCATGACGCGGATGCGATGCTGGGCGAGATCGCGCGCCAGCGGCAGGGTCATGCCGACCACGCCGCCTTTCGATGCGGCATAGGCGGCCTGGCCGACCTGGCCGTCATAGGCTGCAACCGATGCGGTATTGACGATGACGCCGCGTTCCTCGCCGATCGGATCGGCGGCGGCCAATCGCGCGGCGAAGCGCGCGATCACCGCGAAACTGCCGACCAGATTGACCTCGATCGCCTGGCGGAATGCCGACAGCGGGTGGGGGACATTCTCCTTACCCACCGTCTTGATCGCGGGCGCGACGCCCGCGCAATTGACCAGGATCCGCGCGATTCCGTGCGCGGCTTCGGCTTCAGCCAGAGCCGCGTCGATCGCCGCGTCGTCGGTGACGTCGATCTGGGCGAACAGCCCGCCGATCGCGGTTGCATGCGCCGCTCCGGCAGCGGCGTCGCGATCGAACAAGGTAACCTTCGCCCCGCGCGCCGCGAGCATCGCCGCGGTCGCGCCGCCCAGCCCCGACGCGCCGCCGGTGACGATCGCTGCCGCATTCCCGATTTCCATAGTCTGTCTCTCCGGTTTTATTGCGCGGTCGAGCCGCCGTCGACGACGAGTTCGGCCCCGGTCATGTATTTCGACGCGTCGCTTGCCAGGAACAGGATCGCGTCGGCGATCTCCTCAGGCGTGCCGATCCGGCCGACCGGTATGTCGGCGAGCAGGCGGGCGGCGATCGCGGGGTCGGCATGAACGCCGGCGCTGAGCGGCGTGGCAATATGGCCCGGATGGATCGAATTGGCGCGCACGCCATTGCCCAAAGCCGAGCATTCGAGCGCGGTCGCCTTGGTGAACATCCGGACCGCGCCCTTCGCCGCGCAATAGCTGCCGGTATTGGCGGCGGCGGCGATCCCGCGGATCGACGACATGTTGACAATCGCGCCGTTCCCCGATCGCCCGAGGAGCGGCAGCAGATGTTTCGTCGCGAGGAACACGCTGTCGAGATTGACCGCCATGATCGCGCGCCAATGGTCGAGCGTGGTGTCCGCAATCGACCGGAACACGCCGAACCCGGCATTGTTGACCAGGATATCGAGGCGTCCGGCGTCCCGATCGATCTCGTCGGCCAGCTTCGCCCAGGCGGCTTCGTCGGTAACGTCCATCGTGACGCCGCGATGCCGGCCATCGCCGAGCGACTCGACCGCCGCGGCCAGCCCGTCGGCATTGCGGTCGACCAGGATCACGGCTGCGCCCGCCGCGGCGAAGCGGCGTGCGGTCGCGAGCCCGATTCCCGATGCCGCGCCGGTCACCAGCGCGACCTTGCCCGTTAGATCGTACATCCGAAAGCCGCCTTTCCTGATCCTCGTCACGCTGACCAAACCGTCCGTTGACGTGTTCGCGATCCTGCCGTTAGCATAACCGTCCGACCGGTTGGTCTAGCAAAAAGGAGAGGCGCGCAATGACCGCAGCTGCGGTAACACTCGACGCCGTGGGCCGTGTTCGTGCCCATGCGCCGAAGACCTTGGCGGGGTATCGCCGCTTCCGGTCGGTGATCGAGAATGACGGCGCCTTGCCGAAAACGCTCAAGCATCTGTTCGTCGCGGCGGCGGCGTGCGCGAAAGGCTATCCCGACATGACCGAGCGCGAATTGCGCGCGGCGGCAGCGGCGGGGCTCGACGTCGAGCTTGCCGGATGCACGGTGGCGATCCTCGCGAGTTCACGTGGCGAAGGCGCCGCGCTGCGCTTCGAATCGATCTATGCGCGCGTCTATCCCGACAGTGCCCGGATCGAGGCCGACGAGCGCGAGTTGGTCGTCGCGCCGGGCGAAGCCGAGCAGAATTTCCTCTCTTATTTCACGACGATGCCGCCATCGCTCGGTAAGCTGCTCGATCTCGTGCCGGTCGGCGGTGACGCTTATTATCTGATGCGCGAGGGAACGCTGTCGGGCACCGCGCTCGAACCGCGCCATGCCGAGCTGTTGCTGGTGACGGTGCTGGCGGCGGATTACAGCAACTGGGCGTCGGTCCATATGGACGGTGCCCGGCGCGCGGGCGCCAGCGAGGCCGAAGTCGCCGAGGCGGTATTGTGCGCGGTGCCGGTCGCCGGTCTGTCGGCCTGGGTGGTCGGCGCGACCGCGATGGATGCCGGGGCGAAATGAACAAGGCGGCGCGTCTTGAGTTCGCGATCGTGCCGGGGCACGTCTTGGATATAACAGGGAAAGGATGATCGATGGGCGCCAAACCAGCGCGAAAACGTCGGACCACCGAAGCGCATGACGAAAAGCGCATCGAAATCATCCAGCACTGCGCCGCCTTGTTCGATAAGGTCGGTTTTCACAACACGTCGATGCAGATGCTTGCCGACGAAGTGGGACTGGGGAAGCCGACGCTCTATCACTATTTTCCCAGCAAGCTGTCGATCCTCTACGCGATCCACGACACGCACATCTCTGCGCTGCTGGACGGACTGAAACACGAAGCGGGCACCGATCCGGCCGACTCACTGCGCTCGGCGTGCGTCGACATCCTCGGCCAGATCGCGACGCATCCCGGCTATGTCCGCGCTTTCATGGACAATTATGGCGACCTCGAAGGCAAGATGCGTGATGCGATCCGCACTCGCCGCCGCGACTATTTCGATGGGGTCAAGGCGCTTATCACCGAAGGTGTTGAGAGCGGCCGGTTCCGCGCAGTCGACCCGGTGATCACGACCTACGGTTTCCTCGGCATGTGCAACTGGGCATACAAATGGTATCCCCCGATGGCGAAAACACGCACGCCCGAAGAGGTCGCCGATGCGTTGTGCGGTCCATTCTTCGATGGCCTGAAGGCGGGATAGGAAAAGATGCACGTCAACGAGGACATGCTGGCCGCGGTGCGTGTCCGATCGCTGGCGGAAATTCGGCCGGCTGCCGAAGCGTTGCGCGACGCGGTGCACGGCCTGGCCGGATTGAAGGTCGCAGTCACCGACAATATCGCTGCGGCCGAGCCGATGAAGGATGCCGACGGCGTGATCCTGGCCGGCGACGTCTTCGGTTTTTCGGGCGAGGATTCGCGCTGGTGGCGATTTCCGCAGCTGGCGCTGACCTCTCCACTGCCGATGGCGTGCCGGTTCGAGAGCGAGCCGTTCTGGTGCAACGCGGACGGCATCCGGACCCGTACGCCCAACGCGTTGCTCGCCGGCCTCGATCTCACCAACTTCCGCGAGCGCGCACTGACCAGCGCGGCGATCGTCGCGCCGATCCATCTGCCGTTCGGGCAGATCGCGGCGGCGAGCTTCCTGTCGCCCGATCCCGCGGTCGACGATCTTTCCGCGCCGTTCGAGGCGGTCGGCGAGACGCTGGCGTTGCTCGCGCGCATCTTCGTCGCGAGCTACGTCAAGGTAACCGAGCGGCGCCCGGCCAGCATCGCGCGGGTGATGCTGACCAAGCGCGAGGTCGAATGCCTGCGCTGGGCGGCTGCGGGCAAGACCAATGACGAGATCGCAATGATCATCAATCTCAAGCGCACCACGATCCGCTTCCACATCCGTTCGGCGGCGCAGAAGCTCGACGCGGTCAACCGCGACCAGGCCTTGTTCAAGGCCGCGCAACTCGGCTTCCTCGGCACCCTGCGCTAGCGCGAAACGCTAGCTGACCCATTGGACAGAGGCGCTGACCGACCTGCCTGACTAGGTTTCTGGGCAGGAGGAAGAATATGCCTGATCTGGCACCGCCGATCGACGACCGGTTGCTGCATCTCGACGCGGACGGCGCCCTGGCGCTGCTGGCGGCGCGCGAGCGCGAGAGCGGGCGGCTGGTGTTCCCGGCGCCGGGAGACGCCGATCCCGAGCGATACGAATCCGTCCTGTTGCCGCGCGAAGGCCGGCTCTGGTCGTGGACGATCCAGCGCTTCCGGCCCAAATCGCCGCCTTATGCCGGGCCCGAGGCGTTCGAGCCCTATGCCGTGGGTTATGTCGCGCTCGGCGATGCGATCATCGTCGAGGGGCGGCTCACCGGCGCGCCGCTCGACGGCTTCGCGATCGACATGCCGATGCGCCTCGTCGCTGCGCCCTTCACGCTCGAAAGCGGCGAGCGGCGGACGACGTTCGCCTTCGCCCCGATCACGGAGAAAGCGGCGTGAGCGGCGTCTATATCGTCGGCGCCGGCATCCATCCGTTCGGGCGCACGCCGGAACGAACCGGGCTGCAGCAGGGCGTGTTCGCGGTGCGCCAAGCGCTCGGCCGCGCCGGACTCGACTGGCGCGACATCCGGTTCGCTTATGGCGGGTCGGATGCCGCCGGCAAGGCCGATACGATGGTGTCCGAGCTCGGGCTGACCGGCCTCCCGTTCATCAACGTCGCCAATGGCTGTGCGACCGGCGGGTCGGCGATGTTCGGCGCCTATTCGACGATCAAGTCGGGCGAGTTCGACCTCGGCATCGCGGTCGGCTTCGACAAGCATCCGCGCGGCGCGTTCGATCCCAAGCCGGCCGAATGGGGCCTGCCCGATTGGTATGGCGAAACTGGACTGATGCTGACCACGCAGTTCTTCGCGATGAAGATTCAGCGCTACATGGCGATGCACGGCATCACCAATGGCACGCTGGCGGCGGTTGCCGAAAAGGCGTTCGCGAACGGCGTGCTGGCCGACCATGCCTGGCGGCGCGAACCGGTCGATGCCGAGACGATCCTGTCCTCGACGATGGTCAGCGACCCGCTGACCAAGTTCATGTTCTGCTCGCCCGCTGAAGGCGCGGTCGCGCTGATCCTAGCCAGCGAGGCGAAGGCGAAATCGCTTGGCCTGCCGGCAGTCCGCCTGCGCGCGGCGTCGGTGCGCAGCCGCCCGCCGGGGTCGTTCGAGGTCTTCTCGCCCGCGCTCGACATCGACCGTGGCCTCTCGCCCACCAACATCGCGTCGCGGGCCGCCTATGAAATGGCGGGGGTCGGGCCCGAGGATGTGGACGTCGCTCAGCTCCAGGACACCGAGAGCGGCGCCGAGATCATGCACATGGCCGAGAACGGTTTCTGCGCCGATGGCGAACAGGAAGCGTGGATCGCCGAAGGCCGCACTCGGATCGACGGGATTCTGCCGGTCAATACCGACGGCGGCTGCCTTGCCTGCGGCGAGCCGATCGGCGCGTCCGGGCTGCGCCAGGTGTACGAGAACTACGTCCAACTGACCGGGCAAGCGGGCGCGCGGCAAGTGCCGGGCGACCCGCGGATCGGGTACAGCCACGTTTACGGCGCGCCCGGCGTCTCCGCCGTAGCGATCGTGGAGCGCGCCTGATGGACCTCGCGCTCTCGCCCGAACAACGCGCTTTCCGGGAAGAGGTACGCGGCTTCCTCGACACCGTGCTCACCCCCGTGATGCGGCGCGGCGCGGCGCTGACCTCGGGCGTGTTCGCCGAGCCCGATGTCTACCGCGCGTGGCAGACGGCGCTCGATGCGCAGGGGTGGCTGACCTATTTCTGGCCGGCGAGTGCGGGCGGACCCGGTTGGGGCGCGGTCGAGCGCTGGATCTTCGAGACCGAATGCGCGCGGGCCGGCGCGCCGATACTGCCCGGCATGGGTCTTAAGCTGGTCGGGCCGGTACTCTACACTTACGGCACGCCCGAGCAGCAGGGGCGCTTCCTGCCCGCGCTGCGGTCGGGCGAGCATGTCTGGGCGCAGGGTTTCTCTGAGCCGGGCTCGGGCTCCGACCTCGCCAGCCTGCGGACCCGCGCGGTGCGCGACGGCGACGATTATATCGTGACCGGGCAGAAGATCTGGACCACCCAGGCACAGTTCGCCAACTGGCTGTTCGCACTGGTGCGCACCGATGCCGCGGTCAAACCGCAGGCGGGAATCTCGTTCGTGCTGATCGACATGACCTCGCCCGGCGTCACCGTCCGCCCGATCCTGAGCGCGTCGGGCGACCATGAGCTCAACGAGGTGTTCCTCGACGACGTTCGCGTACCGGTCGCCAACCGCATCGGCGCGGAAGGCGAGGGCTGGGGCATCGCCAAATTCCTGCTCGAGAACGAGCGCGGCGGGACGGGTTATGCCCCGCAGCTGCTGGCCGATCTCGACCGGCTGGTTGCCGCGGCGTCGCCGCTGGGCGTCTTGCTCGCCGATCGCGCGGTGCGGCTGCGGCTCGAGGCCGAGGCGCTCGAAATGACCGAATTGCGCACCTTGCTGGAGATCGAGGACGGCCGCCCACCCGCGCCGCGTAGCCTCGCGGTCAAGCTGATCGCGTCGGAAATCCGCCAGGGAATCGAGGCGCTGGCGGTCGACGCGTTCGGCCTGGCCGGATTGCAGCTGCCCGCCGAGCGCCCGTTCCACGCGGACGATGCGCCGCCGCTGGTCGGCCCGCCCGAAGCGAGGCTGGCCGCCGCCCGCTATCTCAACGCCCGTGCCTGGTCGATCTTCGGCGGGACGAGCGAGATCCAGCTCAACCTGATCGCGCGCGCCGCTCCGGCCGCGCCCTGACTTTCGCGAAAGGATCGCATTCGTGCCCGACGCCTATATCGTTTCCGCCCGACGTACCGCCGGCGGCCGCCGCAACGGGCGGCTCGCCGGTATCCACCCCGCCGATCTGGGTGCGCGCGTGCTCGACGCGATCGTCGCGGAGACCGGGGTCGATCCGGCGGCGATCGACGACGTCATCATCGGCTGCGTCAGCCAGATCGGCGAGCAGACCTTCGCGCTCGGGCGCAACGTCGTGCTGGCGTCCTCGTTGCCCGACAGCGTGCCGGCGGTGACGATCGACCGCCAATGCGGGTCCTCGCAACAGGCGCTGCATTTCGCCGCGCAGGCAGTCATGTCGGGCACCCAGGATCTGGTGATCGCGGGCGGCGTCGAAAGCATGTCGCGCGTGCCCATGGGCTCGCCGGTGACGCTGGCGGCGCAGGCGGGGATCGGCGAGGGACCGTTCGCGAAGAGCATCCAGGCGCGTTATGGCGTCCCGGCGTTCAGCCAGTTCACCGGCGCGCAGATGGTCGCCGACAAATACGGCCTCGACCGTGATACGCTCGACCGTTTCGCCCTGGATAGCCATCGCAAGGCCGCCGCCGCGATCGAAGCGGGGGCATTCGCGCGCGAAATCGTCCCGGTCGCGGTGACGACGCCCGAAGGCGGCCGGCTGGTCCACGAGCGCGATGAGGGCGTCCGCGCCGATGCCAGCCGCGAATCGATTGGGTCGGTCAAGTTGCTGACCGAGGGCGGCAGCCTGAGCGCGGCGACCGCAAGCCAGGTGTGCGACGGGGCGAGCGGGGTGCTGGTCGCGTCCGAAGCCGCGGTCAAGGTGCACGGGCTGACCCCGCTGGCGCGCATCCACAACCTGACCGTTACCGCGGGCGATCCCGTTATCATGCTCGAGGAACCGATCCCGGCGACGCGGCGTGCGCTCGAGCGGGCCGGCCTTGCGCTCGATGATATCGACCTGTTCGAGGTCAACGAAGCGTTCGCGTCGATCCCGCTGGCCTGGCTCAAGGCGATCGGCGCCGATCCGGCCCTACTCAACGTCAATGGCGGCGCGATCGCGCTCGGCCATCCGCTAGGGGCTACGGGGACCAAGCTGATGGCGACTCTGATCCATGCGCTCCATGCGCGCGGCGGGCGCTACGGCCTCCAGACGATGTGCGAGGGCGGCGGGATCGCCAACGTCACGATCGTCGAGCGGGTCTGACATGCGGCTGGAGCCGAGTGAGGAACAGACGATGCTGCGCGATATGGTCGCGCGGTTTCTTGCTGATCGCGGTGAGGCGGCAGCGATCGGGGCCGCGCCGATGCCGGCGGCCGACTGGCGTGCGATGGCCGAATTCGGGCTGTTCGGCTTCCTGCTGCCCGAGCGTGCCGGCGGCATGGGTGGCGGATCGGACGACGTGATGATCGTCGCGGAGGCGCTGGGTCGGGGGCTGGCGATCACGCCTTTAGGCGAGGCCGTGCTCGGCGCGGCCGACATCGTGGCGCGATATGGCGACGACTTGCTCGTCCGGCGGTTGGTCGCGCCGGCCATAGCGGGCGAGGCGATCCTGGCGCTGGCGGTTGGATCGCTGCGCGAGGAGGCTGGCAGCGTCTCGGGCAGGGTCGAATTCGTGCGCTGGGCGCCGCAGGCCTCGGCGCTCGTCGTGCTGGGGGATGACGCCGCTTATGTCGCAGCGCTCGATACGGATGCCGCCACGCTGACGCCGCGGCGGCTCGCCGACGGGACACCGGCGGCCTGCGTCACGCTGACCGATTGCGAGGCCGCGCGGATCGCGCTGCCTGCCGGCGCTGCAGAGACGGCGCTGGCCATGGTCGACCTCGCGCATGCCGCGGAGATGATCGGGGTGATGGCGCTGCTCTACGCACAGACCGCCGATTATGCCGCGACGCGGCGTCAGTTCGGCGCGGCGATCGGCACCTTCCAGGCGGTACAGCACAAGCTCGCTCGGATGTTCGTCGCGCTCGAACAGGCGCGCTCGCTGACGATCAAGGCGGCCGCGACTGGGCGGGAGGATGCGGACTTCGGGCGCGCCGCGCGATCGGCCAAGGCCTATGTCGCCCACGCGGCGCAGTTCCTCGCCGAGGAAGCGGTGCAGCTTCACGGCGGGATCGGCGTCACCGATGAATTGCCGGTCGGGCGAGGCTTGCGGCGGATAATGGTGCTCGCGCGGCTGTTTGGCGGCGCGGCGGATGCTCGCGCCAGACTGGCGGCATGACCATCAACCGCCGCTGGACGCTGGCGCGGCGTCCGGACGGGCCGGTTGCGATCGACGATTTCGCACTGGTCGAGGTGCCGTTCGTCGCGCCGCCGCTGAACGATGGCGAGATATTGGTGCGCAACCACATGTTCGCTATCGCGCCGACGATCCGCAACTGGCTCGACCCGCCGGGGCGCAGCGATCGCGGGTCGATCCCGATCGGCGGGGTGATATCGGGCATGGCGGGATGCGAAATAGTCGCCTCGCACCACCCCGGCTGGCAGATCGGGGATCGCCTGATCGCGATGGCGCGCTGGGAGGATTGGAGCGTGATCGCGCCCGATACCGCCGCAGTGCCGGCGTTTCGGCTGTCCGCCGAGATGGATTTTGCCCAGGCACTGGGGCCGCTCTCGCTCAACAGCCTGACCGCCTATTTCGGGATGACCGAGGTGGGACGGGTCGCCGCGAACGACGTAGTGCTGGTGTCGGGAGCGGCCGGCTCGGTTGGGTCGGTCGCCTGCCAGATCGCGCGGATCCTGGGTGCGCGCGTGATCGGGATCGCAGGTGGCGCGGACAAATGCGCTTGGCTGCGTGAGACCTGCGGCGTCGAGGCGATCGATTATCGCGGCGAAGACGTGGGCGCGCGCCTCACGGAACTATGCCCGGCCGGGATCGATCTGTTCTTCGACAATGTCGGCGGCGCGATCCTCGATGCCGCGATCGACCGGATGGCGGCGCACGGGCGGGTCGTGCTGTGCGGCCAGATCGCCGCTTATGACGGCGACGGGCCGGCGCGGGGACCAAGCGACATGATGAAACTGGTCTATCGGCGGCTCAGGATGGAAGGCTTCGTCGTCGGCGATTTCGTCGACCGCGCCGATGAAGCGCGGGCAGTGCTGGGCGGGTGGATCGAGCGCGGCGCGCTCAAGGTGCGGATCGACGAACGGCACGGCTTCGACGCGATACCGGCTGCGTTCGTCGACCTGTTCGCGGGGCGCAATGCCGGGACGCTGATCGTCGCGGCGGACTGAGCCTCAGAGCCGCACCGCCAGCCGATGCGCTTCGAACAAAGCCTGCGACAGGCGCCGCGGGGCAACGCAATCGCCGATCGAGTGGACCTCCAGCCCACGATCGGAAAAGATGGCCGGCCTCGGGCCGGCGACCGAGCGCCCGGTCTGTACCACCACCAGATCCGCCGCGATCGTGCGTTCGGCGCCGCTGGTCAGGGACATCAGATTGGCGACCCCCTCCCCCGCCTGGAGCAATTCGGACAAGACTTCGTAGCGTGTGTCGCCCGTGCCGAGCCGCACCAGCAACGGCGCTACGCTCTCCGCCGGGATTGCCCCCGCGATCGTCGCCGACGGGGTCGACAGGGTGACCTGCCACCCCGCATCGACCAGCGCATTGGCGACGCCATAGGTCCACCAGAAACCGCTGCCGTCGTCCTGGACCAGCACCTGCCCCGAACCGTACGGTGCGGGCGCGCCATCGCGGAGGATGTCGAGCCAGCCGCACACGCCCGCACCATCGCGCTCGGGGTCGAGCGGCCGAGGCACGGCACCAGTGGCGAGCACGATCGCATCCGCGTGTCCGACAAGATCGCCGGGATAGTCGATCCGACGGCCGAGATGGATATCGACCGGCAGGCGGCGGAGCTCACTCTGCAAGTGATCGATCAACCGCAGTAGGCCGGAACGTTCGGGGATCGCCGCGGCATAGAGGAATTGTCCGCCCAGGCCGTCGCTCGCTTCGTATAATGTGGCCCGATGCCCGCGCAGCGCCACGATCCTTGCTGCTTCCATGCCTGCCGGCCCGCCGCCGACAATGGCGATGCGGCGTGGTTCCGTAGCGGGCTGGAATGATGCAAAGGCGGTATCGCGCTCGCGCCCCGCCAGCGGGTTGACCGCACAGTGCAGATGCGGCGCGAAGGCGCGGCAATCCTGGTTCAGCCCGACGCACGGGCGGATGCGGTTGGCTTCGCCGCGCGCCGCTTTGGCCACCCAATCGCCGTCCGCGACGAAAGCGCGTGCGAAGCCGACGGCGTCGGCTTGCCCGTCGGCCAGCGCCTTTTCGGCGAGTGCCGGCGACGTGAAGCGCTGGCCGACGATCGTCACCAGTCCGGACGCATCTCGCAGCACGCCGGCGGCGCGCGCCGCGGTAGCCTCGGGCTGGGTCACGTCCTTCACATAGGCGCCGCGCGTGCCTTGGGTGACGCTGAGGTAATCGACGGGATGATCGCGCGCGATCGCCTCGACGATGCGCCTGGTGTCGGACAGTTCGAGGCCGTTGGCGAGTTCCTCGTCGGCGCTGAGGCGCAGCCCGAGCAAGAAGTCGTCGCCGCAGGCGGTACGGATCGCGTCGATCAGTTCGAACAGGAAGCGCATCCGGCGCACCGGGTCGCCGCCCCAGCCATCGTCGCGGTGATTGGTGGCGGGCGACAGGAACTGGCCGACGAGATAGCCGTGCGCGCCGTGGATCTCGACGCCGTCATGCCCGGTCGCCTTCAGATTGGCCGCGGATCGGGCGAAGTCGGCAATAATCCGGCGGATGTCGGCGTCGTCCATCTCGTGCGGCGGGAAGGGATCGCGCGGCGAGCGGATCGGGCTTGGCGCAAGCAACGGATGATCGCTTTCCATGCCGATCGATTCGCGGCCCAGATGGATGATCTGGCCGACGATCGCCGCGCCCTGCGCGCGAACCGCCGCCGCGCGCCGTGCGAGCGCGGGCAGGACCTGGTCGTTATAGGCCTCGATCAGCTTGCGTCCGCGCCGCGCGGTGTCGGGCGAGACCACCGCCGCCCCCGTGATCATCAGCCCCACGCCCGATCGCGCGCGGTCTTCGTAATAGGCGATGTCGTCGTCGGTAGGGGCGCCGTCCACGACCATCGAAGTGCCGTGCGGCAGCATGACGATACGGTTGCGGAGCGTGACCGGACCGATCTCGACTGGGGAGAACAGGCGCGGAAATGGCGGGCCGCCGGTCGACGTCATTGCACGATCGTGCCGCCGTCGATCACCAACTCGGCACCAGTCATGTAGCTGGACTCCGAACTCGCCAGGAACAGGATCGCGTCGGCGATCTCGTCTGCCCGTCCCATCCGGCCGAGCGGAATATTGGCGAGGCGTTGCGCGGCTTTTTCGGGGTCGGCGAACACCGCTGCCGCGAGCGGAGTCTCGATCAGCCCCGGATGGACCGAATTGGCGCGGACCCCATTGCTCAGCGCCGTGCATTCGAGCGCGGTTGCCTTGGTGAACATCCGCACGCCACCCTTCGCCGCGCAATAGCCGGCGATATCGACGCCGCCGATGATGCCGCGAACCGAAGACAGGTTGACGATCGCGCCATGCCCGGACGCGGCCAGCAGCGGCAGCATCGCACGCGTGCCGAGAAAGACGCTGTCGAGATTGATCGCCATGGTGTCGCGCCACTGCGCCAGGCTGGTTTCGGCGATCGGGCGAACGACAGCATTGCCGACATTGTTGACCAGCACGTCCAGCCGGCCGGCTTCGTGCGCGATGCGTTTCGCCAGCGCCGTCCAGGCCGCTTCGTCGGTCGCGTCGAAGGTTATGGCGTGAAGCCGGTCAGCGGAAGGCAGCCCGGCAACCGCCTCGGCGAGCTGGTCGGCATCGCGATCGGCGAGATAGACTTGCCCGCCTTCCGCCAGGAAACGCCGCGCGGCCGCCAGACCGATGCCTGACGCGGCGCCGGTCACCAGCACGAGGTGATCGGTGAAACGGCTCATGCCGTGTGCGGTTCGCTGGCCGATGGTTCGCGATCGAGACCCGCGTCGCGGCGGCTCATCGCGACGATGTCGTCGAAGCTGGGATTGGCGCGTGCCAGGATATCGTCGGCCCGCTGCCTGATCGCGGGGTCGAAGGCGGTCGTGGTGAAGGCATAGAAACGATCCGCGATGATCGCGTCGAACGCGATATCGGCGGCTTCCTCGGCGGTGGTGGCGTTGCGGTAGAGTTCCTCGCGCATCGCCTCGAGCTCGGCGGATTCGCGGATCGGGCCGTCACCATCGGCGAAGGCGGCGGGGCGGTGGCGCTCGGCGTCGTAGATCGCCGTCTTGACCAGCCCCGGGCAAAGCATCGTCACCCCGATCGGCGCGCCGATTTCCTTCAGGCCTGCATAGAGCGCCTCGGTCGCGCGCACGACGGCATGCTTGGCGGCACCATAGCATGCCGATCCCGAACCGCTAACGACGCCGGCGACCGATGCGGTGTTGAGGATATGGCCGGGACGTCCAGCCTCGATCATCCTCGGCACGAATGCGCGCATTCCATGGACCACGCCATAGAGATTGACCCCGAGCGACCATTGCCAGTCGCCCAGGCCATATTCCCAAACCTTGCGATGCCGTCCGCCGGGCACGATTCCGGCATTGTTGCAGAGCAGGTCGACCGTGCCGAACCGCGCATAAGCGGCGTCGGCGAGCGCCGCGACGCTTGCCTCGTCGGATACGTCACAGCGCACCGCCAACGCCCGATCGCCCCCGATTGCCGTGGCAATCTCTCGCGCTTGTGTTTCCTGGATGTCCGCCAGGACGACGTTCATTCCCTCGTTCGCCGCGCGGCGAGCCAAGGCGGCGCCGATTCCGCTGCCCGCGCCGGTGATGACCGCGGTCCTGCCCTCGAAATCGTGCATGTCCGTCTTACTCCGTGACAACATTCTGCGACTGGCTGAAAAATCGCGCCGCGTAGAGGAAAACCAGCGCCGCGACCGCCGAGGGAACCAGCATGATCGCGAGCGCGAAGCGCAGTGCGTCCTGCCCGGCCAGCGGCGCCAGCACATCGCTCAGCAAGCCGGTCAGCCACGGCCCCAGGCCGAGGCCGAACAGATTGAAACAGAGCAGCAGTACGGCATTGCCGAACGCCCGCATGTTGGGCGGCGTGGCGGATTGGGTCGCGGCGAGGATCGGGCCGTAATAAGCGATCATCGACGCCGCCGCGATCGTTGCCGCGCCGATCGCGATCGGGGTCGACCGCGTCAGATATTGCAGCAGCGCGACGACCACCGTGATGCCGACCACCAACGCCATGATCCACACGCGCCAGCGCGGATCGCGCTTGGTGAGCCGGTCGGTGATCCAGCCGCTGGCGAACATCCCGACGGCGCCCGCACCCCCGCTCAGCAACGCCATCAGCGCCGCGACAGTGCCGAGCGACAGGCCGTGCGTGCGCGAAAAGAACGGCGCGTTCCACGTCATCATCGAATATTGCGAGAATCCGTGCAGCATCCCCGCGATGACGACGTAGCGAAAGCCCCTGGCGCGCCACAGCACGCCGAGCGACGCGCCGATCGGCAGGGCGGGGGCTGGAGGAACGGCAGTAACGATATCGGCGCTGCCGCGTTTCGGTTCGGCCAGAATCGCGAGGACGATCGGCGCGAGCACCAGCCCCGCGCCGCCGATCACCGCAAAGGCCAGCCGCCAGCCCAGTACCGCGCCCAGCCAGCCGGCGCCGGCATAGCCGACCGTCAGCCCGGCCGGCAGCGCCAGGCCCCAGGTCGACATCGCGGTGGCGCGGCGATGCGGCGGATAATAGTCCGCGATCAGCGATACGCTGGCGGGCACGCTGCCCGCCTCGCCGATCGCGACGCCGATGCGCAGCACGACCAGCATCGCGAAGCTGGTGGCGAGGCCGCACAAAGCGGTCATCGCGCTCCAGATCGCGAGCGAGACGACGATGATCCAGCGCCGGTCGAGCCGATCGGCGAGCCGCGCGATCGGCAGCGACAAAGTCGCGTAGAACAACGCGAAGGCGAGCCCCGTCAATGCGCCGAGCTGCCCATCGCTCAGCCCCAGGTCCGCCTTGATCGGAATCTGCAGCAGCGAGACGATCGTGCGGTCGATATAGTTGAACGCGGAGACCAGGAACAAGGCGAGCAGCGCGAGGCGCCGGGTGCCGGCGCGTCCGGTCGCGAGCGGATCGAGTATTGTCATCGTCGTCATGCCCAGCCCGCGGAGCGCGCGGCGGTGATACCGAAGGTGGCGGCAAGCGCGAGCCCACCCGCATAGCCGCGTCCGAACGCGCCGCCGGCATCGCTGCCCGCCGCGAACAGCCCGGGGACGGGCGTGCCGTCTCTGCGTAGCACGCGCGCCTCGGGATCGATCGTCAGCCCGCCGAAGGTGAAGGTGATCGCCGGGTGGACGATCAGCGCATAGAAAGGCGGTTTGTCGAGTACGGCGAAATCGTCGGTCCGAGGCGGGTCCATCACTTCCCAGCCGTGGCGGGCCTGATGGTTGAACGCGGCGATCGTCGCGCGTGTCGCGGCGCCGTCGAACCCCTGCGCGGCGGCGAAATCCGCGACCTCATCGAGCGTCTCCGCAACGATGCCCTTGCCGCCATTCTCGATCGCGACCTGCATCTTGTCGAGCGGGACGCCGACCGAGACGACCGGGACGGTGGCATAGGCCGCATGCGCGCGCGAATCCCAGAAGCACAATGCGCGCGCGCCAGGCTGCCGCACCGTGTGAGCGGTATTGGCGTGGTCGCCATAGCTCTCGTCGCAGAAGCGCTCGCCGCGCTCGTTGATCAGCAGCGCATGTTCGCTGTGATATTGCGACAGCGCGACATAGAGCCGCTCGTCGTCCCAGACGCGCGGCTCGCTGACCAGATGGCCGTAGAACCCGGCATTGGTCCCCGCGACCTCGCCGCCCGCTTCCTCGCCGAGTCGCAGCCCGGCACCGTCGCTGATCGGATTGGACCGCAGTAGCATCTTCTCGGCCTGGGGATGAATGTAGCGCGCGCGTAGTTCGGGCGACGCCTGATAGCCACCGGTTGCGAGAAGCGTTGCCGCCGATTTGACGGTCACCTCGCCATCGGCGTGCCGAGTCCGCGCTCCGGTCACTCGACCGTCCTCGTCGCGTAGCAGTGCCGTCGTCTCGGTCTCGAGGATGACGAACCCGCCATGCTGCTCGACCAGATCGGCGCCGCCGCGGATATGGGCGTGAATGTCGATCTGGTAGCCCTGTCCGTGAAGCACGTCGATCCGCGGCGACATGTCTATCCCGCGGCGCCGCAGCCAGGCGACCGCCGCGGGATAAGTGTCGAACACGACGCGGGCGAGTGCCGGATCGCCCCCGCCATAAAGGTCGATCTTCTCGCGCGAGGATGCCGTCCAGAACACCCCGCCCGACAGCACCGCCGACCCGCCCAGCGCCGCTGCCTTCTCGACGACGATCACGCGCGCGCCGCGCTCGGCGGCCCAGCCGGCGGCGGACATGCCCGCCATGCCGCCGCCGATGACCAACAGGTCGCATGTGATCGTCTCTTCGTCGGTCATCGGCTAGTCGCGCTTCCTAGAACTTCATCTCGACCTGGACGAGGACGGCGCGCGGCTCACCGGCGACGGTGAAGACCTCACCCACGCCGCCCGGCTTGTCGACGCCCAGCGTGCCGTAGCGCCTATTGGTCAGGTTGCGGCCGATCAGCGACAAGGCCCAGCGGTCGTCGACCGTGGCGATCCGGGCACCCGCGTTGATGATCGTGAAGCTGGGCTGATACGACACCGGGTTGAGATTGAGCCCGGTATAATAGCCCGCCGTGTAGCGAAGGTCGGCGTTGAGCGTCATCTTGAAGTTGGACGACAGACTGACGTCCTGTGCGATCCCGGCGGTCAGCACCCAGTCGGGCGCGCGATAGACCGGTTTCCCTGACAGGTCCTGATGGGCCGGTACCGATCCGGCAGCAGGAATGCATCCGAGCGCTGCGGTCTGCCCGGCATAGCATTGCGCGATCGGGAAGGACTGGAAATGGGCATCGTTATAGGACGCCGTCGTGCGCAAGGTGGTGCCTTTGATCGGGCGATAGGTGGCTTCGAACTCGACACCCTTGGTCAACGTACTGGCGGCATTCTGCGTGACGAACACCGGGGTTCCGTTTGGCAATACCAGCAGCGAGGTCAGTGGCAGGCCGGTATATTTGTAGCTGAACCCGGTGAGCGTGGTGGTCAGCTTGTTGTTGAACAGCGACGCCTTGGTCCCGATCTCGAACCCGCGCACCTTCTCCGCGTCGAAGCTCAACGTATTCTTCGTGGCGGTCGATGCGAGAATGCCGGGATTCGAGTATCCGCCCGCCAGATACCCGGTCTTATACGCGCCGTAGATCAGCACGTTGCGATGCGGATGCCAGCTCAACGTCGCCTCGGGCGAGAAATTGCTCGCGCTCTTTTCGCCGTTGATGACCGTGCCCACCGGCAGAATCCCGACGGCGTTGGAGTTCACGAAGGTGCTGAAGCTGTTGAGCTTGTTCTTCTGCCACGTATAGCGCCCGCCGCCGGCAAGCTCGAGCGAATCGGAGAATTTGACGATCAGCTGTCCGAACCCGGAAAATGCCGTGCTCTCATTATGCTGTTCGTTGTCATAAGCGTGAAATTTGCCGGTCGTCGCGTCGGGCAATAACGGACCGTTCGCGCCACCGACGTACAGGGTCCGCTTGTTCTGTTCGTAATGTCCGCCGAACGCGATGTTGAACATGCCGTCGAACGAGGAGACGGCACGGAGTTCTTCGTAGAAGCTCTTGTTCTTCTCGTTGCTGTACGACCAGAATTGGGAATAAGCGGTGCCGTCGGCATTGCCCTGGCTGACATAGGCATAATCGTAATAGCCGGTGACCGAGGTCAGCTTGATCTTGCCCGCGGTGTAATTGAGCGTCAGCGTCGGCAGATAGGTATCGTCGCTGGAATAGGGGCGGCCATTGTCGTGCGACTTCACCTGTGGCCACAGGTTGATGATCGTCGGCGACAGCCAGCCCTGCGAAGAGCGGTCATTGAGCTTGCAGTCGCCGGTCGGATCGAGCAGCGCCGCGCCGGTGCCTGGCCGCGCCCGACCGGCAGGGCAGCCCATGACTTCGTCGAAGCTTTGCAGGCTCTGGCCTTCATAACGGCTGACGAGCATCTTGAAGGTCGCATCGAAATTGCCGTCCTCATATTTAAGGGTGAACCTGCCGGCGAGCTTCTTCTCGGCGCCGAGCCGGCCCTGCGCGGCGGGGACGAAGATGCTCCCGGTCGCGGCGCTGCGCAGCAGATCGGGCACGCCGTTGTTCATGTTGCGGATATAGCCCTGGCTCTGGCTGGCGAAGAGCGCGAGGCGGGCGCCCAGCTTGTCGGTGATTGGCCCCGACACCGCCGCCTCGATCGAGGCGGTATCGGCGTTGAATTCATAACCGCTGCGGACGAACCCGGAAAACGTCGACGTCGGATCGGCCGACTTGACCGACACCACGCCGCCCGGAGAGTTCTTGCCGAAGAACAACGCCTGCGGCCCCTTGAGGACGTCGACCGTCTCGATGTCGAACAAGGCGTCGTTGAGGATGCGTCCGCGGCTGATCGCCATGCCGTCGAAATCGAGCAGGACCGATTGCTCGACCCCGGCGTCGAGGCTCGCCGAACTGACCCCGCGCATCGTGATCGACGTGCCCGACCCAGTGAAGCCGCGGTCGAGCGAGACTTGTGGTGCCAGAATCTTGATGTTGGCGACCGACGTTAGGTCGTATTGCCGGATCTGTGCCGGGGTGATCACCGTGGCAGCCACGGGCACGTCGATCAGACGCTCCGAACGCCGGCGCGCGGTCACGACGATATCGGCGTCGTTGGTCTGATCGTCCCGGGCGGCCTTGGCTTCACCGGGGGCCGCTTGCGGCGCGTTCGCGTTCGCGTTGGCAGCGGCGAGCGCCGGCTGTTCCTGCGCCATGGCGGGCGACGCCAGGGCGGTAGCAAGGGCGCCGAGCGCCGAACTCCAGAATAGCTTGTCCATATCGTTTCCCTCTCCCTTTACGTGATCGCCCCGGTCTCGCCGAAGTCGTTTTGTTTGGTTTTCAGGTTGCGCCCGCCTTCAGGGCTGCCCGCCAAGCGGCCTTGGCCAGCGGGTCGATGCGCTCGATGATTTCGCTCGCATTCGCCGCAGTCTGGACGCCTTCTCGCGCACGTCCCGCGATCCCCTGGAGGATCGCCGCGACGCGGAAGAGATTGTAGGCAGTGTAGAATGGGTGCGTCGGGTCACTGTCGAACCCGGTGCGCTCGCGATAGCGACGGGCATAGTCCGCGGGACTCGGGATGCCGAGCGCATCGAGGTCGGCACCGGCGAGCGTGCCGCGCACATCGACACCCTCCGGCCGGGTCCATTCCATCATGTGATAGCTGAGGTCGCCGATGGGATCGCCGAGCGTCGACAATTCCCAGTCGATCATCGCCACCACGCGCGGCTCGGTCGGATGGATCAGCAAATTGTGGAACGAATAGTCGCCATGGATGATCGTCGTGCGCTCGGGCAAAGCGGGAATCGCGCCGGGCAGCCAGGCGATCAGTCTGTCCATTTCGGGGATGTCGCGAGTGCGCGATAGGTCGTACTGGCGCGACCAGCGCGAGATTTGGCGCGCGAAATAATTGCCGGGCTTGCCGTAATCGCCGAGCCCGATCGCGGCATAGTCGACGCGGTGGAGCGCCGCGAGCGTGGCGTTCGCCGAATCGTAGATCGCCGCGCGCTCGTCGCGCGACAAACCGGGCATGCGCGGATCCCAGAAGGCACGGCCGGGCACGTGGCGCATGACGTAGAACATCGTGCCGATGACGTCGGTGTCCTCGCATAGTACCAGCGGCTCGGGTACGGGCAGCCCGGCGTCGAACAACGCGCGGGTGACGCGGTATTCGCGGTCGACAGCATGGGCGGAGGCGAGCAGCACGCCCGCCGGCTTGCGGCGAAGGACCAGCTTGCCGGCGACGGTTTCGAGCAGGAAAGTCGGGTTCGACTGGCCTCCCTGGAACTGATGGACCGCAATGTCGCCGGTCAGGCCGGGGATGGCACCGCGCAAGTAACGCGCGAGCCGATCTTCGTCGAACTGGCTACCCGGCGCCACGGCGACGGTCGCGCCGATCTGTGCGGCGGGCGCGTTCATGCCGCCTTCCTTGCGGTGCGATATTTGTCGAGTTCCATTCGCGCGAGCTGACGTTCGTGGACCTCGTCGGGACCGTCGGTCAGCCGGACGATGCGAGTGTTGGCCCACAGCTCCGCAAGCCCGAAATCGTCCGAGACGCCACCACCGCCATGTGCCTGAATGGCATCGTCGACGATCCGCTGCGCCATCCGGGGCGCGGCGATCTTGATCATCGCGATTTCGGCGCGCGCCGCCTTGTTGCCGACTGTGTCCATCATGTGCGCCGCCTTGAGGCAAAGCAGCCGCGCCATCTCGATCTCGCAGCGCGCGCGGGCGATCCGTTCTTCCCACACCGAATGTTCGGCGATCGATTTGCCGAAGGCATGGCGGTCGACCAGCCGGCGGCACATCTTCTCGAGCGCGACCTCCATCGTCGCGATGTTGCGCATCGTGTGGTGGATGCGGCCCGGGCCGAGCCGGCCCTGCGCGATCTCGAACCCGCGTCCTTCACCCAGCAGCAGATTCTCGGCGGGGACGCGCACCTCCTCGAGCAGCACCTCGAAATGGCCGTGCGGGGCGTGGTCGTAGCCGAAGACGGGCAGGTGCCGGACAAGCGTGACGCCGGGTGTGTCGCGCGGCACCAGGATCATCGATTGCTGGTTATAGGCGGGCGCGTCGGGATCGGTCTTGCCCATCAGCACGAAGAAGTCGCACCGCGGATGGCCAGCGCCCGACGACCACCATTTGCGGCCGTTGATGACATAATGCCCGCCGTCGCGCCGTATCTCGGTCTGAATGTTGCGCGCGTCGGACGAAGCCACGGCGGGTTCGGTCATCAGGAACGCCGAGCGCGTGACGCCGTCGCGCAGCGGCACCATGAAGCGCTCTTTCTGCGCCGGCGTGCCGTAGCGATGGAGCACCTCGAAATTGCCCGTGTCGGGCGCCATGCAGTTGAACACCTCGCTCGCGAACGAGACGCGCCCCATCAATTCGGCGATCGGGGCGTAGTCGAGATTGGTGAGTCCCGGGCTGGTGAAATAGGCGTCGTCATGCTCCGATGGGGGCATGAAGAAGTTCCACAACCCTTCGGCTTTCGCTTTGGCCTTGAGCGACTCGAACACCGGCGGGATGTCGCGCCAGCGGTCGATCGCCGCCAGTTCGGCGTGATAGACGGGGATCGCGGGGACGATATGCTCGTCCATGAATCCGCGGACGCGGCCCATCCATTCGCTGGATCGCTGCGACTGTTCGAACGCCATGGCGCGGATATCCCTCCTGTCGATTCTCTCGGATCGTTCGTCCGGTCGGTCGGCCATACTATTTCCCGACCGACCGGTCGGCTGTCAAATTGGACAGTGGGGTGATGGTTGACGCCCGACCAGTCGGTCGACAAGTTTAAGGCGGGAGAGGTCGATGACGACGCCAAGATCATTTGGGCCATTGGGCGACGTCGCGCTGCTGCGCGGCCATGCGCCGTACACGCTTGCGGGCTATGCGGGTTTCCGTGCCGTCATCGATACCGATGGCGCGGTGCCGGCACGGCTCAAGGCGCTGTTCGCCTCAGTCGCCGCGATCGACCGCCGCTATCCCGATCTGGCGCGGCGCGAGCTGGCGCGGGGGGCATCGCTCGGGCTGATCGTCCGCGACGCGACCGCGGGGCTCATCGTCCTCAGCAGCTTGCGCGGCGAAGGCGCGGCGCTCGAATTCGCCGACGTGATCGCAAGCGTCTTCGATGACCCCAGCGCACCGCCGCCGCAGGACTTGCCGCATGCCGAACCGGGTGAGGCGGAAGCAAACTTCCTCGCTTATTTCGGCACGATTCCGGTGCCGCTCGCCCAGTTGATGCGGCTGTGTCCGGCTGCGGCCGACGCTTATTACCTGATGCGTCGCGGCAGCATCGACGCCAATCCGCTGTCGCCCAAACATGGCGAACTGCTGCTGCTGGCGATCCTCGCCGCCGGCTACAGTCCGATGGCCGCGACGCATGTCCGCGGCGCGCGCATGGCAGGCGCGACCGACCAGGAAATCGCCGAGGCGGTGCTCTGCGCCGTCCCCGCTGCCGGCATCGCGGCCTGGATGGGCGTCGGTGCGATGCTCGCTCCCGACCAATAGACCCCAGGGCCCAATTCACTCGAATATCGAAGGAGATACTCATGGAACTCGAAAAGGACGTCATCCAGTACGAACTGGCCGACAACGGCATCTGCACGATCTGGCTCAACCGCCCGCACAAACGCAATTGCGTCAGTCCGCAATTGCTACGCGAGCTGGAAGTCGCGGTGGATCGCGCGGCGGCGGACAAGAAGGCGCTCGCCGTCGTGTTCCGCGGGCGCGGCAACACCTTCTGCTCGGGCGCGGACCTCGACCAGCTGGTCGGCCCGGTGCTGCACGAATCGACCACCTCGCTACAGCTCGCGATCGACTCGGCACGCACCTATGACAAGATCTACAACATGGGTAAGCCGACCATTGCAGCGGTCGAGGGCTATGCCGTCGCGGGCGGGTTCGAACTGATGATCTCGTGCGATTTCGCGCTGGCGGCGTCCGAAGCGAAGATCGGCGACTTCCACATCCGCCGCGCGCTGTTCGGCGGCGCAGGGCCGATCTATCGCCTCCCGCGCTATATCGGCATGCGCAAGTCGAAGGAGCTGATGTTGACCGGCAAGCTCTTGACCGGCGACGAAACGGTCGAATGGGGCCTGTGCAACGCCTCCGCGCCGATGGCCGAGTTCGACCAGTTGATCGCCGATTTCTGCGCGCCGCTGATCGACAAGAGCCCGTTCTGCATGTGGATGACAAAGATGGCGCTCAATCGCGGCATGGATGCGGATACCAATACGCTGATCACGCTCGAGACGATGACCTGCAACGTCGTTCACCATTCGGCCGATGCCAAGGAAGGCGTCGCGGCGTTCCTCGAAAAGCGCAAGCCAGTCTGGACGGGCAACTAAGGCGATGTCGGTCAGCATGGTCGTGCTCGCCAGTCGCCCCGGCGACTGGCCGCAGGAGCGTTTCACCGAATGGTGGCGCGGGCCGCATGCCGATGCGGCGAAGCTGCTGCCCGGCTTGCTCGCCTATCGCCATGGCGTGGTTACCAAGGACTATGACAGTCCCGAAACGCCGGGCTGGGACGGGCATGCCGTGCTGACTTTCGCCGACCAGGCCGCGCTCGACGCGGCCTTCGCCTCGCCCGAATGGAAGGCGGCGACCGCGCAGACCAAGGGCATGGGCGGCCGGCGCATCATCCTGATCACCGATGAGGTTGATCTGCTTGCCGGGGGCGGCGATGGCTGACCTTGCCCCCGGTTTCGCGACCGCGGCGTTCCGCCTCGATGGCAAGCGCGCGCTGATCACCGGAGGGCGCGGCGCGCTGGCCGAAGCGATGGCGGCGACGCTTGCCGACCTCGGCTGCGCGGTCGCGCTGGCTTCGCGCAACGGCGAGGAATGCGCGGCGATCGCGGTGGGGATTGCCGAGCGTTTCGGCGTCCCCGCGATCGGCCTGTCGTGCGACATCGCCGACGAGGACTCGGTCGAAGCGGCGGTGGCCAAGGTCGTCGCCGAGTTCGGCGGGCTCGATCTGCTCGTCAACAATGCCGGCGCCTCGTGGTGGGGACTGCCGCAGGACATTCCGCTCAAAGGCTGGCGCAAGGTGATAGATATCAACGTCACCGGCACCTTCCTCGCCTGCCGGCACGCCGCTCGGCACATGATCGCGAACGGCGGCGGATCGATCGTCAACATTGCCTCGGTCGGCGCGTTCATCTCGTACCGGCCCGAGGACGGCCAGGTCGTGCCCTACACCACCAGCAAGGCGGCGATCGTCCATTTGACCAGCGACCTCGCGGCGCAATGGGCCGGACACGGCATCCGTGTGAATGCCATCGCGCCGGGATCGATCGAGACCGGAATGACCGAGACGCTCGATCCCGCGATCCAGGAGAAGACGCGCGCTGGCATCCTACTTGGGCGGTTCGGCAAGCCGGAGGAAGTGAGCGGTACGCTCGCCTTGCTGGCATCGGATGCCGGCAGCTTCATCACTGGCCAGACCTTCCTCGTCGACGGAGGGCAGTCGATTGGTTGAGTTTCGTGCCGACGGCCTGACCTGGGCCGGTGAGCGATTATGGCCGCAATTCGCGGCCCATGCGGGCGCAGACCCGGACGCGCTCGCGCTGATCGATTGCGATGATCGCCGCTGGACGCGGCGCGAACTCTACGGGCTCGCGCTCGACATCACGGAGCGCCTGGCCGCGACTGGCGTGACGGCGGGGAGCCGGGTTCTCGTCGCCGGCGTCAAGCGTGCCGAGACGCTGGCGGCGGCGCTGGCGACATCGGCTTGCGAAGCGACCTTCTGTCCCTATTCGCCGAAACTGTCCGAGGCGGACCGCCAGGTGCTCGAGGCGCGGCTCGGCCACGCCGCGCATGTCGTGATCGGTAGCGACGGCGCGATCATCGTCGCCGAAGCCGCACCCCAGGGGCGTACCGCCGATCCGCGCGATCGCGACACCGTGCTGATCGGTTTTACCTCGGGGTCCACCGGTGTGCCAAAGGCGGTGATGCATGGCGCCGCCGCGCTCAATTATGCGACCCGCGCCTGCGCGGCGATCGCGGCACTGGAACCGGCGGATTCGATCCTCGGCATTGTGCCCCTGGATAGCGCGCCGGGATTTACCTTCACTGCGCATTTCGCCTTGTCGCAGGGGCGGCCTTTGGTGTTCGTCGATCCCTGGGATCCGGCGGCGGCGATGCGCCGGGCGGTCGAGCATGGCTGCGGCTGGGCGATCATGGTGCCGACCCATCTCTATACGATGGTCGAGGCGGCGAAGGCTGGATCGTGGTTGGGAACCCTGCCGCTGCGCGCCGCCGCGGTCGGGGGCAGCGCGATGACCGCCGAATTGATCGCCGATGCCGAAACGCTGCTGGGTCTCAAGGCGCTCAGGATGTTCGGCATGTCCGAATGCATGGGGCATTGCTCAACGCGCCCCGATGATCCGCTTGCGCGGCGGCAAGGATCGGATGGCGTACCCTTTCCGGGCACCGAGGAGGAAGCGTTCGATGCCGACGGCGTCGCACTAGCGCGCGGGTCGCGTGGGCAGGCGGGCGTGCGCGGGCCGTCGCTGTTCCTCGGTTATGCCGAGGGACTCGGGTCGGGCCAGGAGCGGCGCAGCCGCGACGGCTTCTTCCTGACCGGGGACGAGATCGTCCGCGACGAGGGGGGATTCGTCACCGTGGTCGGTCGGATCAAGGACCAGATCATTCGCGGCGGGTTCAACATCGATCCCGCCGAGATCGAGGCCGCGCTGCTGCGCCACCCGGCGATCGCCGAGGTCGCGGTGGTCGGCGTGCCCGAACCCAAGCTGGGCGAACAGGCTTGCGCAGTCTGCCGGGTCCGCCAGGGCGCGGCGCCGTTCATGTTTGCGACGATGGTCGACCATCTCGAACGCGAAGGCCTCTCGCGCAAGAAATGGCCCGAGCATCTGTTGATCGTCGAGCAAATGGCGGTCGGCGCGACCGGCAAGCTCGACAAGAAGGCGATGGCCGCGCGCGCCGCAACGGCGCTCGGCCGAGGCTAGCTGCGCCAGCAAGGGGGACAGATGAAAGGTTTTTCGTTCGACCTCACCGGTCGGGTTGCGTTCGTTACCGGTGCCTCATCCGGGCTTGGTCGCCGCTTCGCTGCCATTCTCGCGGCGAGCGGCGCGAAGGTCGTGATCGGTGCGCGCCGCGCGGCGCTGCTCGAATCACTGGCGGACGAGATTACGGCGGCGGGCGGCGAGGCGCTGGCGGTGACGCTCGACGTCACCGACGAGGCGTCGATCGTCGCCGCCTATGACGCTGCGGCGGCGCGGTTCGGACCGGTCGACACGGTCGTCGCCAATGCCGGTCTCAACGTCGCGGGCAGCGCGCTCGGCCTTCCCGTCGAGGCGTTCGATCAGATGGTGGCGGTCAATTTGCGCGGCGTGTTCCTGACGGTGCGCGAAGGCGCCCGGCGCATGGTCGCGGCGGGTGCGCCCGACCGTGGCCATGGCCGGATCGTGATCATTTCCTCGATCACCGCGCACCACCCCTCGGCCGGGATCGCGCCCTACAGCGCGACCAAGGCCGCGGTCGCCCAGATGGGCCGGTCGCTCGCCAAGGATTGGGCGGCGAAGGGGATCAACGTCAACATCCTGTGCCCCGGCTATGTCGCGACCGAAATGAACGACGCCATCTGGGAAACGTCGGCCGGCCAGAGTTTGCTGGATGGGTTCGCGCGTCGGCGCGTGATGGATGAATCGGCGCTCGATCCGATGGTCCTTTACCTCGTTTCCGACGCGAGCGCCCAGACGACCGGGTCGATCTTCACGATCGATGACGGTCAGACACTGTGAGCCGCGATTTCTAGGGATAGTTGGCGGCGCTGCCGGACAAGCGCGAACCGTGTTATCTCGCGTATGTGCGACTTCAGCCGCCGCACTGTTCGACATAAGGGGGCGTTATCAATCCGCCGTTCGGACGAGGAAGCGGCAAAAACATTATCGGCGGAGGCCCATGCCTAGGTCTTTCAAGCACTTGGCCGAGGGCGGAAAGGCGCTCGGATTTCGCGGGTTGCCTAGTAATTTCAATGGCTGTGGCAGAGCGGGAGGAATGCCAGATTCCGCTCTAACGACTTTATCTAGAACAGAAATTTAGAGGCTTGCTATCTGCTGCCCCACATTTTTTCCCACACGGCACCTGAGATTTTCTGAAGCGATGCGGCACGACTTGTGACGGCTATGCGCCCATTTTCGGACATCCACAGCGGATCCCTGAGATCCTGAAAGCTGGCCTTCGGTCACGCTGCCGGCAGAAGGTCAGCCCCGGGGAGAACTGACACGCGCGCCTGGGTCATGAAGCGCCGCGAAAGCGCCAGAGCAATGAGCCTGACGGCTGAACCAGCAAAAAGAGGCCGTCAGAATCAAAAGCCTTATAAGGGCGCGATCTCGGTTCAAGCGCCCGATCTGCACAACGGTAAGCATGGGACCACGCCTCCTGGACTGCTCGTGGCCCCACGATTCGTGGCCCCTTTTTAGTGGGCCACGGCGGAACATAATGAGATTTCGTGGGGCCACCGAGGCAGTTACCGCAGGTTTTCCGCGGTTATACAGGGGTGCTCCCCATATGTACTGGTGCCGCCTACAGGACTCGAACCTGTGACCCCCGCATTACGAATGCGATGCTCTACCAGCTGAGCTAAGGCGGCCCGCACGCGCCTTCCGGCACGGCAAGGCGGGGCGCTTATCAGGCTTGTCGGAGACTGACAAGCGCGCCGTCGCGATGGCGCCTTCTGGATCCCTTGGAAATGTTGTTTCGTCTAGCAGTCGATTGCGGGCAGCGCGTCGGTTAGCCGTTGCGGACGTCTGCATGCTGCAGCACCGAGCGATAGAGCGCGATGTACTCGTCGGCCATGCGGTCGACCGAAAAGCGTTCGATCGCGCGTTGCCGGACGACGGCCCGGCCCAACTCATCGATACGGGCGATCGCGCGAACCGCGCCCTCCGCATCATCGACCAGAAAACCGGTCCTATCATGCTCGATCAGCTCGCTCATCGATCCGCGCCGCGTGGCGATGACGGGCGTGCCGCAGGCCATCGCCTCGACCACCGACAGGCCGAACGGCTCGTCGAAATTGATCAGGTGAAGGAGCGCGCGCGCCTTGCCAAGTGCGCGCGCGCGATCGGCGCCGCCGACCGGGCCGTGATATCGGATATGATCGTCGAGTTCGGGGGCGACCGCGGCGTCGAAATAGGCCTGGTCCTGGACGATGCCGTACATATCGAGCCGGTGGCCGCTGCGGCGGGCGGCGGCGATGGCTTCCTTCGCGCCCTTATCGGGATGGATGCGGCCGAAGAACAACAGGCCATCGTCGCCGTCCGGCTCGAACGGAAATTCCTCCAGCGCGATGCCGTGATGGATGGTGGCGGCGTAGCGCAGCGAGGGATGCCGGTCCGCCTCGCTGATCGCGACGTAGTGAACGCGATCCTGGAACGGCTGATACATCGGCAGGATGCGTTCGGACGAGAAACCGTGGATCGTCGTCACCATCGGCGTGCGCACCAGCGGTGCGAAGGCATGGGCTGGGAAATCCGCCTGATTGTGGATCAGGTCGAAGCGGTCGGCCTGCGCGAACAGGTGGGAGAGATGGCGATATTCCCACACCTTCGCGTCGATCGTCGGGTCCTCCGAATAAGGCGCGGGGACGATGCCGTCGAGTTTGGCCGAGGTGATGCTGTCCAAAGTCGCGAACAGCGTGACGTCGACGCCTCGCGCGACCAGCGCCTCGGTCAACAGGCTGGTCACCAACTCCCATGGTCCGTAGTGCCGCGGCGGGGTGCGCCAGGCGATCGGTGCCAGCATCGCGATCTTCATGACGCGGCAGGCCCGTTCAGGCGAAAGGCCATGGCCTCGTTCGGGCGCAGCATGTCGCCCAGGCTCTCGCGCGGGTGCGTGCCGACGAGCAAGTGGGCGGCGGGGTCGAAGTCGAACGGCAATTTGATCGCATTGGCGGCGAGGTTGAGCGCCACCCGCACGCGCTCGCGATCGTCGAACCGGTCATAGACCAGCAGATCGCCGTCCGCCGCGATCAGTTCGAACGCGCCGAGCGCCAGTGCCGACGACTCCCGCCGGCAGCGCAGCAACTGGCGATAGAGCGACAGCATCGATCCGCTATCCTGCTGCTGGACCTGGACGTTACGGAGCGGCCAGTCGCCGTTGAGCGGCAGCCACGGCTCGGTGGTACTGAACCCGGCATTGGCCGATCCGTCCCAGGGCATCGGCGTGCGCGAGCGGTCGCGGCCCAAGCCCATGCCCGGTTGCCTCAAATCCTGGGGATCGCGGATGCGGTCCAGCGGGATATCGACCTTGCCAATCCCGAGCTCGTCGCCCTGGTACAGAGTCGGCGTGCCACGCAGCGTCAGCAACAGCATCGCCGCGACGCGCGCCTGCGCCTCGCCCAGCCGCGCCGCGATGCGCGGGGCGTCATGGCTGCCGATCACCCAGTTCGGCCAGGCGCCGTCGGGCAACGCCGCTTCATAGGCGCCGATCATCGCGGCAAGCGATTGCGCGTGCCACGGCGCGTCGAGCAGCTGGAAATTGAACGGAAGGTGCACTCCCGGCGCGCCGCGGCCGTAATAATGCATCAGCGTTTCGACCGGCAGGCAGATCTCGCCGACCAGCAGGCGGTCGCCATAACTGTCCGCCAGCGCGCGGAACGCCGCGGCAATGTCGTGGACCTCGGGCTGGTTGGTCGAATGGATCTGGAGCAGCTTGAGCTTTTCGCCCAGTTCGGCCCGGTAATGCGGGTTGAGCGGATTGTCGGGTAGCCCTTCCGCCTTGACCATGTGCCACAGCACGTCGATCCGGAATCCGTCGACGCCGCGCTCGAACCAGAAACGCAGCACGTCGGTCATCGCCTCGCGCACGGCAGGGTTGCGCCAGTTGAGGTCGGGCTGCTCCTTCAGGAAAGCGTGCAGATAATATTGCCCGGTCGCCTCGTCCCATTGCCAGGCCGACCCGCCCATGTCGCTGATCCAGTTGTTGGGCGGGCCGCCGCCCGGTGCCGGATCGCGCCAGATGTACCAGTCGCGCTTGGGATTGTCGCGCGACCGCCGGCTCTCGACGAACCAGGGATGCTGGTCCGAACTGTGATTGGGGACGAAATCGAGCAACAGTCGGAGGCCGAGCGCATGCGCCGCCTTCAGCAGCCGGTCGAAATCGTCCAGCGTCCCGAACAAGGGATCGACGCCGCAATAATCGGCGACGTCATAGCCGAAATCGATCATCGGCGACGGGAAGATCGGCGACAGCCAGATCGCGTCGACGCCCAACGCCGCGATATAATCGAGCCGCTGCTCGATCCCGCGCAGATCGCCGACCCCGTCGCCGTTGCTGTCCTGGAACGAGCGTGGATAGACCTGATAGATGACGCCGCTTTCCCACCAGGGCGCTTTCCTGGTCGATGTCACTCCGTCACGCCTTTTCAACGCCTCTGGAAAGCGGCGCGACGTCGCCGGGCGTCGATAGTGCGTGGACTTGACGCTGAACGATCATGATCTTCTCCTCGGGATCGGGCTAAAAGCTCGAAACTGGCTGCGTGGTTCCGAAAGGACTCGTTGGTCATCGAGATGGGGCGATCTCACCGCAAATTTTCGGCCAGAAAGTCGACAAAGACCCGTATCCGCGCCGGGGTACTGACGCCGCCCACGAATACGGCGTGAATCTGCTCGACATCGCCGGGATTGAACTCCTCCAGGATCGGGACGAGTTGGCCGCTGGCGATCTCCTCGGCGACGCTGAAGGCGCCGACGCGCGCTATGCCGATGCCGATCGCGGCGAGCTGGCCCAGCGTCTCGCCATTATTCGCTTCGATATTGCCCTTCACGCAGAGCGAGAAATCGCTCTCGTCGCGGCGGAATGGCCAGATCGGTTCGGCGCGCCGGAAATTGAAGTTCAGGCAATTATGCTGGTGCAGCTCTTCGGGCTCGCGCGGTGTGCCATGTTTGGCGAGATAATTAGGCGATGCCACGATGACCCGGCGGGTCTCGCCGAGCTTGCGGGCCGTGAGCGTGCTGTCGGGCAGCGGACCGAAGCGGATCGCGACATCGGCCTGGCCTGCTGCGACATCGACCAGCGTGTCGGTCAGCGCGATATCGACCAGGATATGCGGATAGGAGGCGGCGAACTTGCCCAAGAGCGGCACCACGCAGAGCCGCCCATGGGCGAACGCCGCGCTGACGCTCAGCCGGCCGCGTGGCGCGCCCTGGTCGGCGATCTGCTGCTCGGCATCGTCCAGATCGGCAAGGATGCGCCGCGCCGCCTGGAGATAGGATTGGCCTTCCGCGGTCAGCGCCAGCGTGCGGGTCGAGCGCAGCAGCAAGCGTATGCCGAGCCGCGCCTCGATCCGGTCGATCCCACGCGCGACCGCCGATGGACTGAGGTCGAGGAGGCGGCCCGCCGCCGAAAAACTGCCATTGTCGATCACCGCCATGAACAGCGCCATCTCGCGCGCCCGATCGGTTCCGCTCGCCATCTTTGCGTCCAATGCAATAATCTTTCGCGTCGACTGCGGGTACACGGGTAAAGGCTCGACGTCCATCTATGCGCCGAACGAGCAAGGGATGAGCAGATGATGGAATATCGGCAATTGGGGTCATCGGGTTTGCGGGTACCGGCGCTGAGTTTCGGCACCGGAACGTTCGGCGGTCACGGGCCGCTGTTCAGCGCCTGGGGAACGAGCGATGTCGCCGAGGCGCGGCGGCTGGTCGACCTGTGCCTGGACGCCGGCGTCACGTTGTTCGACACGGCGGACGTCTATTCCAACGGCGCCTCCGAGGAGATTCTCGGCGCTGCGATCCGCGACCGCCGCGATAGCGTGCTGATCTCGACCAAGACCGGCCTGCCGATGGGAGATGGACCACAGGATTGGGGCGCGTCCCGGGCCCGGCTGATCCGCGCGGTCGAGGACGCGTTGCGGCGGCTGGGCACCGACTATATCGATCTGCTCCAGCTCCATGCCTTCGATGCCTCGACACCCGCCGAGGAAGTCATGGGCACGCTCGATCTGCTAATCGCTACGGGCAAGATCCGTTATGCCGGCGTTTCCAACTATCCCGGCTGGCAGATCATGAAGGCGCAGGCGATCGCCGATCGCTACGGCTGGCCTCGTCTCGTCGCGCACCAGGTCTATTATTCGTTGATTGGCCGCGCCTACGAATCCGAGTTGATGCCGCTCGCCGCCGATCAGGGGCTTGGCGCGCTGGTCTGGAGCCCACTTGGGTGGGGGCGGCTGACCGGGAAGATCGGGCGGGATCGTCCGGTACCGGCGGGAAGCCGGCTGCACGACACCGAACAATTCGCGCCGCCCGTCGAAACCGAGCAGCTCTATCGTGTCATCGACGCGCTCGAGGCGGTGGCGGCCGAGACTGGCAGGACCGTGCCCCAGATCGCGATCAATTGGCTGCTGCGACGCCCGACCGTCTCGTCGGTGATCATCGGCGCGCGCAACGAGGAGCAATTGCGCGACAATCTTGGCGCTGTCGGCTGGTCGCTTACGCCCGAACAGGTCGCAAGGCTCGATGCGGCAAGCGATGTGCTCCCACCTTATCCGCACACGCCTTACCGCCAGCAGGAGGGCTTTGCCCGCCTCAATCCGGCGCTGGTCTGAGAGGAGGCGGCAATGAAGTTCAATCCCGGCCTTTTGGCCTTGTCGGTCGGCGCCTTCGGCATCGGGGTGACCGAGTTCGCCCCGATGGGGCTGCTCCCGGTGATCGCGAAAGATCTTGGCGTCTCGATTCCGGCCGCCGGCCTGCTCATCAGCGGCTATGCACTGGGCGTGATGATCGGGGCGCCGCTGATGACGCTGACCACCGGCCGCGTGCCGCGCCGGGCGCTGCTGATCGGGCTCGCCGCCATCTTCACGCTGGGCAATGTGCTGGCGGCGGTTTCGCATAGTTATGCGCTGTTGTTGGCGGCGCGGATCCTGACCTCGTTCAACCACGGCGCCTTTTTCGGCGTCGGGTCGATCGTCGCGGCTGGGCTTGTGCCGCCGCAGCGGAGGGCCAGCGCGGTCGCCGCGATGTTCATGGGGCTGACCATCGCCAATGTCGTCGGCGTGCCGCTCGCGACCTGGGCGGGCGAGCATCTCGGCTGGCGCGCCTCGTTCTGGGGCATCGCCGCCTTGGGTGTGGCCACCATCGTTTCGCTGCGGTTGACGCTGCCGGCCCTGCCGGCACCGGAAGGCGGCAATGCCATCGCCGAGCTGCGCGTGTTGATGCGCGGCAAGGTGCTGGGCGCGCTCGCGCTCACCGTGATCGGATCGAGCGCGATGTTCACCGTCTTCACTTATATCGCCCCGATCCTGCGCGACGCGACCCATGCCTCGCTCGGCTTCGTCACCGCGATGCTGGTGACCTATGGCTTAGGACTCACCGTCGGCAATTGGGCGGGAGGCAAATTCGCGGACCGGCACGTCGACCGCACGCTGATCGTTACCCTGGCGTCGCTGTCGGCGATCTTGATCGCGTTCGCCTTGACGATGTCTTATGCCGCCCCGACCGCGATCCTGGTCTTTGCCTGGGGCGTGGCGAGCTTCGCCCTCGTGCCGCCGCTGCAGGTGCGCGTGATGGCGGCGGCCGCGGACGCTCCGAACCTCGCGTCCTCGGTCAATATCGGCGCGTTCAATCTCGGCAATGCCTTTGGCGCCGCTTTGGGCGGCGGCGTGATTGCCGCCGGATGGGGCTACCCGGCCGTCGCGCTGGCCGGAGCGGTGACGTCGGCGATCGGATTGGTCGCGGTCATGCTCGCCGCCAAGCGGCACTCGCTTCCCGCTCGTCGTCCGTGTTCGGCGATATAGATTGTTGACCCGGCCGCCCGCGTTCATCGCGCGCGGCGTTGGGGGCGGGGCTTCGATACGTAGAATTGCGAATTGACTGGCGATGCCAGGGGGCGAAAGGCGCTTTTCGTCCCCTATCGACGACCTGCGTTTGCAGCTGGCGGTGCATTTCTTGGGACAATCGGCGCTACGAGATCATCTGACATTAGTGTGTCGATGGTGTAACATCGCTGCGGGGGGAGGGCGATTGACGGGCGAGTTTGCAAACGGTCTTAGAGAGGCGCTGCGGCGCGATCTCGGTTATTCGGTGGCGCATGACGTCGTCGCCGCCGGCCGCACGCTGCTCGCGACGATCGCCTTGGGTATCGTCATGGCGATCCCGTTCCCGATTCCGGCGCTCGATCGGGCCGTCCGCTGGTGCTTCATCGCCTATCTGCTGCTCGCGGTTGCGGCGCTGGTCGTGAGATTGGTGTCCTGGAAAGTCACGTGGTTGATACGCCGTATCGGATCCGTTGCCGATGAGGCGATCGGCCTCGGCGTGCTGATCTTCTATCCGACCGTCACCATTCTCTATCTGCCGTTCATCGTTTTCCTGCTGGTCGCCAAGCGGATTCAGTCGAGCATTGCCAGCGTCGCGATCGAATATCTGATCTTCTCGCTCGTCATTCTTCTCCATAATCGGGCTGCGGCTTTGTTGCCGGCCTTGCCCCATATCAGTGACGGGCAGCGGATGCTGCAATTCACGGTGCTGACCTTCATTGCCGCCGCCGCGCTGGTGGGGAAGATGCGGCAGACCGATGCGACATCGAGCGACCGCTGGAACGGCGAGTTGCTGGCTACGGGCATGCGCGCGCGGTCGATGCCGATCGAGGAGATCGCGGCGCGGCTGGCGAGCCGGTTCCAGGTGTCGAGGATCCTGATCTGCTGGCGGGGCGGGGAGGATGACGACCGCCATTTCTATCGTTTCGCGGACGGCGCGCTGTCGCGGATCGATCCGCCGTCCGCGATCGCCGACCGCATGCTGCTGCCGACCGGCTGGGACGAAGCCTATCTGTGGGAGGCGCGGACCGGCAAGGCGATGGTCAACAGCGAGGTCGCGCGCGATCCGGTCGTTCGCACGATCGAGCCCGGTTTCCTGCCGGACGAGCTGGTCGACGGCGCGACGATCGTCGCAGCGATGCCGATCGCGGCGAACGCGATGGACGGCTATGTCTATCTGATCGGATTGCCGCGCGTGTCGGAGGTGCTGCTGGGTCAGGTCGTCAGCGCCGGCCATGCGGTCAGCGCGACGCTCGACCGCTACCAGATGTTCGAGGCGTGGCGCGAGAACGCCTTTGCCAATGCGCGGCTGGAGATCAGTCGCGACATGCATGACAGCGTGTTGCAGACGCTCGCCGGGCTCAGGATGCAGGTCGCGGTCCTGATGAAGGAAACCGACATGCCGGTCGCCAAGCGGCAGGAGCGACTGAAGGGCCTGGAGTCGATCATCGCCGCCGAACAGGCGTGCCTGCGCGAACTGATCAACGACAGCGCCCAGCCGGTCAGCGAGCGGATCGACCTCGCCAGCCATCTGGCGCAGCGCGCCGAATTGCTGTCGCGGCAATGGGGCATCGACTGTTCGGTCCAGGCCGAGCCCGCGGTGCTGCCCGTCTCTCCCGACATTGCGCTCGAAGTCGAGTTCCTGGTGCGTGAAGCCGTCTCGAACGCGGTGCAGCACGCACATGCGTCCGTGGTCAAAGTGGCCGCGGCGCTGCGCGACGAGGCGGTGTTCGTCGCGATCAGGAGCGACGGCGCGACGGTCATCGACACCAGCGCCGATGGCGCCGACGTCGAAGGCGTCTTGTCGCATTCGCTGACCAAGCGCGTGAAAGCCCTCAACGGGCGCGCTTATACCGATCCGATGGAGCGCGGTGTGCTATTGTCGCTCAGAATTCCACTAAAGGCTGGTGTCCATGTCGAAACTGCTGCTGGTTGACGATCACCCGATCTTTCTCGAGGGGCTGCGCCAGTTTCTCGAGACCAACGGCCATGTTGTCCAGGACACCGCCCGAACGTCGGTCGATGCGATCGACCGCGTCGCGCATGGCGTATTCGACTTGCTGGTGCTCGACGTCAGCATGGCCGATGGCGGCGGCCTGCACATCCTTCGGACATTGCGTGGCGCGGGCAATCAGATCCCGATCGTCTTTCTCACCGTCGGCCTGAAGCCGGTCGAGACGATGGAAGCGGTCAAGCTGGGCATCAACGGCATCGTTCTCAAGCACAACGACCCGAGCAATTTGATCACCTGTATCGAAGCGGTCAATCGCGGCGACACCTGGATCGACCCGACCATCATCGAGCGCGTGTTGAAGCGCAGCATGGCCGGCCAGTCGGTACCCGTGCTGCCGCAATATGGGCTGACGCGCCGGCAGGAGGAATTGGTCAAGCTGGTCGGCGAAGGCCTGCGCAACCGCGAGATCGCGCGCCGCTGCGGACTGACCGAAGGCACGGTCAAGCTCCATCTGCACCACATCTACGGCAAGCTGGGGATCAGTTCGCGCGCTCAGCTCATCATGATGTTAGCTGCCGAAGCGATGTGAGCCGGTCAGGCTGGCCGGGTCGAGATACCAGGCCTTTGGCTGCGGATTGATGTTGCCCCCGACGATCGCGAGCATCGCGCCGGCCGAGATCGCCAGGCCATAGGGAATGGGGCCGCGGGCCTTCAGGCTGGCAACGTTGGTCGATTGCGCGATCCCGGCCGGAAGCATCCGCCGGAGCACGATGAAGACGATGGCGAGCAGCGCGCCGCCAATCCCCATCCACAGATAGAGCGCCGCCGCGCCCTTGAAGTCGAACCATAAGGCGATCGCGGCCATCAATTTGACGTCGCCGCCGCCGAGCCATCCGCGCGAGAACAGGAACAGGCCGCCCAGGAAGGTGCCGACGAACACGAGCGCGTTCTGCCACAGCTGCGCGTTCCAGCCGCAGCTGTACATCCAGACCGGGAACAGCAGGATGATCGCGGCCGGGAATATGTTCGGGATGCGCAATTTCCACACATCGGTCAGCGCGGCGAGCGCCAGTACGAGATACAAAGCGATCAACAGGACGTTGGGAAGCGACGTCATTTCTGGGGCCCCAGCGACGAGAGGATATTGGCGGTTGCCGCCGGATAGATCGGCGCCGCGGCGAGCGACTGGGTCAGCCACGCCCGCGCATCGTCGCTCCGGCCGGCGAGCGAGGCGGCATAGCCGGCGTTGGACAATCGCTCTGCCCAGCGCGCCGCATCCTCCCCGCGTCTGCGCACCGGCGGTTCGCCCATCGATGCGGCGGCGATGTCGAGATTGTTGGCGACACGTCGATCATCCGGATCGGCCGCCAGCGCTTGTTGCAGCAAGGCTTTGGCTTCGGGATAGCGGTGTTGCATCAACAGCGAGATCGCCATGTCGTTGAGCAGCGACGCGCGCGGCGCGCCCAGTGCCGACGCCCGCTCATAGGCCGCCTTGCTGTCGTTCCACCGCGCGCCGGAATCATAAGCGTGGCCGAGATCGGCCCATAGCCGCCAGTTGGCCGGGCAGCGCGTGGTCGCATCCTGCAACCGGGCGAGGGCGACCTCGGTATGCCGCATCGCCGCGGCCGCGCTGCCGAGCCCGGCGACCACGCGGCAATCGTCGCTGGGCGTTGCTGCCAGCTTGCCGAACGCACGCTCGGCTTCGGCATATTGGCCTCGCGCCAGCCTCAGCTGCGCGCGGAGCACCGCGACATCGAACGTGCCGGATTGGGCGTCGGGCAACAGATCGAGCATCGTCTGCGCCTGGACCAGCCGCCCGCCCCGGATCGCGGCATCGACTAAAACGAGATCGTCCGGCGGCGCCGCCGACGCTGTGCCACAAGCAAACAGGGCCGCCAGCGATAGCAGCCGGACGGCGAGGATCACCGTCGTCCACCGGTAGGCTTGGTGGCGAACCGCAGCGCGTTACCGCCGACCAGCAATTGGATCCGGTTGGCCTGGCTGGTGGCGTACAGCCGGGTCGGGAACGGCACCGCGCGCGCCAGCCGGCGCGCGGTCGCCTCGCCCGACGGCGGATAGAGGATACGGCTGACCGCGATCCGCATGCCGCTGTCGCCGCGATCGAGTGGGCGCCAGCCGCGCCCGGCAAGATAGGATTGGACGCGCCCGGCAATGCCTTTGCGCCCAGCGGCATTGACCACCATCGTGTTGCGTAGCGCGCCTGGCGCCAGCGGCGTGGCCATCGGCTTCGGAGACGCTACCCGCGAGGCTGTGGGCACCGCCGCCGGCGCCGACGCGGGCGAAGAGGCGAGGATCGCTCCCTTACCGACGCTGCGCGCTGGCGGCAGGATCAGATGAACGACCCCCGGGGCGAGTTGTTCGAGGCGCGGGCCGGCGGCAATGACGGGGGCCGGCGCGACCGGCACCGCGGCAGCGCTCGCCAGCGCAGGGGCGGCTATTGGCGGCGGCGGCGCCACAGGCTGGGTTGGCATCGGTGCGGCAGCAGGCGTAACGGATGCGGAGGCCAGCATGGTGCGCATATCCAGGTCGAGCAACGCCGCGGCGTCATTGCGGCCCTGCGCGGTCAGCGACGCGGCATAAGCGCGGTAGAAAGCGTCGTTGCGCGGTGCCAGTGCCAGTGCCTTCTGGAAATAGACGTCGCTCAGATCGTAGCGGCGCAAATGGTCATAACAGAGCGCGAGCCCCTCGACCGCTGTCGCATCGTCGGGAGTCGCGACCAGGATGCGGCGATACATTTCGATCGCCAACCCGTAATTGCCGTCAGCGAGCAGCCGCGCGGCGGCGATCGACGAGGCGTCGGTCGCGGCGGTGAACCGCGTTCCCTCGGGCAGCGCGGTTCGCTTGGCCGAGCTCGTGCATCCGCTGGTGGCGACCAACAGGCCGATCAGCGCGGCACGCGAGGCGAGATTGCGCTTCATTCCGTCATCCTCCCATCATCGGCAGAAGCTGGCGAACGACGCGGATCGCAGCCGGCAGCATCAGCACGCCGATCATCACCGGCAACATGCAGGCGACGAGCGGGATCGAGATCAGCACCGGCAGACGATGCGCCTTTTCCTGTGCCAGCATCTTGCGGCGCTCGCGCATTTCGCCGGCATAGATGCGCAACGTCTGGCCGATGCTCGAGCCCAGCTTGTTCGACTGGATCAGCAAGGTGGTGAACGACCGGATCTGGTCGACCGCGGCGCGATCGCCCATCCGGCGCAGCGCTTCCTCGCGGCCGCGCCCGGCGCGCAGTTCGAGCACCGTGGTCGCGAGTAGATTGGCGACCAGCGGATGCGACCGTGCCATTTCGCGCCCGACGCGATCGAACGCCGCTTCCATGCCGAGCCCGGCCTCGACGCAGACCAGCATCAGGTCGAGCGCATCGGGAAAGCCGTTGACGATCTGCTCCTGGCGCCGCGATGCGCGCGCCGATACCCAGAGATTGGGCAAATAGAGTCCGAGCACCGCGAGCGCCGCGCCGAACAGATAAAGCTTGAGCAGCGACGGCGCCTCGCCGCGAAAGACGGTCGCCGCTACCAGGATCAACGGCAGGCCGAGCGTCAACGCCAGCCGCGCAAGCGTGAACACGCGCGGCGCCTGGGGCGAGGTATAGCCCGCTGCCGCCAGCCGTGCGGTCAGCGTCGCATTGTTGGTGTCGAGCAGCGACACCCCGCGTTTCTCGATCGCGCCGACGATCCGGCTCCACGCATCGGCGCGTCCCGAATCGCGCAAGGTCGCGACATGCCCCCCGGTCTGCCCCGCCGCTGCCGCTTCGGCGAGCCGGCGACGCACGGCGGCGCGCCCGGTGACGACGGTCGACACGCCAAGCACGATCATCACGACCACGGCGAACAGGCCGGCGAGGATCGCATAGCGCGGAAATTGCTGGATGACGGTTTCCCACATCGCGCTAGACCTTGATGTTGATGAGACGGCGGATGATGAAAAATCCGATCAGATAGAGCCCGATCAGACAGCCGAAGCCGATAGAGAAAGCGGGATCGCCCGCCACCTGAAGGTAGAAAGGCGGGTTGAGCAGGAACAAGGCGACGAACGCCATGACCGGCAACGCAGTCAGGATCGTCCCGGTCATGCGGCCTTCCGAGCTGAGCGCGCGGACCATCAGCACCATGCTGGCGCGCTCGCGGATGACCTGGGACAGGTTTTCGAGGATTTCGGCGAGATTGCCGCCGGTCTCGTTCTGCACCGACAAGGACACGACGAACATGCGCAGATCGTCGAGATCGCAGCGATCGGCCATGTTCTGCAGCGCGTCGCGCAATTCCGCGCCATAAGCGACTTCGTCGGTGACGATGCCGAACTCGCTGCCGATCGGGTCGGTCATTTCCTGGGTGAGGAGATCGAGCGCGGACGCCACCGGGTGCCCGGCGCGCAGCCCGCGCACGAAGATGTCGAGCGCGACGGGGAATTGCTCGGCCATCTTCTTGCGGCGGCGTTCGGCGCGCTGCGCGATCAGCATCAGCGGCAGCACCATGCCCGCCGCGGTGGCGAAGCATGCCGCCATCAGCACCGTGCCCAGGCCGATCCGGAAACCGAAGATGACGGCGCCGAATATCGTCAGCATGAACAACACCGCGACGATCAGCAGCATCAGCATGAAGGTGCGTCCCGGCGACAGGCCGAACCCGGCGGTGCGGAGCGTCGTATCGAGCTTCTTCCCCGGGCCGGCCAGGAAGCCGGGCAAGCGGATCGCGTCGCCCCAAGTGTCGCGGCGCAGGCGCGCGAGGACTTCGGGCCGGTCGAACCCGCTGGCGATCAGGCGCAGGCGTTTGTTGACCGCCATCGCGCCGCCGCGATTGGTGCGATACCAGCGCATGCCGCCCTCGATGCCGAGCACGACCGCCGCGAAGACGAGCGCGAGGACGAGCAGCCGGATGACGTCGGAGGACATCAGTCGAGCGCCGCGCTGGGATTGAAGATATCGGCCGGCAGCTTGATGCCGCGATCCTCCAGCTCCTGCATGAAATGCGGACGGATGCCGCTCGCTTCGAACCGCCCGAGCACCGTGCCATGCTCGTCGCGGCCGGTCAGGCGGAAGCGGAAAATCTCCTGCATGGTGACGACCTCGCCTTCCATGCCGATCAGTTCGGACAGGCTCATCAGGCGGCGCTTGCCGTCGGACAATCGGCCGACCTGGATGACGACGTTGATCGCCGAGGCGATCTGCGCGCGCGCCGAGCGTGGGGCGATGTCGATCCCGCTCATCCCGATCATCTGTTCGAGCCGCGACAGGGCATCGCGCGCGGTATTGGCGTGGACCGTGGTCATCGACCCGTCATGGCCGGTGTTCATCGCCTGCAGCATGTCGAACGCCTCGCCGGCGCGGACTTCGCCGACGATGATGCGGTCGGGCCGCATGCGCAGCGCGTTCTTGAGCAGGTCACGCTGGGTGACTTCGCCATTACCCTCGATATTGGCCGGCCGCGTTTCCAGCCGCGCGATATGCGCTTGCTGCAGCTGGAGTTCGGCCGAATCCTCGATCGTCACGATCCGCTCGGAATTGTCGATATAGGCCGACATCGCGTTGAGCAGCGTGGTCTTGCCCGATCCGGTGCCGCCCGAGATCAGGATGTTGCGCCGCGCCTCGACGATCGCTTCGAGCACCTGCGCGACCGACCGCGGCACGCTGCCATAGGAAATCAGTCGATCCATATCGATCGGCACCCGCGCGAACTTGCGGATCGAGAGCAGCGACCCGTCGACCGCGAGCGGCGGGATGATCGCGTTGACGCGCGAGCCGTCGGCCAGTCGCGCATCGACATAAGGTGACGCCTCGTCGACCCGGCGCCCGACCGCGGAAACGATCTTCTGGATGATGCGCAACAGATGGCGCTCGTCCTTGAAGCGGATCGACGACGGCTCGAGCTTGCCGTGGCGCTCGACGAACACCGAGTCGAAGCCGTTGACCAGGATGTCGGTGATGCTCTCATCCTTGAGCAATGGCTCAAGCGGGCCGAGCCCGAGCAGTTCGTCGAGCACGTCGCTGACCAGCCGCTTGCGCTCGGCCAGGTTGAGCGCGTGTTTCTGCAGCGACAATTGTTCGTGGACGATCTCGCCGATCTCGGCGTGGATCTGCTCGCGCGACATGGTCTCCAGCGCCGACAGGTTGATCAGGTCGAGCAGGCGCTGGTGCAATTCCACCTTGAGCGCGGTGTGGCGATCGGCCTCGGCTTGCGACTGGACGTCCTTGTCGGGCACGGTTTCGGCTTGCCCGGAGGCAGCGCGTTCGCCGGCGCGTCTGATCTGCCAGGCACTCATCAGCCGCGCTCGAGCAGCATGTCGATCGCGTCGAGCAGCTTGTTGAGGTCGCGGGTTACCGCGCTTTTCGACTTGATGTCGCCGATCATCACGCCGCGATTGAGCGCGGTGTTCATCAACGCGAAGTCGCTGGTGACGCTGAGCCCGATCTGGCGGCCGATCGTGTCCGACGCGTCCTTCAGGTTGATCTGCTGGAACAGCCGTTTCTCGACGCGGTTGACCACGACCTGAACCTTCTCGGCCGCCACGCCGAGCTTGAGCAGCAAGGCGAGTTGGCGTTGCGCCTGGCGCAGGCTGGCGATCGACAGTTCGACGATCAGGAACACCACGTCCGACTGCGCGACCAGCGAGAGCGACCAATTGGTCCAGTCGCTCGGCAGGTCGAGGAAGACGGTGCGATATTCCGCCGTCGCCAGATGGACGATATCGCAAATCTGGTCGGTGCCGACGGTGTCGGTTGGCATCAGGTCGGTGGGCGCGGCGACGACCCGCAGGCCCGAGGCATGTTCGGCGGCGACCGAGGTCAGCACCGCCGGGTCGAGCCGCTTGCCGGCGTCGAGCAATTCGCTGACGGTCAAGGCTGGGTTGATCCCCAGATGCGTCGCGGCGTTGCCACCTTGCAGATCGAGGTCGAACAGGCACGCCTTGAACCCGCGATCGGCTTCGCGCCGGGCATAGAGCGCGGCGGCCTGGGTCAGCAACGCGGTCGCGCCGACGCCGCCGACGCTCTTGATGATCGACACGACCTTGCCGGTCGGCGTCGCCAGGGCCAACCCGCGCTCGATCTCCTCGCGCATCCGTTCGAGCATTGTTTCGAGGTCGTTGCGGACCAGCGGCAAGGCGATGATGTCCTTGACGCCGGCGCGGAGCAGGGCCTGCATTGTCGGCACGGTCAGGTTGCGGACCGCCGCGATCACCGCGATCGATGGGTGCGCCACGTGCAGCCTGATCAGCCGCGCGAGCGAGGCCGGCCGGTCGGGCCGCACCTCGATCACGATCACCCGCGCGCGCTCGACGATCTCTTCCGGGACTTCGTCATCGAGCTCGATCTTGCTGGTGTCGAGCGACCAGCCGCCGACGACGCTGGGGCCGAATTCGGCCGTCAGCACTTCCTCTTGCGACAGCACCAGTTCGACCGCCGCGCCGGGCCGCCTGATGGTCCAGCTATTCGGTTCGAACTCGGACAACTCTACCGCTCCCACAACACAAACTCCCATCTAACCAGTCTTGCCGTCTTCTAGTGTCAGCGAAGCGGCATAGGCCGGCAGGCTGACCGTGGCGTTCCCGAAGAAGCGGAAAAGCATCGGCGTGAAGGTCGTCGGCTTGAGCCGGACCGTGACGACCGGGGATACCTGGATTCCGTTAGGATCTCCTGCATATCCCAAGCCCGAATATTCATAGCTGATCGTGACCTTGTCGGCGGTCAGATTGGGGTAGAATCGCTGCATTTGGGTCACGATGGCGTTGAACGCCGTCGTATTGACGGGGGTGAGCGTGGGGCAAGTCGCCCCGGTCCTGCACGTGCAGGTCACCGTGCCGCTGGCCGAATTGCAATCGGCGCCGCCGAACGAGCTGAGCGGGATAGGATCGCCCTGCGGAATCCCGCCGGCTACCGCGAAATCATATGTGGCGAGTCCGCCCGGTACGACGTCGTTGGTGACCGCATAGCGCACCCCCATCTGGGTCGCCTTTTCGGCGCGATTGCAGGTCCACAGGAAGCGGCCGAGATCGACGGTGCCGATCATGAACGACAGCAGCAGCGGCGTCAGCAGGCCGAATTCGGCGGCGGTTCCGCCGCGCGTCGACTGCCACAGGGCGCGAAGGGCGATCATGCCCCCACCACCGCCGCCTGCGCGGTCGCGTTGAGGTTGATCGTCGTCTTGGTGATCCCGAACGCCTTGAACAGCGAGGGATAGGGGATCGTCGCGGTCACCGAGACGACGGGAACTCCCGCTGTCGATGCGGTGTAGATTCCGCCGCGATAGGTGGCGCTGCTATTGCACGCGACCGACACGACGATGGTGGCGTTGCTGGTCCAGCCATTGAGGCGGGCGGGGCCGGTTCCGTCGAGGGTATTGGTCCGCACCAGATTCTGGGTCGCGACGGCGATGGCACTGGTGTCGTTGGTCACTGCGACACAATTGACCGGGTAGCGCCGCGACGCGTAGCGCGCGCCGTCGCGTACGCCCTTCAGCACGGCATGTTCGGACAGGAAGTAATTGCCCAGGTCGACCGAGCCGAAGGCTAGCGCCAGGAAGATCGGCGTGACGAGCGCCATCTCGACCGCGGCCGAACCGCGGCGACAGGCCAGCACCCGAGCGGCGATCGAGACGCGCTGCCCGGTCATTCGATCAGATAGGGTACGTCCTTGCGTACCACCTGTCCTGCGGCGCCGCCGGCGCTCCCGTTGGTGGTCGTGCCGATCACCTCGACATAGACCTCTTTCTGATCGGTATAGGTTGCCTTGTTCGCGCCACTGCCGCCCGTGCGATTGAAGGCCGGCTCGACCAGGAACACGTCGAGCCACTTTGCGACCGGAATCTGCGTGGTCTTGCCGTTGACCGAGAGCGCGTTGCAATTGAGCACCGCGACCGACATCCGGCGGCGGTCGAGGTTCGACCCGCCCGGCGTCAGCCCTGCGCGGCCGGTCGCGGGAACGCCGAAACCGGTATTCTTGCCTGTCAGCGGCTGCGAAACGCCGATACCGTGTGCGGAGCCGTTCGAGACGATCGAGGGGTGAGCCAGTTCCCATTGGTAGACGTCGTAGCGCGTCGCCGTGGAAGGAAGGCCCGTCGCGGCCACCCATGTGGACTGATTGGCATAGCCGTAATTGACGCGGAAATAGGCGTCGCGATCCCAGGTGGCATTACCGGTGATGCCGCAAGCCCCGGACGTGCCGGCCGGCACCGCGTGACACAGGTCGCGCGGATATCCCATCATGTCCGGGTCGGCGCTGCCGTCGCTGGGCAAGGCGCCGACAGTCGTCGGCCGATACGGCTTGGGCGATTCGGTCCATTTGTCGTTGGAACAGCTGGTGCCGTTATTGGAATCGCACACCAGATCCTTGCGCGTGTTGGCCGACGGCGAGCAAGTGCCGCCATCCTGGGACGGGCACGTCGAATTGCCATTATCGAAGATGTCGAACCGCGTGTTGAACGCCGACAGGACTGACGTGCTCATGCCCGGCTTGGTAGTGACCCCGGTTATCGGCGAACAATCGCCCGGCGGGACGTTGTAGCCCAGCGCCTCAGCGAGCGCGTTGGCGCCGTTGCCGAAATTGGTATCGAGCCAGCCGAAATTGCCCGGCGCGGTGGCATTGCCGGTGACCAGCCTGATCCCGGTGCCGGTGGCCACGCTGAAATCGGCGAGATAATCGGTGTTGGTCGCAGTTTCGGCGGGATTGCAGATCATCACCGGCGGCACCTTGCAGATGCCCGACGCCACGCCCGCAAACGCCTTGGCGTTGATGGCGGGCGAGGTAAAGGCGGCGACGACCGGCGTCAGCGCATAGCGCGCCTGTTTGGTGTCGACGGTGACCTGGACGAAATAGGCATTGGCATCGCTGGTCGACAGCGTGGTCTTGGCCTTGTCCTGATAGAAGACGACGTTGCCGCTGGTCACCGACACGGCGCGGTTGGCGCCGTCATTGGCGAACAGCGCCAGATTGGTGATCAGGCTCTGCGCGGCCGAGACCGCGCGGCTACGGGCATTGGTCTTGCCGTCTAGCTGCCCGGCGGCGGCCAGCGCGGCGTGGTCGGCGGCGTCCTGCAGCTCGGTATGCAAGCCGACAAGCCGTGAATAATCGAACCCGATCCCGGCCGCGCCGATCAGCGCGAACAGCGAAATGGCGACGATGGGCGCGACCGAACCGCTCTCCGATTTCCAGAGCTTTTGGGCTGCGCGGCGCATGTCAGTTGGAGCTGGGGGGGGATCCCCCCCCGCCTCCGCCGCTGCCGACACTCCCGCCGCTGCCGGTGGACTGGGCCTGGGGCTGCTTGACCGCGCCCTTGCGATAGCGCTCGGCGGCCCCCGCCGCCTGCGTCCCCGATCCGCCTTCCATCACCGCGGCCTCGGCCGGCACCGGCTTGGGATCGGGATTGATCGTCTGGAGGGCATAATCGGTCTTCACCGAGTCGCCCAACGTGGTGTCGATCGGCGTGCACCCGGCCAGCAAGCCGATGCTCCCCAGGAACGTGATAGCCGCGATCGGATGGATGAAGCGCATATCGGTCACCTTTGCGGCGCGTAGCCATTGGGACCGGAAAAGCCTCCGGCGGGTGGTATCGGCTTCGGCCCATCTTTGGGCGGCTCGTTCGGGTCGAATGGATTGGTCCCGACCGCCTTGTCGGTCCGCCCCATCATGAACAGATCGAGCTCGCTCGGCGGTTGCACGCGATCGGTCGGCAGGCGAAGCTGGCCCGCCGGCACCGGCCGCACCAGCCGCGGCGTGACGATGATGACCAGCTCGGTTTCCTGGCGCTGGAATCCCCTCGAGCTGAACAGCGCGCCGATGATCGGGATCGACCCGAGCAAGGGGAATTGCCGCACGGTGCTCTGGAAATCCTTGCGCAACAATCCGGCGATCGCGAACGACTGGCCATCGCGCAGTTCCAGCGTGGTCTTGGCGCGCCGCGTCTGCAGCCCGGGAATGGTCAGGCCGTTGATCGTGACCGAGGCCGAGGGATCGATCGAGCTGACTTCGGGCGCGACCACCATGTTGATCACGCCATCGTCGAGCACGGTCGGCGTGAACGCCAGGCTGACCCCGAACGGCTTGTATTCGACCGTGATCGCGTTGCTGCCGCTATTCTGGCCGCCGCCGCTGCCGCCGCCCTGCGACACCGGCACCGGGAATTCGCCGCCCGCCAGGAACGATGCGGATTCGCCCGACAGCGCGACCAGGGTCGGCTCGGCCAGAGTGGTCACCAGCCCCTTGCGCTCGAGCGCATCGAGCGCGGTGAAGATGTTGAGATTGCCGAGCGAAATGCCCTTGGACACGACACCGAATGTGTCGAGGATACCGGACAGGTTGACCGTCGGCACCCCGTTCTTGTTGGTCAGCAGCGCCGTGCCTGGCGCGGTATTGCCGATACCGCCCTGAAAGGTGCTGGCGCCATTGCCGTTGGTGAAGGCGGTGTTGATCCCCAGGCTCTTCGCCACGTTGCGGTTCATTTCGGAGAACCGCACTTCGAGCATGACCTGTTGCGACGCGCCGACCGCCAGCAGGTTGACGACCTTGTCGCCGGCATAAGTGGCGGCGATCTGTTTGGCGCGATCGATCGCCGGGCCGCTCGAGACGGTGCCGGTCAGCACTACCGAGTCCCCCGACATGCGGACACCGATCTGCTCGCTCGGCATCAGCTCGCTGAGCTGGCGGCGCAGCGAGAGGACATCGGGTCCGACCGCGACGTCGATCACCGAGATCAGATTGTTGTTCTTGTCATAGAGCGTCAGGCTGGTCGTGCCGATCTTCTTGCCCAGCACATAAAGCGAGCGATTGGTCAGCGGCAGGACGTCGGCGACATCGGCATTGCCGATCAGCGCCTTGGCGAACGGCCGGTCGGCGGTCAGCACCTGGCTCTTGTTGACGGCGACATCGAGCTGGCCGGCGCGCAGATTGGCATCCGCGGTCCTGACCGTTTCCTGCGCCTGGGTCATCGCCGGGGCGATGATGGCGGCGGCGCTGGCCGCCAGTGCGAGCACGCGACAGCGCGCCTTCATGTCAGCGACCGACATAGCGACCCACCTCATAGCTGCTGTCCTTGGTACCGCGGACGATCATGACCGTGAGGTCGGGATTGGCCGGCTTGCGCGGCGGTGCGCGCGGCCCTGCGGGTGGAGCGGAAAGGAGTGGCGGCGGCTGAAAGCGCGGCGCGCCGTCCGAATAGCCGCCGACATAGGCGCCATCGCGCAGATCGTTGGTGCTGACGGTTTCGACCGTCGGGCTGGTTTCCGACGCGGGATTGACCAGCGCCAGGCTGAGCTGTCCGACCTGTTGCGCCAAAGCGAGCTTCTGCGCGTCGACCTGCGCGACTTCCAGCGTCGCGGTCTTGCCGATCGCCGGCTTGTCGGTGCTGTCGCTGGCATCCTGGTCAATCGCGATGACGCGGACCTTTTGCAGCAGGATGTCGGTGATCTGCTGGCTGTTGCCGTTGGGATTCATCGGCGTGCGGGTGATCAGCACGTCGACGACATCGCCCGGCAGCACGAACCCGCCGACGCCGGCGACGTCGCTGAGGCGCACGGCGACCGCGCGCTTGGTCGGATCGAGCACCGCGGAAATCGCCGCGCGGCCGCCTTCACCGGAAATCTTGGAGCGCAGGATCGGCTCGTTCGCCGCCATCGGGCGGAGCGCGACGCGCGTGTGGTTCATCGGCAGCAGCTGCGGGATCGAGCTGAACGTTCCCTCGGGCAGCGAGTTTGCCGGCCAATCGACCATCCGGATCTTGTCGGGCGTGATCGGCGTGCCGAAGTCGAGCGGAACGCTCGCCACAGCGACCTTGACCATGCCCTGGGTCGTGGTGGTCTGTTGCTGTTCGACCCGGCCAAGATAGGAATTGGCAAGGAAAACGGCCGCGAGCCCGATCAGGATCGCGACGCCCAATATGATAAGTCCCTGTCCACGCATGATTACCGACCCCCCGCCGGCCGATCGCTTCCGCGATCGGAACGGGGTCACGGATGATCCGCGACCCCGCTCAGTTCATCAGCAACCGCTGCTGGTGCTGTTGGTGATGCAGTTCGATGCCTTGTTCATGGCGTTGCTGATCGAGGTGCCAAGCGTATAGGCGGCAACGGCGATGCCGGTGCCGACGATCGCCAGGATCAGCGCATATTCGGCCGCCGAAGCACCACTGGTGTCGGTCAGCAGATTCTTGATCATCGTCATCTCGAAAACTCCTTCGTTGCCGGATCCCCATCCGGCCCGGTCGACGGGGCGCTCCCCCTCCCGAAAGCGCCCCGCCAGCGTCAGTCGTGCATCAGCAGCCAGAGCTGGTGCTGTTGGTGATGCAGTTCGACGCCTTGTTCATCGCTTTGCTGATCGAGGTGCCGAGGCCATAGGCGGCAACGGCGATGCCGGTGCCGACGATCGCCAGGATGAGCGCATATTCAGCGGCAGATGCGCCGCTGTCGTCCAGCAAAAGATTCTTGATCATGGTCATGTCACTTCCCCAATTCCCCGCCGACACTCGCCGGCCCCAACTATTCCGTGGGCAGTCTGGGATCGGGTGTGCCTAACTCGTTTCAGAGCTCGCCCGATCAGGCGTCCTCGGAATGCCAGTTCAGAAGGGGTCGAAGTGGGTAACGAGTCAATAACCCACTAATTGCATATTTATTTCAACATCTTACGGCTAACTCCTGTTAACCATTAAAGCTTAATTGTCGGTTTATCAGGCACTTAAGCTAACGGCGTTGGGGAAGGGGTGCTGCCGGTTAACCATCAAGAATCGCAGAAAAAATGTGCCGCGCGGGACAAAGGGCATAATTTGTATATCGTTCGTCATACCCATTTCGGGCCGGAATGGATATATTGCTCTGTCGCTTTTATCCAACGGTATGAATCGCCTGTCCGATTCTTACAAATGGGCGAATCACTTTTGCAAAAAACGAATCACCCATTAGTCCGATGAGCGGGCCTAGGGGGAGATTTCTATGCCACAATTAGTCTTACCAAAATGAGTAAGGGAAAAGCCAGCGATGCTGACCTTCCCGATATTGTCTTACTATTGCTGGCCAGCTTTACCGCATTCGCGTTCGTGACTGTCTTGTCCTCGGCCTTCGCCGATGGCGATACCGGCTGGCATATCGCGACCGGACAGTGGATCGCGACGCACGGCACGGTCCCGCGATCCGACCCTTTCTCGTTCACCGCGCGCGGCCATCCCTGGGTCGCGCACGAATGGCTGTCCGAACTGCTGATGTATGGCGCCTGGCGTTATGGTGGCTGGAGTGGGCTGATCCTGCTGTTCGGCACCGCGGTGGCGGCGCTCTACGCCATCGTCGCGCTCTATTTGCGGCGCTGGCAGCGACCCGGTGCGGCGGCGCTGATGATGCTCTATCTGTCGATCGGGCTGGGGCAGTCCTTGTTGGCGAGGCCGCATCTGCTCGCGTTGCCGATGCTCGCGGCGTGGCTGATCGCGCTCTTGCGCGCACGCGAGCGCGAGCGCGCACCCCCGCTCGCGCTCGCGATTCTTATGCTCGTCTGGGCCAATGCTCATGGCAGCTTCGTGTTCGGCCTGGCACTGGCCGGCGGGTTGGGGTTTGAGGCGCTGGTTTCCGCCGCACCAGGCGACCGCCTGCGCGCGGTCCGGCAATGGGGGCTATTCGGCATCGTCTCGCTCGCGGCGGCGATGGCGACCCCGGCCGGGCTGGATGGCCTGCTCTACCCCTTCTACGTCAACAACCTCTCGCTGCTCTCGCTGATCGCCGAATGGCAGCCGGCGCGGTTCGGCGGTGCGTCGAGCCTGGAGGTGCTGCTGCTCAGCGGATTGTTCTTCCTGCTGCTGCGCCCGGTTCGCATTCCAGCGATGCGCCTGCTGATCCTGCTGGCCGCGCTGCACATCACGTTCGAGCATATGCGCAACCAGATGGTGCTGGTGACGCTCGCCACGATCCTCCTCGCGGAGCCGCTCGGGCGCGCCTGGGCGGTGGATGCAGAGCGGCCGCGGCCGGCATTGCTGCCGCGGCTATGGGCGGAGCGCCGCGAGCTGGCGCCGTTGCTGGCGGTCGCACTGCTGCTGTTCGTCGGGACCGCGACCTATCGCCTCATCACTCCGTTCGATCGGCCAGACAGCTATGGCGTCCCGGTCACTGCGCTGCGCAACCTCCCGCCCGGGCTGCGCGACAAGCCGGTGTTCAACGAATATAGTTTCGGCGGCCTGCTGGCGTTCGAGGGGATCGCGCCGTTCATCGACGGACGATCGGACATGTATGGCGACGCCTTCACCGCCGATTATGTCAAGATCGCCAATGGCGACGTCGCGCGTTGGAAAGCGGCGGAGGCGCGGTGGAAATTCGCCTGGACGATCCTGCCGCCCGACAATGCGCTGGCGAAGGTCCTCGACCGCGAGCCGGGCTGGCGGCGGGCCTATGCCGACAAATGGGCAGTGATCCATGTATCCGATCGAGCGGGTGCAACTGCACCGACGCTTCCGGACAAACCGGCGAGTTAGATCCTTAGCTCGGCGACGGCGAGCCTATTCGGCGGGGATCGGCGCCTGATCGGCCGGCGCGGCTGGTTGCCGCGCTGCCACCGCCATGGCGAACAGGGCAAAACCGGTCGCGATCGTCCACGCGAAGATGCGGGTCATGAACCATGCATGCACATAGAAATGGTGGTTGAATATCGCGACCCATCCGATCAGCACGAGATTGGACGCCGCGACGAGCGTCGCCCTCTCTCGAAGGTCGGACCGGCGGAGGTGGAGAAGACCCGCCACGCCAAAAGCGACCGTCAATAACAAGAGCATCACAACCAGTTCCGGTTGTCCTCCCATCATTTCCCCGAGTCCTCGCGACAGACGAATGATGAAGTTGGCGATGGTCGGCGGTGGAATCTGGTCGAATTGCGCCGATCCAGCCAACCGATCGAATAGCTGCCGCCCCGCCGACGTCACCGCGCCATCGCCGAACAATATTTCGGTCAGCACGATCTTGATCGCGGCCGTCGTCGCCATGGCGGTGACGAACGCGGTGCACGCCAGTGCCACGCTCGTGTTCAACCGATCGTCCCGTCGCTCCGCCATGGCGACACCCGCGATGGTGAGGGCGATACCCAGCGGCAATCCGCCCGTCAGAAGCTCGAATATCGCGGTCTGTGCGCCGAAGGCGGCAGCTGGAATGACGAAATCAACCGGACGCGCCTGCGCGCGGAAGCTGATCGTTTCCAACCATAAGGCATAGCCGAGGAGCACGGCATCGGCAGGTCCGTGACCAAGCGATTGGGCGAAATATTCGAAGCCGAAGAACCGCGTGAAGGCGAGAAAGAAGCATAGCCAGAAGATCACATTGACGGTCGCACCGCCGCGGAGCGCCTGTCTCATCGCAAGAGTAAGCCCGGCGAGGAGCAGGGCAGCGATGATCAGCTGATAAAGTGTGCGTATCGCTCGAACAGGCAGGAACTCCAGCAAGGCACGGGCGAGGACGGTATGGCCGTGGATATAGTTCTGATAGAAATTGAGCGGTCCATGTTTTCCTTCGGTCACGGATCGCTTGAGTTCCTGGCACACGGCTGTCGTACGATCCGCGAAATCGTTTGGCGGCGTCACCGTCATCTGCGCACGCGTTCCCGATCGCACGATGGCTTGATCGAGGATCAGGCAATCGTTGAACTGGTGCGCACCGATCCGCGTATCCGTGTCGAGAATGTCGGCTTCGGTCAGATCTCCGTTCTTGAAAGCCATCGCGACGGCAGCCGTTGCATGGCGCGGATCGCTCCCAAGGCTAACCCACGATAGCGCAAGCAAAATGGCATAGAAGATCGCGGCGACCGCAATCGAACGCATAATTGCCGACATGATGATCGCCCCCGACCGCATTTAATAAGATGTACAGGGAACTGCCCTTGAACGCGAGCCATCACCGATGATCGCGGCTAGTGTCGGCAAGAAACCGAATGGCGTTCGTTCAATAGATGGTCCGGCAGGTCGTCGGGCGGTAGGCGATCTGGCCGACGCGATCATAAGTGGTGAACTCGCCATAATCGGGGCCACGACGATAAGCGCGCATCAGCCGGGCAAAATCGGGATCGGTCGACAGGAACTCGACCAAGCCGGTCTTGAGATAGCGATTGTCATAGCGATCCCCCAGGATGCGCCGCGGCGGATTGCAGGCGAGGTCATGGACGATGCTGCGCCGGATGTCGCCGATCAGCGCCGCCATCGCCGGGTTCGGCTGTTTGGCCCGCGACGCCTCGACCGCATAGAATAAGGGCGAATAGGTCACCGAACGCGAAGGCCAGATGAAATGGCGTTCCTCGGGGACGGGCCAATATGCGCTCCCCGAAAGCGCCGCGACGACGTCGCCCGGATGTAGGTCGCTGGTGGCGAGCAGCGCGTTTTCGTCATCCTTGCTCTGCATCCCCTGAACGAGCGGGACCGCCAGGCAGATGATCGTCAGCATCGCCAACGCGACGCCGGCGCGTGCGGCAAGGCGCAGGGTGTTCCAGCGAAACCGCTCCGCTTCCGCGAGGATGGCGAGCGCAAAACACCCCATCGCCGGCACGCCGTGATAGCGCCATCCTTTCCCCTGCAGGAAATAGGCCGCCAGAAACGCCAGGCCGGCGATCAGCGCGGCTTGGGCGATCGACGATCGCGGCCGGCCGTAGAGCGCCAGGCTCAGCAGCAACAGACAGGTCATCGTCGCGACCGGCTGTGACAACAGATAGGCGATCGACCTGTGATCGCCCTGATAGATCATCAGCATCGGCAGGCTCGCGACGAAATAGGCGCGGGCGAACAGCAGGACGCTCAGCGCGTACGCCACGAGCGATACCGCCAGTGCGATATTCTCCGGCCTGAACGGCAGACGGCGCGTACGAACCAGAAGCAGGATCTCCAGCGCAACCGGGACGAGGAGGAAGTGCGGTTTCAGCGCGAGGCCGAATGCGGCCATGATTCCGCAGAGGGTGGCGATGGTCCTGCTCACCGGGAGCCCGTCGGCGCGGCGCGCGACGAGGACGAGGTACGGCACGGTCGCAATGAGGGTCAGATGCTCGCGCTGCCCGAACACATCGAGAAAGGCGAGCAGGGTGATGACGGGGAAACCCAGAACGATCAGTCGGGCGTCCTCCAGATCGCGACACAGCGTCCGCACCAGCAGCAGCGCGACGACATCCAGCGCCAGCACGCCGGGGATCAGGACATGATAGCTGCTTACGCCAAACAGCTGCGCCAGATCGACGACCGGGATCGCCGCCCAGAACCACAAAGGCGGGTTTACCTCGACGATATCGGTATAGAGCGTGACGCCATGGGCGAGCTGGCGCGCGACCCATAATTGCCAGGCGACGTCGTTGACCAGCTCGGCATTCCACAGCAGCGCGCCGGCCACGACCACCAGCAACAGCGCGACTGCAAGCGGCCAGGCCGGCGCCTCGCGCGACGGCGACAGACTATCGGCCGGCGATGCCATCGATCATCGCAACGCGACGCAAGATCTCGGTCGAATGAACCCGCCCCATCCGCTCCTGTTACATGGATCGGCGAGCGATTACGATCAGCAGCGGCTACTCAAACCGGCACCCGCCAGCGGTACGTCAGGTTCACCCGGCGCGACAGCAGCAGATAGGGGAGCCAGATCGCGACGCTGATCAGCACTTTCTTGAGATTGCCCTCGAGCATGTCGGCGAGCGACGCGCTCACCGATTCCGGCAGGTTGGCGACATTGCCCATCACGCGCGCGATGCAGATCTGCATCAGGACGTCGATCGCCCAGACCGCGGCCAGGAAGCGCGGAAACAGGGGCACGTGGCGCAGCGCGAGGACGAAGGCGAGGCCGTAGAGGCACGACAGCAGCACCAGGTCCGCCAGCATCATCGCATAGAGCGTGCGGAACCAGTCGGGCGCCATGCCGCCCAGGGCCGGGATGCCGGTCAGGAACTCGAAGGTGCGGATGGGGACGTTGATCAGGATGCCGACCAGCAACGAGGCCATGAACCCGGTCGCGCCATAAAGCGGCATCGATCGCGCGGTGACCGCGTCGACCCGGCGCCAGCGGCCGACCCACGCCAGGCGCTGCGTCGGCTGGGCATGGAGCGCCGTCGCCGGAAAGGCGGACAGGCCGAGCAGGACGGTGACGATCGGCGCGACGACCAGCAATAGATAGGGAAGCGCGTTGCCGAGCTCGTCGCCCGGCGTCAGGATCGGCGTCGCGGAGAATGCGACCCTTAGGCCGCAGGCAGCGCCGGCGAGCAATACCCAGATCAGCATCAGCCGGGGCAACCCGACCTCGAGCTTGCAGACCAAGGCAAGGCTGCGCGCGGTCAGCGCACGGCCGGCCGGGTATTCGCTCAACGACCGCATCCCACCCCCTTTGACTGTTAACAAGAGTATCAACCGAAATCGTTGCCGTCTCGTAAAGGTTCCGGGCGGGAGTTGCCGAGTGTTTCTTTATGGTGCGGGGGAGGGGGCGAGATTCAGCCCTGTGCGTTGCGGTCAGCTTCCAATCCTTCCCCGCCAGGGAGGTGTCGGCTAGGCTAGGACTCATATTCCTGGCGCCATCCCCGCGGAATCCTCCCGCCGCTCCAACATACTCCGCAGCTTACTCGTCCGTCACCCAGCGCACCTCCCGTCACCCCAGCGAAAGAACATCGGGTTGAGCATGCCCCGCATGCTCAAGGATCGTCCGGGGGACGATCCGACCCGATGTTGGTCTCTGGCGGTGACGCGATACCGCTTGAGATCCCAGCTTTCGCTGGGATGACGAATTTTGGAAATGGATCGCTTTAAGAACAACGGCTTATTTGGGTTCCCAACCTAGGGCCGACGGAGGGGGGAGGAAGCACGATGGCGAGTGTGTCGCCGTCCGCCCCCTCCGTCAGCCTGGCGGCTGCTACCTCCCCCTGGCGGGGGAGGATTTGGTTGATGCCTATCCTCGCCAGTCCGCACGTCACCAATTTGATCGGAACTCGGCGCGCATCGGCCGCCACGCGCGACAATCGGCATATATCCTTCGGTTGGGCGCCGTGGGCATCGCCCTGTTTTGATTCTCTAACTTTTGTTCCGCGACTCACCGCCGATTCGGTGCGTTCCGTCGCCGAGTCGCGTCGAGTCGGCCATGTCGATTCCATCCAAGCGTTAAAAATATTACTTAACAAAACAATAATCGAATATATGTTGGTAACTATATAACAAAGCACCGCTTGGCGTTTGGATCGCGCGGGGGGCAAAGGCCAGGGATCGGGTTCAAGTACAGGCTGGACCTGGCGTCGGAAACCAAAGTTATATCCGCGAATTATTTTCGACGTTTTACACTATAGATTTTATGTCTGACTTCAGACTGAAAGTTTTGTCCCAATAATAAACAGCGAAAAACACAAGTATATTGATTCGATATATCCAAGGATATATGCGTAATAACCGTGGCTATAGCCTCTATTCGGTAGGTTACCTGAATTGGTTAATGAAGGGTAAAATATTCTTCTTGCGTTTTTGGCTACCTCGTCAATCATTGGGTCATCGTTCATTTGTCCGGGAGGGGGCAGCGAACTGTGACTTGCCGGGGTTCATTGACTACGATCGTGTTGGCGATCGGCATCGCACTGCTTCCGCAGGGCGCCGCCGCGCAAACGGTCTACGCCGCGGGGCAACCCGGGGTGGTTGGCGGCAATCGCCAGCTGCCGGTGATGGTCACCGCGTCGGTTGGCGGCCATTGCGGCTTCGCCACCGGGTCCGCGCCTTCGGGCACCTATACGCAGCCTGATTTCGACGTCGTCGGTCTCAACCACGATTTCTCGTTCGCGCTCGATTGCACCGGGCCGTCGCGGGTCGCGGTGGTCTCGGCCAATGGCGGCCTGCTGACCGGCGGCTCGGTGCCGACCGGTTATACCACGCTCGCGCCTTATGACGTGGCGCTCAACGTGGTTGGATCGACCGCGACGGCGACGGGGTCGTGCGCGGTCTCGACGCTGACCGCCACATCCGGCGCGCCTTGCACGTTCCGCGGCCCGGTCAGCCAGTCGCAGGGCCTGCTGCTCAATTCGACGTCGGTCAATCAGCCCGGCACTTACCTCCGCGTGACCGCTCCCGCTTATGCCGGATCGAGCGCGCTCGTCGGGGGAACCTATTCCGACACCTTAACGGTGACGGTGAGTGCGGCGTCATGAGGATGCCCGCACAAACGTCCGCTTTTCCCGCCCTCGGGGGAACCGGCCGATCTTCAACCGAGGGTGGGCGGAACGGTCCGGGGGGGCAGTGCTCGCCAACGGCAACATTCTGGAAAAGGAACGGTAAAGTGAACAAGTTCATGCTTATGGCGCTCGGCGCCGGTTCGATGATCGCGATGGCCGCTCCGGCCGCCGCGCAGACGGTCACTGGCACGATCAACATCAACGGCAGCGTCGCCAACAAATGCTCGGTCCTGCCCGGCTCGGGCAGCACCTTCGGCGGCACGGTCGCGCTTGGCGAACTGGCCCAGGCCGACGGCACGATGGCGACCGACCTGGCGACCCGCTTCAATGCGGCCGCCAACGCCGCCCAGCTCAACTTCCGCGTGGTCTGCAACACCGCCAATCCGACCGTCGCGGTCGACGCGACCGAGCTGACCACGCCGGGTGTGGCGCCGACCGGCTATGCCTCGCGCATCGATTATGCCGCGCATGTCGCCGTCGCGCTGACGCCGTCGGGCACCGACACGTTCAGCAATGACAGCCGCAACGCGGCGAGCGCCGCGACCGCGACCACCGGCCGCATCGCCAATAACGGCAGCACCAACGTCAGCGTCACCGCCGACACGTTCGGTACCGCCGCGCTGACCGACCTGCTCACCGCGGGCTCGTACACCGGCAACATCTCGATCGTCATCGCGCCCGGCGCCTGATCGATCTTCAACTGGGGAATGTTGACATGAAGACCTCGATCCTTGCCGCCGCAGCGGTCATCGCCGCCACGGCAGCGTTTCCCGCCGCCGCGCAGAATGCGACGGGTACGGTTACGATTAACGGCTCGGTCGGCGACCGGTGCCAGTTCACCTTGCCGTCCGACGTGATCAATGCCGGCGAGCTGTCGCTGCAGGGATCGGGGGCTACTGCGGGCAAGCTGGATCCCAGCAAGCTCGACGGCCAGACCCGCACCTTGCAGGGCTGGTGCAACGGCACTGCCGCCACGATGAGCGTGGAAGCGCAGCGCCTGGTCAACACGACCTTCACCACCACGCCGCCGGCCGGTTTCGACCGGGTGGTGAATTACACCGCGACCGCCGCCGCCAATAGCGCCAACGCCACCGACACGTCGGTGACCGACGGTGCCGGCAGCGCGGTTCCGGTGGGTCTGTTCTCGGGCGACGTGAAGGTCACGCTGTCGGGCTCGACGAGCCCCACCAGCGGGCTGCTGGTCGCGGGCGATTATTCGGGTCAGGTCCTGGTGACGCTGGCGCCGAGCATCTCGCTGCCCTGAACGGTTCTGACGGAGAAGCTGTGATGAAGCGCCTCGCTCTTACCCTGCTCGCCGCGGTCGCCCTTCCGGGTATCGCACACGCCCAGGCCACCGACACCGCAACCGCCGATGTCGGCGTCTCGGGCACGGTCGCCAAGCTGTGCACGCTCGGCACGCCGACGCCCGCGCCGGTCGATGTCGGCCAGATGGCGAACACGTCAGGAGCGAGGGTCGGCAAGATCGCCGTCATCGCACCGCGCACGGTCACCTTGCCCGGTTCGTTCTGCAACTTCGCGGGATCGGCCATCACGGTGACCGCCACCGCTCTGGTGTCGAACGATGCCAGCTCGGTCGAACCCGGCTTCGCCAAGGCGGTCAATTATACCGCCGCCGTGGCGAACTGGGCGGCGGGATCGGCGACGGTCACCACCGCCGCCACCGCCGGGGGCGGATCGCCGACCGCGTCGGCGACCGGACCGACGCAACCGGCGCCCAAGGTCGCCGATCTCGACGTGACCTTGTCCAATTTCACCGCACCGTCCGACTTCCTGCTCACCGCCGGCGCCTATAGCGGCCTGGTCGTGGTCAAGCTCGGACCGGTCGCTTCGGGGGGAGAGTGATCATGACGCGTAACCTGAAACGCCTGGCCGTCTTGTCGGCGGCAGCGGTCGCGATCGCCTGGAGCGGCGCCGCCGCGGCCCAGAGCGAAGGCGGCAGCGACACCGACACCAAGGAATTCGCGGTGGTCGGCAACGTGCCCGCAATGTGCGTCGGCGGAACGATCGCCGGCACCGGATCGACGTTCGATATGGGCGTGCTGATCGACCTCAACACCGGCCTGTTGCGGACCGACCTGGCGTCGCCGCCCAAGGTCCTGTCGGGCTCGTTCTGCAGCGCGCGCAGCACGATCACCGTCAACGCGACGCCGATGGCCGCGCAGACCTTTACCAGCACGCCGCCGGCCGGCTTCTCGCGCGTGGTCGATTATACCGCCACCGCTAGCGGCTGGACGACGACACCCGCCGCCTTCGCCACCGGCGCGGGCAGCAACCCCGCCGCGGTGCAAACGCGCGCGACGGCGTTTTCGGGCGACATCACCGTCTCGGTCGGCAGTTTCTCGACCAATGGCGGCGCGACCCAGCGGCTGGTCGCCGACACCAATTATCAGGGCAACGTCACCGTCACGTTGGCCGTGGCGTCCTGAGATGTCACGCGGCTTCCGCCTTGAAACGGTCTTGGTCGTCGGCGGGCTTATCGCCTGGGCATCCCCCGCATTTGCCCAGTCGACCGTGGCGACCAAGACCCTGCCGGTTACAGGCAACGCCCCGCCGGTATGCGCGGTGGGCTCGCCCCGGCTGGCGGCGGGTAGCCAGATCAATTTCCGCGGGCTGAGCGGCAATACGCTGCAGATCGACCAGATGATCGATCCCACGACGCTGGCGGTCAGCGCCGCTTCCGTCGACGTGAAGTTCGACGCGGTGTGCAACTATCCGCACCGGTTGCGGCTTGAATCGCAGAATAACGGCCTGTGGCCGACCCTGCAGCGCACGCAGGCGCCGGCGCCGGGGTTTGGCTCGGCCGTGCCCTATCGCGCGACCGTGATGTGGGGTGTGGTCAACGGCGTGCTCAACGCCGATGCCCAGGCGCGCCGCGTCAACGACCAGCAATTCAATATCGACCTGCCGACGGCGGGCGAGATCGACCTGAGACTCAACATCGCACCGGGCGCGTCCAACGCCCGCGACAATGCCCCGCTACTGGCCGGCGATTATGCCGACACGATGCGGATATTCGTGGAGCCGCGCTGATGCACCGCATCGCCCTCATCGTGCCTGCCCTGCTCGCGACCACCGTCGCGGCGCACGCGCAGAACGTCATCGATACCGGCCAGAGCCGGCTGGAGATCGCCGGGCGCGCGCCGCCGGCCTGCGTGCTCAACGCGCCGACCGCGACGGGCGGACAGAATGCCAGTTTTTCCGGTACCGGCGCGACGAGCGGCGAGATCCTGATCACCGAGTTCGGCGATCCGCTGACCGCGCAGCCGCGTGGCGCCGCGATCAACCTGTCGTTGCCGGTGATCTGCAACGCCCCGCACCGGCTGACGGTCACCAGCCGCAATGGCGGGCTGCTGCGCGACGGCGGCAATGCGCGCAACCGGCAATCGCCGACCGGGTTCGGCGAATTCGTGGGATATCAGATCAGCGCGACCTGGGCGGGTCAGAACGCCAGCGTGCTGACCACCAATAACAGCGTCCTCGCGATCGCGACCGCCGATGGCGGCGCGGGCGACATGGGCCTGACGATCGCGGTGCCGCCGGGGGGCGGGCCGCTGGTTGCCGGGCGCTATGCGGACACGGTCACGGTACAATTTGAAGCAGCCTTCTAAACGACCCAGCGGGAGGGGGAAGTGAAGAGAATGAAAAGGATATTGATGAGTGCGGCCTTCGCGGCCGGCCTTATCCTGCCACAGCAGATCGCGGTGGCGATGACGGTACAACCGGTCATCATCAACCTGAAACAATCGGGCAACGGGATGACTCAGATCATCACCGTCGAGAACACGTTCGCGACGCCGTTGCCGGTCGAGCTGCGCGTGCAATCGCTCGAGTTCGACGAGAACGGCGTCAAGGAAACGGGCAAGGATCCAGGCGATCTGCTGATCTTTCCGCCCCAGGCGCTGATTCAGCCGGGCCAGACGCAGTCGTTCCGCGTGCAATATGTCGGCGACCCAGAGCTCAAGACCAGCAAGCATTATTACGTCACGGTGGCGCAGCTGCCGGTGAAGCTGCCTGCTGGTCAGTCGGCGATCCAGATCCTGTACAATTTCCAGGTGCTGGTCAGCATCGCGCCGACCGGCGTGAAGCCGGCGATCAAGGTGCAAAGCGCGGAGATCGGGCACAATCCGGCGGGCAAGCCGATTCCATTGGTCACCCTGAGCAATGCATCGGCCGCTTACGGTTATCTGTCGGAAGGACGGCTGCGCATCGTCGAGAAGGATGCCGCGGGTAAGGAAGTGTTCCGTCGCACCTTGTCGGGTCCGGAAACGCAGCAAACGATTGGGTTCGGTTTGGTGGGGGCCAACCAGACGCGGCGCATGTCGCTGCCGATTGAGTTGCCGGTTGATGGGGGCAGTGTCGATGTCAGCTTCACGCCGGACGGCTAAGCGGCTCCAGAGCCGCATGATCGGCCTGATGCTGGCGAGCGCGAGCATCGGCGGCCTGTGCGCGCCGGCGCGAGCCAATAGCGACAGCCAGCAAGGCACGGTGCCGCAAGCGCAGGAGCGGCGCGTCACGATCGACGCGCCGAACGCGCCGACCGATCAACCGCAAGCCACGCTCAATCCGACCGGACGCGACATCGTCCTGACGGTGCCGGTCAAGGACGGCGGGACATATCTCGGCGACATGCCGTTGACGATCACCGCCAACAGCAAACTGGAATTTCCGGCGCAGCGCCTGCTCGACTTGCTGTCGAACGTCCTCAACCAGCAATCCTTCACCGCGATCCAGTCGAGCCTGTCGACCAAGGCGGTGCTGACTCCGGCCGATTTCGAGGCGGCGGGTGTCGGTATCCGCTACAATCCACAGACGCTCGAGCTCAACCTGACGATCGCCGCCGAACGCCGCGCCTCGCGGTCGCTGACGGTCAGTCCACTCGACCGCAACCGGGTCGGCACCTTTGCCGCGCCGGCGAATTGGAGCGCCTATCTCAACATCCGCGGCTCGGAAGATTATATCCATGCCGGCGGGGACAAGGGCTTCGCCTCACCGATCTTCTCGCTCGATGGCGCGACGCGGATCGGCGGCGTGGTCGCCGAGGGCGAAGCGATCTGGCAGCCCGGATCGAACGGCGTCGACTTCCAGCGGCTGGGATCGCGGCTCGTCTATGACGACGAGAAGAACCTCGTACGCTGGACGGCGGGCGACCTGCAGACCGTCTCGCGCGGTTTCCAGTCGGCGCCCGACATTGCCGGCCTCTCGATCTTCCGCTCGTACAGCGTGCTCCAGCCGCAGCAGTTGGTCCGCCCGCGCGGCGACCGCAGCTTCCAGCTCAGCCGTCCGTCGACCGTCGAGATTCAGGTTAATGGCCAGATCGTCCGGCGCCTTCAACTCGCGCCGGGCACCTATAATCTGCGCGATTTCCCGTTCACCCAGGGGGCGAACGACATCCGCTTGTCGGTGCTCGACGATACCGGGCGCACCGATCTGTTGCGGTTCAACCTGTTCCTCGACCAGTCGCAGCTGGCCAAGGGGCTGAGCGAATTCGGCCTCTATGCCGGCGTGCTCAACCCGCTCGGCCTGCACGGGCCGCATTATACCGACAAATTCGCGTTCACCGGCTTTTATCGCCGCGGTATCAGCGACTTCCTGACTCTGGGCGTCAATGCTCAGGCCGACAAGAACACCCAGATGGGTGGCGTCGAGGCGGTCGTGGCGACGCCGTTCGGTACCTTTGCCGGCAATTTCTCGCTGTCGAACCTGAAGGGGTCGCATACCGGGCACGCCGCGACGCTGACTTTCCAGCGGCTGATCCAGCGCTCCGGCGGGCAAGCCGATTCGCTCAACATCTTCGTCGAGACGCGGAGCCGCTATTTCGCTCCAGTCGGCGTGCTGGTTCCCGACAACCAGTTCCAGTTCGAAGTGGGCGGCGGCTATTCGCACACCTTCAACGAGCGGCTCTATGCCGGGTTCGACGGGCGCTTCTCCAAGGGACGCGGCATCCAACCCGATCTGCATACCTATCGGGTCACCACCGGCTATCGGATCTCCTCGACCGCGACGGTGACCGCCGACGCGCGCTGGGAACGCGATACCTTTGGGTCGCGGTTCGGCGGGCTGGTCTCGCTTGTCATCCGGCTCGGCCGCTATTCCACCGCGCGTGCCGATTATGATAGCCGTGGCAACCGAGTCCGGACATCGTTCCAGACGCTCTACGGACAGGGGGTCGGATCGTATAACATGACCGCCGATGTCGAACGCAGCGATGCCGGGTCGGGGATCAACTTCACCGGCAATTATTACACCAACCGCGCCGAATTGGGCCTCAGCCACTTCGGGACGTTCCAGGACACGTTCGGCAGCGTCACGTCGCAGCGCACGTCGCTCCGGTTCGGCAGCTCGCTGGCGATCGCCGATGGCGCCTTCTCGGTCGGACGGCCGATCTACGACAGCTTCGCGATCGTTACGCCGTATAAGAAGCTCGACGGCACCAACATCGTCGTCTCGCCATCGCCGTTCGGCTATACCGCGAACAGCGGCGCGCTCAGGGCCGGCACCGAGCCCAGCCTGAGCTCCTATGCCGAGCGGACGATCGCGGTCGACGCGCCCAATGCGAAACCGGGCGTCGATCTGGGGCAGGGCTCGTTCCGCTTGCTGCCTCCGTACCGGAGTGGTTACAGGCTCGTGGTCGGATCCGCCTATTCGGTGACCGCGGTCGGTCGCCTGATCGACATTGACGGCGAGCCCGTCTCGCTGGTCAGCGGCACTGCGGTCGAACTCGCCCATCCCGAACGCACGCCGATCACGGTGTTCACCAACCGCGAGGGCCGGTTCGGTATCGGCGGGATGGCGCCAGGCAAATGGCGCATCACCATGCTCGACGACAAGAAATCGGTCTTCGAGATCACTATTCCCGGCGACGCGGACGGTCTTGTCCGGGTCGACGAACTCAAAGCGGTCAAAGGGCAGTAAGTATGGCCTTGTCTCTGTTTCGACACGCACTTCTGGGGCTGGCAGTCGCCGCCGGGCTATCTCCCGGCGCGGCGTTCGCCGTCGGCAAATGCGGTCTCACCACGGTCAGCGGCGGCATCGCCAACCTGACCTACGATCCGTTCAACGGCAGCACCACCTCGATCAACCTGACCGGGGTCACGCTGTCGCGCGTCAATGGCTCAGGCGGCGAGAAGACGGCCAACATCGAGTTTTACGTCAAGGGCACGACCGCGGCGCAGAACGGCACCATCCTCATCCCGATCAGCGCGACAGGATCGGGCAATGGCGGACCGACCGGGAGCAATATCTTTTTCGGCACCAATCAGTCGCCGCCGATCCTCAACATCAATGCCGGCAGCCCGGCGCCCGGCGTGTTCCGTTGGGCATTCTCGGGAAATAATGCCGGCTCGGATACGTTCACGCTCAACTTGACGCTGCAACTGCCCGCCAATCTCAACATTAACGCCGGATCGACGTTGCCGTTCGACATCGTCTACAGCTGCAACGGTACTGGCGGCGGTGGGCCGTTCACCGATACCGGCACGGTCACCAATGCGATCGTCGTCAACGTGGTCGTGTTGAGCGGCCTTCAGGCGAGCTATGTCGGCACCAACCTCGACTTCGGTGAAGTCGGCAACCTGACAACGGCGCAGGTCCTGGGCGCTCCCGCGACCTATACGACGCCGACCACCAACTATATCCGAGTCGCCAGTTCAGGACCCTATAAGATCGATGTCGCCTCGCAGAACAATTACAAGCTGACCTTCTCGGGCGGCTCGCTGGGCAATGCCAACCAGACGCTCGCATACAAAGCGAGCTTCCTGGGACAGGCTCGAACGACTGCCAGCCCGACCTTCACGACGGTCACCTGCGTGCGCGCCGGCCTCGACGCGGCGGCCGGCATCCTGCCGATCCGAGCGACGTTGCTCGAGGGCGGGCAAGGCAAGACGCCCGCCTCGGTCTATAGCGACACGATCACCGTCACGGTGACACCGTTATTGTCGACGGTGCCATCGCAACAGAATTGTCCTGCCTTATAGCGCGACGATCCGGAACGAAATCGTTCCCGGCTCGACGCCCTTCGGCAAATCCAGCGCAACCGCGTGGGCAGCAATGCCTGCGCGGTTCGACTTGGTCACGCGGACCGTACCGTCCTTGCCGAGCGGGAGCTTGTGGCCGTCGACCAGCAGGCTCGCCTTGGCCATGTTCGCCGAATAATCGGCATAGACCTCATAGCCGTTGGGGCTGTTGCAGAATTCGTTGAGCGAGCCCAGCGAGACCTGGCCACCCTGGGCAGGGACCATCACTGCATCGACCGTGGCACGGCACACCACCGGCACGAAGCCGCTGATGCCGATCGTGTACTGGGCCGAACTGACCGCAACATGGGGATCGACCGCCTGGGCGGCCGGAGATGCGACCGCGAAAGCCGCGACTAAAGCAATACAAACGTTCTTCATGTCGGCATCCTTGGATAGAAACGCGAGGATGCTTATGACGGCGACGTGTGAAGATGCGGTCGTTCGGTGTGGTAAAGGCGCGGATAACCTTTGGCGTGGTCTTCCCGGATCACTGCGGGAAGATGTCAGCAACTAATACGTCGTGGTCGACTGTCCCGAACTGCAGCGGTGGCCGTGGCGTGGCCGAGCGCTGACCAAAGACGAAAAGGCCCCGCCAAGCGCGTCAAGCCAAGCCGGCCGTCATCGGGGCACGCCATTCGGCGCCTCGCGATATTTTGTCAGACAAATAGGGTTTCTATCTTTGTTTGGTTGACGCTATCAAGCCAACCGCAACGGCCCTGATTACGAGGGTAGGAATACGGAGAGGCTGATGGGTTCGGGGTGGTCGCGCGGATTGGATAACCGTCGCTTTACCGACCGTCGCCGGGCCGAGCTCACCACCGCGGAACGCACCCTGGCGCCGGCCGTCGACGATCAGCGCATTGCCCAGCGCGGGCTTCTCCGGGACAGCCATTGATGTCCGATGTCCGCGTGATCGAACGCGACCGCCGCGACCGACTTGGGGAGGGACTGTTATGGTCCGCCCGCGAAGCCGCGCTCTATTGGGTCGATATCCTTGGCGCGCGCGTCAATCGCCTCGATCTGGCCAGCGGCCGCGTCGACGATTGGTCGATGCCCGACACGATCGGCTGGCTGATCGAGCGCGAGCAAGGCGGGTTCGTCGCCGGGCTCGGGCGTGCCTTCGTCGCGCTGTCGTTCGATCCCTTGATGATTGAAACGATTGTCGCGCCCGAGCCCGAGCGCGACGGCAATCGCTTCAACGATGCCAAGGCGGATGCCGCCGGGCGCATCTGGGCGGGCTCGATGCCGTTGACCTGCGATCGCCCGAGCGGCGCCTTCTACCGGCTCGATCCCGATGGGCGGGCCACCCTGATCGAGGATGGCTATACCATCCCCAACGGTCCCGCGATCGGCGACGGGTTCCTGTTCCACACCGACACCGCGCTCGACACGATCTTCCGCTACCCCGCCCATGACGATGGCAGCGTCGGCGCGCGCGAGCCGCATATCGTGTTCGAACCCGATTGGGGTCATCCCGACGGCATGACGATCGATGCCGAAGGCCATTTATGGGTGGCTTGCTGGGGCGGGTCGTGCGTGGCGCGGTTCGATCCGGCGGGCCGGCGCGAGCGGACCATCGCCTTGCCGGCGTCGCAGATCACCAATGTCGCGTTCGCCGGCGACGCGCTCGACCGGATGTTCGTGACCTCGGCCGCCGACGGCGTCGACGAGCCGCAGGCCGGGTGCCTGTTCGAAGTCGACCCCGACTGCCGCGGCATTTCCCCCTATCGTTACCTCGGATGAAGGAGACAGACATGGTCCTGCGCTCACTCGCACTCGCTGCATTGCTGATCGGGGCCGCCACACCCGCCATGGCGGCGGAGGCGCGGCAATCGAGTTTTGGCCGGCTGCCCGACGGGCGGTCGGTGCCGGCGGTGACGCTGACCAACAAGGCCGGTGTGTCGGCGACGGTGATCGCCTATGGCGCATCGCTGCAGTCGCTGGTGATGCCCGACCGCAGCGGCAAGCGCGCCGATGTCGTGCTCGGCTACGATACGATCGACGAGTATCTCAAGACGCCGCAATATTTCGGTTCGACCGTTGGACGGTTCGCCAACCGCATCGCCCGCGGCCGCTTTTCGCTCGACGGGCGCGATTATCGCGTGCCGGTCAATAACGGCAAGAACTCGCTCCATGGCGGCACCGTCGGTTTCGACAAGGTGCTATGGTCGGTGGTCTCGGTGAAATCCGGGTCGACGGCGTCGGTGACGCTGCGCTATGTCAGCCGCGACGGCGATCAGGGTTATCCCGGCACGCTGACCGTCGATGCGACCTATTCGCTCGACGAGAAGAACGCGCTCAGCATCGAATATCGTGCAACCACCGACGCGCCGACGATCGCGAACATCACCAACCACGCATATTGGAACTTGTCCGGCGAGGGATCGGACAATAGCGCGATGGGATTGATGGTGACGATCCCGGCCGATTCCTATTTGCCGGTCGACGACGGCTTGATCCCGACGGGAGAATTGCGGCCGGTCAAGGGAACGGCATTCGATTTCCGCACGCCGCGCGTGATCGGCGAGCGAGTGCGCGATGCGCGTGACGTGCAACTCGTCTATGGCCGCGGATATGACCATAATTGGATCCTCGGACGCCGGATCACGCCGGACCAGCATTTGATGACGCGTGTCTTCGATCCCAAATCCGGGCGCGGATTCGAGCTCTGGTCGAACCAGCCTGGCCTGCAATTCTATTCGGGCAATTTTCTCGACGGCACGTCGTCGGGCAAAGCGAAGCGCATCTATCGCGAGGGCGACGCGATCGCGATGGAGCCGCAACTCTTTCCCGATACGCCCAATCAGCCGGCCTTCGGTTCCGCGCGCCTGGCGTCTGGTCAGGTCTATCGCAACGTCATGACCTATCGCCTGACGACGGGTCAGACCGGCGGGCGTCGCCGGTAGAATTGGTTTCGGCGCCGCCGGATCGGCGGCGTTGCCGGTTCAGCTCTTGCTGAAATCGGGAATTCGGAGGGGAAGGGAAAGCGCATGCAGCTCGCCACCATCGATATCGCGGTCGTCGTGATCTACTTCGTCTGCATCTTCGGGCTCGCCCAATGGGTGAGCCGGGAGAAAGCGGGGCATACCAAGGACTCGTCGGACTATTTCCTGGCGTCCAAGAACCTTCCCTGGTGGGCGATCGGCGCGTCGCTGATCGCGGCCAACATCTCGGCCGAACAGATCGTCGGCATGTCGGGGTCCGGCTATGCCATCGGCCTCGCCATCGCGTCCTACGAATGGATGGCGGCGGCGACGTTGCTGATCGTCGGCAAATGGTTCCTGCCGATCTTCCTCGCCAACAAGATCTACACGATGCCGCAATTCCTCGAACAGCGGTTCGGGCCGACGATCCGCACCGTGATGGCGGTGTTCTGGCTGATCCTCTACGTGTTCGTGAACCTGACCTCGATCATCTGGCTCGGCTCGATTGCCGTCACGCAAGTGACCGGCATCAATCAGGACGTGGCGCTGATCGGGCTCGGCACCTTCGCCTTGCTCTATCAGCTGCGCGGCGGGCTCAAGGCGGTGGCGCTGACCGATATCGTCCAGGTCGCGTTGCTCGTGTTCGGCGGGCTGGTGATCGCGTATCTGACGCTCGGCAAGATTGGTGGCGACGCCGGTATCATCGCCGGCTTCACCGAGCTGACGCGGCGCGTGCCCGACCATTTCGACATGATCCTGTCGCCCGACAATCCGCATTACAAGGATCTGCCGGGCGTCGCGGTGCTGGTCGGCGGGATGTGGATCGCCAACCTCAGCTATTGGGGGTTCAACCAATATATCATCCAGCGCGCGCTGGCGGCGAAGAGCCTGTCGGAGGCGCAGCGCGGCGTCGTATTCGCGGGTTTCCTCAAATTGCTGATGCCGGTGATCATCGTGCTGCCGGGGATCGCCGCCGTGGTGCTGGCGCCGGGGCTGACCAAGCCCGACCAGGCCTATCCGACGATGATGCGGTTGTTGCCGACCGGTTTGCTCGGCCTGGTCTTCGCGGCGCTGATCGCGGCGATCATCGCCTCGACCGCGTCCAAGATCAATTCGATCGCGACGATCTTCACGCTCGATATCTACGCCAAGAGGAAAGGCGTGCAGACGCGCGCCGAGGACGCCGCCGGGTCGATCGAGCATGAGAAGCATCTGGTGCTGGTCGGCCGGATCGCCGCGGCCGTGGCGATCGTCATCGCGATGGCGACGGCGCGGCCCTTGCTCGGCAGTCTCGATCAGGCGTTCCAATATATCCAGGAATTTTCGGGCTTCGTGACCCCGGGGATCACGGTGATCTTCCTGCTCGGCCTGTTCTGGCCGCGCGCGACCGAGATGGGGGCGCTGGTCGGCGCGATCGCATCGGTTGTGGTGAGCTTCATCTTCTGGTTTCCTGCCGCCTGGGGCGGCTCGGCGGCGCTCAACGCGATCCCGTTCATCAACCGCATGTCGATCGTCTTTTTCGTTGCGCTAGCCTTGGCGGTGATCGTATCTCTGCTCCGCCCGGCCCGCGCGGAGAGCAATCTGATCACGATGCGCGGTGTTTCGTTCCGAACGACGGCCGGGTTCAACATCGCCGCGGGCCTGATCGTGGTGATCCTGATCGCGCTCTACGCGACCTGGTGGTGATGGCATGAGCGTGCGACCCTTGCTGGCGATCGATTGGGGCACGACCAATCGGCGCGTCTATCGGATCGAGGACGGCGCGGTCACCGCGACCGAGCGCGACGCGCTCGGGGTGACCGCCGTCAGCGATTTCGCCGGCGAGCTGGCGGCGATCCGCGCGCGGTTCGGCGATTTGCCGGTGCTGATGGCGGGAATGGTCGGATCGACGATCGGCTGGCGCGAAGCGCGTTATGTGCCTGCGCCTGCCGGTCTCGAGGATCTCGGCCAGAACCTGCTGCGCATCGACGAGCGTACCGCGATCGTTCCCGGCGTGTCGTTCAGTGACGGCGTGCGCGGTGACGTGATGCGGGGCGAGGAAGTACAGTTGCTGGGTGCCGTCGCTGCCGGGCTGACGCCGCCCGACGCGTTGCTGGTCCAGCCCGGCACCCATTGCAAATGGGTCGAGATGGCGGGATCGCGCATCACGCGCTTCACTACCGCGATGACCGGCGAATTGTTCGCGCTGGTGCGCGCACACGGCATCCTGTCGGCGCAGCTGGGCGCCGACGTCGTGCTGGGGGACACGTTCCGCGACGGGGTTCGCGAAGGAGCGAAGCGCGATTTGACCGGGTCGCTGTTCGGCATCCGCGCCGCGAAACTGCTGGGCCTGCGCGATGACGCCGACGCCGCGTCCTTCGCTAGTGGCTTGATCATCGGCGCCGATGTCGCCGCGCGCGTCGCGGAACATCCGTTCGACACTGCCTATATTCTGGCCGACCCAATACTCGGTGGCCTCTACGCCGCGGCGATCGAGGCGAACGGGCGCGCCGCGACGATCATCGACAGCCAGGCGGCGTTCGTCGCCGGTATTTCCCGGATAGGAGCTTCTCTCTCGTGACTTCGCTTGCCGCTTTCGATGCCGCCTTCGCCTCCTGTCCGCTGATCGCCATCCTGCGTGGTGTGCGCCCCGACGAAGTCGTCGCGATCGGCGAGGAACTGGTCGCGGCAGGCTTCACGCTGATCGAGGTACCGATGAATTCGCCCGATCCGCTCGACAGCGTCACGCGCCTGGTCGACGCGCTGGGCAGCCGGGCGATGATCGGCGTCGGCACGGTGCTGACCGTCGACCAGGTCGCGGCGATGCGCGACGCCGGTGGCCGGATGGTGATCTCCCCCAACACCAATATCGACGTGATCCGCGCCAGCGCCGCCGCAGGCCTGGTGTCGCTGCCCGGTATCGCCACCCCGAGCGAGGCGCTCGCCGCGCTCGACGCGGGCGCGACCGCGCTCAAGCTGTTTCCCGCCGAAGCCGCAAGTCCGACAATACTCAAGGCGATGCGCGCGATCCTGCCGAGCGACCTGCGCGTGCTGCCGGTGGGCGGCATCGTCCCCGAAGGCATGGCACCCTGGCGCCAGGCCGGTGCGGCTGGCTTCGGCCTGGGTTCGGCGCTCTATAAACCAGGCATGACGGCGGGCGAGGTTGGCACCCGCGCTCGCGCTTTCGTCACGGCGCTGGAGCGGAACGCCTGATTTATCGATCGAGCATGCCGCTCCGGCCCAGCGTTATTTTCGGCCGTCCTTGCTCTCATAATAGCCCGCCAGCACGCCGAACGCCTGCTTGCGCTGACCGGTCTCGGAGATCAGGCCCTTGCGGTTCCAGCCCTGCTGAAATTCCGGATTCTGCCGCCTCGGCGAGCGGAAGTCCTTCAAGATCCAGGGCGACATGCCGCGCAAGGTCGGGATCCGGTCGACCATGCCCAGCGTCTTGCGATAGAACTCAGCCTGATATTCCTCGGAGAATTTCTCCGGCATGCCGCGGGAATCGTGGAACCCCGCTTTGGCGTCGGCGCCGAATTCGGAGAAGATCAGCGGCTTGTTCGCGGGTACGCGGAACGAGAAGCTGGCCAGGTCGTCGAGCCGGTCGGGCGTGTACCAGCCGAAATAGGTGTTGATCGCGACGACATCGAGCGCGTCGGCGAGCGGATCCGCCATGGCGATGATCGGCTTGCCGTTGGCCCCCTGCGATCGTTCGGTCAGCAGCGCCGCGCTGACCAGCCGCGTGTCGTCGAGCTTGCGCACGTCGCTGACCAGGGTGCGCAGGAAGGTGTTGCGCGCATCGGTCACGGGAGTTTCGTTGGCGACGCTCCAGATCGCAATCGAGGCGCGGTTGCGGTCGCGCATGATATTCTCCGCGATCATGTTGCGCGCGGTCGCCAGCGTATCGGGATTGCTCCAGGCGACGCGCCAATAGACCGGCACTTCGCTCCACACGATGATCCCCATCTCGTCGGCCAGCCGGGTCATCACCTCGGAATGCGGATAATGGGCGAGGCGGACATAATTGCCGTGCAGCCCGTCCTTGATCTCGCTGAGCAAGGCGCGTGCCGCGGCCGGAGTTATCGCGCGCGTCGGCTCGGCGCCCAGTTCCTCCTCGTGCAGCGAGATACCGCGCAGGAAGATCGGCTTGCCGTTGAGCAGGATATCGGGGCCGCGCACTTCGATCGTGCGGAAGCCGATCCGGTCGCGCCATTGGTCGTCGCCCGAGGCGATCGTCACGTCATAGAGTTTGGGCTGCTCGGGCGACCAGCGGACCAGCGCGCGCGGAGCGGCGACCGTCGTGCGCCAATTGCCCTTCGCATCGGTGGTGCCGGCAAGATCGACCCCGAGCGCGGCGATCTTAAGCCGAATGGCGTGATTGCCGGCCTGGGCGCCGTCGAGGTGGGCGTCGACCGCGAGCTGGCCATCGCGGGTCAACCGCACCCAGGCGTCGTCGACATAGGTATCGGGAGTCGAGATCAGGCGGATCGGGCGGGTGATGCCGCCATAATTTTCCCAGTCGGTGACCGGTGGCGGGACGGTCGCTTCGGTCGCCTGCGAATCCACACCGACCGTGATCTGATTGTCGCCGGCCCGCAGCAGCTTGGTCACCTCGAACGCGAACGGAGTGAAGCCGCCTTCGTGCCGCCCGACCGGCTTGCCGTTGAGATAGACGACGGTCGAATAATTGGCCGCGCCGAAGCGGAGGAAATAGCGGCCCTTGCGCGCCGCGGGCGCGGGGAAGGTGCGCTGATACCACATCAGGCCCTGATAATAACGAAGCTCGGGCGCTTCGGTCAGCCAGGAGGAGGGCAGGGTGGTGACCGGCGAGCGCGCGAGATCGAACTCGTACATCGCGCGATTATCGTCCTTCATCGCCTTGGCGACGTCGAGGTCGAGATAGCGCTGCTGGCTCTCGCCCGGAGTTTCGCCGTGAAAGCCGGCAAGGCCGGCGCGGAACGGATCGACCGAATAATGCCACGGCCCCGACAGATCGACGCCGTCGCGCATATCGGCTGAGACGAGCAATGGCCCGGTTTCGACCGTCGCCAGCGGCAGCGTCGGGGCGGCCGCTTGCTGCGCCACCGCAGGCGCGGCACAGACCATCGTCACGGCGATCAGTCGCCGGATCATCCTTGCTATCTGCACGTTCCGCTCTCCCGTTATCTGTCTGTTGTCGTGTCGTTGCCGCGCGCGAAGGCGATGCCGCGTTCGAGCCCGCGGAGCTCGGCCAGCCCGCGCATCCGCCCGAGCAGCGAGTAGCCAGGGTTGGTCCGCTTGGTCAGGTCGTCGAGCATCTGATGGCCGTGATCGGGGCGCATCGGGATCGAGCGGCCGGTCCGGTGTTGCAGCGCGTGCACGGCGCCGACGATCGCGGTCATGTTGGCGTCGCCCTCCAGATGCGCTGCCTCGTGAAACGCACCATTGGCCTCGCGCTGCACCGAGCGCAGATGGAGGAAACCGATCCGGTCGCCGAGCCGCTCGACCATGCCGGGCAGGTCGTTGTCCGGCCGAACGCCGAACGATCCCGCACAGAAGCAAAGGCCGTTCGACCGGTTCGGCACGCGCGAAAAGAGATTGGCGACGTCCGCCTCGGTGCTGACGACGCGCGGCAGGCCGAACATCGGAAAAGGCGGGTCATCCGGATGGACGACGAGCCGAATGCCCAATTCGTCGGCGACGGGGCAGACCGCTTCGAGAAAGGCGACATGGTTTTCGCGCAGCCGGTCTGGGCCGATATCGGCATAGCTGCGGATCGCCGCCAGGAATTCGGTCGCGGTGAAGCTTTCCTCGCTCCCCGGCAATCCGGCGATGATCGTCTGGGCCAACATCGCGCGAGCATCGTCGTCCATCGCCTGGAAACGGCGCGCCGCGGCCTCGACCATGTCCGGGGCATAATCTCGCTCGGCGCCAGGGCGCCGAAGGATGTGGAGGTCGTATACCGCGACCGCCTCGAGCTCGAACCGCAGGGCCAGCGCACCATCGGGCATCGGCCAGGCCAGATCGGTCCGCGTCCAGTCGAGCACCGGCATGAAATTATAAGTGACGACGCCGATCCCGCACGCGGCAAGGTTGCGCAGGCTCTCGCGATATTGCTCGATCAACCGGTCGCAATCGGACCCGCGGGTCTTGATCCCCTCGTGTACGGGCAGACTCTCGACCACCGTCCAGCCGAGCCCGGCTTGCTCGATCATCCGCTTGCGTGCGGCGATCGCTTCGCGCGGCCAGACTGCTCCATTGGCCGTATCATGCAGCGCAGTGACAACTTCGGTCGCACCCGCTTGGCGGATATCCCGTAGCGACACGGGATCGTCGGGTCCGAACCAGCGCATCGTCTGCGTCATGAACATCGTCGGTAACTGCTCCTGCGTGTTGGTGTCGGCCGGTCGGCGCCGGATTGCTGCTTCGTATCGTCTATTCGGCGGGCTTGAATTCGAACGTCATTCCCGATGCCTTGTTGGGTTGGAAGCCCTTCCACAACGTAGCGGCGGGCGGTCCGGGGCTGTATCCGGAATAACGCCCAGGCGGCGCGTCGGCCCAGATTCCGTCGTTGGAATTGGGCGTCAGCCCGTCAATATAGGCGGCCTTGGATTGGTCGTCCTTGACGTAGCGATCGAGGAAGGCGGTGATGAAATGCGTCTCGATCGCCATCAGCCGGTCCTTGCGCCACACGGCATCCTCGAACCAGTCCAGGTCCCAGAAGGAGCCGCGCATCCCGGCCGGCGCGCCGATCAGCGCGATGCTGTGCGCCGCTTCGCGAAACGTCAGGAGATAGCGCGGCGCATGCGCCTCCTGCGCGAACAACGTGCGTACGCCAGGATCGTAACCGACGACATGATCCTGGCTGCCGACGATGAACAGGGTCGGCGCGCGGATCGCGGCGACGCCGGGCGCGGGCCACATATTGGTGCCGCGAAGCGTGGCCGGTGGAGAGATCGCGACCACTGCCTTCAGCCCGGCGACCTTGAGCTCGTCCGCTTTGGGCCCGGTCGCGACATAGGGTGCGAGCACATTGCGGGTCGCCCCTGCCAGTGCCGGATCGAGCGGCGCGCCGGCGGCGGTGAGCACGCCATAGCCGCCCATCGAATAGCCGATCAGCACCGTGCGGTCGGCATCGGCAGTCGCGAACGGCTCGAGCCCGGCGCGTGCGCGCCGCTGTGCCTCTGCGGCGACGAAAGCGATGTCGAGCGGCCGCCGGGCGAGCGGACCGGCGGCAGCCGCGGCGGTGCGGATGGTAATCGGCGGATCGCGAAAGTCCGGCGCGACGACGACATAGCCCTTGCTGGCAAGGTTCTCGCCGAGCCAGGACAGCACTACAGGCGTGTTGCTGTAGCCATGCGCCAGGATGACGAGCGGAAACGTCCCATGGGCGGCACGTGCGCCGGGCGACGCAACGCCGGCGACGGAGAAGGTCACGTCCTTGCCGGTCTCGCCCGGTAGCGCTGAGTGGTAGGTCGTGCCTTTTCCCGGCGCGGCGGCCGGATACCAGATTTTGAGCGCCAGATGCCGGTCGACGATCGCCGGTCGATCCTTGCCCTGGAGCGGATTGGCCTGGCCAGGCTGGACGAAGTCTATATCGGCGACGCCGACCGGATGCGGACCGAGTGCGGCGAGCTCGGGAGCATCGACTCCCGGCCTTGCCGGCGCATCCTGGGCCGGCGCACCTGCCGCCGCGAGCAGCGCCACGGCACTTGCCACCGGCAGCGCAAAACGAACCATCACGTCGCTCCCGATCCGCACGAGGAGGCGGGGCGGTACGCGCCCCGCCTGTCCATCAGAAGTTCACGCCCAACCGCAGCCCGCCATAGCGACGGAAGTCGCGCGGCAGCAGTGCTTGGGTCGCGATCTTGTTACCGAAATTGCCCGCCGTGTTGACCAGCGACGGATAATATTGAACGTCGAACAGGTTGTTGACGAACGCGACGATTTCCCACTTGCGGTCCTTGTCGCGAATACCCAGCCCGGCATTGACGATGCTATAGGCCTTTTGGAAGGTCTGGGGATCTTCCGCGACATAATAGACGCTGCTCTGATATTGCCAGTTGGCCTGAATAACACCCTTCAGATTGCCGCCCAACGACGGCGAATAATCGGCGGCGATCGAGAATTTCCATTTAGGTGCCTGGATAGCGCGTGCGCCGGTCAGCACTTGATAGGCAGGCTGTGCCGGGGTCGTAGGCGTGGCCGGCACCGCAGCGACGCATCCCTGCGCCGGCGTCTGCAACGGATAGCATTGGGCCTGTGCGTACGACGTGTATTTGGCATCGAGATAGGCAACCGACCCCGTCAGGTTGAAGTCCTGACCGATCCTCGCCGTGCCGTCGAACTCGAGCCCCTTGGTGTTGAGGCCGCCGACGTTGGTCAGGCGGAAATTGGTCGTACCGTCGGACAAGGTTTCGATCGTCTGCGCTTGCAGGTTCTTATAATTGGTGTCGAAATAGGTGAGGTTGAGCGTCACTTTGCGATCGAGCACCTGCGCGCGGACACCGATTTCCTTGTCGCGCGAGCGCTCGGGCTTGATCGGTCCCGCGTTCGCGCGATTCCTGTTGAAACCAGTTGTCAGGTCATAGGTCTGACCCTTGTAGCCGGTCGAATAGCTGGCAAAGGCCATCACGTCCGGCGTGAGCTGATAGCGCGCGGCGAGCCGATAGGTGCCGGCTGTGTCCTCGGCGTGGCCGCTAAAGAATTGTGAGCCCGCGGCTGCGAGATTGTCCTGGAAGGTATAGGACACCTTCTCGTTCTGGACGCGGCCACCGGCGGTCAGCGTCAGCTTGGGCACGATTTCCCAGTCGATCTGCGCAAACCCGGCCAGCTGTTCCGATTTCGACGTCGCGTACCAATTGGCCAACGAGAAGTAAGGTCCGCGCGCGAACGGCCGCTCGAACTTCACGTTCGCGTAATAGGCGCCGAGCGTATAGCGGAAGGGCTTGGCGCTGGACGAGAGCAAGCGGACTTCCTGCGTGAACAGCTTTGAATGGAATTGGCCGACCTGGACGTTGTTGCCGACCGTTGCGCTCGACGACGTGTCGTCATGGTCGAGATAGTCGTTGAGGCGGAATTTGTCGTAGGACGTGATCGACACGAGCGTCATGTCGCCCAGTCCGATTTCCCCGCGCAGCGATCCGCCGCCGCCTTCATATTTGGTGCGCGAATTGTAATTGTTGCTGATGTCCTGGTTGTCCGGACCGACCGTGACGCCGGGCATCGTCACTGCCTGGGTCTGGCCCGCCGTATTGCGCAGCAACGCGGTCGGGTCCAGGCGGATGAACGGGCGCCCGACCGTGGTGTTGCCGTTGAGGTAATTGCCCGACAAGGTGATGGTGACGTTCGACGCCGGCTCCCAGCGGAGCTTGCCGCGGGTGTTGAACGCCTCACGTCCATTCACTTTCTTGCCGTTGAACAGGTTGCGGACATTGCCGTCCCAGTTCGAATAGCTGGCCGACAGGACGTAGCCGAGTTGCGAACTGATCGGGCCGGAGACGCTGAAATTGCCGCCATATTCGCTGTCGGTCGTGCCCATCACGTTGAATCGCGCACGGAACGTGTCGGTGGGCTGGCGCGTGATGATGTTGATCAGGCCGGCCGAGGCCGACTTGCCGTAGAGCGTGCTTTGCGGGCCGCGCAGCACTTCGATCCGCTCGACGTCGGGCAAATCGGTAAAGGCACGCGCCTGGAAAGCCAGCGGCACTTCGTCGACCAGCACCGCGACACTCGGTTCGACGCCGATGCCGAAGGCGAAGGTGCCGACGCCGCGCAGTGACACGTTGGCGTTGACCGGATGCTCGGCCGGGCGGACGGTCAGCGACGGCGCGATCTTGCCCAGATCCTGAAACTGGGTGACGCCGGAGGCCTTGAGCTGCTCTTCGCTGACCACCGAAACGGCCAGCGGCACCTTCTGGATATTTTCCGAGCGCTTCTGAGCGGTGATGATGATGTCGCCCGGAACGGGTTCATTCGTTTCGGCGGCAACTGGACTGCTCTGGGGCGCGGCTGCGTCCGGCGTGGTCTGGCCGGGATCGGCCGGTTTGTCCGCCCGGGCCAGTGCCGGCGTCGCGCAGAATGCGAGCGACAGGGCGAGCGCGCCGCGTCCGACAGATGCATGTAATCCGATCATCTTTCCCTCTCCATGTCGTGCCTCGGGTCTTTTCGCCGATGCTTCGCGGCCCCAACTAACAAATGGTCAGACCACATGCAAGGATTGCCTGACAAAATCCCGTCAGGCCACCTTACCAAGGAAGGTCGCTGTTGCCGCTGCGCACGGGCTTTGGTAAGGATCAACCGGTTATGCCGATACAGAGATTGATCAGGCCAGTTGCCAAGCCAGCCGGGGCCGCGTCGCAGCCCGATGGGCGCAAACTCTATCAGCAGGTCGCTGCGTCGGTGGCGGAGGCGATCCAGCGCGGAGACTTCCTGCCGGGCCAGCGCATCCCGTCCGAACGCGAGCTCGCCGACGAGTATAAGGTCAGCCGCCCGACGGTCCGCGAGGCGATGATCGCGCTTGAAGTCATCGGCATTGTGCGGTCGCGCCACGGTTCGGGAATCTTCGTCGTCGATAACCCGCCGCTCGACACGCCGATGATCGGACTCGATATCGGCGCGTTCGAACTGACCGAGGCGCGCCGCCTGTTCGAAGGGGAATCGGCGGCGCTTGCCGCGGTGTCGATCACCGACGAGGAGATCGCCGCGCTTGAAGTCCTGATCGGCGACATGGAGCGCGAGAACGAGGAAAATGTCAGCGGCGAGCATGCCGACCGCGAATTCCACCTGGCGATCGCGCGGGCGACGCGCAATTCGGCGGTGGTCGACGTGGTCGAATCGTTGTGGGACGCGCGGTCGCGTTCGCCGCTTTGCCAGCACATGCTTGAACGCGCGCGCAGCGTCGGCGTGGTGCCGCGGATCGACGAGCATCAGACGATCCTCGCCGCGCTGCGCGAGCGCAACCCCAAGGCGGCGCGCGAGGCAATGCGCGACCATCTTGCGCGCGTGATCGATGGATTGCTCACGGCGACCGAAAGCGACGCGTTCGAACGCGCCCGCGCCGAGGTGGAGGCGAGGCGCACCGATCTGGCGCGCCGCGTCGCGATCTGAGATCCGCGCTGCGCTAGATCGTCAGGGTGACGCCGCGGCGGCCGTCATGGTCGATTTCGCTCCCGACGCCGCCATTCACCACCAGCGAACGGGTCTCGTTCGGCGGCAGCAACAGGGTGATGGTGCTATCGCCCCAGCTACCGGGTCCGTCGCGGCGCACGTCGACGACGATCCGGGTCGCCTCCGCCCGGCCGGTGAGGTGCCAGATATCGACCGGCCCATCGCCATCGCCCGAATCCTCGACCGCCGACCAGCTGAAGGCACCGTCACGAGGCGGGAACAGCCACACGCCGCGGCGATAGGGTTCGGGCTGCCATCCGCCGCGCGCGAGATCAACCAGCATCGCCGATCCGGCGCGCGCCAGCAGCGGTGGTAATCCGTCGAGCGGCGCGTCGAACGTGACCGATGTTCCGCCGGCGATCCGCTCTCCGGTCCACACGTCGAGCCATTCCGCGCCTTCCGGCGGCCGCAAGGTTCGCGTTCCGGCACCTTGCTCCATCACCGGCGCGACCAGCAGGTTGGGGCCGAGCAGATGCTCGTCATTCTCCTGCCAGGCGGCGGCGTCGTCGGGGAAGTCGAGCCAGGTCGGCCGCACCATCGGCGCATAATCGGCGTGATAGGTGTGCAGCAGGTCATAGAAGAAGGGGATCAGCGTCTGGCGCAGCGCCATCAGTCGGCGGATCGCGGGCAACGCCTCCGGGTACATCCACGGCTCGTTGACGGAGCGGTCGTCGTTCCAGCTATGGATGCTGAAGCGCGGCATCAACACGCCTGCCTGCACCCAGCGGATCAGCAGCTCCGGCGACGGTGCCGGTCCGGCGAAGCCACCGACATCATGGCCGCTGTTCGATACGCCGGACAGCGCCAGCCCGATCGACTGGCGCGCATTATAACGTAGCGACTTCCACTCGGTCAGATTGTCGCCGCTCCAGGTCTGGGCATAACGCTGCAATCCGGCCATGCCCGACCGCGTGACGGCATAAGGACGGCGATCGGGCAGCGCCTCGGCCTGGGCGCGCCGCGACGCGCGCGTCATCAGCAAGGGCTGGACCGGGCGCATTTCGGCGGCGGCGCGGGGCTGGCCGAAGCCGGCGAACCGGGCGCGCGCGTCCCAGATCTCATATTCATTATTGTCGTTCCAGGTCGCGACCATCCCCTTGTCGAGCAACGCGGTCTTGACCTGGTCGCGCCACCATTGCGCGGCGCGGGGATTGGTGAAATCGATCTGGCTGCCGACTTCATCCCAGAACTGCACCTCGACCGGGGTGCCGTCCTCATAGGCGACGAACAGCCCCTCGGCGGCGACTTCGTCATAGCGCGGATGGCTGCGCAGCAAGGCGGGCTTGATATTGGGCACCAGCTCGACGCCGGCTTGCGCGTAGCTCGTCACGAAACCGGCCGGGTCGGCGAATTTGTCGGTGTTCCAGTTGAACACATAGCGTTTGTCGCCGATCGACGTGTAGCCCGACGACAGATGGAACGAGGTGCAGCCGATATCGTGCTCCGCGAGCTTGTCGAGAAACCCCGTCATCTGCGCCGCGGCGTCGGGCGCGTCGGTATAGCTCATCGTCGACCCCGAATAGCCGAGCGACCAGCGCGGCATCAGTGCCGGGCGACCTGTCAGCCAGGTGAAGCGCCGGGTAACGGCCAAAGGATCCGGGCCGGCGATCATCCACAAATCCACATCGCCGGCCTCCGCCACCATATGGCGGTACCAGCCGTGATAATTGTCCATCTCGCGGCCGAAGTCGAAATGCACGTCGGCATTGGTGTCGTAGAAGGTGCCGTGGCAGCGGCCATCGGCGTCCGCGACCAGGACGTAGGGGATCGATTTGTAGAGCGGATCGCTGGTCTCCGCGTCATAGCCCATCGCGTCGAGATTGGTCAGGCGGAAGCGCCGGCCCGCGCGATCATTGTCACCGCTTTTGTCGCCAAGCCCGTAGAAGCGTTCGCCGGGCCGACGCGCGACATAATGATGCGCGCGGCCGTCCCACCAGCCGAAATCATAGGCCTGGGTCGGCCGGTCCGCCGCCATCAGCCGCCACGCATCGCCATCGCGCTGTTCCCAGGTGCAATAGAGGCCATGCAGTCGGATGCTGACGCGCAGCAGCGCGGTCTCGACGACGATCCGGTCGTCGTCGCGCTCCAGCCGGAAATCGGGACAGGCGAACCCCGCAACATCCAGGCGGTCGCGCCCGGGCTCGGCGATGTCGGCGGCGCCCGGCGCGATCGCCCAACTCGGCGGGCTCGTCACCTTGCCATCGGCGAGCAGCAACAGCCTGACGACGTCGTCCTCGAGCACGAACACATGCGCGACCGCGCCGGTATCGGCGGTGAGCGTCAGCCGGCCGGGGCCGCGTTCGGTCAGCGCGAACAATGGCGGGTCGGACAACACAGCGCGTCTCATGAGCGGGCTTCCATTTGCGGGAGGGACAAGCGGCGGACAAAGGCGATCAGCACCGCGGCCCCGATCAGATCGAATATGCCGAGCGCCGCGAACAAGGGTGCGTAACCGACGCGATCGGCATATTGCCCGATCAGGAACGTGAACAGCAGCCCGCCGACCCAGCCTGCCTGCCCGACAAAGCCATTGGCGGTGCCGACTTCCTCCGGCCTGAAGACGTCAGCGGACAGCGTGTTGATCAGCACCGAGATCATCTGATGCGCGAATCCGCCGATGCAGAACAAGGCGATGGCGACATAAGGGCTGACAGCGAGCCCGATGCATCCGGGCGCGATCATCAATACCGCGCCCAGGCTGATCCCGAGCACGCGCGAAGGTATCAGGTTGACGCGGAAGCGCTTCATGAAGAACGGCGAAAGGTAGCCGCCGAGCACGCCGCCGAGATCCGCCGCCAGGAACGGCAGCCACGCAAAGGCGGCGATATGCGCCAGATCCATGTGGCGCTCGGTCGCGAGATAGAGCGGAATCCAGAAGCTGAAGGTTTGCCACGCCGGTTCGGCAAGGAAGCGCGGTACCGCGATCACCCAGAAGCGCGCGGAAGACAGGATCTCGCGCGCGCTGGCCTTTCGGGCAGGGATTTTGGGGCGATCCTCCGCGATCATCGCCTGCTCGCGCGGCGTGATCGCGGGATGCTCGGTCGGCGATCGGTAAAAGGCATACCATGCGGCTGCCCAAACCAGCCCGACCGCGCCGGTGACGATAAAGGCCAGCCGCCAATTGCCCCATAAGGCGACCGCGACGACGAGCGGCGGCGCGATCAGGGCGCCGAGCGAGGTTCCGGCGTTGAACCACCCCGTCGCGATCGAGCGTTCGCGCGCCGGAAACCATTCGGCAATCGCCTTCATGCCTGACGGGATCGCCGCCGCCTCGGCCAGGCCGAGCAATCCGCGAAAGAAGGCAAGGCTGATCCATCCGCCGGCCAGCGCGTGGAGCATGTTGGCGGCGGACCATGCGATCCCGAAAAACGCGAACCCGGCACGCAGCCCGAACCGGTCGACGATATAGCCGGCGATCGGCTGCATGACGGTATAAGCGAGCTGGAACGCCATGACGACATAGCTGTATTGCGCGGTAGAGATCGACATCGACGTCTTGAGCTCGGGGGCCAGCACACCGAGCGAATTGCGCGCGAGGTAATTGGCGATCGTGCCGGCGCAGATCAGCGCGACGATCCACCAGCGCAAATGCGGTATCCGCTTCACGATCCTCTCCCCAACCCGCGGCGTTGTCCGCTGGCAAGCGGCGTAGCGCCTCCGGTGGTATTTGTCGATATTGGTCAGACCAGTGAGCAGGCCAGATCGAGAAGTGGCCTGCCAGCTGGTCGAATCCTCGTTCATGCCGCCATTGGGTGGCCGCTCGATCTCACGCCTGCTTGACCAGCTGGATTAATACTTCAATTAGATAAATAAATCGGGCGGACGGCTCGGGTGCGGTTGGAGACAGCTTGATGGGCACGCCGAAGGAACGCGTCAATTGGAGCGCAGTGGGCACTGCCAGCCTGGGCGGATTGCTGTTCGGTTTCGATACAGCGGTTATCTCGGGCGTTACCGAAGCGCTGCGGGGCGTGTTCGGGCTCAGCGCGATCGGGCTTGGCACGGCGGTATCGGCAGCATTGATCGGGACGCTGATCGGCGCGCTCGGGGCGGGCAAGCCGGGCGACCGATATGGCAGCCGGGCGGTGCTGATCTGGATCGCGATCGCCTATATCATCTCGGCTTTAGGCTCGGCGATGAGCTGGAATCTCGCGGCGTTCGTCGCGTTCCGGTTCCTCGGCGGCCTAGCGATCGGCGGTTCGTCGGTGCTCGCCCCGGTCTATATCGCCGAGGTGAGCCCAGCGGCACGGCGCGGATTCCTGGTCGCGCTGTTCCAGCTCAATGTCGTGATCGGCATTCTGGTCGCCTATATCAGCAATTTCGTGATCGGCCGGCTGGTGACGACCGATCTCGCCTGGCAAATCAAGCTCGGCATCGCTGCCCTTCCGGCTATCCTGTTCCTGATCATGCTGTTGCGTATCCCGCCGTCGCCGCGCTGGCTGGCGCAACGCGGGCGCGACGAGGATGCGCTGGCGGCGATTGCCCAGCTCGGGATGGGCGACCCGCAGGCGATCATCGCCGAGTTCCGCAGCGATCAGGTCGAGACCTCGAATACGCGGCTCAGCTGGGCGGTTTACCGCAAGCCGATCCTGCTCGCGATCGGCGTCGCGGCGTTCAATCAACTCTCCGGGATCAACGCGATCCTCTATTATCTCGGCGATATCTTCGCCGCCGCCGGGTTCGACCGGCTATCGGCCGACCTGCAATCGGTCGCGATCGGTGTCGCCAATCTGCTGGCGACCTTTGTCGGCATGACAGTGATCGATCGCGCGGGGCGCAAACCGTTGCTGCTGATCGGCGCGGCGGGCACGGGTATCGCGCTGGCGGCGGTGGCGACGATCTATTCGACCGGGCAGGGACAGGCACTGCTGCTTCCCGCGTTGATCGGTTTCATTCTGTTCTTCGCGATTTCGCAGGGGGCGGTGATCTGGGTCTATCTGTCGGAGATTTTCCCGACCGCCGTGCGTGCGCGCGGCCAGGCGCTGGGCAGCGCGACGCATTGGGGAATGAATGCGCTGATCGCGTTCGGTTTCCCGGTAGTCGCACGCTATACTCAGGCGGCACCCTTCTGGTTCTTCGCGGCGGCAATAGCGGTGCAATTCCTCATCGTCTGGCGCTTCTTCCCCGAGACGCGCGGGGTCACGCTGGAAGCGATGGAGGATGCCATCAATCAACCCCGAGCAAAGGTGGCGTAATGGCCAGAATTGAAACCATATTGGGGATATTCCGCGTTGGCGTTCTCGACCGCGGCCAGCTAATTCGTATGACTATGCTCATGGTCATCCGTCGCCTCGTGATTCAGGAAGATGTGTCGATCACCCGCGCTCGGGCAATAAGGATGCACGGATGACCCAGCCGACCACTCGCCTCAGGCTCTCGGGCACCAACCTGGAGCGCGCCGCCGACCACAATCAGCGCGTCACGCTCCACGCGATCCGTATCAACGGATTGCTGACCCGAGTGGAACTCGCCGAGATTACCGGACTGACCGCGCCGGCCATCGCCAACATCACCAAGCGCCTGCTCGCGGACGGATTGATCGAGGAGGCGGGCCAGCGCCGCGGCGGGCGTGGCCAGCCGCCGACCAAGCTCGTCATCAATCGCGATGCCTGCCACTCGATCGGCGTCAATATCGACCGCGACCACATCACCATCGTGCTGGTCAATTTCGCCGGCGAGACCTTGGCCCGCGTGTCGGAGGAAGTGAATTTCGCGCTGCCCGACCATGTCCGCTCGCTCTATCGGCGATCGATCAAGGAGATGATGCGGTCGGCGGGGATCAAGGAGTCGAGCCTGGTCGGGCTGGGCGTCGCCGTTCCCGACGATCTCGGTCTGGTCGATCTGCCGGGGCGTCCCGCAGACTATGCCAAGTGGGACAAGATCGACATGGGCGATCTGTTCGACAAACCCTTCTCGCTGCCGATCTTCGTCGAGAACGACGCCGCGGCCGCCGCGATGGGGGAGATGCAGCTCGGCCTTGGGCAGAAGCACAGCACCTTCTTTTACATCCTGATCTCATCGGGGCTGGGTGGCGGCCTCGTCATCGATGGCGCCTATTTCCGTGGCGTCGATGGCCGCAGCGGAGAACTGGGCTTCATGCACGCGCCCGGCAGCGGCCCGCGCGATCAGATCCAGAATCTCGTATCGCTGTCGGGCCTGGCCGGGCATCTCGAGCGCGACGGGTTGAGCCTCGCCGATGTGATGGGCGTGGCGCACCTGTCGCCGGCGGCCGAGACGTGCGTCGATGGATGGATCAGCCAGGCAGCCGAGCAGCTCTACGTCCCGCTCGAGGCGGTGAATTGCCTGATCAATCCAGGCGTTGTGCTGGTCGGTGGGCGCTTGCCGAGCGCGATCGTCGAGCGTCTGGCGGAACGAGCGCACGATCTGTTGCGCGACCAGGCGACCAACGTGCCGGTGATTGCGCCGGTGGCACGCGCGGCCTTGTCGGACGACGCGCCAGCGGTCGGAGCGGCCATCCTGCCGTTCAGCCATTTCCTGCTGCCCAAGCCCGGCGCCTTGTGGAAAGTGCCGGCGACCAGCAACACCAACGGTCGAGCTATCCAGCCGACGCGCTGAGCGCGATCGACGCGTAAACAGCGTCGATCCCTCCGGCTTCACCGACCGATAACGTACGCCACGGGCAAGCTTTTTTGGTCGCACTAATTCAATTGACAAAATTCTTAATTTAATCGACGGTGCTGCTCGACGCCGTTGGAAACAGGATCAATGGGGTGGTCGCCAGGGGGCAGCAATAGCTCCGAGAACCAGGGGAGGTACCGTGGGTATCCGCCAGAAGCTTGCACGGCCGGAGGGGCAGGGGCGCAGCGCCCGCCTATTGCTATTGCCGCTGAGCCTGTTCGCATTGTCGGCGGCGGCGGTCGTCAGCGCGCAGACGGCTCCCGCCAAAGCCCCGGTCGATGAGGTCAACCCGCTGGTCGGCACCGCACCACTCGATCGACCCGAGTTGATCGGCAACGCGCCGCCGCCGGGCGAGCCGGTTTATTCGGGCCAGACCTCGCCGGGCGCGCGCCTGCCGCACAGCTCGGTCGAGGCGGCACCGATCAACAACAACATCGCGCTGACCTATCCGAACGGCGTCGAGGTTCCCTATTATTACACCAATCCGACGATGATCGGATTTTCCGGCGGCGGCGGGTCGTCCTATGGCGGCCGCGCAGAGCCGATCATCATGCCGGTGGTTGGCGACTGGTCGGTGCCCCCTGCCTATTCGCAATCCTATTACGACAAGTCGCGCGAGATCGCGTCGCCGGGCTATTATTCGGTCTATCTCGACACGTTCCGGACGACGGCCGAACTGACCGCCACGCAATGGGCGAGCCTGATGCGGTTCACCTTTCCCGCAAGCGACCGGTCGAACGTGCTGATCAACTTTCCCGAACATGGCGGCGATATCGAGATCGTCGGCGACCAGATGGTGCGGGGCGTGTCGAAGGATAGCGGCGGCGCGGACGGCGCCTATTTCGTCGCCCTGTTCTCCAAGCCGTTCGCCAGCCTGGGAACCTTCAGCAAGGCGCCCGGCGACGCCAAGGGCTGGGGTATCGGCGACAAAAGGGTCGAGCCCGGCCAGCGCACGATCTCTGGCAGTTTTGCGGGCGGTTACATCACCTTTCGCACCAAGGCGGGCGAGAAGGTGCTGATGAAGATCGCGCACGGTACCAGCTACGCCCAGGCCGAGCAGCGCCTGCGCGACGAATTACCCGGCTGGAATTTCGATGGCGTTCGCAACGCGGCGCGCGGTGCCTGGTCGAAACTGCTCGATCGCGTCCAGGTGGCCGGCGGGACGCCCAAGCAGCGGATGCTGTTCTATTCGACCTTGTTCCAGTCGTTCGCCAGCCCGCGCCTGGTTGCCGCCAAGGGAGAGAAGTTCACCGACACCAACGGCAAGGTGCAGACCGCGACGCATGATCGCTACGGCCCGGTGCCGTTCTGGGATACCGGCCGCAACCAGATCGTCCTGCTCGAATTGCTGGAGCCGGAGACGATGCGCGACATCATGCAGTCCGAACTCGATATGGCGCGCGAAAAGGTCTTCATGAACACGTCGTTCCACGGCGACAATGCGGTGTTCATGTATTTGGGCGCGTGGGAGCGCGGCATCCCGTTCGACTATCCGGCGGCGTATGAATATCTCCGCAAGAACGCGACCGATCCCGCCGGCCCGCGCCATTATCTCGCCGAGTACGACAAGAACGGCTGGATCGCGGATGTCGTCCCCGACCACAATCCCAGCCCGCCTTATGCCGGCGGCAAGGCGGGGGCGGCGACCACGCTCGAATATGCCTGGGACGATTTCGCGATGGCGCAATATGCCAGGCGGCTCGGGAAGATGGACGATTACGCCCTGTTCCTGAAGCGCGCGCACAATTACGCCAACGTGTTCGACAAATCGGTTGGCTTCGTTCGCGGGCGGACCGCCGACGGCAAGTGGATTGCACCGTTCGATCCAGGCGAGCCCTATTACAATTTCATGATGAAGGAGGCGTCGGGCTGGTCGACCTTGTGGCTGGTGCCGCATGACGTCAACGGGCTGGCCAGGTTGCTTGGCGGCCGCCAGGCCTTCACCGCCAAGCTCGATCGGTTCTTCTCCACGCCCTACAATCCCAAGGGCATCTGCCGCGATTGCACCGGGCTGATCGGCCAATATGTCCAGGGCAACCAGCCCGACCAGCAGGCCGCTTATTATTACGACTGGGGTGGTCAGCCGTGGAAGACGCAGGCGCTGACTCGGCGGATTCTCGCCGACATGTATGGCAGCGACGCCTCGGGCTATGGCTATCCGGGGATGGACGATCAGGGCGCGACATCGTCCTGGTACGTGCTGAGCGCGATGGGATTCTATCCGGTCGATCCGTCGAACCAGAATTACATCATCGCCAGCCCGATCTTCGACGACGTCAAGCTGCAGATGGGCAACGGCAAGACGCTGGAGGTCGAGGCCAGGAACAACTCCGCCACGAACATGTACATCCAGTCGGCAACGCTCAACGGCCGGCCGTGGAGCAAGCCGTGGTTCAGCCATGACGATATCAAGGATGGCGCCAAGCTGGTGCTGACCATGGGCCCAACGCCGAACAAGAATTGGGGCGCGGCGCCGGCCGACGCGCCGCCATCTATGTCGCCGATGCCCTGACCCGCCGTACCCCTTTGCCTCCGTTCCCCTCCCCCCTCGACGGAGGCAAGAGCCCAGGGCTGCGCCAGCCCGCGCGCCCTGGGCTCACCAATTTGATCGCTGACCGATGGTCCAACGCTCGAGGAGAAACGCCATGCGCACGATAATCGCAGCAATCGCGTCGATGATCCTGGCGATCAGCGCGATCGACACCGCGGCGCAGACTGCTCCAGCGGGCGATAGCGTCTATGCCGGTGACCTGATGACCCGGTGGGGCAAGGACGTCACGCCCGACAATGCCTGGCGCAGCTATCCCCGGCCGCAACTGAAGCGGGAGCGCTGGCTCAATCTCAACGGCTTGTGGGACTATGCGATCGCCAGGGATTCGGCGCCGCAGCCGGCCCGAATGGATGGCCAGATCCTGGTGCCCTATCCGGTCGAATCGAAATTGTCGCGCGTCGCCCGCAAGGTCACGCCCGACGATCGCATCTGGTATCGCCGCAGCTTCACCGTGCCGCAGGATTGGGCGGGCGAGCACGTCATGCTCAATTTCGGCGCGGTCGATTTTGCCGCGACGATCTGGGTCAATGGCGTCGTCGTCGGGTCGCACAAAGGCGGCTTCGACACGTTCGGGTTCGACGTCACCGATTATCTGAAGCCCGGCCGCAACGACCTGATCGTGCAGGTCGCCGATCCGACCAGCGCCGGCACGCAGCCCCGCGGCAAGCAGATCCTCGATCCCTCGGGCATCTGGTACACCGCGGTCAGCGGCATCTGGCAAACGGTGTGGCTCGAGCCCGTGCCCAAACTCCATATCGAGGACGTTCGCGCGACGCCCGACATCGACCGCGGAGTCGTCGATGTCGCGGTTGCATTGAGCGGATGGGCGAACGACACCGATGCGGTAAAGCTCACGGCGAGCGCCGGCGGCAAGGTGATCGCGTCGACGATCATCCGGGCCAATCGCCGCGCGACGCTGGCGATTCCCAATGCTCGCTTGTGGTCGCCCGACGATCCCTATCTCTATGACCTCAAGGCCGAGTTGGTGACCGTCGCCGATCCCTATGCCGGGCAGGAGGAGCGCGATCGCAAGGCTTATGACGCGCGCTTCACCGCGGGCGAGGATCGGACTTATGCCGCGGCGCGCATCGCCGGCACGCCGCGCGATACGGTCGACGCCTATTTCGCGATGCGCAAGATCTCCATTGGTCCCGGGCGGGTCGCGGGCCAGCCGGCGATCCTGCTCAACAACAAGCCGCTCTTTCAGAACGGTACGCTCGATCAGGGCTGGTGGCCCGACGGTCTCTACACCCCGCCGTCCGAAGAGGCGATGAAGAGCGATTTGATCTTCCTCAAACGCGCCGGCTTCAACATGCTGCGCAAGCATATCAAGGTCGAGCCGGCGCGCTATTATTACGACGCCGATCACCTCGGTATGTTGATCTGGCAGGATATGCCCTCGGGCGGCGGTGAGGATCAATTCGTCACCGGAACCAGCAAAAGTCAGGCGGTGCTGCCGTCGGACGCGATGGCGGAGAACCAGAACGAACTCGCCGCGATGATCGGCGACCTGCGCGGCTTTCCCTCGATCGTGATGTGGGTGGTCAACAATGAGGGCTGGGGGCAATACGATTCCGCGACCCTGGCCCGGTACGTCAAGGGGATGGACCCTGGCCGGCTGGTTGATGCCGATAGCGGCTGGCTCGACGTCGCGCCCGGCGCCTCGGACGTGTTCGACATCCACACCTATGAGGATGTGCCCAACACGCCGACGCGCCAGTCCAGCCGTGCGATCGTGATCGGCGAATATGGCGGCATCGGCATGCCGATCGCGGGCCATATCTGGCGGCCCGGAAAGAAGAATTGGGGCTATCAGGTGGCGACCGGCGAGGAGGATTATCTCGCCCGTTTCCGCCGCAAGATGGCCGGGGTCATTCGTGCCGCGCGCGAGGATGGACTGAGCGCCTCGATCTATACCCAGACGACCGATGTCGAGGACGAGATCAACGGCCTGCTGACCTATGATCGTGCGCGCGCCAAGGCGTCGCCGGAAGCCTTGTCGACAATCGCGGCTCCGCTACGGGCGTTGCCGGATTCGAAGTAATATACTGAATTAACATACAAAAAGTGGAGTTCTCGATGAAGGCGGAGTCGAGTCCGGGTGCGAAAAAGCGGGCCGGACAATTTAATTGACAAATTGCTTTTTATATTCTGAATTGCGGCGCGACAGGTTTGCGGACGGGCTTCGAGCCCCGCCGCGGCGTCGAACGAAAAGAAAAACGGAGGGCGATAACGCCCTCACTCATGGAAGAGGGAAGATCCATATGAGCATTCGTCACATCGATCTTGGCTTGGGCACAGCATGCACCCGGTCGCGGGCCAGGCTGATTCGCGACCTCATGCTGACCGCCGGCGCGGCAATTGGTTTCTCGGGCGGTTTCTCCGGCATCGCGCAGGCGCAGACTGCGCCTGCCGCACCCGCTACGCCCGACGCTAGCGCGCAACCCGCCGATCCCCAGGCTGCCGACTCGGCCGGCGAAATCACCGTCACCGGATATCGCCAGTCGATCGAAGCCAGCTTGCGGACCAAGCGCGAGGCCAACGCCTTTATCGACGTCATCACTGCCGAGGATGTCGGCAAATTCCCCGACAAGAACGTCGCCGATGCGCTGCAGCGCGTGCCGGGCGTCATCATTTCCCGCGACGGCGGCGAAGGCTCGCGAGTCAGCATTCGCGGCCTGAATTCCGATCTGACGCTGACCGAGCTCAACGGCAATTTCATCGCCGGCACCGACAGCGGCGATCCGTCGCGGTCGTTCAACTATTTGCTGCTGCCGTCGAGCATGATCGGCAGCGTCGAGGTCTACAAGTCGCCTGAAGCGCGGCTCGACGAAGGCGGGGTCGGCGGCACCGTCATCCTGCGCACGCGCCGGCCGCTCGATCTCAAGCCCTGGTCGGGTTTCGTCTCGGCCGAGGGTACCGATTCGGACGTCACCGACAAGATCGAACCGCAGCTCACCGGTCAGATTTCATGGCGCAACGACGCCGGCACGATCGGCCTGTTGGTCGGCGGCAGCTGGCAGAAGCGCACCAACCGCGAGATGGATGGCTCGACCGAGAGTTGGCAATGGTGGACCGATGGTGGCCGCAACGGCAAGCCGGCGACCGACGTCAACGGCAACGTGCTCCCCAACCAAGACGCGATCACCTATTGGTCGGAGGACAAGGCCCCGACTACGCAATCGGGTCAGCATTATAACGGCTATTGGGCGCCGCAGTCGGTCAACGAGCAGATCACCACCGACAAGCGCGAGCGCATCGGCATCCAGGCGACGATCGACTTCAAGCCGTTCGACAATCTGCGCCTCACCGCGAATTATTTTCGCTTCCAGCTCAATCGCACGCAAGAAGACAATGTGCTGAAGATCCCCGAATGGGGCTATGGCAACTTCTTCACTGGCGCGAAGTTCGACAAGAGCGGCACGGTCATGCAGTCGGCGACCTTCCAGGTGCCGCCGGCGGGACAGGGCTGCTCGGCCAACACTCCGATCTGTACGATGGAAACGCCGCAGCTGTCGGCCATCTATCAGCGCGAAAAGCAGATCTCGAACACCTACGACCTGCATGGCGATTGGAATCTCGGCCACCTTGCCGTGTCGTTCGTGGTCGGCAAGACGAAGTCGACCGGCGGTCCGTCGCAACAGATGAAAGTCGCGGTGAAGCCTCGCCTGACTGGTGCCGTCACGCAGAACGGCAACTTCCTGAGCAGCTGGGACTTCAGCGGCGGCGACCTGGGCATGACCTTCTCGCCCGATGTGCAGAAGAACATCCTGGCGGGTATCGCCCAGGTCGATACCGGGTCGACCGGGTCGGGCTATACCAACAGCAGCATCGAGCAGCGCTACGCCCAGATCGACGTGACGCGCACCTTCGATGATTTCTTCATCAGCTCGATCCAGGTCGGCGGCAAGTGGCGCGACGGCCGCGTCCAGCGTTCGACCGGCGAGCAGGATTGGTATGCCGATCCGGCCACGCTGCTGCGCTTCCAGGACACGCCGCAGGGCGCGGTGGCGCAGCCGTCCTTCTTCTACAGCAATCCGATCAGCAATATCCCCGGCGGGTTCACGGCGTCGTCCTTCCCGGCGATCAACATGACCAGCTACCTGAACTATCTGAACTCGACCTATGGTCAGGCCGTGAAGGTCCCGCAGCCGCAGAACCTCTACAGGATCGGGGAGAAGATCTGGGCCGGCTATGCCCAGCTGAACTTCAAGTCGGGTCCGATCCGCGGCAATATCGGCATCCGCATCGCGAACACGAAGCAGACGGGCACGTCGACCGACACGCTGTATTTCGAGAACGACTATTGCGTCGACGGCCCCGGCGGTCCGTTCGATCCCAACCGGCCGATCGGCCCGGACGGCAATTGCCAGGTCATCCCGCAGAGCCAGCGCGAAGTCCGCGTCTTCAGCCCGAACAGCGAGTCCAAGAGCTATACGGACGTGCTGCCGAGCTTCAATATCTCCTGGGACGTGACGCCGAACCTGTTGGTCCGCGCCGCGGTCTCGAAGGTCGTTGCTCGTCCCTCCTATAACGATCTCGCCTCGGCGCGCTCGCTGACCTTCCATTCGGACGCCTACACGTTCGATCGCGCGCAGTTTGGCGAACGGGCCGGCTGGTCGGGCGACGGCGGCAACTTCAACCTGTCGCCGTTCTCGGCCTGGGCATATGACATCGGTGCGGAATGGTATTTCCACCCGGGTTCGGTGCTCGGCGTCGCCGCGTTCCGCAAGGATGTGAAGAACTTCGTCGTGCCGCTGGTGCTCGACCTGAACCAGGAAGTGCAGGGGCAGACCGTGTTGGTTCAGTCCTATTCGACCCAGGCGAACGGCTCGAGCGCCAAGTCGGAGGGCGTCGAAGTCTATGCGCAGCACACGTTGTCGTTCGGCCTCGGTGCGCAGGTGAACTTCACCTACAATCACACATCGGTCGCCGACGTCTCGCTTAATGGCCAGAAGATCGGCACCTCGCCGCTGGTCGGCAGCGCCAAGACGCAGTGGAATGCCTCAATATTCTACGAAAAGGGACCGGTGCTGTTGCGGGCGTCGTACAACCGGCGCGGCGAGCGCGTGCAGGGGCTGGTGTCGGGGCTCAACGTCTATGACGACCCGTACCAGCAGGTCGACCTCAACGCCTCGGTTGAAGTGTTCCACAACCTCACGATCACCGGCTCGGTGATCAATCTCACCAAGGAGACGGCGAGGTCGCATCTGGGGAACGACACCAAGGCCCGCTATTATTCGTCGCAATATACCGGTCGCCGCTTCTATCTTGGCGCCGCGTTCAAGTTCTGATCGATCGTAACCGGGACGGCGGCCTCTCTCCGCCGCCGTCCCAACCAAGGGGGCCGAGACGGCATGCGAAGGATAGCGATGCGCCTTGCCGCGGCAGGGCTTGCGCTGGCGGCGCCGCTTCCCGTGCTTGCGTCCAACCCGATCGTGCCCGGTTGGTATGCCGATCCCGAAATCCGCATCTTCGCCGGACATTATTGGATCTATCCGACCTATTCGGACGATAGCGGCAAGCCCGATCCCATGCCGCCGTTGTTCACCGCCGCTCAAACGGCGAAGCGTGCCAAGCCGAAGATCCGCCCGGAATATCTCAAGCAGACGTTTCTCGACGCGTTTTCCTCACCCGATCTCGTCCATTGGACGCGGCATCGGCATGTGCTCGATACCGCCAGCATCAAATGGGCGGCCTATGCGGTATGGGCGCCGTCGGCGATCGAGCGCGACGGCAAATATTATCTCTTCTTCGGCGCCAACGACATTCAGAGCGACAAGGAAACCGGCGGCATCGGCCTGGCCGTGTCGGACAGTCCCGGCGGACCGTTTCGCGACGCGATCGGCCATCCGCTGGTGCCCGCCTTCCACAACGGCGCGCAGCCGATCGATCCCTTCGTCTATCGCGACGACGATGGCCGGACCTACCTCTATTACGGCGGCTGGGGCCATTGTAACGTCGTCCGGCTGAGCCCCGATCTGAAGTCGGTGGAACCCTATCCGGACGGTACGACATGGAAGGAAATCACCCCGCCCGGCTATGTCGAGGGCTCCTTCGTGATCAAGCGCAAGGGGATCTATTATCTGATGTGGTCGGAGGGCGGCTGGACCGGCCCCGATTATCGCGTCGCCTATGCGACCGGCAAAAGCCCGCTCGGTCCATTCGAGCCGAGGGGCACCATCCTCGCACAGGATTTCCACATCGCCAGCGGCGCGGGGCACCATTCAGTAGTCAACGTGCCGGGCACCGACGATTGGTACATCGTCTATCATCGCCGGCCGCTCGGCGACGACAATGGCGACCACCGCCAACTGGCGATCGATCGCATGACGTTCAATGCCGACGGGACCATCGCACCGGTGGTCATGACCAATGAAGGCATCGCGCCGCGGCCGCTGCCGGCCATCATGAAAAAGGGACGCCGATCGTGATCAGGACCATCGTGACCTTGCTGAGCGCAGGTGCCTTGCTGTCGTCGCCCGTCATCGGCAGCGCAGCGCCCGCCTTCGCGCAGTCCGTCGCGACGCCGCGGCCCGCTTTGGTCGATCTGATCAACCCGCTGATGGGCACCGACAGCGACCATGCTCTGTCCTATGGCAACACCTATCCGGCGATCGCGGTGCCCTGGGGGATGAATTTCTGGACGCCGGTGACCGGCAAGATGGGCAGCGGCTGGGGCTACACCTATGCCGCGAAAAAGATCAACGGCATCAAGCAGACGCATCAGCCCAGCCCCTGGATGAACGACTACGCCGCGCTCGCTTTGTTCGCCGAGACCGGTCCGCTCAAGATCGAGCAGGAGGATCGCGCTAGCTGGTTCAGCCACAAGGCGGAGGAGGCGCGCCCCTACGGCTACAAGGTCTATCTCGCCGATTACGACGTCACCGCCGAAGTCACCCCGACCGCGCGCGCGGCGCAATTCCGCTTCACGTTTCCCAAGAGCGACGACGCGCACATCCTGATCGACGGCCAGGACGGCGGATCGATGGTGACGATCGATCCGGCCAAGCGGCGGATCACCGGCTATGTCCGCAACAATAGCGGCGGCGTGCCCGACAATTTCCACAATTACTTCGTCGCCGAATTCGACCACGATTTCACCGTGACCCGCACCTGGGACGACAATTACCAGCTCTCCGCCGCCAAGACGCGCGAAGGCGGCCATGTCGGCGCGGTGGTCAGCTTCAAGACCGCGGCGGGGGAGCAGGTCGGCGTCAAGGTCGCGTCGTCGTTCATCAGCCCCGAACAGGCGGCGCGCAATCTCGACGCGGAGGTCGGCAAGGACAGTTTCGACCAGACCCAGGCCAAGGCGAAGCAGGCGTGGGAAACGCAGCTGGCGCGCGTCCGGGTCGAGGATCCCAATCTCGATAATCGCCGGACCTTCTACTCGGCGCTCTATCGCATGCTGCAATTCCCGCGGATGTTCTACGAGATCGATGCCACGGGAAAGCCGGTCCATTACAGCCCCTATGACGGCAAGGTCCATGCCGGCTTCATGTACACCGACAACGGCTTCTGGGACACGTGGCGCGCGGTCTTCCCGTTCTTCGCGATGATGTATCCCGAGCGCGACAGCGAGATGATGCAGGGCTTGGCCAACACGGTCAAAGAGGGCGGCTGGCTGCCCGAATGGGCGAGCCCCGGCTATCGCGACGTGATGATCGGGTCGAACTCGGCGAACATCATCGCCGATGCTTATGCCAATGGCGTGCGTGGCTTCGATGTCGAAACGCTCTACAAGGCGATGGTCAAGAACGCGACGACCAGCGCGGGCCGCCCGACCGACAAGAAGGGCGAGGTTGTGAGCGCCGTCGGCCGCGAGGGCGTCGAATATTATAACCGGCTCGGGTACGTGCCCTACGATGTCGGCATCAACGAAAATGCCGCGCGGACGCTCGAATATACGACCGCCGATTTCTCGCTGTCGAGGCTCGCCGCTGCGCTCGGCAAGACCGAGGATGCGAAGCTTTATGCCCAACGCGCGCAGAATTACCGCAAGCTCTACGATCCGCAGAGCGGGTGGATGCGCGGACGCAACAAGGACGGGTCGTGGGAGACGCCGTTCAATCCCTACAAATGGGGTGATGCGTTCACCGAGGGGAATGCACTGCACTACACCTGGGCCGTGATGCAGGATACGCAGGGGCTGATCGACCTGATGGGCGGCGACAGGAAGTTCGTCGATCGGCTCGACGGCATCTTCACTACCCCGCCGATCTTCGACGACAGCTATTATGGCTCGGTGATCCACGAAACGCGCGAGATGCAGATCGTCAACATGGGCCAATATGCCCATGGCAATCAGCCGATCCAGCACATGATCTATCTCTACGACTGGGCCGGTGCGCCGTGGAAAGCGCAATATCGCGCCCGCGACGTGATGAAGCGGCTCTATTCGGCGACTCCCGATGGCTATCCCGGCGACGAGGATAACGGGCAGACCTCGGCTTGGTATGTCTGGTCCGCGCTCGGCTTCTATCCGGTGACGCCGACGGTCGGCCAATATGCGATCGGCAGCCCGCTGTTCCAGAAGGTCACTTTGGCCTTGCCGAACGGCAAGACGCTGGCGATCGAGGCCGAGAATAACAGCCCCGACAATGTCTATATCCAGTCGGTGACGCTCAACGGCGCACCGCACGATATGGCCTATTTCACCCGCGAGGCGTTGGCGCAGGGCGGCACGCTGCGGTTCGTGATGGGGCCGACGCCGAACAAGCAATGGGCGAGCACCAAGGCGGCCGCGCCCTTCTCGATGAGCGCTCCCGCCAAGTGACCCGGAGAAAGACGCTGACCCCCAATCGACGCCACATCATGGCCGGAGCCGGCGCCATCGCGCTCAACGCGGCATTGCCGATCGCAGCCCGCGCGGCGTCCTTCGCCAGCAAGCGCCCGCCGCTCGCCCGGCGGCTGTTCACTAGCCCGGCCGTCGAGGCCGAGATCGCGCGGGTGAAGGCCGTCATCGCCGATCCCGAACTCGCCTGGATGTTCGAGAATTGCTATCCCAACACGCTCGACACCACGGTCGAGACCGGGTCGGTCGACGGCAAGCCCGACACCTTCGTCATCACTGGCGACATCGAGGCAATGTGGCTGCGCGACAGCTCGGCGCAGGTCCAGGCCTATGTCCATCTCGCGCCGCGCGACCCAGCGTTGCAGCGGCTGTTTCACGGGCTGATCCAGCGCCAAGCGCGCTGCATCCTGATCGATCCGTATGCCAATGCCTTCATGAAGGACGCGGCGGCCAGGAGCGATCTCGAATGGTCGCAAAAGGACCAGACCGACATGCGGCCCGGCGTCGCCGAGCGGAAATGGGAGATCGACTCGCTTTGCTATCCGATGCGGCTCAGCCACGCTTATTGGACGACGACGCGCGACAAGGCGCCGTTCGACGATAGCTGGGCACGCGCGATGAAGCTCGCGGTCGCGACCTTCCGTGTGCAGCAGCGCAAGGACGGACAGGGGCCGTATCATTTTCAGCGCGCCGCGGCACAGCCGACCGACTCGCTGATCCTCGACGGGTACGGCGCGCCGACCAGGAAGATCGGCCTGATTCATTCGATGTTCCGGCCGTCTGACGATGCGTGCGTCTATCCGTTCCTGATCCCGTCGAACCTGTTCGCGGTGTCGGCGCTCCGCCAGCTGGCAATGGTCCATCGCCAGGCGCGCAACGACGCCGTGGCGGCGCGAGACTGCGAGACGCTGGCGGCCGAAGTCGAGGCCGCGTTGAAGGCCCATGCTTTAGTTCCGGACGGGCAGGGCGGCCGGGTCTGGGCCTATGAGATTGACGGGTTCGGGAACTGGCTGTTCATGGACGACGCCAACGTCCCGAGCCTGTCGGGCCTTGCGCTGATCGACGCAGCCAGGCGCGACGATCCGTTGTTCAGGCGCACCGCGGCGCTCGCCTGGAGTCCGCGCAACCCCTATTTCTTCCGCGGCAAGGCGGCCGAGGGGATTGGCGGCCCGCATGTCGGGATGGACCAGATCTGGCCGATGTCGATCGTCACTCATGCGATGAACGCCGACGACGACGCGACGATCATCCAATGCCTGCGCTGGTTGAAGGCGACGCATGGCGGCACCGGGTTCATGCACGAATCCTTCGACAAGGATCGGCCGGCAAAGTTCACGCGGTCCTGGTTCGCCTGGGCCAATGCCTTGTTCGGTCAATTGATCGTCGAGTTGGCCGCGCGCAAGCCGGCGATCCTCGCCGGCCGCATCTGATAATCCGGAAGGGAAGAACGATGATCACCGCCAGCCGCCGCCAATTGCTCGCCGGCGCCGGTCTTGCCGCGCTCGGCAATGCGATGCCCGGCCTAGCCTGGGCAGCGCCGTCGGTCGCCGCCCGGCCCGATTTGTTCGTCGGCACGGGCGGGCACGGCCATACTTTTCCGGGGCCGTCGCTGCCCTATGGCATGGCGCAGCTGGGCCCCGACACCAACAATATCGGCTGGGACGCGTGTTCGGGCTATCACCGCGACGACCGCTCGATCATGGGTTTCAGCCACACCCATCTGTCGGGCACCGGCATCGGCGATATGCTCGACATCTTGGTGGTGCCGACGCGCCAGCCGCTGATGCTCGAGCCGGGGCCGGTCGGCGATCCCGACAAGGGCTATCGCCAGCGTTTCTCCGATGAATATGCCGAGCCCGGTTACTATCGCGTTCGGTTGGAATCGGGCGTCCAGGCAGAGTTGACCGTCACCGATCGCTGCGGTCTCCACCGCTATCGTTTCCCGAGCGGCCCGGCGCATATCCTGATCGATTTCGCCCATGCGATGCTCGACACATCGGACAAAGGCGGGCTGCTCGAGAATGCCTCGCTGGCAGTGGATTCCGACGGGGTGCTGACGGGCAGCCGGACGGTCAACCGCTGGGCCAAGGGGCGGCATATCCATTTCGCGATGCGGCTGTCGCGCAAGCCGGACCGCGTCCAGTTCTTCGGCGATGACGATACGCCCGCCGCCAAGGACGCGACGAATGTCGCTGGGGGAAAGCTCAAGGTCGCGCTGTTTTTCGACGATGCCGGCGGCGATCCAATCCTGATCAAGACCGGACTGTCGGGCGTCGACGTCAAGGGCGCGCACGACGCATTGGCCGAGATCCCCGGTTGGGATTTCGATGCCGTCCATGCCGCCGCTCGATCCGCCTGGGCCAGCGCGCTCAACCGGGTACGCGTCTCGGGTGGCACCGAGGCGCAGCGCACGATCATGGCGAGCGCGCTTTATCACGCGCAGCTTGCGCCGACCTTGTTCGCCGATCGCGACGGGCGATATGTCGGGCTCGATCGGCAAGTGCATCAGCTGGCGCAGGGCGAGCGCGCGTACAGCGCCTATTCGCTGTGGGACACGTATCGCGCGCTCCATCCGCTGCTGACGCTGATCAATCGCGATCAGGCGAAACTGTTGGTGCGCGACCTGATCCGGCAGACGCAGCAAAGTCCCTATGGGCCGCCGGTCTGGACGCTTCAGGGATCCGAAACCGGCTGCATGATCGGCTGGCATTCGGTGTCGGTGCTCGCCGAGGCGCATGCCAAGGGCATCGAGGCCGATTATGCCGCGGCCTGGCCCAATATCCGCCGCCGGGCCTTCGATCGCGATTATAAGGATTCCGACGGCTCGTTGGGCCGCGGCTATTATTACGACCTGAATTACATTCCTGCCGACAAGATCTGGGAATCGGTCAGCCGTACGCAGGAATATGCCTATGACGACTGGGCGATGGCCCATCTGGCGGAAGCGGCCGGCGCGACGGAGGATGCGGCTACCCTGCGCAAGCGTTCGCGGAATTATCGCAACGTCATCGATCCCAAGATCGGCTTTGCGCGCCCGCGCTTTACCGATGGTTCGTGGTGGGAGAAGTACGACCCGATCCAGCTCGGCCATGACGTGCCCAAGTGGCGCGATTATACCGAAGCCAATGGCTGGCAGGCGACCTTCCTCAACCAGCATGACGTCTATGGCCTGATCGAGCATTTCGGCGGCGACGCGGTGTTCGAGGGCAAGCTCGACGCGTTGTTCAACGGCCCGTCGACCTTGCCGGCCAACGCGCCGCCCGACATTTCGGGCCTGGTCGGGCAATATGCTCATGGCAACGAACCCGATCAGCACGTCGCCTATCTCTACGCTTATTGCGGCGCGCCGTGGAAAACGCAGGCAATGGTCCGCCGGCTGCTGACCGAGATGTACAAGGCCGATCCCGACGGCGTGATCGGTAACGACGATTGCGGCCAGATGAGCGCCTGGTTCGTGCTGAGCGCGCTCGGTTTCTATCCGGTGGATCCGGTCAGCGCTATCTACGTCTTCGGGTCGCCGCTATTCGACGTCGCCGAGGTGGATGTCGGCAACGGCCGGACGCTTATCGTGCGCGCCAATGCCAACGGGCCCGACCGTCCGTACGTCCAATCGGTGCGCTGGCGGGGCAAGCCCTGGACGAAGAACTGGATCGCGCATGCCGAGCTGATCCAGGGCGGCGATCTCGTCTTCGAGATGGGCGCGCAGCCATCGCGGTTCGGCGCGGCGAAACGCGATCGCCCGCCCTCGTTCGCACGCGGGCCGGCGTAACCCCCAGGACACGGAGCCGCAGCGCGGCGCCGAATATTTTTTAGACAGTCGAGAGCAGTTTCAATGGTGTGTGCGTGGTGTGTGCTGACGATGAACGCGGTGATGCAATGAGTGCCGGCGGGTCGTCTCCGTTTTTTGCCGGTGTCGAGCTTGGCGGCACGAAATGTGTGTGTACGCTCGCATACGGCCCCGACGTGATCGTCGATCAGCGGACCGTGCCGACCACCACGCCATCCGAGACCTTGCCCGCGATCTGCGCGATTCTGTCGGACTGGGAGCGGGACCATGGCTTCGCCGCGATCGGCATCGCCTCGTTCGGCCCGCTCGATCTCGATCCCGATTCCCGGCGCTATGGCCGGATTACCAGCACCAACAAGCCCGGATGGCGGGGCGCGGACGTTCGCGGCATCCTGTCGGCACTCTTCTCCGTGCCTGTGGGCTTCGACACCGACGTCAATGGCGCCGCTTTGGCGGAGATTCGTTGGGGCAGCGGGCAGGGGTTGAGCGACTTCGCCTATGTCACGGTCGGCACGGGAGTCGGCGTCGGGCTGATCGTCCACGGCCAGCCCACGCGCGGTATCGGACACAGCGAATTGGGCCATATCCGGGTGCCGCGGCTGCCGGCCGATCGGGTAAAAAGCGCGTGCTCTTACCATGACGATTGCGTCGAGGGCCTCGCCTCGGGGCCGGCGCTGCTTGCCCGGCTGGAGGGACGGCCGCCATCGGATCTGTCGCCCGATGATCCGGTATGGGACCCGATCGTCCACACGCTTGCCGCCATGTGTCATGCGTTGGTGTGCGCGACCGGGCCCTATCGGATCGCGATGGGCGGCGGCGTCGTCTCCGGCCAGCCGCATTTGCTCGACCGGGTCAATGCGGCGCTGATCGAGAGTCTCGCGGGCTATATGCCCCTACCCCGCGGGGGGGATTATATCGTGGCACCGCGGCTGGGCGATCTGGCCGGCCCGCTCGGCTCGATCGCGCTCGCCGCCAACGCCGCCGGTTGAGACTTATCGCCAGCCGAGGGCCGGGGCGACGTGCTTAAGGATGCTTTCAAGCACGTGCGCGTTGTACTCCACGCCGAGCTGGTTGGGCACGGTCAGCAGCAACGTATCGGCTTCGGCAATCGCTTCGTCCGCCTTTAGCTCCGCGACCAGGCGGTCGGGCTTGGCGGCATAGGAGCGGCCGAAAATCGCGCGCATATTGTCGATGACCCCGACCTGGTCGCCACCGCCGTCACGGCCGAAATAGGCGCGGTCCTGGTCGTTCATCAGCGCGAAGATCGATCGCGACACCGACACGCGAGGCTCGCGGCTATGGCCCGCTTCCTTCCACGCGGCGCGGTAAGCGCGAATCTGCTTGGCTTGCTGGACGTGGAACGGCTCGCCGGATTCATCGGCCTTGAGCGTCGAGCTTTGCAGGTTCATGCCCATTTGCGCGGCCCAGACCGCGGTGGCGTTCGACCCCGAACCCCACCAGATACGCTCGCGCAAACCGGGCGCGTGCGGCTCCAGTCGCAACAGGCCGGGAGGATTGGGAAACATCGGCCGCGGATTCGGCTGGGCAAAGCCTTTGCCCTTCAACAGTTCGAGGAACACCTCGGCATGGCGGCGCCCCATATCGGCATCGCTCTGGCCCTCGGCCGGCGAATAGCCGAAGTGCCGCCAGCCATCGATGACCTGCTCGGGCGAGCCGCGGCTGATCCCGAGTTGCAGGCGTCCCCTGCTGATCAGGTCGGCGGAGCTTGCATCCTCCAGCATGTAGAAGGGATTCTCGTAGCGCATGTCGATCACGCCGGTACCGATCTCGATACGGCTGGTCCTGGCGCCGATAGCCGCGAGCAGCGGGAATGGCGACGCCAGTTGCTGCGCGAAATGGTGCACGCGGAAATAGGCGCCATCGGCGCCAAGCTCCTCGGCGGCGACGGCGAGGTCGATCGATTGCAGCAGTACGTCGCTGGCGGAGCGGGTCGCCGATTGCGACGATGCGGACCAATGTCCGAACGAAAGGAAGCCGATTTTCTTCATGCCGGAGAGCTGGCGGTCGATCGCTCGCACCGCAAGTCGCCCGTCGGAATTTCACTGTTTCCGATCCGTTAGGATTGGCGTTGAGTGCCACCGGATCGCGATAGACTAGGATCCTCTGACGGGCATTGTCGAGTCCGATGCCGGGATCGCCGGTGCGACCAGCGAGGCCTTCACGCCGCTAGCGACCCTTGCCGGGTCGGGCGGCGGGTTTTGCAAGTGCGGGCTTCGCCTTCATGCATTTCGCCATCATGTCAGAGGACATGGCTCCTTTCCCCTTCATCTTCATCTTGCCCGGCCCGCTCATCGCCATGTCCATTTTATCCATCATCGGGCATTTGGCCGCCATGGGGACGACTTTGGCCGCCGTCGTCTTGCGCGGATGATGCCGCGCGTGAGTGTCTTTGGTCGCGGAAAAGGCCGGAGCAGCAAACAAGATCGCGAAAGTCGCGACGATAAGGGGTGTCTTCATCTTGAGAATTCCTCTGATCAGGTGAGCGTGTCAGAAGCCGATCCGGTTCAAGACACTGTGGACGGCGGCGGTCAGGAAGCCCAACCAGGCGCCGAACACGAGCGACCAACACAGGCCCTGGACCAGAGCGGTCGGGGATGTCGTGTCGGCGGTGGTGAATAGCGTGATAAACGCGTGCGTCGCGCTGACCGGCACAAACGCCAGAAGCCAGCAGACGATAAAGCTGATGCCAAAAATAAGGGCGCCCGCTGCGGTGAAATGCACGAGCAGCGACTTGTTCGCCGATCGCCCTCCGATACCAAGTGCGGTCATTTCTGCCTCCCGAACTACCTCACTGGTGATCGGCTCGCAACAAATCGCGGGATATACGTAAATACCCGACATAGGCATTTTCGTCCGTCAAATAATTGTGGATGGCCGCCACGCAATCGAGGCGCCTTCGTAATTATACGTATTCATCACAGGGGGCGGCGGTCGTAATTAAACCAGATGAAGTATGACTAATGGGGGTCATGTTTCTTGCGTGGGCCAGGTTGCCCAACGGAGATTTACGCCATGCTTCTTAAGAGAAAGATCATTCTTTCGCTCGCCGGACTGGCGATGCTCAGCAATTCTCCAGTCATCGCCGCAAACATTCGGCACGCGTTCTTCATGCGTGGATCGATTGTCGCCGAAGACGCCACCGGCACGGTTGTTTGCGTCGGGAAAGAAGACGGCGCGAAGGTTGGGCAGGTTCTCACCGTTTATCGCGTCAATATCCTGGGTGGTCCCCAAAAGGGGCCCGGTCCGGCCTATCGCCGCGACCTTATCGGACATGTCAGGATCGATCATCTGTTCGAGGGTCATTTCGCCCATGTCAGTGTGGTCGACGGAAAGCCCGCGGTGAACGACATCGTCGAACTCCGGAAAAAATGAACGCACGGCGGGAGCGGTTGATGCCGCTCCCGCAGATCCCTAACGCGCCCCGGCTGAGCTCGGCGACGATGTAGTGGGATACGAAGGAATGTTCCGCTTTCTATTCGATCGTATTGAAAAGTTGGGCAGAATAGCGGCGGCGCGCTGATTTGCTCTTCGCGCTCAAGCGGAGAAGAGCCGATGGTCGGGCAAGCGGACCAATGCGGCCGCTTGCTCAAATCAGCGGCGCTTGGCGTCAATCTACCGCTCAGCCCAGGTCGCGCACCCAGATGTTGCGATAGCTGATCGGCGGGCTGGGATCGCCATGGGCCTGTAGCTTGATCGGCGCACGATCAAACGCCTTGTAGCTCGGCTTGCCGATATAGAGCGTCTCGCCGAGCAACGAGACATGGTTCTGGACCAGCACGCCGTTGATAAAGGCAGTGACATGGGCCGGGGTCTTCAACGTCCCATTCGCGTCGAAAATCGGCTTGTCCCACACGACGTCCACGCTTTGCCACTCTCCCGGCTTGCGCACCGGATTGGCGAGCGGCGGGTATTGTTTGTAGATCGCGCCGGCCTGGCCGTTGACATAGGTGTCGTTCTTGTAGCTGTCCAAAATCTGCAGCTCATAGCCGGAATCGCCTGGGCCGGTTGACGCCAGGAACAGGCCGCTATTGCCGCGTGCCTGACCCGTCCCGGTGACATTGGCTGGGATGCGATATTCGAGATGAAGCTGATAGCTGCCGAAAGATCGGCGCGTCTGAATGTTGCCCTTGTCCTTCGCCACGGTGGCGATTCCGTCCGCCACGGTCCAGCCCGCCGGCGCGCCGTCCTTCACATTCACCCATTGATCCAGCGATTTGCCGTCGAACAGCACGATCGCGTCGGATGGCGGCGATGCCGTTTCACTGCTGCTGGGGGTCACTACCGGCACGGTGGGGGACCAGACCTCCGTGTCCTCCGGCTTCGGCTTGGCGTCCTGCGCCAGGGCGGCAAACGGGGCCATGGCCAGCAACAGGCTAGCGCCCCGCAGGATCGATTTCATCGCATTCTTCCTCTCGATAGGGTTCGGTCAGCGGAGCCGCCACGGCGTCGCCCGCTCAGGCCAGGGCGCCGGCGCGGAACTGCTTCACCGCATGGTCCACTGCCCGGCAGGTCAGCGCCATGAACGTCAACGACGGATTGACGCAGGAGATCGAATTCATCTGCGACCCATCGGTCACGAACAGATTGGCCGCGTCGTGCGCCTGGTTCCACTTGTTGAGCACCGAAGTGCGCGGATCGTTGCCCATCCGTGCGCCGCCCATTTCGTGGATCGCCTCGCCGGGAACATGCTCGGACTCGCCGCTGGTCACGTTGACCAAACCTGCCTGGCGCAACATCATCTCGCCCTGGGCGCGGGCATCCGCCATCATGCGCAGTTCGTTGTCCCGGAACGTCACGTCGAACCGCAGTTGCGGGATGCCGAAACGGTCGACCCTGGTGGGATGCAGCGAGACGCGATTGTCCTCATAAGGCAGGCATTCGCCAAACGCGCCGATCGAGAATTTCCACGGATCGTAGCGGCGCATGCCTTCCTTCATCGACGCGCCGAAGCCGACCGGCTTGGACGGGCTGCGGCTCGCGCTACCCTGATAGCCATAGCCACGCTTGAAACCGACGCCGTCATCGGTGCCGACGTTGCGGAAACGGGGAATGTAGATCGCCCCGGGGCGGCGGCCATATTCGATATATTCGGTCATGCCCGGCACCTCGCCCGAGATATGGGTGCGGAAGATATGATCCATGACGTAGCGGCCGAGCGTGCCGCTCGTGTCGAAATAGCTGCGATCGGTCCCCGGCGCGCGGCTGTTCATCAGGATCTGGACCGACGCCATCGCCGACGCGCACAGGAAGACGAGAGGGGCCTTCACCACTTCGGCCTGGCCGGTTTTCGCGTCGACGAAGCGGACTCCGGTCACGCGCTTGCGCCGGGGATCATATTCCAGGTTCGACACGACCGCATCGGACCGGATGGTGAGGCGGCCGGTCGCGCGGGCGGCCGGCAAGGTGACCGCCTGGGTCGAGAAATAGGCACCGAACGAGCAGCCGTTGGAGCATTGGTCGCGGAACTGGCATTTGCTGCGATTCTGCTCGGGCTTGTCCTCGGTCATGTTCGAGAGCCGGGCGTTGATCAGCTTTCTGCCGGGGAAGGCGCCTTCCAATCGGCCCTTCACCCACTTCTCTGCCACGTTCATCGGCATCGGCGGCTGGAACTCGCTGTCGGGCAGATAAGCGAGGTTCTCGCGCGAACCGGAGACGCCGATATATTTCTCGACATAGGAGTACCAGGGCGCGACGTCGTCATAGCGGATCGGCCAGTCGCCACCGACCCCCTCGCGCTTGTTCGCCTCGAAATCCGCCGGGCTCCAGCGGAAGCACCAGCGGCCCCAGATCAGCGACTTGCCGCCGACCGCCGCCGGCCGGATCCAGCGGAATTTGCTGCCCTCGTCGGTGACATAGGGGTTCAGGCGGTCGTCATTGTAGAATTGCAGGTTGCTGGTCGACAGATAACCATATTTGGCGATGAAATAGTCGCTCTCCACGATCGCTTTGGGGACCTCGCCCCGTGCCGGCAGTTCGAAGGCCGGCTTGCCGTCATAGGGATAGCCCTCCTGATGCTCGACCATGAAGCCACGGTCGAGCATCAGAACGCGCAGGCCTTTCTCGGTCAGTTCCTTTGCGGCGAACCCGCCGCTGATCCCCGAGCCGATGACGATCGCGTCGAACTTGTTGGTGGATGCCATGGGTAGATGCCTTGAAGAGGGAGATCAGAAGCGCAGTGCGCGCAGATTCCGGAAGCTGGTGGTGATATCCGGCAGATAGGGGGCCGGTGCTTCGTCATTCTCGACATAGAAATGGCGGACGCCCGATGCGCCGGGCAGCTTGAACAGCCCCGCGAAATCGATCGTGCCGGTGCCGACGGCGGTCATCTTCTTGTCCGCCCGCATGTCCTTCACATGGAAGGCGTAGAGGCGGTTGCCGAGCCGGGTGATCAGCTTGCCGGCATCCTCGCCGGCGTGAACGGCCCAATAGAGATCCAACTCCAGCTTCACCAGCGACGGGTCGGTTCCCGCGACCAGACGATCGTAGAGGGAAGTGCCGCCAAAGCGGGTGGTGAATTCGAAATCGTGATTGTGATAGGCGAGGCCGAGGCCCGCCTCGCGCGCCTGCTTCGCGAAGCGGTTGACGTTCTCCACCACGCCGCCGAACCCCGTATCGGTGCGAAGCTCGGGGGGCAGCCAGGGCATGACGATCGTGTCGGCGCCCAGCGTCTTCGCCATCTTCACGGCATCGGAGAATTTGGTCAGCAGCACGTCATAGGACACGTGAAGCGACGGCGCGGACAGTTGCAGCCGGTCCATCGTCCGGCGCAGCAGCGCGTGGTCCATCTTGTCGTAATTGCCGCCGCCGAACTCGACCTCGCGATAGCCGATACCGGCGACCTTCTCGAGTGTCGCGACCGGATCGCTCTGGAAGATCTCGCGCACCGTGTAGAGTTGCAACCCGACCTTGCGGACCTGTGCGGCGCGCGCGAGGCCCGCGATGCTGCTTGCGGCCATTACCGCCCCCATGCTCGCAACGAATGTGCGTCGATCGATCGTCATGCCGAATAGACCTTGTTGACGTTGGAATAGAGATAGTCGCCGTGATATTCGCCGGGGACGGGCAGATATTCCTGCTCCTGGGTCATCCCGATCTCGGACGTGTAATATCCGGTGATCACGAGTTGCCGGAACGCTCCGAAGAAGGCAGCGCCGTCGGCGAATTGCGCGTTCATCGCGGCGGTGAGCAGCGCGTCGAGTTGCTCGGGCGTCGCCTGGGCGGTCGGCACCTTGTAATCCTGAAGGCACTTGGCCTCGATCGCGTCGAGGCCCGCGAGGATCGGAATCCTCTCCTGGGGAAGTGCCCAATCGGCGAGCAGCTTTTCGATATAATCGGGCACGCCTGCCTTGATCGCGCCGGGCGTATCGGTGGTGGGGATCACGCGTTCGCTCAGCTGCGTCATCAGCGCGCGTTGTGATGGGCTAAAGACCTGCACGCTTGGCGGTCCTTCGCTGATGACGGGACGCGAATCCTTGCCGACCAGCCCGGCCGCGCGCGCGATCGGCGCGAACAGCGGGGCGCCGAACAAGGCGGCCATGCCGGCAAGGGCGGTTCTGCGGTCTATCATTGCGGGCCTCCGGGCCGATGCGAAATCGGGGTGTCGCTCTTCATGCCGCGTCGATCTCCCTATAGGCGGCGATCAGCCGGTCTTCTCCCGCGCGCCCGGCGAGCGAGTTGCCATGCTCCATGCCGATCACGCCGTCATAGCGGCGGCCCTTCAGCCAGCGGACGATGTTGCGGTGGTTGATTTCGCCGGTGCTTGGCTCGAGCCGGCCCGGATTGTCGCCGAACTGGATATAGGCGATCTCACTCCAGCAGGTTTCGAGCGTCGGGATCAAATTCCCCGCCTGGATCTGGGCATGATAGAGATCGGCGAGCACTTTGACCGCCGGGTTGGCGACCCCCGTGGCGATGGCATATCCCTGCGGGATCGTGCGCATGAAGATGTTGGGGTGATTGGTGATCGTGTTGAGCGGCTCCATCACCAGGATCAGCCCGTTTTGCGCGGCGATATCGCCCGCGCGCCGCATCACCTCGATGATCCGCGCGGTCTGAATGTCGACCGGCACCTTCGGGTCCATGAAGCCGGTGACGACGGTCATCCATTTCGCGTCGAGCCGCTTGGCGACATCGACCGAGCGGCGGATGTCGGCGAGCATGGCATCCTGCTCGGCGCGATCGCCGGAGCCCAGCAGCGGCCGATACTGACCCCATTTCGGCATGCTCGCGACCAGCACGCCCATCGTCATGCCGCGCTGCCGCAGCGCCTTGCCCATGGCTTCCTGCTCGGCGACGGGGCGCGCAGCGGCCTCATTGTCTTCCCAGGCGGTGAAGCCCTGATCGGCGGCATAGGCGATCTGCTCGATCAGGCCGCCCCGGCTGGCGAAACTGCCCTCGTGCGGCGCGAATTTGAGCGAGAAGCGCGCGGCATTCTGCGATGCCCCGGCCGCACGCGAATAGCTCGCCGCGCCGATCCCTGCCAGGGTGCCGGCCAGGACGGAACGGCGGGATGGTGTCGGTTGTCGCGGCATCGCCTTTATCTCCTTCCGCTTATTTGGCCGTAGCCGTCGTCAGATAGGCGATCACCGCCGCGCGTTTCGCCGGATCGGAGACGCTGATCGGCATCTTCGTTCCGGGCACCTTCTTGGTCGGCGCCGCCAGGAATTGGTCGAGCGTCTTGGCATCCCAGGTCAGGCCCGACCCCTTCATGGCGGCCGAATAGCTGAAGCCCGGAACGGAGCCGGCGCGCCGGCCGATCAGGCCGGAGAGATTGGGACCGATGCCGTTGCGGCCGCCCTTCGCGACCGTGTGGCACGCGGCGCACATGCCGAAGGCCTGGGCACCGGCCGGGGTGCTTTGCGCGCCGGACGGCACGGCGAAGACCGCGATACCCGCCATCAGAGCAGGGGCGGCGGCCAGGCTGTAGATCGGCTTCATCAATACTCTCCTGGAGATGGGTTCCGGGTTACAGTCGCGGCTTGCGGATCGAGGCCCATCAGCGCGCGATTGGCGCTGCGGTCGGTACCGCTCGACGCGAAATCATCGAAGGCGTGGGGCGTGACGCGGATGATATGGTTCTTGATGAAGGGCGCACCTTCGCGCGCGCCGTCTTCGGGATGCTTGAGCGCGCATTCCCATTCGAGCACGGCCCAACCGGGAAAGTCATAGGCCGCCATTTTCGAGAAGATCGCACCGAAGTCGATCTGGCCGTCGCCGAGCGAACGAAAGCGACCGGGGCGGTCCACCCAATTCTGATAGCCGCCATAGACGCCGGATCGCCCGTTCGGCCGGAACTCCGCATCCTTGACGTGGAAGCAGCTGATCCGCTCGTGATAGATGTCGAGAAAGGCGAGATAGTCGAGTTGCTGCAGCACGAAATGGCTGGGGTCGTAGAGGATCCGGGCGCGCGGATGCTGGTCGACCGTGTCGAGGAATCGCTCGAACGTCACGCCGTCGTGCAGGTCCTCACCCGGATGGAGCTCAAAGGCGCAATCCACGCCGCAGTCCTCGAAAACATCGAGGATCGGCCGCCAGCGCTTGCCGAGCTCGGCAAAGGCCTCGTCGATCAGCCCGGCCGGACGTTGCGGCCAGGGATAGAAATAGGGCCAGGCCAGCGCGCCCGAGAAAGTCGCATGCGCGTCGAGCTCTAGACGTTGGCTGGCCCGCGCGGCGAACTTTACTTGTTCGACTGCCCAGGCCTGGCGCTCGGCCGGCTTGCCCCGCACCTGCTCGGCCGCGAATCCGTCGAACAGACTGTCGTAAGCGGGATGGACCGCGACGAGTTGACCCTGGAGATGGGTGGAAAGCTCGCTCACCACGATTCCGTGCTTGTCGAGCGTGGCCCGGAGATCGTCGCAATAGGCCTGGCTTTCCGCCGCCGTGGCGAGGTCGATCAATTGCGGCGTGCAGGGGATCTGGACCGCCACGTACCCCAGCCCGGCAGCCCATTCCGCCAGATGATCCAGCGTGTCGAACGGCGCCTGGTCGGACAGGAACTGAGCGAGGAAGATGCCGGGGCCCTTGATCGTCTTCATCGTGCCTCTCCCGCGATGGCCACCCAGGCGCGGGCATCGTTCGAACGGATCGCGCAATCGATGAAGCGCGCCGATCGCAGGCCATCGTCGATGCCGGGCAGCGGGCCATCCTTGTCCGCACCGTCGATCATGTCGGCGAAATCCCTGTAGAGCGTCGCGAACGCTTCGATGAAACCCTCCGGATGGCCGCTCGGCAATCGCGTCGCTCCTTGCGCGGTCGGATGCAGGCCCGGCCCTCCGGCATGGACGATCTCGGTCCGCGAGTCGGGCCAGCGCAGGATGAGGTCGCCCGGCGCGTCGTGGCACCATTCGAGGCCGCCTTTGTCGCCATAGATGCGCAGGCGCAGTCCGTTGCGTTCTCCGGTGGCGATTTGCGAGGCGGTCAGGATGCCGGGCACCCCGTCCGTAAAGTGCAACAGCATGTTGCAATCGTCGTCCAGCTGCCGTCCTGCGACCACCCGGGGAAGGTCCGCGATCAGCTCGATGGCGCGCAGGCCGCTGACATATTCCGCGAGCTGGAAAGCGTGGACGCCGATATCGCCGATGGCGCCGCCCGTGCCGGCCCGGGTCGGGTCCGTCCGCCAGCTCGCCTGGAGATTGTCGCCCTCGATCCGCTCCGATAGCCACCCTTGCGGATAGTCGACCATGATCTTGCGGACCCGACCGATCGCGCCGCCGGCGATCCGTGCCCGTGCCTCGCGGATCATCGCATAGCCGGTATAAGTGTAGGTGAGCGCGAAGGGCTGGCCCGATCGCGCGACGATCGGCGCCAGCGCCTCGGCCTCGGCCAGCGTCGCGGTCATCGGCTTGTCGCAGATCACTGGAAGACCGGCTTCCAACGCCGCCTTGGCGATCGCGAAATGGCTGTCGTTCGGCGTCGCGATGGCGATTGCCTGCACGCCATCCTCGCGTCCGCGCTCGTTTTCGATCATCGCCTCTATGCCGTCATAGGCGCGCTGTTCCGGAAGACCCCATCGGGCGGCCTGCTGGCGAGACTTCTCCAGCGTCCGGCTGAAGGCGCCGGCGGTTAGCACGAATCGCGCGTCGAGACAGGCGGCCATGCGATGCACCGCGCCGATAAAGCTTCCGGGACCGCCACCGATCAGCCCGAGCCTGAGAATATTCTGCGTCATCGAAAATCCGTCCTGGACCGTCAGGGAAGCACGGGCGCGGCCGCGCCGGACTGCTCGTCCTGGGGCGGAGCCAGCTTCTCGCGGAAGGCGAGAGCGAAGAGGACCATCGCGACGAAGGCGATCACCGCCGGCACCATCCAGATCGCGCGCCAATCATGGCTGCCGTCGGGATTGGCATGCATGCCGTAGACGACGCCGGCGATGTTGGAGCCGATCACGATGCCGATACCTTGGGTGATCAGGTTGAAGAAGGATTGCGCCCGGGAACGCGCCTCGGCGTCGAACTTGCGATCGACATAGATCTGCCCGGACACGATCAGGAAGTCGTAGCAGATGCCGTGGATGATGATGCCGAGCAGCACCATCGGCATGATCGCGGTCGAACCCTGATAGCCGAAACCGAACAGCAGGAAGCGAACCGCCCAGGCGCCCATTCCGACCACCAGCACCCATTTGATGCCCAGCCGGAAGAGCACGAACGGCAGGCTGACGAGGATCAGCGATTCGAAGATCTGCCCCGCCGTCTGGATGCCGGTCGCCTCGATCCGCGTCCCGAACAATGTCAGGTGCAGGTCCTTGTCGGCGAAGAAGGTGTTGCCATAGGCATCGTAAAAGCTTCTCGGCGTCATCAGCGCCAGGGTGCAGGCGATGAACACCCAGAATGCCGTCTCGCGGTGGCGCAGGATGACGTCCAGTCCCAGCACCGCCGACGGGCTGACGATCCGCCCGCGGGCGCGCGGCGGGGTGTTCGGCAGGGTGAGGGCATAGAGGCCGAGCGCGACGTAGACGATCGCCGCTATCCGCATCGGCAGAGCGGTTTGCGCGGCTCCGACGATCACGCCGACCAGCAGGCCCGCCACGATCCAGCCGATCGTGCCCCACACCCGGACGCCGGGGAATTCCTTGGCGATATCGGTCATCGAGTTGAACGCGATCGCGGTCGCGAGCGGGATGGTCGATGCGTAGAACAGGAAATGGAGCAGGCAGCCGAACAGGAAGAGCGACGGCGAGGACTGGATGGTGGATACCCAGAAAAGGACGATGCCCGCGCAGATCGACAGGATGCTCAACAGCTTCTCGGCCGCCATGAAGCGGTCCGCGATCATCCCGACGAACAGGGTGGAGGCGATCGTCGCGATGCCGACCATCCCATAGGCGGCGCCGATGATCGTGTCGAAATGCAGGCCCTTGCTCATGTACGTGCTGAGCGGAACGAGCCAGACGCCCCACGCGAAATATTGCGCGAACATCATGATCGACAGCCGCAATTTGACCATGTGCCGCACCCCTTCAGAGCCAAGGCATGACCTTGGCAGACCTCTCACCCGGCAGGAAACTGGCGATTAGAGAAAAACGCCACCCGATACCGTCACTTGCCTCGATCTTCGCCGAGTCCTCGATTGGCCAAAACAATCATGAGATCGATCTCATTGCAAGCGCAAATTGACGAAAATCGGATATGTCGCGTCAGGAAATCGGCGACCGCCCGGGGACAGGCCCCATGCTTTGCCGGGCGATGACCTCATAAGGCAAAGTGGCATAGACCGGCTGCGTCTGGCGACCGCTCAAAATGTCGAGCAGGAGCTCGACCGTTTTTCGGCCGATTTCCGCCATCGGCTGGCGCACGGTGGCGAGCGGGGGGTCGACATACCGGGCCATCTGGATGTCGTCGAAGCCGACGACCGAGACATCGCCCGGACATGAAATGCCGGCGGACCGCGCCGCCGCCAGCGTGCCGATCGCCATCTCATCGCTGAAGCAGAAAATGGCGGTGGGGCGTTTGGCGCGCGCGAACAGGGCCATCGCCGCGCCGCGACCCGATTCGATCGAGAAATCGCCATTCTCGATCACGAGCTGCGCGGCCAGTCCCTGATCCTCCGCCGCTTTCTGCGCGCCCGCCAGGCGGTCCCGGGTCAGCGGGCTGTCGGCGGGTCCGATGATGACCGCGACATCGCGATGACCCAATCGATAGAGCGATTGCATGACATCATAGCCAGCACCCGCATTGTCGATATGGGCGCTCGACACGCCGAGCGATGGCGTGAACTCGCAGCCGTTGACGATCGGTGCGCGGCTGCCGTCGCGTTCGAGGATGGTTGCCAGGACGGTGGGCAGGCGGTGGCCGAGGAAGATGATGCCGTCCGCCTCCCGGCGATTGAGCATGTCCGCATATTGCTCCTCGCGCTCGCGCTCGTTGCGCGTATCGCCCAGCAGGACCGCATAGCCCGCTTTCTGCGCCGCTTCCTCGACGCCGCGGATGACGCGGGAGAAGAACGGATTGGAAATGTCCGGGACGGTCACGATGATCCGGCCAGTTCGCGTCGTGCGCAGGCTCGCCGCCACCGAATTGCGGCTATAGCCAAGCTCCTGCACGGCCTTCAACACCCGGTGCCGCGTCGCTTCCGCGACCAATTCGGGCGCGGACAGCACCCGGGCGGCCGTTGCTCTCGAGACGCCGGCGGCCTGCGCGACGTCGCGAATGGTTGTCATGGTAAGCGAATATCGGGAGCGACGGCCGCAACGCGACGATCTGGGTGGGTGATGAGCAGTCCGTGACAACGCATCGCGATACATTTGCGATCGGCCGTCCAATTGACAAGCCCTCTTCGCAGTGGCCGGCCAGATGTGGGCTTAGCGGGCGTGGGCGCAGCGCTCGCTATGATGGGCGCATCTGGTCTGACAGCGCTCGCGCACCGCCGACTGTGCGCCAACCGACGTCATACACCGTTCGTCGTCCGACGATTGACGACGGCACCCATCTCTTCGCATGTGCAGCATATCGTTAAGAAGAGGCGAAAAAGCTATGCGCATCGTGATGATCGGTTCGGGCTATGTAGGACTTGTCTCCGGCGCCTGTTTCGCCGATTTCGGCCATGACGTCGTCTGCGTCGACAGCGACGAGGCGAAGATCGCCAAGCTGAAGGCGGGCGGAATTCCGATCTATGAGCCTGGGCTCGACCGGCTCGTGGCCAAGAACGTCGCGGCGGGCCGGCTGTCGTTCACGACCGAACTCGCAGGTCCGGTGGCCGCGGCCGATGTCGTGTTCATCGGCGTCGGCACGCCGACACGACGCGGCGACGGCCATGCCGATTTGTCTTATGTTTATGCTGCGGCGCACGAGATCGCGCTGGCGCTCGACGGCTTCACCGTGATCGTCACCAAATCGACTGTCCCGGTCGGGACCGGCGATGAAGTGGAGCGGATCATCCGCGAGGCCAATCCGGGCGCCGATTTCGCGGTCGCCTCCAATCCTGAATTCCTGCGCGAAGGTGCCGCGATCGAGGACTTCAAACGCCCCGATCGCATCGTCGTCGGCATCGAGGACGAGCGCGCCCGTGCGCCGATGGAAGCGGTCTATCGTCCGCTCTATCTCAACAAGTCGCCGCTGCTGTTCACGCGCCGCCGCACCAGCGAGCTGATCAAATATGCCGCCAATGCGTTCCTCGCGATGAAGATCACCTTCATCAACGAGGTCGCCGACCTGTGCGAGAAGGTTGGGGCGGACGTCCAGGACGTGGCGCGCGGGATCGGCCTCGACAACCGGATCGGCGGGAAATTCCTCCACGCGGGGCCCGGCTATGGCGGATCGTGCTTCCCCAAGGATACGCTGGCGCTGGTCAAGACCGCGCAGGATCACGACAGTCCGTTGCGGCTGATCGAGACGACCGTCGCGGTCAACGACGTCCGCAAGCGCGCGATGGCGCGAAAGGTGATCGCGGCGGCCGGTGGCGACGTACGCGGCAAGACCATCGGCGTGCTCGGTCTGACCTTCAAGCCCAACACCGACGACATGCGCGACGCGCCAGCGATCGCGATCGTCCAGGCGTTGCGGGACGCCGGTGCGACCGTGCGCGCTTATGATCCGGAAGGGATGGCGGCGGCGGCGCCGCTGCTGGGCGAAGTAGCCTATACCGATTCGGCTTATGCCGTGGCGGAAGGCGCGTCGGCGATCGTCATCGTCACCGAATGGGATGCGTTCCGTGCGCTCGACTTCGAGCGGCTGAAGGCGGTGATGGCGATGCCGGTGCTGGTCGACCTGCGCAACATCTATCGCGCCGACGATCTCACCGCCGCGGGCTTCATCTATCGCAGTGTCGGACGGCCCGGCGACGGCGAGCCGGTCATTCATCCCGAGACGCTCAAGATCCCCGAGTTGCAATAAGGGCGGCGGACATGACCTCCACCACGCCGCCGATCTGCGTCACCGGACTGCGCGGATTTCCCGATGTCATGGGCGGCATCGAAAGCCATTGCGAAGAGTTGCTGCCCCGCATTGCGACGCTCGCGCCCGACCAGCCGATCGTCGTGCTCGGCCGCGCGCCCTATTTGCCGGAGCGGCAGCGAACATGGCGTGGCGTCGAGATCGTCGGACTGCGCTGTCCGCAATCGAAGCATTTCGAGACGATTCTTTCCACGTTCTTCGCGATCGTCGCCGCCAAGCGGCGCGGCGCGGACGTGCTCCACATCCACGCGATCGGACCCGCCATCCTGGCCCCGCTGGCGCGGATGCTGGGCTTGCGCGTGGTCGTGACTCATCACGGCACCGATTATGATCGCGCCAAATGGGGTCGTTTCGCAAAGGCCGTATTGCGGCTGGGCGAGCGTGCAGCGCTCGGCTGGGCGGATCGAATCGTCGCGATCTCACCGTCGCTTGCCGAGCAGTTGCGGCTGGCCTTTCCGCGAAAGGCCAACGCGATCCACTATATCCCCAACGGCGCGCCCGAGTTGTTCGCGGGCGGCGATGCCGGCGAGATCCTCTCGGGTCTCGGGATCGGCGACGCACCTTTCCTCCTCGCGGTCGGACGGCTGGTGCCGGAAAAGGGACTCCACGACCTGATCGCCGCGCACCGCGCGTCGCGCACGGGGTATAAGCTGGTGATCGTCGGCGGCGCCGATCACGACAGTCCCTATGCGCGCGACCTGGTCGCCGAAGCGGGGCCGGATGTGATCTTCGCGGGCGTGCAATCGCGCACTGTGCTCGCGACACTCTACCGCCGGACGGCGATGTTCGTGATGCCGTCCCATCACGAAGGGCTGCCGATCGCCGCGCTCGAGGCGGCGGGGGAGGGCGCGGCGATGCTATTGAGCGACATTCCCGCCAACCGCGACATCGGCTTGCCCGCCGCGAACTATTTTCCGGTGGGTAACGTCGATCGCCTCGCGGCTATGCTGGCGGCCGATCCCGCTTCGCTCCGAACTGACGCAAGCGCGGTGCGCACGCGTTTCTCGTGGGACAAAGCGGCGGTGGAGACGCTCAGCCTGTACCGCGCGCTTCAGCCCGAACGGTCGCGTACGATCCGGCCCAGCGCGGCCTGAAGCGCGGACGCGTCGCGCGGATCTGGCTTACCCGAAACCCGGAGCGCCGCCCCATCGACAGTGATCCGGCCGGTCAGCGGATGCCACGCCCCCGCTGCCCAAGTCCAGCTGCGGAACCGCCAAATGCCGGCGCTTTCCTGCGCGACATGGAAAGGCGGGCGCGACGGATCGGACGGCGCTATAGCACCGAGCGACCCTGCTGGCACCGCCACGAGCGCACCGCCCAACAGACTGCGTCTCGAGAAGTCCATCGCGCGTCTCCTTTTCATGCTTAGCGGCCCGCTAATAATGCCTGTTGAGCCTTTGGGCACGCCCGTCATGGCAGACAGAGCCTTGCAAGCGGCGGACTGACGCGGCCGGGGGGCCAACCATCCGCAATTTCGTGAAATCTGGAAGGGTGACGCGGTGAGCGGCGCCCGCGATGCGGTGGGTGTATGGGTACGCGTTATATTTCGCCGACCGGGGCGGGGGACAAATCCGGATCGAGTCTGGAAAACGCCGCGCCGATCGGGACGCTCGATGCCCAGATCGTCAAGGCGGGCGCGGGCGGAGAAGTGTTGCTGATCGCCGACGCGGGCACCTACAATGTTGCGGGAACCATCGGGGTCTCGCATGGCGGCGCAGACGGCCTGCCGGTCACGATCCGCGGCGTCGACCATCTCGGCAACACGATGGCGGCGCAGTTCAGCGGTACCCGCCCCGCCGATTGGCACGCCGGCGACGCGGCCGGGAACGAGCTGTTCAAGATGGGCAGCGGCGCGAACCACCTGACGTTCCAGGACATCGACGTCAGCAATGTCGGCACCGCCTTCCGCGCCAGCGCGGACATCGCCGACATCACGGTGCAGCACGTCGATGTCCACAATGCCCGGCGCTTTTTCGAGGATCTGGCGAGCAGCGGCACCGCGTCGGTCAGCGGCCTCACCATCCGCGACGTCACCGTCACCGGCTTCTCGCGCGAGGCGATCCGGCTGCAATATGACACCCATGACGTCGTGATCGAGAATGTTCGCGGCGACATGGCGGGCCAGGTCGGCGACGATCTGCCCGAGGGTATCCATCTCGACGGCACGGTTCACGATGTCGTGATCCGCGACACGACAATGGCCAATGTCCAAAGCGTCGGTAGCGGCAGCACCTATTTGAACGGCGACGGCTTCGCGACCGAACGCGGCGTCTATAGCGTGCGGTTCGAAAATACCCTTGCCACCGGCAATAGCGACGGCGGCTATGACCTGAAATCCACCGATACCGTGCTGATAGGCGCGGTCGCGTCGGAGAATGCGCGCAACTATCGACTCTGGGGCGACATCACGATGTCAGGCTCGGTCGGGCTGAATCCGGTCTGGCGCGGCGGATCGTCCGAGCAGAACCAGGTCTGGATCGCGGCCGGCGCGCATGTCACGATCGTCGACGGCACTTTCACCGACGCCGGATCGCGGACCAAGGTCTTCTCGTCCGAGGGCACGCTGCTGCTCGACGGGGTGCATGTCGTTCATGCAGCGGACTCGATCCTGATGACGTCCGACACCTTGCTCTCGCTTGAGGGCCTGCCGACGCTCACGGAAAGCGTCGTCGCATCGGACGGCAACAATTCGGCGGGATGGTCGATCGACGATCCGGCAGTTGCGACGTCGATCGGCTCTGCGATCTACGGCGTATCGACAGATCACTTTGTCGGGACGGCCGGTAACGACCATTATTTCATCGATTCCGCGAAGGATACGATCGCCGAATCGGCGTCGGCCGGCACAGATCATGTCGCGACGACGCTCGATAAATACACGCTCGGCGCCAATCTGGAGAATTTGACCCATATCGGCCTCGGCGATTTCGCCGGCACCGGCAACGCACTCGCCAACATCATCACCGGCGGGGTCGGCCACGACACGTTGCTGGGGCTCGACGGCAACGACACATTGAATGGCGGCGGCGGCGACGATTCGCTCCAGGGCGGCAACGGCGCCGACGCGCTGAACGGCGGCGATGGCAAGGACATGCTGCTTGGCGGGTGGCAGGGCGATACGCTCGATGGCGGCACCGGCGACGATCGGCTGATCGGCGACATCACTTGGCTGAGCACGACCGGCGCGCGCGATATACTTCGCGGCGGCGACGGCAACGACGTGCTGTTCGGCGACGCGGAGACGATGAGCGGCACCGCGCATGGCGGGATCGACAATCTGTCGGGCGGCAACGGCAACGACGTGCTCTACGGAGACGCCATGACGATGACCGGCACCTCGGTTGGCGCTGGCGACACGCTGTACGGCAATGACGGCGACGACATATTGTACGGCGACGGCGCGATCATGGCGGTCGGCGTCGTCGGTGGGGACGACCGGATCGACGGCGGCGCGGGCAACGACGTGCTCATCGGCGGCGGCGGCCATGACACTCTGATCGGGGGAGCGGGTGCCGATCACTTCGTCTTCGCGCCCGGATCGGGGAAGGACGACATTCTCGATTTCTCGTCCGCTGAGGGCGATCGGATCGATCTGTCGGGATTCGGCGCCGCGGCTGGAAACTTCACGACCACGCTCACGGCCGACGGACTCTCGATTCACGTCGGCGACAGCACGATCGTCCTTCACGGCGTCGTCGCGCTCCATCCCTACGATCTCATTCTCCTGTAGCGACGGGCCGCCCGCTCCCAGCGACGGACAACCACCGGAATGGTGCATTGCAGCAGACGCGCATGCTATGCATCGCAGCCGTAACCGGTGGTAGCGCCGAACGTGAGGATACATGGCCGCAAAGGCGACGATCCTGTTCGTCATCAATTCGCTCGCCGGCGGCGGGGCGGAACGTGTGCTCACGACGATCCTTGGCGCGTCGGCGCCGTGGCGGGATCGCTATGACGTGCATCTCGCGCTGCTCGACGACGAGCCGCGCGCTTACGCCGTTCCGGAGTGGATCACCGTCACCCAGCTCGACGCGCGGCACCGGTTGGGCGCGAGCATCGCGCAATTGCGTCGGCTGGTAGCCCGGCTGAACCCCGACACCGCGCTCGCCTTCCTGACCCGTGCCAATGTGGCCACCGCCATTGCGATGGCCGGGCGCGGACGGCCGTGGCTGATCAGCGAGCGGGTCAATACCAGCGCGCATCTGGGCAGCGGCGCGGGCGCGATCGCCGCGCGTGCGATGGTGCGCTTCGCCTACCCACGCGCGCGACACGTCATCGCGGTATCGGATGGTGTGGTCGACGACCTGGTGCAGAATTTCGGGGTCGCGCGCGATTGCGTCAGCGCGATCGCCAATCCGGTCGACCATGACGCGATCGCGGCTCAGGCCGCTGCGCCCAGCCCATTGGCGATCGACGGCGATTATGTGGTGGCGGCCGGCAGGCTCGTCCCCAACAAGAATTTCGCGCTGCTCGTCGATGCGTTCGCCGCGTCCGGTCTGCCGCATCGGCTCGTCATCATGGGCGAAGGGCCCGAACGCGCGTCGCTGGAAGCGCAGATCGCGGCAAAGGGACTGTCGGAGCGCGTGTTGCTGCCCGGTTTCGTCGCCAATCCCTTCGCAGTACTGGCGCGCGCGCGGCTGTTCGCGATGCCGTCCAATGCCGAAGGCTTTCCCAACGGCCTGGTCGAGGCAATGGCCTGCGGATTGCCGGTGGTCGCCACCAATTGCGCATCCGGACCGTCGGAGATCCTCGCCGATCTGCCGCGCGAATCGATAGTCGATGCGCGCCAGGTTCCCGCCGGCGCGCTGGTGCCGCCGAACGACGTTGCCGCTTTCGCGTCGGCCTTGCGCGAAGTCGCGAGCGAACCGCGCCGTACCGCCGCGGCCGACGCTGCCCGCCGGCGCTCGCTCGATTATGGCGTCGCCCAGGCGACCGAACGTTATTGGCGCCGTATCGACGCCGCACTGCAACCCCCTCGAACCAGCGGCTCGCCCGCGTCTCCCTATCCCCTGTCCTCAGGAATCGCGCGATGAAGCTTCTGCTCGCTCTGGCCCTTCTGTTTCTCTCTGCCTGTGTCGGGCAGACCCCGGTCGCCGGCGGCGGTCCCCCGCCCGCGGTCGACGCGATGAAGCTGGCAGCCGGCGATAAGGTGAAGGTGACGACCTATGGCGAGCCGACGCTGACCGGCGAGTTCCAGGTAACTCCCGCGGGCACCCTCGCCTTCCCGCTGATCGGCGACGTGCAGGCCGCGGGGCTCGACCCGGCCGCGCTGGCGGGCGCGCTCGAAGCCAAGCTTGGCGCGGGTTATCTGCTCAATCCCAAGGTGGCGGTCGAAGTGCTGACCTTCCGTCCCATCTACGTTCTGGGCGAGGTGCAGAAGCCCGGCGAATATCCCTATACGCCGGGCCTCACGATCCGCGGGGCGGTCGCGAAGGCGGACGGCTTCACCTATCGCGCCAACCAGAAAAAGGTGTTCGTCAAGCGCGCAGGCGAGGCGGGCGAAACCGAATATCCGCTGACCGCCGACTTCGCGATCATGCCCGGCGACACGGTGCGCTTCTCCGAGCGGTATTTCTGATGCAGGAAACGGGAGAGCCGCATCTGCGCGGTTGCGCAGTCAGCTTCACGAAGCTCAAGGCGCTGCTTGCCGCCGACCTCTACCGCTATGCCGGTCGGGTCGATCTGAAGAGCTTCCTGCGGCATTATGCCTTCACGCCGGGGTACAAATATACCGTGCTGATGCGCACCTGCGGGTGGCTGAAGCGCAAGCCGGCTAAGGCGTTCGGCCTCTATCCGCTGTCAAAGCTGATGCTCCTGCGCGCGCGCTACAAATACGGTTTCGCGATTCCCGAATATACCGAGATCGGGCCGGGGCTGTTCCTCAACCGTTTCGGCGGTTTCTACATTCACGGCGATGCGGTGCTGGGGAGCAACGTCAACCTGACCCACGGAGTCGTGCTCGGCTATATGAACCGCGGCGCGCGCAAGGGGGCGCCGGTGATCGGCGACCGCAGCTTCCTGGGATCCGGCGCGAAGATCATCGGCGGCATCAATGTCGGCGAAGAGGCGGCAATCGGCGTCAATGCCGTCGTCACCAAAGACGTGCCTGACCGCGGCGTGGTCGTCGGGATTCCGGCCAAGCTTATTTCCGACCAGGGATCGGAAGGCTATATCAACCGGATGGCGCCTGAGGCGCTGTTGGCCGCCTGCGCCGATGCCTATCCCGGACAAATGCGGGAAAAGGCGCAGCCGACCGTCGGCGGTGCCCTACAAACCTGATAGCGTCACGCCGAACGACACGCGCATCTTCTCGTAATCGCGGCCGGACAAGAGACCGGAGCTGGACTGACTGCGACGCAACACATCCGCGCGGAGCGCTATTCGTGGGCTGAGCCGGTATGTCCCGGATGCGCGGTAGTTCCAGCGGTCGTCATTGCGATCGATATTGTTGAAGTCGCGCGCTTCCTTTTCGACGCTCGCGCTCAGGATCAAATTGCGCAGCAGTTCATAGTCGGCGCGAAGCGACATGGTGGTCGAGAGATAGCCGGCGGCCCCCAGGATTCCGGTCTCGTTGACGCGGCGATCGACCGTCGCGGTGAGCGTGACGAGCGGCGTCAGGAAATATTCGACATCGCCCCGCACCAGCACGCCGCTGATATCCGCGAAGAACGGGTCGCGATAATTCTGCTGAAGATAGCCGACGCGCAGCGACCCGCGGATTTTGGCACCGAGTTCGAAACTCGATCCCACGGCGGCCTCATACCCTTGCGAGTCGCGCGCCGGAACCGGTCCGATCCGGGTGCGGTAATCGCGGATATTGTACGATCCCACACCGAACAGCGAAATGCTCGGGCTGAGCGCGTATTCGACGATGCCGGTACCGGTTACCGTCGTGCGGTCGCGAAAATCCTCATCGACGACGTTGCCAAGGGCATCGCTGCCGTTCCGGTAATTGCGATTTTCGACGTCCAGCACCCCGCGCACGCGCAATCGGTTGAAGACATGCGTCACTGCTCCGCTCGCTTCGCTGATCGTGAAGCGGATCGGACGCTGCACTAGCGCAGGAGAATCGGGCTCGGTACGCTCTTGGGCAAAGCGGCCGTAGAGCCCGGTCAGATCGAGCGTCGTGTCGTTGCTGATGACGTAATGGGCACTGCCGTCGAGGCGGTAGTTGGTCTGGTTTTCGCTGATGCGCGATGCGTAGCGCGTCAGATCGAACTCGCCGTTCAGCGTCAGCTTCAAATTGGGCGACGGGCGGACGATCTTCAACCGCGGGACGACATGGAGATAGGCGTCGCCGATGCGCGGTGCGTTCACCGCGTACAAATTGTCGTCATACCCGGTGCCGATCGCCACCGACGGCGTGAGCTCGAGGACGCCGACATGGACCGGGGCCGGGTCGTAGTCGGGATGTTCGCGCTCCATGACGCTGACGTTGCGGTCGCGGCCGAACGCGCTCGACGGCGGGGCCTGGCCGACGCTGTCGGTCGCATCCGATACCTGCGCGAAGGCGGGGCCGGTAATCGCGGCATTGATCAGACCGGCCAGCAGGATCACACGAGGCGTCATCGGCGCCCCAGCGTCACGAGAATGGGGAAATGGTCGGAGCCGGTCGCCGCGAGGCGATCGGCGCGCACCAGGCCCCAGGCCGGGCCGGCATAGAGCTGATCGATCGGCAGGAAGGGCAGAGTGCGCGGCCAGCTCCAGACTGCGCGCGTCATCCGCGTCAGTGGCGCGAACGCCGCATCCTGCGCGCGCATCGCGGCGCTCCACGGCGTCAGGTTCATATCGCCTCCGATGATCAGGCCGCCGCGATCGATGCGGGCCAAGGCGGCGGCAAGCGCGGCGCGCGCTGCGGCCTGTCGGTTGGCGGGAATCGGCCGCGGATAATGTAGCGTGGCAACCGTCACCGGCGCGCTCCCGGGCACGGCGATCTCGGCCCAGAGCAGCGGCGGTCCGAACTTCTGTCCATGCGCATCCTTCAGGAAATAGCCCGAAGCGCGGATCGGCCAGCGCGAGAGGATCGCCAGGCCGCAGCCGCCGCCGGGGCACGCCGTGCGATAGGGAAAGCGGCCAGCGGTCGCCGTGACCAGCGCGTCGCGTGCGCGCGACGTCTCCTGCAACAGCACGATGTCGGCATCCGTCCCCGCGATCGCCGCGCCGGTCGCGGCGGGGGACGCGTTGTCGACCCAGACATTATGGGTCAGAACGCGCACTTCGCGTGCCCCCTTGGGCGCGGCGGGGATCGTCCGAACGATTTCCGGCGTCGCCGCCATCGCCATCGGTACGATGCCGATCGCCGCGAGCGGCAAGGTCCAGCGGACGCGTCGCCGCGCGATCAGGAGCCCGACCGCCAGCGCCACGGCGAACAGCGGCACGAACGACGCGAGCACGTCCAGGCTCGGAAGCCATGCCCCGAGGATGGCGAGCCACGCCGCGATCGCGGCGCCGGCGATCATCAGCCGACCGATATTGGCAAGGATGGTCAAGCCTGCGCGCTCCACCGGCTGCGCAGCTCATGTCCGCGTTGCCGGACCGCCGCCGGGATCGCGCGCGCAGCGAGCACCAGCGCCGCGGTCGTCCATCCTTCGGGCAGATAGACGTCGCGCGCGCGGATCGCGGTGCGGCCCGGATGCTTCATCGCATAGCGCGCGTAATGCGCGATCTCCTGGTTCGCCAGCCGCCGTAATAGTGCGGCTTCGCGCCGGTTGGCGGTCGGGATCATGCCGCGCACCGTCGTCACGATGAGGGGCAGGCCGAGCGTCGTGGTCGACTTGCTGACCTTGTTCTCGGAGTCGCGATGGAAGTCGGCGCTGATCACGGGCGAATAGCGCAACCGGCCCTTGCGGAGGACGCGCAACCACAGGTCCTTGTCGCCGCCGCGCACGGCCTTGCCGTGAGGGAATCCGCCCGCCGCCAGGATGGCCGTCCGGCGAATCGCGATCGCACCGGTCCACATCGGGCATTCGCGCACCGCCAGCCAGCTTTCGAGGAAGCCGGCGAAATCGAGCGTGACGGGACTTTCGAGCCGGGCCGCGATGCGCTGCGGCTGACGCCGGTCCGCAAACACGTGATCGAACCGAGTCGCAACCGCGGCGACGCCAGGGTCCTCGGCGATAGTCTGCGCCAATAGCGCCAGATGGTCGTGCGCCCATAGATCGTCGGCGTCGAGAAAGGCGATCCATTCGCCCCGCGCGGCCTCGATCCCGATATTGCGTCCGGCATAGCCGCCCGGCCCTGGTGTCGCGAGATCGAGCAGGCGAATGCGTGGGTCGTCGACCGCGGCGACAATCTCGCGGCTCCCGTCGGCCGAACGGTTGTCGACCACGATGATTTCATAGGCCGCGTGGGATTGTGCGCGGACGCTGTCGATCGCGTCGCGGACATGTGCGGCCTTGTTGTACAGCGGCATGACCACCGAGAAGCGAACGTCTCCCATCAGTCGCGCGCCGCCTCGCGTCCGCCCGAGAGCCGCAGGAATTCGCGCGTCGCGACTCCCGCCAGCTCAAGCGTCAGCTTCATTACCGCCAGCCGCCGGCCGAGCGGCAATTCCCGCGAGACCGCCGCGCGTCGCAATCGGCGCACGGTGTCGACCGCGGTGACGCCCAGCACGCGCGCCAGGCGCGGCGTAGCGCTGGTCCGATCCCAGCGACCGCCGCTGAGCCGGCGGCGCTTGCGCACCAATTCGCTGCGGTCGGCGCGCACCGGGTGACGCACCACCATCTCGGGGACATAGATGAGCGGGTGGCCCGCGGCGCGGATCCGTAACGCCATCTGCCGATCGCCACCCGATTTCAGACTGGCGTCGAACCCGCCCAGCGCACGCAATACCTCCGCACGGCTAATCCAGTTGGCGGTCGCGCAATTCCCTCGCGCCGCATGCGCCTGCGGAAAGCTGAACAGCCTTTCATAGTCGGCATAGACTCGTGCGCCCGACGCGCCCTCTTCGAACAGGTCGATTTTGCCCGCGAGGACGCCGAACCCGGGATTCGCCTCGGCTGCGACCAAGGCGGTGGCGAGCCAATCGGCATCGGGCACGCAATCGGCATCGGTGAACGCGATGATCGGCGCCGCGGCCTGGGCGATCGCGGTGTTGCGCGCAGCATAGGATCCCGGCCTGGGTTCGGCGAGCAGGGTCACGCCGGAATAACCCCGGACGATCTCCGCGGTGCGATCGGTCGATCCGTTGTCGACCACGATGATCTCGTAACGCGCGCGATCGGCCGTCTGGCGCCCAAGCGCGTCGAGGCAGCGCGCGATCACCGCTTCGCCGTTCCACACCGGCACGATGACGCTCAGCGCGACACGCGTCACGACTCGTCTCCTCGTCTGACGTCAAGCATGGGCACTGCCTCCCTCCGCGCGCGGTCAGCGTCAATGTCCTGCTGCACCTGCGAAGGCGAAATGCCCCATTATGCCGACGACGCGAAAAGCTCGGATCTGCGACTTTGGGTCCGTCGCTCGTGCCGCTCGGGTCGTCGCAGCGCCGTCTTGCGCTGCACTGCAAAATAATCTCTGCCTAACGCGTGGCGTCGGACCCAGACCATGTTGAGCGAGGGAAGCCCTCCGGCACGCCCCCGCGAACCGAGCTCTTCGTGGTGTCGCTGGCCGACGCCGGCGAGCGCCGCGCCGCATTCTCCGATCGCGCACGCGACACCGCTTTATCCTGGCGGTTCTTCGACGCCTGCACCCAGCGTCCCGACAGCCTTGCCATCGACGAGGCGGCGATCCGGCGTCACAAGGGGCGTGCTCTGACCCGCGGCGAGATCGGTTGTTACGCCAGCCATTTCTCGATCTGGGAGGAGATGGTCGCGCGCGACGTCGCGCAGGCTATCGTCCTGGAAGACGATACGATTATCGACTGGGCTTATATCGAGCGCCTGGCTGAGACGGATCTCGCGGCCCGCGGTTTCGATTATCTGCGGCTCTATGCAAAGCGGCCGACCTTTCAGCGGATCGTCGCGACCGATTTCCTTCAGCACTCGCGCACCGTGGTCGAGTTGATCGGCCCGGCCTACGGCACGCAGGGCTATGCCATCACGCTGGCCGGCGCGCGCGCGTTCCTCGACGAATGCCGCGTCATTCGGCGGCCGATCGACGACGCGATGGATCGATCCTGGGCGCACGGGGTTCGCAACCTCGCGTTGTTCCCGGCACCGATCCTCGAAGCGACCGTGCCGTCCGCGATCGGCGCGGCGCGGTTTGCGGGCAAGAACGATCCCGCGTTCCACACGTTGCGCCAGCGCGCCTGGCGGCAGCTGGAACGCACCCGCATGCGGATGATGAAGGCGAGGCGCTTCCTTGGATATTGATCAGGCCCGTTTCGACACCGAGCTCCGCAAGCGGAGCAAGAGCTCGGTCGGCTGGACGCTGGTGCGGTTCCTGTCCGATCAGGTGCTGTCGTTCATCGTTTTCGTCATGCTGGCACGATTGCTGTCGCGTGCCGAAGTCGGTGCGTTCGCGGTCATCGCGGTCACCTCCGAGGCATTCCGTATTATATCGACCGCCGGCCTGCTCCAGACGGTCGCTCGACGCCGCGAGCTGACGCCGGCGTTCCTCGACACGATCTACCGCTCGCAACAGGCTTTCTCCTTGCTGTCGTGCGGGGCCATTATCCTGCTGTCGCGCCCGATCGCCGAGTTGATGGGCGCGCCCGGCATCGCGCTGCCGCTCGCGGTGCAGAGCCTGGTCCTCCCCCTCGCTTCGTTCGGCGTGACTCACATGGCGCTGCGCCTGCGCGAATTCGGGCATCGCACGACCGCGCTGCGCTCGGTGGTCGGCGGCGTGATTGGCGGCGGGGCCGCCGTGCTTGCCGCCTTTTACGGGCTCGGCTTGTGGGCGCTGGTGATTCAGCGCCTGGTGACCGAAGCGGTCGGCGTCGTCCTGTCACGCCAATCCTATGACTGGACCCCGGGATGGCGGTTCGAATGGCCGATCCTGCGCGGCAATCTGATGCTCAATGCCAGCCTGATCTATGTTCAGCTGATCTTCCTGGCGACGGTCCGCGTCCAGGAGATGGCGATCGGTGCGGGGATCGGCCTTGCCGCCGTCGGTGTCTACCGGACGGCGTGGCGTACCGTGGAGCTGATCGCCCGCGGCGCGATCCAGCCCTTCACGACGGTCGCGACGCAAACGCTGGCGCGCGTGAAGGACGACACCGTCGAACTCGCCCGCGCCTATCGCTGGATGATCGGGCGGGCCGCCGCGATTTCCTTTCCCGCCCTGGTCGGCTTCGGCGCGCTCGCGCCGATCGCGGTGCCGTTCGTGTTCGGCGCGAAATGGGCCGATGCCGGCGCCCTGGCACAGATTTTCGCCTTCATGGCGTTGCCCTTCACGCTCAATTTCTTCGCCTCGCCGTCGCTGTCCGCGCTTGGCGCCGGGCGGAGCCTGATCATGTTGTCCACCGCGCAACTTGTGCTCGGCGTCGTCCTGACCTTGGCCTCGTTGCCTTACGGTCTGTTCGCGGTGGCAATCTCCTACGTGGCGCGCGCCTATGTCACGCTGCCGCTTCAGGTCTGGCTGCTGCATCGCATATCGGGGATCGGACCCGGAACGACGCTCGCGGCAGTCCGGGCGCCACTCGCCGCCTCGACCGTCATGGGAGTCGCATTGTTCGTCGGACTGCGCGCCCTGGAGGTTGCGGGCATCAGCAAATTCCTGACCCTCGCGATGCTCGTGCCGCTCGGCGTCGCGCTTTATGCCGCGGTCCTTCTCGCGGTTGGACCCGAATGGCGCACGATGATCCTCGGTCGTGCTTATCGCTTGAGAAAGGCCCGCATTTGACCCCTGCCAGTGCCGACCAGGTCGTCGCTACCCTCGCCGGTCGCTTTGCGTCGACGCTCAGTCGCATCCTGCCCCCCGGCCGGCTCGCACTGGTCGATTTCCCCGATCACAGCAATGTCGGGGATTCGGCGATCTGGCTGGGTGAGATCGCCTATCTGCGGCGCGCCGGCCGGATGCCCGTCTATGTCTCCGCGCTGGGCGACCATGACGACGGCGCGATGGCGGCTGCGCTCGGCGACGGCACGATCCTGATCCATGGCGGCGGCAATTTCGGAACGCTCTGGCCGAAGCACGAGGCGTTTCGGTTGCAGATGCTGCGGCACCATCGCGACCGCGCGATCGTGCAGATGCCGCAATCGATCCATTACGACGCGCCCGAACGCGCCGACGAGATGGCCGCGGCGATCCGCGACCATGGCCGCTTCACATTGCTGGTCCGCGATGCGAAGTCGCTGGCCTTCGCCCGCGCACGCTTCGATTGCACAGTCGAGCTGTGTCCGGATGCCGCGCTGATGCTCGGCCGGTTACCTCGGCCCGCACCCGCCGTGGCGCCGGTATTCGCGCTGCTGCGCACCGACCATGAACGCGCCAACGGTGCCGATGCCGAGCCGCCGACGGGCGTGATCGCCGACGACTGGCTCGAGGAGGATAAGGGGGCGAGGGACCGGATTCGAGCGACGCTGAAGCTCCGCCGGCTCTTGGTCCGCGATCCGCAGGCGCGACGGCTGTTACGCCAGCGCGTGCTTGCCGAATGGCGAGTCAAACGCGGGTTGGCGATGCTGGCCCAGGGCGACACGGTCGTGACCGACCGCCTCCACGCGCACATCCTCTCGCTGCTGCTCGATATCCCCCACGTGCTGCTCGACAATAGCTATGGCAAGGTCGCCGGGTTCGCCGATCAATGGACCGCCGATTATGCCGGCCTGTCCCGCGCGACGTCGCGCGAGTCCGCGATCGACCTGGCGCTTGCCGCGACCACCCGGAAGGAAATGCGCCATGTCGCTTCGTAACCGCATCGTCCGCCGCTGGATGCTGTTCCGCCTCAGCCCCGTCGCAAAACGCATGCGGCGCGAAGGGCTGACTTATCTGCGCCCGGTCAAGCTCGTCCGGATCGAGGCGGCGTTGCGCCGGCTTGGGCAGCGCCGCGTCGCGGGCGACTATCTCGAATTCGGCGTCGCGCTCGGCGGGACAGCCGCGTTGATCGCCCAGGCCGCGCGGCGCGCCGATACGCGCTTCGTCGGCCTGGACGTCTTCGCCACCATTCCGCCGCCCACCTCCGAGCATGACGATGCCAAATCGCGCGAACGCTATGCCGTGATCGCGGCCGGCGAGGCGACCGGGATCGGCGGCGACGTCTATTACGGCTATCGCGACGACCTGCTCGATCATGTCGGCCAGGTTCTCGCCAGCGTCGATGCGCCGGTCGATGGCCGCCAGGTCCGGCTGGCAAAGGGTCTTTTCGAGGAGACTTGGCCCACGCTCGACGTCGAGCGCGTGGCCTTCGCGCATATCGACTGCGATTGGCACGATCCGGTGCTCTATTGCCTCAACGCCGTCGCGCCGAAATTGTCGGAGCATGGCGTGATCGTGATCGACGATTACCACGATTATCCCGGCTGCCGCACCGCCGTGGATACCTTTCTCGAGCAGAATCCCGGCTTCAGGATGGTGCCGGGCGCCAATCCGCTGATCGAACGGCGATAGCCTCTCGCCGCGGTGAGGCGAGGGCGCGCGCCCGGTACATCGTATAGCCGCACAGGAAGCCGTAGAGACCGAGTCCCTCGACCTGCCAGAACGGCATCGTCGCCATGTTGAGCAGCAGGAACGACGCGTGCGCCGCGATCAGCATCAGGCGCTCGCCCTTCGCATTTATCGCCACCCACAGCATCGTCAGCCACAGCGACAGCATGCCCAGAACGCCGACCAGCCCGAGTTCGTACACCGTTCCGACCAGGGTGTTGTGCGGATAGACCTTGAACAATCCTTCCCAGCTCTCCGGCCCGAACCCGAACAGATGCTGGACCGGGCCGCCTTCCTTCCAGGCATAGATATAGCTGCTCCAGATATAGGCGCGTGCCGACAACACCTGCTTGTCGGCCCAGGTAAACTCTCTCGGGGGCTTGATCAGCGCGCCAGGATTGGCAGCGATAGTCGCGATGTCGGCGAACTTGTCGGCGTAGAAGACGACCGCGACCCCGACCAGGAGCACGGCGAGGGCGGCGCCGACTCCCGCCATGAAGGGACGCTGGTCGCGTCGGACGCTGGTGGTGATGCCGATCCACAATGTCGCCACCGCGAGCGGCCCCATCGCGAAGATAGCGGTGCGATACCCGGCGAGCTGGATGCCGACGAGCATCGCTAGCAGGAAAATCACCCGGGGAAGGGGATGCGCGGCGCGGGCGAAGCACCCGACGACGAACCCCGCCACCAGCGCGACCGAAAAGGCCGCCTCATGGTTGTAGCCGCCGATCCATACCAGGCCGCCGTCGAGTTCGGACCCCTTGGGCAAATGGAGCACGACCGACAGAAACTGGAACACGGTCAGCGGCAGGAAAGCGACCATCAGCCAGCCGATGAAATGCCCCTCGGGATCGCGCCGATGCGCCTGGAGCACCGCCAGCGCGATGACGGCGAAATAGAGATATTTGACGACGGCGTTGATCGCGCCGCTCGGGTCATGATTGAGAACAGCGCTGACCAGCACGAGCGCCATCATCAGATAAACCGGCAAGAGCCAGCGAATCGCCAGATTGGCGAAGCGGACCACGAACAGCAGCCCGATGCCGGTGGTCGCGATCGACACGACCGCATTGCCGGAAAGGCCCGCGGCGATGGGGCGAAACATCCAGAGATGATACGCACCGGCAATATAGCGCAGCCACAGCGCAACCAGCACGAAACGCGCCGCGGTGCTGCCCGATCGCACATAGGCGATGGCGAGCGGCACGAGCAGGAGCATCGTGACGGGAACGAGGATCTGCAGCCCGAAGGACGGGCCGAAACTGGAGGCTTCGTTCACGTCGGTGCTCGTTCAGGCTGTGTGGTAGCTTTCAACGTCCTTGTAGTAATAGCCGGCATCGCCGAACCCGGCGCGCGCCTGCTCGACCACATTGACCTGAGTCAGCGCGACGCCGATCACGTTCGCGTCGACATCGGCGAGCCGGTCGAGAGCGATTTCTGCGGCCTTCGCGGCGGTTTTACGCCAACGCAGCAAGAACACGACGCCGTCGGCCATGCTGGCGACGACGCGCGCCTCGTCGATCGCCAGCAATGGCGCCGTGTCGAGCAGGATCAGATCGAAACGTTCGCGCAATTGCGTCAGCAGTGCTGCGAAGCGCCCGCCCTCGGTCAGGGTCAGATCGTCCGCATCGACCCGCTGCGGCAGCAGCCAGGCGCCGGTCGCCGGATCCTGGACCAGGACCTGATCGAGCGACGCGCTTCCCCTTAGCAGCTCGTTGAGTCCAACCTTCACATTGCCGCCGAACTGCCGGCTCGTCGCGCGGCGGCGAGGGTCGCAATCGACCAGCAAGGTCTTCACGCCCGCAGCGGCGGCCGATCGCGCCAGGCAGATCGCGGTCGTCGTCTTGCCTTCGCCGGGTACCGAAGAGGCAATCGCGATGATGCGGTGCTTCTGGTGGGGAAGCGCGAACGAGATCGATGTTCTGAGCGAGCGAAAAGCCTCCGCCAACAACGATTGCGGCCGTTGCACGACGAGTTCCATCGGCGGCGCGGGAAGTCCCTTCTTTTTATATTCCGGCAGCGTCGCCGCGTCTGGGATCGACGCCAGCGCCGGTAACCCGAGCTTCCGCTCGATCGCCTCGCTCGTCTCGACGCCACGTTCGAGCAGCTGGAGCAGCAGCACGACCAATGTCGCGATGCCGATCCCGCCGACCAATCCCGCCGCGCCGAAGATCAGCAAATTGGGCGCGCTCGGCGACGCCGGGACGCGCGCCGCGGCGACGATATAACTGTCGCTCTGTTCCAGACCTGCCTGCGCGATTGTCTGGCGATAGCGGTCGAGGAACGACCGGTAGAGCGTGCGCGCCGAATCGGCGTTGCGCTCCAGTTCGTTCAACCTCACCGTGGCATTGTTATCCGCTGCCAATTTACCTTCGGCGCGGTTGATCGATCCCTGGAGCGAAGCGGCACGCTGGCTGGCGATATTGGCCTGGATCGAAGTATTGGCGACGATGCGGCTGACCTCGGCGGCGATCTGCGCATCGGTATTCGCCATCGCCCGCTGCGCCCGCTGAAGATCGGGATGAAGCGGGCCATATCGCTTTTCGAGGCTGGCAACGTCGCGGCCGATCTCGGCGCGCTGCCCGCGAAGCGCGCTGATGACGGGCGAATCCAGCGACTCGCCGAGTTCGTCGCCACTCTTTCCGCGCGCGAGTTGCGCGCGCGCAGTCGACAGACGCGCTTGCGCGGCGGCGCTTTCAGCCTGCGCCTGCGCGAGCTGGGTGGAAAGATTGGACAAGGCTTCCTGGCTTGTCGACTGGCTTGTCGCACTCTGGTTCGACACCGCGAAAAGACTGTTCGCCGCACGGAAATCGGCGACCGCCTTCTCCGCCGTCAGCACCTGGCCGCGCATTTCCTGCAACCGCCCTTCGAGGAACTGGCTGGCGCGCTTGGTCGCGCCGGACTTGGTATTGACCTGACCTGAGACATAGGTCTGGGCAAGCGTGTTCACGACCTGCGCGGCGACCACCGGCGATGTTGCTTCAAACGAGATACTGATCGCGTAGGACAAGCCATCGCGCTTGATCGTCAAATTGCCGAACATGTTGCCGATCGCGCGGGCACGGGCCAGCGGGTCGGGCTTTGCGTTTGCCGCAGCGGGAAGCACCATGTGGCCGTTGAAATCGGGATTGCGATCGAGCCGCAGTGTGTCGACCACCTGGCCGATCAGCGCGGGCGATTGCAGCGCCTGGACCTCGGTATCGACTGCCGCCGAATCGGGATCGACGGTAGGCGTCACCTGGTCCTCGGCGATGACCTTTTCGGCGGTTCGCTCGAGCGCCACCTGCGCGGTTGCGACATAGCGTCGCTGCACGAGCATGTAGGCGATGGCCGCGATCAGCATGGCGCAGACCAGGATGATCGCGATCAGCAGCGCGCGCCGGCGGAGGATGCGGCCGATTCGCCGCAGATCGATCAATGTCGATTCGTCGACGTCCGATTCCGGGCCGAGCGGCCGCGGATGAAGGCGGGGCCGGGTTGCGGCGTCCATATGGTTCACGCCCTCGCCAGACAGTCGCGAACTGCCGACGCCATGTCCGGCCGTGACAGCGCGACCGCGATCGTGGCGCTCACGAAGCCGTGCTTGTCGCCGCAATCGTAGCGCGTGCCTGCGAAGGTAACGCCGTGGAACGGCTGGCGGCCGATAAGGTGCTTCATCGCGTCGGTCAGCTGGATCTCTCCGCCGGCGCCTTCTTCCTGTTGCGCCAGGATGTCCATGATCGCCGGTTGCAGGATATAGCGCCCGATGACCGCCAGATTCGACGGAGCCTCGGCGGGCGCGGGCTTTTCCACCAGGCCGCGAACCTCGGTCAGCGTGCCATCGGCGGCGCCAGGCGTGATGATGCCGTATTTGTTCGTCCGGTCATGCGGTACCTCTTCGGCGCAGAGCAGGTTGCCGCCGACCTGCGCATAGGCTTCGATCATCTGTTTCAGGCAGCCGGGCTGGCCGATCATCAGATCGTCCGGGAGCAGCACGGCAAAAGGTTCGTCCCCGACCAGACGGCGCGCGCACCATACGGCGTGGCCGAGACCAAGCGGTTCCTGCTGACGGACGATGGCGATGTCGCCCGGCGCAAACCGCGTGTCGACCAGCGCGTCGAGCGACTTGCCGCGCCGCTCCATCGTCTCTTCGAGTTCGAAGGAATGATCGAAATGATCCTCGATCAGCGACTTGCCGCGGCTCGTCACGAAGATGAACTGCTCGATCCCCGCCTCGCGCGCTTCGTCGATGGCATATTGGATCAGTGGGCGGTCGACGATCGGCAGCATTTCCTTCGGCATCGCCTTGGTGGCGGGAAGGAAACGCGTCCCCAGTCCGCCGATCGGAAACACCGCTTTGCGCACCTTGTCCATATCGATCCCTTTTGTAGAGCGTTGTCGACAGGTGCCCGGCACGCCAAGACTCCAACGGTCGGCTTAAGACGGGCTGGCGTACCTGTGCCTTTCTGCTGCATCGCAACAAGAGCGCAACGTTGAGCCGTGCCTACATCGCGCCTAATGCTGCAACTGCTCAACTCGGGTCACAGCTTTGGCGGCGTGCCGCCCCATTGGATTCCTCCCGGTACGCTGCCTTTGCCCCGGGGTCGGATTAATTGGGTGCCCGCGGGAACCTGAATGTCGTGCGAATCGATGATGATCCGTACCGGCCCGTCATGCACGTCGAAGATCGGCCATCCATGAGCAGACTTCACCACCAGATGGGCGATCCGGATGACGATCGGCGCGCCTCCCGGCGCCTTGGCGCCCATCAGGGCGAAATGCACCGTATCGCCGATGCCGCCCACCTTGTTCGGTTCGATGCTGGTCAGGCGGCTTGCATTGATGCTCGACCACAAACGGTAGTTGCGCGCGTTGCGGCCCGAAATGCAGTCGTCGAGCATCGAATCGCTGGCCTTCAGATCGAAGCCGCCGTCGCTATTGTCCCAGGCCGCGCACGAGCGGAACACCAGCCGCCGGTTGCCGCGTTCGGCCGAAAATCCGTCGCCATTCCAATATTGGCGGTCGTTCCGCTTCCATTGAAAGCCGCGCATCGTGCATCGCTCGAAGCGAAAGTCGGATGCGTCATCGGCGATCGCGATCCCGCATGGGAGGTCGTGCGCGCCGGTCGTCAGCACGCCGCTGGCAGTGACGTCGGAGAAGATTCCATCTCGGCTATCATATCGGATCCGGGCAAAGCCGCGACGCAGGTTGGTCGCGGTGACGTTGGACACCCGCAAGCCGACGACGCCTGCTGCGGCGCGATCGATCCCGGTATTCTCGATGACGCGATACCCGCCATCGACTCGCACATCGTCCATCACCACGCCGCTTGTCGGACGATCGAGCACGACCAGGCCGTTCCCCACGTCATGCGCGCTGACATGGCGATAGGCCGCACGGTCCTTGGCATGATAAACCGGCTCGCCGCGAGCGTCGATCTGGGTTCGGCCGGTAGCTTCGAACAGCATGCCTGTATTTATCGAGGCGCCGGCGTCATCGGCCAGCGGCCTGCGATAGTTCGGGACGCACGCCCGCCGAACCGATGCTTAACGCGCGGCAAAGCATGTCGTTTAACGACATCGAAGCTCCGCCCGACGCATCAACGCCGCGACCACACAAGGAGTTCCGCGCGATGCGCCCATCCCACCTGATCGCGCGTGACGCGCGGCCCGAAGACCCTAACGACCTGGCGGCAGCGGTTCTGTCCGCGTGGCTGGCGCCCCGTGAATCGTCTCGCCGCCGGCTTGTCCCGGATTTCAAGCGGCTGATGAAGCTCGATTAATTATTTTGGTCTTCACTCATCAGCTTAACCCGGCTATGGCACAACTCGCCTCAGCGGCATAAGCGGTGGGCGGGGAGAGGATGGACGATATGTCTCAACAAGCGCTCGGCGCTGCGCTGGATCGGGTCGAGATCCAGGCCAATCCCGAATCGGCCCCGGTAGAGCGCGACTGGATCGAGCTCACGGTCAGCCGCGTGTCCCGCGTCGCCGGCTATCTGGCGCTGGCTGTAGCGGTGGCCGGAATCGCCTATCTAGTGATTCGCTGAAGCATCCGAATTCCGCGGTTACGCTGCACCGCGGCATAATGAAAAACCGGTCGTCCTTTTCACAGACCGGGTGGTCTTGCCTTCGGCCAATTTGACCCGCACCTCCATTGCCACTCGGCTTTAGATAATTGATTTATACCGAAAGACCCGGATCGGCGCGTTGCGCATGAGTCAAAGGGGAACTCGGGAATGAATGTTTCTACGCTTGGGGAATTCGTGGCGCCGCGCGTACGCTCAAAGCGTCTGCAGCGCCTTCGCCTTTATACCGAACTCCTCGCGGTGGATTGCCTGGCGATCATCGCCGCGTTCGTCACGGCCCACGCATTGCACGCCGGGCCTCGCACGTTCGACGGTTGGCAATTATCGCTGATGGTGTTGACCGGCTATCTCGGCATCGCGCTTGCCGCCGAAGTCTATAACGCGACGGTATTCACCAATCCCAAGCTGAGCCTCAAGCGATCGGCGACCGCGCTGGTCTATGCCTTGGTCGCGGTCGTGTTCCTTACCTATATCGCCCATGCCAGCCAGCAGATCTCGCGCGTCGATTTCGCGATCGGGTCGCCACTCGCCTTGCTGTTCCTCGTCGGCGGCCGGCTGCTCTTCGTGGAGCACGGTTTGCGGCGTCTAGAGGGGTCGCTGTACAACGAACTGCTGATCGTCGATGGCGTCGAAGCCCCAGGCCTGGCCTGGGCCCACCGCATCAACGCGCGCGCGATGGGCCTTTTGCCCGACCTCAGCGACCCGGTAATGCTCCACCGCATCGGCGACGTGCTCGCGGGGTTCGATCGCGTGATCGTCTCGTGCGACGACGACCGCCGGCATGCATGGACCACGTTGTTGCGCGGAGCGAATATCGACGGCGAACTGCTCGTTCACGATCGCAACTATGGCGATGTGATCGGGATCGGGCGCGCGCAGGGGCAAGCTACCCACGTCGTGTCGCGCGGGCCCTTGAGCATGAGCAACCGCGCGGCGAAACGCTTGCTCGATCTCGCCTTGACGGTGCCCACCATCATCGCGCTGTCGCCGCTGCTCGCAATCATCGCGCTGATGATCAAGCTCGACAGCCCCGGACCGGTCTTCTTCCGGCAGGACCGCGTCGGCCGGCGCAATCAACTGTTCAAGATCACGAAATTCCGCACGATGCGGCATGAGGAAAGCGACGCTGCCGGCAAGCGCTCGGCCAGCCGCACGGACGACAGGATCACCCGGGTCGGACGCTTTTTGCGACGCACCAGCCTCGACGAGCTTCCGCAGCTGTTCAATGTGCTGGAAGGCGATATGAGCTTGGTCGGTCCACGGCCCCATGCGCTTGGGTCGCTGGCCGGCGACCAGTTATTCTGGGAGATCAGCCACCAATATTGGGTCCGCCACGCCCTGAAACCCGGCATAACCGGTCTGGCACAGGTTCGCGGGCACCGTGGCGCAACCGAAAAACGCGAGGATCTCGAACGCAGACTCGCCGCCGATCTCGAATATCTCGATCAATGGTCGATCTCGCGCGACCTGCGCATTTTGGCGTCGACGGTGGTGGTGATGGTACATCGCAACGCGTATTGAAGGGGCCGTCAGGCTAAGCCGGCTCCGGTCCCTTCAGCATCACACCAGCGCATCTACGCCACCCAGCCGCGTCGCGTTCTCCCAGAAACGCGCATTGGGCGTGACGCCAAGCCCTGGCCCGTCCGGAAGAGCGAAATGGCCGTCCGAGCATTCGAGCCGGCCATCCATCAGCGACGCCGAGTGATGGAAGATCGAGTGCTGATATTCGTGCCAGCGCAGGTTGAGGATGGTCGACGACGCCAACAGGCTCGCCGCGGCGAAAATCCCGGCGCCGATGGTCGCATGCGGGATGATCTGGGCGTGATGCGCCTGGGCGAGGTGCGCGATGCGCATGAACTGGGTGATGCCGGTATGGCCCATTTCCGGCTGGACGATCGACACCGCACGCGCCTCCAGCCTGCTGCGCGCGTCGAACACCGTCCGCCATTCCTCGCCGGCGGCGACCGGGATGACCGAGTGGCGCGCGATTTCCGCCAGGCCCTGAACGTCCTCGGTCTTGCACGGCGCTTCGATGAAGGTGAGGTCGTAGCGCGCGAGCTTGTCGATCAGTGCGATCGCCTCGGCGGGCGAATAGATCCAATGGCAATCGAGCATGATCCCGATGTCCGGACCCAGGCCCTCGCGCAAAGCCGCGATTTCCCGCTCGACACCCTCATAGCTCACCACCGCGGCGATCTTGACCGCGCGGTAGCCGCGGTCGACGAAGCTCTTGGCCAGATCGACCTTTGCCGCGATCGTCGGCCTCGGCAGGCCGGAAACATAGGCCGGGATACGGTCGCGATGCCGGCCGCCGAGCAGTTGCGGCAGCGACAGGCCGGTGAGCTTGCCCATCAGGTCCCACAAGGCGATGTCGACCCCGGCCATCGCATCGAGCCAGAAGCCGCCGGTATAGCCGCGCACGCGCATCAGGTCGTAAAGGTCGTCCCAGATCGCCTGCACGTCGAACGGCGAACGGCCGGCAATGATCGGCGCGATCAGATCCTCGACAAAGGCGTGAATCGCATTGGGCGCCACCAGGCCATAGGTTTCGCCCCAGCCTTCGGCACCGGACTCGAGCGTCACGCGAATGACCGCCGATCGCATGGTTTGCGGGTAGATGGTGCGGTTGCCGCGGCGGACCACGTATCCGCGCTCGTTGACCGTTTCGCCTGGCCCCAGCCCGCCAAGATAGCTGTCATCCTGCGGAATGCGGACCGAGAATATGTCGATCGCCTTGATCGCGTCATCAACCATCGAATACCTCTCCAGCGCGGATTCAATTCGCTATTCGTATATCTCTATTAGCAACAATATAAGGCGCCGCCAGTCCTAAATCGAGCCGGAAGTGTAGACGTGCCGCCGGCGCTGCGGTAGCGTCGACGGCGATGGTAGCAACGCAATCACCGGCCGGCCGTGGAACCCGGATACGCAGCGACAAGGCCGGGGCGCAGCCCAACCAGAGCCTGATCGACGGCATTACCGTGCTCCAGGCCTTGGCCATCTCGACGGAGCCGGTGGGCTGCCGCGAGGTCGCGCGCCGCGTCGGGCTGGAGACGACGCGGGTCAACCGGCTACTCAAGACGCTGACCTATCTCGGCATCGCTCGCCAGACGCCCGATCGCAAATATCGGGCCGGCGCCGGTATGACCGTGCTGGCGGCCCAGAGCCTGTTCGCCTCGGGACTGCTGCGGCGTGCATTGCCGGCGCTCGAGGAACTGCGTCACTTCGGCCATACCGTCGCGATGGGCGTTCGCTGGCGCGACAATGTCAGCTATCTGTTCCACGCGCCGCCCAACATGCCGGCGACCGATGCGCTGGGCCGTATCGGGCTTTACCCCGCGACGCGCGGCGGCATCGGCATGGCGCTGCTCGCGACGCTGGAAGATGACGAGATCCATGAGATCTACGCCAAGGGAGACATACCCGGTTACGCCGATATCGATGCCCTGCTGCTGGCGCTGAGCGACATCCGCCGCAAAGGCTATGCCCGCTTGCGCGTCAAGGACGAGCGCGAGCAGCATACGGTGGCGATCACCGTGGGCGAGACAGCCTATGCGGCGATCGGCCTGTCGGGATGGATTCCCGAGGCGGCGATGCCGACTATGCTCGAAGCGCTGCGCGTCGCCGCTGCGGAAATCCAGGCGAGGGGCTTGGAACGCGGCGACGAAATCGCGCCAGCGGATCCGGCGCTCGACTATCGCCTCGCCGTTTAGGCTAGGTTGGGGCCTCAGATTCCTGGCGTCATTCCCGCGGAATCCTCCTGTCACCCCAGCGCACCTCCCGTCACCCCAGCGTACGCTGGGGTCTCTGGCGGTGACGCGATGCCGCTTGAGATCCCAGCTTTCGCTGGGATGACGAGTTTGGGAAATTAATCCCTTTAAGAACAACGGGTTATTTTTGGCCTCAACCTAAGGCTCAGCGCGCGGCACTGGCATGCTGCAGACGGTCGAGGACCGTCCCAAGCTCGCGCTGGTCGGTTTCGTCGAACTCGGGACCGGCGGCGCGTGTATAGGCCGAGGTGATCACGCCACGCCGCCGCAACACTTCCTTCGTGAGACGCCAGCGATAGACCGCCTGGATCATCAGGATCGGCAGCAACGCCTCGTACAACCGCCAGACTTCGGCGCGGTCGCCGGCGAGATGAGCGCGCATCAACGCGACATGCACCTCGGGCGTCTCGGCGGCGGGCATGCTGCCGATCGCGCCGCGCGCTAGCTCATCAGTGATGTACCGCCCGCCGGCGCCCCCGAAAACGCCCTCGAGATGCGGGACGCCGCTGGCCAGCAACGCAGAGATGCGCTGCCCGCACGGCATATTCTCCTCCTTGACCCAGCGGATCGCGTCGGACGCCGCGACGATGCGCGCGACCGCATCGGCGGCGAGCCCCAGGCCCATCGGCGCAGGCGCATTTTGCAGCATGATCGGCAAGCCGGCCTGCGCGCCCAGATCGCGATAGAAACGGGAAAGCGCGTCGACATCGGGGCCCAGCGCGCGAGGCGTCATCACCATCGCGGCGCTGGCGCCCGCCGCCGCCCCGGCCGTAGCCAGCCCTGCGCTATCGCCGACCTCATCGCTGCTGGCGCCGACCACGAACCGCACGCGACCGGCGACCGCGCCGCCGATCAGACCGATGAGTTCTCCGCGTTCGTCGAGCGTCAGCAGGTCATATTCGCTGGCAAGACCGGGAAAGACGAGACCATCGGCGCCCGACGCAACGACATACTCGACGACCGATCGCATGCCGTCGGGGTCGATATCGCCGCGGTCGGTAAAGACGGTCGGCAGCACCGGAAAGACGCCGCCGAAGGAAGACTGGCTCATTGAAATCCTATCGCAAGAGACGGGGGAGGTGGTCGAACTGCTTCACCCGAGCGAACCAAGAAGGGCGAACCGAACGCGTCAGAATTTCGCGTTGAACCCGAGCGAGAAGCGACGCCCCTGAATGCCGTAGAAAGAGGTAGCCTCAGGTGATTCCACGTAGCGGCGCTGGATTTCGTTGGTCAGGTTCGTGCCGTCGGCGAAGATCGTGAAGCGACCGAATTCATAGCGGATCGATGCGTCGACGGTCCGGAACGGCGCATAATAGATCGCCGTGCTGCCCGGCCCGACGCTGTCGAAGAACTTGTCGCGATAATTGTACGCGACGCGCGCGCCGAAGCCGTATTTCTCGTAATAGGCGACCAGATTGTAATTGACCTTCGACAGACCCTGGAAAGGCAAAGATTGTCCCTTGCGATCGAGCAGGCTGGTCGAGCTGTCGATGTACGAGAAATTGGCGACGACGCCGAAACCGTCGAGCGGCGAGGGAAGGAAAGAGAATGGCGTCTGGAACAGCACTTCGACGCCCTTCACCTTGCCGCCGGCACCATTATAGGGCCGCGTGATCAGATAGCCTTCGGGCTGGCCTGGCGGCGCGACTTCCCCCGGCGGGATTTCGTAGCTCGCCTTGCTGTAGATGAAGGTCTTCACGTCCTTGTAGAACGCGCCGACGGTCAACGCCGAACCGGGCGCGAAATACCATTCGAGCGACGCGTCGAACTGATCGGCGCGCAACGGCTGCAGCCGGGGATTGCCGGCGTTGCCATTATAGGGCGTCAACCGGTTGAGCGTCAGGTTCGGCGACAGATCGATCGAGTCGGGCAGCCCCAGGACCTTGGCATAGCCGGCGCGAAGCAGGAGCTTGTTGGTGATTTCCAGCTTGGCGACCGCGCTCGGCAGCCAATCGACCGATTGCGTCTTCACCGTCAACGGATCGGCCAGACCGCTCGCGCGCTTGATGGCGCCATTCGCTTCGCGCGTCGTGTCGGTATAGCGCAGCCCGACATTGCCGGTCAGCGGCATCGATCCCAGCCGTGTCGCGAAATTGATCTTGGCATAGGCCGCCATCGTCTTCTCGCCGATGCGGAAGGATTGCAGCGGATCGACGAAGCCGGCCGGGCACAGGCCGCTATTGGGCGCGATCGTGTTGCAGGCTCCCCCGATCGGGAGCGCCCAGGCATTCGCCGCGAGATATTTGGTGGCGATCGACGGGGCGTTCCCACCCAACAGGTCGGCATAGCCCCGAACGCTATAAATGGACGGACCCGACGACAGCAGGAACGTGTTGGCGGCCGTGGTACCGGCGAAGGCGACCTGGTTCTGGTTCGTCTGACGCGTCGTGGTCAGCGCCGAGTAACGCATGCCGGCATCGATCTCGGAAATGAACGAATTCTCCGGCTTGAAGGCGAAGTCGACCTTGCCGGCCGTTTCCTGGGCGGTGTTGCGGTTGAAATTGTCGAAGGCGTTCGAATAGCGGAACGACGCCGGATTGGTCGTGTCGAGACCCGCGGGGCCGGTCAGGCTGGGAATGCCGCCTTCGTTGACATCGAACGCGAAGGGATATTTGCTGACGCTCTGGACCCGGACGAATTCCTGGGTGACATCCATCGTCGAGCGCGAATAATTCACTTCGGGCCTGGCTGAGAAGCGCCCGTCATTTGTGCTCCACTTGAAACCCAGGGCACTAGTGAAAGTGTCGCTCTTGACCCTGAGCGCTTCGGCGTTGCCTTGCGCCACCTGGTTGATGACGCCCGAGGTCAGGATCTCGTTCGACGACAGGGTGTAGGAGGTATAGTCGCCGGCATTGCTGCTGAGCGGCACCGAGAACCAGTCGCGCGTGCGCGACGTCTTGAGGTGCGAGTAAGCCGCGTCGCCGTAAAGCTCGAAATTGGGGCTGGGCCGCCATTGAAACGCGCCATTGCCACCGATCTTTTCGCGCTTTTCGCGCAGACGCTGGAACCGGAAATCGGCGATATAGGTGCCGGGAATCCCGTCGCCATTCGGATCGTTCGCCTTGGGATGGGCGGGCGTGTTGAACGCCGAAGTGAGGGGGGTGTAGCCGGTGAAGGAATTGAATGAATCCTCGTTCACCGGCTTGTTCGAATAGGTGGCGTTGAGCAGGATGCCGAACGTGTCGTTGGCGAACGTGTTCGAATAGAGTGCCGACCCGTCATAGCCCCATCTCTTGTCCTGGTCGGAATAGACCGTGGACCCCGACACCGAGATGAGCTGACCCGGTTTGTCGAACGGCTTGCGCGTGATGATGTCGACCGTGCCACTCAGCGAGCCGTCGGTCCGGTCCGCGCCTTGCAGCTTGATGACGTCGAGGCGGCCGATCAGTTCGGAGGGAAAGAGCGAGAGCGGGCCGTAATCGGAATCGAGCACCGACGCGATGCCCGCACCGCGGCCATTGGGATTGATCAGCGTGCGCCCGTTGATCTCGCTACGGTTCTGACGAAGGCCGCGGATCGAAACGCTCGTTCCTTCGCCGAGCGCGCGGCGGATCTGGACGCCCGATATGCGCTGCAGCGATTCCGCGATGTTGTTGTCCGGCAGTTTTGCGACATCGGTGGCGACGACCGAATCCTGGAACTGGTCGGTGTTGCGTTTGACCTGGAGCGCTTCGGCGAGGCTCTTGCGATAGCCGGTGACGACGATCTCCTTGTCGCCCGCGCTGGGCGCATCGGCCGCCTGGCCGCTATCGGTGGAGGCTGCGGCATTGAGTGTGCCTGCCTTGTCCTGCGCCAAAGCCGGACTACCGGCGACGAGGGCGCCGAGACACACCCCGCCAAGCCAAAAGCCTGCTCTCATCGTTCCTCTCCCCTGCGATCTTATCGTCTAGTGAGGAATTAATGTTGCACATTTAGCTACACGTCAACTGAATTATTCGGCCATATTACAGTGTTTCGTCCGAGTGGCGCCCGGAAAAATGGCGCAATATGTTGCTATAAAGAGGTTAGCGGCGCGTCACCGATGCCCCGCCATCGATCTGATAATCGACGCCGGTGATCCAGCTCGCCTCATCGGAGCACAGGAACAGCGCCAGCGCCGCAACGTCCTCCGGCCGGCCGATACGGCCGAGCGGGTGGCGCTTGATGTTGGCGGCGATCGCCGATTGGGGGTCGGGTCGCGCCTCCATCCCGCGGCGCCAGAGCGGCGTATCGATCGACGCCGGGCGGACCGAGTTCACCCGGACGTTATCGGGCGCGAGCTCCAGCGCGAGCGTGCGCATCAGGCTGTCGAGCGCGGCCTTGGATGCCGCATAGGCGGCCAGCCCTGGGGTGGCGTAGGTCGAATTGATCGACGAAACGAACAGGAAACAGCCGCGCCGCCGCGCTTGCATGCCCGGCGCGAACGCCTGCGCCAGGCTCAACGCGGCGCCGACATTCACCGCAAACATCTGTGCCAGGAATGCCGCGTCGGTATCCATCGTCGGGCGAGAGTCGCCCATCGCGGCGGCGTGTACGACGATGTCGGGCGCCAGGCCGGAGGTCCTGATCGCGTCGACGGCGTGCGCCAGTGACGTCTCGTCGCCAAGATCGCATAGCAAGCGCAGGTCGCCGGATGGCGCCTCCACCCGGTCGAGCGCGATGATGCGACACCCTTCGCCCGCGAACCGCGCGGCGATCGCACCGCCGATACCACCCGCGGCCCCCGTTACCAACGCGACTTGCCCGGCGAGGCGTTGTGTCATGCGAACATCCCTTTTGCCCGGAGAAGAGCGGCAAGGCGCAGGAAACCCGCCGCGGTCAATCGGTCATTGTCGGCAATCTCGGCGGCGCCGCCCAGCTGGCGGATCGCAGCGGCGAACAAGGATGCGACCATAGGCGCGCCGGCCACCAGGCATGTCGCGCCCGGCGCGAGCGGCAAATTCTCCCGCACATCGGATCCGATCACCACGCCCCACAGGAAGGACGCGGCATCGCCGGCTTGCATCCGGTCAGCCTGCACATTCGATCGCGCCGCGAACAGCAGTCGGGCAAGGCCGCCGCCCTCGGCACCGCGAGCAACGCCGGCGCGGAATGCGGCTCCCTCCTCGGGCTCGGCCGCCATCAGGGGCGCGAGCACGCTGCGTTCGGCGAACACGCGATACAGTTCGACGGTCATCGAAGTGTGGAATTGCGTGACCTGCGCGCCGTCATGCGCCAGCCATTTGCCGTGCATGCCCGGCACCGACAGGAACAGCCCCGCTCGTCCCCCGGATTGCTCCAGCGCACCGATCGCCGCCACTTCCTCGCCGCGCAATACATCGGGATCGCCGAAGCGTTGCTCGCACGCCAGGCCGGGCAGAAAGAGGACGGCATGATCGCCGATCCGGCCGGCCACCGCGCCATCGGCGATTGCTTCCGGGCCGGCGGGGCAGTCGACGCGCGCGATTTCCTGCCAGCCCATCGCCGAGCCGATCATACCGCTCAGCAGCAAAGGATTCTGAGGATCGGGCCAACGCGCCCGCAGCCGGTCGACATGCTCGACGATCCCGTCGCGACCCAGGTCCGCCAGCCGCACGGTTTCTATCTGCGTATCGAGCGTTTCGCCGTCGCGCCGAAACAGACGGGCTCGCAATTGCGCGGTGCCCCATTCGACCGCGATCAGGTTCTCGCTCACGCCGCAATCTCGCGGTCGAGCATCGATCGGCCGGTCGTCGCCAGAAAGGCCGCCAGCAGTCCGAGCGGATAGGCGATCGCGATCATCAGGAACATCGGCCGATAGGTCATGGTCGCCACCAACGCGCCGACGAGTTGCGTCGTGACGATCGTGGCGAGGCCGCCGATGATACCGTTCACTGCCATCACTTTCCCGATATGCCGCCCCGGATACAAGTCCACGCACAAGGCGGTCTGGTTGGTCACCCAGGCGGTATGGACCAGTGCCACCAGCGCGCCGAGCGCAAGGCTGATCGAGACGGCAGGCGCCAGCGCGTTGAAGGCGCCGATCGGCGCGATCACGGCGACGAGCGCCATCGTCGCCACCCTGGCACGCGCCGGCCGCATGCCGCGCCTCACCAACGCGCCCGAGACGATGCCGCCGAGCACCGAACCGACACCCGCCGACGCATAGACCACCCAGCTCAGCCGGCCCATTTCGGCAACGGTCAGTCCGCGTTCCTCAGTCAGATATTTGGGAAACCAGAACAGATAGAAGAACCAGACCGGGTTGGTGAGGGCGTTGCCGATCGCGATCAGCCAGACTCCGCGGGTGCGAAGCACTGCACCCCATTCCGCCGGCGCGGGACCCGCGCGTTGCTCCGGCATTGTAGCCAGATCGACCGGACCGATACGACGGGGTCGATAGGCCATCTGCCAGACGGCGAGCCAGGTCAGCCCGATCGCTCCCGTGACGACGAACGTCGCGCGCCAACCGACCGTGATGAGCAGGGTGGTGATCAGGATCGGCGCCAGTGCCGCCCCGAAATGCGCGGCGGACGAATAGATGCCGATCGCCAGCGCGCGCTCGCGGTTGGGAAACCATTCCTGGACGAGCTTGGGCGAAGCGATCCAGCCGCCGGCCTCCGCGATCCCGAGCGCGAACCGCGTGGCGGCAAGCTGCCACATGCTTCCCGCCATGCCCGACAGCGCACTGGCCAGCGACCACCAGCCGACGAACAGCGCCATCGAGCGCCGGGCGCCGAGCCGATCCACGATCAGCGCCGAGATCAATCCGCCGATCGTGTAAGCGGCCAGGAAAGCGTTGACGAGGGCGGCATAGCCGACATCGCTGATCCGCAACTGCCCCTGGATGGTGCCGGCCATCAACGCCAGCGTCTGGCGGTCGAGATAATTGAGCACCGCGGCAGCCGCGAGCATGGCCACGACGAACCAGCGAAAACGCGGCCAGCGCTGTCCGGTTGCTGCCATTATCTCTCCCCGCGTCGAGCCATCATTGCCAAGGCCCTGTCTGCCCGGTAGCTAAAGGCGTGTAGCCGTTATAGCAACATGTTTAGTGAAAACGGGGAGCGAGCGTGGTAGAGCCGATGCAGGGGATCGCTCCACACATGTCATGGCCCGTCGGCGCTGCACTCGCCGAATGCCCGGTCTGGATTCCGGAGGCGCGGCTACTCGCCTGGGTCGATATCCTGGGTCCGACCTATAATTTGCTGGATCCTGTCACCGGCATCAATCGCTCCATTCCCCTCCATGCCAAGATCGGATCGGCAGCGCCGCTCGACGCGGGAGAGGCGATGCTGGCGCTCGAAGACGGCCTATGGCTGTTCCGGCAGGGCGGGTCTCTCGAGCCATTGCCATCGCCGGACATGACGGGTGTGCACTTCAACGACGGCAAATGCGATCCGGCGGGCCGGTTCTGGGTAGGCACGCGCGCGACTGATGGATCGGCAGGCGGCGGCGCCTTGTATCGCGTCGATCATGAACGCCGGGTCACGGCAATGGACAGCGGCTTCGACGTTCCGAACGGTATGGGCTGGAGTCCGGACGGACGATCTTTCTATCTGATCGATACGGTCCCGCGGCTGCTCTACCGCTACGATTTCGATCTGGCGGGCGGCGCGATTTCCAACCGAACGATATTGCACCGGTTCGAAGACACTGCCGGCAAGCCGGATGGCATGGCCGTGGACCGCGACGGCTATATCTGGTGCGCGATGTGGGACGGCGGCGGCATCGCGCGGCTTGCACCGGACGGAACGCAAGTCGGCTGGCTTCCCACCCCTTGCCAGCGGCCGACGAGCTGCGCCTTTGGCGGGGACGACCTGAGCACGTTGTTCGTTACCACGGCGGCCTATGGCCTCGATCCGCTCGATGTGCGGTTCGGCCAAGCCGGCAGCATTCTCGCGTTTCGCATCGACTGCGTTCCATAGTGAAGATACTTTAGCCGTTTGCGGGTTGAGCCCCGCCGCCGGCAAAGCCGTCGGCCGGATCGGCGTGCGCCGTCCGCCGGCCGTGCGGGGCGCTCGCTTCGCGATCGGCGCGGGCGCAGCCGCGCCTGCGCTCCGCACAACAAGAGGCCGGCCCCTTTCGGGACCGGCCTCCGCCCTCATACGCTACGCGAGGGGACTGTCTCTCCCGGATACGCTACGCGGGAGAACTCGACTGTTCGGGATTAGCGGCGGCAGTAACCGGGGCGATCCGAGCGATCGATTGCCCGGCCGGCCAAGGCGCCGACACCGGCGCCCAGGATGGTGCCGATCGTGCGGTCGCCGCGGCCGGCAACCGTATTGCCGAGCAGGCCGCCGGCGATCGCGCCGACGATCGTGCCGCCGTCACCATCGTTGCACTTCTGACGCGCACGATAGCTGCGGTTATAGCCACGGTAGCTGCGGTCATATCCGCGATAGCTGCGGTCGTTACCGCTATAATAGCCGTCACGGTTGTAATAGCCGTCGCGGTTGTATCCGTCGCCATACGACCGGTCGTAGCCGTAACGCTGCGCCTGCGCCGGGGCGAGGGGAACAACGGCACCGGCAGTCATCGCGAGCGCGGCGCCAACGAGCGAAAGGGTCTTCAGCATTTGTCGTCTCCGTCTCTAAAATTCATCCTTCGATCGGTCGCGGGCTCCGGCGATTTCCGTCTGCCCATTCCGTGTCGATGAAGAGGTTTTGCCCGATTCGCATTGAGCCAAGGCTGAATGCGTCCGTTATCCGCCGTTCAGGCTGGCGGGTTGCCGCGCGACGGCTATGAGGGCCGGCGATGCGCCGCCGCCACCGCTATCCCCTAATGCTCGTGCTCGCCTTGCTCTGTCAGTGGAGTGGTACGCCCGAACGGCCGATGCTTGGCCGCATCCCCGACATTACGGCGACGCGCGTGCCACTCGACGGCGCCGACCCTGCGCGCATCAAAATCGGGGCGATGACCTTCATGGGCGGCGTTCGCCTGACCAGCCGCGACACGGCCTTCGGCGGCTATTCGTCGATGACGATCGACCGTGGACTGTTCACGCTGCTCAGCGATGGCGGGACGATCGCGCGGTTTCGGCTCGACGATCATTTTCGGCTGAGCGCTCGCGCATTCGGCGACCTGCCGACGGGTCCGGGAACGGGGTGGAACAGGGCGCAACGCGACACCGAATCGATGGCCCTGGATCCCGCGACCGGACAAGTGTGGGTGGGGTATGAGCGCGCCAACCAGATCTGGCGCTACTCGCCTGGCCTGACCTCGCCCGCCAGCATGGTGGCGCCGCAGCCGATGGCCGACTGGTCCGCCAATGGCGGTGCCGAATCGATGGTGCGGCTGCACGACGGCCGCTTCCTGGTGATCGCCGAGACCAGCCGCCGGCTGCCGAGCCAGGCGCGCAGTGCGCTGATGTTCGATCGCGATCCGGTCGAGAAACCGCTCAAGGGATTCGAGTTCGGCTATCTACCGCCCGATGGCTATGATCCGTCCGACGCGACCGAATTGCCCGACGGGCGTGTCCTGGTCCTCAACCGCCGGTTCGATCTTCCCTTTCGATGGAGCGCGGTACTGACGCTGATCGATCCGCGCCGCATCCGCCCGGGCATGACGATTCGCGGGCGCGAGATCGCGCGGCTTGCGCCGCCGCTGACGGTCGATAATTTCGAAGGGTTGGCGATCACGCGCGAACGCGGCGCGACGATGCTATGGATGGTCAGCGACGACAATCTGCTGTTCCTGCAGCAGACGCTGCTGATGAAGTTCCGGCTGGATTTGTAATCGACCCTCGCCGATCCACTTACGCCGGGGAGACATATTTTCTGGCAGTGGGAATCAACCCCCGGGCCGCCTCGGCCAGCAAAACTGCAAGACGCCGCGCCGCAGAAACGACTCCGGCCCGCTCGCCGGTGTGGAGAGCGGGCCGGTAGCGATTCGCTTGAAGGTCCGACCGAGTCGGACCGGCGCGATTACGCGGCCTGGGTGTCGCCCAGCTTCTTCTTGACGTCGCGCTTCAGGCGACGCGCACGCAGCGACAGATCGTCGTCGCTGGTCTTGACCAGCCAGTTGTCGAGACCGCCGACATGCTCGACCGAGCGCAGGCCGTGCGTCGACACGCGCAGCTTGACGCTGGTGCCCAGCGCGTCAGACAGCAAGGTCACGTTCTGCAAATTGGGCAGGAACGTCCGCTTGGTCTTGTTATTGGCGTGGGAAACGTTGTGACCCACCTGCCGGCCCTTGCCGGTCAGCTCGCAAATGCGCGACATCGCTATCAATCCTGAGTTTCGGGCCAAGACGAACCTGACCCCGGAAAGGTGGCGCCGATAGCGTCTGTCGGGCGGCGGGTCAACAGATTCGCTCTTTTCCGTGCAACCTGCTCTTGTGGCGAAACGTTGATTACGCGAACGATTCGATTTCTAGGAGACGATTATAATGCGGTTCCTGCTCGCTCTGGTCGGCATTGCCGCCCTTATCCTGATCGCCTTATTGGCCTTTGGGATGATCTCGATCAACGGCAAATCAGGGTCGCTGCCGACCGTCAAGCTGGAGGGCGGCAGCGCGCCCGAAGTCAACGCCAACATGGCGACGGTCAATTTCGGCACTGAAAACAAGACGGTAGAGGTCCCTACCGTGACCACCACCACCAAGACCATCAAGGTCCCGACGATCAGCGTCGACAAGCCCGGCACGCCTCCGGCCAATTCGGCGGCGCCGCAATAAGCGGGTTCCAGCTGCCTCCACCGATGCGTGCCGCGCTCGACGCGGCGGCCGCCGCCGCGGCGATGGGGGAGGTCCCTGTCGGCGCGGTAGTGGTATTGGACGGCCGCGTCATCGCCACCGCCGCCAACGCGCCGCGCACGCGCCACGACCCGACCGCGCATGCCGAGATGCTGGCGATTCGCGCCGCCGCCGAAGCGATCGGGGATGATCGGCTGAGCAATTGCGATCTGTGGGTGACGCTGGAGCCTTGCGCGATGTGCGCGGGCGCCATCGCCCATGCCCGGATCGCGCGGCTCTATTACGGCGCGTCCGATCCCAAGGGCGGCGCGGTCGAGCATGGTCCATGCCTGTTCGCGCAGCCGACGGTGCACCATCGTCCGGAAATCTATCCCGGGATTGGCGAGGAGGAGGCCGCGCGACTGTTGCGCGATTTCTTCGCGACGCGGCGAGGTGAGGGGAAGTAACTCTCCCCTCCCGCTTGCGCGTTCCGGGTCGGTTGCGCCCCCGGCGCAACCTGAACAGTCCGGGGGACTGTTCACTCGGAACGGGGCCGGGGGAGGGCGAGTCATGTCTCAGATCCGACCTTGCAACATGCCCTCCCCTAACCCCTCCCGCGAGCGGGAGGGGAATGAGCGACGACACGCCATGTTGCGCGACCTTCGTACCCGCGTGTAGGCATAAGCGCACATCATGACCTTGCCCCCGCCACCCGCGCCCTATCCATGGATCGATGTCGTCATCATCCTCATACTCGTCGCGGTGAACGGGGTGTTCGCGATGAGCGAGCTGGCGATCGCCTCGTCGCGCAAGGCGCGGCTGGAGGCGATGGCGCGGACCGGCAGCCGTGGCGCGCGCGCGGCGATCAACCTGGCCGCCGATCCCGGCAAGTTCCTGTCGACCGTCCAGGTCGGGATCACGCTCATCGCGGTGATCTCGGGTGCCTATTCTGGCGAGGCGCTGGGCGGGCCGACCGCGATAAGGCTGCAGCAATGGTTCGGGTGGAGTACCGAATTCTCCGACAAGGCCGGCTTCGCGCTGGTGATCGGTCTGACCACCTTCCTCTCGCTGATCATCGGAGAACTGGTCCCCAAGCAGATCGCGTTGCGCTCGCCCGAGCCGATCGCCGCGGTGATGGCGCTGCCGATGACCTGGCTCGCGCGGGCCGCGGCGCCGGTCGTCTGGCTGCTCGATTCGACCAGTTCGATGCTGTTCAGGCTGATCGGCCTGAGTCACGACAGCGAGGACCAGGTCACCGCCGAGGAACTCCACCTGATCGTGGCCGAGGCGTCCAAATCGGGCGTGATCGAGGAGCATGAACGCTCGATCATCTCGGGCGTGGTGCGCCTTGCCGACCGGCCGGTACGCGAAGTGATGACCCCCAGGACCGAAGTCGATTGGCTCGATATCGGGCTGGACGATGCGGGCATTCGCCAGAAGCTCGCGACGACGGCGCACACCAGGCTTCCGGTCGCGGAGGGGTCGGTCGATTCGGTGATCGGCGTGGTCCAGGCGCGCGACATCGTTGCTGCGGCGATCCGCGGCGATCGGCTCGATCTCAAGGTGCTGATGCGCTCGGCGCCGATCGTGATCGATCAGCTCGATGCGATGGACGCGCTGGTGCGGCTGCGGCGCGCCGAAGTGCCGATGGCGCTGATCCACGACGAATATGGACATTTCGAGGGGATCGTGACCCCGGCCGACCTGCTCGCCGCGATCGCCGGCGCCTTCGCGTCGGATACCGATCCGCACGAAAACCCCGATTTCGTCCAGCGCGAGGATGGCAGCTATCTGGTCGCCGGGTCGGCTTCGGCCGATCTCGTCGCCGAGAAACTCGACCTCAACCTGCCCGACGATCGCGATTACGCCACCGCCGCGGGCCTGGTCCTGGCAGCGCTCAAGCGGCTGCCCCAGGAAGGCGAGAGTGTTGTGCAACAGGGCTGGCGGTTCGAGGTGGTCGACCTCGACGGTCGCCGGATCGACAAATTGCTGGTGTCGAGAGCGCGCGGCGAGTGACGCCGTTCGAGGCCAAAGCGAGCCGTTGGCGCGTATTGTTACTGCTCGCCGGCGCGCTCGGCTTCGTCGCGGTCGGCATTTGGCTGCTCCGGCTGGATGCGCCGACCACGAAACGCACCTTGGTGGCTTGGGCAGGGATCATCATATTCGGGGCATTCTTCCTGATCGGCCTGCCGCGCTTATTCCAGCAGGGCGTCGTGCTCCGGATCGATGCGCGGGGGGTCTGGTGGCGCCAATGGTCCGACCAGACGATCCCCTGGAGCGCGATCGAGAGAATTTCCGTTGGCAAGGTTCAGCGCCAGCGCTTCGCATGCCTGTTCCTGAGCGATCCGCGGGCGTTCCCGTCGACGACGCTGCAGGGCAAGCTGGCACGCGCGAATAAGGCGATGGGCTTTGGCGACATCGCGCTCAACACGTCTGGCACCGACCAATCGTTCGACGCGATGATGGCGGCGATCGCCAGGTTGGCGCCGGCCGGCCTGTTGCCCTAGCGGCTGTTTCAGCAAAGCTGAAACGGTCGCGGCACCGGCCCGCTCCCCCACCCGACCTCCCAATCAGTTTATTCTATGGGAGGTCGGGTGGGGGAGCGGGCCGGGACCGTCTCAGCGAAGCTGAAAACGACTCTAACCCAGCTTCCCGAACTCCGCCTCATACGCGGCGGTATCGCCGGCCGCGAGCAGCTTGGCCTGTTCGATCCAGCGATCGCGCCCCATGCGCCCGGTGAACGCGCCCAATTGCACGTCGAGCGTGGACGCCTCGTCCGGCGATAGCGTCGCGAGCTGATCGACCCGGGTGATACCGCGCTCGGCCAGCATGGCCGCGACCTTGGGCCCGAGGCCCTTGATCGTGGTCAGCGCTAGCGCGCCGGCGGCATTCGGTGCCGGTGCGGCAGGCGCGGGCGGCGGTGAGGGTTCCGGCGATGCGGCGGCCGGTTCCGGAGCCGGCGCGGGTTCCGGCGGTGGGGCCGGCGGCTCGGTCGGCGCCTCGGCGGCTGGCTCCGGTTCCGGCACAGGCTCCGCTACCGGTTCCGGCGTCTGCGCAACCGATTCGGGCTCGGCTGCCGACGCCGCGATTGGCTCCGGCGCGAGTTCGCGCGCGGCTAGGGGTTGCGGTTCGACGTCACGGGCGACCGGCGAGGCAGGCGGTGGGCTCGGCAGCGCTTCCGGCTCCGGCTGGGGGCGCGGTTCATCGGGCGGCAGGCCGGTATCGGCAGCCGCCGGTGGCGGCGGGGGTGCGGGGGGCAAGGTCGTGCCGGCTTCCTCAGCGCGCTCCTCGGCGGCTTCCTCGACACGGTGGCGCTCGCGCGCTTTCTTCTGACCCCAGATCATGCCGGCGATCACCAGCACCGCGAACGCCGCGATCAGGATCAGCACGATCACCGTCCAGTCCTGAAAGATGTAGGCGGCGGCACCGACCGGTGGCGGGTTGGCGGAGTCCATGAACAGTTTTCCCGTACGACGAAGCGTCGGCTATCCTAGAGAGGGAGCGCTGGTTTCGCCAGTGATCGGGATCAGCCCTCTCGCGCAATCTCGCGCCAGCCGATGTCGCGGCGGCAAAAGCCGCTGGGAAAGTCGATCGCGTCGACCGCGCGATAGGCGGCGGCCTGCGCCGCGCGGACATCGGCGCCGCGCGCGGTGACCGCGAGGACGCGGCCGCCCGACGCGACGAGCCGGCCATCGGCGAGCCTGGTGCCGGCCTGGAATATCTTCGCCCCTTCTGCCTCGGCAGCTTGGATCCCGTCGATAGCGCCGCCGGTCTCGGGCGTGCCGGGATAGCCGACCGCCGCCATCACCACGGTCAGCGCGACATCCTCGCTGAAGACGGGGGAGGGCGCCTCGGCCAGCCGGCCTTGCGCTATCGCCAGCAGCAATGGCAGCAGATCGCTGTCGAGCCGCATCATCAGCACTTGGCATTCGGGATCGCCGAACCGGGCATTATATTCGATCAGCTTGGGGCCGGCGTTAGTGAGCATTAGCCCGGCATAGAGCACGCCCGAATAGGGCATGCCTTCCGCCGCCAGCGTGGCGACGGTCGGCGCGACGATCTCGCGCAGCGCTTGCGCTTCGAGGTCGGGAGTCAGCACGCGCGCGGGACTATAGGCGCCCATACCGCCGGTATTGGGGCCGGTATCGCCGTCGCCGACGCGCTTGTGGTCCTGCGCCGATCCGAACGCGACCATCGCCTGGCCGTCGGTCAGCACGAACAGGCTGACTTCCTCGCCCTCGAGGAATTCCTCGATCACCGCGCTGGCGCCCGGTTCGGCGAACAATGTTTCGATCGCGTCCTCGGCTTCGGCGGCGGTTATCGCCACGACGACGCCTTTGCCGGCCGCCAGCCCGTCGGCCTTGACCACGACCGGCGCGCCGAACGCGGCGAGCGCGGCGCGAGCTTCTTCCAGCGAGTGGACGGCGCGATAGCCTGCGGTCGGGATATTGGCGCGGTCGCATAGCGCCTTGGTAAAGGCCTTGGATCCTTCGAGCTGGGCCGGCGCCTTGTCGGGGCCGAACACCGTGAAGCCAGCGGCGCGCAGATCGTCGGCGATCCCGGCGACCAAGGGCGCCTCGGGGCCGACCACGACCAATTCGACATGATTGGTGTGGCAGAAATCGATCACCGCGTCATGATCGGTCACGTCGACCGCGACGAGCTCGGCGCTTTCCGCTATGCCCGGATTACCGGGCGCGGCGTAGAGTTTGGTGAGCAGCGGCGATTGCGCGAGCTTCCACGCGAGGCCATGTTCGCGTCCACCCGATCCGATCAGCAGGACGTTCATGCCCGACCCTTTTCCAGAAGATTCGCCGCGGCTGGTAGCCGAGGCCATGCCCGGCGACAATTCCGCCGCCGAAAGCGTGTCCGAACTGTCGGGTCGACTCAAGCGGATGGTCGAGGGCGAATTCGGCCGCGTGCGCCTGCGCGGCGAGATTTCGGGATGGAAGCGCGCCGCCTCCGGCCATTGCTATCTGAGCCTGAAAGACGACCAGGCGGTGATCGATGGCGTGATGTGGAAAGGGCAGGCGGCTTTGATCCCGTTCAGCCCGCAGGACGGGATTGAGGTGATCGTCAGCGGCAAGCTGACCACCTATCCCGGCCGCTCCAAATATCAGATCGTCGTCGACCGCATGGAGCTGGCGGGCGAAGGCGCGCTGATGGCGTTGCTCGAAAAGCTCAAGGCGCAATTGAGCGCAGAAGGCCTGTTCGACCAGGGCCGCAAGAAAAAGCTGCCGTTCATGCCGAAGGTGATCGGGGTGGTCACCTCGCCGACCGGCGCGGTGATCCGGGACATCTTGCACCGGCTCGCCGATCGCTGCCCGACGCATGTCCTGGTATGGCCGGTCAAGGTGCAGGGCGACGGTGCGGCGCGCGACGTCGCCGCGGCGATCCGCGGCTTCGATGCCATCGCGCCGGGCGGGCCGGTGCCGCGTCCCGACCTCGTCATCGTCGCGCGTGGCGGCGGGTCGGTCGAGGACCTGTGGGCGTTCAATGAGGAAGTGGTGGTCCGGGCGATCGCCGCCTGCTCGATCCCGCTGATCTCGGCCGTGGGGCATGAGACCGACACCAGCCTATCCGACCATGCCGCCGATTTGCGCGCGCCGACGCCGACCGCCGCGGCCGAAATCGCAGTGCCGGTGCTGGCCGATTTGCGGTTGGGTCTCGATTCATACGCGCAGCGCGCCGAACGGTGCGCCAGGCGCTATGTCGAGCGCGGGCGCGAGCAGAGCGACTCGCTGGCGCGGTTGCTGCCCAAGCGCGACGCGTTGCTGGGGCCGCAGCGCCAGCGTGCCGACGACAATGCGCAGCGGCTCGACCGCGCGCTCGAACGGCGCATCACGCTGGCGCGCGGCCAGCTCGATCGCAGCGCCGGGGCGTTGCGGCCGGCGATGCTGGCACAACGTCTCTCCGCGGCGCGCGATCGGTTGGCGGGCGCCTGGAAGCTGGTCGAGGCGCTCAATCCCAGCCATGTGCTCGACCGCGGCTATGCCTGGGTCGAGGCGAAGACGGGTGGCGTCCTGACCAGCGCCGCAGCAGCGCGCAAGGCGGGAGCGTTGGTGCTCCATTTTGGTGACGGTGACGTCGCGGCGCGGGTTGAGGGCGCGGGCGGCAAGGCATATGTAAAGGATAAGCCGGACCAGCCGACGTTGCTGTAACACTAGTCGGGGCCGGCCTGACTTTTTTGAGATTTCGAGGATCGCTGCAATGCTGATGTCCAATACCGATCGGCCGGCGCGCCTCCACTACATGGCCAATGGTTTTCGCGTGCTGGTGCCCGGGGGCCATGTGACCTGCGCAATATCGGGCGTACCGATCGCGCTCGACGATCTGCGCTATTGGAGCGTCGCGCGACAGGAAGCCTATGCCAGTGCCGACCTCGCGCTAGAGGCTGAAGGACGGAAGTGAGGCGCGCGCGGCGCTGGGTCCTCGGCCTCGCCGCGTTGAGCATGCTGGGTAGCTGCGTCGAGCCGGGCTCGCCGCCCGCCACGCGTCCCGCGCCCGTGGTCGTCGCCACACCGCCGCCGCCCGCGTCACGCATGCCGACGGTGCCGCTCGGCGATTTCAGCTTCAAGGGCAGCATGATCCAGGGCGGCCTGCTCATCGGCACCGCGCCCGCCGGGACCCAGCGGGTCAGCTTCAACGGCGACGAGGTGCCGGTGGCGCCCGACGGCCGCTTCGTGATTGCCTTCGATCGCGATGCCGGACCGGCGGCAACCGTGGCCGCGACGCTGGACGATGGCCGCTCGGTCTCGCGTACGCTGACGATCAATCCACGGGCTTGGGACATCTCGCGTCTGTCGACCTTGCCCAAATATCCCGTGCCGATGCCGCAATTCGAGAAATTACGGCCAGCCGAAATCGCCCAGATCAACGCGGCGCGGCGCCAGGATACGAGCTCTATGGGGTGGCGGCAGCCGTTCATGTGGCCGGCAACCGGGCGTATCTCGACCCTGTTCGGATCGCAGCGCATCTATCGCAACGGCGAGGCGGGGGCCTACCATTCGGGCACCGATGTCGCGGTGCCGGCGGGTACCCCGGTGCTGGCGCCGGCCGACGGCGTCGTCATCCTGGCCTCCGATCATCCCTTCCTGCTCGAAGGCAACCTGTTGATGATTGACCATGGCATGGGCCTCAACAGCGCGCTGATGCACTTGTCGCGGATCGTCGTCACGCCCGGCCAGGCGGTGAAGCGGGGGCAGATCGTCGCGTTTTCCGGCGCGACCGGGCGCGTGACCGGCGCGCATCTCCATTGGAGCCTGCGCTGGCGCAATGCGAAGATCGATCCGCTGCTGGTCGCGGGACCGATGCCGGGGACGAAATAGGCGTCACTGCCTTAGTGAAATAAGACACCAAGGCTGACCCTTTGTTGCAGCCGCGCTACGCGTGGATTCCAAAAGCTAGTTCGACCTTGCTTAGAATCTTTACAAAGCCCGCTTCGGCCTTACCCACGGCTCATCGACCGGTGCTGGAGGGCTTGCGGTCACAATCGATGGGGATGTGATCCTGCGCGCGGCACCGCCGGCGCGCGGGTCTGATCCCCTGTAAATGGGGGTTTCACTTCGATGGCCTTTTTCAACAACGCGTACCGCAACCGGCTGCTCGCGACCGCCGCGCCGCTCGGTCTGATGTTTGCGGCCGCGCCGGCTGCTGCGCAGGACAAGCCGGCGACGCCGGTAGCTGACGCCGTGGCGTCCGACGACCAGCAGCAGGACATCGTCGTCACCGGCACCCTGTTCCGTCGTACCGACACCGAGACGCCGTCGCCGGTCACCGTGCTGACGTCCGACAGCCTTGCCAAGGCCGGCATCACCAACGTGTCCGATGCGATCCGTTCGATCTCGGCCGACAGCGCGGGCTCGATCGGCACCGGCTTCCAGACGGGCTTCTCGGCCGGCGGTTCGGCGGTGTCGCTGCGTGGCCTCGGCGTGTCGTCGACGCTGGTCCTGATCAACGGCCTGCGTTCCGCGAATTTCCCGATCAACGACGACGGCCACAATGCCTATGTCGATTTGAACTCGATCCCGTTTAGTCTGGTCGACCGCGTTCAGGTGCTCAAGGACGGCGCCTCGTCCATCTATGGCGCCGATGCGATCGGCGGCGTGGTGAACATCTTCCTCAAGAAGCAATTCACCGGACTCGAGGGGAGCGTCCAAGGCGGTACCACCGAAAAGGGCGACGGCTCGCGCTACCGTGCCGAATTGACCGCCGGCATTGGCGACTATCAGACCAAGGGGTGGAACTTTTACCTCAACGGAGAATATCAATGGGACGGTCGCATCTCGAACCATGATCGCGGTTTCCCCTACAACACCCAGGACCTGAGGCCCGTCGGTGGTCTCGACAACAATACCGCCGACCAGTCGCTGACCGTCAACACCCCAACCGCCTACGTAACCCGTGTCGGTCAAAGCGACCTCAACAACCCGCTGTCGGGTCAGGCGGGGTCTCCGCTCACCAACCAATATGTCGCACTCGGCCTGCAAAATTGTGCGGCGGGCACCTATTCGGTGACCAGCGGATTGGCACAGGGCGTCGGTTGCAAGTACGATCTGACCGATCTGTATCGACAGGTCCAGCCTAAGCAGGAGCGCTATTCGTTCACCGGAAAGTTCAGCGTCCGGCTGAGTGAGAATATCGAAGCCTATGTCATGGGCAGCTATAGCCGCGACTTCGTCAGCATTACCAGCGCGTTCCCGTCGGCGATCCGCCAGACGCAGCCCTTCGGCGGCGCGCCGGCGATCGCGTCGAGCAACCCGGGCATCGTGTTGCCGGTCTATATCTGCGCAGCGGGCGTCAATTGCGCGACCGATCCGAACCGCCAACTCAACCCGAACAACCCGTATGCCGCAACCTATGCCGCCAACCCAAGCCAAGGGGCGGCGCGCATCTATTACCTGTTCGGCGACATCAAGGCGGGCAGCGATCGCGTCAACGAGGTCGCGCGTGTGGCAGCCGGCCTGAACGGCAGCTTCAGCGGCTTCGACTGGAAGATCGACGGCGTCTATGCGCGTGACGATCTTCAGATCACGCAGCATGGCCTACTCAACATTGCTGGGCTGATGAAGGCGATCAACACTGGCTCGTATAATTTCGTCAATCCGTCGGCGAATACCGACGCCGTGCGCAATACGATCGCCCCCGACAAGGTTACTCCGTCCTATTCGCAGATGTATTCGCTCGACGCGTCGGTTTCGAAGAAGCTGTTCGATCTGCCGGGCGGGCCGTTGCAATTCGCGGTCGGCGGTCAGGTCCGCAACGAGAAGTTGATCAATCGCAACCAGAACGCGGCGCTCGATACCTACGGCCTGACCACCTCGTCGGCATTCGGCAAGCACACCGTCTGGGCGGGCTATTTCGAACTCGACGCGCCTGTCCTCAGCATTCTCGATATCAACGTGTCGGGCCGGTACGACCATTACTCTGAGGGTTTCAGCCACTTCTCGCCCAAAGTCGGATTCAAGCTGACTCCGATCAAGGAATTCGCGATCCGCGGATCCTATGCGGAAGGCTTCCGTGCGCCGACTTTCGCAGAGTCGGGGGCCAACAGCCAATATGCCGGCTTCGTCAGCACGACGCCACCGTGCAACTTCATCCTTACTCATGGTGGAACGGGAAACACCACGGCGTGCAACGCCAACGGTAATCCTTACAATACACAATATTCCCTTGGCCGTGGCTATGCCGGTAACCCGAACCTGAAGCCCGAGACCTCGCGTAGTTTCACGGTGGGCACGATCTTCCAGCCGGTAAAGTGGTTCAGCGCAACTGTTGATTACTACAACGTCAAGAAGTCGAACCTGATCGTCGGCGGCCCGCTGACTGGGGCGGCGGTGAGTGCCTATTATGGTGCGGCCAACGCGACTGCGGCCTGCGCGGCGGTCGCCGCCGTCGGTGCGGGTTATTCGTGCAATGTGGTCGATGCGGTCGATCCGCTCTATCCGACCGCCTTGCCACGCCTCCTCATTCTCAACGTGCCATGGGTCAACGCGAACTTCGCGATCACAAGCGGTATCGACGCATCGGCGTCGGTCAAGTTCTCGACCGGCACCTTCAAGTTCACGAGCAAGGTCGAGGTCACGCATATCTTCAAGTACGATCTCCATACGACCACCGGCGCCATCCAGCATTATGCCGGTACGCTTGGGCCGTACGACCTCTCTTCGGGCAACGGCACGCCTGATTGGCGCGGCAACTGGCAGACCACGATCGAGAATGGCCCTTGGTCGCTGTCGGCGACGGCATATTATGTCGGCAAGATCAAAGCTGTGTCCGAGGATCAAGGGCTGCCGCTCGATTGTGCGGGCGGCAATCTCTACACACGGTCGTCCCCGCAGAACAACGATCCGCGGTTCTGCTACATCAACTCGTTCATCAACGTCGATCTGAACGCGTCGGTGCGGGTCAACGACAAGTTCACGTTCTTTGCCAATGTCGGCAATGTGCTCAACGCTCGGGCGCCATTGGCGGCCGCGGCCTATGCGAGCGCGCCGAACTTCCTGACAACCTGGCATTATGCTGGCGTGGTCGGCCGCAAGTTCAGCGCCGGCGCCAACTTCAAGTTCTGACGAAAATATGCCGGCGGCGGGTGGAAGCCCGCCGCCGGAGGTTCAAACGATGATGCTGTTAGGTCGCGATCGTTCGCGCCACACCGGTCACCGTTAATATGCATCCGCGTCGCGTAAGCCGACGACCGGCCGGCACTTTCAGCTTCAAAATGCGGTATGATCCAGGGGCGACTGGTGATCGGCGCTGCGCCGGTTAAGGGCCGTGCGGGTCAGCTTCAACGTGGCTTGCAAGGCGCGACGTGAAGATCGAAACGCTGCCGGCGATCGGACTAATGGCAGGCGAAATAACTCTAGCTGACGCACTGTATTGCTACAATACATCACTGACATTCCGTGGGTGCGGAAATGATAGGCGCTCGCGGGCTCAAGACAAACGCGACGCCAGTTCCAACTTGTACCAAATGACATTGCCGAGGATCGATGGCGCCCGCGCCGTAATTTGAAATGTGAGGCTCTCGATCGGCCGGACCCTGCGTATTCGGTGTGACTTTCGTGTAACTCTCTGCTGCAAATCGGCAATCATTTGGCGTTCCAGCTTTACAACGATTGTATCGGCGGTAACCAGTCGCTCATTCCGGACAGGCTCAGAGGTCTGACGGTATTGGGGGCTCATGATTCGCGCCGGTAAACGAGCGCGGGCCTGGCCCGCTACATGGGGATTACGCATCGATGGTATCTTTCCGAACGACGTCCAAGCTTCGCCTGCTTGCTGCCGCGGCTCCGCTCGGCCTGCTCGCACTGGCGACGCCCGCTCAGGCGCAGGAAACGCCTGCTTCGCCGGCTCCCGCCCCCGCAGGCGACCAGGCGACCGACAACTCGCCCGACATCGTCGTCACCGGGACGCTGTTCCGCCGCACCGACACCGAGACCCCGTCGCCGGTCACCGTGCTGACCACGGAAAACCTTTCCCGCGCCGGCATCACCACGGTCGCTGACGCGATTCGCTCGGTTTCGGCCGATAGCGCCGGCTCGATCCCGACCGGTTTCCAGGGCGGCTTCTCGGCCGGTGGCTCGGCGGTCTCGCTGCGCGGCCTCGGCGTTTCATCGACCCTCGTGCTCATCGACGGCCTGCGCTCGACCAACTTCCCGCTCAACGACGACGGCCACAACGCCTATGTCGACCTGAACTCGATCCCGTTCAGCGCCGTGGAGCGCGTCGAAGTGCTCAAGGACGGCGCGTCGTCGACCTACGGCGCCGACGCGATCGGCGGCGTGGTCAACGTCATCCTGCGCAAGCAGTTCAAGGGCCTTCAGGGCGGCGTCGAAGGCGGCGTTGCCGAAGGCGGCTATGCCTCGCGCTATCGCGCCAATCTCATGGGCGGCATCGGCGATTACGAGACGGCCGGCTGGAACCTCTGGGTCAATGGTGAGTATCAGCGCGACGGTCGTGTTTCGGTCGCCGATGTCGGCTTTCCGTTCAACACCACCGACCTGAGCTCGATCGGCCTGGCTGATCAGAACACCGCCGACAGTGCGCTTTCCACCGCCACGATCAACGCGGTCGTGCGCCGCACCACCCAGTCGAACCTCAACGACCCGTTCACGGGCGGTACTGCGGCAACCGGCGCTTATTCGACGCTCAATCTGGGGAGCTGCACCAAGGGTACGTACACCGATTCGTCCGGCAATATCGGGTGTATCCACAATAATACGCTTGAATTTAGCCAGGTGCAGCCGTTCTCGGAGAAATACTCCTTTACCGGCCGCTTCAGCTATCGCGTCAGCGACAATATCGAACTGTACGCGCTGGGCAGCTATTCGCACAGCCAGGTCAACATCAAGGGCACGCCGCCGGCAATCCGTCAGCGTCAGCCTTATGGTGCGGCGCCGACCACGGCGTCGAACAACCCGGGCATCGTGCTCCCCTATTTCGTCTGCAACGCGGGCGTCGACTGCGTCACTGCGGCGGATCGTCGCCTGAATCCGAACAACCCCTATGCGACCAACCTGGGCGCCGATGCGGCGACGGCGATGGCGAATGCGGCGCGCGTCTATTACCTGTTCGGCGACATTCCGGCCGCGACCGAGCGTGGCAACGAGGTTATCCGTGGCGCTATCGGCCTCAACGGCAAGTTCGGCGATGGCTGGAGTTTCCGGGTCGAGGCAGTCGGCGCGCGCGACAATATGGAGCTGAATGCGTTCGGCGTCATCAATATCGCCGGCCTGAAGCAGGCGGTGAACACCGGGGCATACAATTTCGTCAACCCCAGCCTGAATACTGCGGCGGTGCGTAACCTGATCTCGCCGACCGTCACGAACCGGGCCTATACGTCGCTCGCGTCGCTCGACGCGTCGATCGCCAAGGAATTGCTGACGCTGCCGGGTGGTCCGTTGCAGGTCGCGGTCGGTGGCCAGATCCGTCGCGAAACGCTCAACAATCCGGGCCTCAATCCGAACCTCGCCAATTATGCCAACACGGCGGCGGCGTTCGGTGCGCATACGGTGTCGGCGGGCTATTTCGAAATCAGCGCGCCGGTCCTCAAGGAACTCGAGATCGACGCGTCGGGCCGTTACGACCATTATTCGGAAGGCTTCAGCCACTTCTCGCCGAAGGTCGGGTTCAAGTTCACGCCGATCAAGGAACTGGCACTTCGCGGCACCTTCTCGAAGGGCTTCCGCGCTCCCACCTTCGCCGAAAGCAACCCGCGGTCGAGCTATCCGGGCTTCGTGACCTACCAGCCGAACTGCAAGTTCCAGGTCGCTCACGGCGGCACGTTTGATGCGGTCGATCCCACGAAGTGCACGGCCGGCTCCAATCCATATGCTCAGTCGTACAGCGTCGGTGGCGGCTTCTCGGGCAATCCGGACCTGAAGCCGGAGACCTCGCGTGCCTTCACCGCGGGTTTGATCGTACAGCCGACTCGGTGGTTGAGCTTCACGGTCGACTATTACAACGTGAAGAAGAAGGACGTGATCGTCGCCGGTCCGAACGCCGGTGCGGCGCGTAGCGCCTATTATTCGGTTGCCGGCAACACTTATCCGTCCGGTGCTGCCGCTGCCGCCGCTGGCTGTGCTGCGGTCGCTGCGATCCCGGGTTATTCGTGCGGTGCCACCGACGCGATCGATCCGTTGTTCCCGAACGCCCTGCCGCGCGTGCTCGTGATCAACGGTCCGTACGTCAATGCGGGTTACTTCAAGACCGCCGGTCTCGATTACTCGCTTGAGGCGCGTATTCCGATCACCGACGATGTGAAGCTGATCAGCCGACTGGACGTCAACCAGATCCTGCACTTCAATGTCGATTTCGGTGACGGTGTGGTCCGCAAATATGCGGGTACGATCGGACCGTACGAACTGTCGTCGGGTGCAGGTACTCCGCGTTTCCGCGGCAACTGGCAGAACACCCTGCAGATCGGCAATTTCTCGCTGACCGCGACGACGTATTACGTGGGCCGGATCAAGCAGGTCGGCGCTGACGATCTGGATGCGGACGCGAATAACAATATCGATCTTTCGTGCGCAGGCTCGGCTGGGGCGTTCTATCCCTATCCGACCGGAACCGTATCGAAGTACTGCTATATCAAGAGCTTCATCTATGCCGACCTCAATGCGACGGTTAAGGTGAACGACGATTTCAGCTTCTATCTCAATGTCGGCAACTTCACGAATGCGCGTGCACCGATCGCGGTGACCTCGTATTCGGGTACGAACTACCTGCCGACCTGGCATTACGCTGGCGTCATCGGCCGTACCTTCCGGGCGGGTGCGAACTTCAAGTTCTGATCCGTCAGAATGAGAAAACTGAAGGGGTGGGGCCGCAAGGCTCCGCCCCTTTTCATTTGTCTGCGCGGCCTGGTTGCCCGACGGAGGAGCTTGTGACCTTTTTGCTACAGGTGCGATCAAACGCGCCCGAACTTGTCAAACCTAGCTTTACAGCGGGAAAGCCAAGCTTAATCCCTGCCCTATTAGCCTCGGACGTACCTGGGAGGGTGGTTCGTAGGGGCTTGGCAACGCTCGAACCTGAAATGGGGGCAAGGGACGGGCCAGGCAAAGGGAATATTTCGTGACCAATTCGACTGTTTCGCGTTCGCTCCGCGGAAGCGCCGCGCTGCGCGCGCTGATGCTGTGCGGCGCCGGCGCGTCGGCGGCTTTGTTCGCCGCTCCGGCATTCGCTCAGGACACCCAGGCTCCGGCGGCGGATGCCGCGCCCGCACCGCAGGACGATCAGGCGGCAGCGCCCGAAATCGTCGTTACCGGTACGCTGTTGCGCAATTCGGCGACTGCGACCGCCGCGCCGCTGACGACCTTGACCTCGGACGATTTGGCCAAACGTGGCCTCAACACCGTGGCCGACGCGATCAACTCGCTGGCGGCTAACAATGCCGGCTCGATGAACAAGAGCTGGAACAGCTTCAACTTCGCGACCGGCGCCACCGCCGTATCGCTGCGCGGTCTGACCACCGGCAACACGCTGACCCTGTTCGACGGTCTCCGCAGCGCGCCCTATCCGCTGGCGGATGACGGCCACCGCAACTTCGTAGATCTCAACACCATCCCCAGCGGGATCGTCGATCGCATCGAAGTGCTCCAGGACGGCGCCTCGTCGACCTACGGCGCCGACGCCGTGGCCGGCGTGGTCAACGTCATCGTCAAGAAGGAAATCACCGGCGTTCACCTAGACGGATCGGCGGGCATTTCGGAATATGGCGACGCCGGCGAGCAGCGCCTGAGCGGCACGGTCGGCTATGGCAAGCTGTCGGAGCAGGGCTTCAACATTTATGCCAATGTCGAGTACCAGAAGAACGATCCGCTTTACGCGCGTGACCGCAAGTTTCCCTATAACGGCGCTGATCTGAGCAGCATCTGCAATGCGCCCGGGAACTGCCTCAACAACGGCGTGGTAAACGGCATTCAGGGCGACGGCTCGTTCCCGGGCGTTGGATCGACCATGGTTCCCGCCATCCGTCCTTATAATACAACCACCCTAACCTTTGTAGATCCGGGCGGCACCAGCCACACGTTCGCGCCCGGCACCGTGGCGATGGGGCCGTGGCAGCTCGCCAATCCTGGGGCAGGGTGCGGAAATCTGACATCCGTCACGCTCAACGCCGCCCAGCAAGGGTCGGCGGCGCCTAGGTTCACCCAGAACACCGACGGCAGCTACTCGTTCAACAACGTCGGCTATACCGGGGTGACGAACGGGGCGCAGCAGTGCCAGCAAGACAACGTCAACCGTTATCTCCAAGAGCAGCCTACAGTCGAACGTTTGGGCGGGACCATTCGTGGCACGGTCAATTTGGGCAGCAGGGCGCAGGCCTATGCGATGTTCAATTTCTATCAGACGAAGACCGACACGTCGATCGCTCCGCTGTCGTTCGCTGGCCAGACCGCAGCGGGCGGTACGCAGTTCACGCTAAGCCCGGTGCTGTTGCCGGTCTATGTCTGCCCGCGTGGCACGACCGTCGCCTGCACGGCAGCCAACGGTACGCTCAACCCGAACAATCCCTATGCCGCCAGCGGCCAGTTCGCACGGGTGAACTACCGTTACGACCAGCCGCGTATCACGCTGTCGGATGCACGTACCTATCGCGCGTCGGCGGGCGTCAACGGTTCTTTCGGCGATAACTGGCGCTATGCGGCGGACTTCACCTGGTCGCAGGTCGACCTGAAGATCACCAACAAGAACTACCTCTATGCCCAGCATCTGGTCGACGTGATCAACGACGGCAGCTTCAATTTCATCAATCCATCGCTGAACTCGCAGGCGATCCGCGATTATATCGCGCCGATCAATGTCACAAACTCACGCTCGAACCTGTGGCAAGCCCAGGCAACGCTGTCGAAGGACCTGTTCCAGCTTCCGGGCGGGGCATTGTCGGCGGCGGTCGGCGTATCGTACCGCAAGGAATCGATCACCAACCCGAGCGCCAACCCGGCCAACGAGGTCAACCCGGCCGATCGCTATTACAGCGTCAACGCCGTGGGTGCGACCGGCAGCCGCAACGTCAAGTCGGCCTTCTTCGAAGTCGAGGCGCCGATTGTGGATATGCTGAGCCTGAACGCTTCGGGGCGCTATGACGACTATTCGTCGGGGCAGAAGAACTTCTCGCCGAAGTTCACCGCGATCTTCAAGCCGATCAAGGAAATCAAGCTGCGGGGTACCTTCTCGAAGGGCTTCCGCATTCCGAGCTTTAACGAGGCTTATGGTCTGCCGACGACCGGCTATATCACAGCCCAGGTCAGCGATCCGGCGTTCATCGCCGCCCACGGCGGCAATGCCTATGCCACCCAGCCTTACTCCTATGGCCTGACCGCCGTTGGGAATCCGTCGCTGAAGCCGGAGAAATCGACGTCCTATACCGGCGGTATCGTTATTGAGCCGAACCGCAACTTCTCGTTCACTGCGGATTATTGGCACATCAAGATCAAGGGCCTGATCACCAACCCCGATTATTCGGGTGTGGAGGATGCCTATTATGCCAATAACGGCGTTGTGAACATTCCTGGCCTGACGGTGCTTCCGGGCATCAAGGATCCGGATCATCCCAACGCGTTGCCATTGCTGGGCTTCATTCAATATTCGTTCGTCAACGCCGATTCTGAAACCGCTTCGGGTCTCGACTTTTCGGGTACTGCGCGCTTCCCGATCGGTAGCAGCATCAGCTTCACCAGCCGGGTCGACGCGTCATACCTGATCAAGCTGGAGAAAAACCTGTCGACAGGCGTCCAGCGTTATGACGGCACGCTCAGCCCGTGCGACATCACGTCGTGCTCGGGTGCGCCGAAGTGGCGCGGCACCTGGACCAACACGCTGGATTTCGGGAAGACATACCTGAGCGCCACGGTGAACTACACCAGCGGCTATGACATGGCGTCGATCGATTACGGTGGCATCAAGGGCGATTGCGACGCCAATGGCGGTGTTTCGGCGGCCACCTATGCCGACGGGACGATCTTCAAGTGCCGAGCCAAGCGCTTCGTCACGCTCGATCTGACCGCGAGCACGAAGATCGCCGATCACTTTACGTTGTACGCCAACGCGCTGAACATCCTTGGCGCGAAACCGGACTTCAACCCCGGCCAGTCCTACAACCTCGGCTATAATTACAACGTGGCCTGGGAAGGCCAGGGCTTTACCGGTCGGTTCTTCCGCGTCGGCGCGAAGGTCGACTTCTAGATCCTCGCTCTCATCGACTGAGTTGATCGGGGCCGCTCCAGCAATGGAGCGGCCCCATTTTTGGTTGCGCTCCAGTCGATCTTCGCCGTGTGGCCAATTTGCTACAGCCGGAACGAAACCAATGCGCGGCGATCCATGCCGGCTTTACACCTTTCCGCACAGGTTCCATCCCCCGCCCATTGCCTCGAACGGGCCTGGGAGGGCGGTTCGCAGGGGCTTGGCGACGCTCGCACCGCAAGGGGGAACGGACGGGCCAGGCAAAGGGAAGACCTTGTGAAAATCAACACGACTGTTTCGCGTTCGCTTCGCGGAGGCGCCGCTTGGCGTGCGCTCGTGCTGTGCGGCGCCGGCGCGTCGGCGGCGTTGTACGTTGCCCCCGCTTTTGCCCAGGACACGCCCGCCCCGGCGCCCGCGCCCGTGGCCGAACCCGCTCCCGCGGCGCCTCAGGACGACCAGTCCGCGAGCAGCGGCGATATCGTCGTCACCGGCACTTTGTTCCGTTCCAACCGGGATACCGTGTCGCCGATCACCACGCTGACGAACGAGAATCTCGAAAAGGCCGGCATCACCAACGTGGCCGATGCTATTCGGTCGATCTCCGCGGACAATTCCGGCTCGATCCCGTCGGCATTCGCCAATGGTTTCGGCTCGGGCGGTGCGGGCGTGTCGTTGCGTGGTCTGACCGTCAACTCGACGCTCGTGTTGATCGACGGTATCCGTACCACCAGCTATCCCTATGCCGATGACGGCCAGCGCTCGTTCGTCGACCTCAACTCGATCCAGAAGAGCAATATCGACCGGATCGAGGTGCTGAAGGACGGCGCCTCGTCGACCTATGGCGCGGACGCGATCGGCGGCGTGGTCAACATCATCACCCGCAAGGAAATCAAGGGCTTCGAGGGTACGGCCGAAGGCGGTATTTCGGAGCGTGGTGACGGTGGCGAACAGCGCCTGACGCTGACTTACGGCTATGGCGATCTGTCGACCCAAGGCTTCAACATCTACCTTACCGGCGAATACGAGCACGACGAGATGATCTCGGCGGCGAACCGCAAATTCCCGTACAATACCGCCGACCTCAGCTCGATCGGCGGCATCAACGGCAATGTCGGTGCGGACGGCGGGTTCGGCACGCGTCTCGGCACAACGAGCGCTGTCGTCCGCCCGGCGATGGAGGCTGTACCCGGCGATATCTTTTCCGGTCAGTTCCTGGTCGATGGGGCGGGCGATCCGCTGGCAACGCGGATCCTCAATCCCGGCGGCTGTGCGACCAACGGCCTGACGATTCAGCACAGCGACGCGACCGGCGATTATTGCGAAGAGAATCAGATTCCGTACGGCACGCTCCAGCCCGAGCAGACGCGCTACGGCGCCACCGCCCACCTGACCGCCAATGTCGGCAGCAATGCGCAGGCCTATCTGACCGGCACCTACTACCACAGTAAGGTCTATTCGGAAGCGGCGCCTTTCTCTGTGCGCCAGCGCAATCCGATCAACACCACCAACCTCGTGCTGCCGGCCATTCTCGCCAATGGGCAGGTCAATCCTAACAACCCCTATGCGGTGGCTGGCTGCACCGAGGGCGTCGATTGCGTCGATGCGCAGCTTTCCTTCGCCTTCCCGCAGCTCATCCAGCGGGCGACCACCGAAAACGACGTCTATCGGGTCGCCGGTGGCATCAGCGGCAAGTTCGGCGACGGCTGGACCTACTCGGTCGATGCCACTTATGCGCGCAGCGACCTGAAGGGCACAAATGCCGGCTATATCAACATTGCCGGCCTGACCTCGGCGGTCCTCAACGGCACGTACAATTTCGTGAACCCGTCAGCGACTCCGCAGTCTGTGATCGATGCCATTTCGCCCAACGCGATCACTACCGCGAAGAGCGAATTGTACATGATCCAGGGCAATTTGACCAAGGAGCTGTTCCAGCTTCCCGGCGGCCCGCTGCAGGTCGGCGTCGGTGGTTCGATCCGGCGTGAGACACTCGATAACCCGAATGCCAATGCCAACAACGCGTTCCTCGGCCTCAATGCCGTGACCGCGTCGGGCAAGCGCACGATCTACTCGGCGTATTTCGAAGTAGACGCCCCGGTAGTGAAGGCCGTCGATATCAACCTTTCGGGGCGCTACGACCACTATTCGGACGGGTTCAGCAACTTTTCGCCCAAGGCGGGCTTCAAGTTCCGCCCGATCCCACAGCTGATGATCCGCGGTACCTATTCGCGCGGTTTCCGCGCGCCGAGCTTCGCGGAATCGCAGAACGGCGCGGTGATCGGCTATACCTCTGCGACGCCACCTTGTTCGGCGATCATTGCGCATGGCGGCGTCGCGACTCCTGATGGGTGCGCCGGCGGCAACGCTTATGTGTCGCCCTATTCGATCGGCTTCAACAGCGCGTCGAACCCGAATCTGAAACCGGAAAAGTCGCGTAGCTTCACCGGTGGCGTGGTGATCGAACCGACACGGTGGCTGAGCTTTACCGCGGACTATTACAATATCCGCAAGACCGACGTGATTTCGGGCGGCCCGCTGTCGGGTGTCGCCATCGACAATTACTATTCGGGTCAGGCGCTGCCCGCGGGCTATTCGTTGGTCCTCGACGATCCGGATCCGCAGTTCCCGAACGCGATCCGCAAGGTGCTGATCGTCAACTCGCCATACGCCAACGCGGCGTCGCTCGAGACGTCGGGCGTAGACGTGTCGCTCGAGGCGCGTATCCCGCTTGGCGGCGCGAAGCTGACGAGCCGCCTCGAAGGGACGGAAATCTTCTACTACCGCTTCGACGGTGGTGACGGGAACGTCCTCGATTATGTCGGCACCCAGGCGCCGTACATTCTGTCGTCGGGCGCCGGCACGCCGCGCTGGCGCGCCAATTGGCAGAATAGCCTTGAGGTCGGAAAGTTCACGCTGACCGGCACGGCTTATTATGTCAGCGGGTACAAGACGATCGCTACCGATCAGAACGGCCCCACGGCTACGACCTGTGCCGACCAGCTCTACAATCCCGGTGAGACCTTCTGCCACACCAAGGGGTTCTTCGACCTGGACCTGGTTGCCCAGTTCAAGGTCAACGACAAGTTCACCTTCTACGTGAACGTGATCAACGTGTTGGACGCATCGGCGCCGCTCAACCCCGCCAATTATGCCGGCGCGGCGGCCAACTACAATCCGACCTGGACCCAGACAGGCATCGTCGGTCGCTACTTCCGCGCAGGCGCGAACTTCAAGTTCTGATCCCCGCCAAAAGCCAAAAAAATGGGGCCGCTCCAGCGATGGAGCGGCCCCTTTTTTATCCGGTGATGGCGGGTCAGACGACCGTCAGGGTCAGCTTGCCATCGCCTTCATCGACCTTGACCGTCTGTCCGTCCTTGACCTCACCCGACAGGATCAGGTCGGCGAGCGGATCCTGCAGATAGCGCTGGACCGCGCGCTTCAGCGGCCGGGCGCCATAGACCGGATCGTAGCCGACACGCCCCAACCAGTCGCGCGCGGCCTGGGTCAGGTCGATCGCGATCTTGCGGTCGGCGAGCAGCTTGCCGACGCGCTCGACCTGGATGTCGACGATCGGTGCCATCTCGCTTTGCCCCAGCCGGTGGAACAGCACGATCTCGTCGAGCCGGTTGAGGAATTCCGGGCGGAAATGCCCGCGGACGATCTCCATCACTTGCGGCTCGACCGAAGCGACACTCTCACCGTCGCCCAGGCTCGACAGATATTGGCTGCCGAGGTTGGAGGTCAGCACGATGATCGTGTTGGTGAAGTCGACCGTGCGGCCTTGGCCGTCGGTCAGGCGGCCGTCGTCGAGCACCTGGAGCAGGATGTTGAAGACATCGCCATGCGCCTTCTCGACCTCGTCGAACAGCACGACCTGATACGGCCGCCGGCGAACCGCTTCGGTTAGAACGCCGCCTTCCTCATAACCGACATAGCCCGGCGGTGCACCGATCAGGCGGGCGACCGAATGCTTCTCCATGAACTCGCTCATGTCGATCCGGACCATCGCCGCGCTGTCGTCGAACAGGAATTCGGCCAGCGCCTTGGTCAGCTCGGTTTTGCCGACGCCGGTCGGGCCGAGGAACAGGAAGCTGCCGAGCGGACGGTTGGGATCCTGCAACCCGGCGCGGGCACGGCGCACCGCGGTCGAGACGGCGCGCACGGCATCGGCCTGGCCGATCACCCGCTTGCCAAGCTGCTGCTCCATCTGGAGCAACTTGGCGCGCTCGCCTTCCATCATCCGGTCGACCGGGATGCCGGTCCAGCGGCTGACGACGCCGGCAATGTCCTCGGCGGTGACTTCCTCGCGCAGCATCGCGCCGACGGTCGCGCCCTGCGCCGCCTCAAGCTGTTTTTCGAGCTGCGGGATGGTGCCGTAGGACAGCTCGCCCGCCTTGGCGAGATCGCCCGATCGCTGTGCCTGGTCGAGCGCGATGCGCGCGGCGTCGAGTTGCTCCTTGAGCTTGGCCTCGGCGCCGATCTTGTCCTTTTCGGCCTGCCAGCGCTGAGTCAGCTCGCTCGACTGCTGCTCGAGATTGGCGAGTTCGCCTTCGAGGTTGACGAGGCGATCCTTCGACGCCGCATCGGTCTCCTTCTTGAGCGCCTCACGCTCGATCTTGAGCTGGATGATACGGCGATCGAGCGTCTCGATCTCCTCCGGCTTGGACTCGACTTCCATGCGGATCCGGCTCGCCGCCTCGTCCATCAGGTCGATCGCCTTGTCGGGCAGGAAACGATCGGTGATGTAGCGGTTGCTGAGCGTCGCCGCCGCGACCAGCGCGGCGTCAGTGATCCGCACGCCGTGGTGCAGCTCATATTTTTCCTTGAGCCCGCGCAGGATCGAGATCGTATCCTCGACCGTGGGCTCGCCGACGAACACCGGCTGGAACCGACGCTGCAGCGCCGGGTCCTTTTCGACGTACTTGCGATATTCGTCGAGCGTAGTCGCACCGACGCAATGCAACTCGCCGCGCGCCAGTGCCGGCTTCAACAGGTTGGACGCGTCCATCGCGCCATCGGTCTTGCCCGCGCCGATCAGCGTGTGCATTTCATCGATGAACAGGATGATGTCACCCTCGGCGCCTTTCACCTCGTCGAGCACACCCTTGAGTCGCTCCTCGAACTCGCCGCGATATTTGGCGCCCGCGATCAGCGAGCCGAGATCGAGTGCCATCAGCCGCCGGTCCTTGAGCGTATCGGGCACGTCGCCATTAGCGATGCGCAGCGCCAGGCCCTCGGCGATCGCGGTCTTGCCGACGCCGGGCTCGCCGATCAGCGCGGGGTTGTTCTTGGTGCGGCGCGCCAGGATCTGGATCGTGCGGCGGATTTCCTCGTCGCGGCCGATCACCGGGTCGAGCTTGCCGTCGCGCGCCGCTTGCGTCAGGTCGCGGGCGAATTTCTTGAGCGCGTCATAGCGGTCCTCGGCGCCTGCAGTATCGGCAGTGCGCCCGCCGCGCAGTTCGTTGATCGCCGCGTTGATGCCCTCAGGTGTCGCGCCGGACGCCTTGATCGCCTTGCCGGCAGCGGTGTTGAGGCTGAGCGCGAGCGCGACGAGCAGCCGCTCGACGGTGACGTAGCTGTCGCCAGCTTTCTGCGCGATCTGTTCGGCCTGATCGAGCACGCGTACCGCATCGTTGTTGAGCCCCGGCTGACTCTGCGCGCCCGAGCCCGACACGGCGGGGATCTTGGCCAAAGCGAGATCGGTTTCGCTCGTCGCCTTTTTCGCGTCGCCGCCAGCTTTTTGAATCAGGCCCGCGGCAAGGCCCTGCTCGTCCTCCAGCAGCGCCTTCAACAGATGTTCGGGAGCGATCTGCTGATGGTTCATGCGGATCGCGACGGTGAGCGCGGATTGCAGGAAGCCCTTGGCGCGGTCGGTAAATTTTTCGAGGTTCATTGGTGGTCCCTGATCGAATCTTGCCACGAATTTAGTGTTGCATCTTTGCAACACAAGGCTTGTCGGCACAATTCGTAACTGCCCTGGGTTGCGATCGTCACGGGTCCGTCACGGACCTTTCTCCAGACTGCAACCCAAATGCCGCCATTGTGCAACGCAGCATGCCTAGGCGCGAGCCCAGTGGGAACGATCCACGTAGCCCAAAGGGAATGTCTCATGATCCGCATCGTATCCGCCTGTCTGCTGGCCGGCACCGCTCTGTCCTGGCCGCTCGCCGCCCAAGCCGCGGACAAGCCCGCTGCCGACGACAAATCCGCGGCCGCGGCGCCTGCGGCCGACGATAGCGCGCCTGCCGCTACCGACACGACCGACGCGACCGACATCGTCGTCATCGGCCGTGGGGAATCGCGTCAGGTGCAGCGGATCGGCGCTGCGGATATCGACATCCTGGCCTCCGGCACCAGCCCGCTCAAGGCGATCTCGAAACTGCCCGGCGTGAATTTCCAGTCGGCCGACCCGTTCGGCGCTTATGAATGGTCGGAACGCGTCTCGATCCGAGGCTTCAACCAGAACCAATTGGGCTTCACCCTCGACGGTATTCCGCTCGGCGACGGCAGCTATGGCAACGTCAACGGCCTTCATATCAGCCGCGCGATCAGCTCGGAGAATATCGGCGAGACGCGGGTGTCGCAGGGCGCCGGGTCGATCGGGACGCAGGCGACCAACAATCTCGGCGGCACGGTCGAATTCTTCTCCTCCAACCCGACCGACACGTTCGGCGCCACGGCCAACGGCACTTATGGCAGCAACAATGCGGTCCGCGCCTTCTTCCGCCTCGACACCGGCACGCTGGGCGAAAACGGGCCGTCGGCCTATGTCTCCTACGCCTTTGCCGACACCGACAAGTGGAAGGGCTGGGGCTCGCAACGCCAGAGCCAGGTCAACGCCAAGTTCGTCGCGCCGGTCACGCCCGGCGTCCGGCTGGTCGGCACGTTCGACTTCTCCGCTCGGCGCGAGAATGACTATCAGGACATGTCGCTCGACATGATCCGCCGGTTGGGCTGGCGCTGGGACAATATCAGCAACGACTTTCCGCTGGCGGTCAAGGTCGCCGATGTCGGCGCGAACACCGGCTATACCGGCGCGCCCAAGCTCAATCCGGCGGCGGGAACGACCTGGCCGGCGCCGATCGCCAATGCCGACGATGCCTATTTCGACGCGGCGGGCCTGCGCAACGACTATCTCGCTTCGCTCGGCGCCGAAAGCAGCGGGGACTCGAAGATCAAGTGGAGCCTGAAGGGCTATTACCATTCGAACCACGGCCAGGGCATCTGGTTCACGCCGTACGTGCCCTCACCATCGGGTGTGCCGATCTCGGTCCGCACCACCGAATATGACATTCGGCGCAAGGGCGTGTTCGGCTCGGTCGGCGGCGATCTCGGCGCATTCGGCGAACTGACCGTCGGCGGCTGGTATGAGCGCAACGATTTCCGCCAGGCGCGCCGCTATTACGGGCTCGACAGCCTGACGGCCTCGACTCGCGACAGCCTGGATTTCCAGGATTACGCGTTCGCGACGCAATGGGATTTCCAATATCACACCGACACTGTGCAATATTATGTCGAGGACAAGCTGACGTTCGGCCGGCTGACGATCAATCTCGGTTGGAAGGGCTATGACGTTCGCGCCACCGCCACGCCGATCGTCGGGGGCGGACTGGCCCAGGGCAAGATCAAGACCACCGACTGGTTCCAGCCGCATGCCGGCTTCGTCTACAAGCTCGGCGGCCAGGCGGAAGTGTTCGGCGGCTTCACCGAAGTGACTCGCGCCTTCGTCGCCTCGGCCACCGGCGGTCCGTTCGCGACGACGCAGGTGGGATTCAACAATCTCGGAAACCTCAAACCCGAAAGCTCGGATACGTACGAACTCGGCGTGCGCGTGCGGTCGGGGCCGTTCACCGGCTCGATCGCCGGCTATTATATCGATTTCCAGAACCGCCTGATCGCGTTCGCCAATGGCGCCGGGATCATTGGCAATCCGGCGATCCTGCAGAATGTCGGCTCGGTCCGCTCGTACGGCATCGAGGCGACGGGCCAGGTCAAGCTGCCCTACGGCTTCGGCCTGTTCGCGTCTTATGCGTATAACGACTCGACCTATCGCGATAACGTCTTCGACGCGAAGGGCGTGCTGGTCGCCAACACCGCGGACAAGACGGTGGTCGACGCGCCCAAGCACATCGCCTCGGGCGAGATCACCTATGACGGTCAGCTGTTCTTCGGGCGGATCGGCGCGAATTATATGTCGAAGCGCTACTTCACTTACGAGAACGATCAGTCGGTTCCCGGCCGCGTCCTGGTCGACGCGACGGTCGGCGTCCGCCTCAATATCGACGGCCGCAAGTTCGAATTGCAGGGCAATGCGACCAATCTGTTCGACAAGAAGTATATCGCCACGATCGGGTCGAACGGCTTCGGCAATCGCGGCGACAACCAGACGCTGCTCGTGGGGGCGCCGCAGCAATTTTTCGTCACGCTCAAGACCAAGTTCTGAACCTGGTTTTCGGGTGAAAAGGGGAGGGGCGCGTCCTTGCGGCGCGCCCTTTTTTTCTTCTAATTCCCTCTCCCATTGGGAGAGGGAGGGAGCCGCCGGAGTCGGCGAAAAGGGTGAGGGCAGGCCATCCTTTATCTGCCCTCACCTTCCCACTCGGCTTCGCCGAGCGGGCCCCTTCCTCTCCCAAAGGGAGAGGAATTTGTTCCCCGTGACAAACCCCGAAGCTTCGCCCACATCTGCCGCACAACACCGGCGGGGAGCGCGGGGATTTGAGGATTCTGAAACGGATCGGTCTGGGTCTGGCCGTATTGCTCGTTCTAATCGCTATCGGCCTGGCGACCTGGGAGCCACTGACAGCGGTTCGTGCCGAGGCACCACCCGCGCATCGTTACGACACGGTAATCGCGCGGGATAAGTTCGGCGTGCCGCACATCTTCGGCGCGACCGATCCCGATGTCGCCTACGGCATCGCTTATGCCCATGCCGAGGATGATTTCTCGACCTTGCAGGACGTCGTCGCAATGGCGCGCGGGCGGCTCGGCGCGCTCGACGGCGCCGATGGGGCGAAGACCGATTACGTCCTCCATTTGCTCCATGCGCGCGAGACGGTCGACCGCGATTATCTGAAGCAGCCGGCCGACGTTCGCTTACTGCTCGATGGCTATGCCTCCGGCCTCAATGCCTATGCCGCGCGGCATCCGGGTGAAGTGAAGCTGGCCAGGCTGTTCCCGGTCAATGGACAGGACATCGCCACCGGCTTCGTGATGCGATCGCCGTTCTTCTTCGGGCTCGATGCGACCTTGGGCGCATTGGTCGGCGATAAACCGCTGCCGAAGGAAAATGCGGGGCCGCAGCCGGACGCGCCGGACGTCACGCCGGTCGGTCCCGATGGCCGCGAGAACGGATCGAACGCCTTTGTCGTCGCGCCGAAAAGATCGTCGGACGGCTTCACCCGGCTCGTCTCCAATTCGCACCAGCCTTGGCGTGGCGCGGTCGCCTGGTACGAGCTCGTCGTCCATTCGAAGACCGGCTGGAATTTCGCCGGGGCGATGCTGCCGGGCGCGCCTTATCCGCTGCTCGGGCACAATGAGACTTTGGGCTGGACCAATACGGTCAATCGCCCGGACCTGATCGATACCTACAAACTCGTGCTCGACGGCGATGGCACGCATTACCGCTTCGACGGGCAGTGGCGGCCACTCGAGAAAGAGACGGTCTGGCTGCCGGTCAAACTGTGGGGACCGTTCGTTTTGCCGGTGCCCAAGGCGGTCTATCGCGCGGTGCAGGGACCGGTGGTCGAGACCAAATCGGGTGCCTATGCGATCCGTTATGCCGGTGCTGACCAGCTCAGGATGGTCGAGCAATATTACCGCCTCACGCGGGCCAAGACGTTCGACGACTGGCAACGCGCGATGGCGATCCAGGGCGTGCCGGCGACCAACTTCCTCTATGCCGACGCGGCCGGCAACATCGCTTATTTCTACAATGCCTCGTTCCTGAAGAGGAAACCGGGGTTCGATTATTCGAAAGTGCTGCCGGGCGACACCTCGGCCGATTACGCGCCAGGGACGGTCCCCTGGGCGATGGTGCCGCGCAACGTGAACCCGCGATCGGGTTTCCTGGTCAACGCCAATTCGACGCCGTTCCTGTCGGCGGGCGTGGGTTCAGAGATGAACCCGGCCGACTGGTCGCCGCTGCTGGGGATCGAGACCGACACGACCAACCGCGACAACCGCGCGCTCGAACTGATGAGCGCCAACCCCGCGATCAGCCAGGCCGATCTCGAGGCGATCAAGTTCGATACCGGGGTCAGCCATCGCGGCTGGACCGGCAAATGGTTCGCCGATCTGATCGCCGCCGATCCGAAAGGCGACAAGCAGGTGGCGGCGGCGCAGGCGTTGCTGCGGCAATGGGACTGGATGCTCGACGGCAAGGGGCCGGCCGACGCCCTCGGCGCATTGATGATGAAGGAGGGGCAGAAATGGCATTATAATCGCCAACCCGAGGCCGATCCGCGCGCGACTTTGGTCGAGGCGACCGGCTATCTCCGCCGCGTGTTCGGCCGGCTCGACCCGCCGCTCGGCACGATGATACGGTTGCGCCAGGGCAAGATCGATCTGCCGCTCGACGGTGGACCCGAAGTGTTGCGCGCCACCGCCAATTGGGACGAAGCGCCTGATGGCCGGCTCGCGGTCAAGCATGGCGACAGCTTCGTGATGTTCGTCCAATGGGACAAAGCCGGCCGCGTCTCGTCGCGATCGATCCAGCCGTTTGGGGCCGCGACGACACGACCCGACTCTCCGCATTATACCGACCAATCGGCCTTGTTCGTCGCGCACAAATTAAAACCAGTCTGGTTCTATCCGCGTGATCTCAAAGCAAATATCGAACGTCTCTACCGCCCGTGACTTGCCAGTGACGCGAAGCCGACTTAGCCTCGCTTCATCCGATTTTCCTTTCCGATCGACCAGGGGCATCCATGACCATCAAGCTTTTCGCGCTTTCCGGCGTCGCGTTGCTCGCGATCGCCATTCCCGATCTTGCCGCCGCACAGACCAAGCCCGCCGCCGCCAAAGCCGCCAAGCGCGCCACGCTGCCGCCGGCCGCGCCAGTCAGCGTACTCGCCAAGTCGGTCGACATTCCCTTCACCGAGTTCACGCTCAAGAACGGTTTGCGCGTCATCGTCCATACCGATCGCAAGGCGCCGGTGGTGGCGGTCAGTGTGTGGTACAATGTCGGGTCGAAGATGGAGCCCGCCGGCAAGACCGGCTTTGCCCATCTGTTCGAGCATCTGATGTTCAACGGCAGCGAGAATGCGCCGGGCGATTTCTTCGTGCCCTTGAAGAATGTCGGCGCGACCGATTTCAACGGCACCACCTATTTCGACCGTACCAATTATTTCGAAACGGTGCCGACCCCGGCGCTCGAGCGCGCTTTGTTCCTCGAGAGCGATCGCATGGGCTATCTGACCGGCGCGATCACCCAGGCCGTGCTCGACGAGCAGCGTGGCGTCGTCCAGAACGAGAAGCGCCAGGGCGACAACGAGCCCTATGGCCTGTTCGAATATCGCCAGCTGACCGGCCTGTTTCCCAAGGGACACCCCTATGAGCATTCGACGATCGGCTCGATGGCCGATCTCGACAGCGCCAGCCTCGCCGACGTGAAGGGCTGGTTCAAGGAGCATTACGGCCCGAACAACGCCGTGCTGGTGCTTGCCGGCGATATCGATGCCGCTGCCGCCAGGCCGCTGGTCGAGAAATATTTCGGCGGCATCCCGGCGGGCCCCAAGACGGTGCTGCCCGATGCGCCGGTACCGACTTTGCCGACCGCGAAATACGAAGTGATGAAGGATCGCGTCGCGGCCACCCGGATCACCCGGTCCTGGGCGGTGCCCGGCCTCAACGACCCCGACAGCGTCGGGCTCGACGTCGCGGCGGGCGTGCTCGGCGGGGGCGGCAGCTCGCGGCTCTATGACGCGCTGGTGCGCAAGGAGAAGCTCGCGGTGCGGGTCAGCGCGGGCAATCAGAGCTTCAGCCAGGTCGGCATTTTCGAGATCAATGTCGATGTGCGCCCAGGCGTCGACGCCGCGGCGGTCGCCAAGCGGCTCGACGCGATCGTCGCCGATTTCCTGGCGACCGGCCCAACCGCTGACGAAGTGCAGCGCTTTCAAGTGCGCAGCATCGCCGGACGCGTGAAGGGGCTGGAATCGGTCGGCGGATTCGGCGGCAAGGCCGTCACCCTGGCCGAAGGCGCGCTCTATTCGGACGATCCCGCGCATTACAAAAAGGAGATGGCCGAGCTTGCCGTCGAGACTCCGGCCAAGGTCAAGGCTGTCGCCGGCAAATGGCTCCGCCGCCCGGTCTATGGCGTCGACATCGTGCCGGGCCCGCGCGATGCCTATGAAGAGGCGGCGGTGCCCAAGCCGGTCGCGGTCAAAGCCGCCGACGAACCCGCCGCCAAGGGCACGCGCGGCGCGCTGCCGGACGTCGGATCGATCGCCAACCTGACCTTCCCCAAGGTGGAGCGGGCCAAGCTGGCGAACGGCGTGACGCTGATTTACGCGCAGCGCACCGCGACCCCAGTCACCCGGATCATGGCCAATTTCGACGCCGGCGTCGCCGCCGACGTGCCGACCGCTCTTGGTACGCAGCAACTCACCCTGGCGGCGATGAGCTCGGGCACGACCAGCCTCGTTTCGCTCGATTATGCCGAAGCGCAGGAGCGGCTGGGCGCCAACATCACTGCCGGGATCGACAGCGACAGCACGGCCTTTTCGATCGACATGCCCAGCCCCAACCTGAAGCCAGGGGTGGCCTTGTTCGCCGATGTGCTGCGCAACCCAGCGTTCGCGCCCGCCGAGATCGATCGCCTGCGCAACCAGCAGCTCGCCGGGATCGCATCGGAACTGACCAACGCTAATGCTCTGGCCGGCCGCGCCATGGGCCGCCTGATCTACGGCCCGCAATCGCCTTACGCCAAGTCGTTCGGTGGCGGCGACGCCAATGCGGTCGCCAAGCTGACTCGCGACGATTTGATCGCTTTCCGCCAGGCCTGGCTGCGCCCCGACAAGGCGACCCTGTTCGTGATCAGCGACCGCCCGCTCGATGAGGTCAAGACGGCGCTCGATACGGCCCTTGGCGACTGGACCGTGGACGGCGCGGCCGGGACCAAGAACGATGTCGTCAAGGTCGCGCCCGCGGCGCCGAAAATCCTGCTGGTCGATCGCCCGGATTCTCCGCAATCGGTGATCTATGGCGGCATCCCGACCAGCCTGGTCGGGACCGATGAGCTGCTCCCGGTCAACACCGCCAATGACGGGTTGGGCGGCGGTTTCCTCGGCCGGATCAACATGGACCTGCGTGAAGACAAGCACTGGACCTATGGCGCCAGCGGCCGTTTCTCCCGCGCGCAGGGCGCGACGCCCTTCATCATTTCGGCGGGCGTCCAGGCGGATCGCACCGGTGATTCGATCGTCGCGGCGATGAGCGACGTCACCTCCTATGTCGGCGACAAGCCGATGACCCAGGAGGAATATGATCGCGCGATCGCCGGGGCGATTCGCTCGCTGTCGGGCAGCTTCGAGAGCTCACGTGCGGTGATGGGCGCGATGGTGTCGAACTTTATCTACAAACGGCCGGACGATTATTACGCGACCATCGCCGACCGATATCGCGCGCTGACTTTGCCCCAACTCCGTAGCGTCATCACGCAGGCGATCGACCCCAAGAAGGTGGTCTGGGTCGTGGTCGGCGATGCCAAGACGGTCAGGCCCCAGCTTGACAAGGTCGGGCTGCCTGTCGAGGTCGTGCCTGCGGCGTCGCTGGGCGCGCGCTGACGGAATTCACGGGAGAGAATAGATGGCAGTCGATGGCGTGTACGAGACGGTCGTGAAGTCGCCGATGGGCGACCAGAAGGCGACGCTGACGGTAAAAGCGGACGGCACCAGCTGGACCGGCACCCAGGCAGGCGCGATGGGCACTGCCGAGATCACCGACGGCGTGGTCGACGGCAACACGATCAAATGGTCGATGAACATCACCGTGCCGATGCCGATGACCTTGACCAACGAAGCGACGATCGACGGCGACACGATCACCGGATCGGTGACGGCCGGTGCGTTCGGCAGCTTTCCGCTGACCGGCACGCGCGTGGGCTAACCGAGTTGGCCCACGGTCCGCGCAGCGGACGCGGGCCGGCGGCGCGGAATTAACTTCCGCGCCGCTGCCTGGATAGAAGGCCCGCCTCCTGGTGTGGAGGCGGGCCTTTTCGTTGCTGGGCTGTCTCGATTGTTGGCAAGGTAATGGCCGCATTCAGCCGTCTACCGAGACCCGCCAAATTCGCTTGAATCGCTTTGTGTCGATCTGACGATATCGTCGCTTTCCGGCCCCGCCCGGCGGCGGGGCCGGGCGATATTCAACGTGCGGCCAATTCGGCCGCTCCGGGCTTTGCCGGCGCGAGGGGCATGCTGTAGGAGATAGAATAGGACCTATATGCGCCATCGACAGTGCCGGTTACTTTATTTCCGCGCACGATCAGTTCGAAGCGGCTTCCCGTCGGGAAACGGCCACGGAGGATCACTAGGCCAGCCTTTTCGGTCTTCGTGTAGCTATAGGTTTCACCATCGCGCTGGAAGGTGATCTCGGTCGGCTTTTCGCCGGCGAAGGCGGGCGCGGTCGTGACAAGAAGCAACGCGGCCGAAGCGAAGAACGTTTTGGTCATGATCTTTCCTTTCGTATGTCGAAAGCCAGATCAGCATCCCCGCCACCGCCAGTCATATTGCAGTGCAGCAAAATGCCAATCGCAAAGATTGCGCGAACGGTTGCACAATATGAACGCGGGTATGCGTTGGTCGCGAAGCCGTGCGGAGCGCCAAGCCGTACCGCGCGCACGACGAGCGGCGCGCGCTTCATCGCAATTGGTTTGTCGGTCCTCCCGGCACACTGATATTCTTAACCCGAGTGTGGGAGGGAATAGCGTCATGAAGATTAGCCCGTTGATCTGCGGGGCCATCGTCGCCGCAATGGTGCCGGCCGCCGCCTTGGCCGACGATCCGCGCGATCCGGCGATGCGCAACGCGGAAGCACGGGCGCGCGACAGCGCGATAACCCGCCAGTTGAACCGCCAGGAAAATGCGCGAGTCCTCAAGCGCGGCGTGACATGGCGGGTGGTGCGTGGGGCCGGACGCGACGAGGCCGACGACGGCGACTATGCTGCCGCTGCGCAAGACCATGAGCGGGATATGTCGGAGTACCGCCGCAGCCGCGCCCGGTACGAGCGGGAGATGGCCGCATGGCGCCGGGCCGTGGCCGCGTGTGATGCGGGCGACTATGCCGCCTGCGACAATTGATATCTGATATCCGGGCGTGAGTGGCTGACTCTGCCCTCTAATGGCAGAACGTTAGAGGGCCGGGAAACCACCACGCATCGAGGAAGCGGCCTCAGTCAGCATAAGCAAGGTTGCGAACAGCGCTAAAGGCGCCAGGTGGGCGAATTCGCGATGACGCAACACGGTCAACACCGCAGCAGCGATGATGACGGCGCCGAAGACCAAGCCCGTCCCTCGAGTGGCAGGAAAGGCGATCAGGATCGCGACCACCATTTCCAACCCGCCGGTAACGCGGCACCACCATCGCGGGTAACCCCAACGGACGAAGCTTTTCTGCGTCGCGGGCAAGCCGATCGCATTGACTAAGCCGGCACCGAAGAACGCGATGACGGCCAGCCAGATCGAGAGAAGGTCGAGCATATCAGGCGGCTCCCATGATCAAGGGGATCGCCGCCAGGACCATCAGCGCAGCGGTTAGGCCGTGGATGCCAAGGGCCCTGTTAGTAGAGCCTTTCGCAGCAAGGATGAGCGCCATATCGCCTGCCGGGATCATCGCCTCGATCAACAAGACGATGCCGACCGTTTGGGGCGTGCACCATGCCATCATGGCCAGCACGACCAGCCCCGAAGCGACGTCGCGCGAACCTTTGAGGCGAAGCCACCACGCAACGTTCGTGCCCTGTTCGGGAAGCGGGAGGCCGAAGCTCTCTGTCGCGGCCCTGGGCCGGGCGAGATACATGATGCCGATCGCGATGATCCCGATCGCGACCAGCAACGCCACGCCATTTGAGAACCAATGCATCTGCGTCTCCTTGTGTATCGGTAGATAATCTAGCATTGCTAGTAAATCAAGCCATGCTATGACCATCGCCGCCGCACAGGAGGTTGAGTTGGGCATTTCGGAGAGAAAAGGCCGGGAACGGGTCGAGCGCGAGCAGCGCATCGTCGCGTCGGCACGCTCGATTGCCGAAGCCGAGGGATGGGCTGCCGTCACGATCCGCCGTCTCGCGGAGGAGGTCGAATACAGCCAACCGGTCCTCTACTCGCATTTCGAGAACAGGGACGCGATTGTGGCGGCAGTCGCCGTCGAGGGTTTCCGGGAAATGGCGATAGCGCTTCAACAAGCGGCGCGACGACCGGCCGGCCGTGGGGCCGCTTTGCGCGATGTAGCGATAGCCTATCTCGCCTTCGCTCGCGAGCATCCAGCCGTTTACGAAGCGATGTTTGCGATGCGAACCAACCTGCATTTCGCGGAGGCCGACACCAAATCGGAATTGAGGGACGGGTTTGCGGCGTTGATGGCCGTGGTCGCGCCGTCAAGCAGCGATGCCGAGATCGCCACCGAGACATTCTGGGCAGCCCTTCATGGGCTAGCCGAGCTCGAACGTTCGGGTCGTATCAGGCCAAGCGCACGTAGCGAGCGGATTACGCTCCTCTGCGGACTTTTCGAGCGCTGAGCCGAAGGCAGTCATCGGCGACCGCCGATCCGCATAACCAGCTCATCACGATTCAAAAGTTGCACGCGAAACGACTCCACGCCACGATCCTTGGGCATTTGGCGGGGGAAAGAAGCATGCGCTGGCGGCTGGCATTGACGATCGGGCTGGCGGCGCTCGCCGCTTCCGGCGGAACCGCCCAAACCTATGACGACCGCCCGACAAAGGCGGTCCCCGCAAACTACGGCTTCAACTACGATCGCCGCGTGGTCGAGATCCCGATGCGCGACGGGACCAAGCTGCACACCGTCATCCTGACGCCCAAGGGCGCGACCGATGCGCCTATCCTGCTGACCCGCACGCCGTACAGTGCCGAGGTGCTGACCACCAATCGCAAGAGCGGCGATCTCGCGACCACGCTCTACGGTTACGACAATGCGACCGACGTCATCGTCGATGGCGGCTATATCCGCGTCATCCAGGACATTCGCGGCAAATACGGCTCGGGCGGCACCTTCGTGATGAACCGCGCTTTGGTCGGCACGGCGGAGAATCCGACCAAGGTCGATGATGCGACCGATTGCTATGACACGATCGACTGGCTGGTGAAGAACCTGAAGGCGTCGAACGGCAAGGTCGGCATCCTCGGCATCAGCTATGACGGCTACGAGCCGCTCGCGGCATTGGTGAATCCGCATCCGGCGCTCAAGGTGTCGGTGCCGATGAACCCGATGGTCGACGGCTGGATGGGCGACGACTGGTTCCATAACGGCGCGTTCCGCCAGATGAACATGGACTATATCTGGGAGCAGGAAGCGACGCGCGACAACAGCTCGCCTTGGATAAGCTCGAGCGACGACATCTACGATTTCTACATGCGCGCGGGGTCGGCGGGCGAACTCGGCAAGCGCATGGGGCTGGAGCAGATCGGCTTCTGGAAAAGTATCCTGGCGCACCCCGCTTACGACAAGTTCTGGCAGGACCGCGCGATGGATGCGTACCTCGCCAGGCAGCCGCTCAAGGTGCCGGTGATGCTGGTCCATTCGTTATGGGATCAGGAGGATAGCTACGGCGCGCTGGCGGTCTATCGCGCGCTCGAGCCCAAGGACGCCAATAACGACATGGTCTATCTGTCGATGGGGCCGTGGCACCACGGGCAGGAGATCGAAGATGCCGACACGCTCGGTCAGATGCGCTGGGGACAGGATACCGGCACCTGGTGGCGCCGGAACGTGCTGGCGCCGTTCCTCGCGCATTACCTCAAAGGCGCACCGATGGACGTCGCGCCGGTCACCGCGTTCGAGAGCGGGACCAACGAATGGCGGCGCTTCCAGTCCTGGCCGAAGGACGCGGGGGAGGGCGATCGACTATATCTGAAGCCTGGAGCCGCCTTGGGCTTCGACGCGGCGGCAAGTGGCGAGGAAACCGCCGATTATGTCTCCGATCCGGCGCATCCGGTGCTGTTCCGCAACCGTCCGGTCCAGGCGGTGGGCTATGACAACAACCCCTGGCCCAATTGGCTCGCCGATGATCAGCGCGCGGTATCGAGCCGGCCCGACGTGCTGACCTTCACCAGCGAGGCGCTGACCCAGCCGCTCAAGATTTCGGGGCGGCCAATGGTCAAGCTGACCGCCTCGACCAGCGGCACCGATAGCGACTGGGTAGTCAAACTGATCGACGTCTGGCCCGACCAGGTGCCCGGACGGCCGGGGTTCGGCGGCTATCAATTCGCGGTCGGCATGGACATCTTCCGCGGGCGATACCGCGAGAGCTTCTCCGCGCCCAAAGCGCTGACGCCCAATGCGCCGCTCCAATACAGTTTCGCGCTGCCCGCGGCGAACCATGTGTTCCTGCCCGGGCACCGGATCATGGTGCAGGTGCAATCGAGCTGGTTTCCGCTCTACGACCGCAATCCGCAGAGTTTCGTGCCGAACATCTTCCTCGCCAAGCCGGCTGATTATGTGAAGGCGACGCAGCGGGTGTGGGTGTCTGGGCCGAGCGAAAGCTACGTCGCGCTGCCGGTGGTGAAGTGAGGAGGGAAACAATGTTCGATCGGCGTCAGGTCCTGAAAGCGAGTGCCGCCCTGGCTGCGCTATCCGCCGCACCGGCGTGGGCGCGGCCAGCCGGGTCTGCGCTCGATGCGCTGTTCGACAGTTTCTTTTCCGAGGGGCTCAAGCAGCGCCCTGAATCGGCGACCCTGCTCGGCTTCGACAAGGGCGCGAACGCCGCGCTTCGCTCGAAACTGTCCGATGGATCGTCGGCAGGGCAAGCGGCGTCGAAGGCGCTGACACAGAGCCAGCTCAAGCGGCTCGCGGCTGTCGATGTCGCTGCGCTCAGTCCGGCGGAAAAGGTCAGCTACGACGTCGTCCTCTACACTCGAAAAGCCGCGGCGGCGGCGCAGGCCTTCGATTTCGGCGGCGGGCGTTCGCCTTATGTGATCAGCCAGCAAGACGGGGCCTATCAGTCGACGCCCAATTTCCTCGATACCAAGCATCCGATCGATAACGCTTCCGACGCCGACGCCTATCTCTCGCGGCTGGCGGCGTTCGGGAAGCAGCTCGACGACGACACCGCGCAGATGAAGCATGACGTGGCGGCGAGCGTGGTCCCGCCGGACTTCCTGATCGGCAAGACGCTGACGCAATTGACCGCGATGCGCGTGCCGGCGGCGCAGGCGACTGTCGTCGCGTCGATCCAGCGCCGTGCCGCCGCCAAAGGCCTCGACGCGCATTACGGCAAGGACGCCGCCAGGATCTACGATGAGCACATCCTGCCGGCGATCGACCGCCAGATCGCGGCGGTGAAGGGCGTGCAGGGCAAGGCGACGCACGACGCCGGGGTGTGGAAGCTGAAAGAGGGCGACGCCTTCTACCGCATGGCGCTCGAAGGCTCGACCACGACGCGGCTGTCGCCCGAGGAAGTCCACCAATTCGGGCTCGACCAGGCCAAGGCGATCGGCGACCGCATCGCGCAATTGATGGACAAGGCCGGCGTTCCGGCGGGGCCGCTCGGCCAGCGATTGGCGAGCATCTATAAGCTGCCGGGGCAGGTCTATCCCAATACCGATGAGGGCAAGGCGCAGGCGATCGCGTTTTGCAACGGCCGGCTCGACGCGATCCGCGGCCGCTTGCCCGAGGTGTTCAAACGCATGCCGACCTACAAATTCGAAGTGCGGCGCGTTCCCAAGGAGATCGAGGCAGGTGCCGCGTCGGCCTATAGCCAGGGCCCGGCGATCGACGGATCGCGGCCGGGGCTGGTCTATTTCAACCTGCACGATTCGGCGGAATGGCCCAAATTCATGCTGCCGACCGTGGTCTATCATGAAGGCCTGCCCGGGCATCAGTTCGAGGGCGGGCTTGCACTATCGAACGCCAGCCTGCCGCTGATCCGCAAGTCGATCGGCTTTTCGGGTTATGCCGAGGGCTGGGCACTCTACGCCGAGCAAGTCGCGGCCGAGCTCGGCATGTATGACGGCGATCCTTTGGGAGAGATCGGGTATCTGAAAGAGGCACTGTTTCGCGCGCACCGCTGCATCATCGATACCGGGCTGCACCATTTCAAATGGAGCCGCGAAAAGGCGATCGCGCTGTTCGTCGACGGTCAGGGCGAGGCGCCGGGCTTCGCCGACCGCGAGATCGACCGCTATTGCGCCAGTCCCGGCCAGGCGTGCAGCTACAAGCTTGGCCATTCGAGTATCGTCAAACTACGCGACCGGGCCAAGGCGGCGCAAGGCGACAAGTTCGACATCAAGGAATTCCACGAAGCGGTGCTGGCGAACGGCCGCGTGCCGCTGGAGATATTGGAGCAATTGGTCGGGAATTGGATCGGGGTGTGACCTAAAAATCCTCCCCGGCACGGGGAGGAATTTGAAGGATCAGTCCCGCTTCAACCGCGTCACATGCCCCATCTTGCGCCCCGGCCGGGCATTGCCCTTGCCATAGAGGTGCAGATGCGCGCCCGGCTCGGCCAGGATCGTCGCCCAGTCATCCGCCTCGGCGCCGATCAGATTGACCATCTCGACCGCTGGGGCGGTCAGCGCGGTATCGCCGAGCGGCAGGCCGCAGATCGCGCGGATATGGTTCTCGAATTGCGAGGCGACCGCGCCCTCGATCGTCCAATGCCCCGAATTGTGCACGCGCGGCGCCATTTCGTTGAACACCGGTCCCTCGGCGGTGGCGAAGAATTCACAGGCGATCACGCCGACATAGCCGAGCTGGTCGGCGATCCGCCCGGTCAGCGCCGCGGCGACTCCCCATTGGTTGGCGATCTCGGCCGGCGCCGGCAGCGACGAGCGCGCCAGGATGCCAAGCTTATGCTCGTTCCATGGCGGCGGATAGCTGACCATCGATCCATCATGTCCGCGGGCGAGGATGATCGAGAATTCGTGGGTGAAATTGACGAAACCTTCCAGGATCGCGGGACGCTGGCCGATATCGCTCCACGCCGCCTCGGCCGCGTCGCGTGCCGCGATCCGCACCTGGCCCTTGCCGTCATAGCCGAGCCGCAGCGTCTTGAGGATCGCCGGCGTGCCGATCTCGTCGAGTGCCGCGTGCAACTCGTCGAGGCTGGCGACGCGCCGCCACGGCGCGGTACGCCCGCCGATCGTGTCGACGAACGCTTTCTCGCTCGCGCGGTCCTGGGCGATGCCGAGCGCTTGCGGGGCCGGGTGGACCGGCACTTGGGTCGCCAGATAGGTGACCGGCTCGATCGCGATATTCTCGAATTCGTAGGTCACGACGTCACAGCGCGCCGCCATTTCATCGAGCACGATGCGGCTGTGATAATCGGCGCGAGTGAAGCTGGAGGCGGTCTGCGCCGCGACGCTTTCGGCGTCGGGGGCGAGGATGTGGGTGCGATAGCCGAGCTCGGCCGCGGCCGAGGCCAGCATGCGCCCGAGCTGGCCGCCGCCCAGAATGCCGATCGTCGAACCGGGGGGAAGCGCGGTCATTCGGGATCGATCGCGACGCTGTCGGTCTGTCTCGCGCGCCACGCCTTGAGCCGCTCGGTCAGCGCCTCATCGCTCGTCGCGAGGATCGCCGCGGCGAGCAGTCCCGCGTTGATCGCCCCGGCCTTGCCGATCGCTAGCGTACCGACGGGCACGCCGCCCGGCATCTGGACGATCGAATAGAGGCTGTCGGCGCCCTTCAGCGCCTTCGACTCCACCGGCACGCCAAGTACCGGCAAATGCGTCATCGATGCCGCCATGCCCGGCAGATGCGCGGCCCCACCGGCGCCCGCGATGATTACCTTCAGGCCGCGATCGGCGGCACTGGTGGCGTAATCGTAAAGTCGCTGCGGCGTGCGATGCGCGCTGACCACCTTGGTCTCATGCGGCACGCCGAGTTCTTCGAGCTTCTCGGCAGCATGACGCATCGTCTCCCAGTCGGAAGTCGAGCCCATGATGATGCCGACGAGCGGTTGCATCCGCCGCCCCTAGCCAAGGGGGCGAGGCAGGGCAACCATCCTAGCCCGACAGAACTACAACGCCTCTTTGCAGCCGCGGGTCAGATGCACGCCGCGCAGGAAGCCGCGCCGGGCGAAACCGGCCTGGGTTGCCGCGGCGAGGCGGCGGTCGGCAGCGGCGGCGCCCGATACTTCGCGCACTACCCCGCGAAACGGGATCAGCGAATTGACTACCGCCCCGCCCGCCGCCTTGCCTACGCTCATCTTGTCGTTGGGACCGCCCGCGCTGTAGTCCGGACCGAGCGCCGCATCGAGCACGCGCACCGCATCGGCGATCTGTCGGCATGTCTTCAGGCCGGCGAGCGAATAGGGCGCATTCGACGCTTCGACCAGCGAAGGCGGGATCTTGGTCTTGGCGATGCCGACATCCTTGGCCGGCTGGCTGACCACGTCCTTGGTATCGTCGATCGTCTCTTTCCGCTTCTCGTCGCGCGTCGATTGCGGCGCCGGATCGGCGGTGGCCGGCGCCGTGGTGGTGACGGGAGCGGCGGGCGCTGTGCTCTGCGCCAACGCCAAGGGTGACAGCAACACCGCGCCGGCGACGCCCAGCGCCGCGATAAATATCTTCCCGTAGCCACCCGCTTGCATCTGATTTCTCCATTCGGGCGATCGCCCGATCGTTACGCTTGGAGAAGAAACGCGCGTCGCGGGCGGTCGATCCCTCCGCCGCGGCTCAATCGGCAGTGGTCGGATCGATCACATTGCGCACCTCGGCGATCGAATTGGCCGGAAAACCCGCAGTCTCGGCATGCTGGCGGATCAGGTCGGCGGATGGCGCGCGATAGATGCAGTAGATCTTGTCGTCGGTGACGTAGCTGTGAACCCATTGGATTTCGGGGCCGAGGTCGCGCAGCACGCTGCACGAAGTCTGCGACGCGCCCTTGAGGTCGGCGGCGCTGGCGCCGCCGATTCCCGGCATATCCCGTTCGATGACGAATTGCGGCATGGCGATTCTCCCAATGACCAACCGGAGGCTGCGCCTTCGCCGGGGCGGGGGATAGGAAAAATGCGTCCGCGCTGTCGATATCGGCCTTGCCAGTTCGTCGACTATAATGGGCGAGGCAATCACGCGGCGATGGCGCCGCGGCTCGACCCAGGAGTTTTCCGATGCGTTTCATGTCCATCGTCACCTCGCCGCGGTCGGAGACATACGGCAATCCGACGCCCGAGCTTCTCGAAGCCATGGGCAAGCTCGCCGACCGCGAGATCAAGGCCGGCCGCATGATCGACAATGGCGGGCTGATGCCGATCGAGCAGGGCGCTCGCATCACTATCAGGAACGGCGAGTTGAGCGTGCTCGACGGCCCGTTCGTCGAGGCCAAGGAAGTCATTGGCGGCTACGCAATTTCCGAGTTTGCGAGCAAGGAAGAGGCAGTCGCACTGGCGGTCGAATTCATGCAGCTCCACAAGGATCATATGCCCGGCTGGGAAGGCACATGCGAAGTCCGCGCGTTCGCCGGTCCGCCCACGGCTTGATCGCGTCGCGACCTTTGCAGCGTCGGCGGCCGTGACGGCCGCCGACGCACATCGCTCGATCCTGGCCGTCTGGCGGATCGAGCAGCCCCGGCTAATCACCAGCCTGGCGCGGATGCTGCGCGACGTGCCGCTGGCCGAGGAGCTGACCCAGGACGCCTTGCTCGCCGCGATCGAGCGCTGGCCGCTGACGGGCGTGCCCGAACGATCGGGGGCCTGGCTGATGACGACCGCCCGGCGGTTGGCGGTCGATCACATCCGGCGATTGCCGATGCTCGACCGCAATCACGCATTCCTCCTGCACGAACTGGAGCAGGAGCAAGCGGAGACACCCGATTACGACGCATTTCTCGACGATGATATCGGAGACGAGATGCTGCGGCTGATCTTCACCGCTTGCCATCCGCTTCTACCCTATGACACCCGGCCTGCGCTGGCGTTGCGGATGATCTGCGGGCTGACCACGGCCGAGATCGCGCGGGCATTCCTGGTCTCCGAGGCGACCGTTGCGCAGCGGATCGTCCGCGCCAAACGAACTTTGTCCGACTCGGGTCTCGCCTATGAGACGCCGCGCGGCGACGAACTTGCCGAACGATTATCGTCGGTGCTCGAGGTCATCTATCTGATCTTCAACGAAGGCTATACCGCGGCGCGCGGCGATGATTGGTTGCGCCCCGACCTGTGCAGCGAGGCGTTGCGGCTGGCGCGCGTGGTCGTCGCCATCGCTCCGCACCAGCCCGAAGCGCACGGACTGCTCGCCTTGATGGAACTCAACGCCTCGCGCACCGCGGCCCGGATCGATCCGGCCGGTGAGCCGATCCTGCTGCTCGATCAGGATCGCACTTTATGGGACCGCGCCCAGATTCAGCGCGGGATGCGATCACTGGCACAGGCCGAGGAATTGGGCGGTATAAACGGGTTCTACACGCTGCAGGCGGCGATCGTCGCCTGCCATGCGCGCGCCGCGCGTGCCGCCGAAACCGACTGGCTGCGCATCGCATTGCTCTATGCAGAATTGTCCGCGGTTACCCGATCGCCGATCGTCGAACTCAACCGCGCGATAGCGGTGGGCATGGCGGAGGGACCCGCCTCGGGGCTCGCCATCCTTGACCGCATCGCCGATGCGCCCGAGCTGAAAGGCTATCATTTGCTGCCGAGCGTGCGCGGCGATTTGTTGCGGCGCCTGGGGCGTCACGAGGAGGCGCGGGCGGCATTCGAAGCGGCCGCCGCGCTCGCCGGCAACCGGCGCGAACGCGACTTGCTCAACCGGCGCGCACGCGAACAGGATTGACGGCGCTGGCCGCGTGCCCGGCTACGCGTCACCGCTCGCTGAGATAATAGCGGTCGGTTGCGGCAAGCTGGTCATCCAGCTGGTAGACGATCGGCTGGCCAGTCGGGATTTCCAGGCCAGTGATCTCATCGTCGGGAATGTTCGACAGATGCTTGACCAACGCGCGCAGCGAATTGCCGTGGGCGGAGATCAGCACGCGCTGCCCGTCCTTGAGCGCCGGGGCGATGCGCCCTTCCCAATAAGGCAGCACGCGCGCGATCGTGTCTTTCAGGCTCTCGGTGTTCGGGATGGCGATGCCGGCGTAGCGGCGATCCTTCGATAGATCGTACTCGCTGCCCGCTTCCAACGGCGGCGGCGGAATATCGAAGCTGCGGCGCCAGACATGGACCTGCTCGTCGCCGTGCTTCGCGGCGGTCTCGGCCTTGTTGAGCCCGGTCAGCCCGCCATAATGCCGCTCGTTCAGCCGCCAGTCCTTCTCGACCGGCAGCCACAGCCGCCCCATCGCCTCGAGGGCGAGGTCGAGCGTCTTGATCGCGCGCGTCTGGAGCGAGGTGAAGCACATGTCGAAATCGAGACCCTTGGCCGCCATCAACTCGCCGGCCAGCCGCGCTTCCTCGGCGCCCTTTTCGGTCACGTCGACATCCCACCAGCCGGTGAAGCGGTTTTCGAGGTTCCAGGCCGACTGGCCGTGGCGGATCAGGACGAGCATGGGCACGAAGCTACTCCTTGCGGGGGATCGGGCGGCTCTGTAGCGCTTCGGGCCGTAACGGCAAACCTGGAGAGCGAGTCATGGCGATCGTGCGGCAACCCATGGTGTATGACGGCCCGGGCGGCCCGTTCGAAGGCGTGTTCGCCTATGACGATGAGGTCGAGACCGCGCGGCCGGGGGTGATGGTCGTGCCCAACGTGCTGGGCCAGAAGGAATCGGACAGCGTCACCGCCGAGAATATCGCCAAGCTCGGCTATGTCGGCTTCGTCGCCGACGTGTTCGGGCAGGGGCGGCGCAAGACCTTCGCCTCGGAAAATCCGGCCGAATATATGAACGAGTTAAACGCCGATCGCGGTCTGCTGCGCGACCGGTTGAAGGCGTCGCTCGACGTGCTCAAGGGTTTCCAGCTGGTCGATCCGGCGAGGACCGCGGTCTATGGCTATTGCTTCGGCGGCAAGTGCGCGCTCGACGTGGCCCGCGCCGGGTTCGACGTGCTGGGCGTGGTGTCGTTTCACGGCGTCTACGACAAGCCCGATTACGCCAGCGTTACCCCGATCAAGGCCAAGGTCCTGGTCTGCCACGGCTGGGAAGACCCGATCGTGCCGCCCGACGTGATGGTCGGTTTGGGCAAGGAATTGAGCGATGGCGAGGCTGATTGGCAGATCCACGCTTATGGGACTGCCGGTCACGCCTTTACCGATATCGATCGCAAGCACGGCACGGCACCGACGCGACCCGGCGTTGCCTATGAGGAACGTGCCGACCGTCGCAGTTGGAAAGCCGCCAGCGACTTCCTCGCGGAGTTGTTCGGGTAGGTTGAGAACCCAAATAAGTCGCTGTTCTGAAGCGATCCATTTCCAAACTCGTCATCCCCGCGACAGCGGGGACCCATCTCGGAGAGAAGTCACGCGCGCCTCGGCTGTTTGTCAGGTTGGAGCGAGCAGGAGATGGGTCCCCGCTGTCGCGGGGATGACTGTAGGAATATGAGTCTCCAACCCAGGAGGCGAGGGCGCCCGCAAGCACCGCGTTTTCCCGATCAGATTCCGTCGATCACTTCTTCGATCGTTTCCAGGCACGCTACCGCCAGGACCTTGCACCGATCCGGCGACCAGCCGAATTCGAGGTCGGGATTGGGGTCGTGGTCCTTGAACGGCATTTCCAGGGTCATCGACACCGCGCCGAACCGCTCGGCGAGCTGGTTGGTCGACATCGTCAGATTGGCCTTGCCCGGAGCGGACTTTTCATAGCCTTTGGCGGTCTGGAATTCGGGCGTGCGCGCCGCGAGGCGCCGGCCGAAATCGTAGAATTTCTCGCCGAATGCGTCTGTCCAGCTCGGAATGCCTTCATAGCCGGCCAGGAAATTGGCCGGGATCGCCTCGTCGCCATGGACGTCCATCGCGAGCTTGACCCCGGTCGCGTCCATCGCGTCGCGGACCAGCTTCACCTCGGGGCTCTTCGCCATCGTCGGCTCGTGCCATTCGCGGTTGAGATTGATCCCCGCAGCATTGGTCCGAAGGTGCCCACGGAACGTGCCGTCGGGGTTCATGTTGGGCACGACGTAGAACGTGCACTTGGCCTTGACCGCATCCGCCGCGGGGCTGGTCAGCCACTCGAGAGCGCCTTCCATCCACCATTCGGCCATGCTCTCGCCCGGATGCTGACGGGCATAGAGCCAGACCGGCTTGTCGCCCGTGCCGATGGTCAGCAAGTCGATCGCGCGCCCGTCAAGCGTATGGCCGAGCTCGCGGTGCGTCACGCCGGGCTTGGCGGCATAGGTCGCGATCAGATCCTCATGCCGTTCCATCGTGTAGGGCGCGAAATAGGCGAACCAGGCGACCTGCGCATCCGACTGCCAGTCGAATTCGAGCACGCCGTTGTCGTAGCGCGTGGGGACCATCCGCCAGTGGACGCGGTCGGTAGAGGCGCGTGCCTTATAACCCGGCCAGCCGAACGGATAGGCCGATTTGCCCGCATTCAAGATGCGGAAGGTCAGCTTACGCCCGGCCGCATTGGCGACGCGGAACGAGAACCATTGATAGAAATCGGACAGATGGTCCTTGGCTATTTCCAGGTCGACGCGGTCGCCCTGGATCTCGACAACGCGGATATTGCCGCCGTCGAACGCGGCGGTGATGGCAGGAAGGGAATCGGTCATTTGACTTCGATAGTCCGGCCCGACTCGCCAGGGAACCCGGTGAACAAGGCGGTCGCCAATTTCGGCGCGACCTTGTCCGCGACCGCATTGCCGACCACGCCGATCGCGCGCGACTGGGCGCGGCCTTCCCACACGCCGAGATCGCCCTGGCGCTGGTTGATCTTGACCGACAGCATGCTCAGCGCGTCCTCGCGATCCCGCCCGCGGCCGATCGGGAACGAGACGCCGCCGCCCAGCCCGACGCCACCGCCGCCGCCATTGCCGCTCCACGTCCCACCGCCCAGGCCGATCCTGAACGGCGAGCGCTCGCGGACCGGACGCGCCTCGGTATGGAAGCCGATCTTGGCGACATAGACGCTCTTCGACCCGTCGGGGACCAGGGTATAGCCTTGCTTGGCCAAGGCATCGCCGACCGCCAGGGCATAGGCCTGATATTCGGGACCATTATCGATGCCCTCATCGGGCACCAGGGCGATCGTCCCGCGGCCGACCTCATCGGCGCGATAGCGAGTCACTTCGGTGGGGAAGGAGGCGGGCGCGGTCGCGCACCCCGTCACCATCAGGGCTGCCGTCAGCAGGATCGCTTTACGCATTCACTCTTCTCCACCATCGCGTTGCACCGGTATGTTGCCTTCTAGAGTCTGTTTCAGCAAAGCTGAAACGGTCGCGGTGCCRGCCCGCTCCCCCACCCGRCCTCCCAATCAGGATATTCTATGGGAGGTCGGGTGGGGG